>NZ_FNKL01000008.1 GCF_900100115.1 Chryseobacterium soldanellicola
GGCCGGGGTGCCACGGGCGGGGATGTGTTCGTTTTCCTGAACCGGCGCCGAACGCACATGAAGCTTTTGCACTGGGAGCATGGCGGGTTCGTGCTGTATTACAAAAGGCTGGAGGGCGGCACCTTCCCGCTGCCCAGAACCAGTTCGCCGGGCGGGGAGATCGACTGGAGCGAGCTGGTGCTGATGGTGGAGGGGATCGTTGTGGAGAAGAGCCGCAGACGGCATCGGTTTTCACTAAAAAAAGTGGTCTAAAGCAATCAAAAACATCGTTTTTTGCTTGCGTAAACCACTGATTATTTGTATTTTTATGCCATGCAAACGGCACTGGAAAACCTGTCAAAAAAAGACCTTTTAGCGATGGTTTCCGACCGTGACCGGGCCCTGGCCGAGCGCGATGAAAAGATAGATTACCTGGAATCGCAGCTGGCCATGTACAGGCGGATGCAGTTCGGCCAGAAGCGCGAACGCTTTGAAGGTGACCCTAACCAGACATCCCTGCCATTCGATGCGGAACCCGCCGCGGCAGAGCAGCAGGGAGAGGAAATAAAAGAAAAGATTGAATACGTCCGCAAACGCCCCAACCACAAAGGGCGCGCGAAACTTCCTGGGCACTTACCGGTAGAAGAAATCGAGATCCACCCGGAGGGTGACCTCTCGGATATGGTCTGTATCGGCAAAGAAATCACCGAAGAACTGGAATGCGAGCCGGCAAAGTTCTATATCAAACGGTATATCCGCTATAAATATGCTGCTAAAAGCTGTGATGGGGTGAAAATCGGCGAGCTTCCCGAGCGGGTGATCGACAAGGGCATCCCCGGGGCCGGCCTTCTGGCCATGATCCTGACCGATAAATACGTGGACCACCTGCCGCTCTACAGACAGAAACAGCGCTTGGCAAGGGAAAACATCCGGATACCTTCCTCCACGATCGAGGGCTGGACAAAAGAGGCGCTCATCAAACTCCACCCGCTTTATGAACAACTCGTCTTCGACACCAAAGCCAAAGGTTATCTTCAGGTGGATGAGACCCCGATCAGGGTACTGGACAGCGATAAAAAAGGGGCTGCCCACCAGGGCTACTATTGGGTATACCATGCCCCGTTGGATGGAACGGTATTGTTTGACTATAGCCCTACCCGGGGAAGCAGCGCACCGTTGCCCGTACTGGGGAGCTTCCGGGGATACCTGCAGACCGACGGGTATGC
>NZ_FNKL01000007.1 GCF_900100115.1 Chryseobacterium soldanellicola
CAAACCCAAAAGAAAATAATTGAGCAATTAGAAACCTTAATGAACGCAAGTCGGGAAAAGATATTTTCTCAAAAATTAAGATTTAAAGATGAACAAGGAAATTACTTTTGTGATTGGGATTTAACGGAACTGAAAAATGTTTGTTGTATAATCGGAGGTGGAACACCAGACACCCAAAAGTCTGAATTTTGGAATGGCAATATTGAGTGGTTTACTCCAACAGAAATAAAATCAAATTTTGTTTTTAAAAGCGAAAGAACTATCTCCGAATTGGGTTTGAAAAATTCATCGGCCAAAATTCTTCCAAAAGGTTCGATTTTATTAACAACTAGGGCAACTATTGGAGAAGTTGCAATTGCGCAAGAAGAATGTACAACTAATCAAGGGTTTCAATCTTTAATAGTAAAAGAAAATTGTAATAATGTTTTTTTGTTCCATTGGATAAAACAAAACAAATTTGAATTAATAAAACGCGCGAATGGCTCAACATTTCCAGAGATAAGTAAATCAGAAATTGAATTAATTAAAATTCTATTGCCTTCATTGGAAGAGCAAATCAAAATCGCTAATTACTTATCCTCAATTCAAGAAAAAATAGTAACAGAAAAACAAATTTTAGAAAAGTTAGAGCTTCAAAAGAAGTTTCTTTTGGCTAATTTGTTTGTTTGATAAAAAAAGAAGCCTTGTCAAGACTATTCCGAAACCAAAATTTTTTAAACAAAAAGATTTTGCAATAAATATTTTTGTTGATTTTCGTATTGATTAAGTAAATCTTTTTCTAGGTTGATTTTTTTATCAAGTTTTGATAAAAAGTTAGAAATATTCATTTGAACATTTAAAGAAGGAACACTCAAAATAATTGGCTGGATTTCAGAAATATAGTGTCTTTTGTGTTCGCTTGATGACATATTTAGAAAAGAAAAATATTCAAAAACAAATTTTAGGTCTACATCACTTTTGGTTGTCAATAACTTGATAGCCGAAGATTTTATTTTAAATGGAAAATTTACATATTTTAAATCCATTGTAAAATCATCTAAAATAATACATTTTCCTTTATTGTAAATTCCCCAATCTTCATTTGTATAACCTAAAATAAAGGCTTTATTCGCTGTTAAAACAGGAATCTGTGATTTGTCAGACGAGTAATCAGTATTTGAAACTATGTATTTTGTAGGCTGTTCATAATTTAAAATTTCTTCGACTGTGAATGTTTCATAATCACCTCTAATTATCTGCGTAAATAATTTATTTCGTGATTGGGTTTTAAGAGTTATTAAACCCTCAATTATTTTCTTTTGGGTTTGGATTCTTTCATCAACAAACAATAAAAATGAAGCAATTTTATCTTGTTCGAGAAGATTAGGAAAATATAAAT
>NZ_FNKL01000006.1 GCF_900100115.1 Chryseobacterium soldanellicola
TTCGCAGTACCATCGGCGCTGGTGGGCTTAACTTCTGTGTTCGGAATGGGAACAGGTGAGCCCCACCGCTAAAACCACCCTAAATAAGGTATATATGATTTAGATTAAAATATTCAGAGATTAGGAGATTCAGAGATCGTAATCTCTAAATTTCTAAATCTTTTAATTTCTTAATACTAAAAGATAATCGATAAAAACTTTCACAAAGACAAAACCTTAGGTGCACTTACAAGGCTTGTTTAATTATAACCAATAGGCAATAAATCTACGGGTAATTAGTACTACTCGGCTATGCTGTTACCAACTTTACACCTGTAGCCTATCAACGTTGTCATCTCCAACGACCCTTAAAAGATGTCTCATCTTGAGGCGAGTTTCGCACTTATATGCTTTCAGTGCTTATCTCTTCCAAACGTAGCTACTCAGCGGTGCACCTGGCGGTACAACTGATACACCAGAGGTTTGTTCAATTCGGTCCTCTCGTACTAGAATCAAGCCCTCTCAAACATCTAACGCCCGCAATAGATAGAGACCGAACTGTCTCACGACGTTCTGAACCCAGCTCGCGTGCCACTTTAATGGGCGAACAGCCCAACCCTTGGGACCTTCTCCAGCCCCAGGATGTGACGAGCCGACATCGAGGTGCCGAACCTCCCCGTCGATGTGAGCTCTTGGGGGAGACTAGCCTGTTATCCCCGGAGTACCTTTTATCCTATGAGCGATGGCCCTTCCATACGGAACCACCGGATCACTATGTCCTGCTTTCGCACCTGATCGACTTGTAGGTCTCACAGTCAAGCACCCTTATGCCATTACACTCTACGCACGGTTACCAAGCGTGCTGAGGGTACCTTTGAAAGCCTCCGTTACTCTTTTGGAGGCGACCACCCCAGTCAAACTACCCACCACGCAATGTCCTTCTAAAAGAAGTTAGGCTCCAAGTAAGTAAAGGGTGGTATTTCAACGTTGACTCCACCAACACTAGCGTGCCGGCTTCAAAGTCTCCCACCTATCCTACACATTACTTACTCAAAGTCAATACGAAGTTATAGTAAAGGTTCACAGGGTCTTTTCGTCCCATTGCGGGTAATCGGCATCTTCACCGATACTACAATTTCACCGAGCTCGTGGCTGAGACAGTGCCCAGATCGTTACACCATTCGTGCAGGTCGGAACTTACCCGACAAGGAATTTCGCTACCTTAGGACCGTTATAGTTACGGCCGCCGTTTACTGGGGCTTCAGTCAAACGCTTCGGTTACCCTAACGCCCTTCCTTAACCTTCCAGCACCGGGCAGGTGTCAGACCCTATACAGCATCTTTCGATTTAGCAGAGTCCTGTGTTTTTGATAAACAGTCGCCTGGGCCTCTTCACTGCGGCCAGCATTGCTGCTGGCGTCTCTTCTTCCGAAGTTACGAGACTATTTTGCCTAGTTCCTTAGCCACGACTCACTCGAGCACCTTAGGATTCTCTCCTCGACCACCTGTGTCGGTTTTGGTACGGGTTGCTTCACTTCGGCTTTTCTTGGATCCGATTTCACTATAGCAGCTTCGCCCGAAGGCTAGGCCTTGACACTTCCGTCCGTCTTCAATAGCTACGTCGAACCGTCCCCTTTTTAGTGTGAGCAAGTATGGGAATATTAACCCATTGTCCATCCACTACCCCTTTCGGGTTCGCGTTAGGTCCCGACTAACCCTCAGCTGATTAGCATGGCTGAGGAAACCTTAGTCTTTCGGTGAGGGGGTTTCTCGCCCCCTTTATCGTTACTTATGCCTACATTTTCTTTTCTGTACGCTCCACAATATCTCACGATACTGCTTCGGTGCAAACAGAATGCTCTCCTACCAGATATAATTAATTATAAATCCATAGCTTCGGTAATATGCTTATGCCCGATTATTATCCATGCCGAACCGCTCGACTAGTGAGCTGTTACGCACTCTTTAAATGAATGGCTGCTTCCAAGCCAACATCCTAGCTGTCAATGCAGTTCAACCGCGTTGCTTCAACTTAGCATATATTTGGGGACCTTAGCTGTTGGTCTGGGTTCTTTCCCTCTCGGACATGGACCTTAGCACCCATGCCCTCACTGCCGCAGAACATTTATTAGCATTCGGAGTTTGTCAGGAATTGGTAGGCGATGAAACCCCCGCATCCAATCAGTAGCTCTACCTCTAATAAACTCATTTGCGACGCTGCACCTAAATGCATTTCGGAGAGTACGAGCTATCTCCCAGTTTGATTGGCCTTTCACCCCTACCCACAGGTCATCCGAAGACTTTTCAACGTCAACCGGTTCGGTCCTCCACTCTGTGTTACCAGAGCTTCAACCTGCCCATGGGTAGATCACAAGGTTTCGCGTCTAATCCTACTAACTATACGCCCTATTCAGACTCGCTTTCGCTCCGGCTCCGGACCTGAAGTCCTTAACCTCGCTAGTAAAATTAACTCGTAGGCTCATTATGCAAAAGGCACGCCGTCACCCAACTTGTGGGCTCCGACCGCTTGTAGGCGTACGGTTTCAGGTTCTATTTCACCCTTCTATTCGAAGTGCTTTTCACCTTTCCTTCACAGTACTTGTTCACTATCGGTCTTTCAGGAGTATTTAGCCTTGGAGGATGGTCCCCCCATATTCAGACAGGATTTCACGTGTCCCGCCCTACTCATTTATCATCCAAATATACCTTTCATATACGGGGCTATCACCCTCTATGGCTGTTCTTTCCAGAACATTCTATTAAATATATAAAGACTTTTGGGCTAATCCGCTTTCGCTCGCCACTACTTACGGAATCTCTTCGATTTCTTTTCCTCCGGGTACTTAGATGTTTCAGTTCTCCGGGTTTGCTCTCTAAATAAATTTAGAGTGACTGGTCTTCAACCAGACGGGTTGCCCCATTCGGACATCTCGGGATCAATTCGTGTGTGCCAATCCCCCGAGCTTTTCGCAGCTTACCACGTCCTTCTTCGCCTCTGAAAGCCTAGGCATCCGCCATACGCCCTTAACGATTTCTTTCCTATTTTTAGGTTACTCAAGCACTTATAAGTGCTCGGTTTTCTCTTTGTGATGTCTTTACCGTTAATGTCAATGATCTTAATGTCTTTTCTTCAAACTGATGAACAATTGTTGTTTTTGGCTCCAATCGTAACTTTTAAACCAGTCTTCCAAAACTGTGGAGAATAAGGGAGTCGAACCCTTGACCTCCTGCGTGCAAGGCAGGCGCTCTAGCCAGCTGAGCTAATTCCCCCTCTAGGTAAGATTAAATGATTAAAAGATTCAATAATTAAAAATTAACATCCGCTAATATTTTAATCTTTCAATTTTTTAATACTTTAATCCCTTCAATTAGTAGTCTCGGGCAGGCTCGAACTGCCGACCTCTACATTATCAGTGTAGCGCTCTAACCAGCTGAGCTACGAGACTTCATTAGACTTAAAGATAAAAGAACCAAGAACCAAGACGCTAACGTCTATATCTTTCTTCTTTTCTCTATCCTCTTGTCTCTCTCTCCCTCTGATACTAATTTCTAGTGGGTTTTGTTTTATATTTGATAAATGATGTTGATAATTGATACCATATAGATAACTCTATCTTGTATCGTTTATGCTTTATCATCTATCTTTTATATTATATAATCAACCAAATAAAAAACTAAAGCCTCTCTTTAAGTAAGTGCATGGTACATTGAAGTACCTTATTTGTTTATCGTCTTAAGACGCTCTAAAATGAGATGTTCCAGCCGCACCTTCCGGTACGGCTACCTTGTTACGACTTAGCCCTAGTTACCTGTTTTACCCTAGGCAGCTCCTGTTACGGTCACCGACTTCAGGTACCCCAGACTTCCATGGCTTGACGGGCGGTGTGTACAAGGCCCGGGAACGTATTCACCGCGCCATGGCTGATGCGCGATTACTAGCGATTCCAGCTTCATAGAGTCGAGTTGCAGACTCCAATCCGAACTGAGACCAGCTTTCGAGATTTGCATCCAGTCGCCTGGTAGCTGCCCTCTGTACTGGCCATTGTATTACGTGTGTGGCCCAAGGCGTAAGGGCCGTGATGATTTGACGTCATCCCCACCTTCCTCTCTACTTGCGTAGGCAGTCTCACTAGAGTCCTCAACTTAATGCTAGCAACTAGTGACAGGGGTTGCGCTCGTTGCAGGACTTAACCTAACACCTCACGGCACGAGCTGACGACAACCATGCAGCACCTTGAAAATTGTCCGAAGAAAAGCCTATTTCTAAGCCTGTCAATTCCCATTTAAGCCTTGGTAAGGTTCCTCGCGTATCATCGAATTAAACCACATAATCCACCGCTTGTGCGGGCCCCCGTCAATTCCTTTGAGTTTCATTCTTGCGAACGTACTCCCCAGGTGGCTAACTTATCACTTTCGCTTAGTCTCTGAATCCGAAAACCCAAAAACGAGTTAGCATCGTTTACGGCGTGGACTACCAGGGTATCTAATCCTGTTCGCTCCCCACGCTTTCGTCCATCAGCGTCAGTTAAAACATAGTGACCTGCCTTCGCAATTGGTGTTCTAAGTAATATCTATGCATTTCACCGCTACACTACTTATTCCAGCCACTTCTACTTTACTCAAGACCCGCAGTATCAATGGCAGTTTCATAGTTAAGCTATGAGATTTCACCACTGACTTACGAGTCCGCCTACGGACCCTTTAAACCCAATAAATCCGGATAACGCTTGCACCCTCCGTATTACCGCGGCTGCTGGCACGGAGTTAGCCGGTGCTTATTCGTATAGTACCTTCAGCTTTCCACACGTGGAAAGGTTTATCCCTATACAAAAGAAGTTTACAACCCATAGGGCCGTCGTCCTTCACGCGGGATGGCTGGATCAGGCTCTCACCCATTGTCCAATATTCCTCACTGCTGCCTCCCGTAGGAGTCTGGTCCGTGTCTCAGTACCAGTGTGGGGGATCACCCTCTCAGGCCCCCTAAAGATCATTGACTTGGTGAGCCGTTACCTCACCAACTATCTAATCTTGCGCGTGCCCATCTCTATCCACCGGAGTTTTCAATAATTAATGATGCCATCAATTATATTATGGGGTATTAATCTTCCTTTCGAAAGGCTATCCCCCTGATAAAGGTAGGTTGCACACGTGTTCCGCACCCGTGCGCCGCTCTCAAAGTCCCGAAGGACTTCTACCGCTCGGCTTGCATGTGTTAGGCCTCCCGCTAGCGTTCATCCTGAGCCAGGATCAAACTCTCCATTGTATGTTTGTTCTTGACTCACTCAAAGTTATTTGACGCTTTAGTTTTTCCTTACTTGGTTGTTATATCTATTTTTCAATGATCTCTTTTCTTCCGCTTTTTTACAGGGCTACTTATCTGTCAGTTTCACTCCCGTATTTGCGTGTGCAAAAGTAATTATTATTTTCTTTATGACCAAATGTTTCTCGAAGAAATTTTAAAGTTTTTCTAGTAACCTTAATCCCCCTATTCATCACTTAAATCATCTACTCCTGCGCTCCCGTTTTACCGGACTGCAAAGATACAAACTTTTTTATTACTCACAAATTTTATCTGATAAAATTTAAAGTTTTTTTCGCCCGTCTCTTTATAGTAGTTTCTAATAATAACGCTTATCTAAAAGCTCTCCTGCGCTACCGAACTCTTTACGTTTTCAGTGCGGCAAAAGTACACCCTTT
>NZ_FNKL01000004.1 GCF_900100115.1 Chryseobacterium soldanellicola
GCTACAGCTGCCGGAACAATGGGCGGAACAAAAACACCTGTCGTTTTATCTGCAACGGATCAGACTTTAGTAGCAAACGCTCCGCTTGGAAGCGCATTAACACTTAATTTAGACTACACGATTCCAGCGGCGAAATCATCTTCTTCTGATATTTTAGGTAAACCAGCCGGAACTTATACGCAGACAGTAACTTATACTGCAACAGCTTTATAAATAAATTTTTCATATTAATATTTTGTGATTTGGTGTTTCGAAGGCTTCCTACAGGAGGCCTTTGATTTTGTATGTATTGATACCGATCTAGAGAAAATTCAAAAAAGTGTCTGTCAACAGTAAGGTAGAATCTATGTTTTTGACATTTAAATCTAATTAATATATCATGATAAACATTCAGTAAATTTATTAAGCCGTTTTATATTTTTTCAAGTTATCAAATCCAAAAAACGATTAAATTACTGAATATTTGGAGTGCTTAATACAGCGCGATCTAATTAAATATATTAGTTATAAAAGTTATATAATGAATATATTTAAATTTATGTTTTGTCTTTTATAATGATTGTTAACATATTGCATGACTTTTGTATATTTAAAACAATTACCTCACAAAACGATTATAATTATGATAATAGGATTAGACATTGGTACTTCATCTACAAAAGCCGTTGCATTTGACCTTGAAGGCAACGTTTTGGCAATACATAGTATATCTTATCCTATACTGAATCCTTTGGAAGGACATTACGAACAGGATCCTGAAGTTATTTATAGAGCGTGTATAGATTCTATTGCGCGTGTGATGATTGAATTACAGGACCTTAATAAGATGCTACAACCTATGTGTATTTCGGTTAGTAGTGCCATGCACGGATTAATAGCTGTTGACAAATTGGGCAAGCCACTCACAAATTGTATCATTTGGGCTGACCGGAGAAGTGAAGATATAGCTGTTGAATTGAAGGCCAATGAAAAAGGATCACTATTATATCAACAGACTGGAACGCCCATTCATCCCATGTCTGTGCTTTGCAAATTAATGTGGATAAGGTCCTATGATGAAAAAGTGTTCGTTCAATCGCATAAATTCATTGGTATTAAGGAATTTCTTTTTTACCGGCTCTTTGGTGTCTATCTGGTTGACCATTCCATTGCATCGGCTACGGGACTATTTGACATACACCAATTAGTATGGTCGGACTTAGCATTGAATGTAGCGGGAATCTCTGCCGAACAACTATCGACGCCTGTACCTGTTGATCATGTTTCAAGATTGCTCGATCCAGGCATCGCAGTCTCTATGCATATCCCCGAAGATACTTTATTTGTTATTGGCGGTAGCGATGGTTGTCTGGCCAATTTGGGAGTTGGAGCTGTGAAACCGGGAGTGGCTTCTGTAACTGTTGGTACCAGCGGAGCTATACGGGTAACCAATCCTCTGCCAAACCCGGAGAAAAAGCAGCGTTTATTTAGCTATCTCCTTAGGCCGAATGAATATATAATTGGAGGAGCTGTTAATAATGGGGGTATTTTACGGAACTGGTTTAGAGATACTTTCTCATACGAATTGGTTGAAAATATACAGGATAAAGATCCTGACGTTTTATTAAATGAAATGATAGATTCCATCGATCCTGGATCAGAAGGCTTGATTTTTTTGCCCTATTTAACCGGTGAACGTGCTCCTCACTGGAATTCCAATGCAAAAGGCGTTTATTTTGGAATACAGTTGCAACACACCAAGGCCCACTTCGCTCGTGCAATGATGGAGGGCATGCTGTTCGCAATCTATAGCGTTGGAATTGCGTTGGAGGAAAACACTGGTCCAATTCACAAAATATATGCAAGTGGCGGTTTAGCACGTTCTCAGAATCTGGTTCAAATGTTAGCAGATATTTTTAACAAGCCTGTTTTCATCAAAAACACAGTAGAAAGCTCTGCATGGGGAGCGGCACTAATAGGTATGGAAGCATTAGGAATTGAGTGTAAGCAATCGGATATGGCAGATAATGCTGAAAAATTTTATATGCCAAGTGGGGAAAATCATGCGGTCTATTTGAGAAATTTTGAACAATTTCAACGACTTTATCATAAACTAGAAGACGAGTTTTAATTATATCAATCGCTATGCCTTTATTAATTATCATATTTGGGGTGGTTATGCTACTCATTTTAGTAACTGTAATCAGACTAAACACTGTATTTTCCTTGCTTATAACATCTATCACCGTGGGCTTTGCCATGCGAATGAGCGTTGTGGAAATCCTTAAATCTGTTGAGACAGGAGCAAGTAGTACTATGGGACAATTAGGACTTTTACTGGCCTTCGGATCAGTTCTTGGAAAATTGATGACAGAAGGCGGTGCTGCAGAACGTATTACAACGGTATTGACAGCGGTATTTGGCAAAAAGAATTTACCGTGGGCAATGGTGCTTACGGGCTTTTTGGTAGGCATACCGTTATTTTACAATGTTGGATTTATCGTATTGGTGCCATTTGTTTTTATGGTTTGTGCGTCTAACAAATTGCCTATGCTGTATGTAGCCATTCCACTATTGGCAGCGCTATCCGTAACGCATGGTTATCTGCCTCCCCACCCTGGCGCTATGGCCATAGCGCTTACCTTTAAAGCTAACATAGGCTTGACGATGGTCTATGGTATTATAGTGGCGATTCCTGCAATCCTTATTGGCGGGCTTTTATTTGGACGAACGCTTAAAGGCATCGCAACTAACCCACCCCCAGAATTTTTTCCTCAAAAACGTCATGATGATGAAATAATACTTCCGGGGTTTGGAATTAGTCTGTTCACAGGCCTGTTTCCAGTATTGCTGATAGCGTTGGGTTCTTTTTCTTATTTGATACTGCCGGAAGGGTCATTTTGGCTGATAGCCCTAAAGTTTTTAGGGGATCCTGTTATTGCTTTAATGGTTGCATCACTATTGGCTATGTACACGATGGGCATTCGGCAAGGTAAAAGCTTAAAGCAACAGTCGGAAAGTGTGGAAGAAGCCTTCCGTGGTATAACTATGATCCTTTTTATTATTGCAGCATCAGGCGTTTTCAAGCAGATATTAGTGGATAGTGGTGTAGCTAACTATATAGCAAGTTTGACAAACAATCTCAGTCTTTCGCCGCTGGTACTTGCGTGGTCTATCGCAGGGATTATTCGCCTGGTTATAGGTTCAGCTAGCGTTGCCGGGCTTACGGCGGCAGGTATTATGCTGCCTATAGTACAGGCTGGCGGGGTTACTCCGGAATTAATGGTGCTGGCAACCGGTGCAGGCAGTCTGATGTTCTCACATGTTAATGATCCAGGTTTTTGGATGTTTAAATCTTATTTTGGAGTTAGTATAAAGGATACGTTTCGCTCTTGGACACTTATGGAAACCCTAGTGTCCATTACTGGATTAGCTGGCGTGTTAGCATTACAATGGCTGGGAATTTAATAATCAATGTTTCTATTGCCGACGGATTTCCAGTGTGCATGTGACGTGTCACAGAAAGACACCATTTGTGCGCTGAGGTCATTTAATTCGTTTATTGCTGCTCTACGATTAAGTTCGCTCTCGATTAGCTCATTCAGTTTTTCCGGCTCTATTTGCCCTTTATACATTTCTCTTAATTGCAGCTCTTTAAGCTCGCAAAGAAGATCAATTCCTTGTTCTGAAGCAACCGTAAATTTCGAAATTATATCCATTATTTAATTTTATTTTTCAAGCAAAATTAAATAGTTATACAATATCATGTGCAGTACAGAATTGTAGCAAATGATAGATACAGTTCAGTAAATATTTCGCTTCCTCCAGCCGAAATCGATTTTAATGAATTAGAAATTAACTTAACTAAAAAGCCGTTTCGCATTTTGGTTAAGTGTTGCCCCGATTCTGTTCATTCTATGAGTAATGTTTAGCGCAACTTTGTACTTATAAATCAAGATAATGAAAATAGTATTAACAGGTTCTCTAGGGAACATCGGAAAACCCCTTACCCAATTATTGGTTGAGCGGGGACACGAGATTAAGGTCATCAGCAGTAAAGAAGAAAGAGCTTCTGAAATTGAAAATCTGGGCGCTGTTGCAGCTGTAGGAAGTATTAAAGATGTAGAATTTTTAACGGAAACCTTTAAAGATGCTGATGCGGTATATTTAATGGAAGCCTGGGAAGGTATCGGAAGCCTTTTCGATAAAGAGATTGACTTCTTAGCAGAATTTAAAAATATTGGCCAAAATTATGTAAAAGCAGTCCAACGGTCAGGTGTCAAAAAAATCATCCACTTAAGCAGTATCGGGGCACATTCTGATAAAGGCAACGGAAGTCTTTTGGTGCATTATAATGTTGAGCAGATTTTACAGACACTTCCCAAAGATATTGCGATCAAATTTATGCGGCCTGTAGGGTTCTTCAGCAATATTTATCGCTGGCTTCCGACCATAGAGTCTCAGGGAAAAATTATTCAGAGCTATGGTGGATCACACAAGGAGCCTTGGGTTTCACCTTATGACATTGCAGCGACTATTGCAGAAGAAATGGAAAAGCCCTTCAGAGGAAGGACAGTTCATTATATCGCAAGCGATGAGGTTTCTCCTGAAGAAATTGTCAATACTTTAGGAAAAATAATAGGTAAGCCAGATTTGGAATGGAAAGTAATTCCGGGTGAGGAATTATTAAATCAAATGTTATCTGCCGGTGTCAATGAATGGATCGCTAAAGGAATGGTTGCCATGCAGAAAGCGCAGGGGGACGGTAGTCTATATGAAGATTTTTATGCCAACAAGCCAATATTAGGAAAAGTGAAATTAGAAGATTTCGCAAAAGAATTTGCTTACATCTATAAAGAAAATAAATTAAAATGAAAACAGCATTCATAACAGGAGCCAACAAAGGAATAGGATTTGAAACGGCTAAACAACTTTTAGAAAACGGATATTTTGTCTTTATCGGAAGCCGGAATATCGACAACGGCGAATCTGCAGTACAACAATTAAAAAAAGCAGGTTTCGAAAATATCCACGCAATCCGGTTGGATGTTTCTGACATTACTTCCATAGAAGAAGCAAGAAAAGAGATCGGAAAACAGACCGATATACTGGATGTACTCATCAATAACGCAGGAATAAACGGTGGGATGCCACAAGCTGCTCTGGAAGCGCCGGTAGAATCTTTTCAAAAAGTTATGGATACCAATCTGTACGGTGTTATCAGAATGACCCAGGCATTTATGGATCTCCTTAAAAAATCCGAACAGCCAAGAATTGTCAATGTCTCTTCCAGTGGCTGCTCGCTCACGCTGCATTCCGATCCAGAATGGATTTATTACAGTCACAAAGCCGCCGTTTATACTGCTTCAAAGGCTGCTATGAATATGTATACCATCAATCTCGCATACGAACTTCGCGATACAGCCTTTAAAGTCAATGCGGTATGTCCGGGATTCGTTGCTACGGATTTTAATAATCACAGGGGTACCGGAACGGTGGAAGAGGGTGGACAAAGAATAGCAAAGTATGCAATGATCACCCAGGACGGGCCGACTGGAAAATTCATCAGTGAAGAATATAATTCCGAAACAGGTGAAACACCTTGGTAATTAATTCACTATTTTTACACTACAACACCTGAAAAGTTTTATTCAGGTGTTGATTATTGAGATATAAAAATGAAAAGCAATCAAAATTATCTGCATAAATTTCAGTCGGTATCTGAATTCCATAAGATGTTCGGATTAGCAAAACCTGAACATCCATTGGTCAGTTTTATCCGTCTGGAAGATATGACCCTACCAGCAGAAGGACTATCGGAAAATATGATATTGGACTTTTATAAAATAGCCTACAAAGATACTATCGGCAGAGCTAAATATGGCCAGCATCAATATGATTTTGGTGAAGGAGGTCTGGTATTTACTGCTCCGGGACAGGTTTTTGAAAAGCCGAAGAATAATAAAAGTAAAGGGTTCATCATTCTGCTGCACCCTGATTTTTTGCTTTCCTATCCATTGGCAAAGAAGATCAAGCAATACGGCTTTTTTTCCTATTCAACGGACGAGGCATTGCAGGTGTCAGAAAAAGAAAAGGAGACCTTATTTTCAGTATTTAAGATTATTGATGAGGAGCTTAAAAGCAGAACAGATGACTTTAGCCAGGATGTTGTCATCTCGCAGCTAGAACTGCTTCTGAATTACAGCAGGAGGTATTATAAACGACAATTTATCACGTACAAGGCAGTCAATGATCATCTCATTGAGAAGTTTGACAAAATTCTGGACCATTATTTTAATAATGATGAGGAATTGCAGAACGGAATGCCGACGGTGCAGCACCTGGCCGATCAGCTAAATGTCTCGGCAAGCTACCTGAGTGATATGCTGCGTTCTTTGACAGGACTTAACACGCAGCAGCACATTCACAACAGATTCATTGAAACCGCAAAGGAAATATTATCAATCACTGATATGTCGGTATCTGAAATTGCCTATCATATGGGTTTCGAATATCCGCAGTCTTTTACCCGCTTATTCAAAAGCAAGACCAATCAGACCCCTTTGGAATTCAGAAAGTCATTTAATTAGGGTAATTCCTGAATATAAATCAATACAATAGGTGTTATCATTTCTAAAATGATGATTTGTTATCAGATTCTAATTGATTAATTTAAAGAATATTTGAAAAAATATGGTAATATATGCCTACATTTCAACATAAACCGGGAAATTTGTTCAGGAAATTGAATGATAGAAATTCAATAGATATCTGTAAAATTGTCTGAGTAAAATGTGCTATACCTTTCTACTTTTCTAAAAAATATCAGCAGTTTCAATGGTAAGGCGTCTATATCAGGCAATGATCCTAATTTTAAAAGCGTATACAAAGCAATGACTGAATTTAATAGACGTAATACTAAATAATTATGCGATCATATATTTTTTTATTAACCATTTTTATTATGTTTTCTTGTGAAACTAAGGAAAACAAATGTTCTCTTGAAAAAAAGAATATAGGAAATATGAGTTTTCAAATGCCATCGGATTTTCAATTAAAAAAATCCAGTAGTATAGATTCTGAAACTTATAATATTTTTTATAAAAACAAGCGTATTGGTTCTTGTTATTTAGGTGGCTATTACAAACCTTTTGTAGAAGACTATTCAATTACAGAAGAAAAAGAAATTTATTAACAAGTTAAATCAATAAAATATAGCTCAAATAATGTTACCAAAGAAAAAAAAATAGAGGTCTAATTGGGATTTATTTTGATAGTATAGATGTACATAAAAATAAATTTACCATGGTTACTAATGATTTAAGTAATGAAAATAAAAATAAATTCTTAGAAATTTTTAAAACAATAAAAGCTAAATAATTTAAAGCCACCTCTATTTTAGTGGCTTTAAATTTAATAATACCCTTATCCTATGGTGCAGTTGCTGCAACGGTAGAAGCCTCAATTCCTATGGAACCACCGAAGATGACAGTTGGAAGCCATTGATATAGTGTGAAGGAATTTTAAAAGTGGCAAATGATCTTTTCTATGGTATACAGTTTTGTAAATTTCAGTAATTCCCTTATTTCTTCTGTTTCGAAAAATGCTCACAAAGACCCAAATCGAACAGTTAGAATTGGAGCTTCAGCATATTGTATCAGAAAGCAAAGAACTTGATCAGAACAAAAATAGAAAATGCACTCGATTCAATGGAAAACCTTGCAAACCTTTATCCCCAGGGAGATCTTTCAACAAAAAGAACAATAGGGTTTTGATATTTCCCCAAAAAGTCGAATTTGCCGGAAAAAGTTTTCAAATACCTAAAATGAATATTATTACCCAATATATCCATCAGTATAACAACGGATTAGGAAATAAAAAAACCGACAAAGAAGTGAAAAACTTCAAATGTCGGTCTTGTGAACATAACAGGACTCTATTCAAACCAATTATTAGAAGATATTGATAAAATTTTAAATATATTTAATATGATTTAGAAAGAGAAGATGCAGAGTTTTTATTTAAGTTGTATTCGAAGATTTTTTTGTTATATATACCGGAAGATTTAAGGATCTATTTAGAGATCCATTATGATGTGGTCAATAATTTTATCTATGGCGTGATAGGGCAGAAAAGAATTGTTTCTGATTATATGGTGGACGATGAAAACTTACCTGATTTGGACAGTAACTTGACTTATTTTCCTAAAACATATTTTGGTGATTCACGGGAAGGATACGATGTTCAGTACTTTACCAAAAATGAATTAATAAGCGATGTTCTAAAACACTATGACCGGTTCCTTAAGATAGTTGCTGAAGAGTCAAACGAAATGTTTATAAGCAGCGACAATAATTCTCAGTAGACTTAATACTTTAATCCAGGTTTCAACCAATCGGATTTCGGTTCACTTAAAAAAGACAAATATTTTAAAAACCATTCAATATAATTCCGGATTGGATAGCTAATCTTAATTAGTTATAAGAAGATTTAGTGATTATATGGCATTTTCGATTGATGATGTCTCCCCTAAAACATTCAAAATAAGATAATACAACATTTATTATCAAGCATTTCTTGCTATAATCAGGCTGATGTTGCTTTTTCATATTTTGTGAAAGCCATTTTTGAACTTTATGATTATGATAAACTGATTCAGAAAAGTTACTTATCAATGTTGATTATCTTGCTGCCTTATCATTTTACCTCTAACTTTGAGGGCTACGGAATGTTCTATAATTTTACTTAAATATTTTTTTAATTACATTTCCTATTTCTATAAAATCATCATGATTGGAAACATTTCGTTTTTCAATATTACTATTTTCGTATTCTGAGAAAGGGAAGATCAACAGATAATTTTTATTGAGTAAACTTCTGTTAAGTAATTCAGGGATCATTCTCATCCGTGGAATATAGGAATGCATTCCTCTTTTGGCCATAAAAATGATCAACCCTTCGTCATCTTTAATGCCTGAAGCCATTTCTTCGCTGTCTTCCCAGGTGTGTATCATTATAAATTCTGCTTCGATATTGGATTTTTTTATGATGCGCTGCAAAAGATTAGTGGTATTTTCAGGAGCATAAAAAACCATTTTTGCTCCAGAATTTTTGGCAATATTCCATACTCTGACCAGTGAGTGAAAAAAACCTGCTTCCTTTTGCGCATTTTTAGGAATTATCACTGCGTATTTTTTTATAGTAGATAGAGGCTGGACAGCATGATAGATGAAGATGTTTACATTATCGTTCTGTAGGTAACCATTATAAAGATTTTGTGCAAATGAAGTGGAAAACCCTTTTTCATCTTCCAAACCGATCATTAAATCAGTGATATTGTGCTCTTTGATCACATTATTAATTCCATTGATCACATCATTGTCATACCTTTTTAAGGCCTGAAGTGTTACATCTGCCGCTGCTGCTGTATATTTTGCCTGATGTAGCAACTTTTCGGCATTTTTAACTGAGGATTCATTCTTATCTTCATTAATAACATTAAGAGCAAAAAAATCCTGAGTATTCGAATGCGCCTTGATCAAAATTCCGAGATTAACCATTTTTTCAACAGTTTCTTCGTAGTTAATAGCCAAGAGAATATTTTCTTCTTCATGATTGTTACCCGAAACCGTATCTTCGTTGCTGCTTTCTACAATCTTCTGTCCAGCTGACATGGTAATAAAAGACGATATCGTACATGAGACAAGGATTAATAAAATGCTTCCATTCAGTACATGTTCGTTCAGTAATCGTACAGGTTCGCCGCTCTCAGTTTCAGAGATGATAATATTGTATCCTACGATCACAGTCGCTAATGTAGCAGCTGCGGAAGCAGAACTCAGTCCGAAAATCAGTTTACCTTCATCTTTTGTAAACCGAAATGTTTTCTGAGTGATCACAGCAGAAATGTATTTCCCTCCTATTGATGCAACGATCATGATCCCTGCGACTATCAGAGTATCGAAGCTGTTGAAAAAAACTTTAAAATCGATCAGCATTCCTACACTGATCAAGAAAAAAGGTATAAAGATAGCATTACCGACAAATTCAACACGGTTCATCAATGAAGAACTATGCGGTATTAGTCTGTTTAAAGCCAGACCAGCAAAAAATGCTCCTATGATGGCTTCTACGCCGGCTAATTCTGCTAACAAAGCAGCCAGATATATCATAACCAATACGAATATGTATTGTGAAATTTTATCATTAACTTTTTTGAAAAACCATCTTCCTAAGATTGGAAATACCAATAGGACAATCAGTGCGAAAATAGCAAAAGACCCTGCGAGCTTAATCCAGAACGCCATATTCACCTCACCTGTCACCATGCCCACGACTACTGCAAGTACTAGAAGAGTTGCCACGTCAGTAAGCATTGTTCCACCTACGGTAATATTTACGGCTTGGTTTTTTGCGATGCCCATTTTACTGATTAACGGATACGTTATCAATGTCTGTGAAGAAAATAGACTTGCAAAAAGTACGGAAGTAAGTACGGAAAAACCTAAAAGAAAGTAGGACCCTATAAATCCGAGGATAAAAGGAAAGATAAAAGCATAAGCTCCATAGCCTAAACTTTTCCACTTGTTTTTCTTAAAGTCTCCAAGATCTATTTCCAGACCTGCTAGAAACATAATGTAAAGAAGTCCCGTAGTTCCTGTAACAACGATGCTGCTGTCTCTGGTCAATACATTAAACCCATTTGGGCCGATAACAGCACCGGCAATAATCAGTCCGAGCAGATGGGGAACCTTGATTTTATTCAGTAAAATCGGTGCAGCGAGAATAATGACCAGAACCAAAAAAAACTTAAGGACAGGATCTTCAAACGGAAGATTTAGGTGTTGTAAGCTTAAAATCATAGGTGTTTTATTTTGAAGGTCTTGTCAATTCCACGTTAAACTTCGTCAGGCATTCATTATCAATCGTGACGGTTCTGGTCCCTTTTATTCTGGTAGACGAAATTTCATTGAGAACAACATTCATTTCAACGCTCTTATCGGCTGAAGAATCTGTTTTATACTGCAGGTGTACCTCGCCGTTTTCATATTTGCCAGAGTATAATCTGACCAATTTATTATTATTTATAATTTTACAAACCAGCGGCGTGGAATCATTATCAAACTCCCAGTTATCAACCCGTTGATCACCTATCACATAATCAGTGCAGTTTGATTCTGTGCAGATTACTGTTCCGGTCCATGTCCCCAAGACTTCTGGCGGCCATTCCTTGATCAATTTTACAGAATCTGTTTTCCTACTTAGAATACTGTCTCTCATCCTTAACAAGGATTGATAATCGGATTCTTTTTCAGCAAATGATTTTTCTTTATCCAGCAGCTGGAGTTCACGCTTGGCGATCTGCTGTTCTTTTGCTTTATCCGAACAATTCAGGCAAAATATAAACAAACAAAGAAGTATAAGTGGATATTTTTTTGACATGATATCGATTTTGGTTTTAGTAATATAAGAAATATGGCTGACATTACATAATGCATTTGATTTAATTTTCAGTTCTATAATCACTGGTTTTATTGATTTTTGAAACGCTTATAAATCTTTGTGATCACAATTTCGGGAATTGATTTTAACGTTTGCGCAGTATAATATCAATTGAATAAAGATGTGTAACTTAGTGTAATCAATTATTTTAATTGGACTTTCCGGAAATTATTTGGAGATACACCCCTGACAGATTTAAAATACTTTCCAAAATGAGAATTATCATTGAAGCCCAATTCATACGAAATCTCAATGATTGAAAGGGAGCTGTGAAGCAACAATCTTTCTGCTTCCAGGATAATTCGGTTTTTGATGACCTGCCCAGCTGTTATATCGAGGATTTCCTTTACCAACGTATTGAGATAGCTGGAATTTATATTTAATTTCTCTGCATATTTTGAAGTGGTTTTCAATTCCTTGTAATGCAGGTTTACAAGATCATTGAAATCATCTACCAATTTCTTCTTATGATCTACAGATCGGTTGATAAGGTCTTTTTTGGATGAATTTCTAATATATTTCAGTACAAAAACTTTAAGGAGCAGGCATAGGATCTCTTTTCTGGATTGTTGGTGAGATTGATATTCGCTCCTAAGTTCCTTTAATGTCTGCTTAATATCTGATATGTTTTCAGGTTTTAATGAAATAAAAGGTGGAACGTTATGAAGAGCAGTGTCGCTTTTGATCATTTTATTACCTGTATAAACGTGGTTGTAAAATGATTTGGTAAATAAAATGACTTCACCCTCAATAGATTGTTGGTCTTTGAAGTAGTAGACCTGATTATAGTTGATGAAAAAAAAAGTGTGTGATTTCAACTGGAATTCCCGGTTATCTATGATGATGGAGCCATCTGCATTTTCGAAAAGCAAGACGGCATAAAATTTATTTTTATAATGCAACCCTGACTTTAATTTACCATTAAAAGCAGAAAAAGGCATCATCAGAAATTCATTCCTCGTTTCTGAGTATATGTCGAGCCTGCCTAATGTCAAAGAAAGTATGTTTGGAATCAGATTCTTCTATTTATAATCAAATATATGGATATTAATTCAATTGCGATTTTAGGGCAAGAGTAAACTACAGTTAATTTATATTTTCTAAAATCTTAAGTTCTGCAGGATGGATTTTGTGATCGATCAACTTGTCAACATATTCGGAATTCATCGCCCGTAAAACAGCCAGATAACTCATGCTAAAATCTACAGTATCACCAACTTTCAAATTATTTAGGTTATCCGAGAGATCGAGGATCATCATATCCGAACTTGCACCTATGATCTTGACATCCTGCGTCATTGGTTCAATGTGTTTGTGGTCAATATCCAGCACACCCACGTCAACAATAGCTCTCACAGATGTTTTTCCTTTTTTTGCTATATCGTGTTGCGGTGTTTCGCCGGTAAGATTAGTTCCCGCGTCACCTGCAGGTATCATTGGCTTTTCTGCAATTTCAATGATCTCGGCGGTGAGTTTGAAAACATCCTGGTACATCCCGCTGATGATAGAATCGTTATAGACATCCGTTCCAAAAAATAAAGACTCTCCAATTCTGAAATGATTGATTCCGGAATGGATCTTATTCTGAAATATCAAAGGGATGGTGACCGATGATCCTGCGGAGATGAAAGGTATTCTTGCTTGATGTGATTCTTCGATGATCTCTTTAAAACTATGGAGCTTCATCAACTTTTTCTCATCCGGTAAAATACCATTCAGGCAATTAAGATTGGTTCCGATCCCGACAACATCGATGTTTGGAAATTTTTTCACTTTACCGAAAAAACGGGAGAGATCCCTGACCATAATGCCTTCCCGCAATTCACCCATCTCTACCATGATAACAATCTTGTGTATCTTGTTTTGCAACACGGCTTCTTTCGAAAGTGCTTTGATGGTTTCAATTTCACTGTTGAAACTGACATCGGCATATTTTACAATGCTTTTTGCCAATCGTTTAGCTGGCGGTTTTATATAGACAGTTTGTGTTTCGGGTGATATTTTTTTGATGTGCTTCAGATTGGTCAGTCTGGAGTCACAGATCTCCTTATCAGAAAATTCGAGCAGACATTCCAGAAATTTCTCGTTTCCACACAATAGCTTGGCCACTACCGCCCATTCGATGTGGTGTTCTGCAAAAAGCTGATCAAGATAATGGTAATTATATTTTAGTTTATTTGAATTGAGAGTGATGTATGACATTTTATTTTTTTAATCGCATTTCAAGATATTTGGTGGTAAAACCTAATTTTTTGTAAAGCTGCATGGCGGGATTTTCCGGTTCGCAATGTAGGGCAATGTCTCCCTCGCAAGAGTCAATGGCGTTTTGCATTAGAAGTTTGCCGATTCCCTGTCCGCGCAATTTCTTATCGGTTGCGATGTAAACAAGTATGTTTTCAGGGATATAACCGCCCATTCCGGTTTTGTTCAAGACTACTGCTCCCACAAGACTTTGATTGTTTTGGTCTGTTGCCGTAACAATGGTTCCGCCCGTTTTGTTTTGATAGCCTAAGGAATAGTTGACTGCGGCAGCAATGTCGCCTTGTGGATCGCCATATTGTTCCAGATGTTCAAAGAGAAATTTTACAATCTCTTCCTTCTGATTTTCTTCTATTTTATTTTTTTCTGAATATTTTTGTATTGTGATCATAGAATTGATTTTATCCCGGATGCGGAAGCGTGATATCATAACCGACATTGGCATTTGACGGGCTTTGCTTCTTTTGATATTTATTCTTTAGAAAAAATAAAGGAATATCCGTATTGTTGATTATTTGTTTGAGGAAGTTTTCCAGGAAAAATGATTTCCAGCTGTTTTCATCCTGGTAATTGAGAATGATAATGTCTGCTTCATCATCCTTGGAATGTTCTGAGATCTGTATTGCCTTTTCGCCGGTCATAACAAACTGAGATCTATATTCCTGCGAACTTTCTTCAAGTGTCCTTTTGACTTCCAGATAGGCACTTTTAATTTTACTGACATCTTCCTGATCGCTTATCCCTAGAAGATTAATGACACCTTTATTCTTTTCGGCAATAGTTACAGAAAGATCTATCTTATCTGAAAAATCGTCCAGTACCCTTACCGGAACAAGTATTTTTTCAAATGTATATTTTCTGCAATTTTCCGGAACTAAAAGCACGGAAGTGTTTGAACCCGTCAGGATCTCGTAAGATAATGAACCAACAATGACCTGAACAAAGTTTTGTTTTCCGGATGTAGCACAGACTACCAGGTCTACATCCTGATCTTCGATGACTTCGTTAATGCCATGTATCAGACTATCATTTTTAAGCATGGTTTCAATGATTAATGTTGGATACTGAGCCTTTACAGACACTTCGATTTGGCGCAACGCATTTTCGGCTCTTTGCACATTGTCTTTTACAATATCGGCACCCAATAATTGTTTTCCGGTCTTGTCGATCACAAAGAAATTATCAATATTGTGCAGTACAATCAGACGTGAGTGATGCCTTACTGCAATATTTAGTGCCATCAACAATGCATTCTGCGATTTTTCTGTGAAATCGGTGGTTAAAAGGATTGTATTGATTGAATTATGCATTTGAAATGGTATTTACATCAGTATATTATTTGCAAATTTCGCTAATGCTTATGATAATGTATGTTAGAAAATGCTGTGAAAGTGGTATAATTTATAGAAAAGCTTGTAGAATGAATGAAACTGAAAACTGTATATTTGATAACTACTTTGTTGTTTCTGCTAGTGAGATGCGTTCTGAAAAAAGATAATTTGAGAGCGGTTACTTTCACAAAGTTTGCGGGTTTAATATTAGCGTAAACGTTTTAAGGGATATAATGAAAGTAAATAGTTCTATTGATCTATTTTTTAAATCTTATTAATTATGATAGAGAATGTCTTTTTAGCAGTTGGGAAAGCCTGGTAAGAACTTTTATTGTAGGCTTGTTAGTTTTCTTTGCACTGATACTGATGCTCAGGATATCTGGTAAAAGAACATTATCTCAAATGAAAGAGTTTGATTTTATTGTTACCGTTGCTTTAGGTTCAACGTTGGCCACAGTAGTGCTGAGTAAAGATGTTTCGCTGGCAGACGGTACTTTAGCACTGGCGATGCTGATCTCTCTACAATATCTTCTTGCTTACCTATCCCTTCGGTCAACCAAAGTTTCGAGGCTGATCAGTTCAGATCCAACGCTCTTATTCTACAGAGGAGAATTTCTGTGGGATGCTTTGAAAAAAGAACGTGTGACGGAAGGAGAAGTACGCTCTGTATTGCGAAAAAATGACATCAGCTCATTGCAGGAAGTTGAAGCCGTCGTAATGGAATCAAACGGCCAGCTGACTGTAGTAAAAACCGGTTCTCTGTCAGATGTAGATTCTCCATTATACAATGTGACAAGAATTGATTAATTTTCATTTTTTGTCAACAAATAATTTCTGCCATACTAAGGTAGAGTGTTATTAATCAATTGTCATCCAAGTTATATTATGAATAAAAAAGCATTGAAAAATCTGAGAATTTTATATAAAAATATTACCACAAGCATTGCGTTTATTCCGGGAACGGTAGCAATTGGCTTTTTACTGCTTTCATTTTTGATGGTGCAGTTTGATTTCTCTGAAACGGGAAAAGCAATCAAGAGTAATGCACATTGGCTGACCTTAAAAGATGCCAGCACCGCAAGAACTATTATTTCAACGATTACCGGGGGAGTCATATCGCTCACGGTCTTCAGCTTCAGTATGGTCATGATCCTTCTAAATCAGGCAGCTTCCCAAATGAGCAATCGTATTCTTGACAAACTTATAGGAAATCCTTTTCAGCAGACCATACTAGGTTTTTACATAGGGACAATCGTTTATGCGCTTTTTTTACTAAGTACGATTAGGGATATTAATTCAGGTATTTATGTGCCTGCAATCAGTACCTACTTTTTAATCGCACTAACTGTAGTCGATATTTTTTTATTTATATATTTCCTTCATTACGTCACACAATCAGTAAAATATGACACCATTATTCACCAGATCTATGATGCAACAAAACAATCATTAGAAGAGATTTGTACCAGAGAAGATTCTGACTACAGTCCAGAATTGTTTACAGAAAAACAGGTGTCGGTCAATTCTTACAAATCAGGTATATTTCAGGGATTTTTGCGCGATGGTCTACTGAGTATATGTGAGAGAGAGGATTTGGTAATATCTTTTAATTACCCGGTAGGGACGTTTATTTTAAAAGATTTACCATTCTTGGTCGTCAACAGGGAAATGTCTGCTGAAGTGCAAAGTGAGCTTAATAGCCTGATAGATATCCACCGAGGTCAGAATATCGATTCTTCCTACCATTATGGTTTTAGACAATTGATGGAAGTAGCTGTGAGGGCATTGAGTCCGGGAATCAATGATCCGGGAACTGCTGTTTTGAGTCTTCAGTCGTTAAGTCACCTCTTAGCCTTCCGCTTAAAAAACATGCCGTCAAATCAAATTAAGGACGATAATGGAGTCATAAGAGTGCGTACGAAAGAACGTTCATTTAGTGATCTTCTTAATGATTATGTCTATCCCATCTGGGACTATGGCAAAGGAGATCGTCTTTTGGTGAACGAGATGTATCACATACTTGTGCAGTTGCATACGTTGCAAAATATAAAAGAAGTAAGTGAACTGCTGACCGTTGTGGAAGCTGTAAAACTTAAAATGGATTTAAGCGCAAGCTAAGTGCTGCTTTTATTGCACTGTCATATGATAAATAATGCTGAAACAAAGATTAATTTAAAAACAATAAAATTATGGGAATGCTGGAACTGATCTCTCTAATTATCGTATTGTCGGCCGCATTAGCCTACTTCAATATCCGATTTCTAAAACTGCCTTCCACCATCGGGCTGATGATTTTGGCATTGGTTCTATCTTTATTTATCCTGATGCTTGGTGCAATTTCTCCTTTGGGAGGGTTTATGCAAAATTTGGTACTTCAGATAGATTTCTCAGGTTTCCTACTGGACTTTATGTTGGGCTTTCTGCTTTTCGCTGGTGCTTTACATACAGATGTGAAAAAACTTCGCCGGGCAAAATGGGCAATCATCATTTATGCAACGTTCGGTATTCTGATCTCAACTGTATTGGTTGCCGTCGCTGTTTACTTTTTGCTTCCGGTTTTTTACCAACAGATAGATTTCATTTATTGCTTACTTTTCGGTGCACTTATCTCACCTACAGATCCGATAGCTGTACTGTCTATTTTGAAAAAAGCAGGTATTTCGGAGTCAATTGAAACAAAGATTACAGGTGAGTCATTGTTTAACGATGGGATAGGTGTCGTGGTATTTCTGTCACTTTTCAGTATTGCGAGTCAAGGTTTTGATGAGGTTAGCACTTCTCATATTGTGATCCTTCTCGCAGAAGAGATTGTAGGCGGGATTTCATTGGGGCTTCTGTTGGGATATGTTGGTTTTGTAATGTTAAAGAAAATAGACCACTATCAGACCGAAGTATTGATCACCTTGGCCATGGTCATGGGTGGGATTTCAGTTGCACCGGTTTTTCATTTTTCCGGTCCACTTGCCATGGTCGTGGCAGGATTATTCATAGGGAATAAGGGTGCGCTCGAAGCTATGTCAGAAGAAACAAGTGACTATATTCATAAATTCTGGGAAATGGTAGATGAGATTTTTAATGCTATTCTGTTTGTACTGATCGGCTTGGAACTATTGGTGATTCCGTTTGAATTATCTTTTTTGTATGTTGGGCTGTTGGCTATAATCATTGTCATCCTTAGCCGTTTCATTTCTCTGGCCGCACCTTCATATATTTTCAAGCTGAATTACGAGTTTCCCAAGAAAACCTTCTTAATAATGACTTGGGGTGGTCTTCGCGGTGGCATTTCAATAGCATTGGCGTTGTCTCTGGCGTCAAATATGGAGCGGAATCTGATCGTTTCTGTTACCTATATCGTTGTTCTGTTTTCTATAATTGTTCAAGGACTCACCTTGGGTAAATTAGTCAAAAGGCTGAAATAGGAGGGTTTGATAAGGATATTTCTTTGTCGCGAGCATTGGCAAAGTTAAGAAGAGCACCATACGAAATATAGATCAGGTAAGCGCCGCAAAACAATTTTATTAGCCCTGACATTGATCTTTAATCATTTTTACATTATTAGCACAAAAATAAAGGCGTGAATAGGTACTGATTATAATTTTTAATTATTGTTCTATCGGAGTTCTAATTTCAAAAACAACAAAATAAGCCGTGGTGGGATATTTGTTATTTTACCTCAAGCCGCTTGAGTATTACAGCTTCGCCTAAACGTACTGAATATTATAGTAATTCACAAAATCCTTTTTAGCAATAATAAATTTACGTCCTCTATGGATCAATATCTAATTATTTTAGTAATACTCGACGCTGCTATTTTCAGTGTGGTGTGGATGCCCAAAATGACAAAAAAAACTGGCATCTAGTACTCTATTTTTTATGTAACAACAGGATTTTCACTTTATCGTGTGGCTCCCGGTTCTTTTCCGGATCCCCTGCGCCAAAAAAAGAAGAACTGACGCTCCATTTAACAGATTGTAATTATATCGCAGATGTGTACTGGTAACAGATAGACCGGAAATTTTCTTTTAAACATGGTCATCCCCTTTGAGACATTGCTACGGCAGTTGTACAACAGCCTTACGAAATTACCGAAACACTTGGTACCGAAATAGCTGAGATCAGTTTAACTCTAAACATTTATCCAATCCGACTCAGGATGTCCTTAACCTTACTTTATATTTTAAAAATTATAATAGGTACCGCTACGATCTCTTTGACGGCACTGGAAAATTCATCACCGGTAATATGATCAGTCAAGCGAAGACACTATACAGATGATTGCACTCCCCGCAGCACTTTATAAACTTAAAGTTTTAATTGGCGGCAAAGTGATTAAAATCTTCAAGTCGTAAAAACAGATAAATAATTACTAACATAAATTAATAACCTATGAAAAAGCTTTCTTTTTTAGCGGCCTTTTTGCCTTTTCGCAAGCACAAGATGCGATGAGTACCAGGCAATCATTCGAAATTCAAGCAACCAATTAGTAAAGAATCAAAGAATTTCGCTGCGTTTTTCGATTTTGAAAGGATCGGCAAACGGAACAGTCTTTTATGCTGAAACACAGTTACATCCAACAAATGTTAATGGGTTTATTACTATCAAGATTGGAGTTGGCAATCTTCTTAGTGGTTCATATTCTGAAATCAATTAGGGAGCAGATACTTACTTTTTAGTAAAGCTTCTTTATTTTTGACATTCAACTTGATTATGTAGTAGGATTGTCCCACCCTCACTAGAAAGTTGCAATCCTGAACCATTTGCCCGTAAGCAAGTCTATAAGGCAAGATTCTGAATTTTGGTTGAATACTACGTAGATTCTGTTAATTCTATAAATATTGTTTAGCGTATCGACTACTTAAACATAACTTTGAGCTATGCCTATTACGATCCATCATCACTCTTCTGGTTTTTTACTGTAGAAGTCCTCTTATATCATCCGAAGAGGGCTCTTCGAATACTTCCAGATCGAAATAGTGAATTGCAGCGAACAAATGATCAAAAATATCGGACATCGTATCTTCATAAAAAGCCCAACTGGTACCTTTGGTGAACATATATAATTCAACAGGAAGACCTTTTGAAGTAGGAGGCAGCTGTCTGACCATTAAAGTCATTTCTTGATTGATATCAGGATTGCTTTCAGAAAAGAAGGTAATGTACTTTCTGAGGAGGCCGATGTTTGTCATTCTTCTTCCGTTTACTTTTACATCGCTATCAAAATTATGCTTTGAATTATATTCTCTGATGCGCTGTTCCCGCTCTTCAATAAATGACGTTAATAAGGAGATTTTTTTAAGTTCTGAAAGATCACTTTCATCCATGTAGCGAATGGTAGAAATTTTTATATTGATCGCTCTCTTGATACGCCTTCCCCCGGTCTCCTGCATTCCCCTATAATTTTTAAAAGCATCACTCAAAAGGGTATATGTCGGTATGGTCACAATAGTTTTGTCGAAGTTCTGGACTCTGACATTATTTAAATTGATTTCAAGAATATCTCCGTCCACGCCATATTTCGGCATCTCAATCCAATCACCGACCCGTACAGAGTCGTTTGCTGAAACCTGTATACTGGCCACAAATCCCAGAATGGTATCTTTGAATACCAGCATAAGGACTGCTGAGGCAGCTCCCAGAGAGACAAGGAAGGACCAGGGCGAGCTACCTGTAAATATAGAAACAGTAAGGGTAAGCAGTATGAAAATTAAAAATATCTGAAGCACCTGCAAATAACTGTCCACCGGTTTGTTTGCAAATGCCCGGGAAGTTCTCAGTGCATCCCTTCCCGCTCGGAGTAGGCTGTTGGAAAATTTGTACAGGAAGAACAAGAGCAACACGCTCAGGATTTTGTCAAGCAGGCTGTTTAAATTAGGGAGGCCATTAAATATCACGGGACAAAGCTGCTGCGAGACTCCGGTGAGAATTAACCTGATTAGATAAGTTAATATTTTATTTCGGGACAGATGATTCCCCCATCTCTCATTTTTTTTGCGAATGAACCGCAGAAGTACGGAGTTTAAGAAGAAGCGGAGGATATAATCTACGAGTAGAAGAAACAAAATTAATGAAATGAGTAATATGGAAACTGTACTTAATTGTGCAGCCTGATCGCCAAGTCCCATAAAATGAGAAAGTTGCAGTGTCCAATCGTATAGGGTGCTCGTCTGTTCTTTAATGCTAATCATCTTAGATTTTTAGAATGAGCAGTCTAATTTACAAAAAGTAAATTTCACGAACTTTGCTCAAGATTATGGATGTCCTAAGCAAACAATTTTTTTTTTTAGTTTCCCCAATTACAATGCCAAGTCTTATGATAGATTCCGTGCTATGTCTTTAAATATTAAGTATTTTATAAATTTACTTTACAGGCAATTATATGTTTTTTTAATAATATGATTGTCATCTCCCCAGTTCACTTATGGAAATAGTCAGTGCAGAACACCCTATCAATGTAATATTAATATTTCCCATTTTACCTAGAACATTTTATTTGAAAACCTTCGGATTCCGTCCGAAAACAATCATACTCGCTTTTTTCGATAATAAATCTTGATTTATGGCTTCTATTGATATTTGAAATTCCTTGAAAATATTTATCATTTATAAGAATCAGATCTATCTATGCTAAACCATTTTATTTTTGCTTATAATTTTTTTTAAGAAAGTGTTGTTTTTATGATGATCCTTATCTGTAATTTCTTTCAGCAATTTATCGTTCGAAGATTGGTGCAAAATTTTTTATTGCAATTGTTTGAATAATTGCAAACCTTTGGCTTTGCAATTGGATGATCTTTCTCACATTATACTGCAGACTTTACTGTATATCCGAAGTTTTTTCAAATCTTATAGTTTGCGCTTTACTGCCTGCACAACTAATTATAAGCAATAATTCGTTTTAAATTTATTGCATTGAAAAGTGAGACTTTCACAAATAATATCTTTATACAACGAATGATTTCCGTTTTCTATTTTGATGTTGTTAAAATGATATCTGAGATATTATCGATGCATATTAATTGGGCTTTTTATTCAGCAAATAAGCATACGCCTCCATTCCTTTGGTGTGCTCGAAAATTACTTTCAGTACTGCAATTAATGGAAGCGCAATAATCGCACCCACCGCGCCCCAAACTGTGGAAAGTACAATGACCCCAAAAATAGTAATGAAAGGATTGAGATCTGTTTCATCCCCGATAATCCAGGGCGTTAGGAGATAATTTTCTACCAATTGTGCAACAGAAATAACTGCCACGACGATTAGTGCAGGAGTAGTACCAGCATAAAGGTAGCTCATGATCACCGCGATCCCACCGCCTATCAGATTTCCCACGTAAGGAATAATAGAAAATAGCGACGCAAATAGGGCAAGAAATAAAGCGTATGGAACGGAACCTACCAGAAAACCGATATAATAAATAACAAATAAAAAGAACATAATCTTTCCTTTGCCCACTAAATAATTGCTGATATTTTTGGAGGCCTCTGATAAAAGGGAAGACATTGCGTCTGAATCGGAGACAACTTTTTTGAAAAAGTTGATGAACATTTTTTTCTGGAGTAGAAGTACAATGATATAGATGAAAATGACAAGAGATTGAGAAAGTACATTAATAAGCGATTTTATGACGATGCCCGCTGCGCTTTCTACGCGGCCAATGATTTTGCTATTATTGCTTACATAATCTTTATAATCCCAGTTGAGGTTCTCATTGGCCCATTCACTCAGTTGGTTAAGTTTTTCAGTTCCTTTTTCTTTTAATTCCGGCCAGTCACCTGCCATCGTGTTGAGTTGGGAACCGATGAGCCACGAAAGCAGAAAAAACACCACCAACATTAAAGTGACTGAAATCACGATTGCCCAAATGTTTGGAATGCCCCAATTTGTAAATTTTTTGGTCGGTTTATCCAGTAGCACAGCTATAATTACCGCCACCATCAAAGGCAGTAATAATCCTGACCCTATGGTCATCAGTGTTAAAATACCACCGGCAATCAAAAGAGTTTTAATGATTATGTTTGCGGATATTTCAATTTTTGAGTTGGTCATCATGTATAAAAGGAATTAAGGTTACAGAGTTTGTTACAAATCAGCATTTATTCTTGGTTTAAATGAGAAAGGAGGGTTAAAGATACAGAATTTTAAAGACTCTTCGTTTGTCCCATTTTATTGATACTTATGATCAAAAAGCGATGCCTAAAGCCGAATATTCCGGAGGAATAGACACAGTGGGGGGGGGAAGCATCTTATCTGGTATGTTAAAATCAAATATAACCGAGCAGTTACCACTTGCGGTAATGTGGCTTCTGCTGAAATTTCAACAATTATTTTCCCATTTATTTTTAGGAGAATAAAACTTATAGAGATAGATTCCGTCAAGCAACCCATCGCATTTAAGAGTGAAATATGGAATTTACTGGCTCAGGATTGGAAGCCAACACATTTGAAAGAAATAGTCAATGAAATTACTATAGAGAACTACCTGATGTTTTCACCGAAATTTTAAATGGAAATGCCAAAGGTTTGTTGTAAAAACATTCCTATTAGATTTATACATGATCCAAAGGATACTTTTTCAAGCAGAGAATTAGATAGCGGGCTTAACGTCTTATGTTTATGTCCGCTATTCTACTTCAATTTTAAAGTCTGATGTTAAGGAACAAAGGATTCAGCATAAATTGAATGGTAACTTAGTTATCCGGCTATAAGTTGTATTAACTTTGTCTAATGAGGGAATTTATAAATTTTCTGCTGCAGTTTGGAAATCTTGAACAGCACCAGATTGAATTAATAACAAACAAGTCGATAGAACTGGAACTGAAAAAAGGCGGATATTTTTGGGAAGCGAAAAAAGCTTCGAAGCATGTCGGTTTTATGAAGTACGGTATTCTTCGCGTTTATTATGACAACGATAAAGGAGATGAAGTCACCCATTACTTTGTGGAAGAAAATCATTGGCTGTCAGACTGGGATAATGCAGGTCACAGTACTATACCTGCTGCAAATTTACAGGCAATAACTCCATGCTCTTTTGTTGCTTTCTTAAAAAAAGACTGGAGCGAGCTATTACAGTCGGTTAATGGATTAAATGAAATCATTCAAAAGATCATCATCGGTCATAAAATCAAAAAAACTGGAAAGAAGAAGTCCATTGATCTCAGAAGATAGCACCGAACGCTATTTGTCTTTTTTAGAAACATATCCAAATATGGTCAACCGCATCCCCCTGTCCTATGTTGCCTCATACCTGGGAATGAAACAGCAATCCCTAAGCAGGGTACGAAAGGGTATACGCTAAACACTTTTTCACAAATGTTAAAAGAAGTAATTTTTTGTTGACCCAAATTTGCAAAGTCAAATTTAAATCAATAAAAAATGAAAAAAGTATTTATTACAGGAGCAAATAAAGGAATAGGTTTCGCTACGGCAAAACAACTTTTACAAAAAGGATTTTATGTGTATCTGGGTTGTCGAAGCCGGGAAAGGGGGTTAGAAGCATTGGATAACCTAAGATCTGAGGGACTAATCCATTCTGAAATCATGCAGATTGATATTACCAAGGACGAGTCTGTAAAAAATGCTCGGATTGAACTTGGAAAAAAAACAGATCGATTAGATGTACTCATCAATAATGTAGGTATTACCGGCAATATGCCGCAAGATGCGCTTTCTGCAACTGTTTCTGAATTTGAAAAAGTCTTGGACACCAATTTATATGGCACTTTAAGAGTCGTTCGGTCATTTATTGATCTCTTACAAGTATCTGCAGAACCACAAATCATTAATATCAGTTCAAGCATTGGCTCACTGAAGCTTCATAGCGATACCAGCTGGAAATATTATGAAAATGCCAATCTATTTATGGTATATGCTGTATCAAAAGCTGCGCTTAATATGTACACTATTTCGCTGGCAAACCAGCTTCCAACATTCCGGGTTAATCTTGTTGATCCAGGATTTATAAAAACTGATCTTACTAATAATCAAGGTACTGGAACGCCTGAAAATGCTGCCAATACGATTGTTAGTACAATGCTAGATAAGAATTTTCCAACTGGGAATTTTATAAGCGCAGACCATGATCCTGAAAGGAAGGAATGTCCGTGGTAAAGTTTTTATGCATGAAAACTGATTACAAGAGAGAGTATAGGAGCACTGAGTTTAAAATTATGATATTTTTTCTTCCAGAATTAGCAGGAATATTTTAATACATATATCTATCAAAAAAGAGTCTGCCTGAGTTTAGATAGACTCTTTTTTTTGTCAAAAAATATATATCGCCATACATCAATTACGACGGCTTTGGAAAATAAATTCTTTGTAACACTAAATGATATATTAGCGCACCGGCAAAGTAGCAAATAACATCCATAAAATCAGCTGTATATCTTGCTGATAGTAACGGACATATAATTTCAAATACAATGGTCAGATTAAGTGCTGCTCCCAGCAAAAACTTCAGATCAGGTCTCCAATCCGCATAAAATGTAAGCTTCATGATTTTCATTATGGTATAACTGAACATAGGTACACTGTAAAGATCAGTCAGATGATCATTGACCAATGGTATGATTATACCATTCCTTTTCAATAATGCGATACTTCCCCAAATGATAAGCCCTCCAATAAACCAATAAGAAATATTTAATTTTTTAAACATGCATTGCGCCTAAGATGATGCTCAATATAATTTGAATAACTTTTAGAAAAATATTGACGTCAGGTTTTTTCTTCTCCTCAATGGAACTATCTATATTTTCGCTGTCTTCGTAATTAAATAATTGCTTTCCTTCCATTTTTTTCTCGATCATAACAAAATTCATTCCTACTCCAATTGTCTATCAATAGGTACATAATGTAGATTCTTTTTATAGCAATGTTTAATTAGAATATCCTTTCAGCAACTGCCTGTAAGACATTAAAATGGATGATTTTGAAATAAATCCAAGAAAGATATTCTGCTGATCGACAACAGGCAAGCTCCAAGTACCAGTATTGTCAAAGATCTGGAGGATTTCTCTCGGTTTATCTTCGGGGTGAATGAACGCTGCCGGGGCTCTCATTATTTTCGTTATCTTAAGGGTCAAATCATTTTCATCATTGAAAAAATAAGGTCTGATATCGTCTAACGTTAGAATGCCTCTTAGCTTTTTATGGTCATCGATAACTGCGAAAAAATTTTTGTTTCCGTTCTTAACTAGATCAGACAATTCTTCTATTGAAGCATTTTCATTAATGGTTTGGGAATGTCTATCAATGAAATCTTCTGTATGGAGTGAGAAAAGAAGATTCTCGTCATGCTGATTCGTGAAAATCTTACCCTGGTCGGCCAAAGATTTTAACTCTGGAGATATGGGTGAATACCATTTTGCAATGAGGTATGAGATCACTGAAACGATCATCAAAGGTATAAAAAGGTCGTATCCAAAACTGGACTCAGCAATGAGAAATATGGCAGTTAGCGGGGCGTAAAGAACACCGCTCATCGCACCGGCCATTCCTACCAAAACTAAGTTTGTGACAGGAACGTCCTCAAAGCCGATCTGCTGGCAGATTACGGCAAATAGAAATCCGACGGTTCCTCCTGCAAAAAGTGATGGTGCAAAATTACCTCCATTTCCGCCGCTGAAAATGGTGAAAGATGTTGCGAAAGCCTTTAACAGACATACACAAATTAGAAAAACAATGATCGTCCATTCTTTGATATCAAAATATCTAAAGAGACTGTTTTCAATGATTGAGTTGGTATTACCATTGGTAAAGGCCTTGACTGTGTCATACCCTTCTCCGAACAGTGGCGGAAAAAGCACGCAGAGTAACGATAGGATCGCACCGCCCAGCATTGCCTTCCTCAATCTGGACATTTTCATACCTTTGATAAAATGCTCTACCTGTTGGGAAACCATTAAAAAATATCTTGCATAAAGCCCTGTCACGATACCCAGAATAAGATAGTAGGGAAGATTCCTATAATCAAATGCTTCTCTGGTATGGAACCTAAAAAGGATATCTTCCTGAAGCAGAATTCTTGATAAGAGGCTACCACATACCGCAGCGACTACCAGCGGGATAAAATCCGTAAAGACCACACCTGTCAATAGGATTTCGAAGGCAAACATAACGCCGGCAATAGGAGCGTTGAATGCCGAGGCAACACCAGCCGTGGCTCCGGCTGCCAAAAGTAGTGTTCGTTCCTTGTAATTCAGGCGGTAGGTCTGCGCATAATTGGAACCAATGGCGGCACCGGTCACAGCAATAGGGCTTTCTAAACCGGCAGATCCTCCTAGTCCTACGGTTATCGCGCTTTGGACAATTTGGGAATAGGTCTTGACGTATGAGACAATACTCGAATTCTGAGCGATCTCATACAATATGGCACCTATCCCTTTTCTGTCCTGCCCTTTGAATATCGTTAACACGATACTCGTTGTCAATACGATTCCCAAAAAAGGAAAAATGATATAGAACAGGATCTGATATTCAAAATGAACCTTGTTCGTGATAAAGAAATGGATATTGTGTACTATTGTTTTCAGCAGAACGCCGGCCAGACCTGCTGTGCAGCCCACTAGAATTCCGGAGAGAAGTAAAAACTGGCTGCGGCTGAGCCTGTTGTTGAGCCAGTGGATGATCAATTCGTAGCTGCGGGCTTTTTCAAGTCCATATTTTTGGAAGTCTCTCTTGAACCTGAGAAAACTTATATATCTTTTTTTATTGTTGATATTCACTTACTTTGATCGCTTTTATCCGCGCTAGGATCTTGATTAGAATGCGCAATTTTTAGGGTTATTGCAAATATACCAAAAGCTTATGGGATAGGCATCTCTATATCTGCGAAATCAATAAGATCTGTATCCTAAAAGTATGGTAGAAAACGATCTTTCATTTTTTTTGTATCTTACTACGGTCAATTCGAAATCATCAATTAAAAAATATAAAAATTGTAATTATGAAAATAGGATTATTAGGATTTGGGAAGGCAGGTAAAGCGGTAGCAAATGTTATTCTTCAGCACACGGATTTTGCATTGGAATGGGTTCTGAAGAAAACTGATACGCTGAATAAGCTTTCTGCAAAAGATATTCTTGGGATCTCAGCATCGGACGATGCATTGATCTATTCTCAAAGCAGCACGGATATTGAGATATTACTTGAGGATCATCCTGTAGACTTTGTTATTGATTTTTCCAACGAAGAAAGCATCCATCTATATGGTCATGTGGCAGCCCGTAAAAAGATCAAGATCATCTCGGCCATTTCGCATTACGGAGAAAATGAGATCAAAGTTCTGAAAGAACTTGCAAGGGACACTGTTGTGTTTTGGTCACCTAACATCACTTTAGGCGTCAACTACCTGCTGTTTGCGGCATCGCTGTTAAAAAATATAGCGCCTGGTGTTGATATTGAAGTGGTCGAGGAACACTTCAAAGCCAAATCCGGCGTGTCTGGAACAGCAATGAAAATTGCTGAAACTTTGGATATAGAGACAGAAAGCATCAATTCTGTCAGGGCTGGCGGTATCGTTGGAAAACACGAAGTTATCTTTGGGTTTCCCTACCAGACCGTTCGACTTGTCCACGAATCCATATCACGGGAAGCATTTGGAAGCGGTGCATTGTTTGTCGCTGAGAACCTTAAAAGCAAACTCAAAGGATTGTATAATTTTGAAGACATCCTGCGACCTTACTTTTTCGCTCAGACTCCAGATTTGTTATCTTAAAATCTATCAATTGAAAAATGCCATTCCAAAATTGGAATGGCATTTTTGAACTATATTTCAATCTAGTTTTCAGAATTGTTTAAAAGTTTGACATTTTTCTCATGCAGCCTTTTTTCAAGCCAGCTTTTGAGCTGTAATTCATTCACTTTCTTTCCCGAGTAGATCATCACAAATTGGAGCCTGGCACTGTCCGTTTCGGGATATTGTGCTATCTTTCCATAGGAAACGCCGGACATATCCGGATATAGGATTTGTATCTCTTTCCCCAGTGTGGAGTCTGAAACTTTATAATTGTCGAGTTCTGACCGCAGGCTGGATAAGGCTATGTCCTTTTCTGACAGGTTTGAATTGTTTTTGTTGATTTCACTCAGTATCTCTGATTTCAGATCGGAATTGTTTTGCCTGATGTTGATCTTTGTGTTTGCAAGCCCGTTATCAGACAGCATCTTGTTGTAAGACTTGATATCTTCAGCAGTGAATTTTTTATTTAGGAATGCAACGTCGATGGTCTTGGGATTGGTGTTGTAGTTTATCTTTTTATAGATCAATGTGTATCCATTCTTTTCAAATTCTTTTTGGAGGAATAGTTCTGCGGTCTTCGTGAACTTCTTTTCATTATAAAGGTTGTAGGCTAAATACGAGCTGGGAACGATCATTATCAGTATTAACAGCGATATGCTGTACCTGATCCTTTTTTCATATTTGTTGTCGACAATAGAGGAGGGATAATGCAGATATTTCACGACAAGAAAAGTAGCAATGCATATAAAAAAGCAATTGATACTGTAAAGATAGAAAGCGCCGATGAAATAAGAAAAATTAAAAGTAGCAAGACCAAATCCGGCCGTACATAAGGGAGGCATCAATGCCGTTGCAATGGCAACACCCGGAATAGGATTTCCTTTTTCTACCCTTGTTATGGCTATGACACCTACCAGTCCTCCAAAAAAGGCGATCAGAACATCGTAAATGTTGGGTGCTGTCCGCGCCAAAAGTTCCGACTGTACATCTTTGAAGGGACTTATATAAAAGTAAAATCCAGAAACCAATAAGCTCACTACTGTTGCAATGGTCAGGTTCTTAAAAGATTTCTTGAGCAGAGGAAAATTATAGGTCCCAAGAGCAAATCCGGCACCTACAATTGGACCCATTAACGGAGAGATTAGCATAGCCCCGATAATGACCGCGGTGGAATTGACGTTAAGGCCGATTGATGCGATGATGATCGCACAGGCCAGGATCCAGAGATTTGAACCTCTGAATGAAATATTGGACGTGACATTTCCAATACCTTATCCTTTTTCTCCTCACCATTGTGAAGATTAATAAAATTAAAGATATTATTCATCGTTTTGCATCTTTTTAGAATCCTTGTTAAGAATGATATAGCCTATTACACCTCCAATTAGGGAAGCTGCAAATATGCCGATCTTTGCCTGTGTCTGGTATTCTTCGTGGCTAAAGGCAAGGGAGGTTACAAACAGGGACATTGTAAATCCAATGGATGCCAGAAAACCAAGTCCGAGCAGATTACGGATATTCATCCCCTCAGGTAATTGGGCAATTTTTAGTTTAATGAAAACAGCAGTGAATCCTACAACACCTAACACTTTTCCGACCAACAAGCCCAATGCAACACCCAATGCGATATTGGTATTAAATAAACTGTTAAGGTCAATATTTAACGATACCCCGGCATTGGCTATTGCAAAGATTGGTATGATAACGAAAGTTACAACAGGATGCATCGCGTGTTCCAATATCTGAAGGGGGGGAGTGGCGGCATTTGTTGCCTCATTGATCTTTTCCAAGACATGCAGCTGGTCATTGGTCAATGTAGGTGTATTTTCAGTAGGGTCTAAATTTTTAAACCTTTCCAGATAGCTGCTGATCTTGGAAATGAACAGATTTTCCTTGATCTTTACATCTGCCGGAATCGTAAAAGCAGCCAGAACAGCAGCGATCGTGGCGTGAACACCTGAAATCACAAAGCATGTCCATACACCGCAGATGCCAAGGAATGCGAAAAAGAAGATTGATCTTATGCCAAGTTTATTTCCCACATACATCACTGCAAGAATACCAAGTCCTACAAACAAATAGGTCATTTCGATGTTCGATGTATAAAAAAACGCGATGACCAGGACTGCGCCCAGATCATCTACAATGGCCAAGGCAGTTAAAAATATCTTCAAGGAGAGTGGAATCTTTTTTCCCAACAAAAAAAGTACGCCCAAAGCAAAAGCAATATCCGTGGCCATAGGGATTCCCCAACCTTTGTGCATTTCCCCAGTCGGGTTGAGCATGAGGAATATCAATGCCGGCATTACCATTCCCCCAACTGCCGCAACGATTGGTAGTATGGCCTTTCGCGGATTGGAAAGCTCACCACCGATGATCTCACGTTTCAACTCAAGTCCGACAACGAAAAAGAAAACAGACATCAAACCGTCGTTGATCCAGTGATGGACAGTAAAATCGAAAAAACTTTCCCCATTCCATTGAAATCCAAAGGTCTGATCCAAAAAATGATGGTAGCCATCGGATAAGGGTGAATTGGCCAAAATTAAAGCAATGATCACACTGATTCCTAAAAGTAATCCTCCAGACTTTTCCTGCTGGATAAATCGCTGAACGGGCTGTGTGATCTTGTCGATCGGCTTTATGGGGTAACTTTTGATCATAGTTCATTAAAATAGATAACTGCAAATTTATGAATACTAAAGGGAAAAATAGAGGAACATTGCGAAAGTTATTTTTGAATATTATTAGATAATTACCTGGCAAATTTTTTATAAACTAAAATAACAGGTGATCATGGGGGCAAATTTTAAATTTAAAGTTAATTTTCAGAAAACAATGAACGTTTTAAATTAATTTGTTTAATATTATAGGCTTGAAATCTGATCAATCTATAACAAATGTCAACAAAAAAACTCAGTGAATGGTACGCTACCGCTATTTGTGGAAATGATATAACTTCCTCTTGTCTCTATGTTTCAGCCCTTGCCATCGTGGCGGCAGGTCAATATGCCTGGGTCGCTCTTTTGATGGTGGCAGCGGTACTATTTTTATTCAGAAAGATCTATGGCGAGGTGGTCGGAGCATTGCCCCTCAATGGTGGTGCATATAACGTATTATTAAATACTACAACGAAAAGTAACGCTTCTATTGCAGCTTGTCTTACCATCCTATCTTACATGGCAACGGCTGTGATATCCTCAAGCGAGGCAATGCACTACCTGCATCATATTTTGCCTTACTTCAATGTGAACATTGCTACTTTTGTCCTTTTACTCATATTTTTAGGACTTACAATTTTAGGGATCTCTGAAAGTGCGGTGGTGGCATTGGCCATATTTGTATTCCATCTGGCAACAATGGCTGTACTGATCGGTTCCTGCTTTTTCTTTGTCTGGCAACATGGATTCTCAATATTGATCGATAATTTTCATCTCCCGGCCAGAAACGGAAGTATACTGACCGCTATCTTCTTTGGGTTTTCAGCGGCAATGCTTGGGATCTCAGGATTCGAGAGCTCCTCCAATTTTGTGGAAGAACAGGAAAGAGGGGTATTTACAAAAACACTGAGAAATATGTGGATTGCAGTCTCAGTACTTAATCCGTTGATCGCATTTCTTGTGATATGCATTATTCCAATATCTTCAGTTGAAGCGCACCAAAATTCTTTTTTAAGCTATATTGGTACTTTGACCGGTGGAAAATGGCTGGCAATGATCATTTCGATAAATGCAGTCTCTGTTTTAAGTGGCGCGGTATTAACTTCATTTGTTGGGGTCAATGGTCTTATCAAAAGGATGACGTTAGACAGGATACTGCCAAATTACTTTTTGAAAGAAAATAAAAGGGGCAGTACCTATAGGATCCTAATTCTTTTTTTTCTTTTATGTCTTTCAGTGCTATTGGTGACCAGAGGGCAATTAGCACCTTTGGCCGCCGTCTATGCCCTGTCTTTCCTGACTGTCATGGCGTCATTTGCCTTAGGGAATATCCTTCTTAAGCTTAGACGGTCACGATTACCACGTCCCGAGTATGCCAGACCGGGAATTGTCTTAATTGCTTTTGCAGCAATAATCATAGCGTTATATGGTAATATAATGACCAAGCCACAGTATCTTGTCACATTTCTCCAGTATTTTATCCCGTCAGTACTTATTATCTTAGCGATGCTGTTGAGGAAGGATATCATGCATTTTATTGTCAATCTGATGCAGTCCCTGTCAAAGAACTATAAAAAATATACGCTTACAAGACAAAGATCGCTTTATCGAAGCCTCAAAAAACTATATGAGCAGGATTTTGTCTTTTTCTCAAAAGGTGATGATATAGCCACGTTGAATAAGGTAATGATGTACCTTCACGAGAACGAAGTGACCAATAAGATGAAAATTGTAACGGTACTTCACGAAGCACAGCAACCGGATCCTAAATTCCTCGCAGATTTTGATACCTTGGACCGGGCGTATCCAGAGGTCGATATGGAATATATTACTTTATTGGGTGACTTTACGCCGCAGCTTGTTGAAGAACTCAGTAACAAATGGGGTATACCAAAAAACTTCATGTTCATTAGCAGTCCCGGGGAAAAATTCAGTTACAGGGTGGATGAACTTGGTGGGGTAAGACTCATTCTTTAATAAATGGTCATTGAATGTACTATGACTTCCTCAAGTTCTATATAAAACAACTTTATTTTGAAAGCCTTTGAAGTATTGAGTTCATCTCATCGATCTCTCTTTGCTGCGAAACAGCAATACTGTCAGCCAATTTACGTACCTCAGGGTCTTTGATATTTGCGCTTATGCTAGTCATAATTGCTGACGAATGATGTGGTATCATTGCTTTGAGATATTGAATGTCATTTACTGCCGTCTGATTTCTTAGAGCTGTGAAAGAGCCGGCAAAAAATACTATTGAAAGAAATATTATGAGTCTGTTGATATTTTTATTATCATACATTTTCGGCATCATGACCAGCATCATGACAGTCATAGGACTTATCATAAGGATGGTCATATATATCCTGGTTAAACTGGTGTAGTAATCTTTGACATTATTCATATTTAGAAACATTATAAAATACATTATAATGAAAGAACACACTATCATTAAAGCAAATTTTTTGTAATTCATCAGTCTAAAATTTAACATTAAAAGAAGTTTAATTAGACACAGGCTAATTGATAGATCCGCTGCGGTTTTCTGCCTTATTAAAACAACTCCGGCTAAATTAATATATAAAATAAGCTGCGAACCGCAGCTTATTTTATATCTACCATCATCATTCAGAGTCTTCTTCCGAAGCTTGAAAGTTGATAGAATTGTACGCTGAATCGGTCAGTAGAGCGTCGGCCTCTTTTTCTTCTGCTAATGTTGATTCCAGAAGAGATGCTATTTCGTTTTCACCAAGAGTTTTTGCAAAAGCGATCAAAGTTCCGTAAGATGCGATCTCATAATGCTCAATTTTCTGTGACGCAGAAATGATTCCTGCGTCTCGCACCGCACCAGCTTCAGTTTCCTCCAAGATACTTTCCGCTTCTTTGATCAAACCTTCCATCGCATCACATTTTTTGCCTCGGTTTGATTCTCCCAATATCTCAAAAACCTGCTCCAAACGTTTAACCTGACCTTCCGTAACACTTACGTGTTGTTCAATTGCTGAAATTAGTTTTGGTTCTGTGGCATTGTTTGCCATTTTAGGCAATGCCTTCAAGAGAGCACGTTCTGCATAAATGATATCCTTGAGCTCATCAATAAATAATTCTTTAAGTCCTTCTGCTGCGTTAGATTTGGCAGCAACTTTACCTTTACCGTTCTGGGTGTCTGTCTCTTTCATAACAATAATTTTAATGATTTTTCAATGCAGAAGTGCAAATATCAGACCTTAGTCATTTAATGATGCTTCAAAATGAGTTATACTCTTTCTAAAGCCACTACAAATGAACGTAAATAAAAAGCTTTTGTAGATATTAGAGAAAATTTTACAGGCTGTAAGATAAACTTAAAGAGAGGTATCTTGAAATGTAAAATATTCTAATGCACTAGTTATATTTTAATAATGAGCATTATTATATACTAAAAATATAAGCTTTAATAGTCCTACTTTTTAATTGCAAATTTTATCCTACTGAGAACCATGTCAATATCAAAGGGTTTGGCAATAAAATCGTCAGGCTCACATAAGTCCTTAAATTGGTTCAGCTGTGCGTGGGCACTCATAATGATGACAGGAATACCATTGTTATGGTGACTTTGTTTTATTTCTTTACACAGATCTATTCCTGACCCGTCAGGTAACATCACATCGAAAAGATAAAGGTCGGGTAAATAACTCTGGTCACGATTCAAAAATTCGTTTACTGTTGAGAAAGACCTTACGGCATAATATTCTGACTCTAAAAAAATAACTAAAAATTCTCTAATTGCCTGATCGTCTTCTACCAAAATAATTTTTCTCATACTTATACTAAGCAATTACGGAACCGTTATTAAAAACCACAATCATTTTCAATAATTAACGTTAAGTTGTCATTGCAAAGGCATAGTAAACCAAAATTCACTCCCTTTCCCTAATTGACTTTCAATCCAATATTTCCACCGTGGGTTCTTATAAGTTCTGCGCTGATATATAGCCCCAATCCCGGGCCTGTAAATTTTTGTCCCTTGTAATAGGTCCTGTAGTAACGTTCAAATAAATGTCCGACTTTTTCCTCAGGGATTTCCGGCCCACCATCTTTGATCGTTATTTTGACCTTATCATCATTTAATAAATGTACTCTAACCGCTACATCTGAATCAGGTGGATATTTGATCGCATTGCTAATGAAATTCATCATGACCTGTCCGAGCTGCTGATTGTCCGCTTCAAACATTATGGATGAATCACCTTCGAAGGTTATTTTCCTTGTAGTTTTTTGAGGAAATGCAGGCTTTGGCGGATGCATTTACAGAGTTTAAGAATCAGGCGGTAAAGTCAAAAAAAATGTTGCTCTTAAAGGCGTTAAAAAGAATGCCGGAGCAAAAGGAAGCGAAAATAACTTTCTTATCAACTTTTTCATACTTTTCTCCTCGAAGAAATGCCCATAAATAGTTTTATGGGTTATTTTTTATAACTACTATACTATGAACATTATTTGATGGAGTATGCGCCAGCGCTATCGAGGATACTGAAAGAATGCAAAATTTAAGGTAGATAATTATCAATAAGAACGTACATTGAATAGGTGTTGCCATAAAACAAAATTAGCTTCTTTTTCCTATCAATTATACTATATAAATCTACAATACTTATCAGATTATTTACTTCTTAGACACTTAGTGATCTTAGTCATAAATCTATTCTACTCGGATAGCTTCTTTTACCTATTATCTTCTTCTAGTTCTAACTGCCAGATCAGATATCAATGGTAAAATTTTATATCTCTTATATAGGAAAAGAATTATCTTTAAATTAATATTCTTAAATTATAGCTGCGGCTAGTACTATTTCATAGTTTAAGAAAATACAAGTAAGAGAAAAAATTGGTACACTTTATGAAAGCAATTTGCAAAAATGATGACAACTTCATTCAAAATTTAATAACATTAAAAAATAGAGTATATGAAGGCAACATTAGAAGCTGGTACCGACGTACAAAGTATGAGAGCCAATATATGGGCTTTATTTTGGATGGCCAGCATCCTTGCATAATCGCAAAAGCAATGTACAAGATGAATATATCATCTGGAAGTATGAGGATATGTAGGATCCCAAAAGCCTGAAAACGCTCATTACGGATTAAAAAATACCTGGTTTTTATTACCAGAACCTAAAGAGAAGCTGTTGATACTTCGGAAATCATCTTGATTTGCCGACAAAGTCCATCTCATTAAACAATAAATATAATATTATTACATATTTACAGAAAAATTCGAACGGAAAGTATTTATTATCTGAAGACTTTCTGTATGCATTTCCCTTTCCAGAGTGTTGGGATTTCCAATGTCCCAAAGTCCGCTGTGATGCCAGATATGTGGAAAATCCCAATCCGGACGGTCTATAATTGGATAGATACAACATCCATACAGCGGAAGGCCGGCGTTGTACATCGCTGCACACTCTCTTTGGATCATTTTTAACCAAAGAAATCTGTCTTCTCCCGGATGACTGGTTTCCGAAATGACAACAGGTCTCCCATAGCTAATAAAAATCTCCTCGATCAAAGAATGCAGACTTCGCCAGAATGGGCTTGGAGGCGTGTCATTCCATGGAATGAATTGATGATTTTCATAAGTCCACTGGTTGTTATAGTAGAAATTGACACCAATGATATCCAGATATTCCGGCTTTCCTCTCAGTTCGGGGCACAATTTACCGGTCAGCATTTCAAGAACCTGAAACTGTTCCTGATGTTTTCTGTTGGCTTCGAGAACTGAAATTGAATCTAATGGATTTTCAGAGGTAATACTTACCAAAGGCTCTGTGGTCATTATCCTGATAGTCGGATCCGTCTCCTTCATCATTTCGATCCCTTCGATATAGGCTTTCATCAGCATATATTTCACTTCCCAGCCTTGGTTTACACAGTACGGACTAGTGCCTTTTGCATCGCCGCCCAGCCAGGACAGAAAACTCACTTCATTAATGGGTGTTACGATCAATTCGCCTTCGGGAACAAGACTTCTGTATTTCAAAACAAAAGCCCTGCACAAATGGGAAAACCTCCGCGCAAACATGGGATGCAACGGCGTCAAATCATCCGGGAAACCAAAATGACAGATGTCCCAAATGACCTGAATACCATTAATTTTTGCAGCAATTATTATTTCCTCAACCTGTGTCCAGTCGTAGTTGTAAGGCGTTTTTTCCACGTAACTCCAGCGGATTCCTTCCCGTATGGTTGTGATTTCTATTTCCTTAAGTCTTTGATAATCTTCATTAATAAAACGGTCGTGCCCTGTTAATTTTATCAGATCAATGCGTTCACCAAAAGCGTTCTGCTGATCTGCACATTCAAAACCGGCCATCAGGAACGACTGAAACGGATTTTTGGTATGAGGATAATTATTGCTGTACTGCATTTTTCTCTTTTATGATCTTTCGGAATAATGCCAGCGACTGCGCTACAACCTGGTCCATATTATAGTATTTATAGGTTCCCAGACGGCCTGTGAAATAAACATTGGGCGTCTCGTCTGCCAGCTTTTTATATTGATTATAGACCTCCTGGTTTTCCTTTCTCGGGATCGGATAGTAAGGATCGCCCTCCGCTGTTGGATATTCGTAAACAATACTGGTTTTATGATGAACCTGTCCTGTAAGATGTTTGAACTCGGTAATTCTCGTATAAAGATTCGAAGTCGGATAATTGATGGTTCCGGTCTCCTGATAGTTTTCCTGATCCAAAGTCTCAAACTTAAAATCGATCGATCTGTAAGGTAATTTCCCAAACTGGTAATCAAAATAACCGTCAATCGGACCTGTGTAGATCAGTTTTTCATGAGGAATAATATCGACTATATCTTTATAGTTGGTGTTCAGCATAATGTGAATATTTTCGTGGGAAAGCATTCTTTTGAACATTTCCGTATAGCCGTGCTTAGGCATTGCTTGGAGAGAATCCGTAAAATATCGGTCGTCTGAATTGGTTCTTGTAGGAACTCTTGCAGTTACAGAAGCATCTAATTCTGAAGGGTCAAGATCCCATTGTTTTTTTGTGTATCCACGGAAAAATTTCTCATATAACTCTTTTCCAACGACATTCAGCACGACATCTTCGGACGTCAGAACAGGCTTTCGAAGTTCAGCTTTTGAGGCTAAAAATTCAACAACCTGATCTGAAGTCAGATTTTTCCCATACAATTTATTGATGGTTGTAAGATTAATGGGAATCGGAACCAACTGCCCATCCACACTTCCTAAAACACGATGTTCATACGGTCTCCATTCTGTGAATTTGCTGAGATATCTGAAAACATCCTCCGAGTTGGTGTGGAAAATATGCGGCCCGTATTTGTGGATCATAATGCCTTCTTTATTGTAAAAGTCGTAAGCGTTTCCTGCAATATGATCGCGTTTATCAACAATTAAAACTTTTTTCCCGGCATCAGCCAGTCTTTCTGCCAAGACAGATCCGGCGAATCCGCAGCCAATAATTAAAAAATCATACATAGATTCCGTTGGTTTTTCTAACATTATTTATTAATAAATTCATTTTTTCGAAAGTGTTGTCCCAGGACTCATCGGCCAGAAATTCATCTACTTTTGTAAGCCATTCTTTTCGTGACGTTTTGCTAAGTTCCTCTTCCGCGTATGCGATAAAATTTTCTGCATTCTCTGCAATATAAACTAGGTTACTTTCTCCGTAAGGTTTTATCACATCCTTGATTGGTGTAGAGATCACGGGCAGTCCTGCTGCCAGATATTCCGGCGTTTTAGTCGGGCTGATAAATTCCGTTGATTCGTTGATGGCAAACATCACCATTGCAATATCCCAATGGCTGATATAATTTGGCAATTCCGAATATTTTTTGGATCCGAGGTAATGGATGTTTTCTGCTCTCGGAAGATCTTCCTCATTGATTTTAACAACAGGACCGATAATCACGAAATGCCAATCCGGTCTCTTGGCAGAAACTTCCCTTAGCAGTTCGATGTCGAATCTTTCATCGATTACACCAAAAAAACCAAACCTTGGATTCGGAATGTGTTCCTGATCTTCAGCATCAATTTTATTTGATCTGGCCTGTAGAAAATGAGCTTTGTCAATACTGCTCGGAAAGGGATGGATATTGTGGTGGCGATTTTTTTTGGCTTGATAAAGCGTATGTCCTCCGGTGAAAACAACGTCTGCTTTCTTGAACAATTGTTCCTCTAGTTCCAATAATTGTGGCGGTGCAAATCGGAATGCAGACAGTTCATCCATCGAATCATAAATGGTAATCTGAGGTTTCAGATGAGAAGTATATTCCAGAGCCATTGGTGTGTAATACCAACACGAATAGGTTTTAATATTTTGATCTGTAAGAACTTTACTAATTAATTTTTCCAACCTTAGATTTCTTTCACGGTGATCTTCAGAGAGAAAAACCTGAATAATTGAAACACCGTCCTGGAGATTGATTTCGTAAAAGTCGGAAAGGCCGTTTTTAGGTTCTTCGAAATAATAAACCTTGTTCTGCTTTGCAAATCTGGTTAATAAATGCTGAGGTCTTTGATAAACGAAATTCCACTGTAAATGGCTAAAACATAAAATATTTTGCATATAGATATAAATAAAATTTATAATATTGTAATAAAAGGAAATTAACATTTCGAATAAATCAAAAAAAAGACCAATTATTATTGCGATGCATCTATATAATCACTTTTTTTACCTGATGAATAAATTAGTTAACTGTAAACATTCTATCTGTAAATATATTTTAATGTATTCTGTTAATTCTTAGCATGTTTCATTATAAATCGAATTTTATTAAATATTTTTATCGCTATAATTCACAGTTCATTTTATTTCGGCATCAGTTCCGAAACTTCCAGTTGAATGAGTTTTAAAATGAAGTTTATTTTTTCCTGTAAGTTTCGCATAAATGCCGTCACTGAACTAACATTGTAATCTACCGGAAACTTTACGAACCGGCAAGATTCTTTCAGAAATTTCGCAGGACCCTTTGTTGGAAACCACATGTGCCGTGAAGCCAATTCTACCAGTCGATCAAGGCTTATCGGTTGACTCGTGACTGAGTTGATTTAAAAAGTATATATTCGATATTACGGATATACTATCAGCCTGCTGCGTTCTGTATTTCAAGCTCCTTTAAACTCGTGATAATATTTTTAGCATGCTGTTGAATTTTTGCCTTCAAATTATTTACATTTTCAGATACAGTCCCATAGAAGCAAAAAGGATCTTTGTAATTCATCTGGGCATACATTGCCATATTTTACAATCCTTTACAAAATTCATAAATACGTAAGTGGTGTTTCCCCGTTACTCTATATTCTGCTTCGACCGCACCAGTTGTAAAGCTGAGCATAAAATCTTTATTTTTTAGCTTATCTCCGTTGGGACCATACGCAAATCCATATTGAAAGACTTCATCAATCCAAAGCTTTAAGATTGCTGGTACGCTGAGTCAATACATTGGATATTGAAAAATAATGGATTGATGTCTTAGTAGGGCTTCCTGTTCTGATTTTATGTCAATCTTATAGTCAGGGTATAAGTTGTAGATGTTCATGATTTCGATATCTAGATCGCTTTTTTGTAATTCTTCGATAATCGTTTTATTGGCTAAAGAGTTGTCGAAAGCTGGATGTGCTAAAATTATTAATGGCATACTATATAAAATTTAGCAACAAAACTATTTATACCGAATATTTGCAATAACTATCAAAGTAGATAGGTTAAAGTTTCTAAGAATGAACTATGTTAAGATAAATGAAAAATTATATCCATGCGCAGTAAGTTTAGCTATGGATCTGGTTGGTGGTAAGTGGAAAGCGGTTATTCTCTATTTTCTAAAAGATGAAGAAAAAAGGTACAACGAACTTCGTAAGGATATGCCTACGATTACGGAAATGACGCTAAGCATACAGCAAAAGCAGTTGGAAAAAGATGGACTAATTACACGCAAGGTATATGGTGAAAAACCTCCTGTTAAAGTAGTTTATAATATGACCGATTTAGGGAAGACATTTATTCCGGTCTTAGTCGCTGTTAATGAATGGGGAAAACATGTTATCTGCGAAAAGGGTGAATTTGTTAGTATGCCATACGGTTCCACTCTGATCAACTATTTTTACAGAGTTATTGTCTCCGTACTTTTTCTCAGAAAGAATTTAGTCGTAAACGGTAGAAGTATAGAGTATTTTTATATAAATTGCTAACGCAAGCTCAAATAAAATCTTGGAAAAAAGTAAAGATCTCAATATATATATTCTAATTTATTGTAGGTCTTGTTCATATCCGTTATGGATAATGCTGGGAGGTCTGTTTACAATTTTTTTGAGTATAGCAATCCAAATTGTAGAAAATAAAAGGGTAAGACAGGTGATCGCGAGACCGGATTTGTAAAGCTCATACTCGATAATGTTGCCTTTATAGGCAATGGCGAGTGCGAGAATGCCAAATTCTCCAGTCTGGGATAATAGGGCGCCACCATACCAGCTTTTTCTCCAGTCAAACTTTAAAAGACGAAAAATGATTGCTGAGATTACGCTGTTACTTAATAATACGAAAAAGGTTCCAAATACAATGATATCTTTATGGCTTAGGAAATATGACAAATCTAAGCGCAGACCAATAGACACAAAAAATAATGCGACAAAAAATACTTTAAAGGAAGCGAGGGAATGCTCAAGCCAATTAAATACTTTAAGTTTTCCGACGAGAACACCAGCTATAAAACTTCCCAATGCACTGCTTAAGCCAATGGAGTCAGCTAGTAAGCCAAATCCCATGCATACTAGCAATCCCACAAAAAGTTGAAGATCGTGGTCATTGGTAATCTTGGTGAAATATGCAGGAAGTTTAATTTCCTGCACATTCCTAATTCTCTTAAAAAGCAGAAAAATGGCAGCACATACAATTACCGGCAGAATAACATTTATAGTAGTGAAATCTTTACCACCCCAGACATTCAACAAGGTCAAGACAGGTGCTAAAAGTAAATCCTGAAGCAACAATATGTTGAATATCGTACTGCCAAAGGCAGTATTAAAAATACTATATTTCTTTAAAAATTCCGTCACTACTGCTGTGCTGTTGAAAAAGAAGAGTATAGCGATCAAAGTAATATTCTTAAAATTGAGCTTCAGCGCGTATCCTATCAGTAGTGCAAAGGCGAAACCAAGCAGTACTTTCATGCCTTGTGCAATAACGGGTTTTATGATGAGATGTCGTTTATTGGGTATGTTAATTTCCAGGCCTAAGAAAAACATCAGCAAAAGAATTCCCAATTCACCGATCAGTTCTATCTCTTCTACATTGGAGAAAACGCCACTTATGTGCGGACCTAGTAAAACACCGGCCAAAATGTAAGCAATTAAATAAGGCTGATTAAAACGTTTCAGGATAAATCCCAGAATTAATAAAGAAAGGGATAAAATACAGATAGACCATAGTAATTCATTCATAATTGTAAATTATAAATAACATTTAAATAAAGATAAAAGGTTTTCCGGGCATCCGGAAAACCTTCAAAAATTATTGGATTTCGATCAGTCTCGGCGACTGTGTTTTGGCATCTTCTTTTTTTGGAATGATAAGTTTTAAGACCCCATTTTCATATTTAGCCTCAATATTTTCATCATCCACAACATCTTTTGCAAGTTCAAAGCTGCGCTGAAAAGACTGGTAACTAAATTCTCTACGGGTATAATTGCTGTTGTTTTCCTCATCTCTTTCTTCCTTAGAGGACGAAATGGTAAGAAGATTTCCATCTAAGGTAATTTTAAAATCGTCTTTCTGCATTCCAGGAGCTGCAACTTCCACTTCAAAGGCTTCGTCACGCTCTTTGATATTCACGGATGGAAGTGTCGAACGTGAATCAGAAAAATTATTATTACCCCAGTTAAAGAGTTCGCGAGTGAAAAAATCGTCGAACAATGAACGTGTGTTAGCAGGACGTAATCTGCTGTCGTTTCTTTTTACGATTGTTGTCATAACAAACAAATTTTAAGGTTAAACAATATTTAAATGATCTCGTTTTTCCAAAATACAAAGGATATACCAGCAGATAATTTTGAAAAAATTGTCATATTTGCTTTTATTTTATTATCAAATTGTCATACTGGAAACCTTATTTGTGTGAAAAATTGTCAGATTTTATCGTGGTGCTAAGTAATGGCTGTATAATAAGCTAAAGAATCATTACAAAAAGGAATCTCTAAGAGTTTATTTAATTTTAAGATTTCATTTTATGTTTGCTTATCCAATTCTTTTCTTAGCGGATGAGACAAAACGGCGCAGAAATCATCACAAAAGAGATGCTGGCTTTCGAATGGTTGAATAGAGCTGATCATCCGCTATTCAGAGAGATTCTTCACAACTTTATTAATGACAAATCTTGACATTTAAAAATAATTAAAAAGATTTACAGTTAGTTTTGATAACGCTTAATGTCTTAATGACAGACAATAATTACTATTTTTGCATATATTAATAAGGCAATTATATACTTAAATGTACCTAATCAAAAAACTAAAGTATTCTTGTCTTAATAGTCCACTTATTTGTCTATCAGTCGTAAAAATGTTATGTTATGTAAAAAATATAATCTTGGTACATTCAAGTACATTGTCACCTAACCGGTTTTTGTAATCAGTGAATCTTATTGGGTATATTGATTTTCTATACCTAAGAAACACATCAACATAGGATCCTCAGTTCACCGATCAGTGCTGTTTCTTCTATATATTGGAAAATACACAGATTATATGAGACCCAGTAATTAATATTCAGGCCACAATATAAGCGATTACATAGTGCTTATTAGACGATAATACCACCTTGTGAGATAATATACAAATATCTAACTTTGAGATATGGAAGGGAATACACATTTACCGAAAATACAAATGTCTGTTTTGAGTCCAGTAGAAGAAAAACAGGCGATGCTTGCTGCAATTATTGCGTCAACAGATGATGCGATTATTAGTAAAACCCTTGATGGAATTATTACCAGTTGGAATCCTGCGGCCATCAAGATGTTTGGTTATACCGAAGAGGAAGCCATTGGTAAGCATATTTCCCTCGTGATTCCTAATGATAGAATAGATGAAGAAAATTTTATTATCAGCCAGATAAAAGCTGGAGTAAAAGTTGAACATTTCGAAACTGTCAGGGTGGCGAAGGATGGCGAATTTCTTTTCTTGTCATTAACTGTATCTCCAATCCTAGATGGAGATGGGAAGGTTATTGGTGCTTCAAAAATAGCCCGTGATATTTCGGAACGCAAAAGAGCTCTGGTGAAACAGGCAATGTTAGCATCCATTGTAGCTGCCTCAGATGATGCGATCATTAGTAAAACGTTACAGGGAATTATTACCAGCTGGAATCCGGCAGCGGAGCGTTTGTTTGGTTTCAAGGAGGAGCAAGCCATCGGTAAACATATTTCATTAATTATTCCTGATGACCGCCTCGATGAAGAAACCTACATTATTGGAGAAGTTAGCAGAGGTATAAAAGTTGACCACTTTCAAACGATTCGTAAAACAAAGGACGGGAAATTAGTGCCACTCTCTTTGACGGTGTCTCCGGTTATTGATGAAAGTGGCAATATCATTGGAGCTTCTAAGATCGCAAGAGACATTAGCGCAGAACAGGCGTCGCAACAGGAAACAGCGAGGCTGTATGAGCATTTGAAAGTACTTAATGCAAAAAAAGATGATTTCATAGCACTTGCAAGCCATGAACTGAAAACGCCTCTCAGCAGCATGAGCGCTTATTTGCAACTTCTTGCAAGGTTGGAAACAGATGCGAAAAATAAAACATTTGTGGATAAGCTGCAAAGTCAGCTTACGAAACTTTCCTCACTTGTAGATGATCTGCTGGATGTTTCTAAGATCGAGGCAGGTAAAATGCACTTCGCTAAAGAAGATTTTGATCTTCGGGAGGTTGTCGAAGAAGCTATCGATCTAATCGTTCACTCAAATCCCGGCTATAGTGTAACTTTTGAGTGTTTAAGTTCCAAATGTGCCATCATTGGTGATTCACACCGGATTGAACAGGTCATTGTTAACCTCCTTACCAATGCTATACGTTATTCACCCGATGGCAACAGTTTAAAAGTATACCTGGTCGAAGAAGATGATCAAATAAAAGTAGGTGTAGAAGATTACGGAATTGGCATAGCACAAGAAAAACTTCAAAACATCTTTTCCAGATATTACCGTGTCGATGAAGGCAACGGTAAGGTTTCAGGATTAGGTATTGGTCTATATATCTGCCATGAGATCGTAAGGAGACACAACGGGAAAATATGGGCGGAGAGCAAATTGGGTGAAGGCAGTACATTTTGGTTTACATTACCTCGCTAACGCAGCCTAACTGCTTAATATATAAGCCAATTTATTTGCTACCATAGCCAAAGAATTAGCCAACAATATTGATAATTTCAGTCAGGACGTTTTGATGTCGTAGATAGAATTGTTATTGAATTATAGCAATCGTTTTTACAATAGGCAAATTTATTACGAGGAAAGTCGTCAATTGCGACATCACTACTTCTTTGGAGAAACCTTTACATATCTATTTTGATGAAGAAAAAGAGTTTAAAAATGGTTTGCCCTTGGTGAAATATATCAGCTCAGGGTTATTAAAAATTCCAGTGATATTGACCACCCTTAATTTTTATAAAAACTCTTGTTTTTTATGTGTTAATTAGTATTCAAAGATTAAAAAAAATGTCCGGATAAACCGGACATTGAAAAAAGGATTTTTACACTTTTATTTACTTTTTAATTACTTTGATTGTTTCTGACTTTCCATCGATAAATGTTACCGTGATCATATAGATGCCCGGAGAGTATTTTCTCATATCCAATTTGTTATCGATCGGTTTTAATGTCTGAGATACTTTTTGACCAGCAACGTTGTAAAGGCTGATATCTTTGATTTTTTTACCAGATTGCAGATTTAGCTCCTCACTTACTGGATTTGGATAGTATGCTATTTTATTTTGTAATGGATTGTCTTCGGTTGCCAGGTATTCGGAGCAAATGATATTATAAGCGAAGTCAACACCTGTCTCTTCCATACTAACCCAAAGCCCACCAGTTTGATCATTGTTTCCAACACCAAAATTTCCAAAATGAGAAGTACTGATTGATTGCCATCCTGTCGCATTTGACTCGACTTCCATCCAATAAGTTTTACCCGCATTTATCACCACTGGTGTGTCAAAAGCCAAAGTGTACTTGTTAAAGTTCCCTGCCACCAGTTCTTTTTTAACGGAAACTGGTGTTTTGACCGTGTAAACAGAACCTGGAAGATCAGATGTGGTGTTTTCATAAAATGTAATCTTGAATGTCGTTGCATCCGCAGTCATAATAGGCTCTAAACCATATACTGAAAAACTACCCGTACTCGGTGCACTTACATCTACGGCCAGTCTCTGATTTGATGTACCACCCAACTCAAAATATTGACTGGAAGTTCCCGTAACTTTGTTTTGTTCACAAGCCGTCAAGGTTCTTACATACCTGGCAAAGAATACAGAAAGATCTCCTGCACAAGCCGTATTTTTATGTGAATAGAAACGGATGTTCTGGTCAATAGCAGGTGTATAAGGCAACTCGCCAAATCCGCTGGCCAGAATTTCTTGTGATTCTGTAGCGATCGTATTATAAATAGTTGCATTAGATGTTGAGAAAAAGTAAGAAACTCCAGCCTTTAACTGAACCAAGGAATATTCTCCCGTAGCACCATCACTTACAATCGTATTCCTTATTCCATCTAAAGTGGGTATAAATAGAGATTGTGGATATTGGCCAAATGTAGCAGTGGTACAACCAGAAAAAGCTGATACCTTGAGATCATCAAACCTAACCGCGGAGTTGGGTTGATCCACTGCGATATCAAAAGTCAAATTGTGATGTCTGATACCAATATATATTTTTTTTCCTTTCCATTGATTAATATTGATTGATCTTGATTCAGGCTGAAGAGGTACATTGGTTTCCTCATAAACTTTCGGCTGAGCTAACATTCCGGCCAGAGTTTTTTCTTCAGAAATATAGATCTCGTAATGCTCTTCGTTTGGGGATGGAGTAAATCTGTTTTCTGACAACAGCCAGCTGAATTTTAACTGCCCGCTCGCATTCGTAAGATCAATTTGTGGGCTTATTGCCCATTCGTCGGGATGTAAATATCCTATATTGTTGAATTGTGTATATGATACTGAAGATAGAAAAGGTGTTCCCGTAGGTTGGAAGTTACTATCCAGATATTGAAGAACACTCCAGCCATAACCCTCCCCTGAAGATATGATCCTTGTCCAGTCTGAGATATCCTTTTCATCAAAGTTATCTTTCCAATAAGTTGTTTCTTGTGCGTTAGATGCTCCTATAAGTAGAAGTAATACGAAAAATAGAATTTTTTTCATTGTCTTTAAATTATTATTTGTTAATGAAGACAATTTTATAACAATTTTATATATAAAGGTAAAAAGTAGGTTCTCTAATTCTTCTCTAAATCTCAAAATAGAATACTCGATATCTACTCTATATTCTAATTAGTTAATTTACAATGAAATTATAAGTCATTAAACCATTGGTAAATGTCGATTTCTTTTGGGATCGCTAATTTTTTCCTAATAATATATTTCTTATTTTGTACGGTTCTATGGGCAATGTTCCAGTATCTTACAATGTCCTTTGTAGGAATATTCAGTTTTAAAAGAGCACAAAATTCAATGTCAGATTGTATGATCTTGGGATTGATGTCTAAAAGTTTTTTTGAGAAATCAGGGAAAACGTCGTTAAAATATGTAATAAATGCCAAGTCACCCTTTTTAAACATTTCGATAAGCTTTGAATATTCCTCACTCTTATTTGGCTCTTGAAAACTAATTACATCTCTGTGCTCTTCAATTTCACTTTTTCTTTTATGTAAAGCCAGATAAATAATCAAAGCAATTGCTATGGGAATTACCAAATAGAGCCATTTCCAATTATCCAAATCAATTTTTTGTTCTTTATCAGAAATAATTTTGTGAAGAGATTTGTTTTGGTTTTCGACAATGTTGATTTTTAGTGAATCTAATTTAATTTGATATTGTTGTTGATTATGGACATCCCCTAGCTTATTATATATAGAAATTATTATTTCATACAGTTCTTGTGTATTCAGGTGATTTCTGTTATTTTTCAGTTTTTCTGCTTGTTTAAGATATGCAAGAGCCTGGGCGTAATCTTTTTCCTCTTTAGAGATCTTTCCAAGGATAATATAGTTGGAATATTTTATGTCATTTAATTGGTAATCCTTGTCAAGTGCCAAAGATTGTTGTGCATAATATTTTGCAGAATCTTTGTTTAACTGATCGTAAACCGTAGCAAGATTAGAGTAATCGATATACTGAAGTTTCTTTTTATAGTTTTTGTCGTTAAAATTCTGATGTTCTTGGATTGCCAATTTAATATATTTCAGTCTTTCTCTTGGCTTATCAATAGTGATGTAATAATTTGAGTAAGAGATGAACAAATTTGATTTGGTATTAATTACCAAAGAATCTTTTTGATCAGGTATAGTATTTAATATACTAAGTCCTTCATCCAGCTGAAGTAGTGCTTTATCTTTCAAATCACTGAAAATATAGGCTTTGAACTGAAACTCTTTGGCAATTGCAACGTATACTTTGTTTTGAGAATTTTTAGCTTCACTCTCAAGATGTTGGCTAGTGTCGAGCAAATTTTTAAAATCATATTTCTTTTCAAAATATGAACATTGCGTCTGTAAAGCTAATAGAAATGCATTTTCATTCTTCGGACTAAGTGCTTCTGCTTCCTTCTCAATATTTTTTGCTGTTTTAAATGCGATCTCAGGAGATTTTCCTAAGTTCTTAAAATTAATCTTAGCCTTTAAATATAAGATATTCGGCTCATTTTGGGATAAAACAAGGATGCTTAAAAAAAGAAATAGAAAAGTTTTAATGTGTTTTAAATGTTGCATATGGATACAAAAATATTTAAAAATATGCTATTAACAATATATTTAAAAAATTGTCTTTGAGAATAGGAAAGATGCATGATCTAAATAATCTTTCATACAAATTAACTTTAGCTAATCTTACATTTTTACAAGTCAATAAAATTTTTATCATCATTAGTCAGTAATGCAAATTTCGATTGGTAGTTTGAGAGTTCTTACAATATGCACTTAGATATCATTTACGAGATTCACGGATGAAATAAATTTGAAAAAATTTAAATTATCAAATTATGAAAGAACTTATCGAAAAGATAACGCTGAGTTTGAGGCATTTTCAACTGAAGCAATCCAACAATCTGAAAAAGGGAATAAGGCCGCAGGTACAAGAGCAAGAAAATCTGCTTTAGAACTGAGCAAGCTTTTCAAGGACTTCAGAAAAGTTTCCGTTGAGGAATCAAAGAAATAGACCCTTCCCGAAAGTGTTAAGACCCTGCAAAAGCAGGGTCTTTTATTAAAGCTGAAATTTGATCAGACATATTGTGTAATGGAGCATCAAAAAGTTAGATCAAATGAAGTAATTCCTTCTGAGGTAATTCCATTTCAATAATTTGCTTAAAATATTCTTTTAAAAGTTAAAATTGGTTTGAAAATATTTAGTCAAACTGAGTGATAAGAGTATAGGCTATCCTGAATAATGGTGTTTTTAAAGGTGATCTCATTCTTATCTGGCGAAATCGGTAAGTAGCCAAGAAAAACGTAAGAATATTATTAATTTACTAGCTGTAAAAGAGATTAAGATTTTCATAGCTGGCAAATCAATATTTTTAAGGAATTCCTACTTTAAAAACGTTTTTAAATAATCAATGCTTGAAGTCCATAAGATTCCATTATAACGGTCAGTTGCTAAATCATTGTGCTGTGTCGTAAACATCGAGTACATATACTGTCCCTGCTGAAACTTTGCGTAGAGTTCGGTTTCACCGGTCGGATCTGCTGCTCTTTGCTTCCTGATGTATTCTGCGAAATTCTCTAATGTTGCCAGTTGACGCAAATTGAATTCTTGTCCGGTAATTTCTTTAACATCATCAAAGATCATATTCGGACTGATCTGGAAACTGGCGACCTGAAGATTTATTGGGGCAGAATCATCTAAAGCAACTTCCGCTGTAAATGCTGCTGTGTCATCCATTGTGGTGAAATCCAATTTCCAATCAGCTTTATCACCCCAATATCCGATACTTTTTTCCTTCAGATTGAGTATCGGTGTATTGTACTTCAAAATATCTGCAAAACAGCCATTAAAAATAGATGTGGCTTGGATAGACGATTGATCAATGTACTTTTTAAAAGTTCTTCTTAAATCGAAATTTCTATTTTCGCCTTCAGGTAATAAATTGTAATCAGTACAGAAATCGGATGGGATAAATCTTGGGACACCTGCTTTTATAGCGCCGTCCAAGATCTTTTTCTGAAGATCAATAATAACATCTCCTAATCCTGCGACTGCGGAAATGACACAGTCGGCATCTGCGCATTCTGCAGCTATGGCATTCACATCATTTAAATCAATTATCCTTACCTCAACGCCTAATTTTTCAAGAATTTCTATTTTATCTGTATCACTTGATTCGCGGACAATTGCTTTAACTGTGGCGCCTCGTTGAAGTAGTTCTCTGCAGATTCTGTGTCCTAAATTACCTGTTGCACCTGCAACTAAAATTGTCTTTTTCATATTTTTTTTACGATTTTAAGAAGGTCAATACGATATCGAGCACTTCCTGTGGTCTTTCTTCAAACAAGTAATGTCCGCTGTCCATAATCCCAACGACCTTAAGGTCAGTTGCAACAAAAGGCAGTCCGTAATTCATATAATTGTAGCTGATGTAGCTTCCAATTCCTAAAACCGGCATCGTCAAATGTGGATAATGTTTGGAATCCTCAATATCCTGCTGAAAAGTCTGATACCACGCGTTGGACGCTCGGATGCTTTCTTTATCATTGTAAGCTGCTGCATAAACCGCTCTTTCAAGTTCGGTCATTTTGCTTTCGTCAATCATCACATAATTAAAAAGCCATTCCTGCAGCAAATGAAACCTGCCTTCCAACAATTGCTCGGGCAAACCTTTTACCTGATTAAATCCCATCCACCAGGCATAAGGCATTTCGCCGTCCATTTTTTCATTGAAAGTTCCGGAAGAGGGTATGAGTGGCATTTGGTACATTCCTTCACTTGGATGTGAGCCATCCAGAACGATTAATTTTTCCGTGGATTCAGGGAAGTTAAAGGCGAAACTCATGGCAACCATCCCTCCAATGTCGTGGCCCATCAAGCTGACTTTTTCAAGACCTAATTGTAAAACCAGCTGATGAATATCTGCAGCCATTGTTTTTTTATCATAACCTGACTGCGGTTTTTCTGATGTTCCCATGCCTCTCAGGTCAACTATAATAACACGGTATTCTTTTGCAAGCTGCATCGCAACGGGTTGTAGTGAATACCACGTCTGTGGCCATCCGGGCAGGCAGATGAGTGGTTTGCCAGTTCCACCTTCAACATAATGTAGTCTAATACCATTTACAGTGGTGTATTTGTTTTCGAAGCCGGGGAGATGCTTGATCAGTTCGTCATCAGCATACTTTTCTCCTTTACTATTTGAATTTTCGTTCATGTCGATTTTTATTTGACACAAAGATAAATCGTCTTTTTGTACATAAATCTACCATCTGGTAGTAAATACTTTATCTGATGTTTTTTCGTATTCTGCTCAGAGCATTGGGCGTTATCCCTAAAACACTTGCCAACTGTTTGACCGGTATCTTTTTTAACATCTCTGTGTTGTTCATGAATTCCAGATATCTTTCTTCCGCAGTAAGGGTCTGAAACTTCAGGATCTGATCGATCATTCGAACTGATGTTTCTTCCCATATCTTCCTGCTGAATTCCTGCCATACAGGTACGTGCGCATAAAGAAATTCCATATCTTTTCTATCGATCACGACGAGTTCTGTATCTTCCACAGCGCTGATGTTAAACCTTGTTGGTTTCTGTGGGTTAAGGCTCGAAATTTCAGTGAAAAATTCATCTTCAAAAACGACCCATGTTGTATTTTCACCGTTCTCGCCTTCATAATAGAAACGCAGTCCTCCTGAAATAATAAAAAAATACTGTTGGGCGATCTGTCCTTTTTTTAGGACGAGTGTTCCTTTGCTAACGTTTTTTCTCCTGCATTTAGAGAGCACAATTTTCAGTTCGGTTTCGTCAATACCGACCATTGTTTTAATAAATTTTACAAATTTCTCCATTAATTTTTTCAATAAATCATTTTTTAAACGCATGGGACTGACTTAAGTTTTTTTTTGAAAAGAAATGATATGATCTTCCATGACATTCTTTAAATCCCGGTGTGATTCATACATTAAAGACCCTCGCACAAAGATAATTTACAAAATAAACATAATAAATTTTCATTTTTAACATTTTTACTGTCTACTTTGCTACTGAATAATATTCTTTATAATTATGTCACTGTTTTTTTTTATTGGTTTCATTATTACTTTATCAGGAAATGAAAAAGATTTTTGTGGTCGAAGATGACATATGAATAAGGCAAGTAGTTGAGATGATCTTTTCTTCTGATTATGATGTGAAATCTTTTTCGACCCTAAGCGAATTTACGAAACGAGATGCCAATATAGATCCAGATCTCTATATATTTGATGTTAAGCTTCCTGATGGATCTGAAATAGACCTCTGTGCGGATATTAAAAACAATAACCATGGAAAAGATCTTCCGGTGATTATGATGAGCGCTAACGCAAAGAACTGATGCACTCTAATGACAGACACGCAAACTTAAATTATTTAATTGAAGAAGAAGGTAATTTGATCTCAATTAAATGATTAGATTTGCAAAAACTATTGTGTCCATGGATGTTCTTAAAAGAAATAATGTTACTATAAAGGGAATGGGAGAGGACATTATTTTCTTTGCCCATGGTTTTGGCTGTGACCAAAATATGTGGCGTTACGTAGCACCTGCCTTTCAGGAAAAATATACGACCGTTCTTTTCGATCATGTGGGTGCCGGTAATTCCGACCTTTCTGCGTATTCTTTTGTAAAATATGATCAACTTGAAGGATATGCTGAAGATATTGTTGAAATTGCAAGAGAACTGAAGGTTTCTAACGCTGTTTTTGTAGGGCATTCGGTCAGTGCATTAATTGGTCTTATGGCAGCAAAGATGGCGCCTGATTTATTTACAAGGCTGGTGCTGGTTTCACCGTCACCATCCTACATCAACGATAAAGATTATATAGGGGGCTTCAGCAGGACTGAAATTGATGAACTGCTTGAATCACTGAACGACAATCATTTGGGCTGGTCAGCGACAATGGCACCTGTGATCATGGGCAATCCTGAACGGAAAGAACTAGGAGAGGAACTGACCAGCAGTTTTTGTAAAACCGATCCGGAAATAGCAAAACATTTTGCCAGAACAACTTTTTTAACGGACAAACGTCATATACTGACGGATACAAAAGTTCCTGTCCTTATTCTCCAATGCCGTGATGACGTAATTGCTCCGGTAGAAGTAGGCCATTATATGCATAAACATATGGATGGGAGCAAGCTGGTTATCATGAATGCAACAGGCCATTGCCCCAATTTGAGTGCTCCGGAAGAAACGATTTCAAAAATTAGAGATTTTTTAAATGACTGATAAACATTACCCCGATCTTTCAGAGGATTTTGACGATTTTTTTGAATCGTCATTGTGCGGATTTGTCATTACTGACGGTAGTGGAAAGATTACAAGAATGAACCAATGCGCAGCAAACTGGCTGCATGGCACTCCCGACCATTATACAGGCAAGCGTTTCTCAGACATTCTTTCAATAGGGAGCAAAATCTATTTTGAAACACATCTCTGGCCGATGCTTCGTGTACAGGGGAAATTTGATGAGGTGTCTGTTGAACTGACCGATACAGGTAAAGGAAAGCTTCCTGTATATGTCAATGGCTATGAGAGAAAAGATCAAAATAATAAACCCGTTTTTATGCGTTTTACCTTATTTAAGGCCACTGACAGGCGCCTATATGAGGAAAATCTTAAGATGTCCAAAAAACTTATGGAAACAAACTTAAAGAGCGAACAGGAACAGGCCTTAATTCGTGAACAATTTATTGCTGTCCTCGGTCACGATCTGCGAAACCCTCTTGGCGCGGTGATGAGTGCTGCTCAGTTATTGAACAGGTCTGAACTGAGTGACCGGGATAAAAAGTTAATGAATATCATACAATCAAGCTCTAAAAGAATGTATGAAATGATCAGCAATATTATGGACCTGGCTCGTGGCAGGCTGGGAGGGGGGATCTCTATCAATCCGGTAATGGTTGACTTGTCATTGCTGCTCGATGAGGTCAGCAATGAATTAAAAGTTTCATTTCCAGACAGAACTATTGAATCTCATTTTAATATTAAGAATCAGGTAAAATGCGACCCAGGCCGTATTTCGCAATTGGTCTCTAATTTATTGGCAAATGCCATAACACATGGCTTCTCAGATTCTCCAATCATACTCAATGCTGATGCTACTGATGAATTCTGGCAGATTTCGGTTATCAATGGTGGTCAGAAAATAGAACAAGAAGCAATAAAGAATATTTTTAACCCTTTTCACAGGGTCGGCACAGAATCTAATCAAAACGGACTGGGGCTGGGACTATACATCGCATCAGAAATATCAAAAGCACATAACGGCGATCTATCCGTCACTTCAGACGATGATAAAACATGTTTTTCTTTAAGGGTTAGATCGTAAGTATCTATATTTGTTACAGACATGACTTCATGAGTTGACTTGTGCTTTCTCTGCTTATTTAGATTAGGATTGCTCTATATTGTCACATTATTACTAGGATCTTGTTTTATCAGTTATATTGAGCAAAACACCTGCATGGAAAAAAAGAGGTGAATTATTTCTTGTAATCCGCTAAGATGTGATAATCTCTTTTAAATAAAAAAACAATAAATGGCTATGCATCCCGAAACCATTAGGAGTACGGCTGTCCGCATCCCAGGAAAATAATAGCTTCCTGTAGTTTTGAAATAGAGTTAGGCATGTCAGTATACGACTGCATAGAAAAATTCTCTTTTGTTTCAAAAGTAGATAGAATTTAGTAGAGTAAATAGCAAAATCAACAAAAATAAAGTAATAAAACCGTTGGAATATTGAAAAAATTATGCATCTTGGTAAGTTTAAAAGATTCCCGAAAATTGATATCATGATTTTCTATGTTGTTTATTGACTTTTTTTGATGATCCTGACACGAATACATACTTTTACCTTTTCTGGTAGCTCATTATGTAGCGTCCTTTTCAGGCATAGGTTGAATTTTAAACGTTAATTTGATATTTGCTGTAAAGAAATTTTACTGACTTTACTTAACTTTAATGACGACCTTTCCCTTAGAACGCCCACTTTCAACATATTGAAGGGCATCACTGGTCTGTTCAAAAGTGTAGATTTTATCGATTACAGGTTTGATGATATCGGCTTCAATAAGTTTTGCGATGTTTTCCAATTGATTTCCGCTGGCTTTCATAAAGAGAAAAGAGTAGTCGATATTTCGCTTTTTGGCTTTCCTTCTGATGCTGAAACTAAGCAACGACATCACAATCTTTAAATACCAAGGCAATCCCATTTCTTTGGCAAAATCCGGAGTTGGCGGACCTGAAATAGAAATCACCTGACCGTTTGGTTTAAGAATGTTGATTGATTTTTGTAATGTCTTATTATCCTGACTGTTGAGTACGACATCATAATCTTTAAGCAATGTTTCGAAATCCTGCGTTTTGTAATCAATCAAAACATTTGCTCCGAGACTCTTCAATAGTTTAAAACTTTTTTCACTCGCGGACGTTGCTACATTTGCTCCCAGATATTTTGCCAATTGAATCGCTACAGTTCCCACGCCACCTGAACCGGCCTGGATAAAGATTTTTTGTCCCTTATTCAAATTTGCTTTTTCAACCAATGCTTGCAACGCAGTCAGTGCTACCAAAGGAATTGAGGCGGATTCTTCCATCGTCAGGTTTTTTGGTTTAAGGGCGACATCTTTTTCATTAATGGAAATAAATTCCGCAAAAGTTCCGATGTGAAAATCTGAAACTCTTGAATAAATCTCGTCACCCACCTTGAATTTTTTGACATTTTTTCCAACTTGCGTGACGATTCCTGCAACATCGTGTCCTAAGATCAATGGAAATTTGTAAGGTAAAAATAATTTGAATTCGCCCTTTTTGATTTTCGAATCCAAAAGATTGATGCTGGCAGAATGGACTTCTACCAAAACGTCATTGTCACCGACTGTTGGCGCAGGAACATCTGCAAGCTGAAGTCCATCTTTCGTGTAATTGTTGATGAGGAAAGCTTTCATTTTATTAATTTTTTAAAAGTTGATGACTTTGTTTTGGATTGATGATATTAAAGCCAATTTTCGGGAAGAATCTATTAATAAAGCTAAAAATTTTTGCGTCACCTACCCGGATGGTGTAATGGTCTTTTGACAAACCATTGATGAGACCTTCGATCATTTTTTCAGGCGTTATTTTTTTATCTTTTCTTTCTACGGTCATTTCTGTTGCAACAAGTGGTGGAATCAATTCAAAGATTTTCACTTTGCTTCCAATGATCTTTAAATGTTCCCGAAGCGAAATGGTGTAAAATGCCAATGCGGTTTTAGAGGAAGAATAAGTTGCCTCAATTAATGAAGGCGTGATGCTCAATATCGAAGTCGTATTGATGATTGCAGATTCATTTCTGGAGTTTAGCATATCCAAAAAAAGATTATTCAGCCTGATGACACCCATATAATTAACTTCCATTTCGTACGTTGCCCCTTCAAGATGTTTATCATTTGGAATACCGAGATTTGCAGGCGGCACAAGGACGCCTGCATTATTGTATAAAATATCAATTCCTCCTAATGCTTTTACTTGTTCAAAAAGAGATTGAGCATCAGCTTCTTTTCCGGCATCACTTTGTATCGTGACGATAGATGGAAATGCTTTTTTCACCGCATCCAGTTTCGATTGGGTTCTTCCTGTAATGATCACCTTGGCGCCAATTGCTAAAAATTGCTTCGCCGCTTCGAGTCCAATTCCTGACGCGCCACCTGTGATCAAAATGCTTTTTCCTTGTAATTTCATAATAGAAAATTTAAAATTAATGAGGAATCTGCTCTGTGATCGGATTTACCAAATTATGGATGTTTTTCGTATCGCCAACCGGAACTTCGAACTGATTTTGCTCTAAAGCCAAAAACAACTCATCTGCAACTTCAGAAGCAGGAATTCCATTAGCACCACCAATTTCTGCTGAAAATTCTGTATTGACCAATGGCGGATAAACTTCATAAACATTCAATTTGTCATTGTCTGCAAAAGTATCCCGCAATCCTTGGGTGTAACTGTGGAGCGCGGCTTTGCTGGCAGAGTAGGTGGGCAAAAATTTGTTTGATCTGAACACCGCAATCGAAGAAATGTTGACGATTGCCGAATCTTCTTGTTCTAATAATTGTGGCAAAACCAACGAAGTGAAATGAATCACGCTGATGTAATTGGTGTTGATTTCCTCATATGCTTTTTCAGCAGCGTTGTTTTCGCTGTTGCTGAGGTCATTCATAAATGCAGAACCGGCATTGTTGATGATGATATTCAGATTCGGATGATTTGTCTTGAGTTCCTCTGCGATTCGGATTCGGTCTGCTTCCAAAGATAGATCACCTGCGATAGCAACGGCATTATCCAATTCTTTTAAGGCATTTTGAAGACGCGCTTCATTTCTTCCATTAATGATGATTTGATTGCCTGTATCACTTAGTTTTTTGGCAATTGCCAATCCAATTCCGGCACTTCCGCCACTGATGAATATGGTATTTCCTGTCGTTTTCATTTTAATATTTAAAAATTTGGTTGAAAATTATTCTGATAAAAATGAATAATCTGTGTAGCCTTTTTCGCCAGGTGTGTAAAATGTGCTTTGGTCGGGAGCGTTGAGAGGAGCATTAGTTTTGAATCGCTCTACCAGATCCGGATTTGCCAGGAAAGGAACACCGAAAGATACAAGGTCGGCATCGCCGTCATTCAGTACTTTGGTAGCTGTTTCTTTGTTGAATCCTCTGTTGATGATGATGGTACCGTTGTAGATTTTGCGGAAATGTTTTGCAACTTCCTGTATCGCGTTTGGATTATTTGAAACATCCGTAAATGGCTCAATGAGGTGGATGTAGGCTAAACCATATTCGTTTAATTTAGTAACTACATAATTATAAAATTCAATGGTTTCGTCATCTACGGAGATTCCCATAATGCCATTTAAAGAAGGATTCAGGCGGATTCCTACACGGCTAAGATTTACTACATTTTTCAATTCATCCAAAATCTCGAATAGGATTCTTGCACGATTTTCTATCGAACCACCATATTCATCCTCACGCAGATTGCTGTTTTTGCTGAAGAATTGCTGTAGCAGATAGCCATTCGCACCGTGTAATTCCACACCATCAAAACCAGCTTCGAAAGCATTGATTGCACCTTGTTTGAAATCTGACACCGTTTGTTTGATGTCATCAATGCTCATCGCTCTTGAACTTTCACTTTTTTTGAATCCGGTAGGAGTGAAGACTTCCACATTCGGGTTGTACGCAGATGGTGCTAAAGGAGCGTTGCCATTGTGATGGTTGGGATGTGAATTGGCGCCCGTATGCCAAAGTTGAGCAAAGATTTTACCTCCTTTCTCGTGAACTGCTGAGGTGGTGAGTTTCCATCCTTCAATTTGTGCCTGGCTGTAAATGCCCGGAACGTTGATAACACCAACTGCTTCTTCACTGATGACAGTTCCTTCTGAAATAATAAGACCTGCTGATGCACGTTGGCTGTAATATTTTGCATTCAATTCTGTGGCGGTGTGTTCTGGATTGTCGGAACGGCTACGGGTCAGCGGCGCCATTACCATTCTGTTTTTTAGTTCTAAATCGTTGAGTTGAAAAGGCTCAAATAATGATGTTGTATGACTCATAATTTTGTTGTTTTTAAATTTTATTTATGATTAATTGTGATTAAAATATACTTTTTAGTTTATTTTTAATTAAAAAAAATTAAATCGCGTATTGTTCTAATTCTGCTTTTAGATTTTTGATGAGTGATTGCATCGGTTTCATCGTGTCCATCGTTCGGCACATTACAATACCGCCTTCTACAGATGCCACAAGTTTGAATGCAAAAACAACAGGGTCGAGTTTGGTAGAATATTCGCCGTTCGCAATGCCTTCTCGCAAAATAGAGCTAAGTCCTTCTTGCCCGACTCTGAACAATGTTGCAACCTTTTGCTTGATGACCGGGAAATTGTCATCTACTTCCACGGCTGTGTTGAAAATTGGACAACCTCCTGAAATGTAAGTGTTTATTGGGTCTTTGTAGAAATCCAAGAAGGCTGATATTTTCGCTTTGGTTGTTTTAGCATTTGAAACTGCCAAATGCATTTTGTCAGACACTTTCTTTAGCATCAATTCAATCACTTGCTCGGTAAGGTCATCTTTATTTTCGAAGTGACCGTAGAGACAACCTTTGGTCAGTTTTGTTTCATCCAACACATTGTCAATGTTCACGCCAGAGATACCCTTCTTGTTATACAGAGGCACAGCGGTTTCCAGAATAAATTGCTTTGTTTTTTCTGCTTTGGTCAACATTGGTTTTGAATTATAATGCAAATATACTAAAAAGTATATTATGCAGTCATTTTTTATTTTTCATTGTTGTATTTTTAATTGAATTTTTTGATAACCATAAAACTGAAATTAAAACCATTGACTTTGTTATCTATATAAAATAAAAATCTGTGGATTAAAATTGTAATAATGAGAAACTCAAACTAGTCTATGAACCATGCAAAGGTGCTTGAACTCATAAAATGCTAACTGCAATTAATAAATTTATAATATAAACATCTGCACCAGATCAAATCTGCAATGATCACTCAAAAAGTTTCAAAAGCCACTATTTTGATCTGTGAGCTAATCAGTATCTCAAAATTAATTAGTTCGTTGAAGCGGATTTTTTCACTCCGCATGAAATATTAGCATACCCATCATTCTATGACTTACTATAATTTGCCAAAACTACCAATGCAGATCAATATCAATATTTTCTATAGCTTTTACTAAAGCATGTCTTTTCGAAGTATGCTTTCAATATACTTGGAATATTCCAGTCGTTCATAGGCGCTTCATTATTCATTATATGGCAAAATATCTCATTAATCTCGTAAAATGGCACTCAGATATCAAATAATGCCGAAAAACGATAGTTTACTCGGCATTATTTTTTTAGATAGCAACAGATGTTCAGAATAACGACCTCTAAGTTTTATCATCGTATCAGTTCCAGGTGATCATTGCCTTGCTTTGAGGAAGTAGTTTATATAATATTAAATATATTCCTAACCTCAGTCACATCAGAATATGATGCGGTTGTCTGATAAAAGGATAGTCTGTACCTTCAAAGGCAACCAAATGGCCGTTGTCATAGAACCTCAGTTTGTAATTTTCAATAGGCTCCATTTTTAATCTTTTAGCACACAAAATAGTTGTGTAGGTGTCCCATTGCTTGTGTGTTCCTTGACGCTCCAAAAATAAAGCCTTTGCATAATCTTCTCTTTTTGTAAGCGAAAATTTTTACTTGTCTTTAAAATTATTGTAATTATCGGTCCTCTGCATCCTGCGCCTTCGTGGGATGGAAATAATTACTTATCGTTATTTAACACATACTGTGCGAACAGAATGCATATCGAATATCTTTTCATTTGAATAAACTGCTGGTTTACTAAAATAAATCCATCACTTCCATTCTTCGGTCTCGAAAATTTTCAAACTCAACTTACAAATTTAATTTTCCACTCATCAATTAACAGTTTCAGCTATTCTGCTTCAGAGTTTAAAGTTTAAGGGGTGATGTCATTATAATCTGGAAGAAGCTCACTGTCAATCTCTTCTTCAATGCCGCCAAATACTTAATCACAGTTTTAAAGTGTATGTTTTTATTCTCGGAAACACTGTAAACTGAAGTTTATACTCTATTAAATATTTAGATTCAATTTTCTGTCTATCATTTCATTAATACTGTTAATATGATTATGTTATTGTTTAATTTATTGATTTTATCGGTACTTTAGTAGTATATAAAGATAATTTGTGGAAGAAGATGACATAAGAATGCGGAAAATAGTTGAAATAATCCTCCTTCTGATGTGAGATGAAATCCCTCCGGCCGTAATGTACTGTACGGTCCGAGATGCCAATTATATCCAGATCTTATTTGATTGGACGGTTAATATAGTACCCAAAGAATTTACAAATAGAATAATAATTAGATTTTGAAAATTATAATTATTCTGGAACGGTCTTTGTAAAATAATTGGAATCAATCAATAAATAACAAATTATGAGCCACAATGCATGTATCGAGGCTATGAATGACCTCATTAAGATCAACAACGACAGAATCGAAGGCTATGAAAAAGCCATTGAAGAATTGCAAGACGGCGAAAATAGCGATCTGAAATCACTGTTCTCCGAAATGATAAGTGAGAGCAGGACATACAAATCTGAGCTTGAAAGGAAAATAATATCCTATGGAGGATCTACTGACGGTGGAACAACTACTTCGGGGAAATTGTACCGTGCGTGGATGGATGTAAGAGCTGCTTTTTCCGGCGGCAATCGGATTTCTGTTCTCAGTAATTGCGAGGCAGGGGAAGATGCTGCTCAAAAAGCTTACAAGTCTGCCATTGAAGATGCAGATGTGATGGAAGAAACTAAAGTGCTTCTCCGAGACCAACAGCAGTCACTTCGTTCCTCCCATGATAAGATCAAAGCCCTTCGTGATAATGCGAAACAGCAATAAAAATTATAAAAGGCCGTCCATATCAATGTGAGACGGCTTTTTTGTCTTTCAGATCCCATGCATTGGCAATCTGTGTTTTTGCTAAAACACAGATTGGTTATAGAAAATTTCGCAAATGGAGTCTTAGACTACATTTACTATACGGCTCTTCGTCTGCTCCTGTGGAGAACAAGGGAAGGGAGATTTTAAAGCACTTTCAGCAGGTCAAATCCACTCACCACTCAATGAAAAGACTATTTCATTAGGTTATAGAGCAAATGACGTTTTGGCTACGACGGTTTGATTTAGGTGCGATTCAGACTTTTCAAAAGAAAGCCAAAACAATCGCCTTGGAATTTATTTCAATTGAGGTAGAAGCCGAAAAAAGAACTAAGGCGACACGGCCATCCTCTGGTCCAAAATAACCATTTTTCTTCGATCATCTTTAGCGTTGTAGCCAGAGATCAAACGCAGCTGTTTCCCCTCGTACCTTTCATATACCGACTGGGAATTGATAAAAGAAATTCTTTCTATTGAATAAATTTCCTTTGGAATATTGCCTCCAAACCACACTTCATCAGGTTTCTGCTTCCAGGTTACTTCGTTTAAGATAGCATTTTCAGGATAATGAGAATCCGAATGATGTTGGGCATAATCAAAAGCAATATCATTGCCGTAAAGCGTTGACATAGTGCTATCTTTAGGTTGTATGGAAGTTGTGATAGGCTTCATCAGAAGAGGATTTTCCTTTAATTCGTCGTTTTCCTGAATTGATGCCGAAAAGTTCAGTGTATTTTTATGATGTTCTTCGCATGAAACTATCATTAAAAAACAAAACAAGGCTTTACTGATATTTTTCATTTCTGGATCTTTTTAAGTTGGGAAATTAAATAAATAGGCGAGGTGAATACGTGGTCCTGCTGCTCCATGGGTTTGTGACATTCTATGCATTCTTTATCAAAATCCGGAGAATTTCCATAGGGCTTCAAATCATTTCCTTTCCATCGTCCCCAGCCCCATCCTTTAGAGCTGGCGTATTTTTTTATATCTTTTACCATAAATTCTACCTGAATGAATTCTCCTGTCCTGATGTTGCCATCTTTCTGTATCTGCTGTTTCCACGCTGTTTTTGCAAAAACAGTTCCGTCGGGCCAGGGGTTTGTTTGTTTTTCCCGAATGGCTTTCACGGCCATCTCGTTACCGAATATGATACGCATGGTGCCATTGTCAAAGCGGTCGGTCGTACTAATTGCTTTCCAGTTTCTGTAATCCGGAATATACTGCAATCCGTTGGGTGACGGCTTTACTGACGAATGTTTTAGTTGTCCGTTCATCCATTCATTATATTGTCTCTCAGCTGAACTGATCTGTGAACTGTCAGTAATTTTTCTTTGGGACAGTGTTAGAGCATAATTCGTTAAAATATTAATCTCGCTTTGATTCAGCTTTGCATAAGAATGAACTGCAGCATAACTAGGAATCGGCATTTCGTCAGATAAAATCTTATTAATGGAATAGAAGATCGTAGCACTTTGTTGAGCTTTTGGCAAGGAAGCCCATTTTGAGAAATCCAAAGCTTTCCGTCCTTCTTTTATGTGAGAGGCAACCAGAAAATTGGCCGGCGTCAGTTGATCATACCATCGTAGATTAACTTCTGACGAATGGCAGTCGAAGCAGGATGATCTTAAAATAGAAGTGACCTGCTTGGGAACATTCACAAGATCCGGACTTTTTGTTCCGTGATCGATTCCTTTCGGGCGGAAAAATTGCAGTCCGATAAAGATCGCTAACAGAATCAGCAATAGTTTATTTTTGTTTTTCATCAGAAAAAGATTATATATTAAATATAAACCAAAGTTATGTGTAATCAGAACATTACATCCGGAATATATGGGTGAAAGGGAATAAAATCACTACGAAAAGGAATATCAGCCTGTAAATAAATCATTACTTTTGAAATATATAAGAGTTTAATGATCATACGATGAAGAAATTCAAACTTTACACTATTACTTTTTTGGCGGTCGGCTTTGTTATTTTGCTTATTAGTTTTCTTTCTTTTCAATATCTATACAAGTCTTCCAGGCAGGAACTTTTCAACGGTAAATTGGAAGCAGGAAAAAGAGAATCGAGGGAGATTGGGAAATTGTTGGAACTGCAGCTCAAAAGTGGTCTTTCGAAACAAAAGGTCATTCAGAACCTTCAGAACAGCATTGTTAATACAGATACCGAGAGTGGTTTTATCTGTATGTATGATCAGACAGGTATTGAGCTCTGCCATCCAGATCCTGCGCTGGTAGGACAGGTTATTAATAAAAGTAATTCAGATTTTATTTCCGGTGAGACCACTTCAGATTTTATTGATGTTCTGAATTCGGGAAAAGAAAATACAGGTATCCGTAATTTCAGTAAGACTTCCAATCGTTCTTCCGAGATTGTAAGCGTCTCTCCGGTAGCGGGAAGTGACTGGATGCTTGCTTCCCATATCAATACCAGAGTGATTGGGCAGGAGATATCCGATCTATATCTTCGATTTCTGCTTATTTTTTTATTGGCGACATTAATTATATTAGGAAGTAGCTTCTTCTTGATCCGGATGATCTATAAAAAATATGAAAGCTATAAAGAGCGCCAAGTTAATGATCTTAATAATGAAGTTAATGCGCTTACAGCGATGAATAACCAACTGAATCGAATCCATAGCAACTCGAATGCTGACAAAGATACTGCTGACGAAGCTGCAGAAAATCTTAAGAAAAGGCTCATCACCTATCATAAAGATGAACTGATCTCTCTTGAGGCCACCGAAATCGCATATTTCTTTCTTGAAAATAATATCGTTTATATTAAAACACATTCAGGAAACCAATTTTCTATCAATTCAAGCCTGGACGAATTGGCAAGAATGTTAGATCAATTTAAATTTTACAGAGCAAACCGCCAATACATTGTTAACATCAGTGCTATAAGCAAAATCCTTATTTATGGGAAAAACCAACTTAAAATTATTGTTACTCCAAAAAGTGAAGACGATATTCTGATCAGCAAAAATAGAGTGGCAGAATTCAAAAAATGGCTGGATCAGTGATAGACCTGGAATTTTAGCTCCTCATTTGCGCCTTGTGAGCAATATGTGTAAGCAGAGGTCCGTCGATTTTCTGAATCCAAACATTTCTGAATTGTGAAGATATATTAAGACTGCCAGAACCTTTAATGTACCAGATGTTCCCTCCTGGCTTGCTAAACCAATCGTTGTGGGAGTCCTTTTAAAAAATAGTGCCTTTCAAAGCTCTTGTTACAAGGGTTTACTATCTTTTAATTATCTGATTTCGCAATCTTCCGAAGCCTGAATAATGTTTTTTGAAGGTATTTGAGTAAGGAAACTCTTATAGTTAGCCTAAAAATCATTTTTCTTTGCAAATTTATAAGTTATATTATCCGTCATCTTTGACATAATAACGCATCATTTCTTTTTCCAAAAATCTGACGTGTTTGGAATCTGGCCTCAGTCAGAATAAATCATCTTTTGATGATTGTGGCGTAAAGCGTTTTGATATGGTCGCAGTTTCGCTCGAATCGCGATCGATAACAGGTTGTATAAATAGAATTAATGCCTCTATCGTTAATTTATAGCTGTAAATTAATCGTTTTTAAATAAATATTCCAATATTTTAGAGTTTTTTTGTATTTGTATAACTTCTTCATAATCAGATCTTATCTTATCATGTTTCTCTTCTTAACAGGTATGTTTGCTTCCGTTGAAGCAGATATGATAATAGTTTTGGCTATTATTTCATAATACTAGGGAATCTTGGCACTATATATTTCCTTAATTCTTCAATAACTTCACTTGCTGCTCGCTGACTGTATTTTAAACTAAGAATCACATGGTTTACACCAATGCTTTCTAACAATTCAAGCAATTTTAAAAGCTCATTTCTTCCCATCTTATAACCAAGATGAATAGGTTGTACCGGAGCATCTGGCTGAGTCGATAAGTCAATATATAATGATTGTGAAAATGGTTTGAATTGAGTTCCACAATTTCTTTGAACAGCAGAGCGATATTCTTGTATTATATTTTTCTGTTGTTCTGGGGATCTTGGATAGCTGACCCAACCATGTCCGTTTGTTGCAATCCAATCTAATAATTGTTGACTATGACCGGTAATTAGCAGTGGGACTTCCTGTGTAACTGGTTTTGGAACCATATCTGCTCTGGAGAGTAATCCACCGCTCCACTCAATAGTTTCAAAACTGGTTTTTTGAAATTTCCGGAGCACTTCAAAATACTCACGGAAAATTTCACCCCTCTCATTCATATCGACTCCAAAGGCTGGAAACTCGACTGGTCTGTCTCCTGAAGCCAATCCAAGCAATAGCCTGCCTCCACTTAATTGGTCAATGCTGGTAGCAGCTTTCGCAAGGTGTAATGGATTTCGAATAGGTAAAACAATCGCTCCAGTTGCAAGTGCAATATTTTTTGTTTTGGCAGCAAGAAACCCCAAATAAACAAACGGATCATAAATTTGTCCCAGATCACCAAAATTGGGATCCCTAAGTGGCACATCTCTTATCCACAATGCAGCAAAACCAGCATCTTCAGCTTGTTGTGCTATTTCAATATGGTTTTCCATTGTTGGGGCTTCTCCCTGATAAGCCTCAATAGGGTAAAATAATCCCAGAGTTAATTTATTGGGTTGATAGGTCCTTTTAAATCCAGGTTGTTCAGTAAAAGGCTGTTTTGATAATGACAACATCTATAAGTTGGTTTATTAATTGTTAATTAAAAATTGAGGTGATTGCCCCAATGTGGATGTGCATTTATGCGACGGTCGATATCTTTTAACATTTTAAGCGAACGTTCCAATTTATTGTATACATCACCACCTTCATCCCAACCCGTATAGCCTATATATCCAGTATAACCCATCCGTTTCAATAGCGCGACTACTGCAAAATTATCTAACTCTCCCATGTCTAATGGTTCAATTGTAGCTACTTTAAAAAAACCAAGAGGACTACGTCTTGCTCCTGCTAGGTTGACTTGTTTGATATAAGGCATCCCTTTTTTTAGCAATTGTGATAAATTGTTTCCTTCTCCCATATACCAATTACCACTACTGAAAATCATTCCTAAATTCGGATGATTCATTTTCTCACAAACACGAAGTGCATCACTGTGTTTATCAATCCAATGTTGAATATGAGTGTACAACAAAATTCTAATTCCACGGCGTTCCGCAATCAGAAGTGCCTTTTTTAGCCAAGCCATTACAGGAACATCTCCAGTTTCCTCAGAAGGTCTAATTCCTCGACCCGCTGACTGTATTGCCAACTCAACAGTAGAACCTTCTGGCATAATTTCTAACATCTTCAAAATACCGCTATTTCGAATGTCATGCTCTCCGAGGGACAAGTCTAGAACAATATAAACCCCAGCGACTTCAAGGTCAAATTTTTCTTTTACCGTACCTAAACGCAAAGCTTCCTCCCAATTTCTACCGTCCCAAGCCACCCAATGCATAGCATCATAGCCAACTTCTTTAATAATTTCACAACGGTCTTGAAAGCTATATAGTCCCATGCTGTTATAAAAAGCAAAATCCATTGCATAAAATTTTTGCGGGATGATTGTCATTTTTGTATCCATATTATTAATTATTTTATTTGTGTTACTAAATATTCTGAGATTAATGGTCGTTCGCTGACTGTGTTCCAGACCAATTGCCAACTTTCTTTCAGGAAAATATCGATATTATTATCTTTAGTTTGAGCAACATATCTTACGTTGAAAGTGATTTCAAAAAAGTTCTTTGAAGTTTCTATAATTTCAATATTAGAAAGATGGTGAGCCGTCAATCCGATAAAATTGGTCTTAGCTTCATTATACCATTTATTAAATCCATCGTGTCCGATAAATTCATTATGGTCAGGAATTTGCATTTTCAAATCGCTCGATAAGTATTGTAAGAAAAAACCATTTTCATCTAATTGATCAAAATGCTCAAACCATTTTTTCATAAAGGTTTCTATTTTGTGAGTATTCCCTTTTCGTAATGTTTCAATAAAATCAGATATTTGATTTGCATGATTTTTTGCATTTACTCTAATCTCACTTTTAGAATTTAGCATCCCTTCTACATATACATTTCGGTTAGTATGAATGGATCCGTGATAAATCATTTCCGTCATATAGGCGGTTTGCTGAATTGGCTTTATAAATTCATCAAGAGTAAATTTATTATATCCTAAAGGGGTATACGATTCTGTTGGGCCCCCTAAAGTAACTGACAGAAGGAAGTTTTTTCCTTTCAGTTTGTTGCCACCAACTCCATAAGCAAAACCAAAAGTCAAGACTTTGTCAATCCATTGTTTTAGGGCTGCGGGGGAACTATACCAATAAAAGGGATATTGAAAAATAATAATATCTGCAGACAACAATGCATTCTGCTCTGCTTGTACGTCAATATTAAAGTCTGGATATAATTTTTCTAAATGCCTTATTTCAATATTTTTAACATCTTCCTGAAGATGTCTTATAATATTTTTATTCGCTACAGATTGCTCTAAATCAGGATGTGATAATACGATAAGTGTTTTCATTTTTTTAATTTGATTTAATTAATTGCTTGTACATACATATATCATGGTTTAAAAAAATACTAGAATTTTTTATTCGCTAAATTTATTTTTAATTTAAGGTCATTTACAGAAGCTTCTCCTAAAACAATAGTGTAATCAACACCAAGTTGTTCCCAACATGCATAAACTTTAGGAATAAAAGCCGTTAATTCATTTGTAGTGGTTAAATATATATTTCTACCTTCTTGCCTTCTATTAATAAGTTTTCGGCTTATTAATTTATCTGCTAAACGGGTTATTGTTGATGCATTTAGACCAATTATTTTAGCGGCATCTCCTGTTGCAACTTCCTTTTTATCATGAATAATCATCAACAAAAATGCATAAGATGGTGTCAGACCTAAAGGCGCAAAATTGATTTCTGCAAGCGTATTGATTTCCCTAAACAATTGCCCTGAAGAGAAATATAAACAGTTTTCTAAAAGTTCCTTAATGTCTTTCATGATGCAAAGATATTAAAAATGCGTGTACATACAAGTTATTTTATCGTTTTGTTTTATTCTTTATAATATATTAACTATATATTTCAACTTTGTGAAATAAATGATCACTTGTAGGCTTCAAATTTTTAGGGCAAAGTCTTTTCTTTGATGAGCATTTCTTTTTCATGTAATCCATCTCCTGAAATCAGATGTTCTTTTACGGCTAATTCTTTATTACGATTCATATGAGCATCTGCAGTTTCCTGCATTTCTTTGGGTGATAATTGACTCATTTTTTGCATTTCTTTGTGAAGTAGTAGTAACATTGTTTCGTTATAAATTTGTTTTAAAGCTTTGTTAAAGACATTTGAATAGTACAATTTTGGACATTTTTTGATTTTTTTAAGAACTTTTTTCAAAGCCTGTATTAAACAAATTAATATATTCATGCATAAAGCATTAGAATAAGAGCATTTTCAGTACTTTTATTACTTATTTTGAATAGTATTCTTTGTTAGGACACAGTCCATTAATAGATCTGATTCTTCTAAATAGAAGCATTTCAAAATATTTCTTAATTTTACAAGCAGCAAGCAGATCATATTTTAAAAACGATGAGTCCATATGACGCTGCCTGATTTTCTATAACAAATATATTCGGTGGTCACTGCTGAAAAAAATCTTTTTAGGTATCCGGGATCAGATTCTTTTTTCATAATTAGCTAAAGATATAGCTTTGATAGTCATTTATTATAAAAATAGTTAATGTTTTGATTTCAGTTTTGATTATTTATTTCGCATTTTTATTTTTGGGACCTACTTTTAAGGTCTGTTGGTAATTTTTTAATATAAAGCGGTGAATGACCATCTTGTCGAGAAATTTGAGAAAGTTTTGGAATTTTATTTTAACGATGATGAGGAATTGCAGAAGGGTTTGCCCACCGTACAGAACCTGGCCGATCAGTTACATATCTCGGCAAGCTACCTGAGTGATATGCTTCGTTCGTTAACAGGGCTTAACACACAACAGCATATTCATAACAGGTTTATTGAGACCGCAAAGGGAATTTTGTCCACCACTGATCTGTCGGTCTCTGAGATCGCCTATCACATGGGGTTTGATTATCCGCAGTCTTTTACCCGTTTATTCAAGAGCAAAACCAATCAGACTCCCCTGGAATTCAGACATTCATTCAATTAGATCATTTATAAAAAGTAATAATGAACCAATTTATCCTGGGTCTTCAGGCACGAAATCTAACGGTTGAGATCCATCACCACTCTGCATACCAGATCGTGCTGTCCAATGATTCTCGTTTTAATTCGACGATCAACGGCGTTTTGTATGAAGGGATTCACGGGTTTCTGATCAAACCGCATGTCAAACATTTTTGTGCGGCAGATAATGGGACCTTGAACGTTTTGAATATTGAGCCTTACTCTACAGTCGGTCTTGAATTATCAGGCAGTTTTAAAGGCAATGAAGACTACATCGTTTTCCATACGCCCGCTGAGACCAATCTGTTATTTAATATTCCTGAAAACAATCTTGATGTCAACATCATCATTGACGCACTGGTCTCTAAATTACCGGCTACCGGCTTTGATGAAAGGGTCACCAAGATTGTGGAGTATATCAAAAACCATTATTTCAGATCGGATATCACGCCACAGACCTTTGCGGATATCGTTTTTCTGTCTCCGTCACGTCTGGCCTCTCTTTTTAAGCAGCAGACCGGCAGCAGCCTTTCAAAATACCTTTTATGGACGAGACTGCGACAGGCAATCTACCTCACGCTAACCGATAAAGAGAGAAGTCTCACCGATATTGCTTATGATACCGGTTTCTATGACCTTCCCCAACTCAACAAATACATGTATGAGATGTTCGGAATGCCGCCCAAAGCTTTGAAATACAGCAGCGATCTCATACAGATTTACTGAAATTATAAATACATCCTCGTATAAGGGTATTGACAATAGTGTTGATACCCTTTTTTATTGCTGGAATTTATACGGCTCATTTGTTAAAACAGTGATTTGATACAAGTTTATGCATCTCATTCTCTGCAAATTTGTCTTATCAAAATGAACAAATAAAAATTGAAATCATGAAAGCAATAGCCTATCAACAATTCGGGACCACAGAAGTATTACAAATGCTGGAACAACCAAAACCTGCCATAACATCTGATCAGGTACTGGTTAAAATAAAAGCATTCTCCATCAACCCCATGGACTGGAAGATCAGAAAAGGGGAGATGAAGCTGATGTCAGGTTCCAGATTCCCCAAGAATACGGGAGCTGATTTTGCAGGGATCATTGAAAAGACAGGATCGTCTGCTACTGGTCATAGCGTCGGAGACAAAGTATTTGGTGTGGTGAAAAACCTCATGAAAGAAGGAGCATCAGCAGAATATGTTGCCGTTCCGGCATCTTTGATCTGGAAAAAGCCTGAAGCATTGAGCTTTGCACAGGCAGCTTCTCTTCCTGTTGTCGGGACGGCCGCCGTAACCGCTGTTGAAAAAATGGGAAAAGTAAATCCTGAGAGCAGGATTCTTATTAATGGTGCTACTGGTGGATTCGGAATGATCCTGCTTCAGTTGCTTAAGCAACGAGGAGCTCATATCACTGCGGTAACCAGTACTAAAGGAGCAGAATATGCGAAAAAATGGGAAGCCGCTGAAGTGATCGATTATACCAAAGGCCATATGCTTTCACAAAAAAATACCTACGATATTGTCGTTGACCTGTCTGGCAAAATGGGATATACCACTGCGAAAAAAATGATGAAGCCCAAATCCATATTTATTAACCCTACGCCGCAACCTGTGGAAATTCCTCTGGCGCTTTTAGCAAATCTTTTTACCTCAAAAAAGCATATAGTGCTTCTTTCAAATTCGGAATCCCGGTACACGGAAGTTTTGCTGGATGCAGTAAGCAAAGGCCTTGATATCGTGATCAATACAGTATTTCCTTTTACGCAGTTTCGTGAAGCCTATCAATATGCAGAACAAGGCGGATATGTGGGGAAAGTCGTTATGGAGATTAGCGATAATGCATAATCGACGTAATTAAATACACCAAAACAGTGATCTGATACAAGTTGTAAGATACTGATTATCGCAACTTTGTCATATCAATAATCAATTAAATTTTAAAACAATGAAAAAAAGAATCGTAATTCTGGGCGCAACAGGAACAGTTGGAAGTAAAGTAGCAGAGATCCTTCTAAACCAAGGTCATCAAGTAATCGTTTTTGCAAGAAGTATAGAAAAGCTTGGACAATTGCGCAGTTTGGGAGCAGAGATCGTTAAAGGCGATGTGAATGATGTTGATATGCTCACCGCTGCGTTCAAAAATGCAGACACAGCCTTCCTGATCTTACCTGATAATGTGAAAGCTGAAAATACAAGAGCATATCAAAGAAAGGTAACAGGGAATTTCATAGAGGCCATTAAAAGGTCAGGAATCAAATATATTGTCAATATGAGCAGCCTGGGTTCTCATATGCATGAAGGAAACGGGATGATGGGCGGCACCGGAGAGCAGGAGGTCAGACTGAATCAATTGGAAGATGTCAATGTGCTGCATATCCGCTCCGCTTATTTTATGGAAAACTTTTTGAGAACTATACAGCTTGTCAAAACTAAAGGGATCAACGGGACCGCTGCGGATGGGGATCATTCTATTCCGATGTTCGCTACAAAAGATGTAGCAAAGATTGCAGCACACCATCTCGCCAACCTTGACTTTACAGGCAAGAGCATCCACCCGGTAATGGGGCCCCGGAATTATACCATGAGAGAATTTACCTCGATCATCGGGAATGCCGTCGGAAATCCGGAGCTGCCATATGCTCAGATTCCTTTGGAGCAGGCAAAAGAGATATTTTTGGGCAACGGCTTTACAGAGGATTTTGTAGACAATTTGCTGGAAATGGCAACAGGCATCAAGGAAGGGATCTTCAACTATCAGAAAAGGGATAAAAATTCAACGACTTCCACCACCGCTGAAGAATTTGCCAAAGAAGTATATACTGAGGCTTATCATCAATAATCAACAACCATTAAATAACATAACAATGAAACTATTAGAAAATACCCAATTAAGAAATCTGACGTTAAAAAACAGAATGGCCATGTCTGCCATGACGAGAAGCCGTGCTGATCAAGACGGTATAGTAGGACAATCTACCGTTACATACTATACCCAGAGAGCCACTGCAGGTCTTATTTTCTCTGAAGCCATCCGGATCAGTGAAGATGCAACAGGAAGTCCCTTTACACCAGGAATTTTTAACGATGAGCAGATCAATGCATGGAGAAAGGTAACAAGTTCAGTCCACGATAATGGCGGAATTATCATTGCCCAGTTGTGGCATACCGGCCGTGCAGGACATTCTGTTGACAGGCATGGGAAAATACCGCTGGCTCCGTCTCCACTTCCTATTAAAGGGATGCAGCATTTTACCAGCGATGGAATGAAAGAATATGAAGTTCCTCAGGAAATGACGACAGAGGAGATCCGGCAGACCATAAAAGATTATGGACAGGCCTCTAAAAATGCCATTGAAGCTGGTTTCGATGGAGTAGAGCTGCATGCCGCAAACGGCTACCTTCCCAATCAGTTCCTGGCTGAAAGTGCCAACAAGAGAACAGATGACTATGGGGGAAGCCATGCCGGCAAAGCCCGGTTTATAGTAGAGGTGATGGAGGAGCTGATCAACGCTGTCGGCGGTGATCGGGTCGGTATTAAAATTTCCCCTTTTCATCCGTACGGAGATATGATTTTAGATAACCCCGTTCAAACTTATACTTATCTGATTGAACAGCTAAAGAGGTTGGATATCGCCTATGTCGAGCTTATGAGGAAGAGTCCTGATTTTCCTTCACCCGCACATTATCCTGAAATCAATGATATGGAATTTTTCAGCGCGATGATCAAACATCCGGTGATTGCCAATACAGGCTACGATAGGAAATCTGCAGAAGCTGAACTGATAAAAGGCAATGCAGAGATGATATCTTTTGGAACTTTATTTTTGGCCAATCCGGACCTTCCAAAAAGATTCGAAAAAAACACCTCGCTTAATGAGCCGGATCGTGCAACCATGTTCGGAGGAGATGATCGTGGCTATATCGATTATCCCTTTTTGGAAAAGCAGATCAAATCCAGAGATGATCAATAATACGGACCATCCAAAAAGCAGTCCTGAGAAATAAAATGGTTCTCAGGACTGTTAATTGATAGCATTTGTGATCTGCCTTAAAAATGTGGTGTATCCAGAATGGCAACCTTCATTTCAATTAATGTTACTTTATCTGACCGGATGAATTCGGCTTCTTCTGTAATAGAAATAATCTAATGAGAGCAAAACACCCCGGTATCATTGGCAAAACAGCTGTCCACATACCGGGAAAGTAGTATTTTCCAGTCGTTTTATAGTAGTAATTAGGCATATTTTCTATGACAGAACCTGCAATCGAGTCGGTGATGGGATGAGGATCATTCGCTAAAAGATCAGGTTTGAGCAAAGGAAAAATAAAGTGCGAAAATTCAGCGACACCAGGGCCGATGAAAATAAACCAGGCTACAAATCCGGCAATCGGAATTCTGTAATATAAACCCAAGGAGGTCAGCGTATAAACAGTAGGTCCTACCAGCGCAAATACCATCAGGAAACTTTTTTCACTCCATGGAATTCCGAATAGGCGGCTCATTGCGAGAGCGAAGCCCATCTGGTACTCCTCAATAATATGTATCTGCAATGCGGCTACCGTAAGAACAAAAAGCGGTAATATCACTGATGAACTGACAGGATTCTTTAAATAAGTCTTATACCAGCAAATGAATGCGATACATGCAGAGCCACCGACGATAATGACGGGTGGAAGCCCGATAGAAAAATACCCGGCTATTGGGGCAACAATGGTAATAACGAGTACTACAGCAACGCTGAGTTTTTGATTAAAGAACAATGGATGGATCATAGCGGTATGAATTTTTGGCCAAATTACATATCCGCTTAGAGCCTGCATTTATCAAATGATAAAATCTCTATTTCACCCTTCGAATCCTGCTCAAGGACACTTGGGTAATTCCCAGATAGGAAGCGAGGTCGGCCAGACTTATTCGCTGTAGGAGATGCCCCTGATCTTTTAAAAATCTGTTATATGCAACAACTCCCGTTTCCTCCAGCGAATGGCTCACCCGGCTCATCATTTCAATAACTGCCATAGAAAGGAGCTTGCGGTAAAATGTTTCGATCTGATGATACTCCTGACATAATGTTTGAAGATCATCATAGAGAATATAGCTTACCATAGAATCTTCGAGTGCTACAATATCATAAATGGAAGGTTTTTGTTGAATAAAACTATCCAACACTGAAAACACATTGCCTTCCGAAAAGAAGCGCATCGTAAATTCCCGGCTGTCAGTAGTCAATAGGGTTTTTACAAGCCCGGTATTTAAAAAGTATATTTTATTGCAGATCTTCCCTTCCTCTACAAGAATGTCCCCTTTTTTATACGCTTGTTCCCTTATTTTAGAATGTAATGAACTTCCGGATTTTTCATCCAAGCGGCAATGATGTTCTATGAATTGAAAAAAATCTGATGGTTTTGGATCGGTTGGACTTATCATTTTGACAGTTACTTTATATTTAAAAATAGCTAATTTAATTATACTGTTTAAAACGCTCTTACAATTTAGGAAATTGAATTGCCAAACAATATTACAGAATAGGTGTGACAATAATTTTGAACCCGGTCTTAATGGATAGTATTAATTGAAGCATATTATTTTGATTACGAATGCTGACGCACCAGACATCAGGTATCGGTATGGATTTTGGTTTGTGCTAGCAAAGCAGATCAGTTCCTTAATATTTGTGAACTCAGGATTTGATCACCACTAAACCAAAATATCATTATTATGAAAAAAGCATCATTGAAAACCATTGCAGAAAGAATGAAGAACCTTGATTTCTGTATGATGGTCACGCAGGACGAAAAACAGGTCTCCCATTCAAGGCCTATGAGCAACAACGGTAAAGTTGAGTATGACGGCGACTCCTGGTTCTTTTCCTATGAGGACAGCCATAAGGTCGACCAGATCATGAAAAATCATCATGTCAATCTTATATACCAGACTGATGATATGTTATTTATCGAATGTACCGGTACAGGTGAAATTATTAAGGATAAGGACACACTTAAAGAAAAATGGGTTGAAGACCTTGACCAATGGTTTCCGGAAGGCGTCGATACTCCAGGCATCTGCCTGATCAAAGTGCATGCAAGCAGGGTGCGATTCTGGCATAAAGAGGAAGAAGGTGAATACACCGCATAGTCTTATGTTATTATTCATGAACTAAAATGGAATAGAGAATCAACCTATTGAATAACACAAATCCCGACGAATGTCGGGATTTGTCATGAAATTAAAATTTTAGTATGCTTTATCTAATCACCTTTTTTATGGTGATGAGGTTTCAAAGCGGTTTTGTTTTTTGGAGTCTCCTTATTATCTCTCTGGCGTTGGTCTAATTTACCTGTTGACTCCGCCACTTTTTTTGGACCTGGCTTAATTCCCATTGTAAATAAATTTAAAGGTTAATATTGTAAATCATCCATATTTAATGCCAATCCTGTTTAGATTCCATATATTACTTCGATTACAGTATTAGAATATTACACTTCCATCGCCTGTGCTTTTTACTTTGATGTTCTAAAATTCAGCAAAATTACCGACAGTAGTAAAAGACCAATTCCGATTCCGATGAACGAACCTTGGGCTAAGTCTGGTAATTTTACAAAATGGGTGATGATTTGTGAAGTTGCGACTGTAAACGTTCCAACTATCATTAAAATGAGGCCATTTCTCTTTGGTGTTCTTTTCATTTTTTCATTTTTTAAACTTTGGATATAAGTCGTGAGTTATACTTTCCTGTTACAATTCTTAAATCGTTTTTTCTTTGCACCTATATGCATTTGTCTTCAATTCTATGGTTAAAATTCTTAATTAATTAAAAGAGTTTAGATCATATTTTATGTACTTGAATTTAAAATAAATACATTTCAACGTTCGACAATCCCTTTTTGGCTTCCTGATTTCCTAATATCATCCTTTGTCCCCTTGATGGAAATTCCGCAGTGGATTACAGTAAAGTAGTGCGAAACTTTGACAAAGAAAGATGTTGAGTCTTCTAATTTCACAGACTTTTGGTCTGTTGAACACAAACTTTCTGTTTCATTCTGACAAAAGGTAAGGAGCTTTTGGAGATTATTTGGAAATCTTTAATAAACCTGGACATTTATGGCATAAGATTTTTATAATCAGCGGAAGGTTTACAGAATCGAATTATTTTACTTCGTCTAGTAAAAGTTATAATTATAAATTTGATATTTCTTAGTTATTGTGGGGTGAAATGCAATAATACACAACAGAATATTTGCATCAAAATTAAGCAACTGAATACAAATAGTGCTAGTTATTAAAGAAAAATTTTATCTCCGCAGTTTATTGTTTCACGTTTGTGGAAGTATGCATAAAACAGAACATAAAGAAGGTATTAGGATTTCTTTACTGTGCAAATCAGCAATAAAATGTTCGGAATGTGTACAATTTATAAAACCTTCCTATTTTTTATTATACTTTCATATATACAATATCTTTCATATTTTACACTGATTTAAACCCTAACTAATTATTTTCAGAAAAATCTTACATGGAAAACAATGAAAATTTATCAATAGCAAAATCTAATGGCGATAAACTTATCAAGTTTATTGTTGCAAAGAAGTTTATTTTTTACAGACATCTTATTTGCGTAGTTGCAGTACTGACTTTTTTTGCGATTGGAAAGATTCCAGGAGAGTACGAAGGAATTTATGATCACCTCGAATGGTTAATGACAGCAGTATTAATTTTATTAATGCTTTATATCAATATGTATTTTTTAGTGCCTAAGATAATGTATAAAAAAAAGCTAACAAATTATCTTTTAGCATTACTAGGGTGTGTCTTTGTCTTCAGTTGGCTATTTTATATTGTACATTTATTTGTTTTTGAAAATCATAGGAACAAGACTTTGGAAAATAAAGATTTGGTTTTTATAAAAGCCCTTTTATTTTTCTACATTCTTCTTCCTGTTATAATGAGCACAACTGCAATAAAATTTTTGCAGCAATGGATGGGTGATTCGATAAAGATTTTTGAACTTGAAAAAAAATCAATGACGAATGAGCTCGCAGCGCTCAGAAATCAGATCCGTCCACATTTTGTATTTAATATGCTCAATACCATTAAGGTTATGACTAATCATAATCCAAAGGAAGCTTCTTTGGTCATTGACAAATTATCCGATTTTCTAAGATATCTTCTGTATGAAGATAATAGGATAGTAACCTATTTATCAAGGGAGATAAAATTTCTACAGGACTATTTGTCTCTGGAAAATTTAAGGAGAGATGATTTTGATTACAGTTTTAAATATTGTGAGGAAGATATAAAAGGAATTAAATTGCCAGTAAATATTTTATTGATATTAGTGGAAAATGCTGTTAAGCATAGTGCCAATGCTTTAGGGGATTCCTATATACATATTAACATTGAAAACCAAGATAATTATTTTCATTTTCAAATCACCAACTCTTTATCATCTCAAAATTTATCTAACGATATAGCGGGTGGTATCGGACTTGCCAACCTTCATAGAACACTTGAACTTTTATATGGAGATAAATTCTTTTTTGAGGCAAATAACGAAGAAAATGAATATCGAGTGTCATTAAAACTTCATTTATAATTGTTACAGTTTTTGGGGCAGATTACACAGCCATACTTTAAAATTTCATCACGTTATATAAACCATTACGTCCTGATCATTCTAAAAATTATAAGTACTAAACTGTATGTATTCCAGATATACTTTGTTAAACAAATCCATTATTTTCCAATATAAAAAAATCGTTATAAATTACTAGAGTATTTATTATTTAATCAGGTGAATAAAATTTGATATTTTGTTTCTTGCAGTTGAAATTATAATTCAATAGATAGTTGTCTTTCAATACTGTTCCTTTAGGAATAATGTATAGTAAAATCCAAATTACGTATAGTTTTTAATTGTTAATATGTTAATATATAGTGTGTTACCATTACCCTGTCTTTCAGTTTATTTATTTGTGTTTTTTAGAAGAGAAAATCTTAGTATTTTTTAAAAAAAAATATGAGATCTTATAAGGAATTTTATGAAGCATTTGATATTACAGAAATCAAAAAGACCTTCAACGGTGATTTTGATAATTTTATTAATGCCGGTATCGAATGCTGTGACCGTCACTGCAATGATCAAAAGATTGCCATTTATCATTATTCTGCAGCTGGATCAAAGTCTGTTATAACGTATAAAAAACTGATGGAAGAATCATCCAAAGTAGCTAATTTTCTATTGTCTCAGGGTATTGGAGCTGGGGATGTGATAGCATGTATGTTGCCTAGGATTCCCGAACTCGTTTTTATCATGGTTGGAGCATGGAAGGTGGGAGCCGTCTATCAGGCATTATTCGCTGCTTTCGGTCCGAAGGCAATACAGCATCGGATCGAAAGTAGTGACGCTAAAATGCTATTTACTGACAGTAACAATAGCACAAAATTAACAGATTTAGCATTGAAGACTAAAATCTGCGTAGTTACAAATGGAGATAATGACCAAATATTCTCTGGTTACCTAAATTACCGAGATGAGATCTCAAAAATGGAAGGTTTTTTTAAGCCTGTTGAGAGAAGGGGTAGCGATGCTTTCTTGATGCTTTCAACCTCAGGCACGACCGGACTTCCTAAAGCTATAGATATTCCTTTAAGTGCTATGGCATCTATCAAAGTTTATATGGAATTTGGCATCGATTTGAGAAAGAATGATATTTTTTGGAACCTGGCAGATCCAGGCTGGGCTTATGGCCTATACTATTCTGTAACTGGACCATTACTGCTTGGCAACTCTTTCATACTTTCCGAGGCTAGTTTTAGTGCGGAGGAGACATTCAGAATTATTAGTGAGTGCAAAGTATCCAATCTTGCAGGATCTCCGACTGCATTTAGGTTACTTATGAATGCGGTCAAGGAAAAGTATGTGAATATAAGTAATAACAGCCTGCGCATCATAAGTAGTGCAGGGGAGGCTCTGACTAAAGATGTTATTATGTGGTACAATAACACTATGGATGTGAACATTTTTGATCATTATGGACAGTCTGAAACTGGAATGATAATTAATAATCACCATGCTTTGGATCATAAGAAAATTGATGGAAGTATGGGCGTTGAAATGCCCGGTTATAAGGTAGTGATTTTGGATGATAACTATCAACCTGTGTCACCGAACGTTCCTGGAAATTTGGCTGTTGACATTTCTAAGTCACCCCTTTTCTGGTTCAAAGGTTATTCAAGATCTGAAACGGAATCATTGAAGGGTATATATTATCTCACGGGAGATTCTGCTGAACAGGACGAGGATGGGCTATTGACCTACATTGGTAGGATAGACGACGTTATCACGTCATCAGGATATCGTATTGGTCCTTTTGACGTTGAGAGCGTTATTCTTGAGCATTCATCCGTAGCAGAAGCTGCGGTAATTGGGAAACCTGACAACGAACGTACAGAAATTGTAAAGGCATTCATAGTACTTAAGCATGATTTTAAAAGTTCAGAAGAATTAAAGATCGAGATAAGTACCTTTGTTAAAAAGCGACTTGCAGCACATGCATATCCTAGAGAGATCGAATTTGTTCCCAAACTACCTAAAACCCCGAGTGGGAAAATTCAAAGATTCATTCTTAGGCAGCAGATGTGATATAGCAATAGATGATAAAGACTGATCCATTGGAAATGATCTCTCCGTTATCTAAAACTTTGTTAGTTAGAACCGATTCTCCTTTACATGGAGTAGAATCGGTTGAACTTTCACTTTGCATTTTTATATCTTTTGAAATCTTTATAAGAAGCAAACATAAAAATTATGATCACACATTGCTTTCGATTAAGACGATTAAAAATTGCTTTTTAATAAGATAACAGCTGGAATAATTTTTTAGATAATCAATAGCAAGATCTTATTTATGAGAGCTTTTCAGCATTGAAAACGGATTGAATGAAATGCCAATATTGAAATAAAACGTTGGATCTGGCTTGAATTCATAAATATAGTCTTTAAAGACATCTTGTTTTTTTAATATTCTGCCAGATGCAATCATCTTTAGACCAGTTTTTGCTGTTAAAACAAAATACTTTCCGATTCCTTGCTCATATACCAATCCAGAATTTATGTCCAGCTGCCGGTACTCGTAAGTTTGTTTACTGCCATCCAATTTATAGAGGTAGAACTGTGTTCCATCGAGATTTGAACCCAAAGACAGTCTAGCATTGTCAGTAATATAGGTCCTGACAAATACACTTTGTGGAAAGACAAAATCTAGAAAGAAATCTCGGGTCAGCTTGTGCTCATATGTAAATAGTGGCATAAAAGGAAATATTGGATTTCCGGGATCTAACCCCAATGCCGCTCCAACCGTCATCTTGGTCCTATCATCAGATCTCAATACCATTGAGGCCATCACAAATCCCTTGATCCTTTCAGGTCTCCTGTCACTACCGTCCAATACAACACTTGCGGTATAGATAATTTTTTTATTGAAAAGGGTAGAAAAATAATTTACATTAGCGGACGAACTGAAATAATGAAAACTGCGGTCAAGCGAGAACGTATCCTTTTCCGTCTTTTCAAGATCAAAATCCAAATTTGTTTGTCTATAACCAAGAGTGCCGTTAAATAGCCATTTCTTACCAGCGAGAATCGGAACATTGGCATTGAAATTTAATTGTCTGAATTTGTTTGCACGATCAAGTGACTTTATTCCTTCGTTTGACGTGTTTCTAAATGAAAAAGGAGGAAGGTAGGTATAGGACAGATCTATAAGCCTTGCTTGGGCAAACTTATCTGCGACAAATATCACAGCACTTTTTCTCAGATCTGTGCTATCGATTGGGTTATTCCTTTGCGCAACTAAAGTACTTAGGGGAGCCAATATTAAAAAAAAGTTTGTCGTCTTGATCCATTCTCTCATTTTCATTCTATATCTTATTGTTTTGCGAATTAACAAAACTTAGTTCAGCAAAAAATAGATACTATACGAACCCACCTATATTTTATACAAAATATTTAAAATGATTTTCAGCGACTAAATTTCAAGTATAAAACAGATATCGAACAAATATACATTCCGATCACTATAATATTTATTAGCAGCAGAGTTGATATAGAAATTTATTGGTTTGGTATAGTAAAAAAAAATTTGAAGTTATACCAACATATATTTGTGCAAATAGTTTGAACATGAGGAGATTTTTTTTAGGCGCATCAATAATATTTGGTTTGTCGTCGACATCAGCACAATTACATCTTGGTGCAAAAACTGGGGCTAACCTTGCAAAGATCGATAGTGAATCTTTTGATGACCGTTTTAAATTAGGCTATCAGTTGGGTGGATTTGCCTATTATGATTTTTCAAATAGTCTAGGTCTGCAAGTTGAGGTCCAATTCAATCAGTCAAACACAAAAGTGGAGGAGCGTTATTCCTCGGTACTAACAAACACTTTCGACAGAGGAAAAAGACTCAATTATGTTTCCGTACCTGTCCTTCTGCGCATCAATAGTTCTGGCTTGATAACCTTTGTCGGAGGACCACAATTTAGTTTTCTTGCTAATGGTGAGGAGGGGATACTTGATAATTCCAAAAGGCTTTTTAAAAAGACGGATTTTGGAATGGTCGCCGGTGCTGAGATCAATTTTAGGCCACTATTTATCTATGCGAGATACATATGGGGGTTTTCGAGTATTAGTGATATTGGAGATAAAGCTCATAGTCGACAGATACAGTTAGGTCTAGGAGTAAAAATCTTCTAGATTTCAGTATAGTTTAGTTAATAGAGATCCGTCCCCTTAATATATGGACGGATCTTGTTTTGCGTACTGCAAAACAAGATATTTTCTATCGGATGTGAATGTTTTTGTTGTGCAATTGATAAAACAGCTGGCTTTTAATGGAACTTTTTATTTGTTCAACATTGCCACTATCTTTAAGCCAGAAATGAATCCTTATTTTATAAGTATTATTTGAAATCTCATCGAACAGGACAGATGGTTTGGGAAAGGGCAGAACAGAATCCTCTCTTTCAAAAATTTGAACGATCGATTGCTCAAGCTGAAGAGGATCGATTTCTGTCTCGATATTATAAGGAAGTTCTATTCTCCTCCTGTTGTTTGTGTACGACCAATTGGTAATGTCCTCTGACAGGATAGTTCCATTGGGGATGATGATCTCAGCACCTTCATCAGTTTGTAAGGTACTAGTTCTAACACCCATTTCCTTAACCCTTCCAGATCTACCATTGACCTGAACATTATCACCGATTTTCAAAGGTCTCTCAAATAATAAAATAATACCGGAAATAAAATTGTTCACAATATTTTGGAAGCCCATACCAACTCCCACACTTAGAGCACCCAGCACTATAGTGATCTTATCAACTGGAAGTCCAGAAGCTGCTACAGCGATCACATAGCCCAAACAAATAATTAGCAAACGTGTAATGACCAAACTGGATTGTTCAAATTTATCATCCTCCTCCTCAATTCCGGTTTTACCGAATACATATCCAATGTGATTTTTTAAGAAGTGTGCCAAAAGAACAATGAAAACAAAATAAATAATGCTGCCAGCTGTAATATGAATGCTTCCGATATTTATAGGCATAGACATGAGCACATCAATAATGGACTCAACTGCCACCAGAAGATTAAGATTATTAATAAAACCTGCGGTACAAAAGAAATAGATTACAAGATTTAGAGGCGTTGTTAGATTTTTCTCCATCCGAGAGGTATCGACGTGGTTCTCGTAATGTAGTTTGACTCTTCTATGGATCATTTGTAGTTTTAAGAGGTTTAAAAAAGTACCCTTAACGATGAAAAGAGTGACCAATTGTAAAATACAAACAATAGTAGCATAGGTGATGTTATATGCGATCAGCATTCTACCAACTAAAATGCATGCTAAAGAAAAGACCATTAGAATAATGGATAAAAATGCTATAATGCGGTATCTCCTTCTGAAATTTTGCAATAACTCTTCTTTTAAGATTACATAGCTTACCAATATTGAAACAGCAACGTTGATAAAAGACAATAATACTTTATAGAGTAAAGTGCTGGGGTTATTATTACAAATCATAATAGCTAAATAGATCAAAAGAGAACCGATGCAATACCATATAAAGCAACGCCTTTGCTTTCGATGCAGCAAATAGAAAAACATCGTTACTGATAATAATACTATAAAAAAGTGGTAAAACGATGGAGTGTTAATATCCAATAGAGGTATTAAATTGATAGCCAGGAAAAAAATGTTGGCGAAAGGATGTGTGAGGATGTTATGGAGAAGGTACGATTGAAAAGGACTTTGGTAAAGATTGTCTTTTACAGATTGTATTTTTCGACGAGTCCACCAATAGACAGTGAAGATGGTTATAATCGGAAATACTGTAAATAGAAATAAATTCTCTTTGATATATAAGCCTACAATTTTCGTACTGATCTTAGATTGGCTCAATGAAATTTTCTGATCCTCCTTATTATCGTCGTGCAGATCCGTTTTTTTGAACGATGTTATATTGCTTTCAAATAAACGCTCTGTTGATTGTCTCTGAAGATCTTTGATCTTTATATTAATTACAGATAGTTGCATACTTTGCTCATCGATTAATTTTATTTTTTCAGCGATGATACTGTCAGTATTTTGCCATTTTCTACGTAGCGGTTGAAGTTTATCTATATTTTTAGATCCTAATTCATCTGCCATCTCCTTGAGGATCGTATCGTCAGCAATTTCGTAGAGCGATTTACGTGCAGACCTAAACAGAGTATCTGATCTGCTATTGACACGTTTTATCCTATCTCTTTGCTCATCGGCATTTTTCAGTATTTTCAGATAAAGTTGAAGGTCTTTCGGATTAATTGGCGTCTTAAGCTTAAATGAGGAATCAATTGTTTTCAATGTCTCGATCATCGAGACCATATTTTCGGTTTTTTGGAAATTCTCGGGAATAGAGATTTCCGCTTGTATTTCACTGATCTTTAAGAATGCATTTTCAATATGACTAATATAAGTTTTCATCTTAATGTCACTTATCTCTCTGATGGAAAAAAGACCGGATGATCGTAGATATTTATTGTCATTTTTGTTTTGCGCCTGTGATTGATTATTTGCGGCCTGAAAAAGTATTATGATGAATAGTAAATATTTTGCATTTAGTACTCCAAGTACATAATTTTTATATTTCATATAATAGGTTTTTAAAACATTGATGCGGAATAACCACTGGATTATCCCGCATCAAGTTCTTGGGTTTTTTGTTATTTGAAATTTTTAATAATTTCAGTAATGGTTCATTTAAAAGGATATATTTTTACTTTTACGTTTTCTTTAACAGAAGGATTGTCAATGGTCTGTGCTTCGAAAAACTCAGGGGCAGAATCTTTTTCAGTCCATTTTACTAGAGCTTTAAAGAACTCATTTTGGTTTGTTGAAGCACCTAGTCCAAAAAAAGAATGGTCCAGTCCGGGATATAAAAATAATCTGGAAAATTCTGCCGTTTTCTTGTATGATCCCATTGTTGCAACTAAGGTATTATAATACTGTATGGAGCCCTGTGGTGGAATCATATTATCTGCAAGGCCATGTGTAATAATTAATTTGCCGCCGTTATTTTTAAAAGTGCTAAGATCAGTATTAGAGGTCTGATAGAGATAGGAGTACTGCTCAACAGATTGAATAAATAGTTTCTCAAATTCATTAATGTCCACAGTACCAAGATCGAATTTAGGATCTCCGATCAAAAAATACTTTACCCAATCATCAATTAGTCCGTTAGGTATCGCTTTTAGAGGAATTCCTGAAGTAAAAGCATAATCTGAAAGATTACTTCCCTTGGTCAACCCATACCACAAAAATTCGCCCCTTTTGGTTTTTGGTCCCTCCCAGATCTGTCGTACTACGTCAGCATCGGCAATAGTAAATAGATCGTTGCCAACCTTTGTTCCCACAAACTCCTGAGGATCCCATTTACATTTCAAAGGATCTTCGATCACACCGTCTATTACACCATCCTTGTCATCCCAAGCTTTAATTACAGCCTGGGTAACTGCTGCAAGCTTTTCTCTGGATACATAATGCTTTGCATCGTTCATGACGGCAGTAGGCCATAAAAATCCAAGTAAGAAGTGATTCCAATAAATAGCGGGGCAAGCAGCAATGACCCCGTTGTAATCCAGAGGATATCTCTGTACTGATTCCATGGCCTGTCGCCCCCCATTGGAACCTCCCACAAAATAGGAATATTTCGGAGTGTTTCCATAGTACTTCTCGGTAATAATCTTGCCTAAGGTCGTCATATCATGAATAGCGACATGTGAAAAATTACGAATGGCCTGCCAATCAAAACGGTTATTTTTTTCGTCAAATGCGAACGTTCCCCTCGCATCAGGATGACCTCCATCTGTACTTCCTGTCGAGAATCCTTGTGTCACGGGTTGATTTAATGATTCTGAAGTACCTCCTTGGAAACCTCCTCCGCCAGTACCTTGGAAACGTCCATTCCATTTATCTTGGGGTAAAGCTAGAAAAACAGTCACACTATCATTGAAAGGTGGATGGTTGACTATGGCTGTAACACGACAAGAATTATCGCTTGACTCTCGCTTTGCAAAAATAATCTTGGTATTAGGCACCTTGAATTGTATCAGGTCCTCACATTGGCAGGTGGGCATGATGTTCTTGTAGATCGGTTCAAATTGGTTTGTCGTAATTTTTTCCGACTGGCCAGCAGGTCTTTCAAATATTTTCGAATTAATTGACTGATTAATCTCTATTTTTGTGATCTCGCTCGATAGAAATAATCCTGCTACATTGTTGTTTGATAATAACCTGTAAGGATATTTGATGTTCTGTATTTGACGATAATCATCGTATTGGCTGATCATCTCTTTTTTAAGACCAAATGAATTTAAAATTGTTATTGATTTTATCAATAGATAGGTTTTCCTGTTGAAATAATACAAGGATTCTACACCTGCAGGGCTGGTCAATCTGATTTTCACCAATTCAGCTCCATCTGATCTTTCGCTGCCTAAGGTCTCAGCTGTATACCCAAGATTCTTATACTTCAAAAGTAAACCCATAGTAGAGAAAATTTTATCTTTTCCGGCAGCATACTTTGCATCTGGCATGTTCTGTGTGGATTTGTTACCACTTATAAGGTTTGAAATAAATGCCTCTTTTGGATTATAAGTTTCTGTTGTTTGATATATATTACCCAAATTTATCTCACTCCTGTAGCCAGTACCGATCAGTATTGTTTCATTGGACGTGACCTTCATCCCATTGATCTCGGATTGTCTTTCAATTGACATTGATTTTATCTTGGAAAGGTTTGACCTACCTCCTACGGCGTCAATATACTGGTTGATGACCTGGTCGGTTGACTGGGCATATGACCGCTGCGATACTGCAAGTAGTACGATACTACAAAATAAATAAAATGTTGATTTCATATTTTTTTAAATTTAATCTTGATGTTTGCAATAGTAATTCCTTTACTGCGCATTTTAAAGATTACTATACAAAGCGTAGTTTTTCTTATACGTAATCGTTAAAACTAGCAAATACGAGAAAGATGGACCATTAAATCTCACCAGATTGATAATTCTGCGTCTTACATATTCCTTGTAAGACGGCGGATTTTTTGCAATGTTTTCAGCAATGTTAAATAGTTTAAAAAGACGATTATTTTCCAAGATTTTTATGATTGCTCACTTAAATTTTAAGAATGAATTCTCAAGTTTTTATAATATGTTCTTTCAATTTGGACATTCTTACTTCTTGAAAAAATGCATGCCTTTAAAATCTAATGCTGGATTCTAAATTTTAAGTACTGAGAAAATTGTTTTCGTATAGTATATTATATGGTTCATATAATTTATTTTGTAGTATGTGTCAATAGATTTAAATTTGTAGTTGTTTTATTCAAAGGTTAATAAGTCTTGAAAAATAGCATGTTAGATAGATTTGAAATGGTGAGAAGACCTTTATTTATTGAACTACATTCATGGATGAAAAAGTAATGGCCAACCGTTCCATTGGGGAAATAGCTATATTTTATAAGATAGGAAAATTCATAACTAGCCCTAAATATTCTCTGATGAGAAATGGCGTGGCTGTTGCTCTGCTGGGAATATTTATGTGGGTCGCAAGACAACCTAATACATTCCGAGGAGTATATGATCATTATCAATGGATATTTACCTATGTGATTCTTTTATCGTTGTTCTATAGTAATCTCTATTGGTTAGTACCCGAGTTTCTTTTTAAGAAAAAAATAGTGATATATGGGATAGGTCTTCTCCTGTTGAATTTAGCAGGTAGTATGGTGATCTATCTGTTTCATGTATTTGTTTTAGAGCCACACAGGGTTGTCAAAGTTCAGGAAAAACCCTTTGTTATTCTGCAGACCATTGTACTCGCCATATTTCTTTTGTTAATAATTTTATCTTCCACGTCTGTTAAATTCTTCAAAAAATGGATCAGTGACATTGAAAAGATCAATGAGCTGGAAAGGCGTGCGTTGGAAAGCGAACTTAACGCACTGCGACATCAAATTCAACCTCACTTTTTATTTAATATGCTTAACAATATCAATGTTCTCACTAGAAAAGACCCTGCAAAGGCCTCCAATATTATAGTGAGATTTTCAGAGTTTCTTAGACATTTGTTATATGAGAATAACCATACAGAAACTGCCCTTTCGGGCGAGATCAAATTTTTAACTGACTACCTGAATTTGGAGGCGATGCGAAGGGATGATTTCGACTATTCTATCAATTATGAGGAAGAAAATATTAAAAATGTAATTTTGCCTCCAAATATTTTACTGGTCTTTGTGGAAAACGCTATCAAACATAGCGCTGATCCCTCCGAAGGTTCTTACATAGATCTTCGATTCTCCATTGAAAATAATGAGTTCTGTTTCTGGTGTACTAATTCGATTCCTATATTTACGAATCGGAACTCGAAGAGTTCTGGTATTGGTCTGTTAAATCTAGAAAGAAGATTACAACTGCTATACAACGACAATTTTTATTTAAATTCCTCTTGTAACGAAAACGAATACATTGCAAGTCTAAAACTACCACTATGAATTGTATTGTAATTGATGACGAACCATTTGCACGTCTTGGCATGGAAGATCTGATCTTATCGACCAAAGATCTGAAACTATTGGGGACCTTTAAGAGTGCCGCTGCTGTCTCTGAATATCTGAAGTTGAATAAGGTCGACCTTATATTTCTTGATATTGAGATGCCAGGTATGAGCGGAATTGAATTTGCGCAATCAATACCGACACATACACTTGTTATCTTTACTACAGCATATTCCCAGTATGCATTTGAGAGCTATGAAGTTGATGCTGTTGACTATTTATTGAAACCGATATTAGAAGACCGCTTTCATAAAGCTGTCACTAAGGCATTTAATTATCATCATATGCTAATGAATAATAAGGCAAGTGTTGAAGAGACGGAGGAAAATTATATAATGGTACGTGCAGATCGGAAAAACTACAAGATTTTACACGAGAACATCTTATATATTGAGGCACTTAAGGATTATGTGATCATTTACACAAAGACCAACAGATGTATTACTTGGATGAATCTCAAGACCATTTATTCGAAATTACCACAGAAAGTGTTTTCCCGAATCAGTAAAAGCTATGTCGTCAATCATCTTGCAATAGATTCATATGATAATAATGCAGTATACATCGGAGAACATGAAATAAATATAGGAAGCAGATATCTGAATGATTTTATCAACAATTATAATTCATGATGAATCTGTGGTGCAAAAAAGCTCCCGATTATTTAAACAGGAGATTTTATTAGATAGTTGACACAACTAAATTTTGTTGAGGATTTTTTTAAGTTGACATTCGCCTTCGTTAGTCTGAGCACTTTTTTCCGTAGAAGTAATCATCCTGGCAGCAGCTGCAGGTTTTGCTAATACTTTGCACAGCATTGCACTTTCTGTAATAATTCCATTTGTGTTTTGAAAAGTTGCATTCACTGCATTTTTTGCTGCATCGATAACACCAGAAAGCAGTGCTGCCATTCGGTTTGCAAGAGTTGATACAAATGAATCGATTTCTTCTTCCGGAATTGCCCTATTGATTATACCATATTTTTGGGCCATTGCCGAATCAAGCAATTCTGCTCCTAAAATTATCTCAAGCGCCCTTGATCTTCCGGTCAGTTTACTCAAATATTACGTTCCCCCTCCTCCGGGAATTATTCCCATCAATACTTCGGACTGCGCAAGCCAGGTTTTATCAGATACTGCAAAACGCATATCAAGCGCCATAGCCAATTAATTACCACCACCTCTTGCACATCCCGACAGTTTGGCAATAGTTATCTGGGGAAGGTTGCGAAGGCGCTCATGAAGTTTCTGCATTGGGTTAAACAAAGGATCCCCCTTCACTGTCTGCCAGATTCATAAAGGAAGCCGGATCAGTTACAAAATTCATATCTCCGTGGGCAATAAAGAACTCTGGGTTACTACTTTGAAAGACGATCACCTTTACGAATTTGTCTAAAGCCACTTTTTCTGCAAATTCTTTAAGTTCTGAAATTAGAACGGCATTTAGAACATTAATAGGCGGATTATTAAGTGTAAGATATGCTACACCATTGGTAAATTCTACGTTTATCAATTTATAGTTTTGTTATTGTGCGAGATTTTTGCCCGTTTCTTTTTGTGTATTCATTTTGGATGATTTAATTGTTTAAAAACTTATACAAATTTGATTATTCCAGAGGACTTAGAAGAAGACATTTGTCTTCATTATTTATGGACTTGGCAGAGATATGGTTATCATTCTGGCAAAAAAAGGTAACAATATTATTTTTACCTATCATAGTAATAAGAGCGAAGCAGATAAGGTTGTATCTGAGGTTTTATCGCTTGGTCAAAAAGCTATCGCTTACCAATTGGACCTTGGTAGCACAAAAGCCTTTGACAGTTTCGTTGCTCAGATAAGTGAGCATTTATTGGAACACGAGGGCTCACCAAACTTCGATTATCTGATTAACAATGCAGGTGTAGGCCTTTATGGTTCCGTAAGGGACACAACTGAGGAGGTGTTTGACACACTAATGAATATTCATTTTAATGGTGTCTATTCTTGACACAGAAATTGCTTCCACTAATTAATGATGGAGGTAGAATTATAAATGTTTCGTCCGGGTTGACCAGGGTTTCTTTCCTGACGTATCTGCTTATGCAAGCATGAAAGGAGCAATCGAAACCTACACAAGTTGTCTGGCTAAGGAGTTAGGACGCAGGCAAATTACGGTCAACAGTATTGCTCCCAGAGCTATTGCGACTGAATTTGGAGGAGGTTCCACAAAAACTGATGGAAACAAAAGAAATGCAGTAGCTGTAGTCACAGCATTGGGACGTGTTGTTGAACCTGAGGATGGAGGTGTGGTTAGCTTTTCTTTGTACTCCTGAAGCTCGGTGGGTTAACGCACAAAGAATTGAGATCTCCGGAGGAATGATGATCTGATAATTGTAAATTTGTAATATGAGACACCATCAGGTACATAGGGTAAAATCAATTCTGAATTTCATAAGATGAATAGAATGCCTTCGCCTCAGCATCTTCTTATAAGTGTATTTAATTATGAAACTTTTTAATGCTCCCAGGATATAAACCACAAAAATTTTGTATTTGACTTCTATCATATTTCCATAAAACGCAGCATTGATGCTAAATTTATGTATGGGCAAAGTCATTACGATTTCGATGATGGAGTAATGTTTTTTATTGCTCAGAATCAGGTTTTTGGAATTGAAAAGATTGAAGAAATTGCCAGCAATAAAAGCGGATGGGTGCTTATGATACATCCTGACTTTTTATGGAATACTTCACTTGGAAAAAATATTAGTCATTATGAATTCTTTGATTATGCTGTAAATGAAGGATTGTTTCTGTCTGAAAGGGAAGATGCAACGCTAAATACCATCGTGAAAAATCTTGAACAAGAATACAATGCCAACATAGATAAATTTAGCCAAAGCATAATTGTTTCCCAGTTGGAAACAATGCTGAACTATTCGAAGCGTTTTTACCAGAGGCAATTTCTGACATGCGCTTTAAACACTCATAGTATTTTAGCTACTGTCGAAAAAACAATTGAAGATTTTTTAATGATGAGAATACATCCGGGTGCCTTCGGTTCAAGGTGTGGCTCAATCTCTGAATATATCTCCTATGTATTTGAGCAGTTTATTAAAATCACTTACAGGTGTGACTGTGCAACAGCATATTCACGAGAAGCTGATCCACAAAGCCAAAGAAAAATTATCAACTACTGAACTGACTGTTTCTGAAATAGCTTTTCAACTGGGATTTGAGCACAGTCAGAGCTTCTCTAAATTATTTAAGAATAAAACAAATTTATCGCCTATAGATTTCAGAAGCTCGTTTAATTGATGAGAGAGAAACTTATCTGGATAAGCTATCATATGTACTGAGACATTAGATATGCTGACAAAAATTGGAGAAAAATTCAAGCTACATGTTAAAATTGGCGAGATTATTCTTCAATTTTTTTATTTTTCAAAATCAAATATCTTCTTTTTATACTTTACCAAATTTAGAATTAGTCAGATCTGATATCCTGCAACTTTTCATCAATGGAAGAAGTGTTATATGTAAAAGTGATAAAAGATTTGGATGCAAGTCGGCATACCATTCATATAAACGCTTAAAGGGTTTGCCCTTATTCAGCTATTCATAAATGTCGTAAGATAATTTGGCCACTCTTCGGCATTGTCAGCAAAAATAATGCTTTTACAAGAACCAATAACCTGTTTGATGATCTACTGGTTACCGATTCAATTTTAGGAACATGTGTCTTTCCCATCAAAGGTTAGAGTCATGAAATAAGATATTTTAGATAATTTTATATTTTTAATGGTCAGGCAACAGCCTATTATGGTACCAAAAATGGGTCTTGGTCATTGATAAACTTGGGAATAGGGGGGTGGCAGAAAATAAATTTGACAGGATCTTCAGATACGAAATTTGGTGATCCAACAGCGTTCATTAATGGTGCCTATACCATACAGAGATCTGGACTTTATGCTGTAAATTATGAGATACAATTTGAATCTGGGATCAACTTAGAGGCTCTGGGCGGGCGAAGTCTGGGATTACGAAAAAACACCACCATTTGGGAGCAAAAAAGATTTGATGGTGTTAGAGTATCATTATTAGATATTACTTTAGCAGCTCTCCCTGTGACTTCTACCACTATAAATACAATTGTTCCATTATCTACAAGTGATTCCGTACCTTTGCAGTAAATTCGGATGGGTTATTGAATTTGGGATTATTGACAAATTCTAAGCTCATACTACAGATCTATAGAATTTCCAATCTGTAAATTTGTTGATGAGCGAGAATATTATATGTAGATATTCCTTGGTAATTATCAAAGTTGCTATATATTCATCAAAATCAATCAATGAGGAATTTAAGGAGATGATTAATAAAAGCAAGATTAAAAAATTTTAGATTATGAAATCGATTTTATTGGTAGATCAATTTATTAAGAGGATATCATACCTCGTGTTGCTATGCTTATTTTTTGGACATCTTCACTCTCAACAATATGCCTACGAGGATAAAATGGTAGGATTCGAATATAGAGCAGATGATCTTTTAAAAAGACTGACACTTGAAGAAAAAATAAGTCTGATGCAGGATTCTTCAAGCCCTATTCAAAGGCTTGGTATAAAAAAGTATAACTGGTGGAATGAATCGTTACATGGAGTAGCAAGAGCAGGGTTGGCGACGGTATTTCCACAACCTATTGGTATGGCCGCGACTTTTGATGAAAATCTTGTCTATCGGGTGTTCAGTGCGGTTTCAGACGAAGCCAGAGCTAAGAATACCATTTTCGCAAAACAAGGAAATTACGAACGCTATCAGGGCTTGACCATGTGGACTCCGACAGTCAATATTTTAAGGGATCCACGATGGGGACGGGGCATAGAAACGTATGGTGAAGATCCTTATCTGACAGGATTGCTGGGTGTGGCGGCAGTTAAAGGACTACAGGGGCCACGGTTTACCGATCAATATGATAAGGTCCACGCGTGCGCCAAACACTTTGCCGTACATTCAGGTCCTGAATGGAACCGACATTCATTCGATGCTAAAAATATTAAACCTCGTGATCTTTATGAAACTTATCTTCATGCGTTTGAAGAACTGGTTAAATCTGGTGACGTACAGGAGGTTATGTGTGCGTATAACCGTTTTGAAGGCGAACCCTGCTGTGGCAGCAACCAGCTGTTAATGCAGATATTACGAAAAGAGTGGGGGTTTAAAGGAATTGTGGTTTCTGACTGTGGAGCTATTGCCGACTTCTATAAAGAAAATGCCCACAAAACCCATAATGATGCAATTAAAGCTTCAGCTGCTGCGGTATTGAGTGGAACTGATCTGGAGTGCGGTTCCAGCTATAAAAAGCTGAAGGAGGCAGTAATGAACGGCGATATCAAAGAAAGTGAGATTGACGTATCGGTACGAAGATTATTGCTCGCAAGATTCAGACTTGGTGAGATGGATGATCTGGAAGATGTTAGTTGGTCAAAAATTAATCCTTCTGTTATCGCATCTCCGGAGCATGCAAAACTTGCTTTAGAAGCTGCCAGAAAATCAATCGTGTTATTAGAGAACAAAAATAATACACTCCCACTTAAGAAAGACGGAATTAAAATCGCCGTGATGGGTCCGAATGCCAATGATCCTGTGATGCAATGGGGAAATTACAATGGTACCCCAAAAAGAACCGTGACCATTCTGGATGGAATAAGGTCAACTTCAAAAAATTCGTCGAATGTAATTTTTGAACAGGGTACAGGACTGGTCGAGAATACTGTTTTTGAAAGTGCTTATGCTGAATGTTCCTTTAAAGATCAAAAGGGAGTTAATGCAAAATATTGGAATAACACGGAAACTAAAGGTTCACCAAAGGTTATGCAGAATCTCGGGCATCCTTTTAACCTCTGTACATCTGGCAATACTGTTTTTGCACCAAGTGTTGAGCTGACCGGTTTTTCAGCTGAATATGAAACGGTATTTAAACCCACAAAATCGGGAGAGGTGACCCTTCAACTGTACGTGAATGGAAAGGTGCAAGTTATGGTGAATGATAAGTTAGTGAAAGAAGCAAAAACAGGACACGGAGCCAGAAAATTAAACCACAGTTTTCAAGTAGAAAGTGGAAAATCCTATGCTATAAAAATCATCTTTGCACACGGTAGCGGGGATGCCCAACTTAATTTTGATATTGGGTACGATGAGGCTGTTGATTATCAAAAATCTTTAAATAAAATAAAAGATTCGGATATCATTGTTTTTGCAGGCGGCATTTCTCCATTGCTGGAAGGAGAAGAGATGGGTGTTGATCTCCCCGGATTTAAAAGAGGTGACCGTACAGACATTAATCTTCCAGAGGTACAGTTGAATCTTCTTAAAGAACTTCATAAGACAGGAAAACCGATTGTGTTTATCAACTGTTCAGGGTCATCGATCGCTTTGGGAAAAGTAGCGAAGCACAGTTCGGCAATTATACAGGCGTGGTATCCGGGGCAGGAAGGTGGAAAGGCAGTGGCGGATGTTCTTTTCGGAGACTACAACCCTTCGGCACGTCTTCCTATCACTTTTTATAAAAATATTGATCAGCTTCCCGATTTTGAAAACTATGATATGGAAGGTCGCACCTATAGGTATTTTCGTAGTGAGCCACTTTATCCGTTCGGGTATGGTCTGAGCTACAGCAATTTTAAGTATGGAAAAATTAAAGCAGAGAAAAGAAAAATAAGTAAAGGTGATTCGGTCGAGATTACAATTCCGGTTACCAATGTCAGCAATGTCAATGGCTTTGAAACAGTACAATTGTACGTAAAAAAAATGGATGATTCAAAAGGTCCAATCCGAAATTTAAGAGCTGTAAAAAAAGTTTTCATTAAAGGTGGTGAAACCGTTTCAGTAAAATTTACGGTTGGAGAGAAGGAATTAAAATGGTGGAGTGAGGATGTAAGCGACATGGTAGTGCAAAGTGGAGATTACAGAATAGAAGTTGGCAAAAGTTCAATCAAAAAGGACTTAAAACAAATAAGGTTAAAAGTTAGGTAATTTCTAATAAATGCCTTGAGGAATGGATATTGAACGTCGATTTCAAAGTTCCTAGATAGATCAAGATCATCGTTCCTCTTAGTGGCTACCTTGTTAAAAGTGGTTGATAAAGTTGCTAACACAGCCTCCATTTACTGCAGTTATTTGAAGACTATAAGAAAACTGCCACTATAAACTACAGTTATTCCTATTTTAAAAGCATTTCCTATTGATCGTACTATCAGCAAAAAATCCGAACCATTGCGGTCCGGACTTTCCTTATCTTAAATTTTTAATGTTGACATCTTGCCAAAGATCATTATTCGTAATCTCAGGATTAATTCCTGTAAAAACCTTGGCGGCTGTTTGGTCTCCAAGCAAAGTGTACAAGAACCATGCTGTCATATATCCGTCCGCTTTGAAAAGCATGTCTCCGTGGTCAACATCTTTTCGTCGTGCTATGACGGCGACCGCACTTGAACGCAAATGGTAAAAGTTTTCTCTCATAGACCATAAAGGAGCAATACCACTGTTGGCATCCTTTTCTTTTCCCGCGTCAAAACCACCAGTTCCTGCAACTGCAAAGTATGGAATATTAATTTTATCAATATCGTAAGACCATTTCAATCCAACAGCCAGCGCATGCTTTGGTGTACTTGCTGCAAAAATAGAGCTGTAGTATTGTCCGTTTTTCTGGTTCGTAACAGCATTGATTGCTGCAACACCTCCTTGTGAATGCCCTGAGATTCCAATCTGCTTGGCGTTAACTTTCTGATAAAAAATACTATTCTTATTACTGTTCTCTGATAATATTAAATCTAAGGACTCAGCTGAAGATTCACCACTCCAAGAAGATTTATCATCATTTCCGATCACAATAAAGCCCCATGAAGCCAGATGTTTAAATACTTCCTCATAAGAACTATTTATTACGTCGGTACCATTGGCAAATATTACAACAGGATATGATTTGTTACCATCTTGAAGATCCTGAGGGTACCAAACTTTAATATTCGTATACTTGGCTTTGTTGACAGGATAATAGCTAAACCTTACCTGGTCAGGACCAAATGCTGTATATTTCCTTTCAATCTGAGCTCTGGTCTCTATCTTATTCTGGTCTCCTACGGAAACTGAAGGACCAGCCCAAGAATTAACAATTAATAGCTGTGTTAAAACTGTTGCAATCAACAGTATTTTAGTTATAATATTCATGCATAAAAATTTTAATAAAATTACAGTTGCTACTATATCTATCTATGAGATCAGGGGCCGACCGTTTAGATTAATGTTAGAAGTAAGTAAAGGAAAATGATAAATAAAATACAAGTCGTAATATAATTGCAAATGTAGTAATCAGTTTGTTTTCTAAAGAAATTACTACACAAAGAGTAAAAAATTCTATACCAAATGAGATGATTTAGAGAGACTGTATTAGACTTTGATGTACAACTATAGCGAAGCGGTATCATTTGATGTACCATACATAATTTATCGATCAAAAAGGTGAAATGATTGGTCGACCGCAGATTTTGTAAGACGAGTTTTTTATCATCTGTACCAGATCATAATTTGACAATTTTTGCTGCTCAAATCAGAAATATACCTTTGAAGTTTTGGTTATCTCAATTTTTCTTGTAAAATTCCGCTTAGTCATACGTATCAATAAATTTAAGTTTTATACTTTAATTCATTTTTTTTCTCGGCAATCCGACCTCAAATTCCTGTGGATATGGTTCTCTTGAAGTCATACTCAAGTCTTCCCTAAGGCTCCTTTCCATTTCCAGTGATTTTTCTTTATCCATTGAATATCTTGGGTCAGCCATCAGTGGCATCTTTGCCATTTTTGTGATGGTGATCGTGGGGAAATGGAAATCAACTTCGACCGTTCCCAACAAGAGATAACAGCCGCCGCCCTGAAAAGGATATTCTTCCAGGCAGTTGGGGAAATGTGCCGTATCGAAGTATTCACCTTCAACATCTATCCAGGTTCCGAAAAACATAGCTCCTCTTTTAGTAGGAACATGCTTTCTGGAAATCAGATAGGCCAACATCTTCACCTGCCTTTTGTGGAATTTCGTGAGGTCTTTGGCCATAACGGTTCCCCTATATCTGGTCTGTAATAGATCAAACGGGCTGAAAGATACGGGAAAGCCAAGGATCTCGATCTCGTCAAAGGCATCTTCAAACGGATCCCTTTGTATGTTAGGCAGCTGATATTCTTTTTTGGGCTCATCAAGTAAAGTCAGCTGCCTATTGTCAGGTCTATTTCCTGCCATCAGAAACCTGGCCTCTATGAGCAATTCATGTTTTTGTTTTCCGGTAAAACGGAAAGCTCCGATGAATATCAATATCTGCAATGTTTCAATGCCGATCGGAATCCTTTTGACAAAATCTTCAAGACAAATATAATCACCATTATTTTTCCTTTCTTCAGGGATCATCTGTGCGATCCTTCCTTCAAGTTTTTCAATATGCATCAATCCCAGATAAACTTCGGTCCCGTAGACTGTTGTCTGTAATTCACTCAGGTTGACGCACGGATTACAGATCGTAGCCCCTGACATCTTTGCTTCGTGGACATAAACTTCCGTCCTATAAAATCCACCGCCGTTATTGATGGCACAGACCATAAATTCGATGGGATAGTACACTTTTAGGTAAAGACTCTGATAACTTTCTACTGCGTACGAGGCCGAGTGCGCCTTGCAGAATGAATAACCGGCAAACGATTCGATCTGTCTGTAAACTTCTTTTGATAGTTGTTCCGGATGCCCCAATTCTTTACAGGATTCAAAGAAATGGTCCTTCACTTTTTGAAGGGCCGAGAGAGAGCGACCTTTGCCGCTCATCGCTCTCCTAAGAACATCTCCGTCAGGAGCGGACAGGCCGCCAAAGTGCAATGCGATCTTGATCACATCTTCCTGATAGACCATAATACCATAAGTTTCGCCCAGTTCCTTTTCAAAGACCACATGGAAATATTCGAACTTGTCAGGATTATTATGCCTGAAGATATATTCCCGCATCATGCCACTCTGTGCCACACCCGGACGGATAATAGAGGAGGCTGCGACAAGAACCTTATAGTTCTCACATTTCAGTCTTCTCAATAATCCGCGCATGGCCGGGCTCTCGATGTAAAAGCATCCTATCGTTTTGCCGATGCTCAGGAATTCATTGCACCTGGCCTCATTTTTCGACAGGGTAGTGTCCTTGATATCTACTGTGATTCCTCTTTTTTCCTTAATGAGGTCGACCGTGTCTTTGATCGTTCCCAGACCTCTCTGGGATAAGATGTCAAATTTTTCCAAACCAATAGCCTCCGCCGTATGCATATCAAACTGCACGATAGGAAAGCCTTTGGGCGGCATCTCCAATGCAGAATAATGGGTGATAGGTTCCTCTGAGATCAGGATCCCGCAGGAATGCATGCTTCTCTGATTAGGATATTTCTCCAGCATTTTCCCGTAATGATGCACCAATCTGAATACAGAGTTATCATCACGTTGATCCATTGGTCTTCCTGCCAGAATATCCAATTCCTCCTTTGGTAGTCCGAATGCCTTTCCGACCTCCCGGAAGATCGACCTGTATTTGAATTCGACATTCGTTCCGCAAAAGGCAACGTGGTCTTTGCCATATCTTTGGAAGATATACTCAAGGATGGTATCGCGGGTCTGCCAGCTCCAGTCTATGTCAAAGTCGGGTGGAGTTTTCCGGTTGAGATTTAAAAAACGTTCAAAATAAAGGTCAAGTTCCAAAGGGCATATATCCGTAATTCCAATACAGTAACTGACAATGGAATTGGCACCACTTCCACGCCCGACGTGCATGAATCCCATCCGGTTGCTGTATTGGATGATGTCCCAGGTAATCAGAAAATACCCGCAGAAATTCAATTGATCAATAACGCCCAATTCTTTTTCAACCCTTGCCTTGGCATCAGCATCACCGTCAGGATATCTTCTTTCAAGACCTTCATAAGCTAATTCTTTCAACAGCTTAAAATCATTTTCCCTGCTGTCTGTAAAATGCTTCTTATTCTTAGGCGTGGAAAAGTCAAAATCAAAACTGCAGCTGTTGACCAGATATTTTGTGTTCTCAATGATCTGGGGATAAAGTTTATAAGCACTTAAAAGCTTTTTCTTATCAACAAATATCTCGGTACTTTGACAATGGTCATTTTCTGTGAGCTTGCTGATCAAAGTGTTTCCATCGATCGCCCTTAAGATCTTGTGCAGCTCATATTCCTCAGTCCCATTAAAGGTTATCGGATAGAGAATGACCATCTTGTCAATCAATTTTTTCAGCTCAGGCCTTACCAAGAGGTTCAATTCATTCTCTCTTATACCGATGAACTCATATTCCAGCAGCTTCTCAGGAATGTTCTCCAAAGGATAGATGACAAAAGTATTTTCTAGGGAAGGATTCGTTTTAGGGATCTCAATTCCTTCACAGTTATGATCTGTCAAAAGCCGGTTCGTTTCCGCAATACCTTTAGCATTTTTAGCGAGACAAATGTAATATTGTTCATTTTCAACGCGGACATCAACGCCGACAATCGGTTTGATACAATTCTTCTCACAGAGCTTATAAAAATCATAGATCCCGGTCACCGTATTGATGTCTGTCAGGGCCAGTGTTCTAATATTCAGATCCACAGCCTTCCGTACCAGATCCTCAATGGAAATGGTGCCGTACCGAAGGCTGTGATAAGAATGGCAATTGAGAAACATAATGCTATATTTATTTATTTAAAAACCCGGACGCCCTGCTGATGCTGGAAGTCCCGAATCTGTTCTTGATCCTGTCCATGGTCTGATAAAGGGAGATCAATTCTTCGGTATCCTCGAAAAGGTCCATCTGATGACTCCCGTGCACAAGACCGGTGAAGCGGATGCCTATCAGACGGATCCGCATTCTTCGGGTATATACTTTATTGAACAATTCAAGCACTGCCCTGAGCAGAGTATGGTCGGCAGAAGTGTACGGAACCTTGCACTGTTTTGTCTCTGTGTCAAAGTTGGAATACCTGATCTTGACGGTGACGGTAGAGGTCAACCATTTTTCCTGCCTTAGCTGATAGGCCAGCTTTTCGACCATTCCCGACAAAATGCTTCTGATCTGATGAACATCGATCGTATCCTCAGAAAATGTATCTTCGGTGGATATTGATTTCCTGTCAGAATAGGGCACTACGGGTGTATCATCGATGCCATGGGCTTTTTTCCAAAGTACCGTCCCATTTTTTCCGATCAGTTGATGTAGGACCTCGACAGGCATCTCACTAAGGGTTTGTATTGTTTTAACGCCCAATCTGGAGAACAGATTAAAAGTTTCGGTGCCGACCATCGGGATCTTTTTGATGGATAGGGGATTTAAAAAATTCTGGATATGGGGAGCCCTGACCTCCAGTCTGCCTGTCGGTTTTGATTCACCGGTCCCGATCTTGGATACCGTCTTATTGGTGGAAAGGGCAAAGCTGATCGGCAGACCTGTATTTTTCTGAACAGCATCTGCGATCTCATTGGTCCATTGAAAGCATCCGAAGAATTGGTCCATTCCTGAAAGGTCAAGATAAAATTCATCAATACTGGCTTTCTCCAGCACCGGTACTTTTTCCTGAATGACCTCGGTCACCAGATGCGACATATTGGAATAATATTCCATATCTCCTTTGATGACCTTTGCCTCAGGGCATAGCCTCAATGCCATTTTTATCGGCATCGCTGAACGCACCCCAAATTTCCGAACCTCATAGGAGCATGATGCCACCACACCACGGTCCCCACCTCCAATGATCACAGGCTGTTTCTCCAAGACGGAGTTTTTCAGCCGCTCACAGGAGACAAAGAATGTGTCCAGGTCCATATGTGCAATTGCTCTTTCCATTCTGCAAACTTAGTCACGTTTTTAAACAAAATTTGTATATTTGTTGTCATAAATTATGACAATGTCAATTTTTGCAGATAACATCGTGTTTTTGAGAGGTCAAAAAAATCTAACCCAACATAAGCTGGCGGACGAACTCATTCTTACAAGATCAAGATACGTTTCATACGAATATGGAAATGCAGAACCACCGATTGAGGTATTGGTCCGGATCTCCAAGTATTACAATATTAGTATCGACCTTTTGGTAACGGTCGATATCAGGAAATATCCTTTGGATAGGATGGTCAATCTGCCAGGGAATAAGATATTACTTCCGGTAGCAGTAGATTCGGAAGGGAATAATTTCATTGAGATCGTACCTCAAAAAGCTTCTATGGGTTACTTGAAAGGATTCAGCGACCCTGAGTTCATTGAAGGTCTTCAGAAAATGCAGCTGCCTTTCTTAAAAAACGGAAAATACCGTGCATTTTTAGCGGATGGTGATTCCATGCCGCCCTTTGCAGACCAATCGATCATCATCGGAGAGTATGTAGAAAAACTGGAAGACCTGAAGTCAAATAAGGAATTTATTTTTGTCACCACTGAAGGCATTACCTACAAGACCTTTTTGAAAAGGAACAAAAAGATCATTACCGTATCAGCCGATAACTCATTTTACGAACCGTACGACATTGCATTGGAGGATATCGCAGAAGTATGGCGTTATGTAAGAGGGATACTTCCCCAGAATTACAAACCGTATACTCTCCCTGATGAGGCCAATCTCAAAAATCTCGTGGCAGAAGCCAAGCGAAGCATAAGCAATCTGGAGAATGGAATTCTCAAACTCAATCCGTAAGAATAAAAACTTCCCCGGAGGGAAGCTAAAAACACAAATGATGAAAAAAAAATTATCCCATTAAATTGGGATTTGATAAAGATAAATATTTTACACAAAAAATCAAAATGGGTCAGCTGAGTTTATTTGATGCCGAAGAATTTTATGAGTTTCCAAAAGACCTTTTGGAATACAGGGAGAATTTCCTAAGTGAGGAAGAGGCAGATCGGTTAAAAGACCATCTGCTTAAAACTGCTCCCTGGGAACAGCGCACTCAGAAAATGTATGATAAGATGGTGATAACGCCACGCTTGACCGCTTGGTATGGCGATTCAAAATACAATGAATCCGCTGATAATAATGCATCAGCTACCAACCCTTGGACTCCGGAGTTATTATCCCTGAAAGAGCGAATAGAAAAAGAATTCGGTTATAAGTTCAATGGGGTTCTATTAAACCTCTATCGTGACAACAATGATTCAGTTGCCTGGCACAGGGATAAAGAAAGCCGATACGGAAAGAGGCCTGTCATAGCATCCATAAGTCTTGGACAGACCAGGAACTTTGATTTCAGAAAAAAAGACCATCATCAGAGCAAATACAGCCTGCCGCTTCCTAATGGCTCACTCCTTATTATGAAAGGTGATCTTCAGGAGAATTGGGAACATCGGATCGCCAAATCTACAATACCTATGAAGGAACGTATTAATTTGACCTTCCGAAGGATCAGTGAACTATAATATCATAAAAAATAAAATTAAATAATAGTTATATGTCTATTTCGTACTACGATTTTAAAAATCTACCCACGCAATCTCAATACGAATTGGCCTTGGCCGAAGGAAAGGTCATCAGTGAAACCTCTAAGGATGGACTAAAGTTTGTATTGTATGAGCTGTCAAGTTTTTCAGTTGAGATTGTATATAAGACCATCAATAACAAGATAGAAGGTCTTAGCGTATTTCAGAATAAAGGAACTCTGTGACAACTAAAATAATTCTCATTTGTCTTTGTCCTAAAAAAGTGTGATTTGAATCACACCAAAATAGTGACTTGGGTCATGCTTTTAAAAGACAGATACTTCCAACTTTGTATTAATTAAATAAATATAAAAATGAGCAAAAAAGTTTTATTCGTGCTTACGAGTCACGATGAATTAGGAAATACAGGACAGAAGACCGGATTCTGGACAGAAGAATTAGCGGCTCCTTATTATGCATTGTCTGATAAAGGTGTTGAAGTTACATTGGCATCTCCAAAGGGTGGCCAACCACCAATTGATCCTAAAAGTGAAGATGCATCATCTCAGACTGATGCTACGCGCAGAATGGACAGTGATGAGGTTTTAAAGGAAAAATTAAAAAACACTCACAAATTATCCGAAGTCAAAAGTGAAGACTTTGATGCAGTATTTTATCCTGGTGGTCACGGTCCTTTATGGGATCTGGCTGAAGATAAGGTTTCTCAGGACTTAATTGTTGATTTTTACAGCAATGATAAGCCTGTAGCATTCGTTTGCCATGCACCCGGAGTTTTGAAGGATGTAAAAATAGACGGTGAATATTTGGTAAAAGGTAAAAACGTCACTGGATTTACCAACACTGAAGAAGAGGCTGTACAGTTAACTGATGTAGTTCCGTTTCTGGTTGAAGATATGTTGAAAAATAATGGCGGATCATATAGTAAAGTTGAAGATTGGGCTCCTTACGAAGTGGTTGACGGAAGATTGATTACAGGACAAAATCCTGCTTCTTCTGCGAAGGTGGCTGAAGAGTTATTGAAACTTATTTAGTTTTTTCATTTCAGAGAATCAGACCTTGGTGTTCGGCTGTAAAATAATTCCATTTTTTTAGGAAAAATTAGGATAATCAGGTCTTTTTTTAAATACAATTAACACCATTGATGATCTTTAAATGTATTGAGTTTCCGTAATTTTGTAGAGGAAATACTTTTATAAAGATTTTCATGGTTATTAGTTTTTATCCCCATATTATTTGGGGATTTTTTGTTTCTACAGCAATAAATAAAAATGTTTTGATGTTTAAGCCAAAAATTAGAAAGCGGCAGGCGTTCCATATTCTTTTTAAGGTATAGGAATAGTTGCATTCAGTTTTAAAACTTACCTTTTCAAGATATGTAAACACGGCTATTTTATTTAAGTGCAATTAGCAATACCTTTGCTTATCAAGCTTTTTTAAAACGACAGTCAAATCATATGGACGATCAAGAAGTCACATATCCGATCTATTCACCAGCTTCAGTTATTGGGATCTTCAGCAATGCCCTGAAGCTCAATGCTACAGTCAATCTGATCTATCTGAAAGGCAGGTATGCTTTTGGTGGTGGTAAATCCTACGGGAACTACTATTATGACCTTCTGTTCTCAGAAGGTGATCACACATCGATAGGGATTCGTATTTCTTCATTGCTCAGGAGCAAGATCACCAATAATGAGGTTTACACACTCAGAGGCTTTATTGAGAAGAGCATTAAGAATTCTTCAATAGAGCTTCGTTTTGTTGTGGATGAGATTGTTCAGCAGGAAGAGAGATCCATCTCCGAAGAAGAACTGGAAAGGTATGGGCTGATCCAGAAAAAACTGGAGACAGGATCAAAAGACCTTGAGACACTGATCAGGGATAAGATACTCAAAGATGAAAAGGTCAGGGTCGCTAACATTTATGGAAATAATGCGATTGTGCAGAAGGATTTTTTCGAAGGATTGGATGTTTCAAGAAAATATTTTGATATTTCAGATCACAGTTGCAATATCACTTCCTCCACGGCGATCATATCCAAACTGAAGGAAATTTCAGCTTTGGATTATGACATTGTTGCCTTGGTCAGGGGAGGAGGTGACCGGCAGAGTATGGAAACCTTCAATGACCTGAGCTTATCCGAATTATTCATAACAATGAAACCGGTAACTGTTACGGCTATCGGCCATACGGTTGATGAGACCTTATTGGATAAGCTGGCCGACAAGCGTTTTCATTTACCCCACGATTATGGTGCAGGATTGCACGCCATTGCTGAAAAGCTTTCTCTCGAAAGATCGAACTCAAGGGCTCTGCTCATTGATGAAGTGAAAAAAGATATAACGAAGCAGTTTTCAGAACAGGTCGAAACTTTGGAAAAACAGCTAAAAAAGAAGAATGAAGAATTCACTGAAGCCCAGAAAACTTATAGAGAGCAGGTGGAGAATCATAACAAAAGCTTTACAGAACAGCTGAAAATTCGAAACGAAGAATTTCAGAAGCTTCAGTTGACATCTGGCAAGCAGCTTGATGATCTTCAGAAGAATTTCCAGGAGCAGCAGAAACAACGCCAGGCAGAAATGGAAAGCTATAAAAAGGAGATAGCTGTTCTGCATGAGAAGAATGTACAGTCTGCCATCAATGAAAAGACAGCTTCTTTAAAGGTTAATCTGGAAACTCTGAAACAGGAAAATGTCAGACTGAATCAGGAGGTACAAGACAGCAAAACCAATTATGTGAAGATCATTATCGCATTTTTAGTGGCGTTGGTTATAGGATTTATTCTTGCAAAATTTTATATACCATAAAAGATCAGGTTTTAGCCTGCTCTAAGGATTAGTATGTAAACCTCTATTTAATACGTCTCATTGGAAAGTGACGCCGTTCTTCCTTTCCATTCCTAAGTCCTGAAATCTCAGCTTTCAAAGAGTCTTCACTAATCTTTTTGTAAGAGATGACCTGTGGGAAATCGTGCATTTTATTTTCAAAGACCAATTGAGTTTCAGAAATTTTCTTTCCCTCAAAACAGATCGGAGCGCCTCCATTTTGATCTTTAACGACAGGAACATAGAACAAGTTTCCTTTATGCTGAACCAATCGTATGATCTCAAATACTATAGTATCCTCATTCTTGATCATATAACTTCTACCTCTCAACTCATTCCTCTCAGCTTTTTGCCAGGTCTCATAGACACTTCCTTTCGAAGTTGTATGCTCCCAGGTTCCGACCAGCCACTCCATTTTTCTGATATGAGCGGCATTTTTTACGGTACAGCTGCAAATCATTAACAAGGCAGCAACCAGAGCGAAATTTGTTTTTGTCATCATCATTTTAATTTTATCGATGACGCTTTATACAATTCTTTATTGTCCGGTCATCAGGTCACAATGCGAAGTTGCGATATCTCCAGCAAATAAAATTGTAAAAATGCGACAGGATCAATCTCCGATAAAAAAAGAACTCATTTTCAAATTCTTTCTGTAGAATTCTTTTGGAGTGATGCCAACGAGTTCTCTGAAATCTTTTATGAAGTGAGACTGATCATAATAATCGTTCTCATGCGCCAAAGAAGTAATGTTAGCGGTTTCCTTAGTCAACAGCATCTTGAGCGCAGCCTGAAGGCGGATGATCTTTGATAATTGTTTGGGACGTAAGCCAATCGCAAGATAAAACTTACGTTCCATTTGCCTGCGGTTGATATCGATCTTACTGGAAAGTTCATCAATGGAAAGCTGACCGTTACCTATTAAGATGGTCTCTACGGTCGATCTCACAATATGATCGATCGTTTCTAAACTTGCTAGCCTGTCCAGTAAGAATATTTCGACCAAATTGATCCTTTCCTGCACCGAATGCGCATTGAATATTTTCTCTTCAATATCTTTCCCATCCCGTCCGAACAGTTTTTCCAATGGAATGGCCGTATTTTCCATTTCCTTTATCGGAATGGAAGCGAAAGGCAAAAAGCCATGGGGATGGAAACGGACGGAGAAGATACTTGTCTTTCCTGTGGGCTCTATTTCAAGCGGCCGTGTCAGCTGCCCAATGACAAAACATCTTGGTTGGATTATACCTTTTCCATCACCGGTGTATTGCTTATAAAGATCTCCATGATGGAAGATCATTTCCATACATCCATCTGGAATGATCGATTGCTTTTCAAGTCGGTCACCTGCCGAATCTTCCATTGTCCAATAGCATTTGACAACCATCTTCAATTCTTGGTGCGGTTCAAATGTCTGGTAATTCATCGGGTTTTAATTTTCACTAAAAATAAAAAAAATAGGCTCAACTTGATCTGAGAATATAGATAATTCTTTGCAATACTATATTTGACCTCCAATTTAATTTTATAAGCTATAGTCGTTATCTGAAGTGACTTTAGCGATTTGAAAACCTATACCTGTATTGGCATCTGAAACTAGTGCTATTTTTTGTCCATTTGTCTGCATAATTTGATTGATTCAAATTGAAATACAGTAAAGGTGGATATAAAAAAGACAGCCTTTTCAGTCAAATCGGCACTACTTGAAGCGAAATAAAGGATCGATTTTCTATGATCTTAAATAACCATTCAAAGCTATACATAGAAAATACCTTTCCTGTTTATCACGAATTCAATTATTTATTCTCACAGATAGTCAGCCCCTGCGTGATAAAATCTCCATAGGATATCTTCAGACCTGCCCATTTCGGGTCATCCAGCCAGATCTCCCCAACCTTGCTGATGGATGGGTCGTTATGTGAAGCTCCTTTCGCTGATCCGTTAAGAGCATAGATTTTACCATCGTTTGTTCTTCCGTAAATTTCTTTATATCCGGAACAATAAACCTCGATTTCATTGACAGAGAACGGCCATTCACCGATATATTCCTGTTTGGTGAACTTGAGTGTATTTTTTGTAGCAGGTGCACTGCAGGATAAAATTAAAAGTAAGACTGAGAGAAGGGTGATTTTTTTCATGGTTAAAAATGTATATCAGCAAAAGTAACAAATCTGACAACTTATTTTTTACGGGTTTCCGTAAAGTTAAAAATTCCAAAGTTTGATGTTATAAATTATTCCGGCTGAATAATAACAAAATGAACCAATGGAAATTCTCTTTTTATATTTTCACAAATACGATGTATGGCCTCTGTGATCTCTTCGGTATCAAGATGGTCTTCAAAATCCATAATGAGCATCAGTACAACTTCCTCCGGTGACTGGTAGGTAGATAGGATACTTTTTGTTTTAACCACAGCGGTATCTTTCTCAGCTAATTTCGCGATCTTTTCTTTCGTTTTTGGGGCAATTCCTTCACCCATCAATAAGCTTCTGCTCTCCCTTGCCAGAATAAAAGAAACAAACACCAGTATCAATCCTACAATGATCGAGGCTAGCCCGTCCAATTTCGGAATCTGGAAAGTGTGGCTGATTCCCATCAATATCATCACCACAATCAAACCTGCCACTGCCGCGCCGTCTTCGAAAACAACGAGAAAGCTAGCTGGGTCTTTACTTTTTATGATCGCATCCCACCATTTCAAACCGTTACGGGTCTTGTTAAACTCTTTGACAGCGATAAACAGTGAGGTTCCTTCAAAAATAAGGGAGAGCACTAAAACGATATAGTTCCAGAATGGGTCTTTCATCACTTCAGGTTCTATGATGTGAGAAATTCCCTGATAGATTGAAAGAGCCCCACCCAGACCAAATATTAAGATTGAAACGACAAAAGACCAGAAATAGAGTTCCTTGCCATAGCCGAAAGGATGATATTGATCTGCTGGTTTCCTGCTCCTTTTCAGTCCATACAGTAATAGCAGCTGATTGGTCGTATCAACAGTAGAGTGGATTCCCTCAGAGATCATAGAAGAGCTGTTGGTGAATGTCCCTGCAATAAACTTGGTCAATGCGATCAGCAGGTTGGCGACTAGTGCACTGTAAATTGATTTACGATTGTTGGCCATTTATAGAATTGAGTTATTAGATAAAATCATTTAAAGTTTCAAAGTATATCGATTTACAATTTGCTCTCCATTTTTCTCTTCATTCCCGAAATAATAGGTTTTCGATGGATAAAGCCCCAGTCTGCTATTGTATTCGTGAGCTGTTGAAGTGATTTGCCATAGTCTGTGATCTGATATTCTACAGCGACCGGCGCTGTGTTAAGAACATTACGATCGATCAATTCATTTATTTCAAGATCCTTTAATTCACGGCTGAGCATCTTTCCGGAAATACCTTTCACCTCTTTCAGCAATTCTGAATATCGCATCGGCTTATAGCATAAGCACGCAATAATGGACATTTTCCACTTTCCGTTTAAAATTTCCATCGTATCACTGATTGCCAGTATTTTCTGGCTGCAATCCTTTATTAAATCAAATTCTTGTTCCATATCATTCACTTGGTTACCCGTTTGTCACTATAACATTTTGTCACTTAGTTACAAAGATACACATTGAACATATAACTTTGCCCATTCAATTTATAAATAACAAAATGGAATTGATCAAAAACTTGAAATGGCGTTATGCTGTCAAAAAATACTCAGATGAACAGGTCAGCGAAGACAAGGTCGATCAAATTGTTGAAGCCATCAATCTTACCGCCTCGTCCTGCGGAATACAGCCGTACCGAATGTTTGTCATTACCAACCCTGAGGTAAGACAAAGATTAGGCGAAGGTTCATTCAATGCACAGATCCATGCTTCTTCCCATTTACTGGTATTTGCAGGATTCAATGAAATCACCAGTGATTATATCAGCGACTATGTTTTGATGATGGAGCAGCAGCGAAATTTGGAAAACGGAGCATTGAACGTCCTGAAGGATACGCTAATCGACTATTTCTCTCCTCAAACGACAGAACAAAATACGATCTGGTCGGATAAACAAGCCTATATCGGTTTGGGAACCGCTTTGATTGCTGCGGCAGAACTCAAAGTGGATGCTACTCCAATGGAGGGTTTGATCCGAAACTGTTTGATGAAGTTTTAGGTCTATCCGAAAAGGGGCTTCACGCTTCAGTTATCTTATCATTGGGCTACAGGGATGAAGTTAATGATTTTCTGGCTTCCATGCCGAAAGCCAGATTACCGATCAATGAATTTTCTGTCAGAATAAATTAGTGAGCTAATCGCCGGAAATTATTTTAACCTTCTAAATTTTTAAGTAAACAAAAGCCCTGACGTTTGTCGGGGCTTTTGCTTACTTAAATGATTTGTAGCAATGTAAATAAGTGCAATGTGAATTATTATAACGTTTGGATGGTGTAAAAGTTAATTTGATCTGAATAAAATGTCAACTTTCTTTTGGATCTCCTCATCGTGACTTACCTTGCAAAACTCTTTAAGCAAATCCAAAGTGGTAGGTTTCTTAGGATATTGATTGTGTAAAATAAAATTGTGAAGAGCTGTATTTACTTTGTCTTCTCCGATCAATTCACTTAACTTCACCATCACTATGGCACCTTTTGAATAAGAAATATGCGTGTTTTCTCCTGTAACTTTATATAACGGCTGATTTTCGGATAGACCTTTTTCATTGTCATAGATTTGCTGGTGGACATTTACCCTTTCCATCATTTTTTCTTTACCGTGCATCTTTTTGTAGAGCATCATTTCGGTGTACATTGCTAAAGTTTCTGTCAGCATCACTGCGCCTTCTCTGTCATCCGGATCGATCTGGCTGTTTCCCCACCAGAGATGTGAAAGTTCGTGTCCTGCTAGTTCATTGATGACATCCTGATTTTGATCTGAATGAATGTTGGCGTGAAATAACATATCTTCTGTCATAAAAATAGATGAAGGATAAGCGGTTGCTGCAAAACCTTTCGTGAAGGATGAAACTTCTACAAAGTTGACGGTTTTGAAGGGATACTTACCAAAATTTTGGGTACAGTAATCTAAAGTAAGTTTTGCATTTTCAATCAAATGGCTCACATTTTCAGGATGTTTGTGATTATAAAAAATGTTGATTGCTATTCCTTTATAAACTGTGGTTTTTATCTGATATTTTGCGGAAGAAACAGCGAAACGGAACGGAATATTTTCAGCTTTATATCGAAAATAGGTTCTGTTATTTTTAATATAATGTTCAGTTAAATCTCCTGTTCCTACCGCAGTCTGATCTTTTTCTGTAGAAACTATCATACTCAGATTAATGAAATCCTTTTTGAATACTTCAGGAGCCTCTAATTTTTTTAATTCTGATTGTTTTCCCAATTTAAATTCAGCCCGTTTTCCTTCATCTTCAATTTCGTTATTTACTTGGTATCCGAACGTCGGAAAATATCTGCTTATCCTCATAAAAGAACCGTTTTCTATGATTGAATTGAATGAATCGTGACCATTTACGGCAGACCAATGATAGGAGATTTTAAAATCAAGACTGGCTCTTTCTCTTGGGTACAAAGGCTTATGTAAATAAATTTCAGTGACTTCCTGATTGATCTTTTTTGATTCAGCAGCTGTATTGAAAACGGCTGATTCTATTTTCAGATCCGGATGGAAATTAATTAAAATCTTATGAATTGGTTTGTCAGTTTGATTGACCAGCTGATATTTACCATCAATCTTATAAGAATTTTCAGACGGATAAAGTTTAATCTCTGTGTTTATATCTGTGATTGTTGGCTGTGCAAGATTTTCATATTGTTTGAAGTTCTTTTCATATTGGGCTGACTGTATCAACTTTTTATCTTCATTTTGTGGAATATAACCTTTCATAAAGATACTTCCCGTAAAAACTCCAATTGATAATAAAATGACGGTGAAAATGATTTGTCTGACATTCCACTTTTTTGTTTGATTAATCAGCCATAAAATAGCAATCAATGCTAACCCGAATAAAAGTCTTTCAGCAAAAGCCGAGGCATAAATTCCATATCCGTTAAAATCACTGTAAGCGCCTTTATAATCTGAGAAAATTCTTAATAATGGATAGGAAATGATCTTCTTTGAAACTGGTCCTGCCAAACTAAAACCTGCAAGAACGGAAACGCCCAGAGCAACAAATCTGTTTTTGATATTGTCATTAATCAACAAAATAAAAGCTGAGAAAAGAATCAGAGGAAATGTATTGAAAAGAACTATTACGAAATAGGCATTCCAATCGATATGAAAATAGTTGTAAAAAACCTGAAATACCAATCCTTCCAAAATTAGTATCGTTGTAAGAAAAAATAATAAAATGATTATGGAGATAAAATGACCGCTCAGTTTGCTTTTAGAAAAATAGGTGCTTTTTTCAATCAGTGAAAATCCTGATGAATGGCTTCTCCAATACAAATCGTTGATGAAATAGATGACGATCAGCATTCCAAACAAATGAAAATTCTCCGAAATAGTGGTCGACATCAATCCTGAGCTTGCATATTTCTGAGGAAGACGAATTCCTTTTTCGATCTCAGCATACATTTCCATTCCGACAAAAAACAAAAGCAGTATTGAAACAGCGACAATAGTGATGCTTTTAAAAAGGTAAATGAGGTCGATTTTCGCAAATGACAAAATAGATTTTATCCCGGCAGAAATTCCAAAAACTGATTTTGTGGTGGTAAATTGCCCTAAATTATGAATAAAAGAAACACTCGTTATCTGGTTTTTGTTCCTGTTTTTATTTTTGTTTTGACCAATTGTTGAGAATGAAAATAACCTGTAAGTCAATAATAATAACAACACCGAAATAATCAGAAAAACGATCCTGTTGATTAATAAATATCCCGAAAGCGGAACAATCAGTTCATTCTTCTGCTGAGCGGATAACGTTCTTGCTTCAAAAAAGTAGGATGACATTCCAAAAGGATCAATTACTGCCGAAAATTGCTGTGTTTCCAATGATTGCGGTAAGCTTCCTGCCATAAACGGTGAATTGGAAAACACCAGAATAATCATATAAAGAACGTAAAGAAACAGCCCGCCGACAACGACCAGAAGCTTTTTCTTCGTAGTGAACGAGATGAAAAATAAAAAGCTGCAGACTATAAAACAATTGATTCCTCCAAAGATCAAAAGAGGGTAGGAGTAATACCAAAAATTAAAATACGGTTGGATTTCACTTCCTGTCCGCAAATTTTGTCCGATCACAAAGCCTATCATTAAAAATGTAAAACTTAAAAAAGTCTGTAGAAAAAATGTGAGAAATTTTCCCTGTAAATATGTTCGTTTCGAAAAAGGATAGGAAAAAATAAGGACGTCGAACTTTGAATCCCAATCTTTAAAAAGAATCTGAGTGGCAAAAATGATCGCAAAAAAGATAATGACAAGACTCAACAATCCGGTCATAAAACCAATGGTGTAAGGTGAATTTAAATAAATCCCTTCGCCAACCGTAAGATTGAACTGGTTTCCGCAGAAAATCCCGATCAATGCTAAAATTAAGGCAACAAGGTGTGCAGGCCAACGTTTTACAAGACGTTTGACCTCAAATAAAAATAAGACATTCATAACTATGGTTTTTGAGTGAGCGTGTTAAAATAAACCTGCTCCAATGAAGGATGTACCGAAGAAAAATCTGGAAGCGGCTGTTCCGAAAATGCAGTGATGTATAATTCTCTTTCAATCAATTGCTGACTGATGATCCTGTAATTGGATCGGTAATCTTCCAATTGAGTTTTATCAATAGGTTTTGACCAGATCTTGTTTTCCAATTCGGTAATCAGTTCGTTTGGCTTTCCCTGTCTGAGAAGTACTCCCTTGTTAATAATCGCAACTTTGGAGCAAAGATTTCTGACATCTTCAACCAAATGAGTAGAAAGAATGACGATCACATCATTACTAATCTCGTTGAGCAATGAATTGAAACGGTTTCGTTCTTCGGGATCTAAACCGGCAGTCGGTTCATCCACAATTATGATTTTTGGATTACCCAGCAAAGCCTGAGCAACTCCGAAACGCTGTCTCATTCCTCCGGAAAAGGTATGAACTTCCTTATTTTTAAAATCAGAAAGATTGACTTTTTCTAATAATTTTAAAATCTGGTCTTTCCGTTCGGAACTGTCTGTAATTCCTTTCAAAATGGCGATATGCTGCAAAAGATCGTAAGCCGATACCTTGGGATAAACGCCAAAATCCTGGGGAAGAAATCCGAGATTTTGTTTAATATGATCAGGGTTTTTAGAAACATCAATGCCATTGAAGATGATATTTCCTGAAGTCGGTTTCTGCAGGCCGACAATGGTTTTCATTAAAGATGATTTTCCGGCGCCATTGGGTCCTAATAAACCGAACATGCCGTTTTCTATTTCTAAAGAAATGTTTTTAATAGCTTGAAAACCATTTTTGTAATTGAGGTTTAGATTGTTGATTTTTAAAGTATTCATAGGATTGATTTTAGGGTACAGATATCCTGGCAACGTTTCCATTGCTTTCAAATTTGTGTGTGTAAAATGTTTACGGTAAAGCTTTGCGACCAAAAGCCACCAAAGCTTTTTGAATATTTGATTTATTCCTCTTTATACTCCAGGATATCTCCGGGTTGACATTCCAAAGCTTTACAGATGGCTTCCAGGGTATCGAAACGCACACCCTTTGCTTTTCCCGTTTTAAGAACTGAGAGGTTGACAGTACTGATTCCCAGTTTCTCTGCCAATTCTTTGCTCTGCATTTTTCGTTTGGCAAGCATAACGTCTAAGTTGATGATAATTGGCATTTTTATATAAATAGATCTTGTTCGTTTTGTAAATGTAATCCCTGTTTAAAAATATTGGCGAGGAAAAAACAGAAAATTCCTAACATAAAGTGGATAAAGACTAGTCCCCAAATAACGCTTTCCACTTCAACAAAAAAACTGGCAATAATTGTAATGGGTAAAGGAAGAAAAATATTATAACGGTAAAACCTTTGAAGTTGTGTTATATTTTCCTCGGTAAATAACTTATGTTGAAAAAAGACTTTAAATACTTTTGCCGACAGCCAGAAAAAGATACCGTAGGTTACTAAAACCAGTAAAAAAGACAGGATGATATAGGGATAATTGTTTTCGATGTTCAGAAATGGCTGTTCAATAAATGGATAATTAATGTGCAGATATAAATCGTCCTTATAGGGTGTAACAGCAAAACCTGTTAACAGGCAAAATACCGAATAGATGAATGTAAGGAGATAGCCTGCTGATAATAAAATGCACAGATAATACAGGATCTTTGAAACGTTCTTATTCTGATTCATGGGATAATCAATTAATTTGTTAATGCAAATATATAATTAATTATCGTAAAACATTAACTAATTAAAAAAAATATATTACTTGAAAATGTTGAGAAAAACGGGTCACCGCGGTACTCGTAGCAAAAAAGAATGAATTCAAAATTTTCAACTAAATTAAATTGAGCTATTCAAGAAAAGGAGATTATGAAAGGTCTATAACGTTATCAGTAGATGCAGTTGATATTTTCAGAGAACATTTTGATGCGGATAAATGGGCCAAAAGGAATCTTTTTTCATACTGTATCTTAATCAGGCGAATCAGGTTTTGGGAATTAATAAAATATCGGAATGTTCGAAAGAATCTACAGAACCACTCATGATATTGCAAATTGAGAATATATGCTAATATTATTAATTTGAGGGAAAACTCTTTTAGGACAAAAATAGCTGATTATTTATCGCCTTTAATATGGCATTAAGCTATTATAATTTAAGTAAATAATTATGACCATTCTTTTTAACATATAGAAAAATCACAATAATTACGAATGCTCTATTGTAGTACAATGATAAGTGAAATTAAAACTATTTGGTTGGATTTACACGAAGAATATAATAACGTGGTCTAACTTTTAGAAATGACTCACATCGAGGCCTTTACTATACTATGATCATTTTAAAATTAACATTCATTTAACAGGGAGTGAATATTATTTAACATTTGGCAAAGTGTTTGATCTATTTTAAACTCATACAATTCTATGTATTCCGTTGCATAAAGTTTAAGGAAACCATTATTGGTTTCCTTTTTTTAAACGCAATTCTGTATGTTTATTAGTTTAATAATAGCTTTGACTTAAATCCAATTGCCCATTAGATCATCAGCTATATATTCTATTTTATTCGGTTTTTTTATTAAATAATACATAAATTTAAATCATCTCAATTTGGGTATTGTTGCCATATTTTATACGTGAATCATTTTCAAAACCTCGAGTTGGCACCGTCAAGACACATAAGGTGTCAGAGTTTTATGAGGATTGACAACTTTAGGAAAACAAATGCTTTTGATAGAAAATACTAAATTAAACTCCTCTTTATTGCCAGCGTTCGTATTATGACAGCCCTTCTTGCACTGACAACATCTGTTCCTTCCACTTATAAATAAGTATGTTATTCTGTTAGATGTGTTAAACTTAGAGTTTATAAAGTGATTTTTATTTGCATCATTATTTCGCTCAAATTTGATTATCAGACTATTACTTTATTCCCACTTTTTTCATCTATAAAATGTAAATGTATTAACTTCGAATAAAAATCATGAAAATGTACTTATGTCACAATAGTTCGTCAGTCAAAATCAAATGGAATCTTCCCTTCCTTCCGCGAATCGGAGAAACTCTGTCTGTGTCCGGACTTCTTTCGGAAAATCAAAATAATGAGCTGTGCAGGAACAGAGATTATTTTACCGTTACACATATCGCATGGTTTCCATCACGGCGGGAAAACCAGTCATTCGTTGAAATAATTTTGGAGTAGTATGTTCTAAAAGCTTTGTTACAAAAGGTTTCACGATGTGTCTTATTCATCCTGTAGCTGGAAGTGCAGCAAAGTGATATATTGGATCTATTTCAATTTTGATCATCAAGATGGTCTATTGATTCTTTGACAATGCTTTTTTCAATATTGATCCATGGCCTTACTGCCACGACTGTCATAGAATATCTTAAAAATAGAATAGCATCAGTTACTAGTGTTGCTGAAGAAAACGACCTGACCTTGTAAGGGCTAACGATACACTAATAAAATTATTTTTTATTTGTGTTTTCCGCATTTGTTCACTGTGCTGGAATTTTTGTAAGTTCCTCCTTAATGAGAATGCCTTTTCCACTTTTATTAATTTGAGAACATTTCTTCGTTCTATGGATCATCCGGTATCTTCTTTCTTATTTCTCACAACATCATTCGCTGATCATAATCTGATTGCTATACTTGCATCTGGGGTCACCTGATTTTCTATAGCAAATATATTCCGTTGTCACTGCGGAAAAAAATCTTTTTGGGTATCCGGGATCGGACATCCCAGAGCCTCCGCAAAAATATTTCAAGCTTCCATCAATGTTCTTTCTTATTGTTTTCCAGGTATTGATTGCAGTTTTCCTTGTGCCTGCCTGAATGGTTATGTGCATAGAAAAAGTCAGAAACCTCACAAGATGCAAATGCAGTTCATTGAAATTTTGATCCTTATGATTCTCTTGGTATAAATCATCTTATCAGATGTTGGTATAAAATATCTCAAAAGACATTGGTATAAATCACTTGATCACATTCTTACAAATCGTTTAATCAGATTTCTTTTATAAAACAATTCATCCGATGTTATTAGAAATGAATTTGTTAAAAGAAATTAAAAGTAGTTCATCAGATGATACGCTCAAATAAAGAATAGAAAAAGGTCAAAATTTCCTTCAAGCTGCAATTACAGAATCTACAGGTTTTTAAATGTAAGTGCGGGAAAAACAGGTCTCCGCCACACTCGGAGCAGGAAATATGAAATTCAATATTGTCAACGAAATTAAATTGAGCTACTCAAGAAAGGGAAATTGTGAAAGGTCTATATCGTCATCAGCAGATGCAGTGGATGTTTTTAGGGCGCATTTTGATGCGCAACAAATGGATTACAGGGAATCGTTTTTTGCGCTGTATCTGAATCAGGCGAATAAGGTATTGGGGATCAAGAAAATATCGGAATGCGGCATTTCTTCGACATTGGTAGATGTCAGGATTATTATGCAAGCGGCACTTCTCTGCAATGCTTCGGGGATCATTGTTTCCCACAATCATCCTTCAGGAAATTTAAAGCCGTCAAGTTGTGATATTAAGATGACTGTACAGATTAAAGAGGCTGCAAAAATACTGAGTATGACGTTGCTGGATCATGTAATCCTGACTACGGATTCTCATTATTCATTTGCGGATGATGGGATGATATGAGTAGTAAAATAATAAGCAATCGAAAAATAATAGGATCAAATAATATATAAAATAAAGATCATGAACAAAATAGGAAATCACACGGCAATTTCAGAAGTCAATACTTTATTGGTACTTCGTCACAGTAGCAATTCAATCGGAATTGTACAGGGCATCGGACACAATGGAAATTTGATAGACGTTCAGCCGAACCGCAACAAAGTTGATTCGGTTATGCAAATCGATTCGGCGAAGGATTCTTTTACGGACTTCTATTCGGATTTTTATCATCAGCTGAAAAATCCGTCTGAATATTCATTTTTTAAAGTGAGGGAATTTGAGGCGCACGATACAGCTATAGATTTACAAGAGTACATTGATTGTTTATCGGAGGGTGAGAGACAAGATCTGAAAGCGGTTGAGGTTTCTATTGAAGCGGTCAATGAAATCAGAAATAAGAAAACCATTGAAAATGAGCCCTCAGTTTTGAAGAAGGGTCTTAGTAACGGGTTAGTTATTAGTAATAGTAGTTCTCAATACCGCTATCAGATTGAAGATGTTCCGTGGGAGAAGATGGATGAATTAGGTCTTGACAGGGAAAAGTTGGAAGAGATTGGTGCATTGGAGTCTTTGTTAAAGGGATATAAGACACCGATGTTGATCCCGATACTTTTTAAAGATGGGGTAACGGTAAGTCAGATTGATGCACGGTTGCAGTTGCGGATCGATGATGATGGAGAATTGTTTGTGAAGGTGTATCGGGTTCTTAAGAAAGTGGATTTCAGAAAGAAGTTTAAAGGGCATAAGTTTACAAAGCAAGATAGGGTCAATCTTTTGACTTCTGGCAATATGGGCAGAGTGGTGGATCTTATCGATGCGGTTACGTGTGAGATAATTCCTTCATTGATAAGTTTGGACAGGCTGACCAATGAACTGATTTCTTTGAGGATGGAATTTGTAAGGATTCCTGATGTGCTTTGCGGGGTGAGTTTGGATTTGGAACAGAAACAGGTGCTTCGTGAAGGTAAACCTTTGTTTATTGAAAATATGGTATCGAAGAAAGGAAAGTTTTTTTCTGCAGCGGTGCAGTTCAATGCGGATAGGCAATGGGTGGAGTTTTTGTTTGAGAATAAGTTTAGAAGTTCTGGTTTTAGCGAAGTATATCATTCTGAAAGAGGAGTTCCTTCACACTTCAGAGGGGTCAAGCTTCGTCGATGGCAGATGGATAAGTTAATGGCAGGGGAAACAGCTTATATCAAGGGGCTGGAGAGTAGAAAAGGTAAGTCTTATCAGGGCTATGTTACTTTTGACAAGGCGATAGGGAGAATTGTGTTTTCTTTTAAGAAGCCAAAGAAGTTATAGGAGAGTCGTGATTATGCTTTTGCGGAAGTCTGGAAGAAGGGAGTAAGTAAATTGATATAATTTTTTAACAACCTGCAAGGTCTATTGACTTTGCAGGTTGATTTGTTTGAGTTTTAACATTGGAAATGGCTGAAGGAAAATCGGGCGGCAAAAATGCAATTCCTCCCTGGGGTCGGAAACGCATTTTTGCGGAATTTGGAGCAACCCTATTTCTAAAATACTCCTTGGCTTGGCTTTGCTATGTTTTTTGAAAAAAGGTTGCGATTTTTAATTCAGTTTTCTTAATAAGTAAATTGTTAAATAATATATTTTCATCTACCTTGTCTTGTCAACAATTATTTGATGGAAGGCATCTTAACATATCCAAATTACTAATCTAGTCATCCAATTTATTCAATATCTCTTGGTATTTTGCTAAATCGTTCTGTAATAACCTGCTTTTCAAATTTTCAAGATATTTCTAAAAAATTCAAATTCTTGTAAGTTATAACAATGTATTAAATTCCAAATTTTTTACTGTCAGTATGTTCGCTTTTGGAGTGTTTACGGGTAAAGTATTACTAACTGGTTTATTAGATGCAATTGATTCCAATACTTTAATAACAGTGTTATAATCCATGTTGTACATAAGTCCTCTGGCACCGTCAAACATACAATTTAGTCCTCCTAAAGCTTGACCAACTTTTAGTGCATTTATGATTTGATCTTCTGTTGAAATAGAAAAAGATTTAAGTCCTTGAAAACCTATTTCATTTATTATTCCTGCAGTACACCAATCTCCAGCACCTGCAGAATCCTTTATATTCTCAAATTTATAGGATGGAACTTTTTTCCAATTTTTTTGATCACATGACTTGAGACGGTACTCTAAACCATCCTTTCCTAAAGTTTTAATCTCCAGTAAAGCGTTAGCTACAGGAAATAAATCTGAATAATTATTTATGCGATCACTAGAAAATTTGATTACGTGAGCTAACTCTAAACATTCCATTGTCTGTTTGTCATCTTTTAAAGAGGATGGTTCAAAAATAATTAATGCTCCATTTTCAGAATAATGTCTAGCTAGTTCGATGGTTGACCTTGAAACTCTATCAAAATAAAAAACCTCACATTTAGGTTGTTTATTAACAATTGTATCTACGTAGTTCGCCAGTACAGGTTTATACATAGGTAACCAGACATTTGTTCCAGGAATTTTAAATTCAAATTTGTGCTGAGAATTACCATCCTTATCTTTAAGTATTCTGTGTATAATAATTGGAGTTTTTCCATCATTAGATTTAGTTACTAATGATGTGTTTACTGTGAACTGTTTAAAGTCCTTAAATAAATTTTTTGTTGCACCATTGTCAGACAGTCTAGCAATCGGCTTAGAACTCCATCCTAGAAAAGATAGTATTGTTAAAACATTTCCGCAAGATCCACCTGCGCATAATTTTGCAGGTGTGGTTGGAGCTCCATTTAATATTACATCTAAAGCTACAAGGCCTGCTCCTAAGATAGTTGAAGGCCCACCTATTAATTTATTTGCTTGTATCATTGTATGGTATTCCAGTGAGCCAAGTTACAAAAAGTTCGCTTTCTGACTTCAAATTTTTCAAGGAATTTTTATCAACAATTTTATAACCTTGAGAATCAACATTAAGAATACCTACACTATCTTTGTTTTCAAAAGCTGTTAATAAAGTGCCTATTGAGAGCAGTTTGCTTGAGAATGTGGATAGGGCTACCTTACAACCGTTTATTATTTTTAAAGAATCTTGATAGTTACTTACTGCTTCGGATAATTTGTTGTAAACCTCAAAAGGATTTCTTTCATGAACATACATGATATTTTGAGGTTCTGTATTTAGTTCGTCAAACATTAACTCGTGATGCTCATTAAATATTGTATCTGATCTTCTTGGGTTTTTTGAAGGGAATGGTAGAGTAGGGCATATCTCATATAGTCTATCTTTAGATTCCGTAATTTTACTAAAAGCTTTACGGAGATGTTGTGTTTTGGTTTCTCCTAGAATTGGAAACCAAATCAGCGGTTTATCTGAATTTGCCTCCAAACTGATTTCACCGCCAAAGCCAAAAAGATAATCAATATCTTCATCAATACTGTTCTCCTGTATTAAGTTATCAATGGAAGCATTTTCTGCAATACAAACAAATAGATTTATAGAAAAGTCTTTACAATATTCGTCAATTAAAGATAAGAGTTTACCTATTAGAGAAAAGTAGATTCCACGTGGTAGAGCACTTATATCAACTACGATATTATCATAATCTTTTATTGCATCGTAATCATTAAATAAATTTGCAGCTTCTCTATCACCGATTCTTCGTCTTTTTTTCCCACGCCTGTTCCAAAGCTGAATATTTTTGTGATCGAGAGTTCTATTTGTCAGGAGTTGTTCTAGCTGAGTTACGTTTTCAGTAACCAAATCTGCATATTCATGAGAATTGGAGCTCTTACCTTCATCAAAATTGATAAGAATCGTCGAAATATCTAAATCTGGACACTTATTCAATAAGCTTTCAATACAAAGATTCATTCTGCCATCAAAACCTTTCCCCAATATGAATAGCGTTTTTCCATCATTTTTACTAAAATGATCTATCCACAATTCGTTTACTGTCTCATCATCCAATAATACGTAAGGATTCCAACGTCTATTTAATTTTTCTTGGTCCATTTTATTAGTTCATTAGGTGTTTTCGATCGCCATCCTCCGGACGACAATGGTAAATCAAATATGACACAAAGCCATTTATTTAAGTAATAGACATCCCATACCTGACCCTTTTTACCTTGATTTACGTTTTGTATCTCTAAAAGATTATACGCTACACAAGTTGAAATTACATCAACCAGAGGATCGTAAACTGAATTATTATACCAATATTGTTCTTTTTCTAACAGGGTTTGAGCCAACAAAGTTTTCATTCCAAATCCGTTAACTCCTGGTGCGTATGGGGCATTAGCTTTATAAGTTTCGTTTTTAGAAAACTCACCAAGTGCATTTAGAAAATTTTTAACTTGTTTACTAAAAGGTATAATTTTGTCTAGTTCATTCCACTTCTGTTTTGCAACCTCTCTTATTAATTTATCCTGCTCAAAATCATTTACGGTAATATTTTTCCCCGATATTTTATTGGAAATCATTTCTTCAAAAAGAACACTGGAGAAACTCAAGAATTGATCTATATTCGATGAGGATAGTTTTGTAAGAGTCTGAAAACCATAATAATATGGAATGTTTGTTTCTTTCGAAAGAAATAGTCGTGCCGTAGAAATAATTTCCGAACTTAGCTTGTCTTCAAGTTCCTCTGATGTCATGGGGAAATCAAAACTCAGCTGTTGTTTACCTAACGATCTGTAAATTAGAATTTCAGCAGCAGCAATCTTTATAGCTCTTTGATATTCACTGTCTGAATAAGCTGTAAGATATTGTATCCACTGAGAGAATTTCGTGTTAAATTTTGATATTTCTTCAAGGCTTTCCAACTTATTGTGGATGTATAAAGATAAGGTTTCTTTGTGCTCTTCTTCATTCAAGTCTGCAAGAAGATAGTTCTGGAAAGAAGAAACATCATCAGTAGATATACTTGCCCGTTTATCAGATATATTTCCTAAAATCTTTTCAAATTTACCCGCGTGTTTTCTCCAAAAATTTTCGAGATTAATTTCATTATAATCCCTTCCTTCAAATGACCCAAGATTTTCTACAGGTTCAAGTGCTTCGAGTCTTTCAGAAATCCAGATTGTAAAATTGCTCCTTTTTTCTGCAAGATATTTTTTTAGAATAAGTCTTTGATTGGTAGTAAATTTATGAGCATCATCAAGTACGAAAAGAATCTTCTCAAAAAATTCTTTTCCATCAACTTTAAGATTATTTGGATTTAAAATTTCAAGAGCAAAAAGTTCGTCGTTACCTTCTACTTCATTTTCCTTGATAGGTAGGAAACTGTCTATTGTTTTATATATTGCTCTTTCAATACCTGATGCCCAGTCGTAAAGCTGCTTTCCGGTACATGGTACGACAAGGCTGCGGAAATAATTATGTGCATTGTCATATGTAAAATCAATACAGTTTAAATCATCTGGAAACTTTTTGTCTTTTAAGATGCAGATGTTTCGAAGAGTTGCAAGTATAATCCTAGAATTTAACAGGGAAAAAAATAATCTATTTTTCAGAGCATCAGAAATATTAAGCTCCTCTAGCACTTCATAATTTCTTGTACACTGAAGAACTACCCCAAGCGCTTTAATGCCTTGGTCATCGATTGCATCTATTTTTTTGAGTGAGTTAAACAACTCTCTGTAATCAGGAGCTGATTTCGCATTTAAAAGTATTTTCAATGAAGAAGGTTCAAAAACTCTTATTAGAGAGGATTTTCCTGCGCCCGGTGAGCTATGTACATATACAACATGTTCCCATAATTTAGATTGCTGGTTAGCTTCTTCCAACGATTCTAGAACTAACGGACTGAACAATTTCAAGAATCCTGCATCTGAATCAATTTTTTCAGTTGCCCTTATCTTAAATGGATTTCTTAATTTAGTACTCATTTTATTTATGTCTTGTTACACGTGGAAATAAACCAATCCTATTCTTTTTGGTCCACCATAATAGGGGTAGTGAGTTATTTGGTGTATTATGAACTAAGATTAAAGGAAGTGCGCACTCATTGTAACCTAAAAAGTGCTTTTCGTGTTTAGCTTTTACAAAATGTTCATCAATTATATCGGATGTAACATATTTTTCAGAAAGTTCGTAAAATTCTTTGTCTTTAATCTGATCAATTTTGACATCATTCTCAATTGTCTGAATAACTTCGATTTTATAATTAAAGTTAAAATTATTTTCATCTCTCCATTTTAAAATTTCAGCATTCAATTTGTCAATGGCCTCCTCGGTAGCAATGTAGAATATTATTCTAACGTCAATTCGAGTAGTCATATCTATTAATTTGTGCAGATGGCTATCGTGCTTAGGTTGAAAAATATCACGTAAGGTTTTAAATATTTTTCCCTTATATGAGTTGTCAGCTTCAATCCTAAAGTAACTTGTTCCACTTGCGGTAAAGTCATCAACTAAAAATATTGTATTGTATGCGGAATTGGGATATTTCTTATGAAGTTCTTTTAGCATGTCGGTAACTTTATCCTCATTTATTTGATATGTGGGAATAACTTGTTCGTTATCTAGACCGCAATATCTGCGTAGTTGATCTATCCTTGACCCATCGCTAAGTCCGATGAATAAACTTGTTCTCATAAGTTCATTATACTCGTCGCTGTCAACAATTCTTTTTTTAAGATACGGGCTTATATTAAGTTTAGTCGCAGTTTTGGAGATAAGAAACGGATTGATTTTATCGCTAAATGTAGTATTAACCAAATGCAACATTTGATCATTAGAAATAAAAATAAGTTTATCTTTTAAAAAGGTATATGCAATTTCTCGCTCGCTTAATGTTTCAAATTGTTTTAGCCATTTTACTAAACTTTCGATGAACCTTGTTCCAATTGAAAATTGTTGATATTCGTTATATTTGAAGGTCGATAAAGATTGAAGTAAGGGACGTTCTACACGAATCTGTGTATTGTCCCATTGCATTATTTCTATCAATAACCGCTCAGCTAAAGCTGTTCTCATAGTGCTAAAATTTGATTTTAAATAATGATTTTTCTACTGGTGTGATAGCGTTAAAATATTCCAATGTTGCTTCAACACATTTTATTCCTTTTGAAGCAAGATTCCAGCAAGAATGCGGATCATTAGATACCTTATCAACACTTAAAGAGAATTCGTTTGACAGCAACTGGTAATCGTTCCCTGGATATTTTCCACGATCTCCGATGCATAAATAAGAGAACCCTAAACCAAAATGTTCGTCGCAATAATCAAAAATTAAGTTTTTAGAAGTATTCGCAGAAATGATATCTATCGAATGACTAGATTCCAATATTTGGATTCTAAATTTGAACTTATTATACAATAAGTCCAAAAGGACTGACTTCACTATTTTGGACTCCTTTTTATCTTTTACAATTACTGTAACCTGCCCCTGTCTAATATCAATATTAATATATTCTGATACTAAAGGTTCTGCAAGTAATGTCTTCTCTATTTCATGAAATAGAGGCTCTGAATTATCTTTAATAGGCATCGAATTGTTTTCCAATGATGAGATTTGAGCACCATTGTAGTATCCAATAATCAAATTCTGCCAATATTTTTTTTCCACAAATTTTTGGAGTTCTACTCTAACAGACTTACCTCTCCCTGTCACGATTCCAATTACAATGCCTTGCGACAGAAAGAAATTTAACTTTTCTATTATTTCTACGCGAGGAGCTACAAATCGTTCTTCTGCAGAACATAGAGTACCATCATAATCTAAAAAGATTCCTCTAAATTTCGTGGAGTTGATTTTTTTTCTAAATCTTTCATATGCATCCTTCCAGAGTAAAAATGACTTTTCATCATCAAGAAAACCAAGATTTCCATATTTTCTCATGACTGCATTCTTTAATTTTGCAGAAGTCCCGGCGTTTTCACGGAAGAGCTTTGAATATTTTAAATTATATAAACTACTTCCATATGGTGGTACTCCTGGTCTTCCCGGATCAATCCCTTTCGTTTTGCCTACTTCCTTTACTAGATAAAACGACTTTACTAAAAGCTCAAGACTTGCATTCCCCATTTTTTCCTCTGATTTAATGAGCAGTTTTGGAATTTCGGAAGGTAATAGATCCAATGTTTTTTGAGCTATCTCTTCTTCATCTTTTGAAATAATTGCCACAATTGCAGATTGAATTTTCTTTTTGTCAAACCAGTTATGCCTTCCATGACCAAAGTTTCGATAGTCGGACAGAAGTACATTTCCAATCCCACTCTCTGAAAATTTTGATTCTAAATCAATAGCAACTGGCTTACCCCAACCGCCGTATAAAACAACTATAGTAAATTCTTCATACAATTGGTCTGTAAATGATATAACGCTGCGAATAAAATCATTATCAGGTATTAGGTTGCTAAGTGATGGTTTATCATTGTAAATCCTCGATACTAATGTAAAGTATGCAACCAATGAATTTGTTGCAAGAAATCCATCTTGACCAGCTGGATTATCAAAATCAAGAATTTTGCTAATACTATATTTTTTACTTTTATTAGCTAAAGGAGAATTTTTCTTCAGGATTAAACTAAAAATAAAATTTGGCTCTAACGAAACTGCAGTGTCAAAGGCTAATAAAATGTCAGAATTTTTACCACTTGCGCTAATAAACGCTACGTTTGAATTTTTATTAACTGCTTTTTTTGAATATTGCAACTCCAAAGGAGTGATATCCGACGCAATTAATCCTTGTTCCTGGTGATATAGTGTAAAAAGGGCGCACGCACTCGATGATCCACCAGAGCCTATTATAAATAGAGGTTTTTCGCACAATACATTAGTATAATCTTCTAAATTTTCTATTTCAACATCTAACGCCCAATGATATGTGTTGTTAATTCTTAATAGTTCTTCGCTGTACGGTTTTCCCATTGTTAAAAATATGAAATAAGTTTAATTACTTTATTAAGCGTAATAAGCAGTTCTCAAATTTACAGAATTAATTGGAAATCCGTTTGCTTTCGGTATCATAGCTGACCAAATAAATTGATTGTTAATAAAAGTAAAGGTAAACAGGTTTTAAATCATGAAATTATGCTTTTCCGTAATAACAAAAAAAAATCTAAGTAACTAAATTCTAATAACTTCCCTTACTCGGAATAACGTGGCGAACACCACCTCTTGGATTTTCCATATCTCCTTTGTATCTTGGAATTAGATGGCAATGGAAATGAAAAACTGTTTGTCCTGCGTCAACTCCGCAATTCATTCCTATATTGTATGCGTCGGCCTGATGTTTAGCTAAGATAAGTTCTTTAGCTTTTTCAATCATTTTTGGGAGGTCATTTTTCTCTTCATCTGTAAGTTCAAAAAAATCCTTTCTAATTTCGTTTGAAATTATTAATAAATGACCTGGGGACACAGGAAAACCATCTTCTATTATGAAGAAATATTTTCCTTTGTATAAAATTCTATCGTTAGATATTGTGGTGAAATCTTTCATTAGAAAAGAGGTTGGAGTTCAATTATAGGTTTCCATTTTTGAAGCGATAAATTTACTGATAAATCGTACTGCTTTTGTAAGAAACGTTTTCTGTCTGATGAAGTTCTTCCAGTCTGATTTACTATTGTTTCTCCCAAGGGATGTTTGCTTGCAATGTAGAATTCATTTCTAGTGTGTAGCCTTTCCAAGTATTTTATTTCGGGAATTTTTGCACTCTTCGAAAGATTTACAAATTTATCCGATAAAACCAAATTCCAGATTCCATTTACATTTGCACCCGATTCATTTATCTTGGTTTTATGAACATGAGGGAAAAAATGGTCGATCGCGCACAAATTCTCATCTCCCGAGTTTATTGAAATATCCTGAAAAGAATAGAAGCATTTACCTTTCTGATATCCATTTAACGAAGCTTTTGCAGAGGAGATATCTTTTCTTCTCATAAAATCACTTTCAATAAATAGCGTCTGCAAATCTTCATCAATTTTTACCTCAAGTAGATTTGGGTTTACTTTTAGGTTCCAAGCAGTTTCTACAAGATTCCATCTTGCTTCTACCTCTTCATTGAAATTGGTAAATTGAATACTTTCCTTGAGGTTCAACAATTCATCTCTTAATACAATCTTTTTGTTGGCTCCGTTGTAATCTTTTTCGTAAAATTTGTTTGCGATAATCCCTCCATTTACATTTTGAAACGCATCAACAACATTTACAAATCCATATTTTTCCGTAACATTTAGCAGATTATCATAATCAATATCGCCATTGTTGTATTTTCGACAAGCATTTAAAAATGTACTAGAATGAGAGTTTCCTTGTTTATCGTTTTTTTTGAGATGTTCTAAAATGCTATTTACAAAAAGCGGCGAGATTTCTTTAAGTGAAAAAGTGTTTGTTTCTTTCGAAGCTAATTCTAAAAGTATTTTCCCAAAGGCAAATTTATATGTCGCAGAATTCTTCCCAAACAATATAATTGCCCTCCATTGTGATTCTAAACTTGGGTCATTTTCTTGGAAATTTAGGCACATTTGTGGAATGAATTTGCACTTTGAGTTGACTCAACTCTCATCAGGATTTTTTCTCTATTTCAATTTCTTTTACAAAATCATATTTATCTTCACGTATAGGACTATCCGGAAGAAAATCCTTGATTGAACATCCAAGAGCAATAGCTATCAAATTTAAACTTTTGACATTGTATTTTGCAGTTTTTGATTGCGCTTCTATATCTGAAATATAACTTGTGCTTTTTCCAATAGCTAACGATAGAGAAGTTTGGCTTATACCTTTTTCTTCTCTGATGTCTCTAATTTTTGTAATAATATAACGTTCTATCTCGTCTAAGGTATCGTGCATATAACAAATTGATGCAAAATCACAATAAAAAACTAAGGACTATAGTCCTGTATTTAGAAAATTGTTTTATATTTGGAAAAGATTATTTATTAAAGTAATTTTGCGATACTTCAAAGAAATTAAGAAGCTATTGCTTAGAATCTTGCTTTTGAAAACTGGTAATTTTTAATTGAGACAAGAGGATAAGTATTAAGCTCACGACCTAGGCGTGAGCTCTCTTATCTGTCTCATGGTATACCAGTGCCTCAAAAGCTGATTTGTAGAGTTTCACGCCGTTTTTATTCTCAATGCTGTCCGCTTTTCTCTACAATTAAAACTAAGCCGCTTCCTCAAGATATAGTATCAGACTGCACGATACAATGGGGTGTACAACTCATTGCGGCTTTAAAGCTTACACGGGACACAAATTTCATTCATATTAATTTTTTAAGATGTGCTGGGGCAGGAGGTTTTGCTATGTCTTTAATGAGACTTCCTCCTGAGCATCATCGCAGTAAACTATGTCTATGCTAAAAATAAAACTGAATTTTTAAGGAACAGAAAGTGTAAAGAAGAACTAACCATAGAAACAAGAAAGCCCTCTTCTTAGCACTATAAGTATTGTGGAATTTACGCAGTGCAGAAGAGAGCCTAAAATTTAACGAATTAAATCTATTCAAAAGTATGAAAAAAAACTTTTGCAGCCTGAGTCATATCCAATTGGCTTTTGGCTTCACCTTGCTCGCCTCCGGCGTAGCAATAGGGCAGATGCGTGTGATCACAGGCACTGTTACAGATAATACTAATAATAAACCAATTTCAGGGGTAAGTATATTTCAGGAGGGTAGTGATACGGTTGCTACTACTAATAGTTCAGGTATTTATAGGGTTCAGGTGTCAGGTGAGAATTCTATTCTTGTATTTAAGCATCCTGATTATCCTGAACGAAAAGTTTCTTTAGGAGATAGAGTAGCTGTTGATGTCTCATTGGGTAAGGAGAATCCTAATGCTAAAGAGAAAGCAATAGAGGAGGTGGTTCTTAATGCAGGATATTATAAGGTTCGGGATAAGGAGAGAACGGGGAGTATTGCTAAGATTGGGGTAAAGGATATTGAGAACCAGCCAGTCACCAATGTCCTTGCTTCAGCGCAGGGGAGAATGAGCGGGGTTTCGATTACGCAGAACTCGGGAGTACCGGGAGGTGGATTTGATATTCAGATAAGGGGCAAGAACAGTATCCGTCGTGAGGGGAATGAGCCTTTGTATATCATTGACGGTGTGCCTCAGACTTCTGAAACGCCTTCGCTGTATAGTTCGTCTATTCTGCCGTGGTCTTCCATCAATCCTTTGAATGCGATCAATCCGAATGATATTGAGAGTTTTGAGGTGTTGAAAGATGCTGATGCCACTGCGATCTATGGGAGTCGTGGTGCAAATGGAGTGGTGATTGTCACCACGAAGAAAGGTAAGAAGGGGAGGTCTGAACTGAAGCTGAATACTTCCTACTCGCTCAGCAATATTGCAAGGCGGATGGAGATGATGAATACGGAGCAGTATCTGGGGATGAGGAGGCAGGGTTTTCAGAATGACAATGTTGCGATTCCTGCGACGATGTATGATGTCAATGGTAAATGGGATCAGAACAGATACACGGACTGGCAGCAGGAACTCATCGGCAAAACGGCTGATGCCTATGCGGTGCAGCTGTCTTTGGGTGGTGGTTCTGAAACGACATCCTATCAGATCAGCTATGGTCATACGGAACAGACAACCGTTTTTCCTGCGGATTTCAGATACAGGACGAATAACATCAACAGTAATTTCAGCTATTTTACGCCGGATCGAAGATTGGAGTTTACTTTGGTCAATAGCCTATCATTCAACAGCAACAATGTTCAGAATGAAGACCTGACCCGACGTAGCATCATGCTGAGTCCGAATGCACCTGCACTGTATACATCAGATGGAAATGTCAACTGGGAAAATGGAACGTTCACCAATCCTGTTGGTTCTTTGCGTAGTGAATACCTGAATAAGACGGCGTATTTTAACAATGGGCTTAATATGACCTATAAATTGTTTCCGTTCTTGTCTCTGAAAATGAATGGCGGGATCACCTATCAGAATTTTGAGGAGCGTTCGTTGAAACCTCATACGATGTACACACCGGTTTCTGGATTGACAAGCCTGAATTCTGTATCCTCCAAAAACAATCAGACCAACTTCTCATATATTCTGGAACCGCAGATTGTAGCGAATTATACCTTCAGAGATCATCGTTTTGAAATGCTGATCGGGAGCACTTTGCAGAAGACCAACACCGATCAGGGTGCGATACAGGGGACAGGATTTGAAAGCAATCAGCTGATCTCCAATATAGGGACGGCAAAGACAAAGACCATTTCGGATCAGCTTCAGACGGAGTATAACTATACCGCTGTATTTGCACGGTTCAATTATCAGTTGAAAAGGAGGTATATCATTAACCTAACAGGAAGACGTGACGGATCGAGCAGGTTCGGACCTGCGAACCGCTTCGGGAACTTCGGAGCAGTGGGAGCGGCGTGGCTGTTCTCAGAGGAAAAGTTGCTGAAGGATCTGAAATGGCTGAGTTTAGGTAAGCTTCGTGGAAGTCTCGGCACTTCAGGGAATGACAAGATAGGGGATTACCAGTACTTGGACACCTATACCGTCTCATCAAATATCTACAATGGCGTGACGGCATTAAATCCCTCAAGACTGTACAATCCCAATTTCAGCTGGGAGAAAACTGTGAAGAAGGAAGTGGCCTTGGAACTGGGATTCTGGAATAGTAGGGTTAATTTTTCAGGGGCTTATTATGATAATACCTCATCCAATCAGCTGGTGGGAATCCCGCTTCCTGCAACTACGGGATTTGCTTCCATACAGTCCAATCTTCCTGCAAAGGTCAGAAATACAGGCTGGGAGTTCGATACCTCCTTTCGGGTGGTCAGGTCTTCACGATTCAGCTATGATACTTCTTTAAACCTCAGCATCCCTAGAAATGTCCTGGTGGACTTTCCGAATCTTGAGGGTTCTACTTATGCCAGTCAGTATATGGTAGGATATCCGACCACCATCGCAAAGGTGTATCAGTATGATGGTATCGATCCTACTACGGGACTGTATCGTTTTAAGGATTTCAACGGGGATGGCAAGGTCACAAGTCCTGATGATAACAGGGTGGTTGAGAAACTGGGCGTGAGAATGTTCGGAGGATGGTCGAATAACTTCAGGTTCGGACCTTGGTCGGCTTCTTTTCTCGTTCAGTTCGTGAAGCAGAGAAACTGGAATTATAACCGTCAGATGCTGATCCCAGGAGCATTGAGCAATCAGCCTGTTGAAGTGCTGGATGTCTGGTCAGCCTCTAATCCTGGAGGGACGTATATGGCTTATTCTGCGGGATACGATCCTCAGAAAAGTTCGCTGCACGCGTTGTTTCAGAACTCAACGGCCGCAGTGAGTGATGCGTCTTATATCCGACTGAAAAATTTGCAGTTGAACTACCGAATCCCTGTCGAAAGAATGGGGATCAAGGAAGCCATGGTGTATGTGCAGGGACAGAACCTTTTGACCATCACCAATTATTTCGGGCTGGATCCGGAGTTTATACTGACAGGATATCTTCCGCCGCTTAAGACCTATTCTGTAGGTTTTCAGCTGACCTTCTGATCTCCTGGGATTATTTAATCAATAAAATATCAATACTATAATGAGAAATTTACTTACCATAAAAATAACGGTTTCAATGGTCCTGGCTGTTCTGCTGAGCACAGTATCCTGTGAAAAATTAATAGAAACTGATTTTCCAAATAACCAGCTTGCAACAGAGCTTGTATTTGAAGATGAACAGACTGCCGAAGCAGCACTGGCAGGGCTGTATTCGGGACTCTGGAATAACTCCGTCATTTCGGGTACCGCTGACGGTGCAGGTCTTGCTTTGGGGACCTACACTGATGACATCACCTGTGTTTCCACCACAGGCAGTAACGGGATAGTGGATGTTTACAATAATCAGCTGCTGGCGACCAATACCTCGGCGAGTTCCATCTGGAACAATGCCTATCAGCAGATCTATATGGCCAACAGCATCATTGAAGGTGTTGAAAAGTCGAAAAGCCTTTCATTGCAGGTGAAAGACCGGATAACAGGCGAGGCATTGTTCATCAGGTGTCTGCAGTATTTTTATCTGTACCAGATCTACGGTGAGGTTCCTTATACCGACACGACGGATTATGTATATAATACGACATTGGCCAGAATGCCGATGAATGAGTTTCTAACAAAGCTGGAAACGGATCTATCGGAGGCGGTGAACCTGATGCCGTCGACTTACCGCAATGCGGAAAGGATCTATGCTAACCGATCGGTGGGTTATGTGCTTTTGGCGAAACTAAAGATGAACCTTGGAAAGTGGCAGGAATCTGAAGTATTGTGTCAGACCATCCTGCAGACTTCCGGATTCACTTTCCAGAGCGATCTATCAAAGGTATTCCTGAAAAGCAGTCCCCATATCATCTGGCAGCTGAAGCCAAAGAACAACAATGACCCCACCAAAGAAGCCGGTGTCTATAATTTTGTCTCAGCGCCGGGAGCTTTTATCTTGAATCCTGATCTGATCAATTCTTTTGCGGCGAATGATCTTCGAAGACAGCATTATTTTACAGCTGTGTCCTTCGGGTCGCAGGTCAACTACAAGCAGACCAAATACAAGATCACCACTGCTACAAATACGACAGAGTATTCGGTCGTCTATCGTCTTGAAGATGTGTGCCTGATGCTGGCTGAATCCCTGGTGAAGCAAAATAAAATAAGCGAGGCTGTTCCTTTTATCAATCGTACCAGACAACGGGCAGGACTTGCAGCATTAACTACTTCGCTTTCTCAGGTACAGGCTATGAATGAAATAAAAGATGAAAGAAGGAAAGAGTTTTTTATTGAACATGGCAGTCGATTTCTGGATCTGAAAAGATGGGGCCAGCTTGGCCTGCTGAAACCTGTAAAACCGAACTGGCAGATCTTCCATCAGTATTGGCCGCTTCCGCAAAAGGAAATGCTGCTGAATGCGAATCTGAAACCTCAGAATGATGGGTACTAAGCGGGATAATGAGGAGAATGGTGCAGTATGGTGTTTGAGTATATTGAAAAGAGTTCGTTTTTTTAAGGATCTTATGAACTGTCTGACGGAAGTCTATGATCGATATCTTATCAGATTATCAATTGTTGTTGTTTTTTTATTCTTCATTTCAGCATTGATTTCGGTAAGGGTCAAAGGGCAGGACTATCAAAAACTGGAGAGGCTCGTGGATGAAACGGAAGAGGTTAAAATGGTAAGTTCATCGGATAACGGAAGATGGCTGGGATATTACTCTGATACCGGTGACGGAAAAAAAAGAAAGATGATCATCCAGAATACAGCCAACCCAAAGCAGGTCATTGAAAGGTCTGATATCAACCGATGGATGTTTGTCAAAGACCATGTAGGGGTCATCAGTAGCAACAGAATGGAATATATTGACCTTCGCTCTGGTAGATCAACGGTTTATCTGAATGTGAAGACCATTGATTATGATGAGAAACATAATGTTTTGCTGGTTCATTACAATAAGGAAGAGCAGAACAAGTTAGAACTTTACACACCTGACGGAAATCTATTGCAGACCTTGGATCGTGTATCATTCTTCTCGTTTAATGGATCTAGGCTCATTGTTAGGAGAAAATTAGAACAGTTGAATGAAGTTTGGGTGATGAAGGGCAGAGGTCTGATAAAGCTCTATTCAACTGCAGATGAATTGAAAAATGTCTTTCCTTCCGGAATGAAAGAAGGGGGATTTGTGATCAACACCCGAAAAGAGGGAAAGTTTTCACGAATTTATATTACTGAAGATCTTAGAGAATATGCTTTTAAGGATGATCGGTATGTTGATTACGAAGATATGTCAGTCATTACTTCACGAGCGGACGACAGATTGATCCTTAAATTAACACGTTTGGTTCCAAAAGAAAAAGGATTGGTTGATGTCTGGTACGGTACCGATTTTAATTTGTCGAAGAATGTGCGTGCAACCCGGAAGGCTGTACAGATCGACTGGAATCCTTTGAAGGGTGAGCAGACTCTGCTTACCCATCCTGATTACTTTGGAGAAACGGCACTTGGAAATGCTTTGTATCTGAAATACGCTGTGGACAAATATCAGGTGGATGTGATGGACAAAGCGGCTGGTAATGGATCTGATAGACTTTATTTATGGAATTCCGTAACTGATGTTTATACTTTCGTTGCTGATGTTCAGAAGAAGGTAGTAATATCTCCCAGTGGACAATATTTGTTGATTGAGCATTCTGATGGGTGGAAACTATTTGATACGCAAAGTCTTAGATTGGAAGAATTAGATATTTCTGCAATTGCGACACCTTACTTTACCTCATCACACGAGGCTTTGTGGACCGATGGCGGAAAAGTCTACCGTATGGATCTCAGAAGTAATTTGAAAACAGATCTTTATCAGTTTAAAGATTCTTTTGTTGAATTGCTGAATTTTGAAAGGATTTCAACCGAGTTGCAATATCCCAGAGAGTTTAGGTATATAGACATCAAGCAGGGACTTCTGTTGAAAATAAGCAATCCGATGACCAATACGCAATCTTATGGCTGGTTTAAAGATAACAAAATGACCGTGATCATTCCTCCTACGAAAGATCATATCACTGAATTTGCAAAGATCAAGTATACAGATGATTTTTACTGGATTCAGGAAAACTACAATCAACTTCCTGCTGTAAAGATCAAAAGAAGTAATGAGAAGAGCAAAACATTGTATGTCTCAAATCTTGCAATAAAACAGAGCGAAAGGGCAGAGGTAAAAAAAATCTGTTATAAAGGTGCTGACGGTGAACAGATCACTGGAACTTTGTATATGCCTTTAAATTATGACCGATCAAAGAAATATCCAGTCGTTGTTCATATTTATGAAAAGCAGGAATATCTGACCAATAGGTTTCTGAGACCATCTTTTGCCAATGGTACAGGATTGAACATCGCATTGTTGATAGAACAGGATTTTGTAGTACTGCTTCCGGATATTTCTTATTCTGACAAAGGACCGGGAATTTCCGCACTTGAAAGTGTCAATAATGCCTTGGATGAATTGCAGAAAATTGAGAATGTAGATATGGATAGGATAGGATTGATGGGCCAGTCTTTCGGAGGTTATGAAACCAATTTTATCGCTACGCAGTCCAAGCGATTTGCGGCGTATATATCGGGTGCGTCAGTTTCTGATATAATCCGCACCTATTATGCTTTCAATGAAAACTTCAATGCACCGGATTATTATAGATATGAGGGCGGTCAGAATAATTTTAAATATACGGTGGCTGAAAACCCTGAAAAGTACATTAGAAATAATCCTATCATGTATGCTCAGAATATAAATGCTCCGATGCTTCTCTGGGCTGGAAAAGAAGATGGTAATGTTAGCCCTGAAGGGATCAGATCATTATACATCGCCCTGAGAAAATACCGAAAGCCGGTTGTTGCACTCTTTTATGAGAAAGAAAGACATTCTCTTTCAACATCGGAGGCTCAGAAAGATCTTACGCTGAGAGTGCTGGATTGGTTCAGTTATTTTTTGAAAGATCAAAGAGATATTTTGTGGGTCAAGAAACAAATGAAGGGTGCTGAATAGCACCTTTCTTTTTATGATCCCTATCAATAAGTGTAATCAAAATTGTCTACATAACATTTCATAAAATAAAAATCCGAAGTGCCATGAAGGACTATAATGAAGCCTAAAAATATGAAAGCTTGATAAGTTGTTGTAATAAATTTAATGTGGTGCTATTGATTTTTATTTTTTACATTTTCGTATATTCGGTGAAAACTAATACATTGAAAAAGAACTCAAAAGAAATTATTTCTGGGATTATAGTTGCTTTATTAATTACCTTGATGACAGCAGTGTTTTATCTCACTTACTATCTTTCAAATAAGGTGGAGATTAAACTTACTTGGATATGGCTGCCGATAATTTACATAACAACCAGCTGTACTCTTCTTTTAATATCCCTAAATTATAAAAATAAAAAATTACAACTTTGCGTTGATATTTATCTCACACCTTTGTTTCTAGTGATTGCGATCGCTGGAATACTCCTTCCAATGATCACGTTACTGTTTCAGTACAGCCTATACCTGATGATTAGTTTTGTTATACCGGGATTGATTCTAAAGATACTTTCCTATTTCCAAATACTAATTTTACCTAATGAGTTAAAAATATATATCATTTTTACATCTGCTGTTTTTATCGCAGTTCTGTTTAATGGTAAGTTGAGAAAATTTGTTCAATGGCTTTCTTCATTATACACAAAAAATTATTCGTTTGCTAAAAACGCTAAATTGAATGCTTTAACAGACTATGTAGCATCACAGAATATCATAAAATTTCTCATTTACTCAATTTATGTAATTCTACTGATAGTCATGAATATCCATAAACTGCAAGGTCGATCACTCTATAATAATACAAATTATGATGTAGCGATTCTACAATCTTTCGTAACATTTTTGGCTTTTGATAAAGTTCATGCATTATCGGCACAATTAGATTTTAAATTTTCGAATCTTCTGTCCCTGCTTATTTATTCAATAAAGTCACTCATGAATTTTAATATTGAAGAAAAAAATAAACAAGAGGAATCAAAAAAGTAAACAATTGTCGAACATCTTTCTAGATTAGTCGCTAAATAAAATAATGAAATATGGATAAAATGTTTGAAAAGCTTTTTGGGGATTTTACAGTAGAAAACTTCATTAGGTGGTTAAAAGATCTGCTTTATTTTTATAGATATCCTTATCGTACAATTGAAAGAATATCAACTCAAAATCCCAGCTATATTTTTTCACAGTTTTTGTTCTACTTTATTTTTAGTAATTCTTTTTACTTTCTGGCAAATAAAAGTGATAATGAACTGCAGTCTAATTTGAATCTTGCTCTTGATGGAATTTTAGGACAATTTTCTATCTTATTGCTATTTATTATTTCCTCTAAAATTGTAACCAAAAAGTTTAATCTGAAGAAAAGTATAATTTTTCTGGCATTGGTTCTCTTTTCGTTTACTCCTGTAGAAATTATAGTTTACAGTAATTATATACGTTATGAAAATTATGTTCTTCTATATTTAGCAAGCATAATACTATTTGCTGTGACTCTTTTTGTCATATTCTTCTGGTCATTTTCAATAGAGCGAAATAAAAAGAAGGCAGTTTTTATGCTTTTGGTCAATTTATTTCTCCTTAATTCAGCGCAGTTTCTATTGTATAATGTGAAAATAGACCCTTATTCTCAACCTACCACCTTTATTAATAGTGATCCCATTTACGAAGATTATAAAAATGTTATAAAATATATCTACTCTAAAGAAAATATTCCTACCACCTATTTATACCAAGTTGGTAAGCCTCTCGACTCGTTGACTCCCATGGACCAACGTAAATTGCAAGTTTCGGTCGGCACTATTGATGGGATTGACAGTATGACATCAGCAGATTATGAGAGCTCGGAGAAATATAAGCAGGATATATCTTTGAATATAAGAAATTTAGAAGCGATAGATAGTGCTATAGTTTTCCGAAGAAACAGAAAAATCTTAACACAATGGCGTATGCACTTTCAAGCCATTGACAATATAATCAAAGAGCATTCTACCAATGACTACTTTAAAAAAAATAAACATACTTTCGAGCATATTTTGCCAGGCGCCTATGTTAGCAAGCAAGTTTATTCACATTTAATTGTCGAAGTAATTAATTTTGAAGATTATCACAGTAAGATTATAAAGCACCATAGTAATTGCAAGGATATCGCTGATCTAGCCACAAACATAATAAATATTCCAGCAACTTTAGTTGACAACTTTTTTATAGACTATGATAAAAAGGAAAGTCCTTTACACTATAAATTTGATGAATTGACAGATGATGATTACAAAAAATATAATACCAGATGATAGTTTATTTTTTTGATGAAAAGTGATGATGAGACAGATAGTCTATAACTTTTTTGTAAAATTCACCTATGTTTAAAAATTCTAGTTTTGAAGTACTACCAAATCAATAATTAGGCATTTAAAAACTTTTGAAATTTACTCTTATGATATAAACTTAGAAGGGTGCTGAATAGCACCCTTCTTTTTATGATTTTAAAATGTGTAGATTAAGGTATTCTGAAGAGCTCAGATTCACATCCTTCGTTGAATAAGTTATGAACTCCTGATGGATCACTTACAGTGCAGCTCAAACCCGTATTGATGGTTTCACAGCGTTGAGAGGTCATTTCACAGGGTTGTTCCGGGTTTGCAGGATCATACTTATAGCCAAAAACTTCGATAGCTTTTGATTCAGATGCTACATTGGTAGCATACGCACTGCCTGCCCCAATTAAGAGGATAGCCAAAGGCAATGCGATTTTTCTCACTTTTTTCATGATGATAAAATTTGTTATTGGTGCCTACTCTTTGTTCAGGTTTTCGGCTTCCCCTGAAATGAAATGTTTAGTGATGTTTTGCGCAAAACGATATCTGATCAGTTCATTTTCAATAATTACATACAGCTGGTCTTTATTTATTGCAAACTGTATCCGTTGCTTTTCATATCTGTTCGGAACACTGATGCTTCCAAGATATTTTTGTTCCTGAGTGGAGTACAGGTCAATAATGACTGCTTTTCTCCCCCTGTTCTTCTCAAGTTTTCCTTTCCGGTCAGATTCTATGAAAAGCACGCCCTTGTAGGCGAAAGATCTTTTATTGACCACCAGCGGATTGTTCAGCTTTCTGCTCCCGTCAGGTAAAACAAATAATCCCAATACTGGTGTTCTAACGGTATCAATCGTCTTGAATACGTTTTTTGATGTAAGGTTACGGTCGGTGACTACAAAATTATTTTTGTAATGATAAACATACACGACCTTTCCGGTAAATGCATCATAATTCAACTGCCCGTCCGGTTCAAAAAAACCTTCATTTCTTTTTTCCAGAAGATCTGTCCTTAGTTTCAGCGATTCTTTGCGGTCTTTGGAAATGACTCCTAAAACCTGTACCTGTTCAAATCTGTTAAAAGCTCCTATGAGAAAATGATTGGAATCAATATTTTGTATTTTCCTGAAGTACGTTTTTCCAACATTTTGATCTTTTAGGTAACTCGAACCTGTATGTCCTTCAAAAATAACGGGTACAGTTCCATCATACAGATATATTCTGTTATCTTTGACTTCCAATATGGGTGTTCTGAATTTGATATCTGTTCGATCTAATTGTAAATTAAATTTTTCCAGAGAAGATAGATGGGTGAGTTTTGTAATGGAAAAAGGTGCGGTATAATTGCCCAAAAATAAAGTGTCATTGTAGAAGCCTGCAATATAATAAGAATTGATTTTCAAATCATAAGTGCCATTTTTCAATATAGGATGCTGTAAAAATCTTCTTTGAAAACCATTGTCCCTCTGTACAATATTTTCTGACTGCTTGTAAAGAAGAAACATTCCTGCCGAGCATAGACAAGCTATTAGTGCAAGGATTAAGCTGATCTTTGTTCTGCTGACTATGTAATGGTCTGCAGAAAAAATTATAGCAATGACAGTAGCCAGTATACAGACCAGATTGAAAATCAAATGGGTGTTCCAATCCATATTTTCAAGAATGCCACCACACGAACACGGAATAAATTCACTATAGTTCAGAATCAAATATATGTAGATAGAAAATAAAACCATTAGAATGTAGGATCCATATAGACCGATATACCTAGTTCTTTCAGAGATCAAAAGGAAACAAACTAAAAGCTCAAGGATCAAAATTCCATATGTGATAAAAACTGCATAGGCACTCAGGAGAGGTGATTGTGCAATTTGTATCTGGAAATTCTCAAAATCCATTATTTTACTGATGCTGGCATAACAGAACAGCAGTATAAAGAAATAGCTTGTGAATTCTACAAATCTTGTTCTGATGGTTTTCATAACTTTGGTATTTATCCTTTTCTGACTAAAATCCATTTGACGCTCTTCCCACAATATCCGGGCATTGCTTCGCCTTTTGAGACATATACAACTGTACTGATCCGACCTTCAATTTCCCATTCTCCGCTTACAGTACATTTCTTTCCTGTGTTTAATAGTACTTTTTGGTTTTCCATTTTGGAAAGTTTATCAGTGGTACAGAAATCCTAATTACCAGATCGTATCCCTGACAATCCTCCAATGCTGCTTATCCCTTTTAGGTTCATCATCGTCGCCCGTTTCCCTATTTTCATAACCCTCTTCTTCAGTCAGGACGTTCTGGGCCCTTGCAGATTCTTTGTTGCTCTGAACTTCATTTCTTTCCTGGATCTGTTGCGAAACATTAGAGACAGATTCGTTTCTTTCGCAGGACTGTAAGCCGAATACAGCCGTAATACATATAAGTGAGATATACTTTTTCATAATGATTTGTAATAATTTGTAATGGTTTAAAAAAGTGATCCCGGCCGGTTTTGATTAGAATTCTGATGTCGAAATTAGAAGAGTTCGAGGTTTGAAAAAAGGAATAGATGGAAGAATGGATCCTTTTCTATGTAAAAATGTATCCATTTTACTTCTAAATTCAAATCTAAAACATTGTTAATCAGCCGTTAATTTAGGATTGCTGATGCTGGAGTTAAAACACGTGTTTAACTATCAGTTTTTCACTAAATTTGGGTATATCTTATCATAATGCATTATCATAATAGGATTTTACTGCTCATCTTTAATTTGTTTTTCTCCGTCTTGTATGGGCGGGAACAGCAAAGATCTTATAAAGAAATCTCGGCGCTGTTTGAGGGATATACTGAAAATGATGAAAGGGCAATGGTATTTGTCAATCTTTACATCGAGAAAGCAAAAAAAGACCGTAATTATAAAAAACTGATACGTGGTTATGAAGAAGCCATCTATTACACCAAGAAATCCGCAAGGAAATTATTATACGCAGACAGTACAATTGTTACAGCTCTGAAATCCAATGATCCCGATCAGATTTCAAGAGCATATCTGGGAAAGGGGATCGTTTATTATTACAACCGCAGACAGTATAAGCCCGCCTTGGATGAATATCTGAAAGCATTCAAATATTCAAAAAATTCAGAGGATGATTACCTGAAGAATAAAGTTATCTATCATCTGGGAATGGTTAAAAGTTACCTGGGTTACTATAAAGAAGCAGCCGGCCATTTTGAGCAGGCAGCTGATTTTTTTGAAATAAATGCAAAAGAGAGCGATGACAGAAACATAAGGCTGAACAATGAATCCGGCTACTTCAATAGTATTTACCGCTTGAGTACCTGTTATAAAAATCTGAAATTCTATAATAAAGAAGACTCTCTCATTACTATTGGCCTGAACAGGCTTCACAATGTCAGCGAACTTTCTGCGGAACTTGGTTATTTTCAGAAAGGAAAAGGAATCCAGCTGCTTCGAAAAGGAAATCCGGACGGCGCATTAGAGCACTTAAAACTGTCACGCAATATCTTGATCCGTAATCAGGATTATGCATCATTGACGACCGTGTATTTTTATCTGGGAAAACTTTACTGGGCAAAAGGCAATAAAACTGAATCATTAAACTATTTTAAAAAAGTCGATTCCCTTGTCAATAAATTTTGGTTTGTCACGCCTGAGATCAGATCAAATTATGAATACCTCATCAACGATTCGAAACAAAGAAAAAATTCAAAAGACCAGCTTTATTATACCAATCAGCTTTTAAAGGCGGACTCTATCATTAATGTGGACTTTGCAATGCTCTCCTCAAAGATTTACCAGGAGTATGATACTGAAACGTTATTGGATGAGAGAAGAAAGCTGGTGAGAGACCATCAGATCATTTGGTACATTTCCATTAGTGCCGGAGTTTCGATTGTGAGTTTTTTAATCTGGAGATTTAGGAAAAGAGAACAGAAACTGACCGCCAGGTATCAGGAACTGTTAGAAAAGTTCAATGCCCAAAAAGACATATCCAGCTTTGACGTGTTGTCATCTGTTGCCACAGGTGAAACCAGCTTATATAGCCTAGAACTTATTGATCAGATCAAGGCAGACCTTAAGATCTTCGAGGACAGAAAAGATTTCTTAAAGCCTAATTTAACGCTTCCGATTGTAGCCAAGATGATAGGTAGCAACCGTACTCATTTATCGTACGTACTCAATGTACACTTTGATGTAACATTTCCAACCTATCTTAAAGCTTTAAGGATAAGATATATTACCAATTTACTGTTGGAGGATCACAAATATCTCAGTTACAAGATCGAGGCACTTGCAAAGAAATGCGGGATGGCAAACAGGCAGCTCTTTACAGCACATTTTTTGGAAATCAACGGGATCAAGCCGAACGATTTTATAAGGAAGCGACAGGAGGAACTAAAGAAGATCTAATTTTTTATTTTTTAACCCGATTTTTACGTGAATAAAAAAATGAAACGTATGAACGGACAAAATTTTCGAAAAAAAATTGATCTGCTTTGGAAAGATCTTACAACAGCAATAGATCAGATCAACAGAAGTAATAATGAAATCGTGATGCGGGCTGAAGAGATACTGATGGAAACTGACTCGTCGATAAGGCAATTGAAAGATATATTGCGTCAGTATAAGTTTCCGGACTGGAGTGAAGAGATCTATTTCTTCAAAAATACAAAACCAAAATTTGTATCGATTTACATCTATTACTCAAAAGTGTTATCCATAGAGGCTTCAAAACCCTATGCAGATCCGGAAGCTTTAAGATCATACTATGAAAATGAGAGAGCTCATCTTTTATATTTCTATAATGAGCAAAGGGACTTTATCAGCTACTACCGTCGTAAATCATCATATCTCGACAAAAAATATTTCGTGCGTTTTAAATTTGACTTTAAGTTAAAACTGAGTCCGGAACTGTACAGCTATGATGAGGAATTTTCCACCTCCCACGACCATATTGTCTCTCAAATTATGGCGAATGATCTTCTGGATCAGTATCTGACAGATAAAATAGATTCTAAAGACAGTAGAGAAAATTCTTTCGAAAATAGTAATAATCTCGAATGGACTGCGCCAAAAGTTGCGCTTGTTGAATTGCTATATGCTCTCCATCAAACAAAATGCTTTAATGGAGGTCATTCAGATTTAGCCGAAATTTTCCGATGGGCCGAGAATTCACTCAACATTAATCTGGGCAATTACCATAAGACTCTTAGCGAAATACGCTTAAGAAAAACAGAGAGGACTAAATTTTTATCGTTGCTTCAGCATAATCTTGATCAATATCTGAATGATCTTGATATTTGAAAATTGCTGTAAGCTATTTACTGGTTTATTGCAGGTTGTACATTTCTTCGGTAGTACCGTTAAACTACCGAAATGTTTCCTGATAATTTGTTATTCACGCAGTAACTATGTCCAATAGATGATTTAGCCTGCAGTTGGATTATTTTAGATTCAATTGATATTTCAAAAAAGTAAGTTAAGCGGAATAGTACAATGATAAAGAAGAAATTCCTTTAATTATGAGACAATAATTGATATTGACGGTCGATTATAGCAGGTTTACATTGTTTTTTATCAGTATTAACAGGATAGAATGAAATTACGGTCTGACTTTGATTTAAAATCTCTTCATTCATAATGCTTACAGCAAATTCTTTCGGTAGTACCGAAAAACTACCGAAAGATATTTTGGTCATTTTTGAAATTTTGTGGATCGAATTATAATTGGATGAGTTAATAATAAACATTTTTTATTCAATTCAGAAAAATAATGGCTAATGAAAAATATAGATCCTCAAACCCCGATATCTCAGTTGACCGTTGCGGAATTTTTAGAGATTTCAAAGAGAGTCAATTCAGAGAAAAAATATGAATATGGCTTAAAAGGTCTGGCAAAGATCCTGGGATGCTCTGTTTCCAAAGCTTCAGAAGTGAAGTCGTCCGGAATTTTGAATAAGGCCATCATCCAAAACGGAAATATCATCATCATTGACAAAGAAAAGGCGTTGCAGCTTTTCGGTAAAAAATAATGAATGTATTACCTTGAACTCATTGAAAGGTTTTGGATATTTAACGAAAAGGCAAAGCCAGGTTCGACCGCTATTGCAATGTATCTGTACTTACTAAAAACAGCAAAGGCTTGTGATGCCTATGATTTTAAAGTCTCTGATGTTGTTTTGGGCAAAGAGCTTGGATTGACGAGACCAACTGTAAAGACAGCAAAAGAAAAGCTCCGTGATTTAGGATTGATCAGGTTTCAGACTAAAAATGGCGTTTCGGGATCCTACAGGTTGATCTTGAGTTATCCTTTAGAAGCCATAGCACCCGAAAAAGTGAAGAGTTCTGAAATTCAGATGACACCACCTTTTCAAGAACTTAAAGATGATCTGAATCTGAATGTACCAAACCTTGGAGTTAAAATCACTTCCAGCAATATAGATCAAAAAATCAACGCTCAATCAATTAAACCTGCAAATGAAAATAGTAATATTCCTGTGTTAGAAGAGTTCTTGGCGTATGCTCGGACATTAGCAGCTTATCAATCTGAATTAGATGAACTGATCAAAGATAAATATCACAGCTGGAAAGATAGCGGGTGGAAAAACAATTCTGACAGGCTCATCACCAATTGGAAATCTTCGTTGAAAAGTACCCTCCCTTTCTTAAAAAATGCTGCTCACGATGATCAGCTATCAATACAAACCATTCCGGATATTAAAAGGCCAAAGTCCAACTTTGGTAAATAGCAATACGCTCAAATACTAAGAAAGAAGCAGTTCAAAATTAAAATTTTATGGCGTTTCAGGAAAAGGATCTGCGGCTGATCCGCAAAGAGTTTGAAGATAAGACCGAAAAGAATCCGGCAAGGATCAGGTTGGGGAATCATTTTGTAGACGATTTCATTTTTGAGGATCACGAAGCCGCTGATATCCCGATCAACGCTTTAAGGGTGATCTTCAATATCATCTCCATCATAAGCAGCGAACAATTCCGTCCTGAAGATCGACCGAAACAGCTTTCATTATTTGATAAAGAATTTGAGACTGAGAACAACATCTTTGCTTCGATGAAGATCAGAAATAACAAGATCTCTCCAAGCGGTTCAACCAAACAGGTTGTCGATGCCTATGAATTTCTTGCAAAGTTTAAGATGAGCTGGTACAAGTCCGTAAATTCCAATGGAAAAGAAATTAAGACTTTTGGCGGACTTATCTCAACGCCTAGTTATGATCACAGGGGTTATACCAGCTTTTTGATAAGCAGTTATTGGCTGAAGAAACTGATGGTCATTCCGGAGTACAATTATGTGCTGTACAATCTGGTATATAATATCCGAAACAACAAACACATCATTTTCGCCATCTGGCTCTCAAAGCTGCCCGCTAATGGAACTGCCGTAAAGCTATCTACGCTGAATAAAAAATTTGGACTGAATTATAAGACCGCCAATGATTTCTGTTTCAAATTTCTGAAGCCAGCAAGGCTGAGCTTGCACCAATACAATAATCTGTCATTTAGTTACAGGTACAAAGGAGATTCCATCTTTATCTTTCCTTATCATACCAAAATCAGCACAGACATTGATCTTTCTGTTAAAAATACAGGTCAACCTGAGATCACCAGGAGATTAAGATATTTCAGGAAAAGATATGGTCTGCAGGAAAATGAGATGGTTCAGTTTAATTATCAGTACAGAAATATTGCGCAGACCCGTGAGCTGATTGAAAAAGCTTTCAGGGAATTTATCAGATCTAACAGATCAATGGGCATAAAGTCAACTTCATTCCAGGGGAAAGCATTCTTGATTGAGATCCAGGAGATCATCATCAGATTATACAGGAATACAAGAACGGGAAACTTGCTGCCAAACGGATATCCTGTTATTATATGAATTCGGAATTGCGCTCATTCGTATTTCGGAATTGCACTCATTCGAAAGTCGGAATTGCACTCGCTGAAGTTAAGATCGTCTTAAAATTTGGATTTTTTGAGTCTTGTTTTCGGAATTGCGCTCATTCCAAATTGTTTAGAGCGTGAATAAGTAGAGGAAAATGTGGATAAACCGGATAAACAATTGAAAAGCAAAAATTCAATTAGGAATTGCGCTCATTCTTATAAAGGTTGTTTCTCGTATTGGCACTCATTGATGTTTCGGAATTCCGCTGATCTGTGATTCGGAATTCCACTCGTTCCAAAATGACGTCAAACCTTTTATGAGAAGCTGATAAGGCGGCTGGTTAAAAGTACTCTGAAAAGAAATAAAAAGTCTTTTTTTATTAAAAAGGAACTGGGCTTAGAAATTTTGCTTTAAAAAGAAAAAAAATGAATTGCGAAAAAATAAAAGAGAGCGTTAGCATCAGAACGATTCTGGAATCATTTAATCTTTTGCCTGCAAAAGAAAATCGGAAAACGGCTTTCTATTTTGCTTTGGACAGAGAAGAGAAAATTCCCAGCTTATCGGTTGATTTTGTAAAAAATAAAGCGTTTGACTTTGGGACAGGGAAGAGTTATGATGTGATCTCGATCGTTCAGCAGATCAACAAATGTTCTGTTTCTGATGCATTGAAGTATCTTCAAAAATTTGATTTTTCCGCTTCTGAGAAAGAACGTGTTACAGAGATTGATCACAGTAAAAACTTTGATATTATCCAAGTTGGAAATGTCCGACATCCGGCGTTGATCCAATACTTAAAATGCCGAAAGGTCTTTGACCAAAGACATTTGGTGAAAGAGATCGTTTATCGATTAGACGGTAGAAAGTTCTTCGGAATAGGATTCCTGAATGATTCCGGAGGATATGAAATCAGAAATAAATATACCAAGATCTGTTTGGGTCATAAGGATGTGACCTGGATAAAAAACGGGTGTAATACAAATAATGAAGTTATAATCTTTGAAGGTTTTTTTGATTATCTCACCTACAGAATGATAGAAAAAGAGGAAAATTCAATTCCTGATCATTTGATCCTGAATTCCACGGCAATGCTTTTTAAAGTGAAGGACAAATTAAAAGCTTATCATAAAATTTCTCTTTTCCTTGATAATGATCGTAATGGGAAAGCTAGCAAAAAAATGATTCAAAATGATCACGATAATGTAGAAGACTGTTCTTTATTTTATATCGATTTCAAAGATCTGAACGAATGGTTCTGTAATTTCAATGAAAAATTATGACTTCTGGTACTTGTTGACTGCCTCTTCAATATCTTCTTTGATAAACTCCCAATACTTTCCCTGAAGACATATAGGGTCGAAATCGTCATCAGCAGATGTGAAGTCAATAAAATTCTTTAAGATCAAATCCCTGTCGTGACCGTACGGATATCGCTCTTCGTGAAGCTCCAGCATCTTGCCGATACCATAATTCGGGAGGCACTCGTGCAGATCCCAAAAATCTTTTTTACGACCGCCTCTTTGAACAACATCTATTTTCATTGCAATGATCTCCTCAGTCGTCGCCATTCTTATTTCATCAACTGTCAGTAAAGGCCGTATGAAAGTATCTGTGTAATAGATATCGAGTTTTACGGTATTGTCTTTATCAGTTCCTATGAGATAGGATTTTCCCATTGCCGGCTCAAGATCATTGGAAGAATCTACATATTTAAAAGCAGATCTGAGAAAACGGTCCAGATCATTAAAATCAATACTTCCATACATGGTATCACTGAACAGGTCTATGTCTATAGACATCCGATGACCCAACTGAAGGCTTAAAGAGGTTCCTCCCACAAGCCTGAAATCTTTAAAGACTTCTGAAGCCATCAGGATCTGCAGGCTTTCTTTCAGCAATTCATTGACGGTATTGTAATACATATTGCTCATTATAATTTTTTATGCAGCTTCATTGGTTGCGTAGTGGTTGACTTTAATGCTGCTTCAACTTTTCTTTTTCCGTAGAAACGGATGGTTTCATTTCTTTCATCATCGTTACCGCGTTCAAAAACCCTTTTTATAACTGCCTTATGCTGTCTGTTCCAGTCAATCCGGTCGATATCGGTGTCCCAGAACAAAGACCTTCGAAGAACTGAAAGTTTTGGAGTTTCTTTCATTTTATCCTTTTCAAGCTTGATGTCATAATAACTTTGAAGGATAACGATGCTCCCTTCTTCCAATTGGAGTTCTTTCTCGATCTTCAGTGCAAGGGCAACGGGAATCTTTCTTTTTCCATTGGTTATGTTATTAATGGACTGAGCAGATTCACCGATAGATAAAGCAAAAGGACGCTTTTTAAGCGAACGCTTCTCCAGCTCCCGTTCAAGAACGATTCCCGGGTGTATCCCTTTATATTTTAACAGTGATTTCATAATACAAATATAAACAAATTTGTTTACATATTTTGAAGGCTTATATTTTTGAAATTGAAATAAGCCAGTTTCTGATATTGAATTTTACATTCCGAAATATCATCGACCATCTATGTAATTAAGTACAACTGATGTCTTGCTTTTTACTAATGCAAATGTAGGACAGCATCAGTCACACCAAAAAATATTTTTGGGTTTCTATAAAAATTCTTTCCACACGTTCCAATAATTTTTCCAGACACTCCTGAATCCTGCGGACAAAAACATTTCGGGCCTTATCCTCCAATGCCTTGGAGGCTCGCGGTTTTATGTGCCTGATACTTTCCTATGATCATCGGCAAAGAAAAAGCCGGAACCTCAGTTATACGAATCAATCACATCACAGACGGTCTTTGACATCAGCGGAAAAATAATAAATCAAAAAACGGAAAAAATGCTTTTCCAATTCAGTAAAAGAAAAGAAAAGCCGAGTGTCCTCGGAACCAAATCAATCAGATCTGAAAATTTAAAATCAACAAAAATCAATTATTAACATTTAAAACCGAAAATTATGAACATCGTAGGCAGAATTACTAAAAACGCAGAAATCAACACTTTGAAAAATGACAAAAAAGTAGTGAATTTCTCAGTAGCCACCAATGATAGCTACAAGACTAAACAGGGGGAACGCAGAGAAGAGACAACGTATTACAATTGCTCGTACTGGATCAGTGAGAATGTGGCAAAGATCCTTACCAAAGGGACTTTGGTCGAGTTAACAGGCAGAGTGAGTTCCAATGCGTGGATCGGTAAAGACGGAGAAATCAGATCAGGTCTTAATTTCCATACATCAAACATCAAGTTGCACGGCGGTGGTCAAAAAACGGAAACTGTTCAAACAGTCAAATCAAAACCACAGAACGCCAAAATAACAGAAGGAGAAAATGATGATGATCTGCCATTCTAATTATTAACAATCAAAATATCAACAAAATGAAAATATCCAATATTCCAACCGATTACCTTTTGATAAAGGCTTTTAACGAATCCGAACTTTGTGACTTTGCAATTATCAATACAACAATAGAGTGGAAAGAAATACAAAAGGAAAGGCTCAACAGTGTAAAGGCATTTGAAAATGACGATTCATTTAAATGGCTCAATTATAATGACGAGGCAGTAGATTTTTACCGCTATTCCAACGATAGTTATCCCGAGATTCAAAAATGGCTTTGTGGCGATTCTGTTCTTTTTATCGAAACCAATGAAGAGGAACTAAAAAATCTGAAAGGAATAGATTTTAAATTGTCGAGTTATCAAATTCAGGTATTCAGTAACGGCAACGCTGTTTACAGCTGTTTCGAAAAGAATTTAGGCGATGAATTTTGGACATCCGAATTTTCATTGAAAGAGCTAACCAACTAAAACAAGAATATGCAGACCAATTTTTTCAGACAGATCGCAAAGCTTGATCTGACAGGAGATTTACAGATCATACTTCGAAATACTACAGATAATAGTTTCGTTCTTTCCGTATTGCTCAATAATGAGCAATGCGGTGACGAAGCAAAGAAAATGATTCCGCCCCTTAATTTAAGAGGTACAGCGGAAGAATTGGATAATGGATTTTTTGAAAGTATTTCTATGCCATTACAAACTGCTTCCGGATTGATGGTCGATATGGAATCTTTTATGAAGCAACTCGAAGAAACCAAGCAGAAATCAGCGATGGAAAAGGAGAAAACTGATAAAGAGAACAAGGAAAGGGAAGCGAAGGTCAAAAAAGTACAAAGAATGCTTGCAGAAAGCCGAAGAACTTGAAAAAGAAGGGAAATATAAGGATGGCTGGACTGTACTTCCGAAAATTACAGATTATCCTGAATATACTGATACCATCCGCAAAAAGCAGGATGAGTACGAAAGACATTTTGCACCAAGTCTTTTTTCTGAAACCACGACTAACGATTTTACGGAAAATCAAGTCATTTCTTAACCCCAAAATTCTAAACTATGTTATTAGCAACGCAATTAGAACGAGTTTTTATACTTAAAGACAACGAACAGGAAATCAGACTGAACGACCCCGAACCAAAATGGAGCGTAGAATCGGTAATGAATTTACGCCAATATGTACCCGATTTTGACAACTGCAAAAGTATCTTCACCACTAATAAAAGATGATGCAATAGAGTACAAATTTGAGAGTGTAATTGGGACGAAAGGTTAAAACAAAATTTTAAAACGATGAATTATGCAACGCAACATCATATCGGGAATTATCAAAATATCCGAACAGAAACGAAAACGGCAATTGCACCGACAGTTGGGCTAGTTCGCCAATTGGATGCAAAGACCAAAAGATGCAAACCAAGTGCAGAAAGACAAGCAGAAATCCGTACCGATAGCAATGTTACCAATGGTATTCTAAAGTGTACGTTTCTGCCAAAACTGAAAACAGCACAATCCGTACAGGCTTGTCAGAAAACGGAGAGGGATTTTTACAAGTCCCTTTCCACACTTGCCGCGCATTACAGCATTGAGTCAATGCAGACGAAAGATTTTGATTTTCCCTACAATATAACCTTGGCTATGTGGGATATGGAAACCAAAGTAAAACGCAAGAATAGCAATTGGAATGGTTTTACGTTGATACAGGATAGCAAGAAAACCTACTTCACAAGCGAGGAACGATACAACACAGGTACAACCTTGTACTATATTCCTATTGTGCCACTCTTTAAAATGCTTAAAGACCTAAAGCGTAAAAAGACCGCACAGCTCCTACTATCGGTGTGTAGTTATCTCTACCACATTGCCCAAATTCCTTATTACAGACAGGAAAAAAGTTATTTGTATTGGTTATATGAAATGTACAAAGATTGGGTGGAGCAGGACGAGCAAACAAACGATATTGAAAAGTATAAATGTGAGTTAAGAAATGCCGAATATACAGGCGATAAGATAGAACAAAAGCTATCCAACCGTATCAATCTACAGGTATTTGAACAGCGTTTGAACCTATTTAAAATTGCTGACGCGTTCGATAGCGAATGCTGGCAAGTTGCTCACAATGCGTTTGCACTTCTTACAGAATATCCGAGCGCAACCATTTTCAGAAATGCACCTTTGCCCGAACAAGACCCTTATGATAATGACGAGAATGAAATAATCGGAATGGAAAAGTACATTTCATTTATCGCAGACACAAAAGGTTGGTTATACGAAAGTCTCTCAGATACCATCAACAATGAATTTAACGAATACGGAGCAATGGAAGAACCGACAATTTCCAAGCGATTTGACGGAAGTGAGATACTAACAGCCAACCTCGATTTTGAGAACCGTTTATTTGATTTATTGAGTGATTTAAGTGGATTATTATACGAATACAAAACAATAGAAAAATGAATAATACAACCGACATAAAAGACTATTTTGGCACCTTATACTATCCAAAATCTGCATTGGTTTTCTATGTAACCAAAGGAGCTGAAACCGATATGTATGTGGAGCATTTTGATATGGACAGCAATGGAATACCTATCAATGCCCATCCATTAACCGTAAAGGAAGCTAACGTTTTAGTCAAGTCCTTACAGACCGATGAAGAAAAGAACCAAGCCTTTTTAAAACCAAAGGGAATCTTGTCGACCAATATCCTGCATATCAATCCGAATGCTGAAAAAGGTATGGCGCTATGGTACACCAAAACAGAACAACGAAAACTATATTTTGTGGATAGTTTGGGCATACCTAATGGAATGGCACAAGTACCGCCAATGCTGTGGTTAGCGAGCAAAAGCAGTCTTTGTGTATTTGCTTTGACAAGCGACAGAAGACCAACGGAAAAAACGCCATTGCATTATGCGCCTTTTTTCAATATCTACGAAAAAGGCAATGTATGTATGGGTACGGTGAGCATTGATATTACAAATTCGGCTTCGGTTGAGGAATTTATACAAGCTTGGGAACATTATTTTTTCAATTCCTATTTCAGCCATTCATTATGCGAAAACTTGACGAAAAAAAACATTGTGAACCTTTGGAAAGACCTTATCAATACTTATAAACCCTTTCCTAAAGAAGTATTGAAAAAGAATAATAAAACCCTTAAAAATCTATTGTGATGAATACGACAAAAACAGCAGTTCATTTTACGGACAACTATTTACTCAATCCTACCAACCGATTTCGGTAAACATTATCGGAGCAGGTGGCACAGGCTCAAAAGTATTGACCGCCTTAATGGAGATAAACGAGAGTTTGATAGCATTGGGACACGCAGGGTTGCAAGTCCGTCTTTGGGATGATGATGTTATATCGAGTGCTAATTTTGGCAGACAGCGTTTTGCAGAAAGTGAAACAGGATTATACAAATCCGTTGCTTTAATCAATCGGTGTAATCGCTGGGCAGGTACAAATTGGAAAGCCGAAACGATAAAATTTGAAAAAGACAATTTTGGCAGACTGCCCGAAAAATCAAGGGCAATAATTACCATTACTTGTGTGGACAATGTACAGGCGAGGTTTGGCGTAGCTGAAATTCTTAAAGAAATTACCTACCGCAGACATTACCAAGACGAGCCAAAATATTGGTTGGATTTTGGCAACAGCCAACATACAGGGCAAGTGCTACTATCCACTATTGGAGAGATAAAGCAACCCAATTCAGAGAAATACCAAACAGTGGCAAGCCTGCCATCTATTACCGATGAATTTGGCGAATTACTGAAGCAATCCGAACAAGAAGACAGCACACCAAGTTGCTCACTTGCAGAAGCATTGGAATATCAAGATTTGTTCATCAATTCATCATTGGCACAGATGGGTTGCTCCTTATTGTGGAACTTGTTTCGTAGGGGAATGACCGAATACAAAGGATTTTTTCACAATCTGAAAGATTTCTGCACCCACCCGATAAAAGTCGCCTAAAAGCCGGAATCGGCGAGCAAAAATGCGATTCCTCCCTACGGTCGGAAAAGCATTTTTGCGATTTAAAGCGGATGCAACACTTTGTCAAAATGAACAGCTACACAATACCCCTCTCGTACATTTTACCAAACAGATTGCGAGTTTTTTGCGTGGGATATTCGTTATCCCATTTGTTATATTTAGCACTTACTTCTTCTTCTTCTTCTTTTTAATTCACAAAGCAGTCCAATTAAAGTAAGTGCAGTGAGTACCATACTAAATTGTTAACGATAAGGTTTTATTATAGGCGACTCTCTAGGTTGCTTTTTAAAAGAAACTTCGCCTGAATCGACTTGGAGGGTATTCCGAGCGTCTGTAGGTCTGGTTTTGAAAAAAGGTTGCGGATTCACATTTAAGTACTAAGCATAAAAATAAACTTTTAAAGATAGATTTTCTTGATTAAATTTGTTCAGAACAAAACCTCAGAAATGATTTATGCTGTACCGACAAAAAAAGGATTAGGAATTGAGATATGGGGAACCCGTGATGATTTGGAATACCTTTATGAAATTATTTCCAAATTCTGGAATAACGAATCTTTCTACCATATCAAAGGTTACGAAGACAAAAACAAATTGATCAGCAGTTTTTCGTATGAGATACGAAAAGCATCCTACGGAAGCAGGTTAACAAAAGATCATAGTCATTATTCCATTGAAGAAATTCCTTATGTCGGGTTGAAAATTTCCTGGCCGCATATTGTGTTTTCCATTGTTGCACTAAAATACAATATGAGAATGGTCGATACTAATAAAGGTGATATTGCAATGTTTCTACATCTCGAATACTGGATAGAATTGGCGATGGAAAATTATGATTCTGCCGGAACCAAAAAACTCTTACCTTATCTCAATGGTGCTGTAAATGCGGGGAACGAATATTTGTATCTGTTTATGAGACATATTAATGCGTCATTTTTTGAAATGAACGGCGGTAAGAATTCTTATAGAAAATTAGCAGATCTAATGAGAGTTTCTATATATTCTTCAGAAGAGTATTATGACCTATTAATTTTTCTTCAATCGGAGGCGAAAAAGTATAATTGTAACATAGAAGATCTGGAATTAATTAATGATGATAAAATATATGAAATAGAATGGTAGGTCATTCAGCTAAAATGACATAAAAATGAAAAATGAATCACTACAATCTTTGCTTTAAGGATTAAATGAAAATGGCAAAATGTCTAGTCTAATATATCTTAGACCTATAAGTTCAAATGTGGATTTTGCCAAAATATGGGTTGATATACCCAAATTGACAGATAGTGTGACTTCATCTGATGGACCTGGGAATTTTTATCTGATAAAAAATGTAGAGAACATCTTTGTAGCTATTGTATACGATATGGTAAGAGATTTACATTGGTTTGTACTACCGGGATGCCGAGGGATGGGATATTTGACAAGTGCCTTGGAGCAAAGTATTATTCCTCATTTGTTTTTAAAGAGAGATGAACAAAGAATAACAATCAACGAAGCTGAAATAGGTAAGGATAATTTTACAGCTTCCGAAAAAGTGGCGCTCAGGTTGGGCTTTATAAAGAGCGATAATAATGATGGTGAATATTTTTTGTCGAATAATTGTTCTAATTCGGAGGATTCTAATTTCGGAAATGATTCAGTGATTTCCTATGATAGAATGAATGAACTAAAAAAGCATATCAATTATGTGAGCAGGTCTCTTTGGACAATACAGACTGAAATTGAAATGAAGCTTGGACAAACCGATTACTCTGACGAATTAAAGGATTTAGTCCACGAAATTAGAAATCACACCTGGAAATTAGAGGATTTTTGGTGGACAAGAAATACTGATAATAATATTAGGTAAGAAATCTCATCAGTTCTATAATTACTTGAATGACAGAAGATAATTAAAATCGATTTCAAATTTTCTCTTTTCATCCAATTTATCATACCTTTCCTTGACCAAGGGAAATTTATTTGCAATATTTTTTATCATTATACTGGTCATCAGATAGGAATAAAAAAGCATAAGATAAAGGGTTTCCTTCATATGTTCGTGTTCCATCAGATGTTTGGTCTCCTTTAACTGAAGAGCGAGAATGCCTTCTGAATGGGCATAAACAGAAGCCATATAATAGAGTTTTGAGAATACGCCCGTTTCACTGAATTTCGATTCTAAAAATAGAGTGTCCCAACTTTTAAACAATTTTTCCGGAACCATTTTCCAGCAAGCTTTTTTTTTGTTTCTCGGAAAGTTTTTGAAAAATTTCATTATTTGAAATGCTTTTTTGTAATCTTGCAATTGCTTATTGTTCATTCTCAAACCTCTCCCTGTCAATTGCTGTCGACCGAGAGAATACTTTAGACCTTAGCATCATAGAAGACATAATCCACGACTCAAATCTTAATTTTTGTTCGTTTTCACAATCGGAATTTATGTATAAATGCTGATACATTAATAGAGACTCATACTGTGACCTCACAATTGTAATAATCGAAGACAGATCTAAAAACTTAATATGTGGAGCTTTGTTCTCGTAAAAATTAGATTTGATTGAATGTCCTCTTGATAGCTCTAACAAGCTTAAATTCTGAAGGTGCAATTTAATGACCAATTGTTCAGAGTACATATCTTTCTCCTGTAGCTTTATGTTTTTTTCCGCTAAGATTTCGTGTAGATATATCATAGTATCAGAAATGTCGAACATCCTCTTCTTTATTTCGTCAATATTTCTGCTTTCGTACAACTTGTAAAATTCTAATACCCAAGTAGTCTCTTTTCCTAAATCCATTTCTTATCTGCTTATTTAGTCAAATTTATTGAATTATCATTTTATATCTTATTGATTTCATTGTTATACTTAGATATTTGTTCAACTCAGGGTATTATAAATGGAACTTAAGTCCTTCTTGTATCTGCGTAAAGAAACGATAGATTTAATATCCTACCTGTATAAAATAATATAAGTTCATTCTGGAACCTGTGTAAAACAAGCACAAGTGTAATCTTATACCTAGGTAAAATAGTAAGGTTGATTTGTTAGCCTGCGTAAAATGACTAAAGCTTAAGCCTTCGTTAACACAATAAAAGATTTGTTTTTATCAGCCTGTGTAATTTAAATACAGGTCATTACTTAACCTGCGTGAACAAGATAAAGGTTCAATCTATACCTGCAAAATTATAATACAGGATAATATTTTCTTAAAATATTGTGATTTTTTTTCTCTCTATGACAATACTGATTTAATATAAATGAATAATTATCAGCGTTATAAATTGTACAAAAATTCTTTTTCAGAGCTCTGAAAAAAACGGCACACTTGTATGGCAAGATGTGTCTTTGTACCCACAAATTTTGGCAAATTTTCGAGTACAAAGACACATCTTGCCTTTTCTGCAAAAAGGAGAAAAAAACGGCGGAACTTGTTTTTTTATTTTGAATAAAAGTAAATTTAAGATTCCAAACTAATCCAATTAATTCTTTTTTATTTTTTTTTAAATCCAGATTGATCCAAACTGATCTCATTTCGCCCAAGCCTCTGTAAATCTATTGTTTTCGCCGTTTTTATTCTCCAGATTTGCAAAAGCAATATTAATCAGAACACAATGAAAAAATTATTTAGCGTCTTAATATTTGTTTTAGCAATCCATATTAAAGCTCAGGTTGGAGTTAACACTCAAACACCTTCAGCAACTTTAGATATTGTCGGTAAACCAGATTTGCTCAATCATTTTGATGGAATAATTCCCCCAAGAATAACTGGTGACCAACTTGCAAATAAAAATTATTCAATATTGCAAAAAGGTGCCATTGTTTACGTGACTCAACCTGCATCAAATCTTTTAGGGCAAGTCATTCATATTGTAGAAGAAGGTTACTACTATTTCAATGGTCAGTATTGGAATCAGATGTTTAAAGAGCCTAATTATTACGATGCTCTCATCATATTGGACGAAACGCTTTCTGCAAATACTATTTCTGCGCAAACCTCGTGGAACACATACCTTCCTTTTCCTACAAATCCTCGGCAGCATACATTATCAACTAAAATATATAGATTAGGAACATCAGGTATGGGAATAACTGGGCAAATTGATGCGAGGCGAATAGGAACAATTGGCTATTTGGATGTAAGTATAATTTGTTCAACACCCATCACGTCAAACTACGTAATACTGAATCTTTCAAAACCATTACGGGATTTAGGTTTTATGTCGGATGGGAGTGTGGGTTCACTGAACAATATTTTAGTAAGTGGGAACTCAAATGGAATTAGTTCAGGAGTAGAGCAGGGCATTATTTCATTAACGAACGTTGATTTCAATCTACTTCTTTGGAAAAATCAAATCGAAAAATTTACCGGTACCATAAAAGGCATGACCATTTTTCCGATTAATTATCTGAATGTAATTGAATGATAAATAAGAAGGATATTAAGAAGAAATATTACATTAAAATAAGGATTTCCATCATCCAGAAAGAAAAGTGGAAAAAAGCCTGTTCAGAAAAAAAAATCTCTTTAACAAGTCTGATTATTAATTCTGTTGAAAATAGATTTATGGACAACGAGAGAAGAAAAGTATTAGCGTTCATAGAAAAGCAGGATAACATCTTTGGAAAGATTGAAAACAATATTAATCAGGTAGCAAAAATAGCAAATAGTCAAAAATTTATCAGCGAAAATGAAATCAGAAAATTCTCGAATAAGTTATCAGAGATCATAATTCTGAAGAAAGAACAGAACGAAATGTTTACAAAAATCTACGCAATGCTATCAAGATGATTGTTAAGATTATGGATCCGGCAGGTTCCAGTTTTCCAGGAGTTCATTATAACGATAAGAAAATTGACAAAGGAACCGGAGAATTAATGCTGATGAAAAATTTTCCTTCCTTTATCAACGAATCAAGCAGGAAGGAAGAAGTAAAAAACTATTTAAGAGCTATTTCGATAGGAAATAAAAAAGTAGTTAAACCTCAATTTCACGCTGTGATCTCTACGAAATTTCAAGGACATTCGAAAGAAGAGATTACTAAGATAGCGGAGAATTTTATGGATGAAATGAAATATGGCGGACAGCCTTTCATTGTGGTTTTTCATAGTGATACCGATAATAATCACGCTCATATAGTTACTACAAGAGTCGATAGACAGACAGGAAAAAAGATCAATGACAGTTATGAAAGGCTTAAAGCCCAAAAAGCATTAAGCGTCACAATGGAAAAATTGTATGGTCAGAAACCGGAAGAAGAACTGGAAAAACTGCTGAACTACAAAATAAGTTCGCTTAATCAGTTGGCAACTCTACTCAATAGAAATGGATATAAGATAGGCAAAAACACAAATGATGAAAATTCTTTTAACATTTTAAAAAACGGGGTAATACAGCAAACACTTTCAGGAAATCAGATTGTTTTTGATAACAGTAAAAATGATAAAAGGGCAAAACAGATCAAAGCCATACTAAGCAAATACAAAGAATTGTATTCTAATAAGGTTTTTAAAGTGGAAGATAAAAGACATCAAGAATCTATGCTCCCAAAAGAAAAATTACGGGAAAATGATTTAAAAATAAAAATCGGTTTTGAAAGTGAGCTTCAAAAGAAGTTGAAAGATGTTTTCGGAATCGATATGGTTTTTCATCATAAAGAAGATAAAAATCCTTTTGGCTACACCGTGATCGACCATAAAACAGGAAAATTATACAAAGGAAGTGATATTATGAAAATGAATGACGTGTTTGAATTTACTTCTGACAAACTTGATAAGAAGATTTTTGAAATACTGAAGGATTATAATATCCGTAACCAGGAAACAAAAAATATCCTGATTGAATTTTTTAAGAAGAATAATCAGGAAGCGGAAATCAAGGACTTTATGCTTTTTGAGAACCGAGGAAAGAAAGATTTGGAAACCTACCGAAGAGTCCAATTTGAATTAAAGGACTTTATTAGAAATAGCAAAAACACAAATGATGAAAAAAAAGATATTTCTATAACAACTGGGGTAGACGGAAACCTTTATGCGGTTCATACCAGATTCCATTACGTCGGTGAACTTCAACAATTAATAGGAGAAAAGGAATATCAAAAATTTCTGAATCCAAAAGGCGTAAATGAAATGCAGACAGAAAACCGGACCGAAAACAATGAGAAATCAGAATTAAACAAAGCCATTAACGAGATGCTGTTTGAGTTAATGAAAAGTTCGGGAACTGCAAAAGACCCTGCTGAAAATGAATTCAAAAAAAGACGAAAAAAGAGACGATAAAGTTGATAGAAAAATCATCTTCAGTCCAATAAAAATCAACTAAAACTTATGATCATCACATTTGCTACCCAAAAAGGAGGATCCGGAAAAACGACATTAGCCATCGCTTTTGCCAATTATATTTCCGCACTTTCAGAAAGTAAACTCAATGTTTTCGATTTTGATTATCAGAAATCATTCTATCACAAATGGAAAGAAGATGAGCTGTTGGAAATTCCAAAATTGTACGATGTAGAAATTATTGGCGAGGAAGAAGAACAGCCTTTTTCAGACTTTGAAACTCTCATCAATTTAAAAGAAAGCGATGAGATTAACCTCTTTGATTTGGCCGGAACGCTCGATGCAAAATACAGTGATTTGCTCATTTACAGTGATTTTATCGTAACACCTTTTGAGTATTCCGATGTTTCTGTAAAATCGACTTTGGTCTTCATCAATATGCTAGGACTACTGGAAAGTGAGGCCGAAAGAATATTTATTCGTTCCAAATATGATAAGGGTTACAAGTATCTGAATCAGGAGGAAATGGACAGTGAGCTCGCAAAATATGGAATGCTGCTGCCAAGTCCGGTATTCAAAAGAAATTGCCTACAAACTATTAATACCAGAAGCCTGATAAGTAAACAAAAATATGCAGTAGAACATACATTCGATGAACTTATAAAATACATCAATGAAACCTCAAAAATCAAAATACAAGTAATTAAAAAGAAGGAAAAAATCAAAGATTCAATACCAACATAAAACAACGATTGACTGACAACTAAATCAATAAAAAATGATAAAAATCTCACTTACCATTCTGGCTGTTTATCTGATGTATTATGCAGGTAACATTGTATACGATCTGTTTCTGAAGAAAGAAAAAGAAAGTTATAAACAAGAGACTGAGGAATTTTCCTTGTGCGAAATTTCTGACCAGTACGAAGATCTTACTGCAACTATAGGGATTGAAGATGTAGAAAATCTCAACACTCCCAAATCCTTTAATAAAAATCCAATCCATTCCGATTACACTGAAGGAAGTGAAGAAAGACAAGATCTGGAGTATTTGAGGGAACTATTTGAATCTGAACAAGATCTGGATGAATTCGATAATCCATCAAAAAAGGATTTTACCGAAATGGAAAGCCAATCACATCCTAAAAAAGCTGAATCAAGCGAAGAGTCCCTTGAACAGAATGAAAAGACATCAACCGAAAAGGAAAATCAAAAACCTGACGAAGTGATTAGCGAAAACCCAATCACAGTTAGTGTAGACCAGGAAACTTCCAGAATAAAAGAATGGAAGGCGATGCTTAATCTTTCTGAAACCCTGGTTCAAATGGTTGCGAACTACGACGGATACAAAGTTTATCAATCCATCATGTAGGTAGTCAACTTAAACAAAATCTAACGTACTGATTATTAGACTTAACAGTGGATTTCCATCCGTTGTGCGGGACTTCTATGCCCAAAATTTAACACTCAATTGATTATTAACCCTTTATAAAATTTTTGAATTATGATGAAAAATTTTTTCGCAAAAAACGTGACAACAAAAAAAGTTCTAACCCTAGCCTTAGCAATTATGGCGATAACCCCAGCATTTGCCCAAGGTGGTGCAACAGCAATTTCGAATGCTGCAAGTGATATTACAGATTATTGGGACCCCGTAAAGCTGATCTTGAAAGCAGTGGGAGGATTGGTTGGTTTCATCGGAGGTCTTCGGGTTTATAACAAATGGACGAATGGCGACCAAGATGTCAACAAAGAGATCCTTGGTTATGGAGGAGCGATGATCTTCTTGATTGTAGTTCCGGAATTCGTAACAGCATTCTTCGCTTAGGATGGGATTTTACCTTTATAAGGGGCTGAAAAAGCCCCTTGTATTCTTCGGACTCAAAGGGAAGTACATCTTTTACGCAGTTGGTATTATCGGAGGCGGGGTCATTTCAGCATTGGTACTCTCGAAGTTCGGTCTCTTAGGATCTTTACTGGGTCTCACAATCACCGCCGGAGGTGTTTATCTCATTTTCAGAAGACAGGACAAATATGGTTTGTATGACAAAACCAAAAACTTCAATCAGATATTAATTTTTCCAAAAAGGTTAGACAGTAAAAAACTTTTAAAGAATGGCAACAACAACAAAAAAACAAGCATTTAGCATTCCCTTTATCGGCTATGATTATGCAAAAGATTTCAATTGGGATTTTGACGTACTTTTCGGACACTACGGGAATCCGATTATTGGCATAAGGATAAAAAACATTGTAGAACAGTACTCGGCGGATCCGGATAGCTATCTCAATTTCCACACAGTGTTAAATCATGTGGTATCGATCATTGGAGAAGGAAGAATTGTTCAGAAGCTCGATATTTTTTCTAAAAAAAGATACACCGCTGAACAATCAAACCAATTTTTACAACAAAAATATTCGGAACATTTTGACGGCAGGCTTTTCAAAACCATTGAAACGGTGCTTTTGTTTACAGATATCATCGATGATCAGCTGAAAAAGAAAATGAAGCATTATCATTTTTCAGATAAAAGCTACAAAGAATTAAGGGATAAGTGCCAAAAAGTATTGATGCTTTTGAAGCAGAACAATTGTGAACCTGAGTTTCTATTTAAGAAAGATTTCGAATACTATATTTCCGGAGTTTTGTCGATGCAGTTTACCGAATCTCCGGTATTCGATAATATAAAAAGCACCAACGAATTTTTACAAATAGGAAAAAGGTTTGTAAAAAACATCTCTTACGTGGATGTCGAAAACATCGATTTACCATCGGAAATTGAACCTTATTCTATTCTCGGCGGCAATGGTGCCGCAGCAGAAACGGCTGTAGATAATTTCAGTTTTATCAATGAACTGGAAGACTACGAAACGATTGTCTATAACCAGATCATTAATATTCCGCTTCAGGCACAACAACAAAGGGAGCTTGATAAAAAAAAGAAAAAGCACGAAGGAGCAGCTAACAATTCTCCGTCCAACGCGATTATAGCAGATGAAATTCAGACCCTGCTTCATAATATAGCGATTGACGGACAGCTCGTTGTCAATGCTCATTTTTCAATCTTATTTTCCGCAGATACTTTGGAAAAAATGGAGAACATTCAGTCGATGATTGAAAATAAGCTTTTTACGAAAGGAATCATTGTTTCTAAAAATGCCTATAACCAATTGGAACTCTTTCGGTCAGCGATTCCGGGTAACGGAACAGAACTCAGGGAGTACGATCTATTTATGACGACAAGCGAAGCGGCCTTGTGTTTTTTTTTTAAGGAAAGTTACCCTGTCAATGAAGAATCGAATTTCTACCTGAGATTTACAGACAGACAAGGCGTTCCGCTGAAAGTAGACCCATCAGATTTGGCGATGAAAACGGGAAGAATAAACAACAGGAACAAGTTTGTTTTAGGACCCAGCGGGTCAGGCAAGAGTTTTTTAATGAATAATATCATCGAACAATATCTTACTTATAATTATGATGTGGTCATTGTTGATACAGGAGATTCTTATTCGGGGACATGTAAATACAAAGGAGGCAGATATATCCAATACACCGAAGAAAAACCGATCACGATGAATCCTTTTCTGATGGATAAAAAAGAATTTAATATCGAAAAAATCGAATTTTTAACCAACCTGATCTTCCTGATTTGGCAAGGTCCTGATTCTTCGATGTCATCAGCACAAAAGTCCATATTAGATAATGTATTGATGTCCTATTACCATCAATATTTCAACTCAGGAACGCCGTGGTATGAAAATAAAACTTCTGAAGAACTCATTCTATATTTGGGTAAATACAACATTCACGAAGAGGATCTTTTTTCTGAATATGAGAATGAAGCCAAAGGACAGCATACATATTATGATATACTAGGAATTGCTTTCGACGCCAGTTCCGATGAAATAAAAGAAGCAGGAAGAAAATTGTTGAAATTTTATCATCCTGATAAGAACATCAATAATCCTGAATATGAAAGTGAAAATTTCTATAAAGTCTATGAAGCGTATGACACGCTGAATGATGAAGAAAGAAGGAAGATATACAATGAAACTCAGCTGATTTTACTCAAGTCGAATGACATCATCAGACAACCCAGATCAGATGAAGAATGGAATGAATCTTTTAGAAAAGCGATCATCAGGAAAATTAAGGAACTGGAAGAAAAGCTAGTGGTGACGGAGCTTTCGTTCAATGGCTTTTATGATTATTGCGATCAATTTCTTCCTATTTACTTAAATAACAAGAAACATAATATCATAGAAAAGGAATTCAATCTTCGCACATTTTTGTTTGTGCTGAAAGATTTTTACAAAGGCGGAAGGTATGGAACAACACTAAACGAAAGTGCAGATAATACGCTTTTTGACGAATCTTTCATCGTTTTTGAAATTGATAATGTAAAGGATAATCCCAAACTCTTTCCGATTGTAACACTCATTATTATGGACACTTTCATTCAGAAAATGCGCCTTAGAAAAGATCGCAGAAAAGCCTTGATAATTGAAGAAGCGTGGAAGGCCATTGCGAGTAAATTAATGGGAGGCTACATCCTTTATTTATATAAAACGGTGAGGAAATTTTGGGGAGAAGCTGTGGTGGTAACGCAGGAGCTGGATGATATTATTGGGAATGCGGTTGTAAAAGATTCTATCATCAATAATTCAGACACTTTTATATTGCTTGACCAGACCAAATTCAAGGACAATTTCGACAAGATTGCATCACTGCTTTCACTCAATAAAGTAGAGCAAAACAAGATTTTTACTATCAATAATCTGAATAATAAATTTGGTAGAAGTCGTTTTAAAGAATTTTACTTGAAACGAGGTTCCAAAGGCGAAGTCTATGGAAATGAGGTTTCATTGGAGCAGTATTTAACCTATACCACAGAAAAACCTGAAAAATCAGCAGTTGAATATTATGTACATCAATATGGCGACTATGATGAAGCATTGCGCAGAATAGTTGGTGATCTCAAAACCTTCGGAGACAGTCTGGAAAACTTGGTGTCACTCGTGAACTTATATCAAAATCCATTGGATGATAAAATCAATTCCTTTTACAGAATGATGAAAAAAGAACACAGAGGGATGAATGTTTTTAAAGTCATCTCGCAGGAATTGGAAGAACGTAATATCAGTTTTTCAGAATTCGTAAATAAACAACAATATGAAAAAATATAGCATTTTATTTTTAGGTTTTGGAAGTTTTCTTTATTCGCAAAACACCTACATAGACCCAACGTTAACGGCGGCAATGATTCTCTATTCTGAAAATCTGAAAGCCAAACAGAATGAAGTCATTGAAGAAACTTCAAAGTTAAAAGATGCACAAACCTGGGTCGGAACACAGATGGTTGCAGCCAATGACATTCAGAATAAAATTCTGAAAGGCTTGAAAGAAGTTTCAGGAACATTACAGAACGGAATTCAGGCACAGGAAATCTACTCTGAACTCAATAAATGCTACAATTATTCATCTCAGGTTGTTCAATTGGCTTCACAACATCCTGAATATGCTATTTTTGGAGTTAAAGCTTCACAAAAGACGTATGAGCAAAGTCTAAAGATTGTGACCGATGTATCTGACATTCTCGCATCCGGAGAACTGAATTTGGCTACTGCAGGAGATCGATATAAAATCCTTCATAATATTTCCGGTAATGTGAAAAATCTAAAGCTTTGGCTTTTGGCGATAAAGTTACGATTGGAAAAAGCCAATCGATTAGGATTCTGGAATTCAATTAATCCATTTGCCGGCTACATCAATACCGACAAAGGTATTGTTGAAAGTATAATGAACAGGTACAAACGGAATTTTTAAATTTTTCTATTATGAAAAAAAGAATTCTTTTAAGCCTATTTATTCCCGCTGTTTATTTTGTATTGACATCCTCCGGTGGTGGCTCTACACCTGCTTGGCAACAGGAAAATGTATCATTTCCGATGATGGATCTGGAAATCAATGCCACGATGAAAGAACACGACAGGCAAAAAGAAATGCGTCAAAAACAAACAGCAAATGCCACCGTAGAAACTGCCAACAGAGCCCAATGGAACCAATTCAAGGAAAAGATTACCAAAGTTCAGGACAGACTGCGAATTGTTTCATTTGCCATTCAAGCGATACCCACCGGAATAGCAATGAGCAGGGAAATAACCAAAATAACAAACAATCAGACCGCTATTATCAATGAAATAAACGATGCTCCTTATTCCATTATCGCTGTTTTACCTTCCCAGGTTCAGTTTATTGATGATCTTCAAATGGTAACAAGACTCGTAATGGGAATCGTGATTTCTTACGGTGCCATCAATCAAATGGAAAAATCAGAACGTAAAGTATTATTAGACTATGCATTAGGCGAAGTAAAAACATTGAGCAGGAATTCCACACATATGCTTTTGAAGATAAGGGATATTAAAGCCAAAGTAAAACGTAACAAAAGAGCCTTTCAATATTATGTCAATAGGGATAAGCAAGTAGTGGAAAACATCATGAATCACATCAAATCCTTTTAGAAATGAAGAAAATAGTAACCATTGGAATGTTGGTGTTTTCAGGAATCACTTTTAGCAGCCAGCAAATAGTTATTAACGACAAACTTCTGTCACAAATCACCGTAAACCATGGTGTTCGATTAGGAAGTGAGCAAACTTTTTTGGATTCCTATGAAAAGCAAAAAGAACTCTACGATGATATCAATAACAAAATAACACAGATCATTACGATTCAAGAGTATATCTATCAACAACTGAAAAATGTGAATTCGGCGCTTACCCAGAGTAAAAAACTTATTTATCTCTATCAATATTTAGGTAAAATAGTGACGAACTCCAATAAAATGCTTGATCTATCAGCGCAGCATCCTGAATACGCCGTCTTGGTTTCAAAATATTATGTTGAGATAGGTAAGCAAACAATGAAGCTTCAACAAGAAGTTACCCAGGATATTCTCAATGAAGACAAAGATTTTCTGATGGATGCGATGGATAGAGAAATGCTGATTGAAAAGATATTTACAAGAGTCAGAAATATCAACGGAAATATTCTGTACATCAATTTACGGTTAGAGAATGCGAAGAAGATTCCTTATCTGTATCAGGTTCCGGTCCTCCGCAATTACATCAATATAGACAAAGCCATTGTTGGCGACATCATCACTAAATACCATCACCTTTTTAATTAAGAAATTATGGAAAATCTACTAAAAAAAATCAGTCTATTTCAATTTCTTTTGATTGCAATTTCCCTGTTTGGACAAGTCAGTGTGAAGAGATTAAATGACCCTTCCATTGTTGCTCAACATAAAAGAATGGTCTTTCAAGATTGGGGAGATTGGAGGCCTTATCCAAAATATTTTTTAGGCATTCAAACCAATTTTGCTTATGCCACGGTATGGGGAATGTGGGCTCCAAAAATCAACAGGGATTATAAAGATGGGGAAGACATTCGACCATTAAAACCGACAGGGGTTCAAAATCAAAGATTTGCTCAATTGAAGTTTCAGGAGGAAGAAGCAAAAAAAATAAAGGCAGCTTCAGATACCATTCATAAAAGAAGTGTTCAGGATTTTGCCCATTGGACTTCGACAACGGTCGATGCCGATCCTCTTTGGCTTTTGTATTACAAACGAATGCTAAAACCTATTACTGAATTTCCTGATACGCCTCAAAACTTTATCGAATGGCGGCTGAAAGACCAGCAAACTTTTGAAACACTCAGTAATACAGGTACTATAACACGGCTTCAGGAAGAATTGGATCTCATCAAAGAAAAATATTCAATGTCGAGAAGTATGGATATGCCAAGGGGCAAACGGTTCATTATGTACCACGAAACCCTTATCAAGTGGAGAAAATTTGTACGAGAGTTAAGGAAGCACAATAACAAGACAACACTGCTTACAGATTACAAAAACATTTTAAAGAACCATTCAAATTATGCTTTACCACAAGCTTGGGCTCCGGCATCAGACCAGCAAATTGTTCAAAATGTAATGAACCACTATAAACACCGATTTTAAAAATGAATAAAACAACCTTATTATTTTGCCTTTTGACAATATTACTGCCAATTATTGGCTTTGCTCAAACAGATGGCGATTACAGTAATCTACTCCAATTTTTAAAAGGTGACGGTGCTTTTGAGAAATGGTTTATGGAAGTTTTTACAAAGCTGGATAACAGCGTACAAGATAGTGCTGCCGGTTCTGCTTTGGTAGGAAAAGCAATCGGAGGTTTAGGTGCTCTGATGTACCTCGGATATATCGGTTGGCAAATGGCAGCCGGAGACAGAGAATGGGAAATCACCCCGATGCTGAAACCAATTCTTATAGGATTTACCCTTGTTTACTGGAGTGGATTTGTCAGTATGATTCAGGCACCATTTGAGGCCATTGCCGAACCGGGGATTTCAATTTTCAGCGAGATAGAATCAGAAGTTAACGACTTAAGGGTCGAGAGATTTAAAAAGCAGCAGCAATTACTCGATGCTGTCATCAAATTAAAGGCGGAAGAAGATGCCAAACAGGAAGTTATTGAAAATACCACTGAAGATGCAGATGATTCGTGGTATGACATCAGTGAGGGATTGGATAAATTAATCCAACCCATCAAGGAATGGTCCATAAGAATGGAGTTCCAAATGCAAAAATTAGTGGCAGAACTTATTGAATTTTGTTGCCTTTCCATTCTTCGGATTTGTGTATATCTCATTTTCTTCATTCAAAAAATATGGTCTTATATTTTAATTATTTTAGGACCGATAGCTGTTGGAATGGCTCTTATTCCCGGATTTGAAAATTCATTATACAGTTGGGTCTCAAAATTCATCAACATTAATCTTTACACTTTTGTTGCCTATACGATCATCAATATCGGTCAGCAACTCATCGCTTCCGGTTATACAATGGAGATCGAAAGGTATGATACCTTATTATCCAATGGAACCATTACCAACTTAGACGCTTTAATGGTCTATATGAGTAATTCGGGTATGATCTACAACCAGCTTTTTACCTGTGTTGCCTATGTTGTAACCGGCATCGGGGTTTTGATGACTCCAACTATTGCAGACAGTATTGTTTCAGCAGGAGGAGCCGGAGCAATGACGAAAATGAAAAGTGCCGCAGGAAAAATGGCGAGCAGTGCTAAAACAGCAATATTGGCTGCCAAATCAGGAGGTGCTTCAGTAGCAGCAAGTGTAGCAGCAGGTTCCGCTTCGGGAAGGGTTAAGGAAGCGATGAAAAACGGAAAATAATCACAAAAAACACCACAAATGCTTATTAAAAACATAGAACAAAGAATCAAGATCAACAAGATTATTTCAATCTCAACCATTGCTTTTGCTGTTTTCATTGTTATTGCAGGGTTTTTCTTTGCTTACAGAATGATTGAAGATTCCAGAAAATCAATTTACATTTTAGACAATGGTGTTCCGGTACTTGCAAAGCAGACAGATGTGTTGCTGAACCGACCAGTTGAATACAAAGCTCAAATAGAATTATTCCACCGACTGTTTTTCACACTCGCTCCTGATGACACCTATATCAAGGATAATATTCAAAAGTCATTGTATCTCATTGATGACAGCGGAAAAAAGGAATATACAAACCTAAAGGAAAAAGGTTTTTACAATCAGATCATCGCCTCCAGTTCGATGGTCAGTATCCATACCGATTCAATCACGCTGAATATGGAACTAAAGAAATTTAGCTTTTTCGGGAAACAGATGATCACAAGAAAATCTTCTGTCATTACCAGAAAGCTCATTACGGAAGGCTTCTTCGAAGACATCATTAGAAGTCCCAATAATCCTCACGGTGTGATTCTTAAAAACTGGCGAATCATCAATAACGAAGAACTATCCAATCAAAATAAAAACTCTTACTAAAATGGAAACTACATTAAAACAAAAGGGTCAGAAATGGCTACAGTGGGCAGTTCAAAATCCAAAGAAATTCTTTATGTATTCAATGATTCTACTGTCTGTTTCATTTATTGGGTCTCTCATTCAGGGCATATTTTTCCCTTCCGACACTACATTCAAAATTAAAACTCCGGTTATCTATTCTAAGAGTAAGATGAGTCAAAATACACCTGTGAACAATGATAAAGAGATGGAGAAAATTGTGAACGAACTGAAAACTTTAAAAGTAAAAAGAGACCAAAATGCTTTGAAAAAAGAAGATAGCTTACGAATTGATTACCTGTTTAACCAATACCAAAAATTAAAAAATGAACATTAAAAAAATAAATTTTAAAGAAAAAAAATATGTTTTGCCACTTCTGGCTTTACCGTTTCTTTTTCTTTTCGGATATGTAGGAGCGCAGTTTGTCAAAGAAGACACATCTGAAAAAGATAAACCAAAAGAATTGTCTCTTTCATTAGGTGATACGCAGGATTCCATTATGACCAAAAATGATGCGTATGATGCGTTTTTCAAAAAAGAGGATAACAGAACGATGCTTGGTGGTTTGGATAAAGAAGAAGATAGTTTATTGAACTATGATGACCAATTGTCACTTGAGCAAAAAAGAAAAATTGATTCACTAAAAGCAGAAAACGGAAGACAAAACAGATATCAGGCGAAAGGAAATCAATCCTCGTATTACAAACCAAATCAATCACAAAGGGATGATAAGGATTACAAAAGATCTTCTGAGATCATCAAAATGCTGAATGAAAAATCCTACGGAAATGAGGGTGACAAATTCACTGGTATACAAAAGGAAAAAACTCAAATCACCCAGCTGGATCCTGTAAAATACCTGAAAGAACAAATGCTCGTGATGGATTCTTTAGAAAAATCCCGTGATCCTGAGTACCAAACTAAACTCGCAGCAGAACAGAGACTGAAATCAAATAAAGAAAAAATGGAAGATTTTCTCAACTCAACTTTCAATGTGAGCAAATCGGGTATTAACAGTGGTTTTAATGCTTTCTATAAGGAAAAAGTAAACAGTTTTATCAAAGCGGTCATTGACGAAAACAACAAAGGGTTTTTAGGAAGTAGGATCAGATTCCGCTTGTTGGAAGACATCTTTGTTGGAAACAAAAAAATAATAAAAGGTTCGATTTTATACGGACAAATCTCAGGATTTTCAATGCAAAGAGTCAATCTCAATATTGTATCTGTATTCACAAAAGGAGAAATCTATCCGGTCAATCTTTCGATTTATGATGTTGACGGGATGAAAGGATTGTACGTTCCGCAAAGTGTTTTCAGAGATATGGTGCGGGAAATGGGAACCAACTCGGTTCAGGGCACACAGATGGATATGGACGGAAAAGGATTCTTCTCAAGCATCGGAACCAGCCTGTTTACATCAACATCCAAATCTATTGCCAATCTCATCAAAGAGAACAAAGCAAAATTAAAGTACAATTCTTATGTCTTTCTCATCGACGAAAAGCAACTGAAAGATTTACAAAACCAACAAAAAAAATAAAACAATGAGAACTTTATTATACACCCTTTTAATATTCACAGCTCAATTTTTGACGGCTCAAACTGCAACCAAAGAACAGATTATTTCCGATTTACCGGAGATTGAAATTACTGAAGGGATCAACCTTCATATTATTTCACCGGAACCAATTCAATACGTCGATTTGTCAACAGAAAAACTAACTGGAGATTTGCCTGCTACAAATATTGCCAGAATAAAAATCACAGATCATCCTGATTCAGATGAGAAAGGAAAAATCAAAACACCAACTGTTTTTTTTACTGGTAATAAAATCGGAGTGATAACCGTGGTTGCGCAGTCTTTCATCGCACAGTACAAAGTTGTTTACAGAAACCAGGACAACCTCAATACTATTACCAATATCCATATTCAACCCGAAGCAATGCAGCCTGTAGAGTTTGATAAAATGGTTTTTTCAGATCTTGAATTAAGAAAATTCGCAATGGACATTATTCAGAAAAAATCTGAGAAAAATCCGATAAGGGAAGAAAAAAATCTCAAACTAAGCTTTCAGCTCAATAATGTCTATGTAATTAGTGATTACATCTTTTTAGATATGACCATCAAAAATAATTCAAACCTAAGCTATGACATTGAGGATTTGAAATTTTCCTTAGAAGATAAAAAAATCCATAAAGCAACTAATAATCAAAGTGTAGATCTTATCCCAATTTTACAACTGAATCCCCAAAAACACTTCAGAAAAAATTTCAGGAACATCTATGTTTTCAAAAAATTTACTTATCCAAACAGTAAGGTAATGATGATTCGTCTGATTGAAGAACAACTTTCTGGGCGCACAATCGAAATGAAGGTCAACTATTCTGAAATTCTTAAAGCTGATACTTTTTAAAATAATGGCTACAAGTGTATTGATTATTACAATCCTACTTTGCTTATCTATATTCTTCTTTTTGATTTGTATGCGTGAGATATATCAATCTAAAAAAAGATCAATAAAGTATATGCAGACCCTGCAAGAAAAAAAAATGGAATTAGCTGAAAAGCTCGAAGAATTACAAAACTACCATGTTGAATTGACAAAAAAGGAGGAAGATTTTAAAAATATGGGTAAACAAATAATGCACAATGCTAAATGTTGGGAAAATTTAAAAAAATCATCAAAAGAACATATAGTCCGTCATTCACAAAATTAAAATAATGCAAGAACAACAACATCAAATAAAAATTTATGGCTTTCTGCAAAAGGCAGTTTATGCGGTCGTTGCATTAGATTGTGCTTCGCTTTTTTACCTTAATGCTGATGTTCGGGTAGTATCGAACTTATTGAAAAATTTTTCAAAGCTGAGTTTTATTTACCCACCCATCAATGCCAAGTTTGCAACCGTGATTTTGATAGGATTAGTGGCAATTGGTACAAAAGCCAAGAAAAAGAAAGATCTCAATGTTACTAAGGAAATTGTCGTTCCTATGATTTTGGGATTACTGATGATTTTCTCTTCGCTGATATGGCAAAATGAGGCAGGAAATGCGAAGCTTCCAAAAGTATTTCCCGGCTTCAATCTTTATCAGGTAATCTATGCTGTTCTTTCTTTTCTAGGAGCCGTTATTCTTCAAATGGGTGCAGATTCCATTTCAAAACTTATGCAGCAGAAAATGGGAAAAGACCGATGGAATGTAGAGGAAGAATCCTTCGACCAAAATCAAGAATTAGTAATATCAGATACGACAATCAATATTCCATACTTGTTTCGTTACAAAAACAAGAGCAATAAAGGTTGGATGAACATCAATCCTTTTCGAGGAACGATGGTCATCGGAACACCGGGAAGCGGAAAATCTTTCGGAGTCATCAATCCTGCAATTCGACAGATGATCGCCAAAGGTTTTTGTCTTTGCATTTATGATTTTAAGTTCCCCGATTTAGCACAGATTGCATACTATCATTATTTGTTGAAAAAAAGTAAAGAATCTGACTACGGTTACAATTTCCACGTCATTAACCTGAATGAAGTTGAAAAATCAAAACGAGTAAATCCGTTTCATAAAAAGTATATCCAAACTTTGGCAGAAGCCCAGGAAATGGCAGAATCAATGGTGTCCTCTTTACAAAAAGGAGGGTCGAGCTCAGGAGGAGGTTCTGAAGCTTTCTTTACCCAATCTGCCATCAATTTTCTTTCTTCCTGCATTTATTTTTTTGCAACATTTGAAAATGGAAAATATTCAGATTTACCTCATATTCTGTCCTTTATGAACCGAAGTTACAAAGAGATTTTCGATACACTTTTTACTAACGAAGAAATTTTCTCTTTGCTTTCGCCTTTCAAAACGGCTTATGACAACAAAGCATTTGATCAATTGGAAGGACAAATCGGAACACTCAAAATTTTCCTTTCCAGATTGGCAACAAAAGAAAGTTTTTGGGTGTTTTCCGGAGATGAAGTAGAATTGAAGATTACCGATCGTGAAGATCCCTCAATTATCATATTGGCATCAGACCCGGGAACGCAGGATATTAATTCAGCCCTGTATTCTTCGGTGTTAAACAGGACTTTAAGATTGATCAATTCCAAACATAATTTACCTGGAGGAATTATCGCAGACGAATTTCCGACGATTTATATTCATAAAATTGATAACATCGTAGCTACTGCAAGAAGTAATAAAGTTGCTGTAATGCTTGGACTTCAGGAAATTCCGCAGCTAAGACAGTTCTACAAAAAAGAAGTTGCTGATACGATTTCTGCCATTGTTGGAAATGTTCTTTCCGGTTCCGCAAGAGACAAAAATACACTCGATTGGTTGGAAAAACTTTTCGGAAAAATTAAACAAAAATCATACTCACAATCAATTTCACAGCAAGGAACGACCACAAGCATCAATGAAAAGATGGACAATATGATTCCGGCAAGTAAAATAGCAGCCTTGAAAACCGGAGAAGTGGTTGGAATGATCGCACAGGGAGAAAAAAACGATGCTGAGGAATATAAAACTTCTGCTGTTAGTGGTAAAATCAATTTGGATATGAAAGCGATTCAGGAAGAAGAAAAAAACTATGTTAAAATGCCGTCATATTACTCTTTTATAGATAAAAAAGGGGTTAACCGAAAAGAAGAAGTGCTAATGACCAACTTTAGAAAGATCAATAAAGAAGTGGAACTCATTGTGAATGAAAATATAAAAGCTGCATAAAATGAAAAAACTAAAATACACATTTACATTGGTGGTACTGTTTTACAGTTGCTTATGCTTTGCGCAATTTAACACTCTTACACCAACAGTCCCGAAGAAATCTAAAAATTCAAAAGTATCAGAAAAATCTAATATCGAAGAGCCATTACAGCAAAAGAAGGTTAAAAAATCTTGGAAACAATTTTTAAATATCACCACAAAATCAGATTTAAAAAATGAGGTTGATTCTTTGAAAATGTTGATCAAAGAATATAGCAGTGTAAAAGATGTACGGATAAATGAGTTTGAAAAACTGAAAGATTCTTTAATACTACTTACGAAGAATAAATTAGAAGTAAGAAAAGAAACCTCAAAAAAGAAAAACGTATTTGCAACGTATGATTTTGTAGATGAACCGGCAGCATCTTTTTCAAAAATTGTAATGCCTCTTAAAAACAAGATCACCATTACATCTTCTTATGGGACAAGGACTCATCCTATTTTCGGAACAAAAAAAACGCACAATGGTATCGACCTAAAAGCTAGTTATGAGAATGTCTATTCTGTAATGGATGGAATTATTACAGCAACAGGCTGGGATTCTAAAGGTGGCGGAAATTTTATAAAAGTAAAACATTTTAACCGTTTCGAAACTTCCTATATGCATCTTTCAGAAATGTATTATCGAGCTGGAGAAATAGTAAAAGCCGGATTTGTCATCGGAAAAAGCGGGAATACCGGGAACTCCACAGGACCACATTTACATTTTTCGGTAAAAGAATTCGGACAAAACATCAATCCTTCTCATTTTTTAAATGACCTCATAAAAGTAAACAATTTAATAGCAACATACAATGAATAACACAACCTTACCTACCGATGAACTGAAAAAATACGGAATTATTAATGAGGATAATTCTTTCTCTAAAAAGCTAAATACAGAGGATGTTCAGAAATTTCTGCAAGGATATACCATCGTTGCAGACCACGACAAAAACAGGGCGACTTTTCAGCTGACTGATAATAATACCAAACTGAAGGTCATCTTTTTGGAAAGAGATAAAAGTATTTCTGACATCCTCAAAAACAGTAAAAATAATATTCAATATACTGATGTAAACAATGTTTCTAAATCTGCAAATAAACTGATTTTCGAAAAAAAAGCCTTCATTTTTGACAAAGAAAGCGAAAAAGTGGTTGAATTTGATTTCATTAAAAATGCAAGAGAATTGACAGCAATTATTGCAGATAAAAAAAATACAGAAGAACTTAACCGTTACATAGCAGAACTTCTAAAACTTAAATCTTTTCTGCAAGATAAAATTGTTCAGTTCCCAGAAATGGCAAAAGAAATTACGAATGATTTGAACATTGTATCCAAAGAATTCAATACAGTTGCTGGAATCTCTGAAAATTATAATCATTCTCAAAAGCAGGAAAAATCAGATTTACAACTGAATGTGAACGACCCTGATGTCTATCAGGATGCCAATCGAATTAGAGAGGACGAAAGCCAAGAGCAGGACGAGGAAATACAAAAGTCAAGAGGATTTAGAAGGTAAATTAAGAACCTGGAAAAATGGAAAATGAACTAACCTGGATAGATAGGAATATTACTCCGAGAACCGGGGCCTATAAAAATTTTGTAAAAGAAATGGAAAGTATGTCGCCTGAACATTTTTTTCGGGACGGAGAGCGGACGTTTACCGATAGAGAGAAAAAGTTTATGGCAATTCATCAATCTAAGGGAAAAGAATTTATTCAAGGTTCAAATTTTACATTGAAAACATTTTTCAATTCAAATCAGGATTTCCCTATTGAGGATAAATTTAATACTCCCGCTGAATTAGTCAGATTCATTGAAAAGCAGCAGCTAAACAATAAATTGTTGATTTTGCAAAATAACAGGGAGTCTACTGAAATTGCTATAAGTAATGAGTCAATAAAGCAGAAATTTCTTTCTGATCTCTGGGCTCAGGAATTGGAGAAAAAAACTGATTTAAGTTCCGGATTGACCTATACACAAATTGATGAAAAGCAAGCTCATCATTATCGAAATTATGAAGTTGAAACTGCAAAGTTATCATTAAAAGGGGTTCATCAAATTGAAATGACTGATCTGGAAGAAAATGCAGACTTTTTTTCAGATGAAGGCTTTGAAGAAAATTTAATCCCTGCATCTAATCTTCCGGACGGCTGGACCTGGAACGATTACGATGATGGAAGTGGCTCGCTGAAGAGTCCAAGCGGTCATAAGTATTACAGCTATGATATGCAAACTCAGGAATATACATTACCGTACGGTCGGCGAGAATGGACAGGTATGAGAGATTTTTATGATGCTCCAAAAAGTTTGAACGAATTCAAAAGCTATGTCGAAAACGACTTAAAAGCAAAAGCGGTGCAAAATAATCTTAATCCGAAACTTTCCGAAGAGGAAAAAAATGATATTCTCAATTACAGGATCTTTATGAAAGAAAACGAATTCATACTGGAGAACTTGCAGATCACAGCGAACCAAAGAAAAGCTTATTCAGAAAAAATGGAATTCGGAACAACAGATGGAGATTATTCTTTTACAAAGGCACAAATGGACACAATCCCAAATGTTATTGATGGTCATACGTTGTCAAAAAATGACAAATACGAATTGGCTTTCGGTCTATTGGAAAAACAGCTATATGGGGAATCCTACGAATTATTGGATAACGGTGAAATTCTAAAAAATTATCTGGATGAAAATGTTTTTTCAAGACACAGAATATTAACAATGAATGATATTAAATTTAACAATCAAAACCCAAACATTATGGAAACACAAAAAGAATTCGATCAAGTACAATACCTAAAAGACCAAATGAAATACCTCGGTTTCGGAGAGGATAAAAAGCTTCACAAAGATCTTGGAGAAGGAATTAAATCTGCCAAACAAGAGTTTGAAATTAAAACCACATCCGACAAAACTTTGCCCGGAAATAAGGTTGATTTTTCCTTAAAATTCAACAAAACAGAAAGTGGAGGTGTTTTCCTCAATTCTTATAATGCAACTCTTAAAAATGAAAAAAATGAAAGCATCTCGCATCAATTTTATGTAAGCAAGGAAAACACATTTACTGCTAAGGAAGCGGTCAATCTTTTGGAAGGTCGCGCTGTGAAAATAGAGTTCACCAATCCAAAAACAGCGCAATTAGAACCTGCCTTTGTGAAGCTCAATTTTGACGAACCGAAAACCGAAAAAGGAAATTACAATTTCCAGAATTTTTACAAGAATTACGGCGTTGATACTGCTCAGATCATAGAAAAATCCAATCTGATCTTCGATAAACCGGAATGGAAGGAAAGTACCATAAAATCTTTGGAAAAAGGAAATGTAGTCAAAGTGAAATTTGAACTTGATGATAAGGTTTTAGAAGGAAAGGCAGTACTGAATCCGCAATACAAAAATCTGAATCTTTATGATTCAGATATGAACAGAATCAATACCAACAAGCCTTTGGAAGGTTTGGAACAGGATAACAAGCACGAAAAGAATAACGTGAAAGAGCATAGCATTAAGCGATAGACAATACTTATAATCAATAACGAAGTTCCCAGCGGTAAGTCACATAGACTGCCGCTTTTTTAAACTCTATTTTATGAAAAAGCTTATTATACTACCCAGCCTGTTTTTTCTTTTCGTCAGTATTTCGTGTCGTAAAGAAATCAAATCAGACAAAGGCGGAATTGATGTAGTTTCGAATGTCTATTTCGATGCTTCCAAAAACCTGGACAAAATCCAAAGTTTTCATTTGTCAAGCCTTAATTATTCAGGAGATTCCATTTTAGAAAGGATTCCGGATGCTTATGCTCCTGAAGTAACCCAACAGATTTATTTCATTATAGATTCATTGTGCTATACCATTGAAAATGAAAATCCCGGCAAAATTATTCTGTCAGACATCATAAAGAAACAAAAGCCGCTTCCTGTTGAAAAGAAAAAAGGAGGAACATTGTTTTCTCAGGAAAAAATCCCCAATTACAGAAACAGAAAAAATCTGAGTGATACCGTTTTGTTTAAGAAAAAATACAAACGATTTGAAATTAATTCACCTTGGATGTACACCCGATTTTATATTTATCCAACGGATACCATCTTGCCATACTCTATTTACAGACATGCAGGAAAAGACTATCACGGAAGGCTTGAAAGGATTGATTCTTACAATAAAAAGACGGACATATTCGTGACGCTTCAATTAGTATCAAGAAAAAACTGGGACAGTGAAGCCAAAGAAATTTTTGAATTTAACCACTTCATAAAAAACAGAAAAAAGTGAAAGATGAAGAATTTTTTAATGAGATAAATGATGACATTTCTGTAGTTGAAGGAAATAAAAAAGAACTTATTGTTTTCACAAACAGTAAGGATATGCTTTCATTCTTGGAGCTTCTTCAATTGAACAAGCAAACCAATAATAGAACACTTATAACCCTTAATTCAGGTTCAAATAGCAAAAAATTCCTCAATAGATACCAGAATTATGATGGTAAAATGTTTCTTTGTCTTACCGGGGACAGAACGGGAAATGCAATAACCAGGAAAATTCTTACAGAATTTAATGGCAAAAATATCAAAGACGTTCGTCCTTTGTATGAAATTTCTGAAAATGGGAATCAAGACCTGACCGAATATTTAGAGAATAAACTTAAACTTCAAGATAAAAATACTAATTTAGTTGAACCAAAAATTTCTGAAAATGAAAGCAATGCAATTGAATCCGGAAGAACATCCGATTCTCAGCAAGTGGGAAACGGAACACCTGAACACAACACTGGAGAACTTAGCCCTAAGATCCAATCCGGGCAAAACGGAAGTTACGGAAGCGGACAAGCAGTGGGCAGCAACAATGCTGGAAATGGACTTGCAGGCACAGAGCGGAGCAATTTGGGAAGCCGAGACCGAGGAAGAGGATCCTATGACGACTCACAACAGAATAATGTTGGAGAGACTCAAGGACGTTCCGTGGGCGGAATCGTACCCGGGAGAACTGTATCCGATAGAAGAAGACCCGATGGAGGACTTTCCGAGATAAGTGAGGCTTCAACAAATAATGTAGAGGTAGATGCTCTTATTTCAAAATATAAAGGGCAAAAACTGAATAATGATCAAGTTGCAGAAGTAGTTTCTGCAGCTTGTTTTGTTTCCGACAATCACAAAATTAATCTGAAGGAAAACCTACACATTACTGATGATTTAAAAGAGATCTGCAACCAATTCCGAAGTGGCGGAACGGCAAAAGAAGGACGAGGAATTTTAGATGAATATTACACGCAGGATAAAATAGTAGATGCAGTCCGAAATTTAATCAAAGACCATTTCAAAGACCAAAAAGAAATTTGGGTTTTAGAACCCAGCGTAGGAACGGGAAATTTCATCTATGCCACTAACGAACTATCTGTAAATTCTAAAATTACAGGATTTGAAATCAACGACACCACCGCAAAAATTGCAAAAATTCTACATCCCGAAGCTGAAATCAATCTTCGTTCGTTTGAAGCCGAATTCATTGATGAGAAAGGCAACAAGAAAGACTTTTCTCAGCAGTATGATTTGGTCATCGGGAATCCGCCCTATGGCGAACACCGTGGGCTTTACAAAGGTTTGGGAGAAGAACCAAAAATTTCTAAATATGAAGATTATTTTGTAAAAAGGTCTTTAGATTACCTAAAAACCGACGGTATTTTGGCGATGGTACTTCCATCAGCTTGGCTGAGCAGGCAAAAAAAATTGCAAAACGCCAATATTTTGGATGGATTTCGTTTGCCCAACGGAGCTTTTGCAGGAACACAGATCGGAACCGATATTATCATTCTAAGAAAAAACAATCAAAATATTTCAAAGGATATTTCCAATTATTTTGAAAATAATCCAACAAGAATTTTGGGAGAAACCCGAGAGAAAACCAACCGTTTTGGTGGATTAGAAAAATATGTTCACGGAAATTTAGATGAAGCTTTATTTAAGATTGAACAGTTTAAAAATAAGAAAGAAACCGAGAGAATCGGAAATCTGTTTGAAGATTTATTTTTAGAAAATACCGAACCAAAAATTGAAAAAAAATTCGACGCAAAAAGCGAAAATTCTGCAAAGATTGAAAACCAAAATAAAAATGAACTTAATATAGCAGAAACTCAAGAAAAAATTGAATTGGTACTTTCAAAACTCAGTAACATCAAGTTTAAGTCTCCAACAATTACGACTGAAATAAGCAAGTATGAAAAATTTCGCGAAGATTTAATCACAAAACCAGTGTCGTTTTCAGAGGAAAGCTTAAAAGAATTGATAGAAAAAAGTGATAGAATAATTTCTATTCACAATACGAGAGCCGAGAAGGAATATAAACTTCAAACAAAACCGGATATAAAGAAAGGTGTTTTAAAATACCAATTTTCCAAACAGGATGAAATTGTAAATACTTCCTTGCAAAATAGTTCTGATATTACGAAAGAACAGATTGAAGCATTCAGAGATACTTCTTATGATGGTACATTAAATAATCGTGAAAAGCATTACCAATTTGCGAACTTCATTGATGGAAATTGGGTTCACGATTTTTATTACACTGAAGGAAATATCTATGCAAAATTAGAACAGTTAGAGAAGGATTTTGTAGATAAAAATGCAGTTGGAGGAACGGAAAACCAGTATGAAAAGCAAAAAGCTTTGTTGGAAAATGTTCTACCAAAACCGAAATCTTTAGACGAAATTTATATCAGTCCGAATCACGAGTTCGTACACAAATTTGAGTTGGGACAAGTAGAAAAAGACCAATATAATCATATTACAAAACGTACCGAATCAGTCATTGTAGATTACAACCTTGCCGAAAGATTCAAAGATTTTGTCGGCACTTTGTCAAGTGAAGCCTTTGCAGGTTCTTCAGCTTGGGAAGTGCGAAGCTTTGTAGATAATGAAACAGTTACAGGAAGCGATAAAGAGAGGAATGCGTTAGTCAGAGAAAGAAGAAAAGCTGCTGCGAATGATTTGTTTTACAAGTTTGTTCGGGAAGAACTTTCCGACGATATTAGACATCGTTTTGTAAAAGACTTTAACCGCAATTACAATAATATCCACGTTCCGGATTATTCAAAATTCCCATTATTTTCCAGAATCTATCTGCATTTCAAAGGTCAGGAATTGCGTTTGACCGAAGTTCAGAAAGCAGGAATTGGAAGACAGACCACAAAAGGAGTAGGGCTCTTAGCGCACGAAGTGGGTTTTGGTAAAACATTATCAGGAATCCTATCTATGCACGAAGCAATGGAGCGGGGAAATGCGAAAAGACCAATCATCGTAGTTCCGAATGACAGTATTTTGAAACAATGGGTGGAAACGATATTTGAAACCATTCCCAATGTTAAAGTCAATGTTTTAGGGAATCTAAGCAAAGATTATGACCTTTCAAAGTTTGATAATAAAGACGGGGAAATTACCATCGTTACTTATGAGGGCTTTAACAATATCGGGTTTTCATCAGAAATTACCGAAGAACTTTCTTCAAAATTCAGCTACATCTCTACAAGCGAAATGAAAGGCGTTACCAATACGGAAAGAGACCTCCAAATTGAGCTTCAGAAAGAAAAGGAGATCGAGGGAAAAATGAAGCGTGGCAAAATCTATGATTGGGAAGATTTTGGATTTGACCATTTGACTTATGACGAAGTTCACAACGCCAATCATATTGTAGGAAAAGTAAAAATTGAAGACCGAAGATTTGCTTCCGATTTTAGAAGTCAAAACCAACAGACCTCCAAATTGGGAATCAATACCTGGATGGCTGCGCAATACATTCAAGTCAAAAATGATGGAAGAAATGTAACCTTGCTTTCCGCAACGCCTTTTACCAACAAGCCTTTAGAATATTATTCGATTTTATCGCTGATTGCTAATAAACGGTTGGAGGAATCTGGATATTTCAACGTCAATACTTTCTTCGAGACCTTTATGGAAGCGGATAATGATATGGAGATTGATGCAAAAGGTGATGTGAAGTTTAAAGCCAACGTCCGGAGATTTAAAAACAATTCGCTGTTTCAGCAATTACTTTCGGAATTCATTGATATAAAAGGAGAGGAGGATAACCCTGAATTGATTCGTCCCAACAAAATCAATAAAGAGTATAAAATTGAGCAGAATGATCTGACAAGAGAACAATATGACCTGCTCAATGAAAATTTCAGCGAAACTGAAAAGGGAGCAATTCTTACGCATATTCTTAACGCCCGACTGATTGCAATTTCGCCGTACCTATCACCATATTATGATGGCGAAGACCCTTCTGTAAAAGAATTTATAGAAAATTCTCCGAAGCTGAAACAGACGATGGATTTAATTTATCAGAACAAAAAAGATCTTCCTGAATCCGGACAAATCATTTATTCTGAATTGGCGGTTGCTCAATTTCCGAAATTAAAAGAATATCTCATTACAGAAATTGGTTACAAAGCCGAAGAAATCGGCATTATTACCGGAGCTACCAATAAAAATCAAAGAATTTCTATTCAAAATGATTTTAATGAAGGAAAAATAAAAGTTGTTATCGGTAGTGAAGCCATTCAGGAAGGAATGAACCTTCAGGAAAACACAACAGATGTTTATATGCTCACGTTGCCATATAATTTCACTTCTTTGCGACAGGTGGAAGGTCGAGCGTGGAGGCAAGGAAATAAAAACGAAAATGTGCGAATCAATTTTATGCTGACCAATGACAGTATTGATGTTTTTATGCTTCAAAAACTGCAATCCAAACAAGCAAGATATTTAGAAGCGATGAAAAAAGGAGCCGATGTTTTGGATATTTCGGATATCAGTACACAAGAGCTTAAAACGTCCATCATAACCAATCCCAAAACCCGAGCCAACATTGAAATCGAATTAATGAAAAAAAGGATTGAAAGTGAGAAAAATAAGCATCTGGCAGATAGTGCCTTTGTTTTGAGAAAGTATGAAGATTTCTTGAAAGTTCAGGAGTTAGTTACTAAAGCTGAACATTCACATAATCGAATTGAAGGCTATTCGAAAAATGGCGATACAAATGCTGAATATTGGGCAACCCAATTACCATCATATCAAAAAACAATTGACCTTCATAAAGTTCAAGTACAAGACGTAATTGAGAATTTAGCTCAAAAAGGAATCGATGTTTCTCAGATTGAATATCAAACCGCAACGACTGAAGAGAAAATCTCGGAGCTGGATAAAAAGTTGGAGGAGCTTCAGGAAACAAGAGAAAATTTAATTATACAATACAAAATAGAAAAAGAAGAACAACTTAAAAGTAACGAGCATAGAGATTATGTTAAAGAAAGAGCTAGTGAGAATAATGTTCTGTATAATGCTTTTTCAAAAGCAAACTCTATAGGTAATATTGAAATTAAAAAACCTTTAGGTATAGCGTTAAGCGAAAGAGAAAATATGGATATGGAAATCGTGCCGGCTTTAATAAGAAAAAGGTAAAATGAAATATTTAAAGTATCAGTTTGACAATATAAAGGTTTAAGCATTAATGTCTTGATTCTGTAGTGAAGCGAAATTTAAATTGCTTAGAATTCGGTTCCTTTTTGAAGTGGCTTCCCTAGGTTAATTTGCCTTGATGACGGAAAAAGTTCAACTGTTTCAATAATAGGGTACAGTATACTTTCGGAATTATTATTTCAGAGTATTTTTAGGAGATATATCTAAATATAGACATTATTATGAATAGTTTTTCAAGTTTAAATAAAATTGTGTCTGGCACAACTGATTTTTTTCTTCTTTTTTCAAATAAACTAAATTATAAACTCTTTAGGTCAATCTGAATAGACATGTGGCTTTATGTAACTAATAATAAAACAGTAATGAATCCCTTTTGATTTCAATTTGGATATCAAGCACATTTCGGACATATACCACTAACTATAAAATTATATTCCTCAACTATAAATTCTTTTGGAATATCGATACGAGGTATGACATTTTCAATGCATATCACCTCATTACATTTTTTACAGTTGAAATGTAAATGGTTATCGTTGTGAAGGTCTTTCTGACACGAATTACATCTGGCATAATTTACCACACCATCAATATTGACGATTTTATGAATATGCCCTTCTTCTTCCAGCCTGTCTAATATTCTATAAATCGTTACCCTATTACATAGATCTCCAAGTTTTTCGTGAATAATATGGTGTGACAATGCAGTATCTGAATTATTGATGAGATCAAGTACTTCCGATTTTGCTTTTGTATTTCTAACTTGTTTCATAATTTAATTGCAACTAAGTTGCGATATTTAAAATTTATATATAGTTTTGCAACAAAGTTACAATAAGTAAATTATTATTGTAACATTTCCAGCCCACCACATTTTATTATTTATGAAATTTATGCTTTTTAAATATGGAAGCAAGGTTGTAAACAAATTTAATCTACAATTTGTAATGGTCTTCTTGATAAGCATTAATATCATCGAAGCCCAGCATGCAATTTTAGGACGTATTTTTACTGAAAAAGATAGGGCCGTATATGGTGCTCATGTTAGTATTCAGAATCTTGATAATAAGACTTCCGAATCCAAGCTTACCGACTTGTTGGGTCGATATCATTTTACCACTATACCCGGGAGCTATCTTATCAATGTTAGTGCGGATGGTTACAGATACCATCGCAGCGACACAATACGAATTGATACCCGAAACCCTTACCCCATTAAGGATTTCTATCTTCAGAGCGAAGAAACTTCTATTGAAGCTGTTACTATTAAAGCTAAAAAACAGGCTATTCAAACTGATAAAGGGAAATTGATATTCAATGTAGCTGATTCCGGGTTAGCTGGCGGACTTAATGGATTAGAGCTGTTAAAAAAAATACCAGGGATAGGTGCCGGCCAAAATGATGAAATACTATTCAGGGGAGGTGCCGGCGTCAATGTAATGATTGATGGACGGATGACCTATCTGTTCGGCCCTCAAGTTAGTAACTATCTCCAAGGTCTAAGTGCCGAAGATATTGATAAGATAGAGATCGATACGACACCGGGTGCCGATCTAGATGCTGCAGGGAATGCGGGGATCATCAATATTAAATTAAAGAAATCCACGAAAAAAGAGTTTTCCTTAGATTTACGGAGCGCTGTCTCCAAATCCCGATTCTGGAAAGTCAATGAGAATATCAGTGCTGGCTTCAGGTCTGAAAAATTAATTCTTAATGGTTCTCTCGATTATAATACACCCCACAGTTTTTCCAGGGGCAGCAGCGGTAACAGTATCAATAGTAGTGGCTCAGTTCAGCAGCTTACAAGGGAAAATGAAAAAACATTTAAAGTCAATTACTATACCTGGAGAGCTGGTGCTGCATGGCAATTTCTGCCAAAACATGATCTGGGCGTAAATTATCACGGGTATTATGATGACTTTAAAAGCACCAGACTGTCGGAAATTTCGTTTACAGGTCCAAGTGCAGTCAATTCCTCTCTTTATTCTTCGAATAATGTCAGAGAGCCTTATCATTATGACTCTGTATCTCTGACATACACTTACAATATCGATTCTTTAGGGAAAAAGGTAACAGCCGATGCTAATTATACTGTCTATCGTAATTTCTCTGATGGCCTGATGACCTCAACCTTGCAATCAATGGGAAGTACTGTTGTTACCCAATTGCGTTCCCATCAGCCGGGCACGATTAAAATTACATCGTTCAAAACAGATGCTGAACTTCCTTTCACGATGTTTAAGATGAAAACTGGAATAAAATGGGCAGAAGTGAATAATGGTAATCAGTTTGTCTACAGTCATCCCACTGAAGGCAATTGGGAGGTGGATCCCAGTATCAGCAATAATTTCAGCTATTCAGAAAAAATTGGAGCAGTCTATGTCACTGCCAGTAAGGATTTCAGGACAACGTCAGCCGCTGTTGGGATACGAGCGGAATATACGGAAGTCGAGGGTTCATTTTCACAAAGTATACCCGTCTATAATTTTAGTTATACTAAATTATTCCCATCACTTTCAATAGAGCAGAAGATAGGCGATAGTCACAAGCTTGACATCTCATTAAGCAGAAGGATCAACCGGCCGGCGTACGCTGACCTGAATCCGGTAAAGTGGTTTGTTGATCCGTATTTTTATTTCACAGGCAATCCCCGTTTGATACCGGAAATAGCCTGGGTTTATCAGATCAACTACAGTCTTAAAAAAAAATATATTATTTCATTGGCCTACAACCAAAGTAAGAATTACATCAACCGAAGGCTTGTAATTGATAATACGCAAAGTATAGTGAGCAGAAGTGATAACTTTGGTGATTACAGACGCTTTGACCTCACATTTTCCGCACCTTTGAAATTAACTGCATTCTGGAACACCCAGACTTTCATCGATCTGAGCCATACATCGTATCCGATCTCAATGATTAATAATGATAAACTATTTAAGTTATATGGTATCAATGGAACATTGCAGAATACCTTTCAGCTTCCTGCGGGAATTTCAGCTACCCTGCAAATGACCTATTTTTCATCTGAGACTCGTGGAATCTATAAAACAGCACCAACAGGATTTGTCGACGTTGGCATTTCTAAAGGTTTTTTTAATAATAAGCTAGATGTTGTATTCAGTGCAAATGATATATTCAACAGCAACCGCTATAAGGGAATTTCCCAATCAGATATGATTGATTATTATTACAACGACAGGCCATACAACCAGAACTTCGGTATATCGTTAAAATATCATCTTGGTAAAGCACTTGCCAGATCTTCGAGTTCAAAAACTGAAGAGCAGGAAAGATTATAATTAAAAATAACTAATGCAACAATGATGCGTTTAAAATAAAATTGATTAGTTTTGTAGCTCATTAAATAACTTGTATCATCTTCGTGAAAGGAAAATTAAGACATATTGCAACATTTTTGCTTACCCTATTTGTGGTATCTCAGCTTGTGCATGTCACGCATTCCCTTTCGCATTCAAAATATGATACTGAGCAGGAGAACAGTCCTTCAAAAAAAGTAGATTATAAATTCGCCGGTCATGATTTTCAGGACTACAATGCTGACAAGTCAGACCATCATCACCAATGTGTGATCTGCCATCATTTTGTTTACCATTATAATGTTTCCGATGTAGCAAAGATCTTTGTTGCTATTCTTATATCGCTATTTTTTGATGTTACTTCGTACATTGATTTTACCTTATTCATCCCAAAAAGTTCTCTACTGTCAAGTATAGAGCCGCGTGGACCTCCTGTGAGAAATACCTAAATTTTTCAACCTATATTATCAAATACTGATAATAACAATTTCTATTTATTTTACTATAAAACTCAGCAATGAAGTATTTACTTGTTGGGCTGGTATTTACGATTGGTGGATTTTTCGGCTATGGTCAGAAGCATTTCAGTATCATCGGATCTGTTTATGATGCCGATACCAAAGACCTTCTGCCCGATGTTATTGTAAAGCTGTCCCAAAACATCTCCCGAACAAATGCGGGTGGTTCTTTTGTGATCAATAATTTAGCTCCGGGAAGCTATACCATTCAGTTTGAAAAGCTGAATTATGAGATTCAAATCGCATCTTTTGGTCTTGCAGACAGGGATATAAATGTCAGTATTTACCTTGATAAAGCTGCAACGAAAATCGATGAGGTCAAAATATCTCAGTCGTCCAAAGAACGACTGGCAAGGGAATCTTCTGCGGTAACTTATGAGGTGACCAAAGATTATCTTGATCAGAATCGGGAAAATACATTAATGCAAAGCCTTCAGAATCTACCCGGCATCCAAGCGATGGGAATCGGTGTCGGACAGTCAAAACCAATGATCAGAGGTCTCGGTTTTAACAGGGTTGTTGTTTCACAAAACGGCATTAAACATGAAGCGCAGCAGTGGGGAAGTGATCACGGGCTTGAAATAGATCAGCATGACGCAGGCAGTATTCAGATCGTAAAAGGGCCAGCATCACTATTATATGGATCGGATGCTCTTGGCGGCGTCATCGACCTTCGCCCATTTTCCGTTCCCTACAGTAATGGTATGGTAGGCAGCGTGCAGTTATTAGCGGAAAGCAATAACAATTTGCTGGGGACAACTGTCGGGATGCAGGCACAAAAAGACAGGTGGTTGTACCGTACCCGATTTACAGTAAATGATTACGGGGATTTTAAAGTTCCTGCTGATAAGATCATTTATGAAAATTATGTTTTTGATCTTTCAGATAAGCACCTGAGAAATACAGCCGGTACTGAGAAAGATATGAGCTTCTCCTTCGGATATGCAGACTCCAGCTTCAAAACGGAAACTTTTTTAAGCAACTATAATGCGAAGAATGGTTTCTTTGCCAATGCCCATGGTTTGGAAGTCCGGACATCATCCATTGACTATGACCACTCGGATAGAGATGTACATTACCCTTATCACACGGTCAATCATTTTAAAATGATCAATAACAGCACATTTATCTTCGATCATCATGAGCTTCGACTAAATGTAGGTTTTCAGAACAATATCAGGGAAGAACACACTGAATCTGTGGCGCACGGTTATATGCCAAAACCGGCAGGAACGCTTGACCGGCGATATGTAAAAAATACGTTTACAGCAGACCTGCGGGATGAAATGAAGTTTACCTCCAAACACAGCATTATTTTCGGTGTGAATGCGGAGTATCAGAACAATGGCATTGATGGCTGGGGTTTTTTGATCCCTTCCTATGACCGTTTTACAGCAGGAGTTTATGCTTACGATAAACTGGAGATCCACAACAATTTATTTCTGCATTCCGGTTTAAGGTACGACCTGGGAATGATAAGTACCGAATCATACTATGACTGGTATCCCTCTCTTGTGGGTTCAGATATGGCATATCTACAGAGAGCATCGGACAGTAAATTCAAATTTAACAATATCAGTGCAGTCGCAGGTCTCAGCTACATACGGAACAAAACAAACTATAAGATCAATATAGGGAAAAGTTTTAGAATTCCCCTGGCCAGCGAACTCTCGTCCAATGGGGTTAACTATCATATGTTCAGATATGAGAAAGGAAACCAGGACCTAAAGGCGGAAACTTCCTACCAGCTTGATGCAGAAGCATCCTATGACGATGGTAAATTGGGCTTATCCTTAACACCCTTTATCAATTATTTTGATAATTATATCTACCTGAATCCTATCGCAAATTACTTTGAAACATTACAGGTCTATGAATATACACAAAACAAAGTATTTCGGGCAGGCGGCGAAATAAGTGCAGAATACAGACCTTTTAAAAAATTAGGTATTGAAGCAACGGCGGCGTATGTCTATTCCAGACAGACGAACGGACTTAAAAAAGGATTTACACTGCCATTCTCACCACCACTCAGAGCACTTTTTTCTGTGAACTACCTCTTTAACAATATTTGGTTTCTTCAGGATTTGAGGCTTAAAACCGATTTTCGTTTTTCCGGTAAACAAAACAATATTGTACCACCTGAAAGAACAACAGACGGTTATGGCGTGCTGGATGTAGCACTTGCAGCAATAATACGCGTCTTTAAAGAACATCATCCAACAATCAGGCTGAAAATAAATAATCTGTTTAATCAAAAATATTTCGACCATCTGAGCTTTTACCGTTTGATCGAAGTTCCGCAGCCCGGAAGGAATGCCTCAATATCATTAACAATTCCATTTTAAATACATATACAAAATCTTATGAAGTTAGAAATCCTGAAACGTATAATCTTACTTAGCATCTTCATTATGGCAGCGTCCTGTGACAAAGAAGATGAGCAGATCGACACTGAAAAACCGGTGTTAAACCTCAGCTATGACAATGCTTTTCCTAAGTCCTGCGCAGTCCTAAAGCGTGGCAATACATATATTTTCCGTGCTTTGGCAACAGATAACATAGGTGTTGCTTCTTACAGCATCGATATCCATCACAACTTTGACCAGCATACCCACGACGATCAACCCGGCGTATGTCCGCTTGATCCTAAGAAGACAGCTGTAAAACCGATGATCTACATGCAGAACTTCGCAGTGCCTGATGCAGGGACCAGTTATGAAATCTATCGCGAAATTTCAATTCCACAGGACATTGATCCTGGTGACTATCACTGTCAGATCTCTACGATCGACAAGACCGGATGGCAGTCCCGAACATCTGTAGATATAAAAATTATTGAATAAAAAATAGAACAATGAAAAATACATTTTCAAAAACCTTTTCGACCATTACTGCTGTTGTATTGCTGTTAATTACTTCATGTAGAAATGATGACGAGCAGATGCAGCCTCAACCAAATATTATTGCGTTAGAGGTGGGTTTGGGCAATAGCCACACAAGTTACATCGGATCAGATATTCATATTGAAGCAGAAATTGAGGCATCAGGAAAAATCAACACCGTCGAAGTCGAAGTTTTCAAAAAAGATGGGGCTGGATGGCAGACGAAAAAAGTGTATTCAGAATTTTCCGGTCAGCTTAACACCACTTTCCACAAACACATTGACGTGGCTCCAGATGCCGCACCGGGGAACTATGTGCTGCGGATGAAAGTGACAGACATGCTGGGTCAATCTAGAACAGTTGATGAAGATCTTGAACTGATCATCCTGCAAGACAGTGTTTCACCGATCATTAATATTACCACATTCCCTGCAGCGAATAAGTTGTTTTTAAATGGCGAGACCATTACCATTTCAGGAACGGTATCAGATAACATTGCGTTGGGTAATGTTCTCGTGGCATTGGTCCGCGAAGAGGATCTGATTCCTGACGGAAACTTGTCTGACACCCACTCGCAAATCATTACCATGTTGGATCTGCGTGATTTTGCATCAACGGAGATTCAGGATTTTACAGCATCGATTAACGTCGGCGCAACATCGGACTATGGTTTCCCACCAAAACCGATTCAAGGCGCCAATGCTTGGAAATCTGGTTCCTATTATATCGTGGTAAAAACAAAGGACGCTTCTCAGAACGTCACTTTTTCACAACATTATCCAATTAAAATTAATCTTTAATCATTTTTTTTACTAACATTTTAATTTATCATTATGAAAATCAAGACATTTATTTTTTTACTGTCTGCAGCTTCAGGCGCTGTGTATGGACAACAAACAACATTACAGCATTTCGATCCTTCACTGGTGACACCGATTGCAAGTGCATACGGTGGGTCAGAAGGTTATCTCACGGGACACAATGACTACGGAGATGAAGAATTTGCTGAAAAATATGAGATACAGGGTAACGGAATATTGCACGGCATTTCAGCAATACATTTAGGGCAGGATGGAACACCAGGTTCCATAGTAGCCTCATACAGAGCGTATTCTGTGGGGTCTGCAGGTCTTCCGGAAACAGCTCTGGCCAATAAAAATGTTTCGTATGGTGCAATTCCTGTGAATGGACAGCTGAACACGGTGATGTTTGATAACCCGGTCAATGTTTCCAGCAGCTTTTTTGTGTCCTTTCGTTTAGGAGATTATCTGCACGGTGGATTAGGAACAAAAAGAATTGCTATTGCACACAGTCCAGATGGCACAAGGCCAGCATCAGATTTTACGACCTTCGGACGAAATGTCATCCGTTGGCATAGCCACGGTGCAGCGGTTTGGAAAGACTACAGGACAGAAAATTTCTCTGATGTGTCGCCCGCAGTGTATTTTGCACTTTTCCCACTGGTTGAACTCAATAATCTGGCTGTCGTGGATTTCAATAAAAAAGGCAATGTCGGCGCTGTTTATCCGAATCCTTCCAACGGTAACTTCATTGTACCTGTGAAAACAAGCTCAGGGGGAAACGCTTCATTCAAATTGTTCGACATGTCGGGTAAACTGATAGTTGACAAACAAGCTAACTTAAGCTCTGGTGCAAATGAATTTAAATTTTCAGAGGAAAATCTGCAAAAAGGGAATTATATTCTTTTAATCAAAACACCTGAAGGCAATGTTTCACAGAAAGTAAGTATCCGATAAATACAAGAATTTTTTCATTCATAATTTTTTCATTGATTAATTTTGCCCTGATTTTATATCAGGGTTTTTTATGCCAGACACACAAAATAAAAGCAGAAATATTATCAATTTTCTGCTTTGTAATTGGCCCTAAAATTTGTTATCTTACAACTATTTAAATCGTTTTTAGATATAAGTCCTGTAATTCTTCGGCAGAAAATGATTTTGATGGTAGATTCTGCACCAATTCTCCTTGCTTCATAATTCCGATGTTGGTGGCCACACTTACTGCATTGAAAATATCGTGTGTCGCCATAAGAATTGTACGTCCCTCCTGTCCGAGTTGTCTCACAATCTCGGTAAACTCGGAGGTTGCAATTGGATCCAATCCGCTGGTAGGTTCATCGAGGAGTAGTACCTTTGCATCTTTAGCCAAGGCGATGGCGATTCCTACTTTTTGTCGCATTCCTTTTGAATAACCCCCTAATGGTTTTTCGTGGGCAGTTTGCTGTAGTCCGGTACGTTCCAGCAGAGCGGATAATTCACCTTTTGAATAATTGAAACCTGCAATCTTAGAGAAAAAATCAAGGTTCTCTATTCCTGTAAGATTGTGATAAAGCAGAACCGTTTCGGGAATGTACGCTAAATGCTTTTTTATTTTCTGAGGATTTTCCGTTACTGAAATGTTATTGATAAAAGCATCTCCGGAAGTGGGTTTGATTAATCCTAAAAGAATATTGATCGTCGTACTTTTGCCTGCTCCGTTTTGTCCAAGCAGAGCAAAGATCTCGCCTTCTCCGACTTCGAGATCTAGCGATTTCAATGCGGTGAAATCATTGTATTTTTTATGAAGATTGATGGTTTTTAACATAGTTTTCTGAATTTAATTTGTGAAAGAATAATGAATAAGAAAATGAAAATTAAATAAGGTAAAAACACTTTTATCAGACTGGTCTTTTCAGGATCTGTGAAAGTTTTTACGGTCTGCCTGGTCCAGTCGATGACTTTGGCATTCTGGTTTTGAAAAATATAGGGATAGAAATACAAGCGTTGATCCTCATGGAATTGCTTTAAATTCTGGGCATAATTCAGCTGGTTTTCCATTCCTGTTTTAGCAAGTTTACTCTGAATTAGTAGTGTCTGGATATTCGGTAAAAGGTATCCGAGGTAGATCGCAGCGTTATTTCGGCGTTGCATTTTAGCGTGATACTGCTTTGAAGATCCGGAAGATTCTACATCGCCTAGATGCTGCATTGCATAGTACCATGTATACGAGCCACTTTCATTGGTGGCGTCGTATTGACGAAACTGCGGATAGATCTTGTGAAATTTCTGCATGGTCAGCGCTTTGTCTTCGTCCCATTTGTTATGATAGCCTTCGCGCTGTTCGATCTGTGCCTTAGGCCCTTCTTTCACGGGATATATTTTCTGGATCAACATATTGCCGGTCATCGGAACAATAAAATTCATGCCCATCCAAAAAATTACCAAGGAGACTGCATTCCAGGAGGAAGATCTCTGATAACCGATAATCCATCTGCAAAGCGCAAACCAGAAAATAATATAGAGCAATCCCGATACACTGAAGATAATAAAAGTGGTATCTAAAGGAATATTGATATACAGAAGCGCAATGATAAGCAATATAAAATATACTGAGGTCAATGCAATTAAACGGATCAGTATTTTATGATCGATGAGGCGCCGCAGGTTACTGCTTTGTACCAAGAGCAGTTTCCATGTTCCTTTTTCCTGATCTTCTGAAATAAGGTTATAGCAGAAAGCGATAATAACAAGCGGAAAAAGAAAAACCAAAACAAATGAAAAATCAAAATTTCCCGCCGCCACGTTTGCAGGGTTGAAAAAATCTGAATTGTTTTTCTGTTCTTCAAGGTTTCTGATGGTCACGCCCTGAATTGAAGGATTGATGTCCCTCAAACCAATGTTCAATGCGGCAAGCCTGGGCATTTCATTGACGAGATTAAATTTGACATAATACAGCAACAGACCTATATCATCGCTGTGCAAAGCAATGTTCTTTTCCAGGCTTTTCTTTTGATAAGAAGCACTCTTGGAGATAATGTCTTCGTTTCTGTCAAGGAACTTTTTACCGGTATAAAGAGAACTAAGACCCGCAAACAGCAAGATCACCAACGAAATGATGTACGCTCTGTTTCGGTAAAACTGTTTATATAAATAATGATTCATTTAGATTAATTTTAAATTTTTAGCACTTAATTCAACCGCCACAAGACAAATAAACAGCCAGAAGACAATAGCAATAAAAGGCATCAGCTGGTGGAGAAGACTTTCTTTTATAGGAGTGAATTCGTATGTAAAATCAGGGAATCTTTTCCAGTGGTCTTTGCTGATGATGGCGGGTTTTTCTCCCGGTGCCGGTTTTATATTGCTGATGTTCTCGATCTGCAGATCATTCATCCTTTGAGCCAGGTCGTAGCGGTACTTCTCCGCCTGCTCCTGAAATTGATGATACGCAAAATAATCTGTACCGGAAGCCGTCATAGACAAGTTTTTAATGGCCATTACAGGATTGATGAACCCAAAGATCTCGTTGAGTTTTTGTTGTCGATCATATTGGATCTGAAGTTTTTTCAGATGATCTGCATAGATCTTCGAGCTGATCTTCTCACCTTCTTTCATCACGAAACCACCGTAATTGATCGGAAGCTCGTCAGTTGTTTTTACATTATACTTTGCCAGTAAAGAGTCTTTAATGTGTTTAAAGTGCTTGTCCTCAGGATTGTGACTGTCACCGACCTTCAGAACATCTTCTTCCACCTCTGTTTCAAAAGCAATTCGTGAAGGAGTAGGATAGAGGTTCTGTGCCACAAACTGAATCCCTTTCGGTACAAAGATCACAAGGACAAGCCAGAAACCGATGAGGCTGATCAATGCTGAAGAAGAAGCTTTGCTTAGCGCTGAAAGCAGGACCGTTAAAGTACAAAAGAAGAAATAATAGATCATATATGCCGGAAATAAGACCGCTAGCCTTGCCGCGATATCTCCAAAATCAGTTGTTTCAGACATCAACACTGCAAAAAGAATGACGGGTATAACCGGAATTAGAAACAACAACGAAAATTGCCAGAGCCCGAGAATTTTGCCCCAAAGAATATCTCTAGGCGAAGCGCCCTGAACATTCAGAATTTTGAGGGTGGCAACTTCTCTTTCACGGGCAACAAGTCCGAACCCTAAAAAAAGAATGACCAATGGAACGATGCTTTGCAGGATAAATGCACTGCTGAACGTTCCAAAACGCACCAGAATACCTGAACTGCCTGCTTCTGAAAGATTTCCTGTGTTCTGTTTGTGTGCCTCAAGGAAGATCACATTTCCCAGATAATCATCAAGGCCGTTGTCAAAAATACTTAACGGATGACCGATCCTGAAGACGAGATAACCGTAATGCGCCATTCTATGCGGATGCTTGTCGGGCCTGTGTTCCCAGTTTTCGCGGGTTTCCTTGCGGTACTCTTTTACTTTCGATAGATTTTCGCCGTATGTGGCAAACCCGATGCCGATGCTTAAAAAGCAAAAGAGCAGTACCGTCATTACGATCAGCAGGTTCTGTTTGCTTTTGATGAGATCTTGCCGGGTTTTTCGTACGATGAGTTTCAATTTTGAAAAAGCCATAGTTTAAAGTTTATAAGTTGCAGTAAATAAATAGTTTCTTGGAGCTCCGGGAAAAAGCCTCAGATAGTTCTGTGCGCCCACCCAATAGCTTGTATCGGTCATATTGTTGACATTGAGAGCCAATTGAAGCTTGGTTTTGGGAACGGCATAATAAAGGGCAAGATCTAAAGTGGTATACGCAGGAAGCTCGAAACTTCGGGTAAACCAAGGGATCTTTTTGCTTTGATATAAAATTCCTGCTCCGATCCCAAAGTATTTTAATGCCGGTATTGCAGAAAAATTGTATCTCGTCCACAGGTTGACAGAGTTTTTTGATGTATTTTCTTTGGCCAGACCTACCAATGCAGGATTTGAATCATCTACAACTTTCGCATCAATATAGCTGTAACCGGCATATATGTGCCATTGCGGAAGGATATAGCCGGTCAGTTCGGTTTCAAAGCCTCTGCTTCGGTCAGCTCCACGTTGGATCAGCTGATCCGGTTCTGCCGGATTGTTTGCATTGATCAGAATATTTTTCTGATTGATCTCGTAAACTGAAAAACTTGCATCGATCTTTGCGAAAAGTTTGGTTTTGACCCCTAGTTCCTTCAGGTCAGAAATCAAAGGCTTGTATAACGATGCGGAGATCCCACCTGTAAATCCGGAAGTTCCAGGCATCAGTGAAGTTGTATTGGATTGTGGCTGATATCCGGTAAGGTATGTTCCGTAGATATTGGTGCTTTCACTGACACTGTATGTCAATCCTACTCTGTAAAGAAGTTTCTGGTTTCTGAAAGCACTTTCTTCCGGCTTTTTATAATTGGTCCTGTCCTGAAACCACTCTTGCCTGATTCCTGCCAGTAGCCTGAACTTCTTCCAAGTAAGCAAATGCTGTACGTAGACAGCGTGAGTTGTGGTTAACGCAGTTGGCAATGGATTAATAATATTCAGTACGGAATAATCATTTCCCTGATGGTTTAATGCTCCTGATGTCAGATCAAAAGGATTGACATTAGGTTTGGGAATAGTGATGCCATTATACATCATCGTCTGATACAATGCGGAATTTGCAGGATTATATGATGCAGTGACGGTGCCGTCTTTCATCAGAAATCCTCTTGCAGCATCCTGCTTTCCACCGTTTTTTTTCTCCCAGATATGGCTGTCGTAGCCTAGTAAAGTCTGATGTTCAAATGTTCCCGTCTTGTAGCTAAAATTAAAATAAGCGTTGATATTATCCACTTCCCAATGTTGTACCCTTTCCAGATACTGCATCATCGCAAGGCTGGGAACGGGGTTGTTGCTGATATCGGGAACAAAAGAATTGGTAGTTCTGGTTTCATGGGTGTCCTCATCCCAGAACTGTTTCATATAGGAAGCATTGAAGCTGATATGCTCGTTGAAATGATGAGCAAAACTCCCCATTAAAGTAAGATCTTTTGTTTTGAAAAAATCTCCGGGAGCGCCAAGATTAAGACTGATCGGTGTGCTGTTGAGATCGGTTTTTCTTGCTGTCGCACCGAAAATTGGCTGACCTCTGTCCAGATTTCCATTCATCTCATTGTATATCATTTCCACATTGAGTGACGTCTTTTCATTGGGGATAAAAGATAGGGAAGGAACAATTAAAAACCCGTTATTATTGACATTATTGCGGAATGACTTTCCATCCTGATGTGCGCCGTTGAAACGGTACAACAGTGTTTTACTTTTATTTAACGGACCGGTAAGATCCGTTATCAGGCGATAGGAGTCAAAGCTTCCCCCGGATAAACTTACTTCATAACGGTCGTTAAGCAGTGGTTTTTTAGTTACCATATTGATCGTCCCTCCCGGATCCACGCTTGACATCGTAATGCTTGCCGGTCCTTTGAAAACTTCTACCCGCTCAATATGGGAAGTCATCGGCTGGAGAAAATAATATTGTCTTGTACGCATTCCGTTGATGATCTGTCCTTCCTCATTTTGGCTGATCCCGCGAATGCTGTATTGATTGTAAAAACTTGCATTGGAAACGCCTGCCACATTTTTGAGGACATCTCCTAATCTGAAGGCTTGTCTGTCGTTGATCAATTCTTTAGTAACGGTATTCAGCGTAAGGGGCAGATCTTTATTCTTCATTGCGATCTTTGTAGCAGCAAATGAATAGTCGGATACATAATCCTGAGATCTCCTTCCAATGATCTCTACCGTCTGGATGGTTGCTGAGATCGAATCTTTTTCCGCCTCCTGTGCATTGAAGGTAAGGGGAAATAATAGAAAACTTAAGCCTGTTAATTGATAAGGCTTAGTGGAAAGATAATAATTTATTTTCCATGAAATAAAATGGTTAACTAACATAAAAATCGGTAAAAAAGTAAAAGAACCCTACTGATTAAAATATTTGCCTCTGTTTGAAGCAAAATGTCCACGTAACGATAAGTACAGATTGGAAAAAATCTGTGTCAGAAATAATCTCAGCTAAAATACTTTAGCTGTAACTTATGAAAAATGGGGTGGAGCTCTTGAGGAGAAATAGTCGATAAGGCGACGGTATTCGACTGCTTTAGAATGCAGTATTACGCTGTGATCTATATTTTGTAAAGCAAAATCTATATTCTGAATATCAGGAATAAGACATGTATTCATTTGAAGATGTAATGCGCATTGGCATTGATCATCCTGTGAAAAAACAGCACCCTTTTCTTCTTTACTATTCTTTTTCTCTGTATTTTTTGAAGTCGAATGCTTTGCATGCTCAACGCACACAGAGATACCACTGACATTCGATAGAAATATCAGCAACAAGGAAAAGACAAAAAAATGTTTTACTGTTTTTTGCATAAAAGAGTGGCAAATATAGGCAATCTTAAAAATTAAAGCTATCAAAGAAATCTTGGAGACCTTCAATACCATAAAATTTGTTAAGCAGATTCATCTATTAACTTGATGATCCTAGTTCATACAAAATATGATATAACAAGGTCAAAGATCATTTCTGAACGCATTGCTATATTAGGACGGAGGAGTGTTACCAGTGCTATTGTATTAAAATTTATTCTCAACCTCCGCTGCTTTCAACATCAGATAATGCAAATCTGTATTTTTCACAAAGGGCTTCAGCAGCTCACTTCCCGGTCCGTACATGGCCAGCTCTACATAGTCCCCGCTGTGATCCATACTTATCCATCCCACATTGTTGTGCTTTTTCTGTATGTCGGAAAAGGCTTTGTATGGCAGTTTTTTATAATTATAAAGTCCCTCTTCGTCTTTTTCCAGGCCTTTATAAAAATTGAGAAGATGATTGGCTTCGTCATCAGAAAGTGAAAAGTGATTGTTCACAAAGATCCAGTCTTTGACCTGCTGAATATTGAAATCGTCATGGATATTATTCAATAGATATTCATTCGTGAATTGATAATCGGCAATGCTGTTAAAATTCTTGGTAGCATCTGCTCCATAGATAGTTCCGGGATTGGCATTACCATGATCAGTTGTAATGATAACCAGCGTATTGCCATCTTTTATTGCAAAATCCATTACGGTCTTGATGGCTTCGTCAAAAGCCAGCTGGTCATGGATAAGTGCTGAAATGTCATTGGCGTGAGCAGCCCAGTCGACTTTTCCGGCCTCTACCTGCAATACAAAACCTTCCTTATGGTCTTTCATCTGGTCAATGGCAGCTTTTGCCATTTCAGCAAGAGTGGGCGTGTTATTTTGTTCAGAAGTATTTTTTCGGTCGATGGAATAGGGAAGCGCACCGCTATTAAAAACTCCGAGAACAGGCTTGCTCGTGTCCATGTTTTTAAGGCCTGAGCCATCTTTCAGAATTTGGTAACCTTTCGCTTTGTAGGATGCATAAACATCTTTTTTATCCTTCCTCTTTTCAGGATTGAAAAACTCATCACCACCACCCATCATCACATCAAACCCAAATTCTGCATACATTTCAGCGATATCCGGTTCAGCACTCCTTTTTGCAGAGTTGATGCAAAACCCAGCAGGTGTCGCATGTGTGATCGTCACGGTCGTGACGCAGCCTGCCTTCTTACCTTTCTTTTTAAATTTCTGCCAGATCGGAAGATGCTGTTCCCCATTTGGACCGACATTCAGTGCACCATTATTGACGCGAAAACCACCACCGAAGGATGAACTTGCGGCAGCAGAATCGGTCACGATTGAACTTGCTGAGGCCGTATCCATCAATGCACGTGTAGCTTTCTTTTCAAGATAAAGATTCATCCAGTTCATTTCCCTTCCGAATATATTTTTGGAATATAGATTAGCCATAGAAAGAGTGCCATTGCTCATTCCGTCACTGATCATGAAAATAATGTTTTTGGCCTTTTTGCTTCTGAAACTTAATTTTTCTTCCTGATCTCTGCCAAATAGATCGAAGTGGTTCAATGTTAATGCTCCGGTAAGTAAAGCCGAGCCTCTCAAGAATTTCCGTCTGTTCATTGCTGGTATTTTTGGTTCAATTTAGGACTTAATATTTTGATTCAAATGAATCTAATGTTAAAAAATGTCTTGTCAAAGATGATGATTGATCAGTGCTCAGTAAAAATTCCTGTGCAGACCGCAATGGCAACATGCGGATCAGTGAAGAGCTTTCTTCGTACGCAAAAATACTGTCAATACTTGTCTTTTGGAAAATTTCCACTTTGGTATGCTCTGTTTTTATAAGTTCACAGGCCAGCTTCAACTCAATATCGAAGATAGATATAAGACGTATATTATGATGTTTAGGCAACGTTCAGTATAATTCAAAATTAATGTTTATGATTTTTAAAATTGATGATATGGGCGATGATCAATCCTGCGGCTCCTATAAAAATAAATCCTGAATGGATATGAAGAATAAAGTCAAGCCCTACCGAAATGGCTATCAGTGCAATGGAACTTCAGAAAAGAAATTTTAGCCAAATGACAGAGATTTCTTTCGTAATTCTGAAAACGACCCATCCGCCGACTAGAAGAAACAGCAGATCGACCAAGGGATTATGTAAAATTCCCAACGGAACGATCAGCAGCAAAGGAAATACGATACAGTGGATGAGACATAATGTGGCTGCTGATAGACCGATATAATCAAGGATTTTTGTTTTCATAATTTCTTATTGTAACTTTGTTGCAAAAGTAGATAATAAATTTCATTATTGCAACTAAGTTGCGTTTGTTTTATGAGACAGAGTAGAAGTACACATTCAAAAACAGAGATCTTCAGAATCATAAGCGATTCGGATACAGCACTTTCACACGCAGATATTCAAGCAAAATTGGATGGCCTTTGCAACCGTGTAACAATCTACAGAGTATTGGAAAGACTGGAAGAAGAGGGGAAAATACATAAAATAGTGAACGTGGATGGTGTTGTCAATTTTGCCATATGCAAAGGCTGCACAGAAGTACATCACCATAATCATCTGCATTTCAACTTTGAGAAGTGCAAATCGGTGATATGTTTAGAGAAGTTTGTACCGGAGATCGAGCTCCCTGAAAATTTTTCTGTTAATCAGTTTAATTTTGTGGTCAGTGGTCTTTGTGATAAATGCAGCGTGAAGTATTAATTCTAATTTAGATCATTAAATCAACCTCTGAAAAGGATATTGCTAACTTAGATCAAGACATCTACATTATTTAAGAAAAATCGAAAATATTATTTAACAGATTAGGATTTATATTTGAAATATAAATCCTAATCTGCTTTTTTAATGGTTTCCTATCACATCTTAACATGTTTTCATCTCAATTGTAACTAAATTAAAATAGTCGCTTATTTCATCCACTGTAAACTTTGTATATCTAATTTTATGACTAGCATTTATTCTTCAGTAGTAAATAGTCCAAATCATTACTGAATAGCCTTTAGAGCATCACTCGTAGCAAATTAATCATAATTTTTTTCGACTTTTACAGAAGTTTCTGCCAAGTGAAATAATGGTCTGAATCCAAAATTTTGAAACTGAACCTTCACTGATTTCAAGCTGTGTCGCTTTTGATTGAAAAAGTAACAGGCAGTAAAAATTTAAGCCAGTTGATTATTGCCTTGAAGATATATAAAGTTAAGTTCTAAATTAATGTCTGAACACAAGAAAAATAAATTAAATAATACCCTTAGTTCCAATACATTCGATTTGGAACCCATTATGAAATTTAAGGAGATGTCTTTAGATCAGGCAATGAAAATATTGAATGATTCGAAAATTACAATATCAGAACAAGAAGCTTCTGAAATTCTTGTGTTTCTTCACACAATTGTAAAAATCACATTGAAAGAGTTTCTTTCACCTAAAGATTAATTTCGTATTTTAGTAATTACAATATTATAATCAAAGAGTGTACTGTACACCAGATTGATTAAGTTCCATAGTTCCATTTAACAACAAATTTATGCAGATCGCTGATTTATATATCCGAGTTTCTACGGATGAACAAGCTGATAAAGGATATTCCCAACGTGACCAGGAAGAGCGCTTACGAAAACATTGTGCTACTCTTAACATTACAATTGAAAGAATTATTTATGAAGATCACTCCGCAAAGACTTTCGATAGGCCTGAGTGGCAAAAGTATTTATTTGCTTTTAGAAGAGGTAAGGCTGGTAAGGACGTCAGATTATTGTTGTTTACTAAATGGGATAGATTTAGCCGTAATACCAGTGAGGCCTATCAGATGATTTCCAGACTGACTAAATTAAATATTTCTCCGCAAGCTATTGAACAACCTTTGGATCTGAGGGTTCCTGAGAATAAGCTGTTGTTAGCTATCTACCTTTCTACACCGGAAGTTGAAAACGACAGAAGGGCGCTGAATGTGACTTATGGGATGAGGAGGGCAATTAAGGAGGGTAGAATGATGGGAACAGCACCTTATGGGTATATCAACAAATGCACTGAAGATGGAAGGAAATATGTGGCTGTCAAGGAGCCCGAAGCAACCAACATCATCTGGGCATTTAAAGAGGTAGCGAAAGGACATCTTCCCAGTGCTAAAGTCAGAGACCTTATGAACAAACGTCCAGGCAGAAAGCTTACCAGAAATTCTTTTTTAGATGCATTACGAAATATTGTTTACTGTGGAAACGTCATATTAAAAGCTTATAATGATGAAGAGGAGAGGATAATAAAAGGTAAACATGAGGCTTTGATCTCTGAGGAACTTTTCATGAAAGTTCAAAATGTTTTAAGAAAGAAAAGCAATAAGGATGTTTTTTTACCTGGCGGTCGCATTATTAATGAAGACCGATATCCTTTGAGAGGGCTTTTATTATGTCCGACGTGCGGGAAAAATTTAACTGCAAGCAGTGCTAAGGGTCGATCCAAGCATTACTATTATTACCACTGTTCAACTGATTGTGGATTTCGTCATAATTCTGAAATAGTGAACGAACTATTCGAAGCAGAACTTTCGAAATTCGAATTCATTCCAGCCTTCGAAAAATTGCTTAAAACAATATTGGTAAAAAATTTTTCAACAGCCACTAATGGGTTAGATGATGAGCGAAAATGGATGACTGAAAGGGTTTCGAAAATTGAACAAAAGATTGCAAAAGCAAGAGATTTATATCTTGAAGATAGGTTGGATGAAGATGATTTCAGGGAAGTAAAGAAGAAAAACAAGGAGGAACTTGACAGGCTTATATTCAAACTCAATGCACTGAAAGAAAATAAGAAGAATAATAATGTAGAACATAAGCTGGGAGAGGCTTTGAAGGCTGTTACGAATATTTCTGAAAGGTATAAAAAAGCAAGTTCCATTGATAAAAGAGCCATAATTGGTTTGATTTATCCTGAAAAGTTAACGTTCAACGGAGAGTATTTTCAAACCACTAAAATCAACAGTTTTGCAGAGAGTATCTTTCTGATAAAGAAGGAATTAGGAAATAAAAAAAACCGACAAAGAAGCGAAAAAACTTCAAATGTCGGTTTTGTGACCTCGACAGGATTCAAACCTGTAACCTTCTGAGCCGTAATCAGATGCGCTATTCAGTTGCGCCACGAGGCCTTTCTTAAAGGTTTGCAAATATAACACTTTTTTCTTTTCTTTGAAATATGAAACTGAAATTTTTACTATTAATCACGTTTTTGGCGCTAATTTGCTGTAAAAGAGAGCAAAAAATATTATCTTCTGACTGGACAGTCATCTCAAAAAGACTCGAATATAAAGAGGAAAATAATACCTTGCTGGTAAAATCGGGAAATTACACCTATAATTTTAAGAAAAATCAGACTCCTTTAAAGAAAATTATACTGTTAAATGCAAGTTTGGTAGGATATATTTCAGAATTAAATGCAGAAAATTTGATCATCGGTGTTTCAAGCCCGGAATATATTTATTCTCAAAAAATTCAGAATTTAATTAGAACCGGGAAAATTCAAAACGTAGGAAGCGACCAGAAATATGACGTCGAAAAAATCATTGCCCTAAAGCCTGATGCAATCTTTACAAATCATATTGCCAGTTTTGATAATACGTATCAGTTATTGAAAAACAACGGAATTCAGGTCATATTTCTTGATGAATATATGGAACAAAACCCTCTTGAAAAAACAGCTTATATCAAGCTTTTCGGAAAACTTTTCGGAAAAGATAAAGAGGCAGAAACCAAATATGAGGGGATTAAGAAAAATTATAACGAATTAAAGCAATTAGCCTTAAAAGCGAAACAGAAACCTGTTGTTTTAGCGAATGAAATGTATGGTGATGTTTGGTACTTACCAGGAGGAAAAACTTCTTTAGCGAATTATATTGCTGATGCCAACGCACAATATGTTTTAAAAAATAATACTGAAGAAAAAGCAGTAACAATGAGCTTTGAAGACGTTTTTTCAAAGTCTGCCGGAGTTCAGTACTGGATAAATGCAGGAAATCACGTTTCGAAAAAAGAAATGTTGAGCATTAATCCTTTTTATGCCAAATTAGATGTTTTCAACAAAGGTAAAATCTACGGAGTTGCAGGCAGGGAAAGACAAAAAGCCAACGACTTTTTCGAAAGCGGAGTGGTAAGATCTGACCTTGTGCTGAAAGATGATATTAAAATTTTTCATCCCGAGCTTCTGCCGGATTATCAACTTACTTACATGAAAGAATTAGAATAAATCGGAGGATTTGCTTATTTTTGCGGTACTTTTTTTAAACTTATGTGGAAAAGAATTAAACAAATAGTTTTCATCATCCTGATTCTGAATGTTGTATTTATCATTTGGGGACGATTTTTTAATCCGCCAATTACGATCACTCAGATCAGCGGACTTTTCGAATACGGAAAGCTGAGCAGAGATTATATTTCTTATGACGAAATGGGAAATAATGTGAAAAAAGCAGTAATCGCCTCGGAAGATCAAAAATTCTTTATTCATGATGGTTTCGATTATACAGCGATTGAAAAGGCGATGAAACACAATGAAAAAGGTAAAAAAATAAGAGGCGGCAGTACAATTTCTCAACAGACCGCAAAAAATATTTTTCTCTGGCAAGGCAGAAGTTGGCTCAGAAAGGGCTTGGAGGCTGTTTATACCTTTATTATAGAAAAAGTCTGGACCAAAGATATTATCCTTGAAAGATATCTCAATTCTATCGAAATGGGACGTGGAGTTTTCGGTGTGGAAGCCGCCGCTCAATATTATTTCGGAAAGTCTTCGAAAGACTTAAATACCTCTGAGGCAGCCTGGATCGCTGCCGTATTGCCGAATCCGAAGAAATATGATCCAAAAAACCCTTCATCATATTTAAGAAAAAAACATAACTGGATCATGAGACAAATGAGGAATGTGAGTTTGAAATAGTATCTTTGTACTAATGAAATTTCTCACTTCCAGCACTAAAAATTTTGAATCCGTTCTTAAAAAATACTTCTCATTTAAGAACGAAACCCTTTCTCTGGAGCCTTTTGCAGAGTTTCTTGAGAGTATAAAAAAAGCAGATTTTACGGATGTTATTAATTTTTTTAAGTTAAATCCAGAATTTGCAGATAATTTTAAATATTACATTCATAACATTTTTGAAGGAAGACCATTCAATCTATCTTTAACGGAAGCGAATATTTTATCGGAAAATGCCTTTTTTCCTGAACTTAAAAAAAGAATCCTGAATAAAGTTTTACCCCCTGTTGAGAACGAAAAAACAGTGTGGTACATGATTGACAACATCAGTCTGAGACCTAAGCATGATCTTACCTATCTCCACAATCTTCCCGAAAATGAAATTGATGAAATTCTGAGCATTTTAGGGGTTAAAGATTTCATCAAAAAGCCAAATGTAAAGAAAGAAATGATCTTTTCAATGAATATCCTTTCCTGGAGAGTTACCGGTATGGCAATGGAAGTTGACGTCGTGAGGATGGCGCCGCAATACAGGAATTTTGATAATCCGTTTTTGGCCCTTCAAAACGAATTAGAAGCTTTGACCATTGATTTTAATAATGATCCGAATATTCAGCTGCATTCTAAAGACAGCCGATACAAGCAAATTAAAATTTATATTGAGCATTGTCAGGAATTTGTAAATATTGCCTTTAAAAATTCCTCAAAATATGGTATTTCAGGGAAAATTAATCAGTCTTTGCTCAAAATTCGCCAACAAACCCAAAGAATTTACGAAATTGTACAATTACTTATTATTGATAACGAAGAAGAAGTAATTGTTAAATCTAAACAACTGATTTTTAATGTATTAAGTTATAAATCTCATAAAAATAATATTTCCGAGCTTATCAATGACAGTACAAGATTAATTTCTCATCTAATCACGAATCATACCGCAGAAACTGGAAGCCATTACATCACTTCCAATAAAAAAGAGTACATGAAAATGTTCTATAAAGCGAGTGGTGGCGGGATAATTGTCGGTGCATTGTGCGTGCTGAAAATGCTGTACGGCTTTATGCCCGGAAGTGATTTTTTCCATGCATTTTTGTATTCACTGAATTATGCGATGGGATTTGTAATGATTTATTTGATGGGCTTTACCTTGGCGACAAAACAACCTGCAATGACGGCTGCAACAATGACCAAAGTGCTTGCGGAACAGGGAAACAGCAAGAGAAATAATATTGAATTTGCCGATTTGGTTTCAAAGCTTTTCCGAAGCCAGTTTATTGCATTTGTCGGAAATGTTTTGCTGTCTTTTCCGATTGCGCTGTTAATAATTTATGGTCTGGATGTCTTTTTCTCACAAAATTTAGCGATTGACAAATCGGATAAACTGCTTAAAGATCTTGATCCATTTAAATCCAAAGCAATTCTGCATGCGAGTATTGCGGGATTTTATCTTTTTATCTCAGGAATTATTTCCGGAAATATCAGCAACAATTCTGTATTTTATCAAATTCCCGAAAGGATTGCTAAAAACCTTTCTATCAGGAAGTTTTTGGGAGCTAAATTTGCTAAAAGACTTTCCAGATATTATGCAAAAAACTGGGCGGGAATTGTTTCGAATTTCTGGTTTGGGGTATTCTTGGGAGCGACTGCGCCGGTTGGCTTATTTTTCGGTTTAGACCTGGATATTCGCCACATTACCTTTGCTGCAGGGAATTTTGCGCTTGGTTTGTATGGGAAGGATTTTTCTGTTGATTCCTATACTTTCTGGATTTCTTTTATCACTGTTTTTATCATTGGCTTCTTTAATTTTCTGGTAAGTTTCTCGTTATCAATGTTTTTGGCATTTAGATCTAGAAAGATGAATTTTGGTGAAGTAAAACAGATTTATAGAGAAATTTTTAAATACTTTATTACTCATCCATTAAAATTTTTCTTACCGATTCGTTCAAATTTAGACAAGAAATCAAGTGATCTGGTGCAGAATACAATGCCTACAAAATCTGAAGATCATTAAATTTTCCTTCACCAAATCTGTCCTGGAATTTTTTCAAATAAAAGCTTTTTCGCATTTTAAAGTCATTTTTCAGTAAAGGAGAATTGATTTTAATAATGATAATTTTATCTTTAAGATCCACACTTTTTATTTCATTAAAAAGGCTTTCATCAAGATATTCTTCAAGAAAATCTTTAATCTCGAATGCTACCAACTTATCTTCAAAACCATGAATCCTTGCAAAAGATTTTACAAGTTCGGAAGATTGAAATTCACGTTTTTTATTTTTCATATTAAATTTCAAAAATTATGCTCTCCTCATTAATTTTTTTCACAACGTTTTCTGTACGTTCCCTATGGGTATCAGTAATAAATATCTGTCCGAAATTTTCCTGATTTACCAATTCAATCAGCTGAGAAACACGGTGATCATCCAATTTATCAAAAATATCATCTAATAAAAGAATCGGAGTTTTGTTCGTTAATTCTTTAATAAGATTCATTTGAGCTAATTTTAAAGAAATAAGAAATGATTTTTGCTGTCCTTGTGAACCGATTTTTTTAATTAAAATGGAATCCATTTCAAAAAGAAGGTCGTCTTTGTGGATTCCTTTTGAGGTGTAGGTTAGCATTCGGTCTCTTTCAAGGCTTTCTTTTAATAAATTGTCAAAAGGATTGTCAAGTAAATGAGATTCGTAAATCACTGAAACTGTTTCTTTTCCACCGGAAATTATTTCATAAAAATTTTGCACAATCGGATTTAGCTGCTGCACAAATTCTTTCCTTTTCCTGAAAATTTTAGTCCCGAATTTTGTAATAGGATCATTATAAATATCCAACGAATCTTTATCCCAGGTTCTGTTTTTGGCGAAATATTTTAACAATGCATTTCTTTGCTGAATCGTTTTTTGATACTGAATTAAGTCAAAAAGATATTCGGAATCTGTTTGGGAAATCATAGAATCCAGAAATTTTCTTCTGCTTTCCCCGGAATCTGAAATTAAATTTGAATCATACGGAGAAATCATCACACTCGGCAGATATCCGATATGATCTGCCATTCTGTCGTAGGTTTTATCATTCTTTTTGATGACTTTTTTGGCTTCTTTAGGTTGAAGAATTTTAATGATGTCTTCGCTATCATCGTTCTGAATTTCAGCTTCTATGGCAAAAAAATCTTCTTCGTTTCTGATGTTATTAAGATCTGTATTTCCCAAAAAACCTTTCCCGACAGAAAGATAATGAAGGGCATCTAAAATGTTGGTTTTTCCTACACCGTTGTTTCCCACAAAACAGTTGATCTGTGGTGAAAAATCAAATTTTTTCTCTGAATGGTTTTTGAAGTTGAGTAAAGAAAGTTTCTTAATAATCATAATCCCAGTAAATCGTGTAATTTTCGAGGATTCTGGCGATTATCCCAAAATCCCATAATATAAATGTGACCTATATCTTTGGTGTATATAATACTGTAATTACTAAAAAATAGAACTCTTAAGCTTGAGTGTTTAATATGTTTTCCAATATCAGAATGTTCTTTAATTATATTGGTTTTTTGTTTAAGGAGCAATTTTAATTTCTTTGAATAAGCGGTGCTTTTATTTCTGTTATTCCAGTAGTCAAAAATCAAATTTCTTTGTCTGACAGCAATATGGGTCCAAATCACTTTTACTTCATCCATTCTTCATCTAATTTGTCCAATTCATCCTCTGTCATTACTCTTCCATATTTAATGTCTTCTTCTGCAATCTTCAATATTTTTAAATGTGATTCTGATAATTCAATTTCGGATTCCTCTTTTTCAGTTGACGAAAAGATTTTATCAATTGCTTCCAAAAGAGAAGAATTCTTTGTGCTGAATATTTTCTCTACCAATCTGCTTCTCAAGATTTCTAAATCTGCCATCACATTATATTTTTAGTAAAGATAAATCTTTTAAGATAAATTAGAAAATAAATGGTAAATTATCAAAAAGCCAAAGGGAGCAGCGCTACAGCTTTCTATCCAGAATGAAAAATAGGCTTCATTTCTTTTGTTTTCAGCGAAATAAATTAAGATAAAAGTAATTATACTTGAAAGAAAAAAAGCAATTGCGCCGGCCGAATTTAAGTAAAATATAGCTAAAATACAGCTTATAAAAACCATCAGATAGGCAAGATATTTTGTATTCTGAACACCAATGAGAAGGGGAAAAGTTTTTACAGTATCAACCTTCATATCCCGAATGTCAAATGGCAAAACCAAGGCTGTAACGTAAAAGAAGCTGATCAGAAATATAGAAAGATCAAATTCCGGTAATGTAAGCCAACAATTAACCAAAGCCCAGACCAAACCTACATAAAACACCTTCAATAAAGGGATTTTCCGGATGTAAACCTCAAGAAAAAAACTATTGTAAAGTAATCCTAAAATAACAATGATTGTCCATTTTAAAAGCCTTATTTCGTTATGATTATGAATAATCAATAATGCACAAATTACTCCGGTTATGATATTTAATAGTAAAATTTTATAAAAATGTTTTGTTTTTTGGTATTTTGTATAAAGATAGCCACTGAAATAAGTGATGAAAATCAAAAACATGGAAGGAAAACGGAATGTGTTTTGCTCTAGCATGAAAAATACTGCAAAAAGAGTCCCGGTTAAGGATACATAAAACTGACTGTCTATTACGGATTTTTTGAGTACTTTTAAGGAATTCATTTATACAAAAATAACACTTATGAAAAGATTTTACAAAGTTTTGACGCTCACTTTTTTTATGTTGAGCTTTTCAGGACTTTTTGGTCAGAAATATTATGATGATCAATGGAAGAAAATCTCCGAAAACAGCAAAAATGGAGCTTACAAATCTAATCTTCCCATTATTTTGGACATACAAAATCACGCCATGAAAGAAAATAATACCTTGCAGCTCATCCGGTCGCTGAAAGCTGAATTTAGTGTTGTCAATCAAACTGAAGATGACGATCAAAATAATACAGCATCACAGTTTTTTACAAAGCTTCAAAATGCGGACACTAAGCTTAAAGGCGAAGAAAAGCTGGTTTATCAGGTGCTTTTAAAAGGTTTTTTCTTAGACTATTATAACCAGAATTCATGGAAAGTGGACGCCAGAACGAATATGAATTCCCAGGATATTTCACAAATTGAAACCTGGAGCAAACTCGATTTTAAAAATTATCTGACTAAAAGTTTTAAAGAATTAGATCAGCAGAAACTGGAACTGAAAAAGATCTCTTTTGCAAAATATAAAGATATTTTTTCTAATACAAAAGATGTTGCGTATTTCCCGACCTTGCTGGATTGGTATTCATTGAAAAAAGTGAATTTCTTATCTGATAACGGGCTTTTTACAAAAAATGAACTGACTGAAAACAGAGCTCAGATCAACACTGTTTTTGATGAATTAATTGCCGCAAACACGGGGAATTCTAAGCTGTATTTCATGCATCAGAAATTATTGGAAAATTGTAATTTTAATCAATGCAAAGACAAGCTACAGCAACTCCAGAATCTGGTAAAATCCAATGTAGAAGGTGATTATAAGGTTTTGATCATGGAAGAGATCGTGAATGAGCTTGTTGAGAAAAAGAAATCAAAAGAAGCTTTGGAAGTGGCTGCTCAGGCAAAAAGCCAATATCCAAAATCTCCTTTCATCGAAAATATTAAAAACAGGGAAAATCAGATTGTTAATCCTTCTCTGGCGATTAAATATGAGGAGCAGACCCAAAGCAATTTGCCGATTCATCTTGTTGCAGAATACAAAAATGTTTCTGAATTTTCAATTAATATCTATGAGGTAAAAGAAGATTATACCTCACTGTTGAAATACGCGCAAAACCCTTATGGCAATACATTTAGTACAATCAAAAAAAATCTTGTAAGAAAAGAAACATACCAATTGGCTGATCCCAAAGATTATCAGCCGCACACCACTTCTTTAGAGATAAAGCCTCTGCAGTCAGGAGCTTATGTTGCAGAATATATTGTTGCAGGCTCAGATTCAAAAGATAATGATTCAAGGCAGAGCTTTTATTTTTTAGTTTCCGATAATAAAATTATTTATCAAAATAAAACAGATAGAAATCAGCTTTCTAACGAATTAAAGTTAGTGAACAGCGAGAATGGAAAGCCACTCATTAATGAAAATCTTACATTTTATGAATTTATTTCCAACAAACCTTTAAATAAAATTGAGGGCAAAACAAATGCTCAGGGAGTTTTTAAATTTCCATCTACAACGGGCAATGATTATTACAGAACTTTCTTAATCCAACAGCCAAAATCCAATGATTTTCAAATGATGCAGGTGTATGGAAATGATAGATATTCCGAAAGTTATAATCCTAATAAACAACCTCGTACCCAAGCTCAAATCTTTACAGACAGAGCGATTTACAGGCCCGGACAGACTGTTTATTTTAAAGTAATTAATACTAAAATCGATAAAGAAATTGAATCTGTAGCTTCAGGTTTAAAACAAAAAGTAATGCTGCAGGATGCGAATGGACAAGATATTACTGCTCAAAGCTTTACCACAAACGAATTTGGTTCTTATCACGGAAGCTTTATTCTTCCAAAGGGAAAACTGAACGGCGTATTTTATATAAAAACCGACGGTGATACAAACGGTTATAAAGATATAAGGGTTGAAGAATATAAAAGGCCAAAATTTGAAGTGAGTTTTGATCCCGTAAAAGACGAATACAAATATGGGCAGACCATTGAGCTGAAAGGGAAAGCGACCATGTTTTCCGGAGTAGCTTTGAGCAATACAACAGTGAATTATGAAATTAAAAAACATAATATCCGTTGGAAATATTTCTGGTGGTATCCGCAAGGTGATGACAATGAAAATTCAATCTTAGGGGAAGCAAAAACCAATGAAAAAGGTGAATTTGTCATTCGTTTAAACCTTGAAAAAGATGAAAAACTAGACGGAATCCAAATTGATAATTACGAGATAAATGCTTCAGTCACAGATATTAATGGTGAAACACAGTCTGCAGATACCGAGTTAAAAGTTTCTTCGGTTTCTCATTACATCAAAGCGGATGAAATAAAAAATGTTTTTGCCGATGAAAATGTAAAGCTGAAAGTTGAAACTAAAAACTATAATGATCAGAATCTAAAGAAATCGTATCAGGTTAAATTATCAAAACTGCAGGCTCCGGACAGGATTTTCAGGGATAATTTTAAATCTGAAGTTCAGGATTTACCAAAATACTCAAAAGAGGAATTTATCAGCAAGTTTCCCCATGATTTCTTTGATAAAAATGATGATATTAAAAACTGGAAAGCATCTTCTGTCATTCTGAATGGAGCTACGCGAAGTGAAGAATCTCTTGATTTAGGAAAATTAGAAGCCGGAAATTATCAGCTGGAATTATATAATATTGAAGGAAAAGACACGATAAAATCTTCACAGAATTTCAGTGTTTGGGATAAAAATTCATTAAAACCGTCTCAAAAAATATTTTTAAATGTTCTTGAACCTAAAAATGAATTTTCAAGAGGAGAAAAAGCAAAAATTTATGTTTATTCTGCGATTCCTGATGCTTTATCGAATATTTTCGTGCAGGATGGTTCAGGAAAAACTGTTTCTGAAACTCGGGCATTTAAAAATGGGATTTTAGAATATACAGTTGATATTCCAAAAGATAAAAGTGTCTCAAATGTAAATGTTCAGTTTCAGGTTGTTGCATTTAATGATGTTCAGACACAAACCGTTAATTTAAAAATAAAAGAAACCGAGCAGCCTTTAAAAATTGAAACCGTTACTTTTAGAGATAAGTTGGAACCGAATTCTAAGGAAAAATGGTTGGTAAAAGTTTTAGGAAGTGATAAAGAAAAGATCAATGCTGAAGTTTTGGCGAATATGTATGATATGTCTTTGGATCAATTTGCTGCAAATAGCTTTAACTGGAGAAAATTATACACACCATATTCGATCGTAACTTCATATAATATTCAACAGACTTTAGAACAGAAATATTATCAGAAAAGATTACAATACAATAATGGCTCATACGTTGAAGTGCCGCAATTCAATTGGTTTGATGGTAATATTCTAAATTCTTTACAAGGATATGCAGCTGGAATTGCTGTTCCAAAAGCGGCTCCTGCTCCAATGGCTGCTGCAAAAATGCGATCTGCAAGAGTAAGTGATGCAGCAATAGACATTACAAACTCTGGAAGACAATTAACCGAGCAGGAAACGAAGGTATATTATGATGTTGATATAAGTGGGGCATTAGAAAGTACAAAAGAATCTCTAGACAAAGTCCCTGTCCGTCAAAATTTAAACGAAACAGCCTTTTTCTATCCGGATCTAAAAACCGATGCTGAAGGAAATGTCAACTTTGAATTCACCTCTCCCGAAGCCCTGACCAAATGGAAATTAATGTTCCTTGCTCATACAAAAGACGCGAGAGCAACAACATTGGAAAAAGAAGTTGTAACGCAGAAAGAATTTTCTGTAACGCCTAATTATCCTAGATTTTTAAGAGAAGGAGATGAATTAAATCTTCAGTCAAAATTATCGAATCTAACGAGCAAAAAATTAAGCGGTTCGGCGAATCTTCAAATATTGGATGCATTTACCAATGAAGATATTTCCTCAAAATTCGGATTAAATGCAAGCACGCAAAATTTTGATTTAAATGAAAACGGAAATTCCGCATTGACATGGAAGGTGAAAGTGCCGAATAATGTTTCATCCATTATTTTAAAAGTGGTGGCAAAAGCCGGACAATATTCTGATGGCGAGCAAAAAGCGGTAGCAATTTTACCAAACAGAATGCTGGTGACGGATGCAGTTCCGGTTTTCGTGAAAGAAGGCGAAACAAAGACTTTCGAGCTTGAAAATCTTAAAAATGCAAACTCAACAACCATTTCAAATGTTTCAAATACATTGGAATTGACAACAAATCCGATTTGGGAAATCATGTTTGCGCTTCCAAGCCTTAAAAATGATCAGAATAATTCAGCGGATGTGATCTTCAATAAATGGTTTGCGGATGTTTTGGCTTCCGAAATTTTCAGAGCCAATCCGAAGCTTAAAACTGTTTTTGAAGAATATCAGAGCAAAGGATTATTAAATTCAAATCTTGAAAAAAATCAGGAATTGAAGCAATTATTACTGGAAGAAACGCCATGGGTTTTAGAAAGTAAAAATGAAGATGAGCAAATGCAGAAATTAGCCTTACTTTTTGATGCCAATACAATGAAAAATTCAATCAATCAGGATTGGGATGATTTCAAAAAGCTGCAAAATCCGGATGGTGGTTTCTCTTGGTATCAAGGATATCCGAGCTCTTATGGAACTTCATTGTATATCTTGAAAAACTTAGGAAAAATCAATTCCTGGCTGAAAGATAATGTGAAGGATTATCAAGCTTCAGAACAAAAAGAATTGGTTGCCAATCTGGTAAAATATTTAGATGATGAGATCAATAAATATTCTGATGTGAAGAAAGAAAATGTCTGGAACAACTGGACATTAGATTATCTCGACACCCGAAATTATTGGGAAAAACAATATCCTTTAAGTGGAAAAGGGGCTGCATTAAAAGCATTAATCAAACAAACTGCGAAAAAGGCAAAAATAACAGATTTTACTTTCTTCGGTTTGCATCGCGCGGCCTTATTGATGAACGATTACGGATTAAAAGATACTTCAGATAAATTGATGAATTATTTAAAAGAAACTTCTGTAGATTCAAAAAATCAAGGCGTTTACTGGAAACAAAATCTTGACGACTGGGGCTGGTTCAGCTCAAAAGTAGTGAATCATGCAGGTGCTTTGGAAGCTTTCAATAAGTTGAAGCCAAACGACCAGAAATTCATTGAAGACATGAAAATCTGGTTGATTACTCAAAAAGAAGTCAATTCCTGGGGAAGTTCAAGAGGAACATCAGAAGTGATTTTTACGATTTTAAATTCAGGAAAATCATGGACGAGCACGGAAAGCGACAAAGCAACAATTGTTTGGGGTGGGAAAGAATTACAACCGCAGATTCAGGCGACAGGCTATGTAAAATCTACTATAAAAACTGATGTTTTAGATAAAAATTTAGGAACAGTGACCGTTACAAAACCAGGTCCGGGAATTGTTCAGGGCGGATTGTTCTGGCAATATTATGAAGATCTGGACAAGATTAAATCTTCTGAAAATTATATTTCTATTTCAAAAGAATTGTATAAAAAAATCAAAACGGTAAACGGAGAAGAATTACAGAAAATCTCACCGGAAACGCCTTTGAAAGTTGGAGATAAAATCACCGTAAGAATGATTTTAAACACAGATCGCCCGATGGAATTTATTCATATAAAAGACATGAGAGCAGCCGGATTTGAGCCTGTAGATGTACTTTCCGGGTATCAGTGGAAAAATAATCTTGGCTATTATCAATCTACAAAAGATGCTTCCACAAATTTCTATATTGAATCGATGCCAAAAGGAAAATATGTTTTTGAATACGATTATATAGCCAACGCATCCGGAAAATTCTCCAACGGAATTACCACCATGCAAAACTATTACGCGCCACAAATGAATGCGCATACGAAAGGCTCAAATATTCAGATTTCAGAATAATTAGTTTTTACACTCATAAAAAGCTCCTTGCAATTCTGTAAGGAGCTTTTTATTTGATTGAAATGTTGTAATATTTTGATTTACAGTGTAATAAATCTTTTTTAACAAGATTAGAAAATGACAGAAAAAACTAATATATTTGTTTTTTAACAATTAAATAAACTATGGAAAACGTTTTTGATGCAAAAGATGCTCAGAATTACATTGATAGGATAAATAAACTGGTAGAAGATACTCACGGTTTGTGGGGCAAAATGACTGTTGATCAAATGTTGGCACACTGTTGCATAACATACGAAATGGTTTATGAGCCTGAAAAACATAAAAAACCCGGAGCGATTGCAAAATTTATCCTGAAAAGATTTGTTAAGCCTAAAGTAGTTGGTGAAAAGGCTTATCCGAGGGATTCTCCGACAGCACCACAATTTGTAGTTAACGGAAGAAAAAACTTTGAAGAAGAAAAGAAAAGACTGATAGGATTTATTCAGAAAACGCAACAATTAGGCGCTGCAGCTTTTGATGGAAAAGAGTCTTTTTCTTTCGGAAAATTAAATTCCCATGAATGGAATAATATGTTTGCAAAACATTTAAACCATCATTTATCACAATTTGGAGTGTAAGATGTGATGAAAAAAATTCTGTTATTTTTAATATTTGCCTTTTCATTTTCTTTTGGACAGTCAAATGGATTTCAGTTGAAAAATGAAGATTTCAGCCATTTGTTGATGAATAAAGAAACACCTTTTTACGGGACGATTTCTACGCAGGAAACTGTTATTAAATTAAGAATCGAAAAGGCAGCCAAAAATCCTGAAAGGCAAGAACAGTACTTTGTTTCCGGATATTCTGATGTGGAAGGAAATAAATCAAAATTTTCAGGGGAAATAATCTTTACGCAAACGTTTAATGTTAAAAATTTACCGGAGGATATGCTTGTTTTTGGAGATTTTACCCTCAAAGAATTGGATTCTGGCGAGCATTCGGGGATTTTTAAAGGCAAGCTTAGAATTCAGACGGTAAAATTAATGACAAAAGATACTAATGCAACGCTCACGTTTAAAGGGAAATGGACCAACTATTCCAAAACAATGGACTTTGATGTCTGGTGGGCAAATTTTTCGCCTACCGATATTTCTAAAGTCATTTTTAAATAATTAAATTAAAATCACAATGAAAAAACTTTTATTATTCCTTATTCTTGTTTCCAATTTTATATTTGCACAAATGCCGAATATTTCAAATGTCTGGCAAAATAACAGCAAACCTTACACGGGAACAATCGGAAATGACAAAAAGGAAATTAAGCTGAAGATTAATATTTCTGAACAGAATAAAAAAAACGATCAGGAATATTTCGTTTCCGGGTATTCCCTGGTTGATAAAACCTATTCACGGCTTGAAGGGAATTTTATCATCACAAAATACAAAGATTCAAAGAAAAAAGGAACCGTTTACGGCGAATATGAGTTTGCAGAAGAAAATAAAGGAAAGCATTCCGGGGTTTTTAAAGGTAAATTTATTTATACCTTCAAATGGAATAAAACTTCCGAGAAAATCGAAGCCCAATACATAGAATTAATCGGAAATTGGAAAAGCTATGACGGAACTCTGGATCTTAAAACCCGGTTGAAAAATCAATAATCAGTATAAATCAGCAGTAAATAAAAAAATATGAAATTAGGCGCATTCTCAATTAGCTTAAGTGTAAAAGATCTTCAGAAGTCTAAAGATTTTTATGAAAAGCTAGGCTTCAGTTCGATGGGTGGAGCGATAGAACAAAACTATCTTATTATGAAGAATGGCGATCATCTGATCGGGCTTTTTCAGGCGATGTTTGACGGAAATATGCTTACCTTCAACCCCGGCTGGGATCAAAATGCCCAAAATCTTGAATCCTTTGATGATGTTCGTGATATTCAGAAACATCTGAAAGAAAATGGAGTTGAGCTTGAGAAAACAGCAGATGAAACAACTTCAGGCCCGGAACATATCTTCTTAAAAGATCCTGACGGAAATATGATCCTAATTGATCAACACAGATAAAAATTAAAGCAAAAAACATAAAAGATGAAAATATTTAAAAGAGTTTTACTATTTCTTGCAGCAATGTTAGTCATTTGGCTGATTATAGCGGCTTTTATTTCGGGAGATTTTAAATATGAAAAATCAATTTCAATCAATGCTCCGGTAAAAAAAGTCTGGCAGAATACCAATACTTTAAAATTAATGGATCAATGGAGCCCGTGGAACGATCTTGATCCGAAAATGAAAAAAGACTGGACCGGAACAACTGGGAAACCTGGCGAAAAAATGTGTTGGGACAGTAAAGTTGATGCCGCAGGAAAAGGATGTCAGGAAGTGAAAAAAGTTGATGATTCGGGCAAAAGAATTGATACGGCAATCAAATTTTTAACACCCTACGAAAGTGAAGCCAATGCTTTTGTGACAGTCGTTCCGGAAGGAAACGGCAGTAAAGCAACCTGGGGATTTACTTCACAAATTCCTTATCCTTTTACCATTATGAAACTTTTCATGAATATGGAAGATTCTATTGGAAAAGATTATCAAAAAGGGCTTTCCAGATTAAAAGAAATGTCTGAAAAACCTTAATTCAATTTAAAAACTAAATTATAATTAACATTTAAAAAAAGAACACATTTATGGCATCAGTAAACGTTTATTTAACATTCAATGGAAACTGCAGAGAAGCATTCGATTTCTACAAATCTGTTTTCGGCGGCGAATATCCTTACATCGGGACTTTCGGGGAAATGCCTCCAATGGAAGGCCAGGAAGCAAAAGAAGAAGACAAAGACAAGATCATGCACGTTTCTCTGCCGATCTCTAAAGAAACAACTTTAATGGGAAGTGACGCGGGTTGCGATGGAGCAGCTAACTTTAAGGCAGGAAATAATTTCTCAATTTCTATCAATGCTGAATCTAAAGACGAAGCAGACAAATTATTCAACGGGCTTTCCGCTGGCGGACAAGTGACAATGCCAATGGCAGATACCTTTTGGGGTGCTTATTTCGGAATGTTTACAGATAAATTCGGGATCAACTGGATGGTAAATTATGACGATCCTGCAAAAATGCAGCAACATCCATAATCATAAATATTTGATTATATACAAAGTAAACCGGCGGAATTTCTGTCGGTTTTATTTTTATTTGTATTTCAGCTTAAACTTTAAATTGAGAAAATAAGTTTGGTGAGACAAAATTCAATGATATAACCTGAAAGATTATTTTAAACTAAAAAGATAAATTTTCGTAAAATATTTTTTTTCCTTATTATTGATAATTGAAATCATTTTTTAAAATGTGATAGATTTTAATAATAAAATTTAGTGTTTGTTTTAAAGAATTTTACGATTCAATTTACCGACCTAGGAAGTTTTGACGTTAAGAAAATTAGAAATTAATCCGTTAAAAAATTCCCACTGTCTGAGCACGAGACGAATTTTCAACCAAAGAAGAAATGTTAAATTCGTGCGAGTTTTTGGGATTTTAGGAGTAATTTTTAATTTTTAGTCAAAATTTCCAGTCTTGAACTTTTGTTTCTTTTGTTTTAAGACAAAAGAAAATTGAATTAATTATTTTAAACCAAATTTGAAAAAGAAAAAGATAAATTATGAAGATTGTAAGATCATTAGCTGTAATGGTTTTTAGTTTGGCAGCAACAGCATCATTTGCCCAAAAAAGCGATTTAGGAGCCTGGTACATGTATTTTGGAAACAATAAAATCAGCAAAAAGTTCAATTTACATAACGAAATCCAATACCGTAATTTCAATGCAGGCGGAGATTTAGAACAGTTGTTGATCCGTACCGGAATTGGATATGATTTAACGGAAAATAATAACAATATATTACTAGGTTACGGATTTATTTTAAGCCGACCTTACATAAACGGCGAAAAAACTGAAAATATAGAACATCGGATTTTCCAGCAATATATTACGAAACAAAAATTCGGACGTTTCAATCTTCAGCATCGGTACAGAATGGAAGAGCGTTTCTTACAGGATGATTTCAGGATGAGATTCCGTTATTTTTTAGGGTTGAATATTCCGATCAATAATAAGGAAATGTTGCCGAAAACCTTTTACGGATCTGTTTATAATGAAATCTTTTTGAATTTTGACAGTCCGACATTCGACAGAAACCGGGTTTACGGAGCTTTGGGATATGTGATTAATAAAAATATGAGAATTGAAGCGGGTTATATGAATCAGATTCAGGAAAACAGAAACCGCGGACAAGTGCAGATTGGCTTTTATAACAATATTCCGTTTACGAAGAATGATTAAAAAGTGAATTGTCAATTCATTTCATTGGTAATCAAAGTGTAAAAATTCACAGTTCACTCATTGATATTTGACTTTTAATATTTTAAAAACTTAAAAATCACAACACTCATGCATGCAGGGAAAAAATTTAGCGCCTTAGAATTTATTATCTGGACAAGGAGAAGCATCTATTGTCTGGCTGTATTATCTACCATTCCTACAATTTTATATTATTGCGGATGGAAGTTCCTTTCATTTCCGTGGCAGCCGATTGCGATCATGGGAACGGCAGTGGCATTTATCGTTGGGTTTAAAAACAATGCAAGCTACAGCAGACTTTGGGAAGCCAGACAGATTTATGGTGGAATTATTAATGACAGCCGAAGTTTCGGATATATTTTAAGAGACTCGCTTTCGACGAAAAATCCGGACAGAGTAAAGGAAATGTTTCTGCGTCATTATGCATGGTTAACCGCGCTTCGTTTTCAGCTTCGTGAATCGAGAGCCTGGGAAAATATGAAGACGGCACAATATGATGAATATTCCAGAAAATATGATATTCCGGAAAGACATTCAACGATTGAAAATGAATTGAAAAATTACCTTTCAGGAAACGAACTTCAATATATTATCAGTAAAAAGAACAGAGCGACGCAGTTAATGGCAAGCCAGAGCAAAGTATTGTCCGAAGCTTATGAAAAAGGAGAAATTAATGATTTTCAGTGGGCGCAGATCAATCAGCAATTGATAAAGTTTACCGATCATCAGGGAAAAGCCGAGAGAATTAAAAATTTTCCGTATCCGAGAAATTTTTCTTCAATTACGTCTTATCTTTTGTTGTTATTTATTGTTTTTGTGCCTTTCGGATTATTAAAAGAGTTTGATAAGCTGGGCGACGGAACCGTTGTCGAAGGTTTTACAATATGGTTTAATATTCCGTTTTCCCTGTTGGTGACCTGGTGTTTCCATACGCTGGACAGTGTTGGTGAAGCCTCTGTCAATCCATTTGAAGGAAGCCCCAATGATGTTCCGATCACCCAAATCAGCCGGACAATTGAGATTGATATGAGAGATATGCTTGATGAAACCGATCTTCCGCCGGCGATTACTCCAAAGAATAATATTGTTCTTTAAATTATTAATTAAAAAATTAACTTTAATAAAAAATATAAATAAATGATTCACAATTATGTCATAATATCAATCGCGGTGTTATTGTCAGTGATGATATTGGTAATGATAGGGCAGAAGTTGAAAGTAGCTTACCCGATATTCCTTGTAATTGCAGGGTTATTGATCAGCTTAATTCCCGGAATGCCCCATATTGAGATAGAACCTGACTTGGTATTTCTGATTTTCCTTCCGCCGATCTTGTTTGAAGCGGCCTGGTTTACCTCATGGCAGGATTTCCATAAATGGCGGAAACAGATCTTTTCAATGGCTTTTGGATTGGTTTTTTTAACCTCAATTGTCGTTGCTTATCTTTCATCATCGATCATTCCTGGGTTAACGGTTGCGATGGGATTTCTGCTGGGAGGAGTAAATTCTCCGCCTGATGCTGTAGCTGCAACCTCTGTTTTAAAGCACATGAAAATTCCCAAAAAAATCACAAGTATTTTGGAAGGCGAAAGTTTAATCAACGATGCATCGAGTTTAATTGTATTTAAATTTGCTTTGGCAGCCGTTATTTCCGGGCAATTTATTTTCGGAGAAGCGGTGAAAGATTTTTTCACAATGGCGATCGGCGGAATCGCAGTGGGAGTCGGTTCAGGGCTTTTATTTGGTGCTTTATTGCGTATTATTCCTTCAAATTCAAATATTGATACGATTATTACCTTAATTATACCTTATATTATGTACGTCGGCGCGGAACATTTTCATTTTTCCGGTGTTCTGGCGGTTGTTTCGGGAGGTTTGCTGATGTCTTATAATTCACATTGCTATCTGAGCCATACCTCAAGAATCCAGTCGGGAAATGTCTGGAGCGTTCTGATATTTTTGATGAATACGATCATTTTTATTCTTATCGGTCTTGAATTGCCGATTGTGGTCGCTGCAATGAAAGATTATACCATTTCAGAAGGTATTTTTTACAGTGTAGTGATCGGCGGGGCCATTATCGGAACAAGAATTCTCTACAGTTACGCCCTGATGTATTTCCCTCGACTCTGTTCAAAAGAATTACGGTTAAAGGTCCCAAAACCCGATTGGCGTGAGCCGTTTATCATCAGTTTTGCAGCGATGAGAGGCGTGGTTTCACTGGCGGCGGCATTGTCTATTCCTGCATTTTTACCGAATGGAGAGGCATTTCCGCATCGTAACATTATTTTATTTGTAACCTTTGTCATCATTTTAATTACACTTGTTGGCCAGGGATTGCTTTTAGCTCCGATTTTAAAATTTTTAAAAATAAGTGATGCCGGAAGCGAGCTGCCTGAAGAAAAGCAGGAAGTGATTTTAATGAGAAAATTAAAAGAAACCGCTTTACAGAAATTAGAAACCGATTTTTCTGAATTGGCAAAAACAAACAGCCTCGTTCAGCATCAGAAACATAAGCTGGAAAACGAAATGATGATGATGGCAGACAAAGCCCAATGTATGGCTTCTACAGGGGATTACGTAACGGCAATGAATGAAAATAAAGACGTTTTGAGACAGGTTATTCAGGCACAGAGAAACGAACTTCACCGCATGAAACGTGAGAAAATATTTGACGATCATGTCATGAGAACCATCGAAATGCAGCTGGATTTTGATGAAGCAAAAATTACAGGATTTACACACGGATAAAATTTTTAATTAAGTAATTAAAATTATTTAAAGATATTTTTTTAAATTAACCTATTGATTGTAAGCCTAATATCTAACGTCTAATTTCTAATATCTGTTTTAAATGAGTATTCCTATCATTGTTCAGTACAAAGTAAATGCTCCGATTGAAAAAGTCTGGAAGGCATTGACCGATAAAAGCGAAATGAAATCATGGTATTTTGATATTCCTGATTTTGAGCTGGAAGTCGGAAAACAGTTTAATTTTTATGAGCCGGGAGATGCCCACAAGTACCATCATCAGGGAGAAGTACTGGAAATAATTCCGAATAAAAAGTTTAAGCATAGATGGTCTTATCCGGAATTTTCAGAAGAAAAAACAACCGTAACCTGGGAATTAACAGAACAGGAAGGCGGAACTGTCATCACTTTAATTCATGAAAATATTGATAATCTGAAAGATTTAGGTGAAAATTTTTCAAGAAAAAGCTTTGCAGAAGGCTGGAACGGAATCATCAACCAAAGTCTGAAACCTTATCTGGAAAAATAGGAGCTATGTCAAAATATACTTTCCTTCGGCCGGTTCTCTGGACCCAAAATTTAGATGAAACCATCGGATTTTATACTCATATTCTGGGTTTTACGCTTTTAGGAAGAAATGACAACTGGCAGTGGGCTTCTTTGAAAAAAGATGATATTCAGATCATGCTGTCAAAGCCTAATAAGCACGAAAAGTTTGAAGGAATCAGCTTTACGGGTTCATTTTATTTTAATGTTGAAAAGGTTGATGAGCTTTGGGAAAATCTGAAAACAAAGGCAAAAATCTGCTATGAAATCGAGACTTTTGAATGGGAAATGAGGGAGTTCGCGATCTATGACAACAACGGTTATATATTACAATTTGGTGAACCTGTAAATGAAATTAGCAAAGCGGAATAAAATTTGCTATTTTTGGGGAAATATTTTAGAAATTCAATGAAGAAAAATATAATAATTGGTTTTGCTGCTATTTTGATGTTGGCATCTTGTAATAAGGATGAAAAAATCCTGAATACTTTGAATGATTATAACAATTCTATGGAAGAAAAAGGCTATCATTTCGGTGATAAACTGGCGCTTCCTAAAGAAGTTACAGACAATGCAGAAAGTATCTCGATCAGCTTTGGTGACAAGGAAACCTCAAGTTTGACAGTTGATCCTAAATTTTTTACGTTAGGAGACAACGCAGTTACTTTTAACATCAAAACAAAAGGTGGTGAAACACTGAATCAGGACGCAACCATCAATGTTTTTGCAAAAAATCCTGAAAAAAATATTTCTTACGAAATCGTTTCCGAATATCCTCATGATCCTAAAAACTTCGTACAGGGCTTCCAGATTGAAGGAAATACGATCTACGAAAGTGACGGACAAAACGGAGCTTCTCAGATTTTAAAATATACATTGGGGACAACAACACCGCTTGCTTCTACAAAACAGGCTCAGGAAGATTTTTCTGAAGGAAGCACAATTGTGGATGATAAAGTATATCAATTAACCTGGCAGAGCAAAAAGGGTTATGTTTATGATAAAAATTCATTAAAATTATTATCCGAATTTGCATATCCGAATGTGCTTGGAGAAGGTTGGGGATTAACATACGACGGAAAAAATCTGATCGCTTCAGACGGAAGTAAATTATTATATTTCCTTGATCCGAAAAACCCTTCAAAACTGGTTAAATACATCGCTGTAGCAGGAAGTAAGCAAGCGTACGATCAATTGAATGAGCTGGAATTCCATAACGGGTTTATTTATGCAAACGTTTGGCAAAAACCAACTATTTTAAAGATCGATCCGGCAACAGGAGAAGTCGTAGGAACATTTGACTTTACAGAATTAACCAAGAAAAACACAAAAGGAAGTGATGATGTTTTAAACGGAATTACTTTTAAAGGTGATAATATGCTGGTAACCGGTAAAAACTGGTCAAAAATTTATGAAGTTGCCGTTAAATAGTTAAAAATTTAAAGCGATTTCTATTTAACAAAATAAAAGTATTAAATTGGTAGCGTTCCTTTGGAGCGCTATCTTTAGTAAAAATAATTTGAGATTATTTCAGTTCATAATAATTTTCTTTTTCTGCTCGATGTATGCGCAGAAAGCCCTTCCGTTAGACACTTTGAAGCTAAAGGAAGCCAGAGATATGCTCGCGGACGATTACGGAAATTTATACATTTACAAAAACAAGGATTTCAGTTTTACCAAATATGATTCCTTAGGAAAACAGCTGGGAAAAATGATGCTGACGGTTCCGTATAAAATTCAGGGTGTACAAAACCCGTTAAGCGTGCCTTTATTTTCTGAAAATGCTCAGGAATTAAAGTTTGTAGATCAGAATCTTAATGAAATTCAGAAAGTTGATTTTAAGCAGAAATTCGGTTTCATCAAAATGACCTATGCAGAAGATCTTCAGCAGATCTGGCTGCTTGATGAAAGTTCTAAACGTTTGATTCAATATAACTTCAGGAATGATACAACGATTAATTCTTATCCTTTTGATGCGAGTTTTGATGATTTAACGGATCTTTTGGTCTTTGAAAATAAAATTTATATTCTGACGAAAAAGAATATCAGAGTTTATACTTTTAAATTTGAAAAAATCTTTGAAGCCGAGATCGAAAACGGAAAACGCTTCAGAAGGGAAAACGAATTTATTTTGGTGATTACCAATAATTCTATTATAAAATATGTTCCTGAAAAAGGAATGGTGAAAATTTTTCAAGATCCGGATGCGCAAATTGTGGATAAAAATACGCTTGCATATTTTGAAATCAAAGCGAACAAACTTTATCTTTACAACCTCGAAAACAATAAAGAAACTGAACCACACGCAGAATCCGGGCCTGAGCAAAAAAGTACAGAAAAGCCAGTAGATAAACCAGAAGAAAAAAAGGTTGAACCTACAGAAATGCCGATCGAAAAAGAGGTGGAAACCAGACAGAATTCTGGCGAAAAACCTGCAGACAGTACATTGGAAAAGCTGATTGAGGATAGCTCGGAAGTTCAGAAAGTGGGAATTTAGTACTTTTCATTATTATCAGAAACACTTAAAGGATAAATATGCATATTGCAGTTACAGGAAATATTGGGGCAGGGAAAACTACGTTAACGACCATGCTTTCAAAACATTACGGATGGGATGCTCAGTTTGAAGATGTAGATCACAACCCTTATCTCGAAGATTTTTATGCGGATATGAGCAAGTGGAGCTTTGCTTTGCAGATCTATTTCCTGGGGAGCCGTTTTCGTCAGGTCAAAGAGATCAGAGAGAGCGGAAAAAGTGTCATTCAGGATCGTACGATTTATGAAGATGCCCATATTTTTGCAGAAAACCTGAATGATATGAATCTGCTTTCTGACAGGGATTTTAAAAATTACGCTGCAGTATTTGATTTGATGAAATCTTTCGTTTCAGCACCGGATCTGTTGATTTATCTTAAATCTGATGTGCCGAATCTGGTCAAAAAAATTTACAAAAGAGGAAGGGAATATGAAGCGTCAATCAGCATTGAATACCTTTCAAAATTAAATCAGAAATACGAAAAATGGATTTCAAATTACACAGAAGGAAAATTGTTGATCATCGAAGTTGACGATTTGGATTTTGTTGAAAAACCGGAAGATTTTGGCATTATCTTAGAAAAAATAGAAGTAGAATTGAATGGATTGTTTTAACAATTATTTATTATAAATTAAAGTTCGCGTAACCTGTTTTCTTCCTAAATTTGTTAAGATCAAGTTTAATTTTTAAAATAGCTAAAAATGTTGGTTAAAGTTTTACATAACGGAAATTGCTCAAAATCAAATGCTGTATTGGAGTATTTGGATGAGAATGGTGTTCCGTTTGAAATTATCAACATGATTGATGATCCTTTAAGTGTTTTGGAATTGAAAACAGTTCTGAAAAAGCTTAATCAGAGTGTATTTCACATTATCCGAAAGACAGAAAAGCTGTATATGGATAATTTTGCGAATAAAAATTTTTCAGAAGAAGAATGGATTAAAATTTTATCGGAAAATCCTTCTTTAATTCAAAGGCCGATATTGATAAAAGGTTCGGTAGCAATGTTGGGAAGACCAATTGAAAATGTGAAATTTTTTATTGAGAAATAATTCAGGCATTAAAAATATAAACTAAAAAGTCAGCATTGCGCTGACTTTTTTGATTACTATAAAAGAATTACGCCTTCTATTTTTGCGACTTCTTTATAAATATTTACCACCTGATTAGCATCTAAAACAAATGCGTTGATATTGCAGGCTGTATATTTTCCGTTTTTACTTTCGCGGTTTCCTAATGTAAATTTAATACCGTCAAAAACCCTGTAAATCTCAGTAAGTTTTGATTGATCGGTCGGAATGATAAACTTAAATAAATAATCCTCAGGAAAATCGTGGTGATCTTCCAGTTTCTCCCTCAGAGAATTGTAAAAATCCTCGGGGCTTGCATGTTGATTTCCTTGTAATATATCCATTTACAAATTTTAAATTATATATAAATATAACGAAATTTTTTCTATTTTCCAAGTGGTCCCAGCAACGACTTAGAGTTCTGAATTTCGTAATCTTCGATAATATTAAACAGCCCGTTTACCAGCTGTTCAGAAGCCATCTGGCTTAATCCACCTGCATTCAGATTGTTGTTTCCGCCTCCTAAAAGATTTCCCAATAAATTACTTCCTGACAACGCGGTGTTGATGGTTTTAACAATACCATATTGGTTCAGTTGCTCATCTACTTTTGGAGCGATTGCGGCAATCAGCTGTTGTGATGTTTTTTCTTTTAATATTTTTGTTGCGGTACCTTTTTCCCCCTGTATAATCCTTGTAACATCTTGTGCATTTAGGCTGTTTACGGCATTTTGCAGGATTGGTTTTGAGATATTAACAGTGTAAGAAGCTGCCTGCGCAATATATTCCCTTTCTTTTGCCACAAGAGAAGGTGAAACTTTTTCCAGCATCGTGTTGATCTCTCTCAATTGTTTAGGTAACGCTTTATCGACCAAATTATTTTGTAGAAAAGCATCTTTATTGCTATAAATTCCCATGCCTTTATCAATACCGTTCAGTAAGAATTTTTTAATAATTGACAGGCCCAAATCTGTGGTTGCCAGAGTAGTGCAAGAATGCATCGTGGTATTAATGACTGCTCCGGTACCTATAACGAAGGCTGCCGCAATGATATATTTTTTCATTTGATTTGACTTAATTGTTGATATTCCCAATTGTACGCCAAATTTAGAAGGATTATTTTTAATTAACAAAAAGTTAAAAAATTTATAGTAAATTAACATTGTTGAAATATATTTTTATAATTTTGACCTAATGTCTTTTTTTGAGATTTAAGAAATCACAGAATAAGGCATTAAAGAGTTTATACTCTATTTCAGTGATTGTACAAAATAAATTAAACTATATGAAACAAAGTGATTTAAAGTATTCATGTCTCATTGCTGTTCTGTACTTCGGTATGAACGTCAATGCGCAGACTACGCCTAAAGACACTGTTCCAAAAGAGCAGAAAATTGAAGAGGTTGTATTGATTGGATATGGATCTCAGAAGAAAGAAAATGTGACAGGAAGTATCGGGGTGGTATCAGCAAAAGATTTGGCGGATAAGCCGAATGCTAACCCGATAAGCTCTATTCAGGGAAAAGTTGCTGGGGTGAATATCACAAACTCAGGTACTCCAGGAGGCTCACCACGAGTAGATATCAGAGGAGTTGGTTCTCTATCAGGAAATACTGTTTTTATTGTAGATGGTATGATTACTACTGATATTTCTTACCTTAATTCTCAGGATATCGAATCGATGAGTATTTTAAAAGATCCTTCAAGTTTGGCTATTTTCGGAGCTCAGGCAGCAAATGGAGCTGTGATTATAAAGACTAAAACGGGAAAAGGAAAACCTGTTTATAATTTCAACTCTTATTTAGGAATTAAAAAGGTGACCAATATTCCTAAGATGGTTAATTCTGATCAGTATATAGAATTATACAACGAAAAACTGATGAATGATAATGGCTCTAGTGCAGGTTCCATTAGCAGAGCAAATTTTCCCGCAGATACAGACTGGTACAACGAAATTTTCCGCACAAGCATAATAAATTCTAATGATTTTTCTGCAACGGGAAGTTTAGGGAAGCTTAATTATTATGCCAGTGTAGGATATCTTCAGGATGAGGGTAATCTTGCTGCAGGCAGAGGCATCAATTCTGGAAGTGGTTTTAATAGATTTAACAGTAAATTAAACCTTAGTTATAAAATAACGGATAATATTACAATTGGAGATAACTTCAGCTTTTCAAAAATGCGTACTGATGTGTCGACAAACCCTTTACTGACGGCTTTTATTGCGCCTCCAATATTTTCAGTCATGAATCCTTCGACTGGAGATTATCAATACTTTAATGGATATTCTATTGCCAATCCCCGCGCTCAGCTTGATCTTTACCGTTCTCAAATAAGACAGGAAAGACTGCTTAATAACGTGTGGGGAGAATTGAAGTTTTTGAAAGATTTTACATTCAGAATCAGCTATTCGAGTGATAATTACAGCCCTAGCCAATATGAGTATACGCCGACACTTACTTATGTTCCTGTTGCTAATCAGGTAGCTTCTACTTTGATCACAAGAAACTTTAGAAATAGAAATTATGTTTGGGATAACACAATTAATTGGAAAAAAAGTCTAGGCAATCATAATCTGGAAATTCTTGCAGGTTTTTCTAGAACAAGAACTTCTATCTCACAAGACTACTGGTCTGCCAAGAATGTTAAATATGACGGGACGAACGGCTCTTTAAATATTGCAAACGGAACAGATATTGTGCATGTAACCACTGATAGGGATGATGCAGTTGTTACTGCTGTTGTTCAGGATCAGCAAAGAATTGAATCTTTCTTCGGAAGGCTTAATTATGATTATAAAGGAAAATATTTATTAAATGCATCTATTCGTAGAGATGCCAGCTCACAGATTAATGTTGACAGATACAGAACCTTTCCCGCGGTTAGCGCAGGTTGGGTAATATCTAAAGAAGATTTTATGAGCGAACAGAATCTCTTCAATTTATTAAAATTAAGAGCCAGTTATGGAGAACTGGGGAATCCTAACGTAGGAAGAGGATATACTGCAAATACATCAATTATTGCAGGCGGTGCATATTATGGAAATACAGGTTATCCGGCTCAAACGATTGACAAATTCATTGATCCTAACATTGGTTGGGAAACGACAACGGGGAAAGATGTAGGCTTGGAAATGGCATTGTTTAATAACAGGCTTAAAATTGATGCAGCTTACTATGATAAAGATTCCAAAAATGTAGTCTATGGTGTAAATCAGGGAACTGTTTCTGGTGCAAGTAACTGGAATAATTTTGTGACAAACGCTTACTCTTTTAATAATAAAGGGTTTGAAGTATCTGTTAATTACAGTGCTAAAATCAATGATAATATTAATTTTGGTGTGTATGGTAATTTTACATCGCTTAAAAATGAAATTACATCAGTGTATGGCGGATCATATTTGGAAACCGGAGCTAGTTTATTTGGAAATTCTATTGTAAGATTACAGGCTGGCCAGGCTGTCGGTTCTTACTATGGCTATAATGTAGCGGGTGTCTTCCAAACAGATGCAGAAGCTACAGCATCAGGCCAAGCCGGAGCAAAAGCGGGCTGGTTTAAATTTACAGATCAAGATGGTAATGGAATTATTGACTCAAGAGATAAAACATTCTTAGGAAGCCCTATTCCTAAAGGTACTTACGGTTTTGGAGTTAATTTCAATATTTATGCAATTGATGTTGCTGTTGATTTCCAAGGTGTATTTGGTAATAAGATATACAATTATAACCGTGAACAACGTTATGGAAATGAGACTTGGGATTTAGATATGTATAATAACAGATGGCATGGTGCCGGGACGTCTAATACAAATGCAATGATAACGTCTAATCAATCTATTATTTTACCGAATAGCTTTTATGTTGAGAGCGGCAGTTATATCAGAATCAGAAATATCCAGGTTGGATATAATTTACCAAAAGCTTTTGCAAACGCTCTTTCTATTACAAAATTGAGATTGTATGTAAGCGCCCAAAACCCATGGACAAGTTTCAAATATAATGGCTTCTCACCGGAGATCATGAATACGGATAGAGTACAGATGGGAATAGACAATAATATTTATCCAATCTCTGCAATTTATACAATAGGTATGAATTTAACATTTTAATTAAAAGATCATGAAAAAAATATTTTTAACACTTTCTATATTTTCATTAATCGTAAGTTGTAGCGATGATTTTGTGGATATCAAAGATGAAGGACAAACTGAGGCAACAAATTTCTTTACCACTCAGGATGACGCAATGCAAGGAACCAATGCTATCTACAGTTTTTTAAGAAGCTGGGAAAATTCAGGATTCCCTGCTCAATACGTATTTGGGGTTCCGGGTGATGATGTAGAAAAAGGATCCAATCCTGGTGATGCATCATTTATTAATGCATATGATAATTTTACATATACAGTAAGTGATGATGGGGTAAGAGGATATTGGATAGGACAGTGGCAGGCTGTTAACAGAGCCAATCAGGTTATTACCAATGTGCCCAAAATAGAAATGGATGCTACTCTTAGAAACAGATTAGTGGCTGAAGCCAGAATGTTAAGAGCTTATTTTTATTTCAACTTGGTAAGAATTTATGGAGGTGTTCCTATCTATGACGGATTACCGGCGGATGGCAATTATCTGAAAGCAAGGAATTCCAAAGAAGAAGTTTATAATTTTATAGTTTCTGACCTTACTGCTGCTGCTGCAGTTTTACCTCAAAATTATCCAGCATCAGACCTTGGAAGAGTAACAAAAGGTGGTGCTTTAGGATTGCTTTCAAAAGTTTATCTTTATATGAAAGATTATCAGAAAGCATACGATATTTCAAACCAGGTTATTGGTATGGGCTATAGCTTAGATCCGGATTTTAATCATCTGTTCAGACCGGCTGGAGAATTTGGTTCTGAATCTGTTTTTGAGGTTAATTGTGATTGTTCTGCTGCATTTGGAGGTAGTCAGTATGCAGAAGTTCAAGGGGTTAGGAATCAGTATGGATGGGGCTTTTTTACTCCTACGCAAGCTTTGGAAGATGCATTTGAGCCGGGAGATATTAGAAAAGAATTAAGTATTTTGAGAGAGGGAGAAACAACCCTTGAAGGCGATGTAATTCACAAAGGAGATCCCCAAGCCGGAAATTCATGGAATCAAAAAGTTTATGTTCCATCTTCTTTAAATAATAATGCTTGTGGATATGGGTCTATTCAGAATATAAGAATTTTAAGATTTGCTGATATTCTTTTAATTAATGCTGAAGCGGCTAATGAATTAGGCAATACTGCTGCGGCTATTACAAATATCAATAAGGTAAGAACAAGAGCTCATCTTGCCAATACTACAGCATCTACTCAATCTGCCCTTAGAACTGCTATTTGGCAGGAGAGAAGAGTTGAATTAGCTATGGAAAATGATAGATTTCCAGATTTGGTAAGAACAGGCCAGGCTGCTACATTTTTAGGACCTAAAGGATTTACGGTTGGAAAAAATGAGCTTTTCCCAATTCCTTTGGATGCAATGAATCAAAGTAACGGGCTTTTCGTTCAAAATCCCGGTTATTAAAATTTAATCAATAAACTTTAGAGGAGAATGAAAGTTCTCCTCTTCTTTTAGGGATGAATTTTAAAATATTTAAATTATGAAAAGGACAGTACTATCAATCGCAGTCGCATCATTATGTGCACTTTCCTGCAAAAACTCTCAGACTCTTAAACCATCAAACGCCCAAACTCAGACTGTAAAAAGCAATATTACAGATGAGCAGTTGATGGATAAAGTTCAGAAAGATGCTTTGAAATATTTTTGGGATTATGCAGAGCCGAATTCGATGTTGGGAAGAGAACGCTATCACGAAGACAATATCTATCCGGATAATGATAAGCACGTTGTTACAACAGGCGGATCAGGATTTGGATTAGCAACAATTTTGGTCGGAGTTGAAAGAGGTTTTGTTCCAAGAAAAGATGCTGTAAAAAGACTCACCCATATCATGGATTTTCTGGCGAAAGCAGACCGCCACAAAGGAGCCTGGTCGCATTGGATTAATGGTGAAACAGGAAAAACAGTTCCTTTCGGGAAAAAAGATAATGGTGGAGATCTGGTGGAAACAGCATTCTTGACTTCAGGAATTTTAATGGTCCGTGAATATTTTAAAAACGGAAATACCGAAGAAAAAGCGTTGGCCCAAAAATGCGACGAGCTTTGGAAAGGAATCCAATGGAACTGGTACACAAAAGGAGGCGAAAAAGTCCTTTACTGGCATTGGTCACCGGAATATCAATGGGAAATGAATTTCCCGTTGGAAGGCTACAACGAATGTTTAATTACCTACATTTTAGCCGCTTCATCACCAACTTATTCGATTGATGCGGAAACGTATTACAAGGGCTGGACAAGAAACGGAACCTTCCTTTCAGACAAAACAAAATACGGACTTCCCATGTATGTAAAGCACAATTATGCTGAAGAATATGGCGGACCGCTGTTTTGGGCACATTATTCATACATCGGCCTAGATCCGACGAATTTATCAGATAAATTAATCAAAAATTACTTTGATTTAAATAAAAATCAGGTACTTATCGACTACAAATACTGCGTTGAAAATCCAAAAGGATGGAAAGGGTACGGACCAAATTATTGGGGATTAACCGCAAGTTATTCAAGAAATGAAGACGGAAGTGTAGGCTATAACGCGCATTTTCCACAAAATGATCACGGCGTAATCAGTCCAACGGCGGCTTTGAGCAGTTTTCCGTATTCACCCAAAGAATCCACGGATTTCTTAAGATTTATCTACACCCAAAAACCTGAATTCATCGGTTCTGCAGGGCCTTACGATGCAACTTCCATCCATTATAATAATTGGACGACGCCAAGATATCTGGCAATCGATCAGGGAACAATCGCTCCAATGATTGAAAATTACAGAACAGGATTTTTATGGAAATTATTCATGAATGCACCCGAAATTCAAAAGGGATTAAAGAAATTAAGCTTCAAATCGGAAAAGTATAACATTAAATAGTATTTTTCAGGAGCTTAATCCCGCTTTCCGCACTCGCTATTTTTTTGTTTATTTCGGCGGCGGCTTTGCCGCCGCCGAAATAAACAAAAAAATGAGCTCAAACAAAGCTGCAATCGGGGCTATTTTAAAAACAAAAAGTTCCGAAGGGACGACTTAATAGAGAATAGGATGCAATACTATTTACATAAAAACCAATTATCAACAGGAACGGGTTTTAACCCATTTAAATAAAAAGGAATTAATTAAATTGGCTTCAGCCAAAACTTAAAAGTTCTCATAATGAAATTTAAACTAAAACACCTCCCAATTTTACTTCTCCCATTTTCCTTAAGTATAAACGCTCAGGAAATAAAGGCAGAATTTAACAAAGAAGTAAAAAGACAGGAAAAAATCTCTTACATTCTTGATTATCCACAAAAGATAAAAGGAAATGTTCCTTTGATTGTATTTCTTCACGGTTCGGGAGAAAGAGGAACAAATCTGGAGATCGTAAAAGCGCACAGCCCGTTCACGTATAAAAACCTGATCAAGGAGCCTGTTGCAATTTTAGCGCCTCAATGTCCGGAAAATATGTGGTGGGATACGGTTACGGTTTATAATTTAATTAAAGAAATTCAGAAAAAATATAAGATTGATCCTTCCAGAATTTACCTGACCGGACTTTCAATGGGAGGTTGGGGAACATTGAAACTGGCAATGGAGCATCCTGAAATGTTTGCGGTAGTAGTTTCAGTTTGCGCACCGACGGATCGGGTCATGTATGCGAACATCGATCAGTACAAGAATTTGAACATGAAAATCTTTCATGGTGGGATGGACGACGTCGTTTTACCCGAAAATGCATTAAATTTCTATCAAAACCTGCATCCTGTCAATCCAACCGCAGAATTAACGATTTTCCCGAACGACAACCATAATTCCTGGGATTCGGCCTATTCCAATCCCGCGTTATACGAATGGATGCTGTCAAAAAGAAAAGAGAAATGATTTATTCAAATTTAATAATATTAGTAAATTCTTAAAAGTCGCTATCATTTGCTGAGTGAAACGCCCTTGCGAACGAAAAATATGCAAAGCAATTTTAAAGAAAAACTTTGCAAGTTTATGGTTTAGAATAAAACTTTATCAAATTAAGAAATATTCAAGATCAGCTATCATTTGCTGAGTGAAACGCCCTTGCGAACGAAAAATATGCAAAGCAATTTTAAAGAAAAACTTTGCACGTTTATGGTTTAGAATAAAACTTTATCAAATTAAGAAATATTCAAGATCAGCTATCATTTGCTGAGTGAAACGCCCTTGCGAACGAAAAATATGCAAAGCAATTTAAAAAAAAATCTTTACGAACTTAGCGTTAAAAGCTTATTATTATTAAAATTAAAACAAAAAAAAATACAACTATAATTTATAACGAAGATAGATTTTATGAAATCGAAGATTCACGAATACCTTAAAAAAATGAAGAAGTATGAGTAAAAAGTTAATTGTAATTGCAACTTTAGCACTTGCTCCGATGTTTTCGGCGCAGGAAATGGTAACCAAGCCGGTTCAGTCTTATCAGCCGGCCCAATATCAGGCTAAAAAGAAAGCTTTTGTAGATAATCTTTTGTCGAAAATGACTTTAGATGAGAAAATAGGACAAATGAACCTTCCCAGTTCAGGAGACTTTACAACAGGTTTAGCTCAAAGTTCTGATATCGGAAAAAAAATAGAGCAAGGTTTAGTCGGTGGACTATTCAACATAAAAGGAGCTGATAAAATCAGAGCAGTTCAGAAAGTAGCGGTTGAAAAAAGCCGTTTGAAAATTCCTTTGATTTTCGGGATGGACGTTATTCACGGTTACGAAACAACTTTTCCGATTCCATTAGGTTTAGCGGCTTCCTGGGATATGAATTTGGTTCAGCAATCAGCAAGAGTAGCGGCAAAAGAAGCGTCTTCTGACGGAATCAACTGGACGTTCTCGCCAATGGTGGATATTTCCCGCGAACCAAGATGGGGAAGGGTTTCCGAAGGCTCCGGTGAAGATCCGTATTTAGGAAGCGAAGTGGCGAAAAACATGGTTTATGGCTATCAGGGAAAAGATTTATCTGTCGGGAATACAATTTTAGCGTGTGTCAAGCACTTTGCACTGTACGGAGCGGGTGAAGCGGGTAGAGATTATAATACGGTTGATATGAGCCACGTGAGAATGTTCAATGAATATTTTCCACCTTACAAAGCGGCTGTAGATGCGGGTGTAGCTTCTGTAATGGCTTCTTTTAATGAGGTTGACGGAGTTCCAGCAACCGGAAACAGATGGCTTCAGACTGAGGTTTTAAGAAATAAATGGAACTTCAAAGGTTTCGTAGTGACTGATTACACTGGTATCAACGAAATGGTCGACCACGGAATGGGAGATCTTCAACAAGTTTCAGCCTTAGCATTGAAAGCCGGAGTTGACATGGATATGGTTGGCGAAGGATTTTTAACAACACTTAAGAAATCTTTAGCAGAAGGAAAAGTTACGCAGGCTGAGATTGATATGGCAGCTAGAAGAATCCTTGAAGCAAAATATGACTTGGGATTATTTACTGATCCTTACAAATATGGTGATGCAAAATTGGCGGCAAAAGAGGTTTTCAATATGGAAAACAGAAATATTGCAAGAAATGCAGCAGCGCAATCAATGGTTTTAATGAAAAATGACAATCAGGTGCTGCCTTTGAAAAAATCAGGAACGGTTGCCGTGATCGGTCCATTGGTAAACAATTCATTGAACATGGCAGGAACCTGGAGCGTGGCCGCTCAGCATGACAAAGCGGTTAATTTAATGCAGGGTCTTCAGGCAAATTTCGGGAAAGAAGTGAAATTCATTTCTGCGAAAGGTGCCAACATCGATTATGATGCTAAATTGGAAGATATTTACGCAGCTCACGGTAAAAAAACAGACAGAGACAGCCGTTCAAAAGAAGCTTTATTAAAAGAAGCGGTTGACGTTGTCAATAAAGCCGATGTTATCGTTCTGGCGATCGGAGAATCTGCAGAAATGAGCGGAGAATCTTCTTCAAGAACGGAAATTACCATTCCTCAGGCTCAGGTAGATTTGTTAAATGAATTAAAAAAGACCGGAAAACCAATAGCAATGGTACTTTTCACAGGGCGTCCATTAGCTTTAACGAATGTAAAGGATACGCCTGATGCAATTCTTAATGTCTGGTTTGCCGGTTCAGAAGCCGGAAACGCCATTTCTGACGTTCTTTTTGGAAAAGTAAATCCTTCAGGAAAATTGCCGATGACGTTCCCGAGAAGTTTAGGACAGGTTCCGATTTATTATAATGCTAAAAATACGGGCCGCCCATTGGCTCAGGATCTTGTTGATAAATGTGAATATCAGAGATTCCGTTCCAATTATATGGATGAGTGCAATACACCTCTTTATCCATTTGGGTTTGGTTTAAGCTATACTAAATTCAATTATTCTGATATAACGGTTTCTAATGCCAATCCAAAAGGAAATCAGAGCATTCAGGCTTCTGTTACAGTAACAAATTCTGGAAATTATGACGGGGCAGAAGTGGTTCAGCTATACATCAGAGATATGGTTGGAAGCATCACAAGACCCGTAAAAGAGTTGAAAGGTTTCCAAAAAGTAATGCTGAAAAAAGGAGAATCCAAGAAAATTACTTTCGATATTACCCCTGAAAGCTTAAAATTCTACAATGGAGATCTCAAATATGACTGGGAATCCGGAGAATTTGATATCATGATCGGGACTAATTCCCAAGATGTAAAACATTCAAAAATCAACTGGATAAAATAAATATTCTATAAGCCGCTCATTTTGAGTGGCTTTTTTATATCTTAGAACGTGGAAATTTCATATCCCTACTTTGGCATGATTTTTACCACATTAAAACAGTAAAAAATATAAAAATGAAAAAAATGATTTTATCCGGAGCAATCTTGCTGGGAACTTTGGCTTTTGCTCAGGAAAAACCACTTATCGTAGGAAATGATAGTGATTCGCATGGCTGTAAACCTTCTACTGGATATACGTATTCGCAAATCAAAAATGATTGCGTAAGAGTTTTTGAGCAAAAAATTAAATTAACCGAAGTAAAGCCAAAAGGCAGCTCAACATCAATGACAGCCGTAATTTTCAGCAAAGACATGAAAAAAGCGGAAGTCTTTCTTCCCGAGCAAAATACAGGAAGCTTAATCCTGACAAAACTTGGAAAAAGCAAAGCCTGGAAAAACGGTAAATATGTTTTAACTCCTTACAAAAAGACAGGATATCAGATCAAGAAAAATGATGTTGTAATCTATCAATAAAACTCAGTTAAAGTAAATCAAGCCATTCGTAAGAGTGGTTTTTTTATTTGTATTTAAATTACCATTTTAGTTTTTAAATTTCATCTTTTAATTTGTGATATTAGTGCAAAAATTAGCGCTATCCGTGTTTAAGAAAAACCATTTTTATCTCTCGCCGAAAATCCGTATTTTTGTGCATCTAAAAGTAAAAGAAAGAATGAATTCCTACAAAAATCCATTGGAAGAGCGCTACTCCAGTGAAGAAATGTTATTTAACTTCTCACACAATAACAAATTCCAGAATTGGAGAAAACTTTGGATTGCTCTTGCTGAAATCGAAAAAGACCTTGGCCTTGAAATCACAGACGAGCAAATCGCAGAGTTGAAAGCTAATGCTGAAAACATCGATTACGATAAAGCAGCTGAGTATGAGAAAAAATTCCGTCATGATGTAATGGCTCACGTTCACACGTATGGTGACGTGGCGCCTTCTGCAAAAGGAATTATTCACCTGGGAGCTACTTCGGCATTTGTAGGAGATAATACAGATTTAATTCAGATCCGTGACGGACTTTTAATTTTAAAGAAAAAGTTGGTAAACGTGATGAAAAATCTTTCGGATTTTGCCATTCAGTATAAAGATTTACCGACTTTAGGATTTACACATTTCCAGCCTGCTCAGTTAACGACTGTCGGGAAAAGAGCAACACTTTGGCTGCAAAGTTTGGTTCTGGATATCGAAGAGCTTGATTTTTTCCTTGAAACATTAAGATTCAGAGGGGTAAAAGGAACAACGGGAACTGCCGCAAGCTTCCTTGAGCTTTTCAACGGTGATTATTCTAAAGTGAAGCATTTAGATAAAGAATTGTCAAAAAGATTCGGTTTCGAAAAAGTTTTCGGAGTTTCCGGACAGACTTACGACAGAAAAATCGATGCTAAAGTGGTCGCTTTATTAGGAAATATCGCTCAGTCTGCACATAAATTCACCAACGATTTACGTTTACTTCAAAACCTTAAGGAAATTGAAGAGCCATTCGAAAAAAATCAAATCGGTTCATCTGCAATGGCTTACAAGCGTAATCCAATGAGAAGCGAAAGAATCGGCGCATTGGCAAAATATGTAATGTCTTTGACGACGAGTTCGGCTATGGTTGCTTCTACGCAATGGTTTGAAAGAACGTTGGATGATTCCGCAAACAAAAGATTAACGATTCCTCAGGCGTTTTTAGCGGTTGATGCCATTCTATTGATCTGGAACAACATCATGAACGGTATTGTGGTGTATCCGAACAGAATCAACAAACATATTATGGAGGAACTTCCTTTCATGGCGACAGAATATATCATCATGGAAGAAGTGAAAGCTGGTGGCGACCGTCAGGAAATCCACGAATTGATCAGAGTTCATTCAATGGAAGCTTCTAAAAAAGTAAAAGAAGAAGGTAAAGAAAACGACCTTATCGAAAGAATATTAAACGACGATTCTTTAAAATTAGATAAATCAAAATTAAAAGAAGTTCTCGACCCTAAAAATTTCATCGGTTTTGCACCAATTCAAACGGAGGAATTCATCGCCAATGAAGTTCAGCCGATTATTGATGCCAACAAGGATCTGATAGGTTTAGAGGCTGACCTTAAAGTATAATATAATGTATGCAGTCTTTTCGGCTGCATATTTACTTTGTCAAAGTTAAAATCTTTGACAAAGTTTAAAAAACCGTTTCAAGAAATCAATTCAGGAAGAAATTCAGAATTTCATCTTGCTTTATGAAAAAAATACTTTTAATCATATTATTAATTCCAATATTTTCTTTTTCTCAAAGGAAAGAAGTTTTAAAGTATTTTAAATCAAAAGATTCGTTGGTCGGTGTAAAAAATCAAGATGGTAAAATCATTGTTCCGGCGCAGTTTAAAGTTTTTTCCTATTTAAAAGACGGAGAATTGGTTGAAGGAGAAACAATTTACTTTGACGGTTTTAAAAAAGATGAAATAAAAGAAAAAAATGCATGGGGATATGTCTATGATAAAAAAGGAAATTTCCTTTACAGACCTTTCTTTTATGATAACGGCGCAGATTATTTTTCGGAAGGCGTAAGAAGGTTTGTCAAAAACGGGAAAGTTGGTTTTGTAGACAGAAATGGAACAATTGTAATTGAAGCCAATCATGATTTTGCAGCACCTTTTAATTATGGGTATTCTGCTTTTTGCAATGGCTGCGATTGGGAAAAAACCAATGAAGAACATAAAGCAATCGTTGGCGGGAATTGGGGAATGATGAATTTTAAGGGAGAAATCGTTCAACCTATTACAAAATCCGAAAATGCTGTAGAAATTGATGGCAAATACTATCCGTATCCATTTAAATACAGTGAAAAAGAGAAGAATATCCTTCAGTTTTTCGAAAAGCAAAATAAAAAGCTTTCAGAAATAAATTATGTCAATCATTACAACAAAATACCTGAAAATGAAAAGAAATTATTCTTTGAAATCGTTGAAAGACCAAAAGAAAATTTCCCGTTTTATCAGATAAATGCCTATGATTACAGAAAAATGGAAGCAGGATTATCAGATTATAAGTTTTTAGCTTCAGAAGACGGCAAAAATATCTTTGCGCTGGAATTTGAAAGTGAAAAAATTCCTTTTGAAAAATGGCTGAAAAAAGAAATAAAAGAAGCCGAAGAATTTCAAAAAGAACATCCCGATAATCCGAACAAATTAAGTAAATAAGTCCAATAGCAAGAGAACTTCAGAATTATTAATTTTTTAAATTGATCATTTAAAGAGAATGTTACAAAATCAAAATCATCAACAATTAATGACCGATTTAAAAGAACTGGTTACCAAGACAAGAAGTCAGGTGGCTGTTCAGGTAAATTCGGCAATGGTGGCTTTATATTGGAAAGTTGGACAAAGAATAAATGAGGATATTTTAGGAAATAAAAGAGCAGAGTATGGAAAAGAAATAATTTTACAAATTTCTCAGCAGCTTACTTTTGAATTTGGAAGCTCTTTTTCAGAAAAAAATATTCGGAAAATGATGCAGTTTGCTTCTGTTTTTGGAAATTTTGAAATTGTCGCATCAGCGATGCGACAATTATCATGGACCCATTTCCTTTTACTCATTCCTATTTCTGAAGATACTAAAAGAGATTTTTATATTGAAGTTTGTAAAATTGAAAATTGGAGTGTAAGAACTTTAAGAGAAAAGATTAACTCTTTACTTTTTGAGCGAACTGTAATAAGCAAAAAGCCGGAAGAAGTAATTAATAAGGAACTGAAAAATTGGTCTGAGAATAATATTTTGAATCCGGATCTGATTTTTAAAGATCCTTATTTTCTGGATTTTTTGGAATTGAAAGACACTTTTTCTGAAAAGGATTTGGAAGAAGCAATAATTGTTGAGCTTCAAAAATTTATTTCGGAATTAGGAAGTGATTTTGCATTTCTCTCGAGACAAAAAAGGATTACAATCGATAATAAAGATTACTATTTGGATTTACTTTTCTATCACAGAAAATTAAAATCTTTAGTAGTTATCGAGTTGAAATTGGGAGAATTTGAAGCTGCCCATAAAGGTCAAATGGAGCTTTATCTTTCATATCTTAATACATATGAAAAAGTAGAAGGCGAAAACCCGCCGATTGGTTTAATTCTTTGTTCTGGAAAAAATTCCGAACATATCGAACTAATGAATCTGGAATCTGATAACATAAAAGTTGCAGAATATTTTCTTGTATTACCTTCAAAAAAAGTTTTACTTGAAAAATTCCACCGTTCGATAGAAATTGCAAGGAATAAATTTGAAAATAAAAATAAGTCTAATAATATTTAAATATCCGACATCTAATGTCTCAAAACAAAAGAATTTTCGTAGAAAAAAGAGGAATTTTCGATGTAGAAAGTCCAAAAATTTTTGATGAAGTAAAAGCGGTGGTACCGTCGGTCCAAAACGTAAAAGTATATAACATTTACGATATTTTCAATTTGAATGACGGTGAATTTGAAAAGGTGGTCAACAGCACTTTTGTAGACCCTGTTACTGATATTTTACATGAAGAAAATCCTGCGGAAGGAATCCATTTTGCAATGGAATTTTTGCCGGGACAATACGACCAGCGTGCAGATTCTGCGCAACAGTGTATTTCTTTACTGACTGAAAATGAGAAGTCTAAAGTAAGAAGCGGGAAGTTGATTGAATTTGCAGGGATTTCTGAAGGTGATTTAGCTAAAATCAAAGACCTTTTGATCAATAAAGTTGAATCTCAGGAAAAAGATTTATCTGTTTTAGATATTCCTGCGGAAGAAATGCCGTCAAAAGTTATTATTCACGAAAATTTTATCAATTTTGATGATATTCAGCTGGAAGAATTCTTTAATAATCATGGTTTTGCATTAGGTTTGGATGATTTGAAATTCATTCAGGAATATTTTAAAACTGAACAGAGAAATCCTACGGAAACGGAATTAAAAGTTTTAGACACCTATTGGAGTGACCACTGCCGTCACACAACTTTTGAAACAGAATTGTCGAATATTGAATTTGAAGGACAGTTTAAACATACATTGGAAACTATTTTCAATGATTATATCGAAAAAAGAAAATTCTTAGGACGCGAATTAAAGCCAATTTCTTTAATGGATCTGGCAACCGTTTGCGGAAGATATTTCCATAAAACAGGCAATTTGGAGAACTTGGTGGTTTCTGATGAAATCAACGCTTGTACCATCCAGATCGAAGCTGAATACGATGGTAAAAAAGAACCTTGGTATTTATTATTCAAAAACGAAACACACAATCACCCGACGGAAATTGAACCTTTTGGTGGGGCTTCAACGTGTTTAGGTGGTGCGATCAGAGATCCTTTGTCCGGACGTTCTTACGTTTTCCAGGCGATGAGATTGACGGGTGCTGCTGATGTTTTGGAGTCAGTTAATAAAACTTTACCGGGTAAATTACCTCAAAAAACAATCACAAAACAGGCGGCGAACGGATATTCTTCTTACGGTAACCAAATCGGTTTGGCGACTACAATGGTTTCCGAAATCTACGATGAAGGCTACAAAGCAAAAAGAATGGAAGTTGGTTTCGTTACCGGAGCAGTTCCTGTGGATTGGGTAAGACGTGAAAAGCCTGAAGCTGGCGATTCTATCATCATTTTAGGTGGTGCAACAGGTCGTGACGGTGTAGGAGGAGCGAGCGGAAGTTCAAAAGAACAGGACGAAACTTCGATTCATACAATGAGTTCGGAAGTTCAGAAAGGAAATGCTGTTGAAGAACGTAAAATCCAGAGATTATTCAGAAATCCGGAAGTAACGAGATTGATCAAAAAATCAAACGACTTCGGAGCTGGTGGAGTTTCTGTTGCGATCGGTGAAATCGCTGATTCTTTGGAAGTTAATTTGGATGTTTTACCTTTAAAATATGAAGGTTTGAACGGAACCGAGCTTGCTATTTCTGAATCTCAGGAAAGAATGGCGGTTGTTGTTGAACCAAAAGATAAAGAGCACTTCATCAAATTCTGTGAAGCTGAAAATATTGTGGCTGTTGAGGTTGCAAAAGTGACAGATTCAGGAAGAATGCAGATGTTCTGGAAAGGTGATAAAATTGTTGACCTTTCAAGAGCATTTTTAGATACAAATGGTTGTTCGAAAAGTCAGGAAGTTAAAATTACTCATCTTAATGAAGTAAAAGAAGAAACTCAATCATTCAATGAAGAAAACTTCTTAAAAATATTAGGCGATAAAAATGTTGCTTCTCAAAAAGGTTTGTTAGAAATGTTCGATTCGTCTATCGGAGCGACTACGGTTGCGATGCCTTTAGGTGGTAAATATCAGCAGACTTTGATGGAAGGAAGTGTTCAGACATTACCGATTATCGGAGCAAAAAATATTGAAACGGTTTCTCTGGCGAGTTGGGGATTCGATGCAGAGATTTCTAAGCAAAACTCTTTATTAGGAGCTTCTTACGCTGTGATTGAAAGTGTTGCAAAGATTGTTGCGATGGGCGGCGATTATAAAAATATCAGATTCAGTTTTCAGGAATATTTTGAGAAATTGGGTCAGAATCCTGAGAAATGGGGTAAACCTTTAGCTTCTTTGTTGGGAGCTTATGATGCACAAATTAATTTTGGTTTGGCTGCGATCGGAGGTAAAGATTCAATGAGTGGAACGTATCAGGATCTGAATGTTCCGCCAACCTTGATTTCTTTTGCTTGTGCTAACGGAGAAAAGAAAAATATTATCTCTCCTGAATTTAAAAACGAAGGAAATAAAGTATATTTCTTCAATCATACCGCTCAGGAAAACGGACTTCCGAATTACGATGCTTTAAAAACTGTTTTTGAATTTGTTTTCGAAAATATTAAGGCTGGAAAAATCGTTTCTGTGAAGACGGTCAAAGAAGGTGGAGTTGCAGTGGCTTTAGCAAAAATGAGCTTCGGAAACAGATTGGGTGCTGAAATTACAGTTGATGAAAATATTTTATTGACTAAAAATATCGGCAGCTTAATCATCGAATCTAAAGAAGAATTAAGTTTTGCAAATCTTCAATTCATCGGAGAAGTTAAAAATTCAAATGTTATCAAAATTAATGATGCTGAATTTGCAATTGAGAAATTATTAGCTGCAAATACAAACACATTTGAAAATCTTTTCCCAACAATTGAAAAAGAAAAAATCACGGTTGCAATTGATGAGAAATTAAACTCAATCAACCCTAGAAATATCATCATTAAAAAGCACGGAATCGCTCAGCCAAAAGTATTTGCACCGGTTTTCCCGGGAACAAACTGTGAATACGATACGTTGAATGCTTTTGCCAAAGAAGGTGCAGTTACAAGCAGCTTACCTTTAATCAACATCAATCATCAGTTATTGGATGAAAGCATTGATGCTTGGGTAGAAGAAATCAAAACTTCCCAGATTTTGGCATTCTCAGGCGGTTTTTCTGCGGGTGACGAGCCGGATGGTTCTGCGAAATTCATCGTGAATGTGTTGAAAAATGAGAAAATGAGAAATGCCGTTCACGAATTGTTAGACAGAGACGGTATGATTATCGGAATCTGTAACGGTTTCCAGGCATTGGTAAAATCTGGATTGCTGCCTTACGGAAGAATTAAAGATTTGGATGAAAATTCTCCGACTTTGGCGCATAATGCGATCAGAAGACACATCTCTCAGATGGTCAATGTGAAAGTTCTGAATGACGAATCGCCTTGGTTGAAAGGAATGAAGGATCAGGTTTTCACAATCCCAATTTCTCACGGTGAAGGTCGTTTTATGGCTTCGGAAGAGGAAATCCAGAAATTATACGAAAATGGACAGATCGCAACTCAATACTTGGATTTGGACGGAAACATCGCTCACGGAATGCCATTCAATCCAAATAATTCATTGTTCGGTATTGAAGGAATTACGAGCCCGGACGGTAAAATCTACGGTAGAATGGGGCACCCGGAACGTTTCGCTGAAGGATTGATGAAAAATATTCCAACTGCGAATTATCACAATATCTTTAAAAATGGAGTCGAATACTTCAAATAACAATAAAAAGAAAATGAAGGTCATTAATGGCAGTCATTTTTCAAATTAAATAAAGCCTGTCAATGATTGTTGACAGGCTTTGATTTTATATTAACAGGATTTATTGAACATTTATCCATAAATCACCTCCAAATGTAAACGCGTCTGCATGGAAATTATAGTTTATGCCATTCAGACTGCCCGTGCCACCGATACTTGCTGGGATACCTGAGCAGGATTGATAAAACCCTACAGATCCGCCAAGTGTTGGGACGATTTGTCCTGGATTGATAGGATCTTCAAGCTCAAATTTTATATAAGTCCATCTTTGGGCATTTGATACAATGGGTGGAAGACCAAGCATATTAGGAGACCAGTTATTAATTGGATAAGGATGTCCTGCGGCTGAAGTGGAATTGGCAAAGGTGGTGTAGCTTGCAATTTCATTAGGCGGCAGATATACCTGATCTATTGCCTGTGCTCCTCCACTGCAGGTAGAAGGGACTATAGTGAAAATTGTAAAATATAAATCGAGTTTATGATTGGTGATATCGTTATAGATATGAAGATTTCCGGAACCGTTTTGTGCAAAAGCCGATGATCCTAAACTTAAGCCAAGAATAATAGTGAATATCTTTTTCATCGTATTAGTTTTTAGAATTTTGGTTGATTTTATCAAGTTTTTCGTTATAGATTTTTACAGCCCATGTTAAAATCTTATCTCTGTCACCCTGAGTGGCTTCAGTAATTTGCTTTTGAGTAGCGCCAGTGGATTTTATCAGCTCTATTGCTGAAGGAATAAGAAGATCTTTACGTCTGTCACTTAATTCAAGAGATTGGCGGTTTTTCATCTCTTCGGGAGTTTCACGGTTTTCCGGGTTTGATAAACTTTTGATGGATTTTTCAAATTTTAGAACTTCTTCAGTTTTTTTAGTGCTCATCGGGTTAATAGTCGATGATTCCGTACTGCACGAAATGAATCCTGCCAATAGAATGGCATACAGCAATTTGATTTTCATATTATTAATTGTTGATTGTGAAACAAATATATAGAAATTTATTATATCATAATGTAGTGATAAATATATTTTAAATATAAATGTTGAATTTTGAGTGTTTTTTTATTTGAAATCTTAAATTCAATGTAATTTTTGAATTAAAATTTTAAAAAAAATGATAGTTTAGAAATGTATTTCCAATAGACTAAAATCCCCACAACAACCGACAAAATCGCCGTCAAAATAACAGCTCCCGCAGAAATATCTTTAATAAAACCGATTCTCTTATCAAATTCAGGTTGTATAATGTCACAAATCTTCTCAATTGCCGTATTAAAAATTTCCGCAATTAAAACCCCAAAAGAAACAATTAAAACAAGAGCTGTATCAATTGTAGAGAGCTTTAAATAAAAAATTAAAAAAAGATTGATTAAAAAAGCCAGAAATTCCAATTGGAAATTCCTTTCAGATTTCAACATAAAAAACACACCTCGAAAAGCGTTCAGAAAACTTTTATGGATGAGTGGTTTCCGCATGGGCTTTTTTTTTTAACAAATATAAGACTTGCATTTTGATCATACTTATTAAATCTTTTATCTTTGAAAAGTTAAAAAACTAACCATGATGAAAAATCTACTGGCTGTAACGCTTATTTTTACTTCAAATTTCCTTTTTTCACAGGACTATACGAAAAAAATTGCTAAGGTAACATGTGAATGTTTTACAAAGGCAAAAGCTGAAAATCCCAACTCGAAAAACCTCGAAGCACAACTAGGTCTTTGTATGATAAAAGCTGCTGAGCCTTATAGTAAAGATCTTAAAAAAGACTATAACATCGATATTCTCAATGATGAATCATCAGAGACGGGAAAATTAATGGGAACCTGGCTGCTGAAAGAATGCCCGGATATTTTCATGGAGTTTGTTAATATGGAAGAAGATAAGAAAACGGACGAATCCAAACCGGAATTGCTGATAAACGGAACCATTACAAAGATCGAAAAAGAAAATTTTGTGATCTTTCATATGATCGGTGACAATAAAAATTTAACCAAATTCTATTGGGTTTCAAATATTGTATCGAATCTTGATCTTCCTAAAGAATATAATTCACTAATCAATAAAAAGGTGAGCATCAGTTATTACACGACTGAGATCTTCGATTCGAAAATTAATGACTACAGAAATCTGAACATAATTTCAAGCCTGAAAACAGATTAATGATCTTTGTTAAAAACTACTGGGCATTATTTTTTTCAGTCTTACTTCTATTTGTTATATTTGTACAAACTTATTTTATAAATCTATGAAATTTATTATTTCAAGTGGTGAACTGCAGAAGGCTTTGCAAACTGTAAGTGGCGTAATATCAAGCTCTCAATCGAGACCTATTTTAGAAAACTATCTTTTTGAGTTAAACGAAAATAACGTTACCATTACAGCATCTGATGGCGAAACAACTCTTGTAACTTCTCTTGAGGTGAAGTCTGACGACTCAGGAAAATTTGCTGTTCCTGCTAAGATTTTTCAGGATTTTATCAAGACTTACGGCGAGCAGCCTCTGACATTAGCCGTAAAGGATAATGCAGAAGGCACCGGAAGTCAGCTTGAGATTTTGGATGAAAAAGATAATTTCGCAGTCGCATTAGACAATGCTGATGATTATCCGGAATTACCGGAATTTGACGCTTCTCAAAGTGTAACAATGCCTGCAGGAGTTTTGTCTGAAGCTCTTACCAACACGCTTTTTGCAACAAGTAACGATTCACTTCGTCCTGTAATGACGGGAGTTCTTTTCCAGTTTGGAGAAAACGAAACGAATTTTGTTTCTACAGATTCTCACCGATTGGTAGTCTATAAAAGAACAGATCTGATGAATGCCGAGCCAATGGAATTCATTATGCCTAAAAAACCTTTGAATATTTTCAAAAATATTTTAGCAAGCTCAAATGAAGACGTTAAGATCGACTTCAATGAAAACATGGCTAAATTTACTTTTGGTAAACATATCTGGATCTGTAGGCTGATCGACGGAAAATATCCTAATTATACGGCGGTAATTCCAAAAGAAAATCCGAATGTATTGACGATCAACAGAAATCTTTTACTGGGAGCGATCAAAAGAGCATCAATCATGTCAAATAAATCTACCAATCAGGTTAGATTTAAATTGTCAGCCAATATTCTTCACCTTCACGCAGAAGATACGGAATATGCAAACAAAGCAGATATGCAGATTCCTTGTGATTATAACGGAGAAGATATTAACATCGGATTTAGCTCTAAATTCTTAACGGAAATGTTGGGTATTCTTGGGGCAGACGATATCACAATGAAAATGTCTCAACCGAACAGGCCGGGAATCATCGAACCTCTGGATGGTCTTGAAGAAAACGAAAATATCTTAATGTTATCAATGCCCGTTATTGGATTGTAATATTTAAAATAAAAAATAAAAAGAGGTTCTGATTTTCAGGATCTCTTTTTTAATTACCTATAAACGCTTATGGATATGAAAAAAATACTGGCAGTCTTCTTTTTATTGCAATGTATCAATTTATTTTCTCAAAAAAATACTAAAATGTATTATGAAAGAAAAGGGGATACCATTATATATTATGCAGATAATCAAGAGATTTATCCGGTTTCTTTTGTCTTCGCGGAACAACCCGAACTGGAAAATATGAGAAAACCTGAGGTTTTTAAAACAACCCAGGTTTTACCTGCAAAATCACTCAAAAATAAAGTGACCTATTTTATTGTAAATAATAAAATGAAAAAATGGGGAGTCAAGAAAATGCCGGCCTATTTAATTTATATTGGGGATGTTACATTAAAAACATATGATTCTGAATATCAGTACGATCTTCCGTTTCAAAAAGGAAAATCTTTTATGGTTTTTCAAGGCTATAATGGGACTTTTTCACATCAGAATGAAAACTCACTGGACTTTACGATGCCTGAAGGGACTGAAATTTTAGCCGCAAGAGAAGGCCTGGTAATTGATTTGGTTGAAACTAATAATTCAGGCTGTCCGACAATTAATTGTGCAAAACAGGCAAATTATATCACAATTTTACACTCCGACGGCACTTTTGCGCAATATTTTCATTTAAAGCAAAACGGAGTAAAAGTAAATGTCGGCGATCAGGTTAAAAAAGGAGATATCATCGGATTAAGCGGGAATACAGGATGGAGCAACGGACCTCATTTGCATTTTGTGACTTATCTTGCGAGTTCCACGGGAGAGAAGCAGAGAACGACCGTTAAAACACTTTTCAGAACAGGAAACGGAAGCAAAACGGAATATATTTCAGAGAAAAAATCATATTCAAGGGAGTATTAAGTTCCTTTTAAATTTCTGTATTTCTCAAAAAAACACGACATTTGTACACTAAATTTTGTGCATTAAAATTGCACAAATATTCAAATAAAATTTTCAAAATATAATAGATGAAACTGAAAAGTTCCATCAGCCCTAAAAAATAAATAGAAATTGTCAGATGAAAATATCAAATAACTGGTTGAAAGACTATATCAAAACGGAATTGAAGACGGAAAGAATCGGGGAATTCCTTACGGATATTGGTCTTGAGGTGGAAGGGATAGAAAAATTTGAAAGCATAAAGGGAAGTCTGGAAGGGATTGTTGTGGGTAAAGTTTTAACCTGCGAAAAGCATCCGAATGCTGATAAATTAAAGAAAACAACGGTAGATATAGGAAACGGAAAAGTACTGAACATTGTTTGTGGTGCTCCGAATGTGGAAGCAGGACAAACCGTGCCTGTAGCTGTTGTCGGAACAAAAATCTATGACAAAACCGGAAACTTTTTTGAGATTAAAGAAGCAAAAATCAGAAGCGAGGTTTCTCAGGGAATGATCTGTGCAGAAGACGAATTAGGGCTCAGCGAAGATCACGGCGGAATTATGGTTTTGGATGAAGAAAAATATGAAGTAGGGAAAAATTTTGCAGATTATTTTGAATTAACCAACGACGAAGTTTTCGAAATCGGTTTAACGCCAAACAGAACCGATGCAATGTCTCATTACGGTGTTGCAAGGGATTTACACGCTTTTCTTTCAACAAATAAGCAAAAATCAGAGTTTGAAAAAGTAAGCTCTGAAACTTTAAATAATGAAGGTTCTCACGATTTCACATTAGAAGTTGAGGATGCAGAACTGTGCCCGAGATATATCGGTGCGGTAATTGAAGACGTGAAAGTTGCTGATTCTCCTGCCTGGTTAAAAGACAGATTAAAAGCCATCGGATTAAGCCCGATTAACAATATTGTAGACATCACGAATTATATTCTTCACGGTTACGGACAGCCGCTTCACGCTTTTGATGCAGACAAAATTGCAGATAAAAAAGTGAAGGTAGGCACTGTAAAAGAAGGAACGAAATTCACCACTCTGGATGGCGTTGAAAGAACATTGAACGGTTCTGAAATCATCATCAAGGACGGAAAAGACAACCCAATGTGTATTGCCGGAGTTTTCGGAGGTGCCAACTCTGGAGTTTCTGCTGAAACTAAAACTATTTTCCTGGAAAGTGCTTATTTTAATCCTGTTGCGGTGAGAAAAGGAGCAAAATTCCATGGATTGAGCACAGATGCTTCTTTCAGATTTGAAAGAGGTGTTGATCCTAATATTACGCGCACTGCCATTACCCACGCCATTAAATTGATTCAGGAATTGGCTGAAGGCAAGCTTGTTGGAGATCTACTGGAAGAATACCCAAAGAAAATTGAAGACAATTACGTAATTATCAGATTCTCTAAAATCGAACAAATTTTAGGAACAAAAATACACAGAGAAAAAGTAAAAGAAATTTTAAAAGCACTGGAAATTCAGGTTTTAAATGAAATTCAAAATGGTTTTGAAATCTCTGTTCCTGCTTACAGAGCTGATGTAACGAGAGAAATTGACGTTATCGAAGAGATTTTAAGAATCTACGGATACAATAAAATTGATGCGCCGCAAAAGATTTCATTTACACCGGTTAAACTAAGCGCTCAGGATCAGGATGAATTGGAAAACAGCTGGGCAAGAACTCTACAGAGCATTGGTTTCAACGAAGTGATGAACAATTCTTTGACCTCTGTAAAAGACGAAACAGACGCTGTAAAACTATTGAATCCGTTGAGTAATGACCTGGCATTCATGAGAAAGTCTTTATTGGAAGGGCTTCTTCAAAATGCGATCTACAATATAAACAGAAAGAATCAGGATATTAAATTCTTTGAATTCGGAAAAATTTATCATAAAAGAGATAAATATGAAGAAAGAAAACAGCTTGCTATTTTAATTTCTGGAAGAGATGTTGCGGAAAACTGGCTTCAGCCTAAATCTGCAACCAATTTCTATAACGTAAAAGCTTATGTGAAAGTTTTGCTGCAAAAATTAGCCGTTGATTATAAGGAAGTTGCTTTGTCTGACGAAAGGTTTTCAGATGCTTTATCTTATGAGATTGACGGAAAAACTTTAGTAAGAATCGGTAAAGTCGCGCCTCAAATGCTGAAGGATTTTGACATCGATCAGGAATGTTTCTATGCAGAAATCGAGCTGGAATTTGCCCAGGAACTACGCGCTAAAAATGAATTAAAATTTAAAGATATTCCTAAATTCAATAAAATAAGAAGAGATTTGGCGTTGTTGATTGATAAAAACATTAATTATCAGGATCTTTATCAGGCTGCCAGAAAAAATAAATCTCCTTTTATTAAAAATATTAATTTATTTGATGTTTATGAAGGAAAAAATCTTCCCGAAGGTAAAAAATCTTATGCCCTGAGCTTTGAGCTTTTAAATGAAGAAAAAACATTAGAAGAAAAAGAAATTGCTTCTGTAATGGATTCTTTAGTTAAATCTTTCCAAAAAGAATTTAACGCGGAATTAAGATCTTAAATATTAATATAATTTACAAAATACTATAAAACGAACTGTATCAGTTCGTTTTTTTCGTTAAAGAAGCTTATGGATTTTTATAATAATTAAAATGCGCTTTTAAGCAGAAAATTGTTCAAATTATTTTAACAGTTTGAGTGAATAATAAGTGTTAAGAGAATAATAAAGTCTTTTGAAACCCGTTTAGATAATAATATTTACCGTAAATTTGGCTAATTCAAAAACAAAAAAATGAAAAATCTTTTTTTAAGCCTGTCTGCAGCGGCAGTTTTGGCTTCTTGTGGAGCAATGGCAGGAGGCTCATCATCTTCAAAAGTTGGTAAAGCTCAACCTTCATTAAGCAATACAAAATGGGCATTGGCCGATAATGTGAAAGGAAAAATACCTACTTTAAATATTGAAGGAGAAAAAATCAGTGGAAACGGCGGATGCAATAATTATTTCGGAACTGCAAAAGTAGATCCTGCAACAGGTAATTTTTCTGCAGGACAGATGGGTTCTACAAGAATGGCTTGTGATAATATGAGTGTTGAGAAAAATTTCATGGATATGGTCGGAAAAGCCAATAAATATGTTGTTTCAGGAAATGTTCTTGAATTATATCAGGACAATCTTTTATTATTGAAATTCAATAAAGCAGAATAAATAAAAAAACAAAAGGAACTCAATTGAGTTCCTTTTTTATGTTTTTAGATGTTATTAATCTTCTTCCTCTTCGTCGTATTTAGCTAACTCTTCATCACACCATTTGAACGCAGCTTCTACTACCTTTGTAGCTTCATCTGCCATCGTTTCTTCATCATCGCCCTCTAAATCATCTAGCCACTCAACTTCTTCTTCCTCAACGTTTAAGATAAATCTTGGGTATTCTGTATGAACTACGAATAGATCTTCTGGAAATTCCGAATTATCTGCTAATAAAAACTTTGGTAATTTCATTTTTTTAATGTTTTAACTTTGAACCAAAGATAATAAAATTATTGATATTTGTTCTTGTCGATCTTAATTTTTTGTAAAACTTTATAACGCGTCAAAGTTGTTTTCTGTAAAGTATCCTGTGGCTTAAAGGTGATCCTGATTTCCGGATTTACGGTGCTTATCAGCTCAGCTACCTGTATTTTATCAAGATTAAGCTCATCTTCCGTATAAAATTTCAAAGGCACTTTATCAAGCTTCTCAGATTGCAAAAAATGGAAGATTTCTTTTCTGTTTTCAAGGTAATTCCCTTTTGAAAGCCATGTGAAAAGCATTCCCGACATGATGCTTAGAATGCCGATAACATATACTTTTATCTCAAAAATGTCAAATAATTTTTTAAAATAAACCAACCAGATCGGAAAACTGAACGGAGCTATTAATCTGTAATCTAACGGATTAATAGAATAGAAATATTGAATGAAATAGGAGCAGATAATTCCGAAAACTCCGGTAAATATAAAGAAAGATTCAACCTCGGAGAGTTTATTTTTAATGAAAAGATAGATGATCAAAAGGATATTTAAAACACCAATTCCGTAGATTGCATAATTGATTTTTCCGCCTCCCGGATCTGAAATATGAATAAAAGGATTAAAAGAAGTCGCCAACCCCTGAAATAATTCAACCAAAAGCTGTGAAGTAGGATGGAGCCCGATTTCTAAAAATGTTTGTACATAATTTTCGTTAAAATAATCTATAAACAGAAATTTATACAAAACAACAAAAACTAAACCTATAGCTGCTGAAATAATGAATATTGCTGCATATTTTCTTTTGAGGTAAATCAATCCGAAAAGCCCGGTTCCTCCAATAAAGAAAAGTGCACTGTATCTGATGTTATAAAGAGCTATTAAAAGTAAAGACAGATAAAATACAGCTTTCCATTTCTCTAATTTTCCATCAATGATTTGTTTTGAAACATATAAAAATAGAAATACAAAAGGAAGAATCAAAGGCTCGCTCATCGTGAATGCAAAGATTGAAAGAAAGCTGAATAAAGCACCTGTGACAATAGTTTCACGTAAATAAAAATTCTTTTTCCAGGCAAAAAAAACAATAAAAATAAAAGCAAGAATTCCCACTACTTTACTGCTCCAAAATTCATCAAAACCAAACAAAGTAATGAATTTTATACTTAAAGGATATCCTAAAGGCGTAGTCGTATTATCAATCGTCGGAAAGACATGGGCAAATCTCATGTATCGGATAGAATCCGGATTTACCCTGCCTTTTTCATTGAGCAGAAAACGCAAAACGGTCATCACTAAAGTAATGATGACCATTGATATCTGGATATATTTTTCTTTACATTTCATCGAAGAAAAATAGTGAATTTTATTGTATCAGTCAATTTTCTTCGATGTGAATTCATTTCATTGTCAATTTTAAAAATTCACCTTGACAATTCACTCATTCACTTTCCTTATTTTGAAAACATTTTTGCTACTTTCTCGGCTTTTTTACTTTCTGAATAATCGTAGAAACCTTCTCCTGATTTCACTCCTAATTTCCCTGCCATTACCATATTTACTAGCAATGGATTGGGTGCATATTTCGGATTTTTAAAGCCGTCATACATTACATTTAATATCGCTAAACAAACGTCAAGCCCAATAAAATCAGCTAGTTGCAAAGGCCCCATCGGGTGAGCCATTCCTAATTTCATTACCGTGTCAATTTCTTCAACTCCCGCAACTCCGTTGTAAAGGGTTTCTATCGATTCGTTGATCATCGGCATTAAAATTCTGTTGGCAACGAAACCCGGATAGTCATTTACTTCTACAGGAACTTTTCCTAAATTTTTGCTCATTTCATAAATGGCTTCAAAAGTTTCTTTAGAAGTAGAATATCCCTTGATAATTTCAACCAGTTTCATGATCGGAACGGGATTCATAAAATGCATTCCGATTACTTTATCCGGTCTTTTTGTAGCTGCAGCAATTTTAGTGATAGAAATAGATGAAGTGTTTGTCGCCAAAATACAGTTTTCAGGAGCAAACTCATCCATTTGGCTGAATATTTTTAACTTTAATTCCTGATTTTCAGTAGCAGCTTCAACAATCAGATCTGCACTTCCAACAGCATCCTGAAGAGCGGTATAAGTGGTAATATTTCCTAAAGTTTCAGATTTTTGTTCTTCCGTAAGGTTTCCCTTTGCAATTATTCTGTCAAGATTTGTGGTAATGGTCTTCAACCCTCTGTCCAAAGCATCTTGGGATACATCTACCAGATTTACCTTAAACCCGCTTTGTGCAAAAGTATGTGCGATACCATTTCCCATGGTTCCTGCGCCGATAACTACAATGTTTTTGATCATTTTTCTTTTATTTTTTATAAATAGTTAAATTTCTTGCGTTTGCCAGATCAGATTTTTTTAGCGTTTCATCTTGCTGAAAACTTACTCTTCCGTCACGATTTTTTTGTCTGGCATTATTTTGTGCTTCAACGGCAGTCTGTAAACCTTTTATAAAGCTTGTTTTCTGCTTTTTTGAAAGATTATCAGTTCCGATATACAGATTAAATTCGCCTTCTCTTCCCAAGCCGCTTTGCTTGTAGATTTCAAGTGATTTTATTTTATTTTTTTTCTGAAATTGGTTTAAATAATTCATTACAGGTTCCGTAGAAGGAGTTCCGCAGCAGATGCTTCCGTATTTTAGCTGTAAATAGTTCTCACTTTTCTGCGAATAGAAAAATGAAAAACTAAATATTCCCGCTATTAATAATATTTTTTTCATAATTGATGTATTTTAGAGATTAAAATTAAGCTTTAAATTTTATTTGTTAAAATGGTCCCAAACCACTTTGGAGACGTCAGAAATGATTTTGCAATTCACCGCGTCAGTTTCTGTAGAGTTGCTCACAAATACAGTTATTGCATAATGCTTGCCATTCGGTAAAGTGATGATTCCCATATCGTTTTCTGCGCCTGTTAAGCCCTTATTATTTTTCCCTGAAGCTCCTGTTTTGTGTGCGACCGGAGTATTTTTTGGAAGCTGTTCTACCAGCTTATTGGTTCCCGTTTTTGTTCCCAACATTACTTTCATCAAATAATCTGTAGATTTTTTTGAAAGCAATTTTCCATCAAAAAATTTCCTTAAAACATCAGTAATAGAGGCGGTTGTGGAATAATTTTCATATTGGGCATTCCAGTCTTTGTGCATGGCTTCTTCATTATATTTTATCTGAAAGTTTTTTACTCCTTTAGAATCCATGAATTTTTGAACGGTTTGAGGGCCTCCAAGAAGTTTCAACATTATATCGCAGCCGTTATTATCGCTTTGTGCGACAGTGAAATCAAGAATCTCACTTAAAGAAACTTCGACATTTCCGTTGGGATATTTATCGCGAAGCGGCGACCATGTATTTTCGAGTAAATTTGATTGATCAAGTAAAATTTTCTGGTTTAATGATAATTTTCCTTTATCAACAAAATCCAGAACGGCCGTTGCAATATGGAATTTAAAAACACTTTGCATCGGAAGTTTTTTATCGGCATTTTTACTGTATTTAAAGCCATTTTCAAAACCCGAAACAGAAATTCCGACAGTTGCTTTTTTATCTTTTAAAATTGAATTGATCTGTTGATCTAAAGCCGGTTTTTGAGCAAAAGTAAAGGCCGAGATCAAAAGAAAAATCCATCCTGTTTTTTTCATACTATTTTGGTTTAAAAAAATCCCTTTTAGATTCTAAAAGGGATTTGCAATTTAAGATTTTTATTATTTTATTTCAAAATAATTCAGGTTGACCCCGTCATTTTCAAATTTAATTCTGATTTTATTTTCTCCTTTTTTGAGGTTAATTCCTTTTGCTGTAAAGGTTTTCCAGGCTTCGTTTCCTCCTGTGGAAGGCAATGAGACAGTTGCCAATTGCGTTCCTGAAACGTCCTCAATTCTGATTTTTGAGTCATTATTACTGGCATATCTTATGTCAAAACTGTAGCTTTTACCGGCTTTTGCGTCAATTGTATACTGAATCCATTCCCCGGTTTCTGTTTTTCCGACATAATATTGATTGGTAATTTTGTCATTACATTTATAAATATCTACACCGTCATTTCTCATCTGATTTCCAGAGTTCCATTCTGATCTTTTTGCGGGATCGCTTACCCAGAGATTGATGAAATCTTTATCTAAATAGGCAGAATTCATTCTTCCCAAATCATATTCAGAAGCGAAAATTCTTCCCGGAGCCTGATGATTTTTGAAAGGTTTAGTAGTGTTTTCCGTTGTTTGTCTGAACATGGCATCGATAATGTCATTTTTGATTTCTACGTTGCTGAATTTATAGTTATCGGCGATTTGCATTAAAGCTTTTGTGGCAAATTCTTTTGATGGTTTTTCACCTCCATTTTTCCAGTAATCCAACAGTTTTTGATACTCCGGAGTGATTTTTACGTTGGTAATTCCGGCAATATTATCGATTTTTTTCATCGGCCAGAAGGCGTAACCGATATTGTGCTTGTCTAAAAGCTGGATCAGTTCTGTAAACCAAACATTTGAGTTTTCTCCCGTTTCCCCCAGCCAGATCGGGATATTATGTTTTTCTCTTAAATCTAAAGCAAATTTCAGGGTTTCATCATTATTATAATTCCAGTATTTGTGGAAGCTGAAAACCATATTGTTGTCCCAAAGTGGTGTTAAGCCATTGTAATTATTTCCCCAGCCGTTTCCTTCAATAATGATTATGTGCTTTTTATCAACCTGTCGAATGGCCTCTGTAATGTCTTTCTGCAATTTCCAAAGTGGGGCATTTGACATTTCATCGGTTCCGTTTTTGTTTTGTCCTGTGAAATTAATGTTGGGCTCATTAATTAAATCATAACCACCAATCCAGGCTTCATTTTTATATCTTTCGGCTAATTTTTTCCATAAAGCGACTGTTTTTTTCTGATTTTCTTCGCTTTCCCAAAGTGATGGCTTTGATTTGTCGTTGTCAGAAATATTAACGTCATTTCCCTGTCCGCCCGGCGCAGCATGAAGATCTAAAATCAAATACATTTTGTTGTCTGCACACCATTTTAAAAGATCATCAGTCATTTTAAAACCTTCTTCCAACCAGGTATTTTGACCTTTTACAGGCTCTTTTTCAATCGGTAAAGTGTACAAATTATAATGCATCGGAAGTCTTATCGAATTGAATCCTGCCTTTTTCAGGAAATCAATATCCTGTTTGGTGATTCCGTTTTTCAGGTAAGCTTTATAAAAATTGTTCATGCCGTCTTCCCCGATCAATTCAGCAATTTTTTCTTTAATCTTGTATTGCGGACCGGCAAAATCGGCAGTTTTCAGCATATATCCTTCTTGCAACATCCATCCTCCCAAACCGAGACCTCTCAATTGAACATTTTCACCTTTATCATTCACGATTTTCTGACCATTTGTTTTTAAAAGTTGTGATGTCCCAAATTGAGACAATAAAAAAGCGGATAGTAGGATGGCTCTTTTCATAGTTTTGATTTTTAAATATTAGGGATTGTTTTTAGAATTAATTACTTTAGATAATAACAAATATATTTAAAATTTGTTGAATAAAAATTATAAATATTAATTGAAAAAAAAAATTAATTATCTGACTATCCAATTTGTCATTCTGCAGGAATCTCAATGATTGAAAGGTTAAAGACTTTGTTTAGATTTCTACGGAATGACAAACTGAATGGTTAACCTTTGTTAAATCAATTACTTAATAATAAAAAAAACAGGCTAAAGCCCGTTCCTATTGATAAAATTTTATATTATTTGTAAAAAAATTAGTTGTATGATTATGTTTTAAATTAAGAAATCAATTTCATAATCTCCAACGCTACTTTCAAAGCTTCAGTTCCGTCTTCCAAAGAAACTTCCACATTTTTATTCTCTGTAATAGAATCTGCAAAAGAATTTAATTCATCTAAAATCGCATTATTCGGTTGAATATTCGGATATTCAAATAAAATCTGATTTTTTTCTCCATCAGCATTTTCAATAATCATATCAAATGGAGTAGGGTTTTCCGGAGCGTCTTTCATTCGGATGACTTCTGCTTTTTTCTCTAAAAAATCAACAGAAATATAAGCATCTTTCTGGAAAAAACGGCTTTTTCTCATGGCTTTCATAGAAATTCTTGAAGTCGTAAGATTGGCAACACATCCATTTTCGAATTCTATTCTGGCATTGGTAATATCAGGTGTTTTACTTACTACGCAAACGCCGCTTGCATGAATATTTTTAACTTTAGATTTTACTACACTTAATAAAATATCCAAATCGTGAATCATTAAATCTAAAACCACCGAAACATCAGTCCCGCGAGGATTAAATTCCGCCAGCCTGTGAATTTCAATAAACATCGGGTTTTTGATGAAATCTTTCGTTGCCATGAAAGCCGGATTGTATCTTTCAACATGCCCAACCTGTGCTTTAATGCCATGCTCACGACATTTATATAAAATCTCTTCTGCTTGCTGCAATGTTTGCGTAACAGGCTTTTCAATAAAGAAATGAAGTCCTTTTTCGATTGCTTTTAACGCATAATCATAATGATAAATGGTTGGAGTTACAATATCCAGCATTTCGATCTGATCGAGCAAATCATCAAAATTTTCAAAATATTTATATCCGAATTCGGCTTCTATTTTTTTACCGTTTTCAACATCTTTATCATGGAAACCAATAAATTCGTACTTATCTGATTGATTAAGAAGCTTTAAGTGGATTTTTCCCAAATGCCCAGCGCCTACCAAACCTGCTTTTAACATGTATATTAAATTTTTGTAAATATAATAATTTTAAGGGTTCAGAAACAGATGATAGGTTTTAGGTTGATAAATACTATTTGTTTTTCTATTTTTGTAAAAACTAGCGGCTGCAGGCCAATAACTCCCATCTCATGACGCAAGATTCGTTTGTACATAAAGGAAAAAGAAAAAATTTAGTTGAATATCTCCGACACAAAATCGGGATTTCGGATGAAAATGTACTTTCCGCAATGAATGAAGTTCCGAGACACCTTTTTATAGAAAGTATTTTTGAGGATTTTGCCTATGAAGACCGTGCTTTTCCGATTTTGGCGCATCAGACGATTTCACATCCGTCAACTGTTGCGGAGCAATCCGAACTTTTACAGGTAAAGCAGGGCGAAAAAGTCCTTGAAATAGGAACCGGATGCGGATACCAGACTGCTGTTTTATTAGCTATGAAAGCTTTGGTGTACACGGTTGAAAGACAAAAAGATCTGTTTGATTTTTCAAAGAAAAAATTAAGAGAAATGCATTTATATCCAAAGTTTCAGAGTTTTGGAGACGGTTTTGCCGGACTTCCGACTTTTGCGCCTTTTGATAAAATTATTGTGACTTGCGGAGCTTCGGTTTTGCCTACAGAATTATTAAAACAATTGAAAGTCGGCGGAAAAATGGTGATTCCTTTAGGTCCGACTGATGAGCAGGTTTTGTACAGATTTACAAAAGTTTCACCAACTGAATTTGAAAAAGAGGAATTTGGAGCTTATAAATTTGTTCCGATGTTAGGAAATACAAATCAATAAGCACCAAATAAGTTACCCCATAATATGAAAACCTCCGTCAACATGGCGGATTTCTCCCGTAATTCTTGTTTCTTTTCTGAAAAGATGAACAATTTCATGGGCAAGATCTTCAGGTTGAGCATTTCCAAGCGGGCTTGTTTGATTGGCTTTTTCTACATCAACTTCGTTTAAAGTCGCATTTCCTGCTTTGCTTCCCATGTACGGAGAAAAACGGATGGCATTGGCGCGGATCCCATATTTTCTGCCTAATTCATGAGCGATTTCCAGGGTTAATCTTTCCAAAGCCGCTTTTGCAATACTGATATTAATGTAAGGAAAAGATGAGACTTTCTCTGCCGCAATATAGCTGAGAGAAACGACTGAAGAGCCATTTTGAAGTACATTATTTGAAATCAAAGCCTGTGACAGAGAAATCAGAGAAAATGCAGAAACATTCATGGTTTCATTAAATTCTTCTACAGTCACTTCCAGCATTGGTTTTACAGATTTATGTCTGATTGTTTTATCCATGGCGATGGCATGAAGAAAGCCATTAAGTTTAATATCTTTTTGGTATAAATCTTTCGCAAGAAAATCCAGACTTTCCGGTAATGTAACATCTAAAGGCGCCATATAAACATCTTTTCCTAACACTTTTTGACAGGCATTCTGAAAGTCGGAATAGTTTTTATGAAGAAAGTCCTGCGCTTTTTCGGACAGATTTTGATGAAAAGGAGTAACGCCTAATCCTGCACAAACTACATTTCCGTTATTTTCAAGGATTTTTTCGGCGGTTTTCATGGCAAGGGAATTTTCATCCGCGATGCCGGTGATGAGAAATGTCTGATTCTTCAGCATATTTTTGTCAATTTTTAAATGAAATATTAATTTAGGCTTTATAAAGAGCCGTTCCCCATGTCCAGCCCGAACCTACAGCAGCAAATAAAAGGATGTTTCCGGGCTGTATTTTTCCGCTTTTATAGGTTTCGTCAAGAACAATCGGGATTGTTCCGCCGGAAGTATTGGCGTATTTATCCATATTGGTCATTACTTTTTCAAAAGGAATATCGACTTTTTTAGCCGTTTCCTGAAGAATTCTTATACTCGGCTGATGCGGAATTACCCAATCAACATCATTCGCCGAAAGTTTATTGGCTTCAAGAATTTCGATAATTGTTTCAGGTAAAACTTTGGTTGCCGTGTTGAAAACTTCCTTCCCGTTCATCTGAAAATAATGAAGTCCTTGTTTCAAAGTCTCTTCTGATGCAGGCATTTCGGAACCTCCGGCGGGAATATTAAAATGATATTTTCCACGACCGTCTGCATGAAGCTTAAAATCAAAAAAACCTTTGTCTTCGCTAGTTGCAGAGAGTAAAATCGCTCCTGCACCATCACCGAAAAATACAGAATCTTTTCTCGTCCAGTCTGTAATGGTAGAAAAAGTATCTGCCCCGATAATTAAAACATTCTGATACATGCCGGTTTCAATAAACTGGCAACCGATGGCGATTCCGTACAATCCGCCTGAACAAACTGCTGAAATGTCAAAAGCAACAGCCTGATAAGCTTCCATTTTTTCCTGGACGAAACAAGCTGTGGAAGGTGCCTGTCGATCGGGAGTAGAAGTGGCAACGATAATAAGATCGATGTCTTCGGGTTTTAAATTGGCTTCTTTTAATGCTTCCAGACCTGCTTTGTAAGCAAGATCACTCGTAACTTCTCCCTCAGCGATTCTCCGTTCTTTAATTCCCAAATTTTTATAGATCCATTCATCCGAAGAACCGATGGCTTCGAAAAAATCATTCTTTATAATTTTGGGAGGCACATAAGAACCTGTGCCTTTTATAAAAGCATTTTTCTTAGTCATTTTATTTTGTGTGATTTTTATAGATTGTGAAATATTTTTGAATTTAACGTAAAAACAAAACAAATCTAGTGATAATTATATTGAATTAAAGTCTAGATGTTGGGTTTTTTAAATTTATTTTTAATAAACTTCTAACGGGAATTTTTTTAATTTGTTGTTATAAAGAATCACATTGAAGTTCGTTTCGGAATGAAAATTGAATTCATTTTTTGAACCTAATCACTTAAATTTTATTATTGTATACACGAATAGATTTAAATCATCATGTTATTTTAGGATCTTCAGAAAAATTTGCATAATAACCACGGTTACAAAATGAAAATAAATAATTTTTAAATATTAAAGTTAAGAACCTCACTTTTTATAGCAGAGTGGGGTTTTTTATTTAAAATAATTACTAATCACAAGATAAATTATGAAAGTATTCATAAATAAAAGAATTCCGGATATTGGAATAAAAATGTTGGAAGAAGCACAATTGGAAGTTACAATTCCCAAAAAAGATCAATTATCCCATGAAGAATGGCTGCAATATTGTCAGGATACCGACGCAATTCTAAGTGTAGGAACTGATTTTAAATATGATAAAGAATTTTTTGAACAATGTCCGAATGTAAAAGCAATTGCCTTATATTCAGTTGGTTTCGATCATGTTGATGTAAAAGAAGCGAATCAAAGACATATTCCAGTCGGGAATACGCCTGATGTTTTGAGCAAGGCGACTTCTGATGTTGCCTTTTTGCTGATGCAGTCGGTGGCAAGAAGGGCAAGCTATAATTTTGAAAAGGTAAAAACGGGAAATTGGGATGATTTTGATCCGTTACATGCTTTAGGTCAGGAATTGTACGGAAAAACTTTAGGAATTTTCGGATTGGGAAGAATTGGTTTTGAAATGGCAAAAAAATCGCAAAAGGCCTTTGATATGAACATTATTTACCACAACCGCCACCAAAATGAAGAAGCCGAAAAAGAATTAAATGCGAAATATGTTTCTTTTGATGAATTGATTGCAGAATCCGATGTTTTAAGTGTTCATGCGAATTTTAAACCTGAACAGAAAGAGCTTTTCAACAGTTCGGTTTTTGAAAAAATGAAGTCTAATGCGATTTTTGTCAATACGGCAAGGGGAGGTTTTCATCATCAGGAAGATCTTTATGATGCGCTTGTTTCAGGACAGATTTGGGGAGCTGGTTTGGATGTTACCAATCCGGAGCCGATCTCTGAAAATGATCTTATTTTAGAGCTTTCAAATGTTTGCGTTTTACCTCACATCGGCTCTGCAACGATCGAAGCCCGAAACGGAATGGCAAAATTGGCAGCGGAAAACATTATTGCTTTTGCAAAAGGTGAAGAAATGCCTCATTGTGCCAATCCCGATGTTTATAAAAAGTAAATTTTAATCTTTTAACTCTTTAAATATCATAAATCTGCTGCTTAATTGAATTAAAATTACAGTTAAAAGCAAAAACGCAGCGATAAATTTATATTCCAAAAACATTGAAAACATCATTGAAAATTGATCCTGATTAAAAAATGTGGTTAAAAAAACAACCGCCATTAACAATATAATTGAAAATAAAGCGTAAACTTTTATATTGAATTTTCGTTGCTGTTTAACTTCAATTTTTCTGATGATTTGATTTTGAAAACCTAATGAAAATCCATTTTCAGGTGCTTTTTCTAATGCGTCGTAAAGTATTTCATATATTTTTAATTCACTTTCAGATAATTCATTATAATTTTCCTGATCGTCTGGTAAAGTCTTATTTTTTTTATTAGTATCCATCTTTTTCAAGTTTTTCTTTTAATAATTTTCGGGCTCTGAATAAATATCCTTTAATGGTTCCTTCAGGAAATTTTGTGATTTTCTGAATTTCCTGAAGGCTAAAATCATCGAGATGATACAGTGTAATGACCGTTCTGTATTGCAACGGAAGCTCACTGATCAATTTGTTTATATAAGTATTAAATTCTTTTCCGATAAGCTTTGTTTCAGGAGTTTCGGAAGAAAATTGAAAATCTGAGCGCTCATCAATCGTATTAAATTGTTGTTTTGAATTTTTCTTTATATAATTTATGGCGACATTATAAGTGATTTTCGCAATCCATGTTGACAGTTTAGATTCTCTTTTGAAGTTTTTTAAATTGTCATAAACTTTGATGAAAACTTCCTGTCCGACATCTTCAATATCTTCATCATTATTCATCATTCTGTTTAAAATAGAATACACCAATTGCTGATATTGCTTTACAATATGCTGAAAAGCGTTAAGGTTTCCCTTTAGAATTTCATTAATGGTTTTTTCTTCATCAAACATATTATATTAGACAATTTTTTTTGTTTTAGGTTACAACTTTCTAATTTATTGTAATTTTTGTAACCTTTTGCCACATAATTTTGTCTATTGGCTAAATATAATTTGAAATGAAAAATCTTGCACCCTTCATAGTCATGATCGCCATATTAATTGCCATCTCAGTAATTATCGTGGTGATTACCAATTATAACCTTAAAAGAAGAATTTTAAATAAGGAAAATATCGACGATAGAATGTATGTGATTCTTAATAATCTGACGGGATTTAATTCCGAAATGTTGAAATGGGGAATCATTTTATTATTTGGTGGAGTAGGTCTGATCGTTCTGGAATTCCTTCCTCATGATGAAAATACGCCTGTTCCTTATGGAGTGATGACAGTCTTTGTTGGGCTCGGTTTTCTTACCTATTATTTCGTGATGAAAAATCAGAAAAAATAAGCTTCTCAATCTAAATTAATCAATAAAAATCCCGAACCGTTTTAAGGGCAAAAAACTTTGCACTCGGGATTTCTATGTCCTTTTTTTAATAATTATGAAAAACTTAAATATACTTTTAATAATAGTCTTTATGTTGTTTATGAGTAATTTACAGGCTCAGGAAGCAAAAAAAGATTCATTAGCAAATGAACGGGAAACTTCGATAAAAGAAGTGGTCATCAACGGTAAAAAACCTTTGATTAAAAATAAAATTGACGGTTTCATTTATAATATCCAGTCTGATCCGGAAAGTCAGTCAAAAAGCCTGATCGAGATGATGAAAAAAATTCCGTATCTGGCTGTTGACAGTAACGAAAATATACTTTTTAAAGGAAATACGAATTTTAAAATCCTGATGAACGGTAAAGAAACTCAGCTTCTCAACAATAATGCGAAAGACGTCTTAAAAAGTATTCCTGCGAACACGATTCAAAGTATTGAAGTGATTACCAATCCGTCCTCAAAGTACGATGCGGAAGGCGTTTCGGGAATTATAAATATTATCACAACAAAGAAAATGAGTGATGGCTACAATGCTTCCATTAATTTCGGAACAAAATTTCCAAAGCAAGAACAAAATGCAGGATTTTCTTTAAATATTCAACAGAAAAAGCTCGGTATTTCGGCTTATGGTGCCGGTTTTTTGAGAAATAATCCTGAAATTGAATATCAGAACTATCAACAGACTTCTTCCAATTATTTAGATCAAAAAGGAAAGATTTCAGGCAAAGGAAATGGTGGATATTTTAACGTTAATGCGAGTTATGAAATAGACAGCTTGAATTTAGTAAACGTTCAGTTAGGTTCAAATTTTTCTAACAATAAATCTGAAGATGTTCTCGATTCCTATTTTTATGATCAAAATTTGCTTAACGAAAATAATATTTCAGCAAATAATTCCAAAAGCAACGGAAACGGTTTTGAAACTTCGGTTAATTATCAAATAGGGTTTAAAAAAGATAAAGCACAGCTTTTGACATTGTCTTACAGATTCAATAATTATGATTACAATTTGACCAGTTTATCTGACATAACCAACGTTTTAAACAATTTTTCAAACCAAATTAAACAGAATAATGTTAATCAAAATAGCGAAAATACTTTTCAGATTGATTTTGTGAAAAATATTAAAAAAATATCTCTGGAAACGGGTTTAAAAGCTATTCTTAGAAAAAATAGCAGTGATTATGATGCGGTTCCTGAAAGTGTATTTAATTCAGATGAATTTTCAAATAAGCAAAATATTTTCGGAGCTTATTTTTCAACGAAATTCAATTTATTTAACTGGAATTTCCAAACGGGATTAAGATTAGAAGGCACGCAGACTTATGTGAATTTTGGCTCCACCAATACAGAGGTTAATCAAAATTACTTTAACCTGATTCCTAATATTTCGATAAGCAAAATCTGGAAAGAAAATCACAGCGTCAATTTTGGATTTTCACAGCGAATAAAACGACCGGGAATTATCCGTCTGAATCCTTTTGTTAATAAATCAAATCCGTATTTTGAAATTACAGGAAACCCTTATTTAAAGCCTGTTGTTAATAATGATTTGATGGCGAATTATTCATTTAATAAAAAAATAAATCTTAATATCGGGCTTTCTTATTCGTTTTCAAGTAAAATAGATCTCAAGGTTTCTACATATGATCCTGCCACATATATTACGAAAACGACCTACGAAAATTCGAGTAAAGCAAGTCGATTGGGAATTGATTATTATTTGAATTATCCGGTTAACAAAAAACTTAACATAAGCATCAATGGGAATGCTGCGATGTTTTTTATCAACGGAAAAGTAAATGATCTTTTCATTAAAAATGATCTTTTCACGTATTTTATTTATGTATCCGCCAATTATCAGCTTAAAAATAATTGGACTGTAAATTCAAACTTGGAAATTACCAGCAAAATGCCTGCAGGATTGCAAAACAGAACCAATTCTTTTGTGAGTTCGTCTTTCAGCTTTAGTAAAAGTATTCTTGATAATCAGCTTACTTTTTCTGCTTATATTAATAATCCGTTCAGCAAATTTAGAAAATCAGTTACAGAAACTTTTGGTGATACTTTTTATCAAAATAACTATGTAAGAGACTATTACAGGTCATTTGGTATCAATATAAACTATAAATTTGGAAGATTAAAAAGCGAGATTAAAACAACAAAGCGAAAAATCAACAATAATGATCTTTCAAATTAAAGATTTATTATTTTTTTCATTTCATGAGAAAATTTAAATGTGGAACCATTTTTGTTCTATATTGCTTAACACTAAATATAATACTATGACACCGGAAAATACACCTCAGGAACAAGACAGAAAATTGGAGCAAATGGATTATAATCCAAGTGAAGATATTTTTAAGCAGGAAAAACATATTTCGCTCGATGGAGACGGAAATCCCATCTTAGATGAAGATTTTGATGAAGATAAAATTGATAAGGGTCTAGATATTCCAGGGACTGAAGATGATGATGAAATGGAGGAAATCGGCTCTGAAGATGAAGAAAACAACTACTGGAGCACGAGTGACAATAATGACGATCATGAAGAAGAAAATGATGATGTTTTAACCTAACGTTAATCAATATAATAACAAAACCTTACTTTACATCAAGTAAGGTTTTTTTGTTAACCTTGTTAAGCGGAAACAGGCTCTGTCATTCAATTTTTGTTTTTTCTGTGTTAACTTAACATAAATAAATGATTATTGTTGCGTATTTAGAAATAAAAAGTATTAATTTTATCATCATATAGTGATTAATTTTTTTAATAGATGATGAAATTTTTACAAATATTATTCTTGATTACCGGCTTCTTTGTTTTTGCTCAGGCTCCTGTTGATATCAAAGTAAAGGATGCTTTCGGGAATGAAAACTATAATGTTACTTGCAACAATAATCTCGATGCAAATGGCTGTCTGGCTTTGCACGTAGAATATCCCGTTTTGAAGCAAACGACGAGCTATGAAGTGGTGCAATCCACATATAGCCCGCCAATTGCCATGAATCAGGGAACGGCACTAAATGCAAATTATGACGATCTTTTTGCTACAAAGCTGGATCTTCCTTTTAAATTTTGCTTTTTTAATCAATATTTTGAAGCGCTTGTGGTGGGTTCCAACGGAATGGTCACTTTCGACCAAAGTCAGCTTGGAAACATCAATTATCCCAATGTTCAGTGGCAGAATCCCAATGTAAGCTTACCCAAAAATTCGATTTTCGGGGTGTATCATGATATGGTTTTTTCATCCGGAGATCAGTCTGAAATTTATTATTCGACCATCGGAACGGCGCCTTACAGAAAGTTTGTTATCAATTTTTTTGAAGGACGGATTGCGGGCTGTACAGACCGGTCTTCTTCACAAATTGTTTTGCATGAAACAACAAATGTGATTGAAGTTTTTGTGGAGAAAAAGCCAACACCATGCCCAACCAGAAAGTTTGAAAATGCTTTGATCGGGGTGATTAATAATGACGGAACGGCAGGAATTTCACCGCCTGCAAGAAATACAGGGAACTGGCAGGCTTTACAGGAAGGTTGGAGATTTAATCCTCTTGGAAACGTGATCCAGCCGCAAGTTACCTGGACGAATGCTTCCGGACAAACACTGGCTACAGGAATTCAGGCGACGCTTTGCCCGACGCAGAATGAAGTTTACACAGCCAATGTTAAGTTTAATATTTGCGGAAACAGTGAATTGATTTTAACCGATAATTTTGCGGTTACTTTTGACCCCACCTATCCTGTTGCGAAAAATTATACTCAGGATTTTTGCGGAAATTCACCTGTTAACCTCAATCTTACTACTTTTCAGTCGAATCTTACCTCCCAGAATCCTGCGAATTTTAATTTTAGTTTTCATTCCAATTTACAGGATGCACAAAATGGTCAGAACGCGCTACCAACGTCTTTTACCCTTACCGCTAATACCGTTTTATATGTAAGAATTCAAAATCCAGGTATTCCGAATTGTTTCAGAGTTGCTGTTTTAACGCTTAACTTTTTAACCAAAAATCTGCTTAAAAACACAGTCGAACTTTGTGATACGAATAATGATGGAGTGGAGCAGAATTACGATCTTTCGCTATTGAATGCAGAACTTTTCCCGGCAGGAACTTCAGGAATTTCTTATCATTCAACACAAACGGATGCTCAAAATAATACCAATCCCATTACAGCTGCCAATATTACGACAAACACAAATATTTGGGTAAGGCTTCAGGATGCGACTTGTACTTATGTTTTGGGGCCGGTTCATTTCCAGTTTAAGCCGGGAGCCAATGTCAATTCGCCGATTACATTTCCTTACACGGTTTGTGATATCAATGCAGATAATCAGGAACCTTTTGATTTTGCGTTAAATATTGGTCCGCTCATTTCGACGCAGCCGGGAGCAACTTTTACAGCTTACGAAACATATGCAAACGCCTATTCGGGAACCGGACCGGTTGTTGGAACGATAAAAGAAGGTCAATATATTATTTACATAAGAGTTCAGATTCCTAATGGATGTTTTGCTGTGGTTGAGGTAAATATGAATGTAACTTTCACTAAAATTGAAGCCAATGAGAAAAATGAATACATCTGTTTTAATGGAACGGATGATATCAGTGTAAATCTTACCACACTTTCAGCGGGAATGTTGATTTCTCCGACAACAGTGCCTGTTACGGAATTTTATGCAGATTCAGCAAGCGCAACTTTAGGAACGAATCCTATCAGCTCGAATCAGACAATTACAACAGACGGGAATTTCGTCACGCAAACCTATTTCGTACGTTTTGAGCAGACCGATGAATGTTATACCGTAAGACCGATCAATGTGCATTTGGTTCATCCGGTGGCGGTTCAGTCTAATTTCACGATTTGTGATTTTAATAACGATAATACGGAAAATGTGTCATTAGCTCAATTTTCAGCGGCCATTATCGGAAACCAAAACGCAACGGTAATATTTTATCTTACTCAGGCAGACGCACAAAACGGCACAAACCCAATAACAAGCACGACTGTTACAGGAACAAAGCAGGTTTTTGTGAAAATCACGTCTTACAATTGCCAGCAGATTTATACGGTTAATTTAACCTTAACGTCAACGCCTGCGGTTAATTCTCCGGTTACGATTTCGCTTAACAATATTTGTGATAATAATAATGATGGGGTTGAAATTTATAATTTAACACAGGCTCAGCCACAGATTTACAGTGGATCAACGTCAAATGTAACTTTCACCTATTACAGTTCTTATGATCCGGCAACGCATACTTTTTCAGGTCCGATAGCCAATCCGGCTCAGTTTTCGGTAACGGGAAATGCAACGGTTTATGTTAAGGTTAAATTTAATAACAGTGAATGTTTTTCAGCGGCCCAGGTGAATATTCAAATGACATTTTTACCGCCGGTTGTTTTAAATAATGCTGTTTTGGAGACGTGTGATGAAGATTTTAATTTAAGTGAGACATTTCAGCTTAATGATGCGATTCCGCAGCTGTTTGTGGCTTCACAGAATACCCAGCCGTTGTCGGATATGACAATTTCTTACTACAATACTTCAGCGGAAGCCAATGCGGGAGTTCCTGCGACACAAATCGGAACTACAGCTACGACAAACATTTCCAGTGTACAGGTTTGGGCAAGATTTCAATCGAATACGACAGGCTGTTATTCCGTGGCATCGATTCAGTTAAATACTTATTTTCCACCAAAAGCAATTAATTCTACCATTATTGTTTGCGATGAAAATTTAGATGGAAGCCAGGAAGTTAATTTGTTGAATTATACCAATTTAATGGTTGATATTCCGAATCCGGCGAATACTTTTAGCTTTTATTTAACACAACAGGATGCCCAAAACGGAGTAAATCCGATTCCGAACCCTCAAAATTACTCGGCACAGCCTTTCCCGACGCAGATTTGGGTGAAAGTTCAGAATATTCCGGGTTGCGATGATATTGCGACGATTAATTTTACGATTGGAAGTAAAGTTACGCTTCTCAATGCAGGTCCGTTTCAGCTTAATAATGTGTGTGACACAGGAAATGACGGTATTGAAAATGTTAATTTAGCACAGTTTGAACAGCAGATTTATGCAGGAACAGGCGCTGTTTTCACGTATTATCCTACATTAGCCGATCTGAATGCGGGAACAAATGTAATTTCCAATCCTGCAACGTATTCATACAACCAAAATACAGGTTCAAATATTATTTATGTAAAAGTAAGCGCACCCGGATTTTGCCCCGAAAAAGCTGAAATTCATTTAACATTAAAGCCAACGCCGGTTTTTGATATTCCGACGCAATATATTTGTCCGGACGGCTCGTTGGATTATACCCTTCATGTTGAAAATTATACAATCGTAAGCTATGTCTGGACAAATCCTTCCGGACAGGTTATTTCAACCACAGATACCATTACGGGAGTCAACCAGATCGGAACTTATAGCGTTACGGTAACGGCGGATAACGGATGTTCTTATACCGATACTTTTGAAATTAAATATTATGACGTGCCTGTTATTCAGCAATTGGTGGCCGACGGAAATACATACACAGTTTATGCAACGGGTTCTCAGCCAATTGTTTATTCGATAGATGGTGTCAACTGGCAGGCAAGCAATGTTTTTTATAACCTTGCAACAGGAATCTATACTTTCTATGTAAAATATGTGGAAGGAAAATGTATTGTAAAGCAGGATGGAGTTATTTTAGATATTAAAAATGCCATCACACCAAACGGAGACGGTATGAATGATACATGGATTGTAAGAAATCTTCATGTTTTTGGAAACAGAATGACGAACGTAAAAGTCTTTGACCGCTATCAGTCATTGATTTTTGAGCAAAATACAAATACGGAAATCGTCTGGGACGGAACGATAAAAGGAAGAGCAATCCCAACTTCTAGTTATTGGTACGTGATCACACTTCCGGACGGAAGATCATTTACCGGTTGGATTCTCGTTAAGAATAATAATTGATGCTGAATTTTATACCTGAACAATATTTATCAAAACAAAAACTCAATCCTGAACAAAACGGAATTTTTAATAGGATCTTTTAAAAGAAAATACTAAATATTCCGTTTAATTCTTAAATTTGACCAATGCAAAAGAATCTTTATTTCATCATTATATTATTTTCTCTTACCAGCTGTTATACTTATCAGGTTAAAAAACAAGTGGATGCGGCGCCCGACAATAAGCAGGAATCAAAAAAAAATCAACCTCTTGCCAATACTACTTCCATGCAAATGAAAAGTACAACAGCTGAATCCCAAAACCTGAACGCTCAGCAACCGCCTGTCCCGATCAATATTCAGGAGAAGCTTACCCCTAACAAAAATGTTAAAATTGATGTTGAAGGCAAGACCTATAAAATAATAGTTGACAAATGGGAAAGCGACAGTCTGGTTGCACATCCGGTTCATAATCCTAAAAAAATTCTAAAATTCCATAAAAACCAGATCAATAGTGAAAGAATTGCTGAAAAACGCTTCTCACAACCGATAGCTGATATTATCACTGTTGTTGCTTATGCCGGAATTGGTGTTTTAATCTATTCTCTTATTCGTTAACAGCTTTAAACTGAAGTTTTTAATCCAATTAATAAAGCTTATCTTTTTTATAAATTATATAGAATCTTCCATTTTTGATTTTGAAAACCTAATATCAGAGGAGGGAATTTGTGTAATTTTCCTCCTTTAGTTGCATTGTATTTTTTAATTTGAATATCTTTAGAACTTATAATTTAAACTCAGAATCTGAATAGAATATGACTTTCCAAGAACAAATACAACAAGGCATCCCAAGCCAGCTACCTCAGCCAAAACCATACGAAACAAATATCAACCACGCTCCGAAACGCAAGGAAATATTAACGGAAGAAGAGAAAAAATTAGCCTTAAAGAATGCTTTACGGTATTTTGAACCTCAGTTTCATGCAGAATTATTGCCTGAATTTAAGGAAGAATTAGAAAAATACGGAAGAATTTATATGTACCGTTTTCGTCCGGATTATGAGATGAAAGCAAGACCAATTTCTGATTATCCCGGAAAATCTGAGCAGGCAAAAGCCATTATGCTGATGATTCAGAATAACCTGGATTATGCGGTGGCGCAGCATCCTCATGAATTGATTACTTATGGTGGAAATGGTGCGGTCTTTTCAAACTGGGCTCAATATCTGTTGACCATGAAATATTTGTCGGAAATGACAGACGAACAAACGCTCACCATGTATTCCGGGCATCCGATGGGATTATTTCCTTCCCATAAAGACGCACCAAGAGTTGTGGTGACAAACGGGATGGTGATTCCAAATTATTCTAAGCCGGATGATTGGGAGAAATTCAATGCATTAGGGGTTTCTCAGTACGGACAAATGACGGCGGGAAGCTATATGTACATTGGTCCGCAGGGAATCGTTCACGGAACAACGATTACGGTTTTAAATGCTTTCAGAAAAATCAATAAAGAACCAAAAGGCGGTCTTTTTGTGACCTCAGGTTTGGGAGGAATGAGCGGCGCTCAGCCAAAAGCAGGAAATATTGCAGGTTGTGTCACCGTTTGTGCAGAAGTAAATCCAAAGATCACAAAAATCCGTCACGAACAGAAATGGGTGAATGAAATTCATGAAAACCTTGATGAATTAGTAGAAAGAGTTAAAAAAGCTCAGGAAAACAAGGAAACTGTTTCGTTGGCTTATTTGGGAAATATTGTTGAGGTTTGGGAAAAATTTGATCAGGAAAATTTAAGAATTGATATTGGTTCAGACCAGACTTCACTTCACAACCCTTGGGCCGGCGGATATTATCCTATCGGACAAAGTTTTGAAGAATCAAATAAAATGATGGCAGAAAACCCTGAATTATTCAAAGAAAAAGTTCAGGAAACATTAAAAAGACACGCTGCAGCCATCAATAAGCATACACAAAAAGGAACGTATTTCTTTGATTACGGAAATGCGTTTTTATTGGAAGCATCAAGAGCCGGAGCCGATGTAATGGCAGAAAATCCGACCTTGGGAAGAGAATTTAAATTCTCGAGCTATGTTCAGGATATTATGGGACCGATGTGTTTTGATTATGGCTTTGGACCGTTCCGTTGGGTGTGTACAAGCGGAAAACCGGAAGATTTGCAGAAAACAGATGAAATTGCCTGTCAGATTTTAGAAGAAATTCAGAAAAACTCTCCTGAAGAAATCCAACAGCAGATGAAGGATAATATTCAGTGGATTAAAGGCGCACAGGAAAATAAATTAGTTGTAGGTTCACAAGCCAGAATTTTATACGCCGATGCAGAAGGAAGAATGAAAATTGCAGAAGCTTTCAACAAAGCCATTAAAAACGGTGAAATCGGGCCTGTAGTATTGGGTAGAGATCATCACGATGTTTCGGGAACAGATTCGCCTTACAGAGAGACTTCCAATATTTATGACGGTTCGAGGTTTACGGCAGATATGGCCATTCAAAATGTGATTGGCGATAGTTTCCGTGGGGCAACCTGGGTTTCCATTCACAATGGAGGCGGTGTTGGCTGGGGAGAAGTAATCAACGGCGGTTTTGGAATGTTGCTCGATGGAAGCGATGATGCCGACAGAAGATTAAAGTCGATGCTTTTCTGGGACGTCAACAACGGAATTTCAAGACGAAGCTGGGCAAGAAATGAAGGCGCCGTTTTTGCTATTAAAAGAGCCATGGAAATGGAACCAAATTTAAAAGTGACGTTGCCGAATTTTGTGGATGAGAGTTTGTTTTAAACCACTTTGTCAAAGTTTAAAATCTTTGACAAAGTTTTGATATAGGAAAACCTGCCGTGAGGCAGGTTTTTTTATTATATGAAGATATTTGTTTTATTCCGAGGTGAACGTGGCCTTGTCTAACTATGCTTAGATCCTTACAGGATGACAAACTTTATGAAAATAATTTCATGTTGATAATGGTGATGAATGATGATGAATATTACCATTAAAAGCAATATTTTTGAAGTGTAAATAATAACAATGAAAAAACTAGGAATCATCGGCTGCGGCTGGTTGGGCTCACATATTGCAGAAAGATTATCCGATCGGTATGAAATTTTCGTCACCACAACCTCTGCATCTAAAGTAAAAGATTTTACTTCAAAAGGCTATCACACGACGTTGGTAAGCTTTCCAGATGATAAGTCCGGAACAATGACAGAATGGGAAGATGCGTCTCAATTAGATTCCATTATTATTACCGTTCCGTTTTCGGGGGTGAGGGGAGCAAAGGTTTCAATGAAAAACCGACAGGAAAATATGTTGAAATTCCTTGGAAATTACAAAGGCCAGTTATTTTTAATGAGCTCTACCGGAGTTTATCCCGACCTCGAAAAAGATTTTACAGAAGACGATCAGCCTGCAGACGATGTGGAAAGTGAAAGCTTTATCAGGAATAAATTTCCGCAGTCCAATATTTTGAGACTGGCCGGATTAATGGGCGGTCAGCGGCTTTTGAAGAATTATAATATTTCCAATTTGGATCTGTTGGTCAACCATATTCATTATGCTGATATTTGTTCGGTCGTTGAAAAAATGCTGAACAACCAATCTCAATCCAAAGTATATAACGTGGTGGCGCCCGTTCATCCTAATAAACAAGAGGTGATCAACGCCCAGAAAGATCTGCCGTATTCGGGAGAACGCACCACCAAAGGCAGAACAATATCACCCTCAAAATTAATTTCAGATTTGAATTTTGAATTTGAATATCCGGATCCGAGGTATTTTCATTTGTAATGATAAAACCTGCTGTGAAGCAGGTTTTTTCTAAATTTCTTTTAGAATTATATTTTATCTATTAATTCTTCAAATCTTGACTTTGTTTCTTCAGGTAAAGTTGGGTTTAATTCAGTATCTAAAGTTTTAACACCTTGTGCTTCACTAAATGTATCAATTTCTATTCTTTCTAAATGAAAATAAGTATAACTATATCTTCCTTTATCGGACTTTGTTATATATTTAATTAATTTTTTATTATTTCTAATAGATACTTCATAGTCTATATGCTCAAAATAATTGTCAAAATTGGGATGTATAAAATAATATTTATTGGATATTTTATAATCAGGTTTAATCTTACTTATATCTACAATAAAATCTATTCTATCATTTTTAATATTCATATTGCATCTTTTACATGATATGTTTAAATTGTCAATTTCAAACATATACTCAGTAAATAATATATTTCCTTTTGGTAAAATATGTTCTATGTCAATTACATAGTTAAATTCATCTTGAAAATCTCTCCTACAATAACAACATTGTTCTGAATTATTTGTTCTATAATAAAGTTTTATTTTTCTTTTGATAGGTTCTAATAATTTATTTTTCCAAATATCATCGCCTTCAGATTTTACTTTTTCAATAATCTGTAGTTCTTCAATTGTATAATTCATTTTAAGAGTAGTTGTTTGCTAATTCTAAAATTCCAGATAAAGCATTTTTTTGCTGATCATCATACGAATTATTTATTAGTTCAATAATAATGTTTTGGAAATCAGGATAAGATATTTTCTGTTCGGACAATAAATTAAATTTATTAATTACAAATTGTGAAATAAATCTATTTTCAGGCGTTGTTACATCAAAATAATAGTCATATATTTCTTCAACATTTTTTAAGTCCTTTGGTTGTTTTATAAATTGTCCATATGAAATGCCTTTAAAAATATTAACATTTTTTATATTTAATTCTGCACCATTAATAATTAATGGAGAATGTGTCGCAATTACTATTTTAGGTTGGTAAAAATAAAAAAGTTCAGTTAGCTTTTTAACATATTCTATTTGCCATTTTGGATGAAGACTATTTTCAGGTTCATCAATTATTATAACTGATTCTTCATTTATATTGACACTAATGTAAATTAAAGAAGCAATTAATGTTAGTTCCCCTGAACTTGCTTGATTTAGCAGAAAAGAATTATTATCCTTAAATAAGGTTATATCGATTTCACTAATGATATTTAATCTTTTAAGTTTGCTTTCATATTTTAAAATTTTTAAAAAGAAGAGATATTTGTATTTATTATAATCATCATTTTGATTAAAATCCAAAATAAACTTATTTTCACCTCCTATAAATAAATTGTCAGACGATCTATTTATAGAATTTAATAATTCTTCTTTTTGATTATCGTTAAAAAGATTTGATAAAAAAATTAAATCTCTAAAATCTGAATTTAAATTGTGGACTCTAAATTCTATAAGTGGTTGAAATTTTATGTAGTTAAAAACGTTTGAAAGATTAAAAAAAGCCTTTGAATCATATTTTTCTAAAACCTTTATGATTTCTCTTATTGAAGATTTTGTTATGTTTTTTCCTCTTGAACTTTTAAGTAATTTAACTTTATTTGATTTTAATGTGAATTTATCATATATGGTATTTGCAATACAGATAACTGTTTTTCTTTTATTTAAATGGTATTTTGCAATATCATTTAAATATGTACTTTTTCCGCTTCCATTTATTCCAACTATAATATTTACATCTTCATCTGATTTTGAGTTTTCAAATAACTCAGTGTTTTCATTATTGTTAAAAAAAAACATTTTATTATTGGTTAAAGTTTATAGTCTCAAATATATGAATATCTAGTAATTATAAGAATAAATATATAAATATTTGCTTTTTTTTACGGTTTAGTTTCTGTAATCCAAAACTCATAACCTACCTCCACAAATTATACCATCATAAAAACATAAATAAATTATTTCTAACCAAACATTTTTAATACCCCCATTCCAACCTTTTCCCCAAATCCTGCATCTATAATATAAAAGACATTACATGAAACTTACAATACCAAAACCATGTCATGAAAACTGGCAAAATATGACGCTTGATGAAAAAGGAAGATTCTGTTCCGTTTGTTCTAAAACCGTTCAGGATTTTACAGATTTTTCTGATGACGAACTTTTAAATAGTTTTAATTCTGATGAAAAAGTATGCGGAAGATTTAGAGAAGATCAATTAGGACGAAATATAAGCTTTTCGGTAACGAGTAAAATAGCATTGGGATTATTGGCAGCAACGGGAGCTGTAACCACTGCAAATGCCCAGGAATTAAAAAATGAAGAAGTAAAGAAAGTTGACTTTAAAAAAGGATTTGAAGGAGTAGAAGTTATCAACAAAACGATCAATAAAACCATGTGGCTGGGAATGCCAAGCCAGGAAGATATTGAATCTACACAGCCATTGATCATGCTCGACAATAAAAAGATTTCCGAAGCTAAGATGAAAAGAATAAAACCTGAAAACGTAAAAAGCATAAAAGTTTTTTCCGGTGAAGGGGCTAAAAAACTTTACGGAAAAGCCGGAGAATATGGCGTTATTGTTATTGAAAGTAAAAAAGATTAGAAATAAATTTATTTACATTGGTTTAAAAAATAATCCGGCGATCGAAGATCGCCGGATTATTTTAATTATTAGTAATATATAAGCAAAAGATTAATTTTTCACAGCCTTAATCGCTGCTTCATAATTCGGTTCGTGCGAAATATCAGCAACCTGCTCTTCGTAAATAATTTTCCCTGAAGGATCGATCACCACAACAGCTCTGCTTAAAAGGCCTTTCATCACAGAATCTGTAATTTCTACACCATACGTTTTTCCAAAATCAGAACGGAAATCCGACAGCATGACAACATTTTTTATGCCTTCCGCGCCACAAAATCTTTTCTGAGCAAAAGGCAGATCTTTAGAAATACAAAGAACCACCGAATTCGGAATGCTCGCCGCATCTTCATTGAAATGACGTACAGAAGCTGAACAAACACCAGTGTCTACACTCGGAAAAATATTCAGAATCAGGAATTTCCCTTTGTAAGAATCAAGCGTCTGATCTTTCATCGTAACATCCGTAAGCGTAAATGTTGGAGCCGGTTTGTTAACGGCGGGCAATTTTGCATACGTATGTACCGGTTTTCCTCCCATCAAAACGGTGTTTTCTGTTTTAGCTTTTTGAGCAAACATAAATGCAGAGAAAAATAATAACGTACTGAAGACTAATTTTGACATGAATTTTATTTTTAACAAATTTATTCTTTTTTAAAATGTCCAACATTAATTTTAATTCAAAAACCCTTCAAATAGAGCAAATCTATTAAGCAACTGTTTTTAAAATCAAATTTTACATCTAACTTTATTCTATCAAAAAGTTAACATTAAAAATTATTAAAAAAAATAAAAGACTTATGGAGTTAAGCAATGCCTCATCGTTTCAGGAAATTTTTAAAAGCGAAAACGAAATCCCCGAAGAATATAAAGTCCACGAAATTCATCAGCGAACCTATCTTCTAAACGGAGAGCTGGTAGAATGGAACGGAGATGTCACCAATATTTATTCACCCGTCTGCATCCGTACAGAAAACGGCTTGGAAAGAAAGCTGTTGGGAAGCATCCCGAATATCAGCCCTAAAGAAGCGATGGAAGTTTTGGAAGCGTCTGTTAAAGCCTACGACAACGGACTTGGAGAATGGCCCACAATGTCTGTGGAAGGCCGTATCAAATGTATGCAGAAATTCGTGTATTTAATGATTGAACAAAGAGATTTGGTCATTAAATTATTAATGTGGGAAATCGGAAAAACATTGGCCGATTCTACCAAAGAATTCGACAGAACGGTAGATTATATCAATCAGACGATCGATGCGTTGAAAGATTTAGACCGCGAATCTTCCCGTTTTCAGCAGGCAGAAGGTACAATTGCGCAGATTCGTAGAGCGCCGTTGGGTGTAGTTTTGAGCATGGGACCGTTTAATTATCCTTTAAATGAAATTTTTACAACATTGATTCCTGCTTTAATTATGGGAAATACAATTTTGTTTAAGCTTCCCAAACATGGGGTTTTGGCGCATTATCCTCTGTTGAATGCCTTTAAGGAAGCGTTTCCAAAAGGAACGGTCAATACTTTATACGGAAAAGGTTCCGACATTATCACCCCAATCATGGAAAGCGGAAAAGTGAATGTTCTGGCGTTCATCGGGTCAAGTAAAGTCGCAAACGGATTGAAAAAATTACATCCGAAAGTGAATCGTTTGAGAGCAATTTTAAGTTTAGATGCAAAAAATGCTGCAATTGTCACCAAAAATGCCAATCTTGATGTTGCGGTGAGCGAATGTATTTTGGGTTCACTTTCATTTAACGGACAACGTTGTACGGCGCTCAAACTGATTTTCGTACAAAAAGAAGTCGCGGAAGAATTTACTCAAAAATTGGCTGCCGCAGTTTCCGCACTGAAACCCGGCTTACCGTGGGAAAAAGAAGTGAAAATTACACCGCTTCCGGAAGTTAACAAACCACCGTATTTAAAAGAATGTATTGATGATGCATTAGCAAAAGGAGCGAAAGTTTTAAATGAAAACGGAGGTTATAATGAAGAATCTTTTGTTTTTCCGGCCGTTGTTTATCCTGTAAACAGCGATATGAAGCTGTATCATGAAGAGCAGTTCGGGCCTGTAATTCCTGTCGTTCCGTTTGAAGATATTGAAGAGCCGATCGATTATCAGGTAAATGCCGACCACGGAATGCAGGTGAGTATTTTCAGTGAAGATCCGCTGGAAGTTTCAAAATTAATTGATCCTTTCGTAAACCTCGTAAGCCGTGTCAACATCAACTGCCAGTCTCAGCGTGGTCCGGATGTTTTCCCGTTCACAGGAAGAAAAGACAGCGCAGAAGGAACGCTTTCTGTGTTTGATGCGCTTCGTTCGTTCTCGATCCGGTCTTTGGTGGCTGCAAAATTAACGGATTCCAATAAAAAACTATTAAATACCATTGTAAGAGAACATGATTCTAATTTTTTAAGCACCGACTATATTTTTTAAGTTAAAAATTCCTAATTCAGTATAAAATGCGAGTCCTCAACAAAACCAAGATTTGTTGAGGATTTTTATTATTTAAAAAAGCTGTAACATTTTCATTTAACTGAAACTAATTCTTAAGAGTAAAAGCCACGATCTCATTGAAACAGGAATTTTTAGATAAAATGGAAAAACATAAAGGAATCATTTACAAGATTTCTAAAATGTATATGGATGAATATGACGGCGAAACTTAAAAAAAATCAATAATTTTTTTCTTTTGTAATTTCATTTTTTACCCATTCCAGCTGTGGATCTTTCTTCTCAATAACATCCTGTAGTGTTTCAACAATTTTTATATCGGGAATTACCCCTTTTTGAGTCTTTGAAAAGGCAATATTAGGATTTACCAAAAGCAAACCTATGGGAAAAACCAATTTAGAGTTTGGAAGAATCTGATAAGAATAAAATCCGGCTACAGTTCCGTCGTTGGCACCACCGGTTTCTTCACCGACCAATGTGGCTCGTTTGTCGTATTTTAATTTAGAACTGAGGATTGATGAGGCTGAAAAACTTCCACCATTCATTAAAACGAAAATTTTTCCCTGAAAAGCATCTTTTTTAGGTTTTGTTATGTTGTCAGCTTTGATTTTATAGTAAGATTTTCCGTCCGTTCCTTTATAAGTGTTCAAGGCCTGTAGGAAAATATATGTTGGATAGGTCATGCTTTTTATAGCATATTCTAACGCTGTGCTTTTTTTGAAATAATTGGTTCTCAATGGGGTAAGGCCTGAACTTAACTGAGCCGGTTTTATTAAAACAAAAGGCTGATCTGTAAGATAAGAATATAAATTATTAATCTCTTCCAGCGAGCCACCGTAATTATTTCTGATATCTATGATAAGATAGGATGATTTTGCAGCTTTTATTTGGGTAAAAGTATTTTCATAAAACTTATCTGAAGAATAATGGGAAAAATTTTTAATTTTCATATAAGCAATAGAATTTTTTTCATCTAAAAATTTAAAATTCCTGTTATATGAAGTTTTGGATGCTGGCTTTTTATCAACACAGTTATCTGCCTCTTTTTCACGCTCGATAATGAAGGTTTGTTTTTGATTATTATATAAAGTTTCAATTTTTGCGTTGTCGAGCACTCCGTTTTCCAGGGTAAAAAAATGAAAGAAAATATCTTTTAAGTAATATGGCTGAAAAGTAGTGTTTAAGCCGTCACTGTTGATCAGCTTTGTGTATTTTTCGAGGTATTCAGAAACCGGAATATTATTTATAGCAACCAATTCTGTTCCCGGTTTTATATTTTGTACAGAATCCCGGTTTTCGACAATATATAAATGTTTGCCCTGAATCCGATACTTGAAACGGGTAAACAATCGTCTTTTAATTTTTAATAAATCCTCTTTAGAAAGCATTTCTGTAGGAACCTGCAAAGAAAGATGCCCTTGTTTGATACTTGTGATGACGGGTTGCAGCTTAAAATAAAATTCAATTGAGCTGAGGGGCTTGTTAATTGTTTTTTTTAAGCTGTCAATTTTAAAATCAATGTCGGATTTTGAGATGTATTCATATAACTGAGGATGCATTTGCTTTAATTTATTGTAAGCATAATCAACATCTTGCTTCAATTTTTCAGGCGGAATAAGGATATTTGTCCTCACGCTTTGTTTTTTAACAGAGACGCAGGACGAAAATACCGCTACAATTATTATAAGTAGAAAATTTTTCAAGATTGTGTTTTTTTGAAGTGGCTAAATTAATGAGTTTAAAACAAATTCTTCATTAATAAAATAATAAATTATTCAGCAGGCATTATAATTTTAGTTAAAAAATAAAGGATTAATGTTTTCAAAACGTTATATATTAAAGTCATACATTTGAAACTTATTTTAAGAAAATGATCTATACAATTATCGCGATCGCAGTTTTAATTATTTTATTATATCTAATTATTACAAATCAGGAAGTTTTTGGCGCCGAACCTACAGGAAAAAGGCTCGAAAGGATGCAGAAATCCCAGCATTATAAAAACAATCAATTTCAGAATCTCAGCTATACTCCGTCACTTGCAGAAGGTCATACGATGTCTGAAGTATTATATGACTTCTTTTTTAAGAAAAAAGATCCTTATTTAAAACCACATAAAATTGTTCCTGCGATTCATACAGATCTTAAAAATATTCCGAAAGATCAGGATGTTTTTGTTTGGCTGGGGCATTCATCGTATTATATGCAGACAGACGGAATTTCTTTTTTAGTTGATCCTGTTTTGAGTTTATATGGTTCTCCGTTTAAATTTTTCAACAAAGCTTTCGCCGGAGCGGATATTTTTAAGCCTGAAGATATGCCGGATTTAGATTATTTAATCATCACTCACGACCATTACGATCATTTGGATTATCCGACGATAAAAGCGATAAAAAATAGAGTAGAAACAGTAATTTTGCCTTTGGGAGTTGGTGCGCATTTAGAGAAATGGGGCTACGAAGAACATCAGATTATCGAAGAAGAATGGGGCGGGGAAGCCGTTTTAAAAAATAATATCAAAATCATATATACGCCGGCGAGACATTTTTCAGGAAGAAAATTCAAAAGAAATGGAACACTCTGGACTTCCTATGTCCTGGAAACTCCTACAAAAAAGATGTTTTTAGGTGGTGACAGCGGTTATGATACCCATTTTAAAATGATTGGTGAAAAATATGGGCCTTTCGATTATGCAATCATCGAAAACGGACAGTACAATCAAGCCTGGAAGTACATTCATGCGCTGCCGGAAGATGTAATTCAGGCAAGTATTGATGTGAATGCGAAAAATATTATCCCTGTTCATTCCTCAAAATTTGCACTGGCCCTTCATCCCTGGAATGAGCCTCTGAAAAAAATAACAAGTCTCGGAAAAGATAAAAATTTAAATATTTTAACCCCAATGATCGGTGAGCCGGTTGATCTAAATAAAACAGATCATTTATTTGGTGATTGGTGGGAAGATAATAATTAAGCGTGCCAGATATCTTTGTATCTTTTAGGGTGGTTTTCAAACTGTTGTCTTACAAAATCGCATTCAGGATCTATCAATAAATCCTTTTCTTCGGCATAACGAACCAGCTCATCGAGAAGCATTTTGGCATATCCCTGACCTTCCCTTTCTTCATCAAGCTTTGTATAATAAACGATGAGCAATCTTCCGTCAATTTCTATGGACATATAGCCTGTCTTTTTCCCGTCAATAAATATCTGCAACTCATCCTGATAGGGAGATACCTCGAATTTTATATTTTCCATAATTATTGATATTTGGTTGATTTGAATTTGTTTTTTACGAACTTTATTTAAATTCTCTTCTTTAAAATTACAAATTTATTTTAGAATTAAAAAATTTAGAATTTGGATTAAACACAAAAGAGACAAATATTTTTTAAACCCAAATCAGTCATCAATAGGAACGGGCTTTAGCTGTTTTAAGATTAAAATAAATCAATGGTCTTTAGCCAAAACTTAAAATAATTTTTGTTGAAATTTCTACAGAATTACAAACATGAGTTTTATTTTCAAAAAATAATCATGTTTATTCGCGGAAAATATTAGTGTTAATTGTATTTAATTAAAATAAAGAAAGTTGAATCGATTTTGAACCTGAAGGTTTCTGAGCATCACCAAAAACAGTTTTTCCGCCGAAACGCCACGAATTCTGTCTCTCTTCTTCAATCACTTCCTGAATATCAAAATTGGGCGTGAAATCTTTTTCTGTGGCTTCAACAATCTGATGAAGCTTGTTCAACGTTTTTAATTTATCTGAATTTCCAAGCTTTGATTTTTCAATTCCTGACCTTAAAATCTGAATGCTTTCATCATAAACTTTGGTCGGAACCGGAAATGGATGTCCGTCTTTTCCACCATGAGCAAAGGAAAATCTCGCTGGATCTTTAAATCTTGAAGGTGCACCGTGAATCACTTCACTCACCAACGCTAAAGACTGCATCGTTCGCGGTCCGACGCCTTCCAACATCAATAAATCTTCGAAATTCTGAGGCTGTTGCTCGCGCGTTACATATAAAAGTGCACCAAGACGTCTTAAATCTACATCAGAAGCCTGTACATCATGATGGTTGGGAAGAATTAACCGTGAAAAATCGCTCATAATTTCCGCAGAATCGGTGTGGGAAATATTCAGAATTCCTTTTCTGTTTTCTGAGGCTTCTGAATCTGTTAAGTTTAAAATTTTACCTCTTGAAATTCCGTTAATTCCTGTGTGGGGTTCTTCAATAAAGGATTTTATATTTTCTGAATGCCAGTGATAACGTCTTGCGGTTCCGTCTGATTCGTGCATTCCCTGTTGAACGACGCTCCAGTTTCCGTTGTCTGACAAAATAAAATTATGCAAATACAATTGATAACCATCCTGAATTGCCGTATTATCAACCTTTGCGGAAAGTTTGCTGGCTCGCACCAATTCGGTTCCGTTCAAACCGGTTTTGTCTGCAATTTGAAGTAATTCTGAGGGTGTATCCCTGGAAAACTTGCCTTTTCCGCCACAAATATAGAGCCCAAGCGATTGTGAATTAGGATTAATGGATCGTTTCAAAGCGCCCATCACGGAAGTTGTGATCCCTGAAGAATGCCAGTCCATTCCCATCACCGCGCCAAAACTCTGAAACCAAAACGGGTCAGCTAGTCGACGAAGAACTTCATCTTTACCATAATCGGCTAAAATCACTTCAATAATGGAAAGCCCGAGAATTGACATACGTTCATACAGCCACGGCGGTACTTTGCCGTAGTGAAGGGGTAAATCTGCTGTTCCTGAACGTTTCATTGTGTAAAGGTAGAGGTATTGTTTTTAATTTTTAGTGACTTGAGTCAGTGTTTTTAAAAAACTGTTGAAATGATTGTATTTCATAAATTTCGCCAAACTTATAAATGCTTCGACAAGCTCAGCATGACATCGCTACAAATATAAAAAAGAAGTTAGTATTAGAATTGTCATGCTGAGCTTGTCGAAGCATTTATAGATTCCATGAAAATATTTAAAAACAAATCTTTATGCTTTCTTCATCTCACTGCCAAAAAAGCCTTGTAAAATAAACTTTCACAAGGCTTTTATAAAAATTTTATCGCTAATTATTTTAATGCTTCAATGGCAGCACTGTAATTTGGTTCGTCGGCAATTTCTGAAACCTGTTCCGTATAAAGCACTTTATTATTTTCGTCAGTTACGATTACGGCACGGCTCAAAAGGCCTTTCATCGGAGAATCTGTGATCGTTACTTCATAATCATCGCCGAAGCTGCTTCTGAAATCTGAAAGTGTTTCAACATTTTTTAAACCTTCTGCAGCGCAAAATCTTGTCAAAGCAAAAGGTAAATCTTTAGAAACATTAATGACAACAGTATTTTCAAGGTTTGAAGCTTCTTCATTGAATTTTCTTGCAGAAGACGCACAAGTCGGCGTATCGATGCTTGGGAAAATATTGAACACTTTTTTCTTTCCTTCAAAACTTTCCAGCGTTTTTACATTTAAACCTGAATCTACCAGAGCAAAATCTCTTACAGTTGTTCCCACTGCCGGTAAAGTTCCTATTGTATGTACTTCGTTTCCTTTTAAAGTGATATTTGACATAATTTTATTTTTTAAGTTTTTCAAATTTAATCAAAATAGAAAGCTTTTTTTATCAAATAAAGGTTAAATAATTCTTAAAGTCGAAAATCTTATTTAGGTTTAATCTAAAAAAATTAAATTTTAACTAAATTTGTGGAACTAAAAAATCAAATAATAAATAACAGTATAATGTCAGACAAATCAAAAATCTATTACACATTAACGGATGAGGCTCCCATGTTGGCGACACACTCGTTTTTACCGATTGTAAAAGCATTTACAAAATCAGCAAATATTGAGATCGCAGTTCCGGATATTTCTTTGGCAGGAAGGATTTTAGCAAACTTCCCTGAATTTTTGAAAGATGATCAGAAAATCGATGATGCATTGGCTCAATTAGGTCAATTGGCAACTCAACCTGATGCAAACATTATCAAATTACCGAATATTTCAGCTTCTGCACCCCAGTTAGACGAGGCGATCGCTGAATTACAATCTAAAGGTTTCGCAGTTCCGAATTATCCTGCAGAACCAAAAAATGACGAGGAAAAAGCGATCAAAGCTAAATATGCCAAAGTATTGGGAAGTGCCGTAAATCCTGTGTTAAGAGAAGGAAATTCTGACAGACGTGCTCCAAAAGCTGTTAAAAACTACGCAAAAGCAAACCCTCACAGAATGGGTGACTGGGCTTCTGACAGCAAAACTGACGTTGCGCATATGAACAACGGAGATTTTTATGGAACTGAAACTTCAACAACGTTAGAAAACGCAACAAAATACAAAATCGTATTCAAAGGAAATGATGGTGCTGAAACTTTATTAAAAGATTTCGCGGGTCTTCAGGCTGGAGAAATTATCGATTCTTCTGTAATGAATTTAAATGCTTTGAAAGCTTTCGTACAGGAAGCTATCGAGGAAGCTAAAAACAGAAACGTACTTCTTTCTGCTCATTTAAAGGCTACGATGATGAAAATCTCTGACCCTATTATTTTCGGAGCGATCGTAGAAACTTTCTTTAAAGATGTTTTCACGAAATATGCTGAGACATTCAAGTCTTTAGATGTTAATCCAAATAACGGTCTTGCCGATCTTTTCGAAAAAATCAAAGGAAACGCTCAGGAAGCTGACATTAAAGCTGATATCGACGCTGCTTTGGCAAACGGACCAAGAGTGGCAATGGTAAATTCTGACAAAGGAATTACCAACTTCCACGTTCCTTCTGACATTATCGTTGATGCTTCTATGGCTGCTTTGGTAAGAGGTGGCGGTAAAATGTGGAACAAAGAAGGCAAGGAAGAAGATACGGTTTGTATCATTCCGGACCGTTCTTATGCAGGTTTCTATCAGTCTGTTATTGATGATATGAAAGCGCACGGAAAATTAGATCCTACAACAATGGGTTCTGTTCCGAATGTTGGTTTAATGGCTCAAAAAGCTGAAGAATATGGTTCTCACGATAAAACTTTCCAGGCCGCTGCAGATGGAACAATTGAAGTGCAGGATGAAGCTGGAAACATTCTTCTGTCTCAAAAAGTAGAAAAAAGCGATATTTTCAGAATGTGCCAGACGAAGGATGCTCCAATTCAGGATTGGGTAAAATTAGCGGTAAACAGATCAAGATTGTCTGATACGCCTGCTATTTTCTGGTTAGACAAAGGAAGAGCGCACGACAGAGAAATCATCAAAAAAGTAGAAAAATATCTTGCCGATCACGATACAAACGGACTTGACATTAAGATTCTTGATGTAAAAGACGCCATGACGGAAACGTTGAAAAGAGCAAGAGAAGGAAAAGATACTATTTCTGTTTCAGGAAACGTATTGAGAGATTATTTAACGGATCTTTTCCCAATCCTTGAGCTTGGAACTTCTGCTAAAATGCTTTCTATCGTTCCATTGATGAACGGTGGTGGCTTATTTGAAACGGGTGCGGGTGGTTCTGCTCCAAAACACGTTGAACAATTCTTGGAAGAAGGATATTTAAGATGGGATTCTTTAGGTGAGTTCCTTGCTTTACAGGCTTCTTTGGAGCATTTAGCGCAAACTCAGGGCAATACAAAATCTCAGGTTTTAGCTGATACATTGGATGAAGCGAATGCCAAATTCTTAGCTACAGATAAATCTCCTGCAAGAAAAGTCGGACAGATCGATAACAGAGGTTCTCACTTCTATTTGGCAATGTATTGGGCGGAAGCTTTGGTTAACCAGACAAAAGATGCTGAATTAGCGGCTCACTTTGCCCCGGTTGCAGAAGCAATGCATGAAAATGAAGAAGTAATTAATGCTGAATTAATAGGTGCTCAAGGTAAGCCTCAAAATATTGACGGGTACTACAAAACTGATACCTATAAAACGTATGCGGCCATGAGACCGAGTACCGTTTTAAATGAAATTATCGACGGAATCTAACAAAAATCAATACAATTCCCCCTCACAAAAAGGGGGAATTTTTATATGTTAAAAGATGGAAATCAGACATTTAAAATTAATAAAGGCCATTGTTGAAGAAGGCGGTATCACAAAGGCGATACATAAATTACATTTAACACAGTCTGCATTAAGCCATCAGCTAAAGGAAGCCGAGCAGAAATTAGGCACGGATATTTTTATCAGGAGTAATAAAAAACTGATTTTGACAGAAGCCGGCGAAAAGCTGTATGCTACTGCAAATGAGATTCTTGATAAGCTTTACAGCACTCAAAATGAGATTAATAATCTGATACACGGAGATACGGGCACAATTAATCTTTGCAGCGAATGCTTCTCGGGATATCACTGGCTGGCTCCGGTTCTGAAAAAATTTAATATTTCTTATCCTAAAGTCAATCTCAATATCGCTATACATGCAGCCAATAATGCCTTGGAAAGCCTTTTGGATCACAGTTTGGATATTGCGCTTACAACTGACGTGGCAGAAAATAAAAATTTAGAATTTATAGAACTTTTTGAAGACGAAATTGTTTTAATCGTTTCTGAAAATCATCATTTAGCTTCAAAAGAATATGTTTTGGCAAATGATTTTGAGAATGAAAATCTGATCATTCATTCTTTACCATTGGAAAAAGTAACGGTTTATAACTCATTTTTGCAGCCACAAAATATAGTTCCGAAAAAAATAATTCCGATTCCTCTCACAGAAGCTTCTTTATCAATGATAAAAGCTGAAATGGGCATCATGACAATGCCAAAATGGTCTGCAGAACAGCATTTAGCAATAAATCCCACTTTAAAATCAATTAAAATCGGAGAAAACGGATTAAAAAGAATTCAATATATTTCAATTTTGAAAGACGTGAAAAATCCTGATTACTTTAATAAATTTATAGAATATTTAAAGCTGGAACTTTGCGAATTAGTCAATTAAAATATACTGAATTTCTTACTTAAAAGCTTATACAGCAGAGCCTTCTCTGTAGAACAATTTAGAAACAATGCTCCAGTTTCCGTCTGTTTTTACAATATTCAGATAATCTACCATAATATTATCAAATAATTGCAGACGAACTTTAACAAAAGCCATTTCGTCGGATAAAATATCCAGTAAAATAACCTCGTCTTTACGGCCGGAACCTAGCTCAACAGGTGATTTCCTGTTAATTACCATTTCTCTGTATTCCTGAAAAGGTCTCACTACAAAATTATTGTCCTGCGCAGAATATAATACACAATTGGCATTAAAAACTTTGTCAAATTCATTAAGATCCTGAGTCTGCAATACATCGAAATATCTTTCTAACATTGCTCTGATTTCTTTTTCAATCATTTTGATTTAATTTTATCGACAAAGGTATATGTTATTGACATTCAATAAAAATGAAAAGAATTCATCATGATATTAATTTTTTTCATCAATATTATCTGATACGTTGAATTTATCTTCAACAATAACCCTTCTGTGTTCTCTTCCCCAAATAATCATCTCCTGAATAATATTGCCAAAAGTTCTGCAATAATTTGTTGCTTCATATTCAATTAAAACAGGAGTTTCAGGATAAACATTCCGTTTTACCAGCTTGTTTAATTCCATATCTTTTAGCTCTTTTGAAAGCATTCTTGTGGTGATTCCGGGGATGCTTCTTTCAATTTCACGGAAACGTTTATTTCCGTTGCAGATAGCATTAATAACAGGAATTCTCCATTTTCCTCCAATAAAATAAAGGGTATCCTGCAATGCCCGTAATTCTTCGGTTTGATCTCTTTCCATGTCTGCAAATTTACATGATATAATTAATGATACTGATATACTCTGTGATACTGATTACAAAAGTATATCAATTAGCAATAACTTTGTCAAAAATTTTAATGAAATGAATACATTTAATAACAAATTAGCTGTCGTAACCGGTGGAAACAGCGGAATTGGGTATGCAACCGCAAAAGAATTAATCTCAGAAGGTGCAAAAGTAATTATCACGGGAAGAAGAAAAGAAGCTGTAGAAAAGGCAGCTGAGGAATTGGGAGCAATACCTTTCGTCGCAGATCAGGGAAAATTGGAGGAAATTGAATCTTTGAAGACAGAAGTTGAAAAGCAATACGGAAAAGTAGACATATTATTTATCAATGCAGGAATCACAGGAAATTTGGGATCAATTGAAAATATGACTGCAGAAAACTTTGATAATGTGATGAATATTAATTTCAGAGGAGCTTATTTCACATTAAGTAAATTCATCCCGATATTAAATGACGGAGCATCAGTTGTTTTTTTGTCTTCAAATGTGGCAACGACTTACAGACCAAACAGCTCTGTTTATCAATCGAGTAAGGCAGCTTTAAATTCAATCGCAAAAACAGCCGCTGCAGAATTGGCGCCAAGAAAAATCCGGGTAAATATGGTAAGTCCGGGACCTACAAAAACAGAAATTATGTCTAAAGCAGGATTAGATGAAGCTACTTTAAGCGGATTGAATGAATGGATGATCAGCCAAATTCCATTGAAAAAAATAGGAACATCAGAAGATGTAGCAAAGGCAGTTATTTATCTGTCTGACAATAATATTGCAAGCTTTATGACCGGAACCGAAATTATTATTGACGGTGGGATGATTTTATAAAAAATTAAAAATTTTCATCAATGTCGGCAATTTTGTTGCCGGCATTTTTTATTTAAATTTTAAAGCCGGAAAACTCTGTTTCACCTTTTGATTTGTCCGGTTCACTTGGTTTTACATTTCAAAATTTCCTTTCAACATCTACTTTTGATCCATAAGAAATCAATTATTATGGACTCAGTAAATAAAAAAAGAACAATAAAACCTATAGCCATCCTATTTCTGGCGGTTTTAGTCATTTTTGCCGTTTTACAGCTTTTCAACAAGCCATTACAGGGGAAACCTGTCGCAAAAAAAATAGAAGCACCTCGCGAAGTTCTCGCAATTCTGGAAAATTCATGTTTTAACTGTCATTCAAATCAACAGAATTTGAGTTGGTATGATAAAATTGCCCCGATTTCGTGGGCGGTGAATAAAGACGTGAAAAGAGCTCAGGAAGTTTTAAATTTTTCAGAATGGAATTATTCGGCAGGTGAGCACCAGGGAAAAATGTATGCCATTTTAAACATGATTCAAAGCGGAAAAATGCCGCTACATAATTATACATTGCTTCATCCTTCTGCAAAAATTACTACAAAAGATGTTGAAACGATTAAAAAATATACTCTTTCATTATCCAACATTGCTCCTGCTAAAAAAGAGATGAAGAATATTCATCAAAACATTAAATTATCAGAAAATAATTTATCTTCAAAATTTCCGATTTCACCGAACGGCATAAAATATTCAGACGATTACAAAAACTGGAAAGTTATCAGCATGAGTACGCTTTTCGACAATTCAATCCGTGTAATTTACGGAAATGATATTGCAGTAAAAGCGATTGAAACAGAAAATTTTCATCCTTGGCCAAACGGAAGTGTCGTCGTAAAATCTGTTTGGAAACAGGAAAAATTAGCAGACGGAGAAGTAAGAGCGGGAGAATTTGTAAATGCTCAATTTATGGTAAAAGATTCAAAAAAATATACGGACACGGAAGGCTGGGGATTTGCAAAATTTTCAGGGAAAAACCTTCATCCGACAGGAAAAACAGCTTCGTTCGCCAAAGAATCATGCATTGCCTGTCATCGTCAGTTAGCCGAAAAAACGGGATATTTATTTGATGTTCCAATGAAAGTAAATACAGAAAGATTAATTAAAAACCTTCAGAAATAATGAAAAAAATACTATTCATCCTGATGTCATTTTGTGCCTTATTCATGGCTTGTAAAATCGATGAGCCGGATAAAGATTTAAAACGTGTTGTTTTTGATCCGGGAAATTTGAAATTTATTTCAACATCATTAAATACAAAAAAAGAAACAGCCTCCGCTTTATATGGAAATCAAATAACTTTAGAATCTTTATCAGGTGAAAATAATCAATTAAAAATTGGTTCAGAGGTAAAATTAGTAACCTGGAAATATCATGAAAATCCACAATATATCGGAGGAACCATAACCGGTGAACTTTTAAGTATTGAAACGATTAAAGCAGATAAAACCGGACGTATTTCTTATCAAATTCAAAATTTTTCTAAAACAGAAAATTTTAAACCCAATAAAGAAGAAAGGATAAAATATATCACGAGCTTTAAACCCGTCGTAAGACCATAATAGTTAAATTTGAATAGTAAATTCGCTTCGCTTGTGAATTTTTTTCACTTTAGAAATTCACAATTGACTTGCGTTAGCAAAATTCACAATTCACTACTAAATTTAAAGCATTTTACATAACTTAACATCTTCAAAATTCGAAGTTTTCATGCAGCAGCAAAAAATAAAAATTTCACAGGCCGTCATTTGGATAAGTTCACTGTTTCTGGGAATATTATCCTCGGTTCCGCAACTTGCTTCCCATGCGTTTAATTGGGAGGAAGCCATCGTGAATTCAGCCATAACAGCGGCTTTCTCTATAATCATGTGGTATGTCAACATCTATTTGCTAAACAGAAATTCAGGGAAAAGAAGACAAAATATTTCTTATTCAAGATTAATGGTTGTTTTGGCTTTTGGGATGGTCGTGATGTTTGGTCTGGCGTGGATCCAGCAGCTAATTTTATCGCACATTAATTTCGGCCCAACCATGCTGATGGTCGAGGTTCGCGGGATTTTAATCAACCTTGTCTGCTATATGTTTTTGAGTTTATTACAAAATAATTACGCTGGCCAACAAGTTCATCTTGAATTGGAAAAAGTAAAAAGCGATAATCTCGGCGCTCAGTTTGAACTGTTAAAACAACAGATAAACCCACATTTTCTTTTTAACAGTTTAAATACCTTAAAATCAATGGCCGAAACAAACGATTCAGAAACAGTCGATTTTATCATGAAACTGTCTGATTTTTATCGGTTTACACTAGAAAGCAGAAAGTTGGATTTAATAACAGTTCAGGAAGAAATGAAAATTATTGATTCGTATATTTTTCTACAAAAAGCGCGTTTTGGTGAAGGAATTACACTTACTGATGAATTGAATAATGAAGTTTTAAAAACATTAATTCCGCCTTTTACCTTACAATTATTAGTCGAAAACTGTATTAAGCATAATATTGTTTCAAAAAGCAAACCTTTGCATATCAAGATTTATAATGCTGAAGATAAAATCATTATTGAAAATCCTATACAGAAGAAAATAACCACCGAAGATTCATTAGGAATCGGACTTGATAATGTCAAATTACGTTACAAGCACCTTTTAGAGCAGGAAATTGAAATTAACTCAGACGAAAAAATCTTTCAAATAAAACTCCCTTTAATCCATGAATATACTCATTATTGAAGACGAATTCCGGGCTGCAAAATCTCTGCAGAACCTGATCGTAGAAATAAAGCCGGAAGCTAAAATTATTGACGTTTACGATAGTATCGAAAGCAGTGTTGAAGCCTTGTCGAAAGGTGCTAAACCTGATCTTATTTTCATGGATATCCACCTGTCAGACGGACTTTCATTTGAAATTTTCAAGCAGGTAGAAATTACTTGTCCTGTGGTCTTTTGCACCGCTTTCGACCAATACATGCTAGATGCTTTTAAAAGTAAAGGCGTTGATTATATTTTGAAGCCATTTTCGCGTGGCGATATTGCAGAAGCTTTAAGTAAAGTTGATGAATTGAAGAATTTTTTTCAGAAATCAGAGATTCCCGGTTTGGAAGCTCTTTTACAAAAAATAACCCACCCCCAATCGGCTGCAAAAAGTAGTTTTTTAGTTTTTAAAAATCAAAAATACACGACAATTCCTACTGAAAATATTGCATATTTTTTCATTCATAATGAGATTACCCATCTCGTGACCTTCGATAAACAGCAATTTCAGCTTAACCAGACTTTAGGACAAATTGCGGAACAGGTTTCTCAGAAACAATTTTTCAGAATTAATCGGCAATACATCATAAATTTCAGTGCAATTAAGGAAATGGAGCATTATTTTCAGCGGAAGATTTATGTCAAATTGACAATTGAGACTCCCGAAAAATTATTAATCAATAAAGAGAAATCACATCAATTTTTTTCTTGGCTGGAAGATCGTTAATGAGTTAAAAAAAATTCAGTTTTATATTTTCAAGGTTCACCCTGCAATTTGTCCGGTTGAACCTTTTTTGTATTCTTTTGCCTCGAAAAGGTATCTACTTTTGAATCAAATTAAAAGAAATGATACTAAAAAACTTAATAGGAACAGCAGCTTTTGTAGCATTAATGTTCATCGTCTCTGCTTTTGTATATAAGAATAAAGCTGGAAAATCTTATCAAAATTTATCGTCTAAAAACAATGGTTTTGCCGTCCTGGAGCTGTTCACTTCAGAAGGTTGTTCAAGTTGTCCGCCTGCTGATGCTTTGATGGGACAGATCGCAAAAAAATATAAAGATAAGCCCGTGTATATCCTTTCTTACCACGTTGATTACTGGAACAAGCTGGGTTGGAAAGATCGGTTCAGCAGTGCCGAAAACTCTCAGCGTCAGCAGGATTACAGCCATAAATTAAGCTCTCAGGTTTACACGCCTCAGCTTGTTGTTAATGGGAAAAGTGAATTTGTAGGTTCTGATAAAAATGCTGTAGAAAATGCTATTTCAAGTGCATTATTTAGCTCAGAAGGCATTAGATTAGATTTAAAAGCTGAAATTATTTCTAAAGAAATCACTTTTGATTATAAAATTTCAGAATTAAATTCTAAAAATAAGCTTTTGATCACTTTTATAGAAAAAAATTCATCAACCAATATTGGAGGAGGTGAAAATGAAGGCAGACATTTACAGCATTGGCAGATCGTTCAGAAGCAATATCCTGTTTCGTTGAATTCTACGGAAGAAACTGTAAAATTTCCACTTCCAAATAACTTTAATACGAATGATTGGGAGGTAATCGGATTGGTTCAGAATACAAAAAGCGGAGAAATTGTAAGCTCTACGAAAGCTGTTTTTTAAGCATTATTTTGTCATTCTGAAAGGACAAATTCGCAGTTATTAATTCTGTTATTCATAGAGATTCTTCCTTTATCAGAATAACAACTATTACAAAAGTTTCTAATAAAATATTCACTATAAAAGTAATAACAACCTTAAAATAATAAAAAATTATGAAAACAAAAACATCAAAAATTATCTATTGGTCAGGCGCAATCTTCATGTCATTGTGGTTCGGAGCGAGCGGATTCTTTGAATTGACAAAAAATCCTGTAGTTTGGGATATTACGCGGCAATTGGGCTATCCACCGCATTTCATCTACATTTTGGGAGTATTCAAATTATCCGGAATTGCAGTTTTATTGCTTCCAAACAGATTGTTGAGATTAAAGGAATGGGTTTTCGCGGGAATGTTCTTTGATATTATTTTCGCATTCTTTTCGAAAATTGCAGTGCTCGGTTTTCCGGCAACAATCGACGCAATTGTTGCATTTACAGTGCTTTCAATCACTTATCTGATGTATAGAAAAATTTATCCTCCAAAATTGATCTTTGAAGAAATTTAACTGAAATTAAATTTTTAAAGTAAAAAGAAAACCCATACGTCTTTACTATTGCACAACGATATTTAAAAAATATCAACTTTTCAGGTTTTCTTATGTTAAAAATAAATCCTCCCAGAAATGAGAGGATTTATTGTTGAAAATTATAAGTAGAAAATATAAGTTAAATTTTTAAATTCAGTTAAATATGTGCTTTTCTAATTTTAATCATACTTAAAATAAACAGTCCTAAAATTCCAAGTACAAAATATCCTTCTGCAACCTGCAGCTGTATTTCAGGTTTGATAACGCTTACAATTCCATAGCTTATGGCTGAGGTAATGATGAAAGCGACTCCGCCCGTTAAACCACCTGCGACCCCTGCGGAATTCGGGAATCTTCCGATGCAATAGGCGAAATAATTATTAAAGATAAACCCGGCGGTGACATGAATTAAAAATGCAAAAATCACCAGACTGTAAATGTTACTTGTAAAATATGAAGTCGCAAACATCAAAATGATTAAAATAATCTGCATAAAGTTGGCATAACGAATTTTAGGTAAAAACGCTTTATTGATTAATGCTTTTCCTAAAAAACCACCTGTCATCCAGGCAAAACCCAGGATTAACGAGACAGAACCTGCAACTACTTCAGAATATCCCATTTTATGCTCAATAATAAAAGATCCGCAAAGATTGAAGAACATGACGATTGAATAACTTAAACCGCACATCAGCATACCATAGAAAAAATCTTTGGTTTTAAACATTGAATTATATTCTTTGATCAGAAAATCAATATGAAAAGGATTCCTCTTTTTTAAAGTTTCTCCTGAAAAAATAAATTCTAATAGTAAAAGCAACAAGCTGTATCCTGCTAAAACATAAAAATTAGACTGCCAACCGAAGTGTTTTTGTAGATAACCGCCTATAAAAGGTGCAATAATGGGGCCTACAGACCATACAATTGTCATAATGCTTAAATAGTGCTTCCGTTTGTCTCCTTCATATACATCTACAAAAAAAGCCCGCTTGGAAACGACTGCAAAACCCGACAAGATCCCTTGTAGCACACGCATAGCGTAAATTACCATGATATCTTTTGTTGTAGCGGTAATAATAAACGAAACAACAAATAGAGCCAGTGATAACATTGAAACTCTGTACCTTCCGAATGAATCAACAATGCTTCCCGCAAAAAATTGCGTTATTCCATAACTGATTAAAAAGATAGATAAAGTAAGCTGGATGCTGGCTTCCGACTTATGGAGCTCGGCTGCCATGCTTGGCATTGAAGGTAAATAAATATCCGTCGCCAGACCGGACATGGGTATTACAGCAAAAGCCAGAATTGTTGCTATAAATTGATTTTTTTCTTTAAGAGTTTTCATTCCTGTCATTAAATCTTTTCATAAAAAACTTAGGTTCCTGTTTATAATATTCAGGAACCTAAAAATTGTGAATGTTTTAGTTATTTACTAATTTCATAGAGCCTTCGCTATATCTTTCCCCGATATTCGGATATTTTTTCAAGATAGAGTCGATGGTTTCTACATCAGATGCTGAAAGTTCGATTTGGGTCGCTGCAATATTTTCTTCCAGGTATTTAATTCTTTTTGTTCCCGGAATCGGGATAATGTCTTCTCCTTGGTTTAAGACCCAGGCCAAAGCCAATTGAGTTCCCTTTACACCTTTTGAAGCTGCAAAGTCATTAATTTCTTGAGCTAAGTTTTTGTTGTTTTCAAGGTTTTCCTGCTGATAACGTGGCAGCGATTTTCTGAAATCATCATCCCCGAAATTCTGAACTTCATTGATATTCGAGAAAAGTCCTCTTGCTAAGGGAGAATAAGGAACCAAAGTAATTCCAAGTTCTCTGATGGTTGGTAAAATTTCCTTTCCAATATCTTTTGTAAGAAGTGAATATTCTGACTGTAAAGCTGTGATAGGATGAATTTTATTCGCTTTTCGTATAGATTCAGCTGAAGCTTCAGATAGGCCAAGATATTTAACTTTTCCGGCTTTTACAAGATCCGCCATAGCTCCGACAGTCTCTTCAACAGGTACATTTGGGTCAATTCGGTGAGCATAATAAAGATCGATTTCGTCAATTTTTAAGCGTTGAAGGCTTTGATCTACAGCCTGTTTGATCCATTCCGAAGAACCGTCGAAATAAGTCCCGGGAGCACCACTGTGGCTGGCTTTTCCATCTTTAAACCTGAATCCGAATTTTGTAGCAATAAAAATTTTATCACGATTCGGAACCAATACTTTTGAGATAAGTTTTTCATTTTCACCGTTTGCGTACATATCGGCGGTATCCCAGAAATTTACGCCAAGATCAAGAGCTTTGTGTAACGTGCTGATGCTTTCCTGCTCGTCTGCGGGTCCGTAAGCAAAGCTCATTCCCATACATCCCAGACCAATAGCAGATAACTGCTGTCCTGTGTTTCCTAATTTTCTAAATTTCATGATTGTTTGTGATTTAAAATTATTGGTACAAAATTATAACAAGGCCAAAATAATTACAATATAGAATTCAAACTAAGAATTATAAAAATCAAACAAGATGAGTTCTTACTGCATTTGGGGTTGTTCCGGTTTGTTTTTTGAAATAATTTGTAAAATATGCAGGCTCTTCAAAGCCTAATCCATAAGCGATTTCAGAGACATTCCAATCCGTATGTTTCAATAATGCATTAGCTTCCTGTATAATTCTGGAGGCGATCTGCTGGCTTGTCGTTTTGCCTGTAATCTCCTTCACAGAACGGTTTAGGGAATTTACGTGAATGGAAAGGTTTTCCGCATAATCAGTTGGTGTTTTCAATTTTAAATAAGCTTCGGGGCTGTCAATAGGGAACTGTCTTTCAAGCAATTCCATAAATAAGGAGGCAACGCGTTGAGAAGCATTCTGATAATGTTCAAAATTTTCTGCAGGGTGAATTTTCATGGTTTCATGAACCAAAAGGTGAAGATAGGCCCGAAGCATATCATATTTATGAAGATAATCAGACTGGATTTCCGACATCATTTTAATAAAAATATCAGAAATTGTCTTCTGCTGTTCTTCATTGATAAAGAAAATCGGAGTTCCGCCAACTTTAAAAAGCTGTGAATCCTGAAGTGTTCCAAGACGGTTCCCATTTTGTAAAAACTGGTCTGTAAAAAGGCAGAACCAGCCTTTCTGATCATCATTTTCGGCCTCCCAGGAATAGGGAATTACAGGGTTTGAAAACAACAAGGCGGGTTTGTCAACATAAATCCATTTGTCTGCATAATGAAGTTTACCTTTTCCTATAATCAATGAAATTTTATAATAATCTCTTCTGCTGTATGGTGTAATTGATGAACAATTTTCACGTTCAAAGACATTAAAATGGCCGACTCCCGGAGTTTTTAGGCATTGCAGGCCTTTATTTAATGCATTTCGCTCGTAAAATCCTTTTATTGATTCTCTAGATTCCATGGTTCAAAATTATAAAATTCAAACAATAATTCGTCATAAAATAATAACAATAGATAAAATAAAAATGACCGGTCCTGCGACCAGCCATTTTTAAGATTAAATATAATTGATAGATTGTTTAATGATGACCGTTTCCGTGTTTTGATTTGTGCACTTTTACTTTTTTGTCCATGTGCTTGTACCGTTTATCATTATTTTTGTTTCTGTTGTAGACGGCAACAGGATTTTGGCCTTTATAATATTTATTTTTAAACTTAAGATATTTTTCTCTTCCTAAGATTCTTTCCATCTCGGTATATCGGTCTTCTCTCCACCGGTCAGGGTTGTGTACATATACCTTGTTCCACGAATTGTAATTGTCGTATCTGTCATTTAAGGCATATATTTCATTGGCCTGTGTTTTCGACAGTAACAGATCTGCAATTACCGTTTGCCAGTTGACATCAGAAATGCTTCTTCTGTAATCATTATAATAGTCTGACTGTGCATAACTTAAACTAAAAGTGCCTACAAGTAATGCTGTTATGAGTAATTTTTTCATTTTCTTTTCATTTTAATTATAATAGAACGCTCAATTAAAATGCCAAATCTGCAAAGCGCCTTCCCAATCTTTGTTAAAAAACAGCCAATTTGCTTCCTGAGCTTTGAAATATTAAATAAAACTTTTAATTTTAAAACCTTTCAAAAAAACATTGACTTGATGACAAACAAAGCCTTAGAAATCTGTTATGATTTCCCTTTTTTCTTATCCGAGGAGCTTGAAGAGATATTTCATGCCCATGAAAAAGTATTTTTCCAGAAAGGAGAAATGATTCTTGAAGAAGGAAAAACCGCCAATGAATATTATATTTTGGAGAAAGGTTTGGCCCGGTCATTTGTCAATGATTTCAACGGAAATGAAGTGACAACACACTTTTTTGTTGAAAATGAAATTATTATCGAAGTTTCCTCCTTATTTCAAAGAATCCCGACGCAGGAAAATATCGTCTGCATTACAGATTGCGAATGCCTGAGATTTGATTTTGAAACCTTCCAGGGATTATTCCACAAAATACCGAACCTCAGAGAATGGGGCAGGGCATGGATGTCTCAACAGCTTTTCGTTTATAAACAGCGTTCTGTAGAGATGTTTACCCTTTCTGCAACAAAACGTTATCTCAATCTTTTAGAACAAAAACCTCACGTGATTCAATTTGCGCCTTTAAAGCAAATCGCTTCTTTTCTGGGAGTTACAGATACTTCTTTAAGCAGAATCCGCAAAGAATTGGTTTCTCATCCAAAGAAAATTTAAATCTTGCCTTATGACAAGATGACTTTCGCGGCAACTCGGTAATTTTGGTTAAAAGTTTAACATTAAAAATTACAAAATGAACATCAATCAAATTTATGTCAATCTGCCGGTAAAGGATATCCAGAAAACAAAAGAGTTTTGGACAAAACTAGGCTTCACGATTAATGAGCAGTTTTCAGATGAGAAAGCTGTTTGCGTGGTAATGAAAGAGGATAATATTTATGTTATGTTTCTGACGGAAGAATATTTTCAGACTTTTTCAGAAAGACCGGTTCCAAAAGGTGATACAACACAGGTTTTGGTGGCGATCGGATTAAATAGCCGTGAAGAAGTTGATCAGGTGGTGAATGCAGCGGTGGAAAACGGAGCAACACAGCACGAGGAGCCGCAGGATTATGGCTGGATGTATCAAAATTCTTTTTGGGACATCAATGGGCATGGCTGGAATGTAACATTTGCAGATCTTTCTCAACTTCCTCAAGGATAATTAAATGGAAGCAAAATCAAACGATATTGAAATTATAAAATATCTGGTATCCAGCAATTACAAAGTGATTTCAATGAATATCAATGATATTTCAAACGAAGAAGCCATGATTTTTCCTAATGGTGAAGCCAATTGTATGAATTGGGTTCTGGGACATTTAATTTACATAAGAAATGCGTTTTTAAATATTTTAGGGGAAGAATCGGTTTGGGATAACGAAAAATTTTCCTGCTACAACAGAGGTGAAATTCCTTTGAAGAGAAAAGATGAATTTGTAAGCTTTGAAGAATTAAAATCTTATTTAAAAGAATCCCAAAATAAGTTTGAAACAAAACTAAACAGCCTTGAAAGCCTTGATCCTGCAATAATTAATGATGTTTCAGGATTATCTCTTCACGAAATTTACCACAGCGGCCAATTCGGTTATCTCAGAAGGATTTTAGGAAAATCCGGAGCCATAAAATAAATCTACGAGAGAAAATTAGACACAAATCACAAAAATAAACACAATTATCTGTGTAAATCTAAGAGATCTGTGGAAAACAAAAAAATAAAACAAAACAAATGGATACGCCAAAATCAAAAAAATTAGACATCATAATTCCTGCTTTTCGAGGCCACAGTCAGAATTTTCTGATGGTTCTCGACGGAATTTCTGAAGAAAATGCTTTGAAAAGAATCGAAGGCAGAACCAATCACATCGTTTGGATGGTTGGAAATTTTCTCGATATGCGTTACGCGTTGGGAAATGTTTTAGGAATCAGTCAGGAATTTGAATTTAAAGATTTTTTCTTTCAGGGAAAGGCATTGGATGAAAGTTTGAATTATCCAACTTTACAACAGCTTAAAGATGATTTTCATAAAATCTCACCGCTTGTTTACAACAAATTATTGGATATTTCCGATGAAGAATTAGACAAAGCTTTTCCTATGGGAATGAATATTGATTTTTTCCCGGAAACAGTTCTGAATTTTGTAGGAATGTGCATCGGTCGTGAAGATTATCTGTGCGGGCAAATAGGATTAATGCGCAGAATTCTTGGCTACGAGGGAATGAAATATGATTTTGATAAAGATTTAAAATATTAATATGAATCCGGTTGAAAAAGGTCATAAAAGCGTCAACGGAATTCAGATGTATTATGAAATCTACGGTTCCGGAAAGCCTTTGGTATTGATTCACGGCGGAGGTTCTTCGATTTTGTTTGATTTTAAAGAAGTCATTTCAAGACTTGAAAACAAATTTCAATTAATCGGAATCGATCTCCAAAATCACGGAATGACCGAACACCGAGACATTCCTGAAACCTTTGAGCAGGATGCCGATGATGTTGCCGCTCTTTTGAGAGAATTAAATATTGAAAAAGCTTCATTTTGGGGTTTCAGCAACGGTGGAAATACGGTAATGCAAATAGCTCATCGACATCCTGAAATGGTTGAAAAACTGATCGTTGCATCGGCTTTTTACAAAAAAAACGGAATGATGAACGGATTTTTCGAAAGTATGGCAGAAGCAACTTTAGAATCAATGCCTGAACCTTTGAAAATCAACTTTTTAAACTTAAATCCCGACTTTTCAAAACTTGAAAATCTTTTCGACAAAGACAGCAAAAGAATGCAGACTTTCGAAGATTGGCACGAGAAAATTTTAACATCAATAAAATCTCCGACCTTATTCATTTCCGGCGATAAAGATGTGATGAAACCCGAACACACTGTTGAAATGTGGCGTTTGGTGGAAAACGCTCAGCTAATGATTCTTCCCGCAACTCACGGTTCTTATATGATGGCTGATTTCGGAGGAAATGTGGATGGGAAACTGATTGATTCAACGGTGAGTGAAATTGAGAAGTTTTTAAATCAATAAGCTTTTAGACTTTAAAAAAAAATAAGTTTAATATTATTAGGAGAGATTCTTCCTTCGTCAGAATGGCAAACTTATACGTTCAGCCTTTGCTGAGTGAAACGCCTTTGCGAACGAAAAATATTTTCAATTAGATTAAAAAATCTTTGCGCTCTTTGCGTTTAAAATAAAACACTAATAACACAAATTCTTTACACAAATTTTCACAAATCTTTATTAGTGCTATTCGTGAAAAATATTTGAGTCATTTGTGTTTAATAAAAAAACAAACTTTTAAAATAAAATATCATGGCTAAATTAAATCCGTATTTAAATTTTGATGGGAAAGCAGAAGAAGCTTTCACTTTTTACCAATCCATTTTTGGAGGAGAATTCGTTGGAGGAATCCACAAAATGGGAAATGCTCCCGGAACTGAAAATCTTTCAGATGAAGAAAAAAACAGAGTGATGCACATCGCGCTTCCGATTGGCGGAGATTTATTGATGGCTTCAGACATTGTTCCAAGTTTCGGACAAACGCTGAACGTAGGAAATAACAATTATGTTTCAATTTTCCCTGAATCGAGGGAAGAAGCTGATAGAATTTTTAAAGGCCTTTCAGAAGGCGGAAACATAGAAATGCCGATTGAGGATCAGTTTTGGGGCGACTATTTCGGTAGCTTCCAGGATAAATATGGTATTCATTGGATGGTGAACTATAATGAAGAATACGCAAAATAATCTTATATTTAAACTAAATTATAAAAGGGTAACCGAATTTCTGGTTGCCCTTTAATTCAACTGAAAAAAATACAATTATATGGAGCCAATTACGATTGATATTACAATTTTAGCGCCTGTACAAAAGGTTTGGGATTATTTCAACGATCCTGAACATATTACAAAATGGACCTTTGCTGATGAAAGCTGGCATTGCCCAAGTTCTGAAAATGACCTTAAAGTGGGTGGGAAATTCAAAACCAGGATGGAAGCTAAAGACGGAAGCTTTGGTTTCGACTTTGAAGGAATTTATGATGAGGTAAGCCCAAATGAGAGAATAAAATATCATATGGAGGATGGTAGAAAAGTAGAAGTAATTTTCGATAAAATTGATGAAAATACAACAAAAATTACCGAAATATTTGATCCGGAGAAACAAAATCCTGTGGAAATGCAAAGAAATGGCTGGTACGCTATTTTGAATAATTTTCACAAATACGTTGAGAATAACTAAAAACCTTTTTTTTGCAATCATGATAAACTTAATAATAATGGCGAAATGTTTGAGCTCTATTTGCGTTGTTAGTCATGTTGTGGAAGGAGATTTTTTAAAAGGTATCATTGCGATGCCAGCAAGACGGGCTTTGGAAAAAGAAAAAATCGATTCTTTAGAAAAACTGTCGGATTATTCCGAGCAAGAAATTATGCAGCTTCACGGTTTCGGAAAAAATGCAATGCAAAAGCTAAAAATTTATATGAAAGAAAATCAGATTTCTTTTAAAAATAATTAAAACTAAACATTCACTTTGTTATTGCGAGCGAACCAATCTCAACTTAATATTCATAAAAACTTAACTAAATCTTAATTGTTAAATTTTTAATCTTAAAGTAATAAAATATTAAAAGATGCCTCGTTTTCGCTCGCAATGACAAATCAACTCTTAAATTTAAAATAATGAACAACGATATTTTCCCGTGTCTTTGGTACGACGGAGACGCAAAACAATCAGCAGAATTTTATTGTAAAGTATTTGACGGAAAAATTACCGCAGATACACCTGTTGTAATGAATATTGATCTTTTTGGTCAAAAAATTATGTTACTGAACGGCGGGCCTCATTTTGAAAAAAATGCCTCAGTTTCGTTCATGGTAATTTGTGAAACGGAAGATGAGGTTCAGAAATCCTGGGACCAGTTAATGGAAGGCGGAATGGCATTGATGCCTTTGGATTCTTATCCCTGGAGTAAAAAATATGGTTGGGTTCGTGATAAATTCGGGGTTACATGGCAAATATTTTTAGGTGAAAAACAAAATGACCAGAAAATTGTTCCGACTTTAATGTTTATTCATGAAAATAACGGAAAAGCGATGGAAGCAATGGAATTTTACACGCAGACTTTCCCGAATTCCAGCATTGGAAATGTATTAAAATATAAAGATGGAGGCGAAGCAAACGAAGTTCCTGAAAATGTACAGCACGCCCATTTTGTGATTGACGGATACAATTTGTTTTGCATGGATAATTCTTATGACCACAAATTTGATTTCAATGAAGGTATTTCGATGGTTGTTATGACCGATGATCAGGAGCAGACAGATCATCTTTGGAATACGCTGACTTCCGGTGGAGGAAGGGAAAGCATGTGCGGCTGGTTAAAGGATAAATATGGTTTTAGCTGGCAGATTGTTCCGAAAAAATTAATTCAGCTGATGAGCGATCATGATCAGGAAAAAGCTCAGAAAGTAGTTCAGGCGATGATGAAAATGCAGAAAATTATCATTAAAGATTTAGAAGAAGCTTATAATTCTTAAAAGTGATTTCGGCTTATTGTTTGATAGTATTTTGAAAAAAAATTGCTTATGAAGACGCAGAATAAGTCACAATCAAAGTCAAAAGTTCCTCAAGAAGGTTTATTTCCTGAAATTATCCGTAAAAGCTATTTAGGAAGCAAAAAATTACTTGGTAAAAAAGCTGTAATTTCTGGTGGAGACAGTGGAATCGGACAAGCGGTTGCCGTGCATTTTGCCCGAGAAGGCGCAGATATTGCGATCATTTATAAAGAAAGCGATAAAGACGCCAAAGAAACCCAAAAACTGGTAGAAAAAGAAGGCCGGAAGTGCATTTTGCTGAAAGGTGATATCTCTAAAAAACCATTTAAAACAAAATGTTTGGAGAAGATCAAAAAAGAATGGAAAACACTTGATATTCTGGTTAATAATGCCGGAATTCAGTTTCCTAAAAATGATATTGAAAAGATCTCCGACCAGCAGATTCAGGAAACTTTTAATGTGAATATTATTTCGATGATTAGCGTAACAAGAGATTTTTTACCTTTAATGAAAAAAGGCGGCAGAATTATCTGTACGACTTCAGTTACGGCGTACAGGGGAAGCGATCATCTGATTGATTATTCGGCTACAAAGGGCGCTATTGCAACATTTATCCGGTCTCTGGCAACAAATCTTGCAGAAAAGAAAATTCTCGTAAACGGAGTTGCTCCCGGACCGATCTGGACGCCGCTTGTGAAAGAAACTTTCGATGATTTATCAACTTTTGGAAAAGATAATCCTATGAAAAGAGCCGGCCAGCCCTCAGAAGTTGCTCCGGCCTATGTTTTTCTGGCTTCCGAGGATTCGAGCTTTATTACCGGAGAAATCATTCATATTAACGGAGGCGATTTTGTAGGAGGATAAAATTAATTAAAAACCACTTAAATAGTAAAAATGGAAACTTTGGTATATACAATCCAGATCAATACCAGTCCGGAAAGAGTTTGGGACGTACTTTGGGGTGAAATAACCTATAGACAATGGACGACAGCTTTTACCGAAGGCTCGTTTTATCAGGGGACATTAGAGGAAGGAAGTACGGTGAAATTTCTCGATCCTAAAAACAACGGAATGTACAGCCGTGTTGAGAAAAATATTCCTCATAAGGAAATGAAATTTTTGCATCTCGGAGAAATTTATGATGGGGTTGAAGCTCCTCAAAATTGGGGAGAAGCAACGGAATCTTATATTTTGGAGGAAAAAGATGACGGAACAGAATTAAAAGCTGAAATTCAGACTCCTGCTGAATTCAAAGAGTTTTTTGAAGATAAATTTCCAAAAGCGTTGGGAATTGTGAAAAATCTTTCTGAAAATCAACTTTAGTAAGCAAATATCATTAATAATTTTCACAAATAAAATTAGTGTTTAATTTAAATCAGATCACAAAAAATAAAAATATGGAAACTTTATCATACGAAACAGTAATCAATGCACCTAAGCAAAAGGTTTGGGATATTCTTTGGAATCCTGAAACCTACAGAGAATGGACGCAGTTTTTCAATCCCGCTTCTCAGTCCCAAATGAAATCCGATTGGAAAGTCGGAGGAAAAACATATTTTCTGGACATGAACAATGAAGGAATGGTTTCTACAATCGACAGTTTAGACGAGCCAAATCAGATTATTTTTAAACATTTAGGAATGGTGGATAAAAATGGAGTAGAAGATACCGAAAGCATGGAAATCAAGCAATGGAGCGGATGCTTTGAAAAATATATTTTAATAGATTTTGACGGAAAAACAAAACTCCATACAGAAGTTCAGGTCGAAAAAAACTGGGAAGAGCATATGAATACGGGTTTTATAAAAGGTTTGGAAATTGTGAAAAATCTTGCTGAGAAATAATTTACCTTTATCCCACAGATTTCGCAGATTTGCACAGATGATACGTTTTATATATTGCAATTAAAAAATATGCGCAATCATCTCTGCAAATCTGTGAAATCTGTGGTAAATAAAATAAAAATCAAATATGAAATTATTAACGATCCTTTTTACGACTTTTATTCTGGCTTTATTGGCTACAAAAATCTTCCAGGGAAGCTGGAATTTTTTATTTTCAGGAAACCTGGGAATGGCGGTTTTCATCATTTTTACGGGGCTTTCACATTTTAAATTTCAAAAAGGAATGGCGTTGATGATTCCTGATTTTATTCCTGCTAAAATGTTTTGGGTATATTTTACCGGAATTATTGAAATCGCTGCCGGAATTGGTTTAATGATTCCATCAATTCGTGAAACGACTGCGATTTTATTAATAATTTTCTTTGTTTTGGTTTTCCTGGCGAATATTAATTCATCAAAGAAAAAGGTTAATATCTTCAAAGGAGATTACACCGGTCCCGGAATGAGATATCTTTATAAAGAAAGAATCCCGATGCAGGTTATTTTAATTGTCTGGACGTGGTATTTCGGGATATATCTGAATTAAATATAATCGTAACAATTAAAGCGGAGAATTTTTCTTTCCGTTTTTTTGTTAAATTTTAGGAATGGAGAGAAATTTTTGTAACATTTTATATTGTTTTAATGTCTTATAGATAAACATATAAATAATAATTTCGAACCAAACCAACCTATTAGTATGAACCTCAATTCTAAAATTTTTACAACCGCGCAAGTTGTACTATCAGCCATTATGATGAATGCACAAAGCAGCACCAAAAAGCTACCGGGCGATCCTACATTAGTCTCTTCAAAGGCTACTCTGGATAAGCTTATCTCTTATGATAAAGGGAATTTTAAATATAAAGTTGAAGACTATTTTGCAAGACCAAAAGCTTCACAATTTAAAATTTCTCCCGATGGGCAGTACCTTTCTTACAAAGAAAAAGACAAGGACATGAAGAATCATGTTTACGTAAAAGATCTTACAACAGGAAAAATTACAAAATCACTTGTTGAAAAAGACGACCTGATCAAAAGCTACGGCTGGCTTGATAAAAAACGCCTTTTTTATACTCAGGATAAAGGAGGAAATGAAAATATCCATTTGTATGCCGCAGATATTGACGGGAAAAACCTTAAAGATTTAACTCCTTTTGAAGGCATTACTCTAGGTTCCGTAAGATTGATCAAAGACACTGAATTTGTGATTGTTACAATGAATAAAAACAATAAGCAGATTTTTGAACCTTATAAAATCAATTTCAATACAGGCGAAATGACGCAATTGTATGAAAATAAAGATGTTAATAGTCCGATTGATGATTATCTTTTTGATAAAGACGGTAATCTGAGAGGATATATTGTTCTTGAAAACGGGTTGACAACCAAAACATATTATAAAGATCTACAGACAGGTAAATTCAATCTTTTGAAATCAACGGATTGGAAAGATACATTCAGCATTATCAGATTTAACGATAATTCCGATAATAAAGATGAAGCATACGCTGTATCAAATCTTGACAGTGATAAAACAAAAATTGTTTTGTATGATTTAAAGAAAAATGCTGTTATTAAAGAAATTTATTCAAATCCTACGTTTGATGTAAGCTCAATCAGTGTTGCCGGAAAAAACAGAAATTATGAGCTTGATTACATTAGTTACACAGGAATTAAAAATGAGACAATTCCGGTAAGTAAATTTTACAGGGAAGTTCATGATAAGCTCGCTTCCGAATTTGGAGATAAACAGTTTTATATAGCTTCCTCCGATGATAATGATACTAAGCTTTTGGTCGTTGTTGACAGTGACAAGCTGTACGGAAAATACTATGAATACGATACAAAATCAAAAAGCATAAAACTTCTTTTCGACTTAATGCCGCAGTTAAAAGAAGAGGATATGGCAGAAATGCGACCGATCGAATTTAAAAGCAGAGATGGTTTGACGATTCACGGATACATTACAATGCCGAAAGCCGCTCTGGAAGGCAAAAAAGTCCCTTTAATTGTTAATCCTCACGGCGGCCCGCAAGGGATCAGAGATGATTGGGGGTTCAATCCTGAGACGCAATTGTTTGCGAGCAGAGGATATGCGACGTTGCAGGTTAATTTCAGAATTTCAGGAGGTTACGGTAAAGAATTTCAGACTTCGGGTTATAAGCAAATCGGCAGAAAAGCGATGGATGATGTTGAAGATGGGGTAAAATACGTCATTCAACAAGGTTGGGTTGATAAAGATAAAGTGGCCATTTACGGTGGAAGTCACGGTGGTTACGCGACTTTGATGGGGTTGATCAAAACTCCGGATTTATATTCTTGTGGCGTTGATTACGTGGGAGTTTCAAATATTTTCACCTTTTTCGACTCTTTTCCGGAATACTGGAAGCCTTACAAAGAAATGGTAAAGCAAATCTGGTATGATTTGGATAATCCTGAAGAAGCAAAAATTGCAAAAGAAGTTTCGCCTGTTTTCCAGATTGATAAGATTAAAAAACCTTTATTTGTTGTTCAGGGAGCGAATGATCCAAGAGTGAATATCAATGAATCTGATCAGATCGTAAAAGCATTGAGAGGAAAAGGTTTTGAAGTTCCGTACATGGTAAAATACGATGAAGGACACGGATTCGGAAAAGAACCCAACAGGCTTGAACTGTATAAATCAATGTTAGGCTTTTTTGCTGAAAATTTTAATAAATAAGCTAGAATTTTATAATTAATTAAACGGGAAGTGTTTTTGCTTTCCGTTTTTTTGTTTTAAACACAAATAGCACAAATGATTTTCACAAATGACACGATGGAAATTATTTGTGGCATTAGTGTAAAGATTTGTGTTATTAGTGTTTATTTAAAATCAATGATTACAAAAAAACAATTAAAAACACGATTAATAAAAGAAAAACTGAATTTCCGGAAAAATATTTTAAATTTATTAAAGTAAAACAAAAATATCAATCGTCATAGCAATATGGAGATTGTCGAAAAAATAACAATGCCGCAAAAAGAGAAGGAAAATATCATCTCACAAACCGTTACAAAGTACGGCGGAAAGCTGATGTCTTACATTCGCCCGAAAGTAAAAAATACGGAAGATGCGGAAGATATTCTGCAGGAGGTTTGGTATCAGTTCAGCAGTATTACCAATCTTTCTGAAATTGTGAACGTTGGCGGCTGGCTGTACAGAGTGACAGCAAATAAAATCACGGACAAATACCGAAAAAAGAAAACTGAAAATCTTGAAGATTTTGTCTACGAAGATGAAGACGGAAGTTTTTCCATAAAAGACATTCTTTTGCTTGATGAAAGCGCAGGTCCGGAAGTGAAAATGTTTCAGGATGAAATTTGGAAAAAGCTTTTTGAAGCATTGGATGAATTGCCTGAAAAACAAAGGCTCGTCTATGTAGAAAACGAGCTCAACGACAAAACCCTCCAGGAAATAGCCGATGAGCAGGGCGAAAATATTAAAACAATTATCAGTCGGAAAAACTATGCGATAAAGCATTTGAGAAACAGATTGAAAAAATTATACGAAGATTTAAATAGTTAGTAAAAAAAGAAAGATATGAATCATAAACATAAAAAAGGGTGGATTTTTTTATTTCTGTGTCCACCATTGATTTTACTGGGAGTTACATGGATCGTCATGTCCCTTTGGAATTGTCTGCTTCCCGATATTTTAGGCGTGAAATCGATTACCTATTGGCAGGCAATGGGAATTTTGATTTTAAGTAAAATCCTTTTCGGAGGTTTCCATTTTGGAAAAGGAATGAGAGATTTTAAAGAAAAGAAAATGATGAGAGACAGAATGATGAGCCTATCTCCCGAAGAAAGAGAAAAATTTAAAGAAGTCTGGAAAGACAGATGTTCAGGAGGATTTTTCAACCGACACAACAGAACAAACGAATAATAAAAATTTTAGAAGTAGTAAAGTAAAATTAAAATTCATTCGTCTATATAAAAAACAAGAAGTAGTAAAATTTAAAATTTTGAAAAAATGAAAAATTCAGTATTAAAAGGTGCTCTGGGAGCATTAGCCGTAGCCGGCATAGCAATGATCGCTAAAAAAGCAATCGAAAGAAAAAGATTTGTAAAAGGTATTTTCGAAGAATACGGAATCAAAGAAAAATCTCCTTTCGGATTGGCTGACAAGATCAGAGAAATGAATGAAGAGCAATATCAGGAATTGAAAGGAAAATTCAAGAAAGAATTTGCTTCAAGATGCCGCCACAGAGGATTTGAGAAAAAAGAAAATATTGCAGAAGCATAATAGAAAGTAAACTAAATTGAAATTGTTAATTCCGGCGCGGGAAGCAGAGCTTCCCGCGCCGGAATTTTTTTGCGTCATTGCGAACAGACTGAAGGTATGCGAATGTAGTTCAGAAGTGACGAAGTAATCTCAAAACTATAAATATAACAATTGTCATTCTGACGAAGGAAGAATCTCTATTACCAAAATCACTCATTGCTTATATTGTTTGAAGCTATATCCCGCTTTTCGTTGCAATCTTTTTTTTCAAAAAAGGATTTTCTCTTCAATCGGGGCTAGAGTGGTAGTCATTCTTTTCAACATTACAAAATCACCATACAGTTTGTCATTCCGTAGGAATCTCAACAAAGATTAAAAAAAATACCTGCAAAATAAATATAGATTCTACGCTCCACTTCGTTCCGCTCTGAATGACAAACTGAATGTATATTCTAATCATCCAATCTGTGCTGAGTGAAAGGTCTTTGCGAACGAAAAATATATTCAATCCTTGCAAAAAATCCTTGCAAACTTTGCGTTAAAAAAGAGATTGCTTCGCTTTGCTCGCAATCCCAAATTCCTTATTTTTGCATAGTTCAAATGAAAGATTACTACTATTTTCTTGGGATTTCTCATGATGCTTCGGAAGAGGACATCAAAAAAGCTTATAGAAAACTGTCTTTAAAATATCATCCCGACAAAAACGAAAATGACGACTTTTTTGCAGACCGTTTTCGTGAAATTCAGGAAGCTTACGAAACATTGAGCGACAAAAGCAGAAGATACACTTACGACCAGAATTTAGAAAGTCACCAGAAAAGTTTCAGATATAATATTCCGCCGGCGATCAAAACGTTTACGGCGAATAAAATTCATGCGAAAAAAGGAGAGGAAATTATCATTAGCTGGCAGACCCAAAATGCCGATGTAGTGAAAGTTTTACCTTTCGGACTCGAAAAATCTTATGGAGAAAGAGTTTTTAAAATAACGGAATTTAAAGACGGAAAATTCCAGATTTTACTTCATGCGACGAATTCGCTTTTGCATAAAACAGTAGTCCAGGGAATTACCATTACGGAAGTCTTTGAAAGTGAAGGCGAAAAATTCAGAGAAAAAGCGGAAGAATTATTCAAATCACAACCGAGAACAGTTGCAAATCCGCATGGCCAGCCAAAAATTGCGAGAATAATCGCAGCTGTTTTGCTGTTGATTCTGGCGATTTATTTTTTAGTGAAAAACTATAGCAATTAAGCCATTTTCTTCCTTCCCGGACAAGATTTACATCTTTTTCCTTTTTTAAACTTCTTGCAGCAGGATTTCTTTGTGCCACAATTCATATCTTCATTACTGAACGAAAAAGCAGGAGTCAAAGCCGGTACTTTGAAAGGGACAATCGTATTCATGCTGCAAATATATTAATTTAGAATAAATATAGATAATAAATTTGCATAAATTGTTTTAAAGCTGATTATTAACAGCTTATCCTGTTATTTTACCTTCTGAAATATTGAAAAAACGATACAATCAATACAAAAACTGATTTTGAGAATCTTTTTTAGATTTAAAATTAAAAGAAAAAATTAGATAAAATGTATTATAATTTTATTAAAAAAAGAACGTTCTTTTATTGAACATTTATAAGTAAAGTTACAATTATGTTAAGAAATGCTAAATTAAAGTTTAAGCAAAAAAAGATTCAAAAGTCATTAATTTTAAAACTGATATGAAACTTTCTTTGCTTTTTCTGCAATTTTGGGAGGTTGTACAATCATGTAAAAAATTGTAATTTTACCAATCTTTTTTTACAAACAAAATCTAATATAAAAAATGAATACAGAACAGTTTGTGAGCCGTCACATTTCCTTAAATGAAGCCGATAAACAGGCGATGTTGGAAAAAGTTGGCGTTTCAAGTATCGAAGAGCTCATCTCTCAAACCATCCCTTCTTCTATCCGTTTAGAAAAAGATCTTGAAATCTCAGAACCGCTTTCAGAATACGAAATGCTCATCCATTCTAAGGAATTGGCATCGAAAAATACTGATTATACAAGCTACATTGGTTTCGGATATCACAATACATTGTTGCCGTCGGCTATTCAGAGGAATATTTTTGAAAACCCGAGTTGGTACACAGCGTATACCCCTTATCAGGCGGAGATCGCACAGGGAAGATTGGAAGCTCTTTTGAATTTCCAGACTGTGGTGTGTGACTTGACAGGTTTTGCGTTGGCAAATGCTTCATTATTAGATGAATCTACAGCTGCTGCAGAAGCAATGCATATGTTCTTTAACAACAGAACAAAAGATCAGAAAAAAGCAAATGCAAACAAATTCTTCGTTTCAGACCTTGTTTTACCTCAAACGGTTTCTGTTTTAAAAACAAAAGCTGAAGGGCTAGAAATCGAAATCGTAGAAGGTGACCACAAAACTCACCAGTTTGACGAAACATATTATGGAGTTTTATTACAATATCCTGGTAAAAACGGTGTTGTTTTAGACTATACAGAAAATATTGTTGAATACAAAAAATTAGATCTACAGGTAGTTGTAGCTTGTGATCCGATGGCTTTGGTTAAGCTGAAATCACCTGCGTCAATGGGCGCTGACTGTGCGGTGGGTACTTCACAGAGATTTGGTATTCCATTGGGTTACGGAGGTCCTCACGCAGCATTTTTCTCTTGTAAGGAAGATTATAAGAGAGATATTCCGGGAAGAATTATCGGGGTTTCTCAGGATGCATACGGAAAACGTGCCTTGAGAATGGCTTTACAAACGAGAGAACAGCATATTAAGAGAGAAAGAGCAACTTCAAACATCTGTACCGCTCAGGTTCTTTTAGCTGTAATGGCCGGAATGTACGCTGTTTATCATGGTCCGAAAGGATTAAACTATATTGCTGACCAAATTCACTTTAAAGCAAATGCTTTGAAAAACGGTCTTAAAGCATTAGGATATGAAGCGGTTGAAGAGCCAATCTTCGATACTGTAAAAATTTTATTAAATGAAGATGAGAAAGGAAGGCTGATGAGAATGATGCTGGATCATAAGCTTAACTTAAACTATTTCACAGAAGGCGTTGTAAGCATCGCGATCAACGAAAGTACAACATTGGAAAAATTAAATATTCTAATGGCGTCTTTTGCTCAGTTTAAAGATAAGCAGACTTTCAAATTAGAAATAAAAGAAGGATACAGCATTCCTGAAGAGAATTTAAGAAAAGACGAAATTCTTACGGAAGAAGTATTCAACAAATACCATACAGAAACGGAATTGATGCGTTACATCAAACGTCTGGAAAGAAAAGATTTATCATTAACACATTCAATGATTTCTCTGGGTTCTTGTACAATGAAACTGAATGCCGCTACTCAAATGTTACCGCTTTCCTGGGAAAATTGGGGAGCAGTTCATCCATTTGTACCGGTTGATCAGGCCGGAGGTTATCAGGAAATGATTCGCGAGCTGGAAAAAGATTTAGCTGAAATCACTGGTTTTGCAGGAACTTCACTTCAGCCTAATTCTGGAGCTCAGGGAGAATATGCAGGACTAATGGTAATCAGAGAATACCACATCTCAAGAGGTGAAGGTCACAGAAATGTAGTATTGATTCCTCAGTCTGCACACGGAACAAACCCTGCTTCTGCAGCAATGGCCGGAATGAAAATTGTTGTTGTTAAAAATCTTGAAAGCGGAGAAATTGATTTCGAAGACTTAAAAGCTAAAACAGAACAGCATTCTGAGAACTTATCTTGTGTAATGATCACGTATCCGTCAACTTACGGATTCTTTGATGCCAATATTAAAGAAATTACAAGCCTGATCCACCAGCATGGCGGACAGGTATATATGGATGGTGCCAATATGAACGCTCAGGTAGGATATACAAGCCCCGGAAACATCGGAGCAGACGTTTGTCACTTAAATCTTCACAAAACTTTCGCCATTCCTCACGGAGGTGGAGGTCCTGGAGTTGGTCCGATCTGTGTGGCTAAACATTTGGTTCCTTTCTTGCCTACGAACGCAAACATCAGAATTGGTTCTAAAGAAGCTATTGAAGGGATTTCTGCAGCGCCTTACGGTTCTGGTTTGATCCTGAATATTTCTTATGCTTACATCAAAATGCTAGGAACTTCAGGATTGAAAAAAGCAACTGAGCATGCGATTTTAAATGCGAATTACTTAAAAGAAATCCTAGCGGAGCATTTCCCTATTTTATATTCAAATACTGAAGGTAGAGTAGCGCACGAATGTATCGTAGATTTCCGTCAGTTCAAGTCATTAGGAATTGAGGTTGCTGATGTTGCAAAAAGATTGATGGATTATGGTTTCCATGCGCCAACAGTTTCTTTCCCGGTTGCAGGAACATTAATGATCGAGCCTACAGAATCTGAAAGCAAATCAGAAATCGACCGTTTTGCAGAGGCTTTAATTGCTATCAAGCATGAAATCGATGAAATCGCCAACGGAGAAGCAGACGCAACCAACAACGTATTGAAAAATGCCCCTCACACAGAGCAAATTGTAATCTCTGATTCTTGGGATAAACCATACAGCAGAGAAAAAGCAGCATATCCGCTGGAGTGGGTAAGAGATCACAAATTTTTCGCTTCTGTTTCAAGAGTTGATGAAGCTTACGGAGATAGAAACTTAGTTTGTACTTGTGAGCCGATTGAAGCTTATATGTAATTAGTAATTAAAGTTTTAGATATAATAAATCCCTTTCAGTGATGAGAGGGATTTTTTTTCTTCTTGATTTTGATTTTTTGGTTTAATGATCCTACATAGAATTGAGCTAAATATTCGTCTTTCCCAGGAGCCCAAAAAGATGTTTGAGATAAATTAAAAGATTCACAAGTTGAGAAGACCCTAAATTCTGTAAATTTTATTTTTTGATTAATTAATCTAAATATTGTTTTTAATTCTTTCCTCTTTAAATCATATTCATCAATGGGTAAAATTAAAAAACCGTTGGATATACACTCATCATTAAGCCCATTATATGAATGTTGCTGTACAATAAAAAATTTTATTTTTTGATCATTGTAACTAACAGAATCCCATTCTACTTTATTCTGCTTACATTCTTTCCAAAAATTTATTTTATCATCATTTAAACAATTTTTATGAACCTGGGAATTTATTAGATTTGAAATTAAAAAAACGGATATGAAAAGTAATGTTTTATGATGCATAAAAATAAAGTTTTACTTTAAATTCTCCTGAATTAATTTTACGATTTCCGTGTGATTTTTCTCTTTAGCCATATCCAAAGCGGTCTTACCATCTTTATTCTTAATGGTCAAATCAAGTTTAAATTTGAGCAAGAATTTCACGGTTGCCAAATTTCCTCCCTGAGCACAATACATTATTGGAGTTTCATTATCTTTATCAATATTGTTAATATTTGCACCTTTTTGGATAAGATATTCAGCAATATTTAAATAACCTTTTCCAATAGCACTTGCAAAAGGTGTTGCGAGATCGTTTGCTCTTGTATCTATTATCGCTTTATTTTCCGCCAAAAGTTTCACAACTTCCATTTTATTATTTCTTGTGGCAAATCGTAGAGCCGACCATCCGTTTACATCCTGAAAATTTGGATTTGCATTATTTTTTAAAAGTAATTCAACAATTTTTGTATATCCTTCCTGAGCTGCAAAATTCAGCGGTGTTGCTGTCGATTCCAAAGGTAAATTCACATCAGCACCTTTATTGATAAGAAGTTCAACTATTTTTACATTGCCTGTACCCACTGCAGAATATAAAGGTGTAATGCCTTCTTTTGATTTTTGATTAATATCTTCCCCTTTATCTAGTAGTTTATTAACTTTTTCAACATCTTGATCTTTAATAGCATTGAAAATTTTTTGTGAATAGATGGAACTAAATGTAAATAATGATAAAGCAACTAAAAAGCTTTTAGTTTTCATAAGGTTTAGTTTTATTAGAATTAAAATTTTTTAAACAGCCAAATATAAAAACTAAATCTTCAATAAAAGCTGGGATTGAAAATTTCTTTTCTATTTATCAAAATAGAATCAAAATTTACTTTTTTGAATGAATCGTCTCTATTATAAAACTCGAATTTATATTTATAGATTTCAATGATTTTTTCTTTAATTTCTTCATCGTTTTTTTGAAGATATTTATCACATAAACAAAGAGCTAATTTTCGCAATGCAGACTCATATTCCCATTGATTTGGAATTGCTTCATAATTAATTTTCCTTTCTTTTTCTTCATCATGAAGAGGATAATTGACCTTGCAGCTTTTAAAACTTACTTCTCCGGTATATTTTTGAGAACAGGAAATTAAGATTATTAATAAGAATAAAGAGAATATTAATTTCATATGTGATTCAATTTGTTAGAAAATTTTACATATTAAAATAATGATATATCTTATAATATTTGTGCTGTTTCCCTTCCTTCCAACTTCTCAATCAACTTCCCTTTCACCACTGTAAAAGCATAATCCTTCGCTTCCGCAAAAGAAACCTCATACTTCCTTTCAATATTCCTCAAATCTTCCGGAAATTTCGACAACAAATTATCATAAAATCGATCCAAAAAATCTTTAGAAGGCATTTCATAATTAATTTTTAACTGAAAACGTCTTATAATAGCAGAATCAATAATTTCAGGATGATTCGTAGCGCACAATAAAAGGGCGTTTTCGGGATAATAATCGATCAACTGGATCAAAGTATTCACCAGTCTTCTCATTTCGCCTACATCTTTGTCGTCGCTGCCTCTTGCTTTCCCGATTTGGTCGAGTTCATCAAGAAAAAGAACCGATCTTTCTCTCGAAGCTTTATCAAAAATCATTTTAATATTTTGAGATGTTTCCCCGATTCGTGATGAAACAATATTGCTTAAATTAAGAATAATAATATTTTTGCCCAAAGCATTGGCAATTGCTTTGGCAGTCATGGTTTTTCCACAACCCGAACTTCCCTGAAGAAGGATTTTATTATTGACAGGCAATCCGTATTTCTGCAGTTCTTTGATATAAGTGTGTTCTTTAACGAGCTGTACAAACTGTTCCTTATTTTTTAGCTCAAGAAAAACATCATTGAGCGCTACTTTTTCTTTGTCCTGAATAATAAGGTCATACAGATTCATAAAATTGAAGGATTTTAATTAACAAGTTCTTTGCAAAGATAAAATATTATAAAGTTTGAATTTATAGAAAAAGAAAAGCCGGACTAAAAGCCCGGCTAAACTATATAATACTAAAATTTGTTCGTTTTATAAAGGTTTTTTTATGTTTTTGTGGCCCTTTTACTCCTATTTGAGTAAAAGAGCTAAATCTGTTTTATCAGATTAAACATAAACAATACATTCATATCTTCTCTACTTGAGAAAATTCATTCTTAAAAATTCTTAGTTATTCTCTCTCTTTATTGTCATGAAGTAAGAAGAAAATACTATTAAACATGTTGCGATTCCAATGTAAGTTACCATTTTGTTTTATTTTTAATTATTTGACGTTTTATTATCAATTTTACATTTGCAATATTACAACTTTCAAATGATGTGCCAAATGAAATAATTATGATGTTTATCAGTTAGTTATATGTTTTTATGTTACGTTTTCGTAGCTTTTTGTTTACAAATATTTAATATGTTTTTGTATAATTATTGTTATTTTTATTATCTTATTCGTAAATAATTATTGATCTGATAAAGCTTTTATGTCTTGTATTTAAGACTTGATAAAACAAAAAAGAAAAAATGATATGCATAATATTATCATTTGTGAGTGATATATTACGTTGAAATTTTAAATTGAAATGTTATTTTGTATTAATAAAAATTATTGTGATCAATTTTTTCATCACTTAAATGTGAATTGTATGTTTCTTTTTAAACGATGAATTTCTTCAAATTTTACTTATTATAAGGTTTATAGTATTTTTTTACTTTGAAACAGTAAAAATTATTTTGAAAATAATTCTGAAAGAAAAGCTACAATAAAAACTTCCGACTAAATTAATGATCGGATATTATTAACTGAAACAAGGATAAAAGTAAATTTAAAGAGAAGTTTAAAGTTAAAGCAGTTTTTTAATAGATGATCAATTCAACATTAATATAATGTCTGATCATTCACGCAATAAAAACTTCTTCTTTTTCCTTTGCCGGTCTGCTTTTTAATAAGTTTTTCCCCACATTTCGGGCAGACAGTTTTTGTATGGGCAAGCCAGTGTTTTTTAAGGACAAAATCCCTTTTCCATTTTAAAAAATCAAAGCTGTAATTTCTGGCTTCAGTAATCAGCTCTTTAATCTTTTTCGGGGGCATATTTCCGAGAAGGCTTTCCGGCTGTACACCAATCCTGAAAAGAACTTCATTTTTAATGATATTACCGACTCCCGAGAAAATATCCTGGTTCATTAAAGCATCACAAACCATCATTTCCGGGTTTGATTTTAATTTTTTTTCAGCTTTTTCTGGATTCCATTCTTCACTCATAATGTCGGCTTCCCAGTCGATTTTTTCCAGGCCTTTTGAGTCGATAAGCTTCACCGAACAGGTATAAAAGTACATTCCGCCCACCTTAAACTGTAAAGATAAACGTAAGCTTTTATCGGGTTTTGTCTGCTCATCAATACTATAAGAACCAAACATCAGCAAGTGAATTCTTACACTTATTTCATCAAAAACAAGGTAAGTTTGTTTTCCAAAAGTCCGGATTTCCTTTAAAATTTTCCCTTCTAAAGGTTCTTTTTCGAACTTAGCGTTTCCATCTGCTTTCACAACTTTTTTACCTGCAAATTTTTGCAGATCTTCTTTCATTAATAATATGGATGGACCTTCTGGCATGTGTTGAATGTATACTTGGATCAAATACAATTATTCTGCCATGATTTTAATATTAAAATAAAAATTAGCGTAAAATATTTACTTATATTAATAATGAAATATTTAAATACAGATTTAATAATAACAAAATTAAATTAATCACAACTTGAATTTCCTGGAAATTTTTACGAATGGATTATTGATCATAAATGTGGGTTTTAAGAAAAAAGTAAATAGATTACTTCATAAAAAATAAAATTTGGAGTAATTTTGAAAAATGATGAACTTAAACCAGATTTTCACCAGTCAGCGTACAGGAAACAACCCGAATACAATTGCTTCAAGAACGGATTTTCAAAGAGATTTTGACAGAATTATCTTCTCATCGGCTTTCAGAAGACTGCAGAATAAAACGCAGGTTTTTCCGCTTCCGGGAAGTGTTTTTGTGCACAACCGTTTGACGCATTCTTTGGAAGTTTCGTCTGTTGGAAGGAGTTTGGGAAGCGTCATCGGGGAATATATTTCCGAGAATTTTAAAAATGATTTAACGGAAGAATCGAAGGGCTTTTACCTTCATAATTTAGGAAATGTAATTGCGGCGGGATGTCTTTGTCACGACGTTGGAAATCCGGCGTTCGGACATTCGGGAGAAGATGCGATTGCCAGTTATTTTGAACGGAATGAAAATGATTTAAAGCCTAAATTCAATGAGAAAGAATGGAAAGATCTTGTTAATTTCGAAGGAAATGCCAACGCAATCAGGGTTTTGGCTCATCAACAACAGGGAAAAGATGCAGGCGGAATTCAGTTGACTTTCTCAACTTTAGCGAGTATTGCAAAATATCCTTGTGAAGCAATTGCGAGAGATAAAAAAATTATTCACAGAAAAAAATTCGGGTTTTTCCAAAATGAAAAAGATATTTTTCTTGAAATAGCAAAAGGAACAAATTTAATCTCAGAAAGCGAAGAGCCTCATATTTTTAAGAGACATCCGTTTGTTTGGCTGGTGGAAGCGGCAGATGATATTTGCTACAATATTATCGATATGGAAGATGCCCACAGATTGGGAATTGTGTCGACTTCCGACTGTGAAAACCTGTTTTTTGAGCTGGTAAAATCTGAAATGGATGATGTCGCAAGAATAGAAAGAAAATTAAGTTCAATTTCCAATGAGAATGAAAAAATTTCTTATTTGAGGGCAAAAGTTATCAATGCTTTAATTAATAAATCAATTGAGCTGTATAAATTAAATTTCGATAAAATACTAGCAGGAAATCTTGATAAAGCCTTACTTGATATATATAAATCTGACAACAAGGCGTTACAGGATATCGCGGGTTTTTCGGTTGAAAAAATTTACAATCATAAAGCCGTCGTAGAGATCGAAAACGCTGGCTACAATGTAATGTATGAGCTTCTTGATCATTTTATTCCATCAATTTTGAAAACGGAAGGTCAGATAAAATCTTACGATACAAAAGCGTTAAAGCTGATTCCGAAACAATTTTTTTACGAGAGAGGAACCGATTATCAGAAGGTTCTCGGAGTCGTCGATTTTGTTTCCGGAATGACGGATAATTATGCGACTGATCTTTACCGAAAAATCAAAGGGATCGACATTGGAATGACCATGTAATCAGTTCTGTTTATTCAATATTTCAGAAGCATTCTTAATTAAAGATTCCATTAATGCTGATGCTTTTTTATGTTTTAAAATGGGAGCGATTTGTCCGGACCAGAAGAAAACCAATTCATGTTTCTTTTGTTCCAATGCTGCTTTTCTCATCGATGAAATAAAAGTTGTCTGTAAAGGAAAAGGCAAGGTCTGATCTGTTGCTGTCAGGAGTTTTCTTGTGATTTCTGTTGTAATTCCGCGGCCCAATCTTCCGGTATAAGCCCGGGAAAGGGTAGTGGATTTTGCGGCTTCTGAAAACAAAAATTCTTTGTGAATTGGCAATGCTCCGGATTCTTCGGTGGCTAAAAATGCAGTTCCGATTTGTGCTGCTTCTGCTCCCAAAGTCATTGCTGCAGCAATTCCGCTACCGTTGGCAATTCCTCCGGCTGCTACAATCGGAGTTTTCACTTTATCCTTAACCAATTGAATCAAAGCAAAAGTTCCCGTCGTTGAAAGCTCGGCTTTATCCAAAAACGAAGGTCTGTGGCCGCCACTTTCAAAACCTGATGCAACAATTATATCTACACCGATGTTTTCCAAAGCGATGGCTTCGTCCAACGTTGTGGCATTTCCGGCAACGACCGTTCCCTGGTTTTTAAGTCTTTCAATAATATCAGGATCTAAAAGCCCGAACATAAAGCTGAAAACCTTAGGTTTAATATCAAAAATAACCTGCAGCTGATTCTGAAATCTCGACTCAAAAGATGGAGGGAGCGCAGGAACTTCAATATTTAAGCTGTCATAATAAGGTTTGAAAATTTCGACTGCTTTTTTATATTGATTTTCCGTGTTTTCCCGATCAATAATGTCATGATCGTTGACCCAAAGATTGAGATTGTAAGGCTTGTCTGTCTTTAATTTGATCTGTTTATCAATTTCATCAATTTCTTCTGGAGATAAAGTATAAGCTCCAAATCCGCCTAATCCGCCGAGATTACTCACTGTAGAAGTCAATTCAACCGTTGATAATCCGCCACCAAAAGGTCCCTGAAAAATTGGATATTCTATGCCCAATAAATCTGTTATTCTGTTTTTATTCCACATGATTTTGATGATTTTGGTTTAAAATTTAAAATTAAAGTTCTACATCAGTTAATGTTTTATTGACAATGAGCCATTTACCATCAATTTTATGAAAAGTTATAAAATTATAGTAATTAAAATCATACATTTTTACATTTAATTTTGCTGTAGCAATCGTGTTTATCACGTCAATAGAGATGATTGTCGGCTTAAAATCTTTCCCCGATTTTTGCGGACTTACCCTGCTTCCGACACCTTCAATATATTGTGTGGCGGTTTTGTAGTAAGGAACACCTTTTATATCTCCGAAAAGTAGGGCATCTTTGTGAAAAATTTCCTTTAAAAGGCTTGTATTCCCTTCATAAATTCCTTTAAGATAATAGTGCTCGATGGAATTTCTTATTTCTTTTTCTTGTACCGGGTCTTTTTTCATGACTTTGATTTTTTGAGCAAAGCTGCTTACCGGAAAGATAAACAGCCATGCAAATAATAGCAGAGCTTTCATTTTTACAATTGATGACCGGCGCCCATTCCTCCGTCTGCATTAATGATGGCGCCTGAGATAAATGTATTTTTAGCAATAGCATGAACCATCTGAGCGATTTCTTCAGGTTCTCCGATGCGGTTGATCAGATGAATTCCCGCATTATTGTCAATATTTTCATCGTGCATCGGCGTTCTGATCAATCCTGGTGCAACGACATTCACTCTGATATTGTCTTTTCCGAATTCTGCTGCCAGTTGCAATGTCAAAGCGTGGATGGCTCCCTTGCTTGAAATCGGTGCCGTTGACGGAGATTGTGCGATCGCGTGATAAACCAATGGTGTACCAATATTGATAATAACTCCATCTTTTTGTTTCTGCATTTGAGGGATTACGGATTGTGTTGTGAAGAATGTTCCTTTTAAATTGGTATTTAAAAATTTGTCTAAATATTCTTCCGTAACTTCTAAAAACGGTTTGTTTTCATAAATTCCTGCATTGTTCACCAATATATCGATCGAACCAAATCTTTCAATCGCCGTTTTTGCTAATTTTTCTCCAACGGATTTATCTGCAACGTTTCCCGCGACCATCGCAAGGTTTTCGCCGGCTCCCAATTCGTTATAAACCTGTTGTAATTTTGATTCTGTTTGTGAATTAATTACCACATTATCGCCTCTTTCCAGAAAATAACGGGCAATTTCCAAACCGATTCCTGATGATGCGCCTGTGACGATTCCTGTTTGTTTTTTCATATCTGATTTATTTTTTTTCAGTTGAAAATCCTTGTTCTTTCAGCACGGAAACCTGTTCTCCGGCGTATCCCCAGTTGTCGTCTTCGATTTCGTTGATTACGATATGTGTCAAATGTGGATCTTTATTCAAAACTGTTGTTACAGCTTTACTGATTTCTCTGATTAACTGTTGTTTTTTTTCGCGGTTAAGATCTTCGCGCAAAACATCTACTTTTATGAATGGCATGATGTTAAATTTTTAAGGTTAATTTTTAATTTAGGTTAAATTGCTTCCGCAACTAAGTGAACATTCAAGTCAAAATTGTTGTAGATTAAAGTATCTCCAAGATTGCTGAAGAAGTTTGATGATCTGAATTTGATGTTGAATTTTGTTCTGTCGATCACAATTTTAGCATTCAAAACTGCCACGTTGTCTGTCTTCACGATCTGTAAAGTCGTTTCCAAAGAATGTGTAATTCCTTTGATAGTAAGATCTCCGGTTACATAGTAAAAATTATTTTCACCAGGTTCTGCATGTTTGATTTCAAAAACGGCATCAGGAAACTGATCTGAGTTAAAGAAATCATCAGAAGCCAAATGATTGGCGAATTGTGCATTTGTTTCAGGATCATCGATGTCAAGAATTTTGATTGATCTTGTGTTGATGACAAATTTTCCTGAAGAAAGAATATTGTTTTCAAAAGTAAAACTTCCTTCTTTTACTTCGATTGTTCCGTTGTGGGCTCCGGTTACTTTTCTCCCGATCCATTCAACTGAACTGTTTTCGCTGTTTACTTTAAAATTTTTTGTATCCATTTTGATTTGTTTTAAATGATGATACAAATGTCAGCCGATTGACGGAAAAAGTTACGTGACCTACATCACGAAATATCGGAAGTTTTAAGCAAGATTAGGGTAAGATTTAGGTTTAGAATTATTGATGAAGTCTGCTTAAAGTCTCTCTTGTAACTCCCAAGTATGAGGCAATCAAATGTTTAGGAACTAAATTGTAGAGTTGAGGATACAGCGACAGAAGCTCTTCATACCTGAATTTAGCATCATTATTCATAAAGGAAAGTAGGCGTTTTTGGGCGGCAACATAGCCTTTATTCGTTCGCCACCTGAAAAAATGCTCAACTTCATGAATTTCTTTACAGATCGTTTCCCTGTCTTCATTGGAGATTGATAAAATACTCGCGTTGGTGATGCAGTCGACATTAATGGTTGCCCGGCTTTTGCTGTAAAGCGCGTCAAAATCTGTCACCCACCAGTTGGGCATTGCAAACTGCAGGATAAACATTTTCATGCTGTCATTAAGATAGAAGGCTTTCAGGCAGCCATCCAGAACAAAATATTCATGGTTTACGAAATCACCTTCTGAGATCAGGCTCTGTCCTTTTTTTAAACTGATCATAGTAAAATGTGAAAAAACATAATCGAACTGCTCTTCGGTAAGAAAAGTAAATTTTGAGATGTGTTCTTTTAATATTTCCTTAGGATCAACCATAATGGGTAATTAATAGTCAAAATTAAGTCTTTTATTAAAATAATTTTCACATCGGCTTATTTTTTTGTCTGGTGTACTATATGTAGGTTGCTTCGTACAGTCTATAGTGTTTTATTACAGGATAGTGTATCGGCTTACAGCATAAATCCTATATTTTTGAAACTTGGGAACAGTGCAGAAAAAATAATATATTATTCATATTTTTCCTCCTTTTATAATGGTTCACCACGTTAGTATTAGTTTTAAATGATGGGAAAGATGGAGGAACATTTTTCATCTTCTGAGTTTTTTAACCTCCTTTTTATAGGGAGGTTTTTTTATTTTTTAAATTAAAATGATATATAATTCATAATTTGTTTCTCTAAGTTAATTTTTTTATTATCTTTGGAATGTCTTGAAAAAGACATTTTTTTTCATCATTTGTGTTTTTAGGCTTCCTACGGGAAGCTTTTTTTATAGGTGTATTCTTGTAAGGTATTCATTTGTAGTACTTTTAGTACAGCTTTGTAGTGATTTTAGTACAGATTTTATGCTTGAGGAAAGATCATAAACCTGTATTTTTGGAATACTAAAACCATGATTATGAAAAAACAATTAAACCCTTTGATTAGTACAGGACATTCTTGTCCGCTGATTTGATTTCTTTTTATTCAATAAAATAATTTTTTAACTGCTATTTTAATAATTGATAATACTTTCCTCCTTTTGAATATGTTCCCCGGCATATTTGATTTAGAAAAGATAAATAGGGGGAAAGTTGTTCTGGTCATTTATTTTAATAGGTGTAAAGATTTTAGTACCGCTTGTAGTACTTTTACTACATATTTTGTAGTAAAAAAAATGCTGAATCAAGTATTTTTGATTTTAAAAAAGATGCTATGAAAAAAAAGATTGCCATTTTACTGATTTTAGGACTTGGAGTTATAAAAATAAACGCCCAGATCGGGGTTAATACGTCAAATCCTCAGGCCGCATTTCATGTAGACGGTGCGAAAGACAACCCTGCTACAGGAGTTCCTACGGCAGCTCAGCAAACCAATGATGTAGCGGTTACACAGCAAGGCAGGGTGGGAATAGGAACGATCGCGCCAACAAATAGCCTTGAAGTAGACAGCCGTGTAGCCGGAGCTTCGGGAGTGAAAATGACCCGACTGCCGTCAGCTACCACATTAGCCACCGATGCGAGTGGGAATGTGATCTCCGGAAATACCGAAGATGCAGGAGTTTCTGTAACAAAGCTGCGTTTGGCCGTAGCAAGCCCGAGCTTGGTTTTAAATAGCGGATCCGGGGCTTATTCCTTCAGATATACTTCTACGAATACTGGGGGAACATGGCAGATCAGGATAAATACAGGCGCTACAAGACAGTTTAATATCTGGGATACCGAGTATAGCGGACAAAACGGAACCGGAGCATCAGACACCGTATGGCAGCTGAGAACAGTAAAAAACTTAGCACTAAATACATGGACCGCTTTAGATGATAATATTGCAGGAGGTGCCAATGAATACAATGTTTATCATGTCTATGACCTGAGTACGGGCACAATTTTAAGATTGACCGTTACACTTTCCAGTGTCTCAGGAATCAGAGAATCAATGATTCTGGAAGAGTTTTAATTTTGATCATACGACCTTATGACATTTCTTTCTCACTTCATATTTTGTTCCCGACATTCATATTTATTTTGCAAAAATGATGAGAAAAGACGAGAAAGATTTTAATCATTTGTGTTACCAGCCTCCCGAAAATGGGAGGCTTTTTTATTAAATGAAAAGACCTCTCAGTACGGGAGGTCTTATTGATCTAAGGGGAATGTTTTCTTTACCATTATTAAAACAGGCTAAACCATTTTTATCCATTGACAATGGGTGTTGATTCTTAAAAATCGTCTGTCTTAATCGTATTTAAGTTTAAAAGAAAGGGGGCTTTGTATTTCTAAAGTCCCCTTTTACCCTTCCATACCCGTCTGCGGGTACTTGTACAAGGGTTTGGGGATGGTTATATAAGGGTCTGCGGGTATTTATTAAGGGCCTGCATCCCCTTGTTAAAGTGGTTTACCCCCCTTACCCAAGGGGGGTAAACCACTTGCCCAACCCCCTAAAGGGACTTTGGAAGTGCCCGCGGGCACTTGTGCAACAGTCCGTTACTCCTTCTTAGAGGCCTCGGCAGGGCTTGCAGAAGTGGGTGCGCTGCTAAAAAACTGTCTCAGGTCTTCATGGATCACATTGGTTCCCGGAACATTTTCGCCTGCCAGAAATTTTACATTCCTGTAAAAAGTAATTGCGTTGTGATAGTTGTCATGATCTAATAAAACCTTTGTATCAGCCAGCTGCTCGTTTACAGAGCTCAGCCTTTGCATGCGGCTTTCAATCTGCTGCCTGGCAGAATAATCTCTGTCAAATTCTGTTTTATCAATAAAAGAAGGAACATATTGAGGATATTGCTCCATGTAATTTTTAGATTTATCAACGAAGAGCTTATTCTGCTCGGCTATTCGCCCGTATTGCTGCCTCTGGTCGGGCGTAAGGTTGATGGTTTTTCCCGAAAGCACATTTTCTATACTGCTTAAAGCCTGATCCAATATGGAAAGATCGCTTTCTGAAAATGTAAGGCTGATTAAATTGTCTAATGCCATTGTTGTATTTTTTTGTTGATTATTCTCTCAAATATATGTAATACAGCAGGTCAAAATACGCAGGACCTTCAATTTTTTAAGGGTCATTCATCACTTTGATAAAGCCGGCTAAATTTATTTTATTAAACTTTATTTATTGTGAGTATTTTTCTTATTCTCTTTAGTTTTTATTAATATTTAATTGTCACTTTCTTAGCATGCGGTGTAGTAGTATTGGTACAAAGGTGTAGTATTCTTAGTACAGGGATTTTTATGATGTCATTATTAATAAAGATATATTTGACCTGTTTTTCTGAACAAATTTTTCTATGCTTAAATGCATTACCCGCTACGAAAAATTATTGATAATTAATCTTTACTCATCATTCAAAATAATAAAAACATGAAAAAAATTATTACAAGCTTATTCTTTCTGGCAGCAGGCTCATCTGCTTTTGCTCAAGTAGGTGTAAATACACCCACTCCACAAGGCTCACTGGACGTGGCGTATGTGCCCACGAAACCCACCTCGCCACAGGGCGTATTATTTCCCAGGCTTACAGGTGATGAGGTACAGGCGATGACTGTGGGAGCAGGCCAAAACGGAATGTTTGTGTTTGCTACTTCGCGTCCTACGAATTCTATAGCCCGAACGAGCTTAATTACAGAATCCGGGCTGTATTATTATTTTTCAGCTGATGATAAATGGCGAAATGTAAATCAGATCATAAATCCCAGCTCACTGTTTTCTACAAGCTACCAAAATACAGATATGCTGATTGCGCAATACACAGGCGGGGCAGGAGCTGCTGATTACAATTCAGGTCAGATGTCACATATATTTTTTGTAAACGGTACTGAAACACCATTCAACAGCTCACCATTTGTAGCAGTGAGAACTGCTGATAACAATCGTGGGATAGATTTCCTGAAATCCGGCATCTACAGTGTCACCATTCAGTTTACTTTTGTTTATCAGAGGGATGTTGCGGGTGATGGAGCAAGCAGCCCAACCCTCCCGGACAGGCTGGGAAGCCAGGTTACTTATCAGCTGGTTCCCAATTTTATAAATTCTCCTGCTTCCGCATATGTCAGCAATATTACGCATAATACAGATTATATGACGATCAGGCAGGGCTCAGGCCTTTTCAGGATTAGTGGTATCGCGGTAGGAAATATTATTGTAAAACAGGATAATGTGGTTAAATTTATCCCTGAAATCAGAACAAGCGGCTATTGGCTTTCCTCAGAAGAATTAATGCCGACCGGCGGCTTAAGTATGCATATTACAAGGGTTTCTGATTATACGCCATAATAGATCAACGATTAAAATACGCTTTTAAAAACAGAACTACTTTTCCCTCCTTTAATGAGAAAAGAGGAGGTGAATTTTTTTTTATCATTTGTGTTTGTACCTCCCATATCGGGAGGTATGTTTTTATTTAAAGATCTTACCGGTTTTCCCGGTGTGGATATCTTAGTACATTTTTGTAGTATTTTTAGTACAAATGTAATTCTTAAGAGACGCCATAAATCCTATAATTTTGACGGTGAAATGTGAGCGTATAAAATGTGATATTGAGAATTATCAATCTATTACACTTATTCAGAAAGCTACTTTCCATTTAATCTTTTAATAAGTAGGAATATATACAAAGCAAAAAAAATCAGCCGTAATGATAGTAATTCTTTAATAACGGTAGTAGCTATTGGCATTTTAATCCTTGAAAACATCAATTATTCTAACAACATTCTTTTATAATAACTTGAAAATGAAAAAAAACAATCTCTATGTAGCTGCCCTCGTTTTGGGATGCTTTACAGCCAATGCACAGGGCGTGGGAATCGGAACCCCTTCACCAGTTGCTTCCGCAATGTTAGAAGTGAATTCTACCAGCAAAGGATTTTTGATGCCACGTATGACAACATCAGAAAGAGTAGCTGTTACCTCTCCAGCAAAAGGGCTTCAGGTATTTGATACAACAACGAATACACTTTGGTATTTCAACGGAACGATCTGGGTAAACGCCGGAGCGGCAGTGGCTGATAACCTGGGAAACCATTCTGCAACACAGGATTTATTATTAAACAGCAATGCCTTACAATTAGAAGGAGCGGGTGGTGTAAATAAAATTGTATACAATACTACAGTGGATGGTCCTGTAATTACAGGTAACGCAGGCGGCTCTTTAGGAACGGCAAGCGGCGGTAACGCAACTGCTTTAACATGGTTGGCCAACGGTGCAGTAGGTGTCGGAACCACCACTCCGTTTGCTACAGCAAAGTTTCAGGCAGCACAGGATAAAACAGCATATGGAGAGTTTGGACAGCTAATGGCAACCGGTCTTACTGATCCCAATCAAAAACTGGTTTTAGGCTATAATACAACAACCGATAAAGGCTTTATACAGTCCGTACACAGCGGTACAGCATGGACAAATCTTTCTCTGCAACCCAACAACGGCAACGTAACCGTTGGAGCTTTCACCGATAATGCAACCAGTAAGCTGGAAGTAAACGGCGCTTCTACCAATTATGTCGCTTACAATGCCGGTGCGGGAAGAACGATCAACTACCTGCTGAGTAACCTTGCTTATACTACAGCCAATGCTGCAGGTACCTTTACATTAACAGGCGTAAAAGACGGCGGAACTTACAGCCTTGCCGTAAGAGGAACGGTAAGCGGTACCGCACTTTTCGCCGCATCCGGATTTACCGTAAAATATGCCAATAACCGTCCCACTACAGCAGGCACGGAAACAGTATATACTCTGGTCGTAATGGGAAGCACCATTTATGTGTATATGTCTGCAGGATTTTAATTTTTAAAACCCTTTATAATTAATTAAGATTATGATAAAAATAAAAAAAGGGCTTACAACCTTTCTCTGCTGTATAGTACTGCTTGGAGCGATACAGTTCGGGGCTGCACAGGCGGTAGGTACTCCTTATATAACACCCACACAGGACATTCCTTTCAGCTTTCTTGCGGGGGGTAGTGCGGCAGAATCTCCTGCTCTGGTAGAGCAAACTGCTGACAGTGGCTATATTACCATTAGTGGCTCGAGTTCATCAGCAACAGGAAATATAACAGGAGCCAGCCATGGAAATGTAGATATTTGGGTCACAAAATATGATCAATATGGCAAAATAGAATGGCAACGTCTGTATGGCGGAGCAGGTTTTGAATATGGTTATTCTATTAAACAAACTTCCGAAGGTGGATATATTTTTGTAGGAACAACTACTTCCTCAGGAACAGGAGATGTAATGACTGCTCCGGCAGATCACGAGGGTAATGGAGATATCTGGGTGGTAAAATTAACTGCTGCCGGTGCCATTACATGGCAAAAAATACTGGGAGGTAATGCCACGGATTATGGTAATGTTATTCACCAGACTGCTGATGGTGGATATATTGTTGGAGGTCGTACCCGGTCATCGGCGAGTGGCGAGGTTACAAGCACCAGACCTATTAATGCCTTTGATTTCTGGGTGATAAAGCTTACTTCTACGGGTGCAGTTACCTGGCAACAGGCATATGGAAACCCAACAGGTGGTTCAGGAGAAGATTATTTATATGGTTTGGATCCTACTAGCGATGGTACCGGGTATATATTGGGTGGTTATGGCCTGGATGTAAATAACGGTAACTTTTTTGCAGTGAAAATAAATCTGACCGGAGCAGTAGTATGGACAAGAACTTATGGCAGCTCAGGTACTGATACTTGTTTTTCTTCCTTTGCAACTTCTGATGGAGGTGCTATACTGGCTGGCTATTCAACGGGTTCAGCTAATGGTGATGTTACGGCAACCAATCATGGTGGTGATGATATGTGGGTAGTCAAGTTAAACTCGGCGGGTAACATACAATGGCAGCGTCTTCTTGGTGGTACAGGTAATGAACGGGCTACTTCAGTCATACAAACAGCAGACGGCAATTTTGTAGTGGCAGGGTATTCTACTTCTTCTGCCAATGGAGATGTTACGGCAACCAGTCACGGAGCTGCTGATGTTTGTGTATTTAAATTAAGCTCAACAGGCACCACACTATGGCATCGCCTGTTTGGAGGAACGCTTAATGATGGTGCCGTAAATACAACGACTATAAATCCTGCACCTGTTCATATATATCAGACGACGGACGGAGACTATGTGATCACAAGTACTTCCATTTCAACAAATACAGGAGACGTTACCGATACCAACAACGGAACCGGTAATACTAATCCTGATCAGTGGTTGTTTAAGTTTAATGAAACCGGCGATATTGTCTGGGTTCCGGATCTCGGACAAAAATAATAACTGCATTTCCAGATATTTTAAATCTTTATTAATTCAATTTAACGTAGAGTTTATTACTATTTCCCTTAAATATTTGATATAGGGAAAACAAACTCAAACAGCGATTCTGAAAACACATTATAAAAAGGCCTCTCAGTTTGGGAGGTCTTTTGCTTCTGTAAATAATTTACTATTATTTTTAATTTAATGAATATATTTTATCGACAAAAATCTATTTCAACGGTTTTTTTGTTTTTATATCTTTGATATGTTTTTATTAGTAACAATAATTAAATTATTAATTATGATGAATTTATTTTATTATAATGTAAATTATGAAGAATATTTTTCTTTTATGCTTTCGCCTTATTTATTAAATAAATATTTCTGTAAATTAAAAAAATCTGAATTTATTTAATATTAAATTTTTGGCTAAAATTTGTAATAAAAATTTGACACTTTGTAGAATTTTTTCTACAAAAATGTAATTATTGTATATTATATTTGCACATCCAACTAAAACCTAACACAAGTTATTGATGAAGTTTTATCCGTTTGTTTTTTTATTTTTTTCACTATTTTTCCATAGCCAGCGTTACACTTCACAGTGGTATGGTATGGATGAGGGCCTGCCCCAGAATAGTATAAAAGATATCATAAAAGATCAGTATGGTTTCATCTGGCTGTCAACCGACGGCGGTATCGTAAGGTATGATGGTAAAAGTTTTTTATTGCATAATGAATTTAAAATCAGTAGTTTAAGTTTTAAAGATTTTCTCAGAGATAAAAACGGAGGAATCACTTGCTTTAATAATGGCGAAAAAGACTGTGTCCTGATTTCAAACCGGACAGCGACGATTTTACCTCAGGAAAAAATTGAACGGACTTACGCTTTAACAAAGGAAGCTCAATATAAAAGGTTTTATAAAAACAGTCTTATTGACCGGTTTTATCCGGAAGTTAATTATTATTATATAAAAACAGATGCCGGCATTTACTATTTTGATAATCATACCATTGAATATAAACCAAACAAAGGATTATCAAAAATTATAAAGAAAAATTTTCTTCATACAGATCTTAAAGGTGCCTTTGAGCATGATAATGTTGTCTATATTGCTGATCCTAATAACAGAACGACAATGATTCTCAAAAACGGAAATGTGTCCTACGATAATCAGCCATCTTTATACAACGATCCCGAAACAAGAATTTACTGGCACCAAGGCACAAAACAGGTTTTTCTGATCAAAAACGGTGATATTTACATCAGTAAAATAGTAAATAACAAACCCAGGCTTACATTCTTGATGGGCTATAAAAATATTGAAAAGAATTTTATTTACTGCATGTATTTTGATGAAGAGGCCAATAAATTATATTTCGGAAATGTAGTAAAAGGACTTAATATTGTTAATCTTTCTAATTTTTATGTTTCGCAGAAAAATATTCCCTTTTTGGGAGAATTTGTCTATGAAGCATTGCCTTTCAGCCCCAATTCAGTGATTACAAAACAGGGGATAGAATACTATAAAGACCGGATAAATAAAATATACAATACAGTTGTAAAGTATGATAAACGCTATCTTCTGTATGATAATTCCCAAAATCTTCTTTATTTAGAATATAATAAGATCCAAAGAAGACTTAAGTCCTCAAATTATCAGAAAAAAGACTCTGTAAAGCTTGGGAAATCAGTTGAAGGACTGTTCAAAATAGGTACAAATTACATGGTAAATGTAGCGGATTACAAATTTAATTATTATCTGAAAGTATTTCCCGATGATAAGTTTAAAAAGCCAAGCAATATTTTTAAATTTAAAAAAGATATAAATTTCGTTACGCCTTACAATAATGATCTTTTTTATGTCGGGACAAGCAACGGAATTTACCTTTTATCACTTTTAAAAAACAAAATTGTCAAATATCTGGCGAAAGATTTACCGATTAAGGAAATCCAGCGTACAAAAGACGGAAACTTCTGGTTTACAACGCATAATAAAGGATTTTATCTGATTAAAAACAATGAAGTGATCAAAATGCCGGACGACAAAAACGGATATATTGCCAATGCACACCATATTCTGGAAGACACGCAAGGCATGTTTTGGATATCTTCAAATAACGGTTTGTTTAAAATTCCTGAAAAAATTCTTCTGAATTATGCGCAGAATAGAAATTCCAAGGTCACGTATTACCGGTATACCAAAGAAAACGGTTTTGTGAATAATGAATTTAACGGCAGCGCCAACCCAAGCGGAAATATACTTCAAAACGGAGAATTTGTCTTTCCGTCAATGGAAGGTTTTGTATTTTTTAAGCCCCATGAAATTAAAAGCCATTATCCCAAAAGCGACCAGCTTTATATTGAAAGAGCCAAAATCGGAAATAATATGATCAGTTTTAAAGATACAATCCGTTTAAAAAGTGACTATAAAAATGTTGATATTTTCCTTGATCTTCCTTATTATTATGACATCGAAAATGTTTATCTTGAAGCTAAGCTCGAAAATGGAAAAAACAGTAAATGGGAAGAGATAAAAAATGATAAAAAATTTACATTAAATCCCGTAAATCCGGGAAATTATACTCTTTTAGTACGATTCTTAATTGCTGAGGACGGAAAATTTGCCTACAAAAAGATCTTTTTGGAGATAAAACCGTTTTTTTATCAGACAATGTTGTTTAAGATATTCATTATGTTGTTGATTTTAACAGTCATTTTGATGATTATTCAGATGCGGACCAATTTTCTCAGAATTAAAAATAAAAAATTAAAAAATAACCTCTACAGCAAAGATCAGGAGCTGAAAGAAACCAGTAACACGCTGGAAATCACAAAGAATAAGCTTAAAAATGAAGCTGAATATCAGCAAAAAATAATGGAAAGCATCAGCCATGATATTACGACTCCCGTAAGATTCATTGCTTTACTTTCACAAAAGCTCAGCACCGCGGAAGATGCTCAGATTCAGAAAAAATATTTCGATGGAATTTATAAAACTTCTGAGCAGCTCTTCAAATTTACATTAGGCTTAAAAGAATATACCGAGCTTTACAAAGAAGAGAATATTTTAGAAAGCGAAGAGTATGCTTTGTATGATCTCGTGGAAGATAAAAAGTTGCTTTTTGAAGAAATGGCGATGGATAATAATACGACAATAGCTAATCTTTGTGATCCGGATTTACGACTGAAAACCAATCGGAATATTTTTTCGGCAATGCTTCATAATCTGATTGATAATGCGGTGAAAAATACAACAGACGGAAAAATAACCATAACAGCTGCCGTAAAAGATGCTCAGGTGGAAATAGGAATTTCCGATACCGGAAAGGGAATGTCACAAAGCCAGATAGAATATTATTCTCATGTTTTTGAAAGCATGGAAACGGAAAATTTTGTTTTTAAAAATTATGGTTTAGGACTACACATGGTTATTCAGCTGAGTAAAAAAATAAATGCAAAAATAAGTTTTCATGAAAATGTACCGAAAGGAACCGTGGTAAAAATTTTTCTTAAAATTGACTGATTATGAATAAAAAAATACTAATTGCAGATGATCATTATGTAGTGAGACTTGGGACCGCCTTGGTTTTGGAAAATCAATTTTCCAAGATTTCAATCGATTACGCAGAAAATTATGATGAGGTTAAAATGAAGCTGAAGGCCGAAAAGTTTGATCTTATTATTCTTGATATCGAAATGCCGGGAAGTACTTTTAAGAATATGATTAAAGAGCTGAAAATGATTCAGGAAGATCTGATGATCATGATTTTTTCCTCCTACAAAGAAAGTGTTGCTATAGAATATATTCAGGAAGGTGCAGAAGGATATTTAAATAAATTAAGCAGTGAAAAGACTTTGATTAAAGCGATGCAGTCAATTTTCGAAGACGGTTATTATTATCCTCTTAAATTAGTAAAACAGTTATCAAGCCGTCCGGAGAAAAAAGAAGTCGAGCGTATTTTATCGGAAAGAGAGCTGCAGGTTTTCAAGCTTTTAGCAGAAGGAAACGGAAATCTTGAAATCGCGAATATCCTGCAAATCCAGATGACTACCGCAAGCACCTATAAAAGACGGATTTATGCTAAATTGGGCGTCAATAATCTGATTGATCTTCTCAAAGTGTATAATAATCAAATCGGAGAGTAAGTTTAGTTATCTCTAAAAATAATTTTCGCATTAAATTAAAAAATAGAGAATAAAAAAACACCAGACCTCCAGATCTGATGCGATGATGGGTTTTTAGAGGAACAAACCATCAATTAGAAAGCGCTATTAAATATATTTTAAAACAGTAAAATGATCTACCGGATAACTCCGGCAGACCGGATGAAAAAAAAGCAACAATTACTGTTGATAATTGCTTACTGTGTCCCTTATTATAAGCTTTTTGATCATTTAATATATGCTGTTGAATTGAATTCGCTGTTTTGATTTCTACTTATATACTTGTGCAAAAATATGATCGTAAGTTTGAATTTTAAGTATAAAAGGTGTACTAAGAACACTACGGTATTGTACTAAAAGTACTACAAAAACATTAAAATTGACAGTGATAAACGTTTTTTCGGAAGATTCTACGTTTTCCTTTGTTATATAGGATTAAATAACTATTTTAATCGAAGAAATAAGCAGCTTATTACACTTTTTTTAACAAAATATAAACGGTTGCGACTCATTAAAAAAAACAGATTATGGCATATTTAGGAATTATTATTTTTATCGGATTGGTGACATTATTTGCGTCTTTTTTTACCGTAAAGCAGGAAACGGCGGCAATTGTGGAGCGCTTAGGAAAATTTCACTCTGTCCGGCATGCGGGTTTACAGTTGAAAATACCTTATTTGGATAAAATTTCAAAAAGGATGAACCTCAGGATTCAGCAGCTGGATGTAATGATTGATACCAAAACGCTGGACAATGTTTTGTAAAAATGAAGATCTCCGTGCAGTTTCAGGTAATCAGAACGCAGGTTGGAGATGCTTTTTACCGATTGGAAAGTCCGCACGATCAGATTACTTCCTATGTTTTTGATGTGGTAAGGGCCGAAGTTCCGAAGTTAAAGTTAGATGATGTTTTCCTTAAAAAAGATGATATTGCCGTTGCTGTAAAAGCCGAGCTTCAGGAAGCCATGCAAAGCTACGGTTATGATATTATCAAAGCATTGGTAACGGATATTGACCCTGATGAGCAGGTAAAACACGCGATGAACAGAATTAATGCCGCCGAAAGAGAAAAAACCGCCGCCGAATACGAATCTGAAGCACAGAGAATCAGAATTGTAGCCGTTGCAAAAGCCGAAGCGGAATCTAAAAAACTGCAAGGGCAGGGCATTGCAGATCAAAGAAGAGAAATCGCAAAAGGCCTTGAAGAATCGGTAAGAATGCTGAATAATGTAGACATTAATTCTCACGAAGCTTCTGCATTGATCGTGGTTACACAACATTACGATACATTGCATTCGGTGGGAGCAAATAACAGAAGCAACCTGGTTTTACTGCCAAATTCACCCACTGCCGCCAGCGGAATGCTTAATGATCTGGTTGCTGCGATGACCACGGCCAATACGGTCGGTGAAATGACCAAAGGAAAATATCCGCCACCGCCAAAAGAACATGAACATTAATCAATAAAAAATCTCCTGAAGCTCAGGAGATTTTGTTTTATTTTTTAGTTTTCGAAACTTGCTTTACCAAAATATATTTAATTGAAGAGCCGTCAGCCGGCGGATTTTCAACTTTTTCTGTTTTTACTTTTAAAACATATTCATAGCCCGGCTCATAAGTGAATCCTTCAATATTACTGTAAAAATTGGTCCAATTTCCTGTTTGGTTTTCTTTAACCTGAAGGCATTTCATAGGTGCAACACCTGTACAATCTGCGGTTTGCGGACCGACAATAAATGTTTTTTCATCCCCACCGGAAGCGCTTGCCGAAGCTGTACATTGTGTAATAATAAGTAAAGATGCCGCTAAAATTGTTCCTCTGAAAATTGATTTAATATTGGTCATATTGTTGGTTTATTCTTCAGGCGACAATTTCTGTGCCGAAGTCTTTCCAACATATTGTAGTGATTTTGCTCTTGTTTTTTAGATTTTAAATAATTAATTTGAGCTCCTTTAAATTTTTAAACCAAATTATACAAATCGTAAAATTTAAATATGGAAAATCAAATTCAAACGGAAAATTATAGGATTCAGAAACCGGAATCATGGGCAGGAAGCTTTGAAGATCATGAGTTGATTAATCGTATAAAAGAGTCGGATTTCTCAAATATCCAGATGAATGAAGGACGGGATTACTGCTATTTTATCGATAAAAAATACCATACAACGAACAAAGAAAATAGTGAATATGTCTGCATGGCTTATACTTTGAATGAGCCTGCCAATCTTGAAAGAGCTTCCGTTTCGGATATTGTTGTGGAAGAAAATGAAGTTTATAACATTCACAGAATAAGTGTTTTAAGAGATGGTGTTTTGATTGATAAAATTCCGGATACCAAAATTAAAGTGTTAGATAATGAAAACCAGAGCAGTGGTGGGATTTTAAGCAGTAATAAAAAAATTAATATTACTATTAAAGATTTAAGATTATATGATGTGTTGATTTTGGAAGATTCCAGAGTAAAAGCATTTACAGATCGTGATTTTTTAAGAAAAGAATTTTCAAAATATGTATGGGTGAGCCCGGATAATTATTGGGCTTACGGAAGTTATAGTTTTACTTTCATTAATGAAAGAGAGCAGAAAATCGCCTATAAAAAAACGTTTTTCAGGGATGAAAGCGGGAATGTTTTATCTCCTGAAATTAATTATTTACAAAAAGGTGAAAAATTTGTTTTTGAAAAACAGAATTATATTAACCCTGTCGATGCAAACCGCGAAATTTTTCCTTATATAGATTTTGCAACAGAAAGCAGCTGGAGTGATTTGTCGAATTACATTGCCCCGATTTATGATGAAATTTTTAAAAACGCCTCTTTGCAGGATTTTGCCCCGGATTTAGTTGAAAAATTAAATGCTATTGCTAATCAGGACGAAAAAATTCAATTCGCCATTGAGTATGTTCAGAATAATATTTACTACATTTTCAATGCTGATGAGATGAACGGCCATAAGCCTCAGGAGCCGGCAAAAACATACGAAACAAAACAGGGAGATTGTAAGGCGAAATCTGTTTTATTGAAGGCTATTTTAGATTTTATCGGTGTAGATTCTTCTATTGTCCTGGTGAATTTTCATACGGATTTCTATATTAAATATTACCTTCCTTCATTGTTGACGTTCAATCATGCCATTGTGAAAATTAATTATAAAGGGGATGAATATTTTATTGATGCTACCATTCGTGATGAGTTCGGATTGCTTGAAAATCGCGGATTTATCTACTTTATGCATTATCTTGAAGTGAAGCCGGATCAGGAACTAAAAGAGAGGAAGCCACATAAATTCCCCTATTATTGTATTAATGAAAAAGTAGAATTTAATACTACTAAAAATGTAGGAGAGTTAAAATTAAACACAACCTATAAAGGAAATCGCGCCAATGCCATGCGCAGATATTTTAAAAATACCAACAAAAGAGAAATTGTTGACAGCTGGAATAATTTTTTGTTTTATAGCTTAAATTACTCCAATGACAGAAACGGAACCGACCTTAGAAATATCTTTAAAGATGCAGCAATAGACATTGTAAGCGATGATAAAAAGCTCAATGAGTTTCAAATTAAATATACTGCGACAGTTGAAAATCCATATTATATTGATCAGCAGAAAAACCGGTTTTTAATGTATTTTGACCGGAATGTTGTAAAAGCAAGCGCAAGGGATTTTATTCATAAGGATCTTTCTTTCTGGCATAATTTTGACAGCGAAAAGTATGAAATCAGTCTTAATACAGATCAGAAAATCGATACTGAAGAAAAATATACAACTCAGGAAAGTACAATCAATAATCCTTATTTTGATTTTACAAGCCGTAAAAAAGTAACTAAAAACGGAGCAACAGTTACGATTGATTACAAACCTTTGGTCAATCTTGAAATTCCTCAAAATGATTTTGAAAAATTCCGTACTGACCACCATGCGGTTGCTGACAGTAATTTCGGATTGGGAATCGATATCATCGAACCGGGGTTAATGAATATGCTTAAGTTTAGCTTTAAAAAGAGGTTTAAGTAGTTTGGAATTAGAAATTAGAAATTAGAAATTAGGTTTTTGATAATATTCTAATTTCTTTTTATAATATAAAGTTTCGGCGGGTTTGCAAAGCAAACCCGCCGAAACTGTTTTATGAAATTAAGCCTTTTATTTAATTTTGATCTATACATCAAATTAAGAATCAAAGACTTGTACCATTGTTATAGCCAAAAAACTATTCCCAAGGTTGTTTTGGTCTGCTGACCCCAATAAAGCTTTGTTTTCCGATTAATAATTCAAAAAACAATCTGAAGTCAGAAATCAGTGACCATAAAGGGTATTTAAATGTTGCAGGTCTATTTTTTTCGATTAAAGCGTGGCTTAACCATGCAAAACCATAACCAAAAATAGGAACGTACCACAGAAACCTTTCTTTTCCTGAGCTGATCACGTATCCGATCACGAAAAATACAAGTAAAGTCCCTATAAAATGGAAGATTCTTGTTCCTGTTCTACTGTGCTCAGTAAGATAAAACTGGTAAAATTCTTTAAATGTTTTTATTCTTTCAGACATGGCATTTTTTAGTTTAAGGTTGTTAAGCATTTTAAAGCAATAAGTTCGCCAATTTTTTAAGCAAAGCTTCAAAAAGCAAAAAGGTAAAACCGTGATTAACAATTTTACCTTTTATTATGTTTAAGCTCTTAAGAATTAAGCTTTCCTGAGCTTACTGTGTCTATAGCCGTAGCAGAAATAAATAATTAAGCCTAATGCAAACCAAAGCCCGAACCAGAACCAATTTTCATGACTCATCCCTGTAAGAAGATATAAGCATGAACTTAACCCAATTAAAGGAATTAAAGAGAAATTTTTAATAAAAGTGAAAATACACAGAATTAAATTAATCAGGATAAAAATAAGAATAGAAGCCCTGAATTCACCATCTTTAGGATCGTTCCAATCGGTTAAAGAATTAAAAAATTCCGGCTGCCAGATGTAAAATCCGATTAACCCACCAATGAAAATAACAGGAAATATAATCTTACCGTTAATATAGGGAAGGTGAAATCTGCCCTTGATCTTTTCTTTGGCAGGAAGCATCAGAACTCCTGCGCAAACCAGGACAAAAGCAAAAATAGTCCCAATACTCGTAAAATCCAGAATAAAAGTTTTATCTGTAAACAAGATAGGAATACCTACGGCAACACCCGTAACGATGGTAGCAAATGAAGGAGTTTTATATTTTGGATGTACAGTCTTGAATTTTTCAGGCATCAAACCGTCGCGGCTCATGGCGTACCAGATTCTCGGCTGTCCCATTTGGAAAACCAACAAAACAGTGGTAATGGCAACAATGGCGACAAAAGAAACGGTAAGCTCCATCCATGCGACATTAGCATTTGATTTTTCAAATATAAATGAAAGCGGATCACCGATACCGTCGAATTTTCTGTAATCAACCATTCCGGTTAACACCAAGGTTAACGCAATGTAGATCACAGTACACAATACCAATGAAATAATCATCCCTTTTGGTAAAGTTTTCTGAGGATCTTTTGTTTCTTCGGAAAGTACGCTTAATGCATCAAAACCGATATAAGCAAAGAAAACTCCGGAAACTGCGCTCATTACTCCCGCAAAACCATTCGGCATGAAAGATGCAACATGGGTTTCTGGGTTAACGGGTGTCCAGTTTTCTGTATTGATATAAGCAAAGCCCACTAAAATGACTAAAACAATTACAGCTAATTTTAAGATAACCAAAGAGTTATTGAAGTTCTTACTTTCTTTTACCCCAACATAGCATAACCAAGTGATTAAGCCATTGATAACCAATGCCGGAACGTCAACGATAAGTTTTAAACTTCCTAACAAAGGAGCTGATTTCCAGGCGTTAAGAAGATCTTTGTTTTCAGAACCATTCATAAAAGCTTTTCTGGCTTCGGTATAGCTGCAGGTTAAATAATCAGGAATATGCATTCCCAAACGTTCTAAAAAGCTCGTAAAATAATCCGACCATGAAAAAGCAACGTAAATATTTCCGAAAGAATATTCCATAATCAAGGCCCAGCCGATAATCCAGGCGATCAATTCACCAAAACTGGCATAAGCATACGTGTAAGCAGAGCCGGCAGTAGGAATTCTACTTGCAAATTCGGCATAACAAAGCGCCGTAAAACCACATGCAAAACCGCATATCAAATATAGCAAGATCACGCCGGGACCGCCTCTGAAAACGGCTTCCCCCAAACTGCTGAAACTTCCTGCCCCGATAATAGCCGCAATACCAAAAAAAACGATATCCCAAACACCTAAAACTCTCAAAAGATTTGTGGAAGTATCTGTCTCTGAATAGTTTTTCCTTCTAAAAAGTTGATTCATCAATGTCTATATTTGATTTGAAAAAAACAAATGTAATTATTTCTGCGAAATAATTAAGATTTTCTTAAAATTTCTTATAAGAAAGTTAATAAGTATTAAAAAATAATCCACATACTAACAATATGTTAAAACACTTGTTTATACAATATCTTTTCAATATTTTCGTTGATAAATTGTGGATAAAATTTACCTAAAATTTAAAATATCTGGCCTCCTGTTTAGGCTTACACATTTTAAAATTTGATAATAAATGAAATCAAAAAAAATACTTTTAGCAGCCGCTGTATTTTATTTCGGAATTTCCGAGGGACAGCAGTCTCAATACTTTACCCAGAAAGAGAATTACAGGTTTAACCTAGCCGAAAACCTTTACCAGACCAAAATATACAACGCTTCTCAATACGAATACGCAAGACAATATTTTTATAATCAAAATCTGTCGAGATCCAAAAAAGAAGCCGCCCAGTTTTTTGATAACGTAATTGGAGTTATTCTTCAGAAAAATCATGCTGAAGATGGGTTAACTGCTTTTATGAAAGAATATCCGAATTCTGCTTATTTTGCTCAGGCTAATCTTCCTTTGGCGGATTATTATCTGGCTAAAAAAGATTTTCCGAAAGCTTTAGAGACTTTGAAAAAGGTTAACCAATACCAGCTTTCAAAAGAAGAGAACACACAGTATATTTTGAAATTAGGTTATGCTAAATTCATGATGGGTGATTCTAAAGGGGCAACTGATGCTTTGGAAGAAGCTTATAAAACTGCTGATGATTCTCAAAAAGGCGATATTGCATATATGTTGGGGCATTTGTATTATTCTGACAGACAGAATGATAAGGCTTTTCAATATTTTGATTCTGTGAAAGATCAGCCGAAATATTCGAAGCTGGTTCGGCCTTATTATGTACAGATGTATTACAATGATAAGGATTATGATAAAGCAATTTCTGAAGGAAATCTTTTATTGAACGAAGATATTTCCGATGCTTATAAAGCTGAAGTTCACAAGATTATCGGTGAAAGTTATTTCATGAAAGGTGATTATACTTCTGCTTATCCTCACTTAAAAGATTATCTGAGCGTTCAGCAAAATCCTTCTGAAAATGACCTTTATGAGATGGGATTTGTAGCGGCTCAGCTTAAAAAATATGATGAAGCGGTTTCTTATTATAACCAATTGTTAAACAGCAATTCTGCGTTAGCTCAGAATGCTTACTATCAGCTTGGAAATGCTTATTTAGCGGTTGATAAAAAGCAGGAAGCACTTTCGGCGTTCCGATCATCTTATCAGATGAATTATGATCCGAAGGTTAAAAAACTGGCTCACGAGCAATACGCAAAGTTAAGCTACGATATCGGTAACCCGTTTGAAAGCCCTTCAACGGTTATTCAAAATTATATCAATGAAAATCAAAATGCGGCAAATGCTGCTGAAATGAGATCACTTTTGGTGAAATCATATTTGTATTCAGGGAATTTTAAAGAAACGCTGAACGCAATTGATAAACTTCAAAGTTCGTCTCCGGACATTGATAAAGTAGATCAGGAAGTTTCGTATTTATTAGGAACGGAAGAATTTAATAAAGGAAATTATGACGAAGCCGAAAAATATTTCTTAAGAAGTTTAGAATTTAACATTAATAAAGAATTCAACAGCCGAGCTTTATATTGGTTGGGGCAGGTTTATTATCAGAAAGGAAATTATCCGTCTGCGATTGTTCGTTATGAAAAATTGCTTACCGAAACCTTCCCTGAAAAGCAGCAATTGCCTTATGATTTAGGATATGCTTATTTTAAATCTAAAAAATTCGATCAGGCGGAAACTTATTTTAAGCAATATTTAACCAATCCGAAACCTGAGTTTAAAAATGATGCAGAACTTCGTTTGGCAGATATTAATTACGCCAATAATAACCTGAACGAGGCAATCGCGATCTACGATAAAAACGAAGATGCAACCGACTATACTTTATATCAAAAAGCAATGGCTTTAGGATTTAAAGGTGATACTCAGGCGAAAATTGCCAACTTAAAAAATCTGTTATCAAAATATCCGGATTCTGAATATTATGATGATGCCCAGTATGAAATGGGAACGGCTTATGCGGCTCAGGATGATTTTGCGAATTCAAATGATTTATTTGGAAAAGTGATTAAAACTTCGTCTGATAAAGATTTGATTGCCAATGCATCGATTTACAGAGCTCAGAATTATATCGATCAAAATCAAAATGATAAGGCTTTATCTGAATTAAAATCTCTTGGAGATCAGTATAAAAATACAGCTTACGCAGAAAAAATAGTTCAGGCTGCAAAACCGATTTTCACGAAAAACGGAGATGTTGCGGGCTATGAAAGTTTTGCAAAAAATATCGGGGTAAATGTTGATGCTTCTGAAATTGACGAGATCAACCTTTCTACGGCAAAACAATATTTCACCAAAAAAGATTACAAAAACGCGATTTCTTATTACGAAAAATATTTAACGCAAAATCCAACAGGAGAGGGGCTTTACCAGGCTAAATACGAGCTTGGAGAAAGTTATTATCAAACCAAAAATACAACAAAAGCCTTGTTGGTTTTACAGGAAATTGCAAATGTTCAGAATGATTATCAGGATGATGCACAGACCCGTTTAGCTCAAATTTACATTGCGCAGGGTGATAATGCGGAGGCGAGAAAATATCTGGAAAATATCAAAAATTCTTCTGATGTCAATGTTAAAAACTACGCAAACGTAGAATTAATGAAGATGTATGCAGATGAAAAGAATTTCTCACAGGCTGAAAAATTGGCCGATGCGGTAATTGCCAACAATAAAAACTCAGCGGCAGTTATTGAAACTGCAAAAGTGATCAAGGCGAGAAGTCTGATGAATTCAGGGAAAGATAAAGATGCGCAGGCAGCTTATACATCTCTTGAAAAGTCTTCCAACACGGAAGTTGCAGCGGAAGCTATTTATGTAAAAGCGTTCTATCAAAATAAAGGGAAAGCCTTTAAATCTTCCAATGAAACAATCTTTAAACTGGCTAACAACTATGCTTCCGAAGAATATTGGGGTGCAAAAGCATTGGTTTTAATGGCTAAAAATTATATTGGTTTAAAAGATAATTATCAGGCAAGTTATACGTGCGACCAGATCATTGAAAACTATAAAGATTTCCCTGAGATCGTTGCTGAAGCTAAAGAAGTGAAGAAGTCTATTAAAAAGTAAATGTACTATCGTATTCACGTAAAATATATTTATCATGAATATTTTTTACCAAATACTTAAATACAAGAAAAATGAACAAAAGAATTCAATTATTATCCATCATATTTTTAGGGTTTTCGTCGGTTGCGTTTTCCCAGATCAAAGAAGAAAAACTGATTCTTAATAAAAAAAGAGAACCGGAAGTAAAAAAGATCGAAAAAAAGAAAACTTCCGTGGAAACAATCAAGAATTATCCGCCGGAAGAGAAATCTCAGAATCCTGTAAAATATACTATTACAGATGTTCCTGCGGTTTCTGATTTTAAAACCTCAACCATTCAGGGACAGGATGTTACGCCGAAATTTGAAGGAGCGGCCCAGAATAACTATGTTCAGTTCGGAATGGGTAATTATGGAAAAATTTTAGGAGACCTTAATATTTCAAAAACCCTTGAAAATAAGCTGGAAGTTGGAGTTGATGCCCATTTTCTGTCAACTTTAGGACTTAAAAAAGAATATGAATGGGATTCTAAGCAAAGTGATGGAACGGTTGGAGCTTTCTTAAATTCTTACGGAGATAAAGGGAAATTCAACTTAAATGCTGAATATGGCCTGCATAATAACAACTATTACGGGATTTATGCTTTACAGCCGGGAGATGTTGATTTGGATCAGAGAGTCAATCAGTTTAAGGTAAATGGGTATTATGACTTTTATTCAAACGAAATTCTGAATGATGTAAGAGTAAAATCTTCATTCTTAAAGGATCATTTTGATGCTCAGGAAAACCAGGTTTCTATCTTGGCTAATCTTTCCAAGCATGCTGTAGAAATCGGGAAATCGGGGATTAATTTAAATGCAGATTTAGGTGTCGGATTAGAAGCCGTGAAGAGTGAATTTGCAATCAGAGATAAAAATACATCCAATTTTGTCAATACAAGCTTAGCGCCGAAAGTGACGTTCAGAAAAGGGGAGTCTTATTTGATGCTAGGTTCTTCTTTCTCGTTTTTGAATTCAAAAAATCAAAACGATCTGATGCCTGAACAGATGAAAAACAACAAGACCTATTGGTTTCCACAGGCGGAATTTCAATATGCTGCAGCAAAAGAATTCAAGTTTTATGGGGGAGTTGACGGTGGTTTAAAATTGAATACCTATTCAGATTTATATCAGGAAAATCCGTTCATCGTTTCTGATCAGTATTTAAGGCCGACCGAAACGAAATACCATTTTTATGCAGGTTTGAGAGGTGATATCGATGAAACTTTTAAATATGACGTTTCTGCAGGTTACGGAAAAATGAAAGATATTATGTTCTTTAAAGCGAACAGCATATTTGATAATGATTATACGCTGAACCGCTCTGCATACAATTTTGCAAATACTTTTTCTGCCATTTATGACGACGGAAATGTAAGCGATATTAAAGGAAGTCTGCAGTATTTTCCATTGGCAAATTTAGTTTTGGATGGAGAGGTGAAGTTCACGAAATTTGATTTAAAAAATTACGAAGATATTTACAATGTTCCGTTGCTTACGGCAAGTATCGGTGCAAAATATACGATGCTTGATCAAAAATTATTACTGGGTTTCAAAGGGATTTTTGCAAGCGACAGAACGACGAATTCCTTTATGATTGAAGGAGTTGGAAGCCCGATGATGTATCAGTCGACAGAAGATACCAACGATAAAGTTGGTGGTTATGCTGATTTAAATCTTTCTGCAGAGTATAAAATTCACAAAAATTTCAGTATTTTCGCGATCGGAAATAATCTTCTTAACTCAAATTATCAGACGTACAAAGGATATAAAGTTCTTGGTGCACAGATTTTAGGAGGGGTGAAGATTACGTTTTAGACTTGAGGATAGGAGAGTTGAGTATAAGTGGTTAAATATTTTAGCATTAATTGACTCTAAAAACGCTCTAACCCTCAAACCCCAAACCGGCTGCATAGTTTAATGGATAGAACTTCGGATTTCGGCTCCGACAGTGAGGGTTCGAATCCTTCTGCGGTCACTTATCGGGACAAATCTAAAAATGGTAGATTTGTCCCGTTTTTATTTTCTGATAAGTCGTTGATATTTAAATCTGCAATCTGACGAAGTATCTCATTTCTTTCTGTATTTCTTATTGCAGTTTGATTGTTATAATTTTCTATTTATGGCTTCGATAAAAACATCAGATGATTGTAGATAAAGTTAAAAAGAATAATAGAACGGCAGTTTTTTGAGCTTGATCAGGTTTGTTTACTGTCAATATTTTACATAAATCAAGAAATTTTAGATTTTTTTTTCGAAATTTGTACAGAACCCAAGTTTATAAAAATTACCAATAACAAAATCACTAACATATGAAAAGAATGATTGTTCTGTTTCTAACATCAGTTACTATTCTTGCCTGCAATAAATCCCAAAAGGAAGATCAAGGCCACGAAGTTTATAATAAAACAGTACCACCGGTCAGTGGTGCAGAATCGGAGAACAAGTTTGATATTGAACATATTGCTTATTCAACTGCTGATCTGGGCAATTTCCCTTTCTTGACTTTGCCAAAAGGGTTGAAAGAAATGAATAAACCGTTGAAGAAAAGTTTTGATGTGTGCTTTTTCCCTATGAATGGCAAGATGACGCCATTTGAGGGACAGCTTTACAAAGCGAATATCAGTGCAGAACAGGGACAGGAATTTTCTCAGTATTATTTTGAAAAAAGTATGGAAGATCTCTTGAAATCTGTAGGTGCTGTAAAGGTTTTTGACGGGGAAATAACCCAGAAGGAATATGATAGTTACAATAAGCAGGACACGAATAAGGGTGAGGAAGGAGATATGGGCTATCCTGGGGAAGCCATAAAATTCTACGTCATCCGCAGCAAGGAAATGGGGGATATCTATGTTCAGTACACGGCCAATAATGCGGCCGGCAAATTAAATATCTTACAGTCGAAAAACGCTAATAATTAATTTGCTGAAATACTTTTTAATGGATTTTAAATAATTGCAGAAGAAATTATTCGTTTAAAAAATAATGATCTGGAATTTTGGGAAAAACTTATTCGAGAAGGAGAACTTGTAAATGGTTAATTGAAGGGATCATAGGCAGTTCGTTAATTGCAACGTTTATTGTTACATGAATCTTGATGGATCACATATAAGGACGAAAAGAAGTTTATCTGCTAATAGATTGTTTATTAATAGGCCTCATTAGATAATAACTTTGATTTTAATCCAAAACCATATTTATAAAGATCTTCATAGATATCGAAAAATTTATTTTCATCGGCTTCACTTAATGAAGTGTTGAAAAATACAATCACAGCTATTTCTTTGTTTAGATCAGAAAGCATAAATGTTCTTACGCCCGGATCAGAACCATTGTGCCCAATTCTTTTGCCTCCCATTTTGGTTGCCCAGAAAATTCCTGAATTAAGCTTATCAGGTTTGACATTGTCAGGTTTATTAGATTCTGTGAACTGAAAACGTAGCATTTCTTCTGCTAATTCTTTTTTTAGTAATCTCGTGTTATTGTATTTTCCATCATCCAGCAGGGTGATAAAAAATCTTGAAAGCTCATCCACAGAAGTTCTGACACCGCCATCTGGATAAGTTGTACCTTCATATAGCTTTATTGACTTTATTTTACCGTCTTCTTTTTGATAAAGTTTGGAGTGGTTTTTTAAATTGATTTCTGATAGATTCCAACCCGAATTTTTCATCTTTAAAGGTTTGAAAATATATTTTTTGCTGTACTCATTGAGTTTTTGTCCCGTTCTCAATTCAATGATATAGCCTGCAAGACCTGCGCCTATATTAGAATAGTCGCGATTTGTACCAGGTTTTGAATTTAGAAAATTGTCCTTATCGTAATGTTTACCATCTTTTACGAAATAGTTTTTCAAAAAATCTCCCAAAGGCTCAGGTTTTTCCCTGTTATAAACATAAGTGCTATCTGTATAAAAAGGATAACGGTCTGCCAAACCGGAAGTATGGGTGGCCAGATGTCTCAAGGTAATTTTCTCATCGGGAAAATTGGGGTTGATCACTTTGAAAGGCAGATAATGGTTAATATCTTCATCAAGATCGACCTTTCCTTCCTCAACCGCTTTCATTATACAAAATCCTGTAAAAGTCTTGCTTATGGAAGCAATGTTCATAATGGTCGTGGGAGAAAAAGGAATTTTATTTTCTTTGTCTGCAAAACCATAGCCGTTTGTCCAGACCAGTTTTTTGTCGATAATAATGGCGGCTCCGATGCCGACGATTCCCGCCTTATCCATTTTCTTTTCGATAAGGCTGTCAATGGAGTTCTTTTTATTATTTTTGATATGGGTACTAATTTGTGCCGACAGATTCTGGATGCAAAATAGGGCAGTCAGGCAACAGATCAGTAAAAGTTTTTTATTAAGTTTTTTCATAATTTCAATGTCTTTTGATTTGTAATTGTTGAAAAATCGGCATGAATTATTTTTTTAGATTTTCAAGAGCCAGTTTAGCCATATCTTTTACCAACTGAGTGGTAAAGTTACAGTCACAATTGCTGAATCCAAGCACATTAATATGTTCACTTGGAATATAAACAGCCATAGATTTGAATCCGAAAATATTTCCGTCATGTTCAAGGGTTGGGATTCCGCTGATATTTTTCAAATGCCAACCATAGCCGTATTCGATTTCATCATCATTATTCAATTGTATATTTTGTCTTTATTATAAAGTGTGTATATTTGGATCTATTCTCTTACAAAGTTGAATTTTTCCATCCTCAACATCCGAAGAATTGCTGTAATTTATTGGATTGTAGATACTATTTAGTTCTATTCCTAAATCCTGAAACTTTGAAATTACTTACCAGTACCCCTGAATCATTTGCATATCGCCACGGTGCCGATATATAAAAATTTTTAGCCACTGTAGGACTGAAGAGAACTTCATCAGCTAGATTTACATCATCTACATATACCGCCATCCGTTCCCCGTTAACCGACAGGACGATATGTAGCGGACGATTGACCCATGGCTGAAGATCAAAGGTCGTATTTAGAAATTTTTTCGGTTCAATGCTACCTATATAAACTTGATCCGTATCGTAGTAGTGCAGTTGCACATAAGTCCCGATATTACTATCATAGTGGTGGACACTGTTATCGCTGGCAAAACCAAACGACAATGGCGCAATTTCTTTGACCTCTTCTGCTTTTGCGATAATGTCAAAAGATAAGGTAAACCGGCGGGGATAGTTTAGCGGAATTAAAAATTTGTAGATCTCCCTATTCCCTATCTCCATCCATTTCCCTTTCTGGCCTTCTACCATTCTAATAGTAGCCGCTCCATTTGTCTTGAAGCTTGTAGCAGTAGTACCTGGTTGAAATGCCGAAAAATCTTCTGCAAATATCAGCGAATCACCAGCCACTGCAGTGCTACTACGATTCTCTGATCTATACGCGTCTTTCCCTTCTTCTGAAGTGGTATTTTTGTCAATTTTTTTTTCTTTAAACTTTGTAGTTTTATCTTCGCCATTTTGAAATATATCACTGAGTTGGGCATGCATCTCAATTCCTGAGAGCAATAGTACAAGGAAAAGTAGTTCTGTGATTTTTTTATCTGTTTTCATGATGCAATATATTTTTGTTTACTAATGGAGGTTAACTGTAACGATTTCACCATCTTCCTTTACCTCTAAAACGCCTCCATTCTTTCTTGATGGTCAACAGAAAAGCTCTTTTATTGATAATAGTCTGTCTGACCGCCGTAAGTATTGTATCCGGTTCCGGTATAAGTTTTTGTATAAAGTATTTGTCCTCTTCTTCTATTTTGAAGGGCTGATTTTCAGATTTCGGAAATAGCCTTCTGTTCCTACATCGACAAATAAGCCGACTGCACCCATCGCATCGGGGCCGTGTTTAAGGTCATTCACGATAAGGGAGGGATATTTGTTCTTATTTAAAAATAGTTTTGCCTGGTTGCCTTTGACTTCAATTTTTAAGGTAATCCATTCATCCACCGCCATATCAGCATATGACTCATACTTTTCGGGATCCTCTTTTCTGAGGCGTTCATATTTAAAACCTGGATAAGAAAAGTATTGAATGGAGTGGTTGCGTCTTACCTGATCTTCAGCCCTGCCATTCGTCGGACGGATATATATCGATTCAAATTTAGAATTGGTTTGATTTATTCTGAATGCTAATCCAATAAACCCGCGGTCAGTCGGAGAAGCAGTAGGGAGAAGCTGGCTTAGAACTTCTACCTCGATAATACCATTTTTAAAATTAGTGTTATTTATCCGTACAAATGTAGGTTCGTCCGCTTCTTTCACGGCAGGATCTTTTACGACCCTGACAATACTTTCACCTTTCAGTTTGACAATTTGCATATAAACTTTATTAGATAAAAGATTGCTCTCTTCCAAAATTATTTCTTGGCTGTATGCACTTTCTGAAACTAATAAAAAAAGAAATAAAATTGTTTTTAATTTTTTCATACTTCTTACTGTAGAGAGTTTATGGCTTTTATGATTACAACTTATTTTTTAAAAAGTCCGGCATTTAGATTCGAACCGAATGAACCATCCGCCAATTGCAGGTAATTGCGTTTACTCTGATCTTTTTCAATGATTACGGTTCCTGTGGTCTGTACATTTTTCATTTCCAGAAAATCCGTTGACGTGGCGTCACTGTCGCTTAACGGGCCGCTTCCGTATCCTGCCAGTTTATTGTAATTGACAAAAATACAGTCAGAAGCTTTGTACCTGCGTTTACTTCCCTTTTCCCTTATCCATATAGTACTTGTATTGGCGATGATGTTGTGATGAAAGTCAAAATCATCTCCATTGGTACCCTGTGTTGTCCAGACCCCGCAGAAGTATCCGCCATAGACCAACGAATGTCTCATGGCACTGCGGCTGCCGGTGCTTCCATCGTTTTTCCAGAAGACAACAGGGATCTTACAGTTGAAAAAAACACAATGGTCGATCACCAGACCGTATCCATTGGCTATGACACCGACATGTAATGGCATTACATCTACATTCCCTGCAAACAGGCATTGGGTTACCAGAAGGTCATCCAGTTTTTTTCCATCACGCCATATAGGGTAGGAGCGGCGTAAATTATCATGATCGAGATAAGTATAATCAGGACTGCCTGTAAACCGCAGGCCTTCAATGGTCACATGGCTTACCTCGGTCTGTATGCCTTTCGCTTCTTCTCCGCCTATGCCAGGCTCAAGGGGTACAGCTGTTATGATGACCGGCATTTTATTGGGTGTCCAGTCTTCATCATCGGGCATAATTTCGGCCCGAATGACAAGACGGTTGCTAATGCTGTATTTATCGTTGTTAAACAGCACGGTTTGAGTTAAAATATGAATCCCTTCTGAAAGAATGATCGTTGTTTCTCCTTGCTCTTTGTTTAGGTTGACCTGTCTGGCAGCCTCTGAAAGGTTCTTTAATGGCTGGGTCTTTGTTCCGGAATTGGTATCATTGCCGATCCTTGGATCAACATACAATTGCTCTGCCTTGATCCAAAGCAGGTTCATAAAGAAGAATAAAAGACTTAGTGTTGCGGATTTTATCATATTCTTTTTTTTGTAAAATTAGAAACATTCATATCCTGCAAAAAGGTCATTTTATCTTTAAAGTTGTCATTTTATACTCTTCCGATATTGCTGTGGCGTGATGTGGGTGATTTTTTTAAAGAAACGGTTAAAGTTGGACGGGTCAGAGAATCCCAGCTCATAGCAGATCTCTTTTACGGATTTATTCTGATGCAGCTGTTTTTTTATTTCTGAAACCAGCTTGTGATGGATCATTTGCTGCGCTGACAATCCGCTGAACTGCCTGCAGATCTTATTGAGGAATCCGGGACTTATATTAAGCATTCTGGTATAGGACTCAACGGTCTGGTTCTGTAAGAATCTTTTTTCCAGCAGCGACCGGAATCGATAGAAATCCGCATGGACATAGGTATCCGGCTGGACATTGTACGTACCGGCATAATAGCGGTTGAGTACGATAAGCAGCTGGTATAGAAGTGACCTGATCATATGATTGCTGTCATTCTGGATTTGTCCGAACTCCTGTTCTATTTCCTGTAAAATTTGCAGGCATTTCTTGAATGATGTTTGATCGATCTGCATTTCTGCGGGATGCGAATACTGATGAAAGTACTGGAACCGGTACAGAAAAAGTTCATCCGAAAAAAATAGATGGAGAAAATCTTTATCAAAGAAAAGCGTGTAGCCTTTTACCTGCTGTTCAATTTCCCACCGTCGAACCTGTCCGGGAGTGGTGAAAATGATGGTTTGCGGATGAATCGACACTTTATTCTCGTCCAGTGTCAATGTTCCGGATCCTTCTCTGATGAAAATAATTTCGTAAAAACTAAGTTGATGCAGTGTGCTGTCCAATACATAATTTTTCAACGTTTCAATACGTCCGATATCCAATAACAGCTCCGAGCCATATTTAAAGGGCAGAAAATGATAGGTTTTAATTGGTGGAATCGATGCCATCTTTTACAATTTCTTGTACGTTAAAAATACAAATTTTTGTTGTCATGAAAACCGAGAATATAAGTGTTGCCCTGATGGGAAAATCAGTTTATCTTTTACTGGCTTTTCTTTTCTGGAAAAAGGTATATCATATCTGTGATTTTAACCCACGGGCTTTTATTATATGAGGGACATTATTTTATTTCAATTAGCAATATCTTTGCTTATAATGCTTTTTAAAACGACAGTCAATCACATGGACGATCAAGAAGTCTCTTAAACATATTTATTGCGTTAAAAAATGAAAGAACTGATTTTAAAAAAAATTGCTCTGCGTAAGCGTTGGAGTTTAGGATTATTTATCACATGTCTTATACTTATGTGGGCAGGTCTGTTCATCTTATTATATTATACCTCACGTGATGATAATAGCTATTTACATTTTCCTCTTTTTCTTATTTTGTTTATCTGTTTATTATTTAGCACCCTGGGAATTTTTATGTTTAAATTCTTTAAATCTTATATAACTACTCTTAACGAATTGAGTGAAAAAGAATCATCAATGTTTGTTGAACAGGGAACCTCTCGTCCCTTTGCCGAGCAATGGATGCCTTCTTTTATTATTTATCAGGGTAAAGTGAAGTTTTTTAAATTATTTAAACAACCTGAGTATGATTTTGCTGATATAAAAGCTATCCAATTTAAAAGATTCAATTTTACAAAAAGCAGACAGGATTGCAGAATAAATATTCAATTAATCAATGGCATAAAACATTATTTTCATGTAAATGGAAATCTGAGCCAAAGGACCTATTTAAAAAATGAAGCTCTGGCATGTAATCCAAAAATAATAATTGATGATCAATATGATTAAGTGTAGTCCATTATCAAAAATAAAAAAACAGTTTGTTTTGCTTTTCATCATATTTCTTTTTTCGTGTAATGAGAATAGTAATCAGCAAGTCGAGAAAAAAATAAACGATACGATATCCACCAACCTAAAAGCTGAACCTGTAAAAAACAACAATAAAAGTTTGCCGCATCGAAATATCGAAAATGGTGCGAAAAGCAGAGTAGCAGGCAAAACCTTTGTAGCAAAGTTAAGCCAAAGCTGTAGGGCGACTACGAATGGTGCATATGATATTTATATTTTTTTAAACTTAAGTTTTGATTATGATAGTGTTACAATCACACAGCAACGAGTAGATACGTAGACGCACATTATTGATGAAAAAAAGTTTCATTGGGCAATAGAAGGAAATGCTGTGACCATTGATCATTTTGATGATTATGGTAAAATCGAAATAAAAGCAAACGGATTGATAGGAAACGAGTATGATGGGTCTGAAATCGAATTTATAGATAAAGATGTACATCCATTCAGCAGATGATACCATTAACTTATTAACAAAACTTGGGTAAATGTCAAATTTAACGGTCCAAAGTATGAATAAAATTCAATGTCTTTTGGGAACGGAATGTCTTAATATCAACTCTTGCATATCGGAAATACTTTTGAGGTATATTTTTTGACCGTTCCTCAACCATTTCCCTTGGCAGATCCTCATTTTTAATTCACTATTCAGGCTGAATGATGACAAAATGAACCAATGGAAATTCTTTTTTTATATTTTCACGAATACGCTTTATCGCCTCAGTGATTTCTTCGGTGTCAAGATGGTCTTCAAAATCGATAATGAGCATTAGTACAACTTCCTCTGGCGACTGGTATGTAGAGAGTATACTTTTTGTTCTGACCACTGAAGCATCTTTTTCAGCGAGTTTTGCGATCTTTTCTCTGGTTTCCGGGGCTATTCCTTCACCCATCAATAAGCTGCGACTCTCTCTGGCCAGAATAAAAGAGACAAATACCAGTATCAATCCGACAATGATCGAGGCAAGCCCATCAAGTTCAGGTATCTGGAAGGTATGACTTATTCCCATCAATACCATTACTACAATTAGACCTGCCACTGCGGCACCGTCTTCAAAGACTACCAGAAAGCTTGCGGGGTCTTTACTTTTGATAATCGCATCCCACCATTTCAGACCGTTGCGGGTCTTATTGAATTCTTTTACGGCAATATACAGGGAGGTACCTTCGAAAATGAGTGAGAGTACCAATACGATATAATTCCAGAACGGATCTTTCATCAGTTCAGGTTCCAGAATATGCAAGATCCCTTGGTAAATAGATAATGCACCACCAAGACCAAATATTAATATCGAAACGACAAAAGACCAGAAATACAATTCCTTGCCATAACCGAAAGGATGAGATTCATCTGCCGGCTTTTTGCTCCTTTTCAATCCGTACAATAATAACAACTGGTTGGTGGTATCAACAGTGGAGTGGATCCCTTCAGAGATCATAGAAGAACTGTTGGTGAATGCCCCTGCAATAAACTTGGTCAACGCGATCAGCAGGTTGGCGGCAAGTGCACTGTAAATTGATTTACGATTGTTAGCCATTTATAGAACTGAGGTATTAGATAAAATCATTTAAATTTTCAGAGTATATCGATTTACAATTTATTGTCCATTTTTCTCTTCATTCCCGAAATAATACGTTTTCGATGGATAAAGCCCCAGTCTGCTATTGTATTCGTGAGCTGTTGAAGTGATTTGCCATAGTCTGTGATCTGATATTCCACAGCAACAGGTGAAGTATTTAGGACATGGCGGTCGATCAATTCATTGATCTCCAGATCTTTCAACTCACGGCTAAGCATCTTGCCGGAAATGCCTTTGATCTCTTTTAAAAGCTCAGAATAACGCATCGGCTTGTAGCAAAGACAGGCAATAATGGACATTTTCCATTTCCCGTTTAAAATTTCCATCGTATCACTGATCGCAAGTATCTTTTGGCTGCAATCTTTTACCAAATCAAATTCTTGTTCCATACTATTCACTTGGTTACCCGTTTGTCACTATAACTTTTTGTCACTTAGTTACAAAGATACACATTGAAGATATAACTTTGCTTCTTCAATTTATAAATAACAAAATGGAATTAATCAAAAACTTGAAATGGCGTTATGCTGTCAAAAAATACTCAGAGGAGCAAGTCAGCGAAGACAAGGTCGATCAAATTGTTGAAGCCATCAACCTTACCGCCTCTTCTTGCGGAATACAGCCATACAGACTGTTTGTCATCACCAAGCCTGAAGTAAGACAAAGGTTAGGCGAAGGGTCATTCAATGCGCAGATTCATGCTTCTTCTCATTTACTGGTCTTTGCAGGATTTAATAACATAACCTCTGATTACATCAGAGATTATGTTAAGATGATGGAACAGCAGCGAAATTTGGAAAACGGAGCATTAAACGTCTTGAATGATACGCTGATCGATTATTTCTCCGTCCAGACACCCGAGCAAAATGTAATCTGGTCGGATAAGCAAGCTTATATCGGTCTGGGTACGGCCCTTATCGCTGCTGCAGAGCTAAAGGTTGATGCAACACCTATGGAAGGCTTTGATCCCAAACTGTTTGATGAAGTTTTAGGTTTATCAGAACAAGGTCTTCACGCTTCGGTTATATTGTCATTGGGCTACCGTGATGAAGCCAATGATTTTCTGGCTTCTATGCCGAAAGCCCGATTACCGATCAATATATTTTCTGTCAGAATAAATTAATGAGCTAACCGCCGGAATTTATTTTTGACTTTTTAAAATTTTGAGATTATTAAAACAGCCCTGACACTTGTCGGGGCTGTTGTGTTCTTCGATGATTATAGCATTGTAAGTAAGTGCAATTTTAATTATTAAAATGTTTTTGGATGGTTTAAAATTATTTTAATCTGAATAAAATGTCGACTTTCTTCGTCGGTAAGCAATTTAATATTTGAAAATTCACCATATTTGGAAAAACAACTAAATTAGTTAAACTAAATCTTTATTATCAAATTAAGATCTCCCTTCTTAGTATTATTTGAATATCCTGAATGATGAGTAAAGAATAGTTCCCAAAAAAAAGGGTTTTTAGTTTGATAAACCATATTATAGTGTGAAAACAAATTTCTATACTATTTGATACCCTTTATAGATTATCCTGAAATCATGAGATGTACCTAGTGTATTTGTGCAGTAGTATATCTGCTACGCGACAACAGTTATAATCTAATAAAACTAATGTCATTTTTCCAGCTGCAATCTGATTAAATTAATTTTCTGCTTCTCATTATTATCAATCAATATATCTGGTTTTATGCCAATATTATCAATAGGATTTCGAGGAAGTCGCTTTGATCTTGATATAGGTATGATTAAATTATATTCCGTACAAAAAATATCAAAATATTGTGAGTTGGCATAATCTAACATTCCATAAGAATTTTCGCCAAATATAGTTACCTTCTTACTCTGTTTAGCTGTTAACAATAAGGATTCTGCTGAACTTGCCGTATTGCGATCAATTAAAAAAGCGACTTTTTTAGGATATTCATATATAGAGTCTAATTTAACATAGATTGTATCCTTACCTCCTGGGTTTATAAAACTACCTATGTTCTTTTTCATTAGTGCGACAGCATCTGCAATATATTTTTTAGCTTCGTCGTCCACACTTTTATCTTTAAGCTGCTGCTCATAGTTTTTAATATTGTCTTCGCTAGCCCAATATTCTGAAGGAAATATTGCTATCGAATTTGTATATAGATAAGGTATAATCGGACTGTAAGTTAAATCATTTCCTCCCATATTCCCCCTCAAATCAATAATCCAATATGGAGTTTTGCTAAGCAGTACCTGATTTTTTTTTATTATACTATCAATTTTTTTCTTCTCATCCCACTCAAATGAAGGCAATGCTATTAATAACGTTTTATCATTTAATTGTTTTAAACTCGCTTCTTTTGCTAAGGTATCTTTTGCCGGAGGAGGAAGGTTTTTAAATTTAGGAATCTGTTTATTGAGCTGACTTAGTTTGTTAGGATATTTTTCTCTGTAACGCCAATCGAGTTGTATTCTCAAATGATGATCCTTAAAATAGTTTGTCCAAGTTCGTAATAAAACATAACAGGAATCAATATTAGTTGTTTTTTTCGATCTTGATAACAAGTTATTAGTAAGTTGGCTAAATGCTCTTTTATTATTCAGATTGATTTTGTCATTATAGCCCGCATAGTTTTTGCTTACTTTGTTCACCATAAAATTAAAATTATCTAAACAGTCACAGTTCTGCGCCATTAAATTTGATGTCAATAGCATAAAAACAGTTGAGATAAATATTCTCTTTGTCATGGGTTTCTTTTTTGGCTTCTCAAAATATAATGCACAGCTGTGCGTGTATTGATAAAGTGAGACTTGTTAAATTATATCGTGGAATAAATTACAAAAATTATTGCAATTAATAATGCTTGGATCTTAAATTAACATCGTCCTAAAACTTCAATGGTGCTTTCTTTGATAGGCTTTTTTACTACTCGTTTTGGAACGGGAAGGTAGAAATTTGTAATCAGATCAATCACTTTTTCAGGGACATTGTTGTTCACTATATCGTTACTACAAGTCTTTTTCCATCCGACACTTCTGTATCCCAAAGTCTTTCAATATCTTGCAGTGCTACTGTTTCGGTTTCTGCTTTCAGCTTGTTGTCGGCAGCCAATTGAAACATTTCGGGAATTATTTCTTTAAACAGTTTTTGCATTTCTTCTTTTGTCCAACTGCCTAAACCTGAACCCGATATTTGTAAATCAACGCTTCTTAAAATTTCAGATGAAAGTTGAATTTTGTCGCCCGTTACAGAGCCAATAGAAACAAAACGTGTCTTATGTGTAAATGCACCTTTGCCTTTCAATGCTTCCAAAATAAGTTCGGCCGTATGGCCCCACAAATAATCTATGACAATATCTATAGGTGTATTGTTGTGTATTTGCTGTATTTGGAAAACGAAATTTTCATCGTCTTGTGTTATAGGAACGATTTCGTCAGCACCTAAAGTCAACAAGGATTGTAGCGTTCGCTCATTTCTGCCTGTAACAATGATTTTCCCTGCCCCATAATATTTAGAGATTTGAACAGCTATCTTTCCTGTAAAACCAGTTGCACCGTTTATCAAAACAGTTTCACCAGCCTTCATTGCTGCCCTGAACTGAAGTGCCATTGCTGAACCGGCTACTGCATTTGGTAATGCCGCTGCTGTAATGTTGTCAATCCCGTCAGGTAGTTTTATCATTCTGCTTCTTTCGATAATTGCTTTCTCAGCAATCATTCCACTAACACCTAAAGCAAATACTCTTGTTCCGTCTGCCAGTACCCCGACACCATCACCACCTGGTACTTTGGCCTGATGAATGTTGTCTTTTACGGAGTAGTGTTTTCCGCTTGCTTGTGATTTGTCCAAATGCTTAACCGCTGCTGCTTTTACCGAAATCAAAATTTCGTCTTCACCATTAGCAATTGGTTCCGGAAAATCTTGTGTGTATTGAGGCATTTCGCCCCTTTGAAAAATTACTGCTGCTTTCATTTTAAATATGTTTTAAGTTGTTATAACTAAAATAAGAGGTAAGTAAAATTGCCAACGCTACCAAAGCTGATAATGAAGATTGAAAACTGTCCCGTGAGCAAACGTGGGCAACAAATCCTGAAATTACTGTGATTACAAATCCGGAATATACCCACTCTTTTATTCTTCCTTTTATGGCGGGAAGCAATAGCAGAATTACACCAATGATTTTTGCAAATGCCAATTCCACCCTGAAATAATCAGGAAAACCGAAGTGCCTGCAAAGCTGTTTTGCTTCTTCAGATGTGAGATAGAAATAAGCGTTTAGTACCATCCACGAACAGAAAAAAACTGTGGTGACCCAATAAATTATTTTTTGAATTTTCATTTCGCATTGTCTAAATACAAGACAAAACTACATAGTTGTCAAATGGTGTACGATAACATTTGTTATCAAATAGGGTTACTTTTTTTCTCTTGCTATTTTGCCTTTAATACGGCTTAAATGAACAGTAGTAACACCTAAATAAGAGGCTATATAATGCTGCGGAATACGCTGGATAATATGCGGGTGTTCCACAATTAGCTCTTGATAGCGTTGTAGATGATTATTTTTAAGATAGGAATAGAAAAGTTTTTGGGTATGTAAAAGTCGTCTGAACAAATGCTCTTCCAATTCTTTTTTTATTTCGGGCAAATTCTGTAAAGCACTTTGAAAGTCCTGTTGTGAAATTGTCTGTAAAATACATGGCTCTAAACTTTCGATGCTGTATAAACTCGGTTGTTTTGTTCTGAAACTTTCAATGGAAGCAACCCTGTCGCCTTCAAAGAAAAATTGCGTGGTAATATCTTTACCATCATTATTAACCCAAGTTCGCAAGCAACCTTTTTCAATAAAGAACATTGTTCTCGAAATTTGCCCCTCCTGTAGCAGTGTTGTTTTAGCCGGAACTTCCTGCCGTTTGAAAAGATGTTTTAATTTATCCCAGTCACTATTCATTTATTACTATAGTTTTATTTGTTTATAGGCTATCACTATCAGGGATTTTGTATTTTCGTATTAGGGATATTTTTTCTTTTTCTCGGAGAATAATAACCCCATAGTGATAGCTCATCTAAAATAATAAAGGAGTAAGCTATCCATTTTACCAGCCGTTTCAATCTATTTAATGAAAACCAAACTTTCTTCTGTTAATTCAGTAACGAAGTACCAAGCCTGCAACCAAAAAATATCATTGCTATAAAGAGTGATAAAACCATATCCTCACATTTTTAATTTCACAAGTGTAAATTTAAGAAATATTGATGAGCCGGTAACATATGTGGATTTTATTTGAAGTGACCCATCTGTTTCGAGCGAAAGCCCATTATGAACAAGCCCGATAAGATAATACTCGGGAACTCCTTTGAGTAGCAGGAGTGCCTTTTGATAATGAATGAATGATCCGCCAAAAATTTTCATAATAGCTATAGCCCAATAACTGTCATTTTTTCGCAGCCAACCAATATCGGCTAACTTTTTTGTCAAACAAATAAATAACTGTCGTAAGGTATAACCAGCCTTGACATGTACGGATCGGTCTAAAATATAATAGGAGGACATCAAAATTAATTCTGTAAACCTGATCTCCGGTTTATTAGAAGCTTAAACTAAATTTACAGCCCGACAAATTGATATTAACAGTCCAGTAGAAAGATATGCTGGTCAATTAAGAGAATAGATCATTATTCGCAGCAATTAACATCTCAAATGATATTGATTTCTCACGTGACAGTTTAAAAGAATTAATAGGTTGGCTTAAAAAATATAAAAGAGCCATATAATATGAATTTGTATGGCCCCGTCATTTTGTGTTTTTAGAATCTGAAATATTGTAGCAAAAGTAAATGGGAATAATGATTCTGGAAAAATGATAGATCGTTTTCCTGATAATGATACATTTTTATAATTTAAAATTATGAACTGTGATAAAATGATAACAAAAGAAAGCTACAGTCTGCCAACAGCCTGAAAAAGTACTGACTAACAAAGGGCATAAACTAAAATTATTCTTCTCCGGCTGTCTGCTATTAACTGTAGCTATCGGTATAAAAATTATTGTCCTAAATAAATAAAAGTATTTACCGCTAAAAACTCCGGTACTATATTAAGAGGTACACCGCTTCCACCGGTTGATGCGGCCACGCTGTGAGTGTGATCTCCTATATAGCTGGTAGCTCTTCGGTTTGCGTACAAATTATGTCCATAGCTATAACCTGGTCGATAAGACCAAGCTGCATTTAATTGTTCATACAAATCTGCAAATGAATGTGTATGATTACCATTTTGTGTGGTATTATTGCTGACAGTGGTATATGCCGGCATATTGGCTTGGGATATCGTATTTGAATTGGCGCCTCCTAAACTGCCAACTGTTTCAGAAGCTTGGGTACGTATCATCCGGTCCGTCATATTCGGCAAAGAAGAGATTCCTAAAGTACTGGCACCTGCTTGTGCAGCAGGAGGTAAAACTGAAGTGGCACGACCGTTCATAAGGTACCATCCATTATGATCTGTGGTTTCCAGCCCATGTTTTACATCGCCAACTTTACCGGAAACAGTCTTAATGCTGTTAATATTACCATTACCATCTACTGAAAGCAAACTTTTGTCATTAGTAGTAGCTGTGGTAGGTAAAGAACGGACTCTCATTTCACCATTCACGTCCAATGTTCTGGTTGGGCTATTGGTGTTGACGCCCACCTGTGCAAAAACTATTTGGCAGCTTATTATGATGAATAATAAGGCAAGTATGTATGTTTTTTTCATTTGTGTAATTTTAATTTCCAAGATATACAAAAGATTTTAATGCAATATAGGCAGGGCTTAGACCCATCGCCTGATTTCCTCCATTAGAGCTTAGTGTAAAAGTATGCAGGTGATTACCCGCTGCCTCTGTGTTACTACCATGATCAGCATATATATAATAGTTCCAGGCACCCCCGCTATCAGCAGGCGCTGCATCGGCATAATATACATTTGCAGTAGTATAGGTATCTTCATAAGAGTGTGTATGATCTCCCGGATTATTTGTAACAGCGTTCAAATTGTATTGTGGTAAATTTGCTTTTAAAATACTTACCGTAGAGCTTCCTCCAGAAGTATTTAGTGGTTCCACTGTAGCAGCAGTTTTTGCGTAAGAACCGGCGAAATCAGGCAAGCTTGTGCTAAAACCAAGGGTAGCTGCATTAGCTTGCACTGCTGCTGAAAGAGAAGCTATACTGCGTCCGTTTAACAAATACCATCCGTCGTGGTCTGCTGTGGCGTAGCTGTCTTTGATATCACCTATACTTGCGGTACGTACCGAAGCAGTCTGCTTTAAAATATTACCCGAAGCATCGGCAACAATTAGTTTGTCTGCACCTGTACCTGCTGGCAACGTTCGTATGCGCAAATCTCCGTTTATATCCAACGTTTTAGTAGGAACAGGAGTGTTGATTCCTACATTTTGTGCCTGCAAAAAATGTAGATTACATAGGATGCATAGTATATATATTTTTTTCATGGTATTACATTTAATTTCCTAAAAAGATAAAAGTGTTCACGGTAATATTTTTGGGCAGAACAGAAAAAGAGCTGCCGCCCCCTTCATTATTTACTGTCGCGGTGTGGATGTGATTACCTGCAGGATTAGTGGTTCGGGTAATTGTGGCATATTTAACAGTATAATTGGGACCAGATAATATCTGGATATCTCCTCCACCAATTACACCAAGCTCTGTTAAAATGTGTGCATGGCCACCTGCTGCACTGGTAGAACCCGTATAATCGTATAACGGCAGATTGGCTTGCGTTAAAGTTCTGCTGTTAGAGCCTCCCACGCTTCCTAATGTTTCGGTTGCTGACTTTGTTTTCAGAAATCTTCCGCGAGCATCCGGTAAAGCAGTTAGCCCTAAACTTGCGGCACCCGCCTGTCCGCCCGGCAGTAAGTTCGTAGCCCTGCCATCTAAAAGATACCAGCCATCATGATCTGTAGGCTGAAATCCTTTTTTAATATCACCTACAGTATTTCCGGAAACCGTCAATGTGCTGACGGAAATGTTGCCATTTACATCTGCTAATAGGTTTTTAACGGTTTGCGTAGTGACATCAGGAACTGTACGTACTATTACATTTCCATTAATATCGAGCATTTTGGTTGGATTAGGCGTGTTAATGCCTATTTGGGAGAAAAAATGACTGCTGATGAGCATTGCAGAAATGCAAAATAAGTTTTTTTTCATGAGTTATAAGTTTGTAAAGGTTTAAATGACAGTAATTAGGGAAAATTACTGCTTGGAATATTGTGTTTCTAAAATCGTTTTTCTAATTCGGGGTATCGTACTTATAAATTTCAATTCGTTGCAGCAAAATATCTTTGAATAAATTTTAAATTGAAATATGAAAGCACTTTATGGAAAAGTACAGTTGATGTTAAACGCTATTTTAAGATTTATTTTATTTCGTAGCTAAAGTATTGATATAAAATGGCGTTAAGCTATAGCCGGATAAGTTATTGGGTGAGTTGGCTCTCAGTATATATACTTGGATAAAATAATTTGTATTAGCAGCAATTTCTGACTTGGCAATATTAATGGAGACCGACTGGCCGTTACCGTTATTAGCAAGCAATCCGAATGAATCTCTTGGGTTGTTGGCATTAGGTAATACAGAAGCCAAGGGTGTAGTTCCAGGTGTAATTTTAACTAAAACATCGCATTCAGCAAGTGTTCCCGAAGGACCCTGAGCAACTAAAGTAGCTGTAATTACGGTTTTTATATTTGTGCCTAAAGAAACACTCACATTTTGTCTTAATGCAGTAACCTCCCGCCAATTTCCATCACCATTCGGATAAGTGTTGAGATTAATAGCAGGTGAGAGATCTAATGATGTGTATTCAATTGTAGTACCGCCCGGTCTTTGCATTTGGAGCATTCTCCAATCGGGTAGGGTCGATGTGCCAATATTTAGATACAGACCTGCACTTGCAAAATTAGTGTTTGTGTTATAAACAACTAGTCCATTAGCAGGAGTGGGTACTGTCGTTGCATCTGTAGCACTTGTTAAGCCAACTCTAGGAGGTAAAAAGCCTTTATTGTTTGAAGACAATTCTAAAACTGAGGACTGATCGGGAATACTGGTTCCTATACCAATTTGTGCGAATGTAAATGAACTTAAGAAAATAACTACCGCCGCTAATTTTGTTTTCATTCTTATATATTGTTTGAATTAATAACAACCATATATCTCATTTTGTCATGATTTTATGGAAAAAGTTGGAAGACTCACATTGTTTTATTTTGAATCATCTTCTCAATGTTTGGCAAAAGTAAGTAAGGAATAGGTGTTTTTGAAGCTTAACATTTACCATTTTCATGAAAATGATACAGATTGAAGTAGGCAATGGCTTTGTTCAAATGGTATATATTTATCATTTTCATGAAAGCAATACTTGCTTTTTTCAAATGACAGGGAATAGAAGATTCTGACAAAACTGATAGTTAATATGATTCAACTTTTCAGAGATTTTAATATGTACAGATGAATTTACATGCATTGTCTATTTTACACTTCCCGAAGTTCGGCGACATTTTGATCCTGCAGCCCTTCTTCATTCAAGTACTTGATAAAAGTAGACGGACTAAATGATGTTACTTTTTTAAAAATCAACGAAAACTTATTTGCGGATGAAAATCCTGCATCTTCCGCCAATGTGGCCAATTTATATTTTCTGTAAAGAGGATTGTTTCTTAAATTAGTGATAACGTAATTGATTCGGAGGGTATTAATATAATTGTTAAAATCACCGTCTTTGTGTGTATTAATAATATAAGAAAGATACCTGCTGTTTGTCTCACAATATGTTGCCAGATACGAAAGAGAAACGCTGTTATTGGTAAATAATTTTGATTCTTCAAATTTCTGTAAAAAATCCAGGATTCTTTGTTCTGTTTCAGAAGACATCATTCGCTGAGAAATGGATTGTGATTCTTCTTCTTCGATCATTTCAGCTACAACAGGAAGAGGCACCGACCGCTTTTCATCTAATTCTTTAGTAATTTTTTTAAAGTGCTCGATATTTAAGCGTTGTATCTTTCGGTATCTGATAAAAAGGATAATCCCAATTAAAAATAAGAGGACAATGATAAAAATAATAATCGTTTTGGATGAATCATTTCTTTTGATTTCAACATTCTCTTTATCAATTTTGGAATAGGATTTATTAGCAGCAAGCTGTTGGTTCTTTTGAAGAATTTTTTTTACCGTATCATGTTTTTCTTTTGTCTGTACATAATCTTCCAGATCTTTGGTGGCAGCATAATATTTTTCAGAGGTATTATATACTTCATTTTTAAGAGATGGATTTTTGGATTCCTCAGCAATTCTGAGCGTAATATCTAAATGCTCTTTCGCTTTTTTTAAATCTTTTTTTTCGACATACAGCAATGTAAGACCACTATGAATGAGTGCTGTCATGTAGTTTTCGGGAGTGTTTTTAGACATTTCAAGTGCTTTCTGATAATGCCTAAAAGATTCTTCAAACTTACCCACGTTATAATAACTACAGCCCAAAAGCTGCTCATTAGTGATCGTTAAATATTGTTTAGAAGAAGTTGTCTTTTCTGTGTATTCTTCGGCTTTCTTTGCATTTTCAATCGAACTCTGAAATTTTCTTCTTCCAATATTATTATATGCCATTTCCTGCATCATCATAGCTTTTGTATTGTTGGCAACTTCAGGATTGGTAATATCTTTGGCTGTATTGAGACCTATTTCAAAATATTTCTTCGATTTCTCAAAAAGTCCTATAAAACGGTATTGTGATGACAAAAAACCATATACCCTGGCTTTCCAGATAGCATTATCTGTATTTTCAATGATTTTTTCAGACTGCAAAGCATAATTTATTGCCTTTTCAAAGTTTCCGGCCTGCTGATAAAGTGTTGCTGTCAACATTAAGCTCTTTGTTTGCAGTAAAGGAGTTTCTGAAATAGAATATAGTGAATCTGCAACTTTTAAGGCTTTATCAAAATCTTTTTGGGAAGTTTCAAGGTAAGTTTTTGTGTAGATAGCGTTGAAGGCTGCAAGATCCTGCGCATGATAAATACCTGTAAAAAATACAAATAATAAGGTCAGAAGTTTCATAATACGGAATAATGGCAAAGATAGTCAAAATAGTATCTTACACTTTTTAAGAATATTAATTTTAAGATTATATATACTCTATTAATTGATATATTAATCATCTTCGTTTGCTTTCGAATTAGATGATTTCTACGGGCAGTCAAAAATTTATGGCTTTTTGAAAGTTGCGCTCACATTTCCCCGTAGAATTAAGAAAACTTTCTGTGGAAGAATTAAAAGATAATATTTTAAATTTATAAAACCCTTACTAGTGAAGGGTTTTATAAATAATGCACTTTTGTAAAATGCGAAATAAAGATAAGCTATTGAATCGTATAATCTTTTAGAGCCACTTCCGACAACCTGAAATATCCATAAGCAAAATTGTCGCTGTTAGTCTGATTGATGATATTACCCCGAACATCTGTTGGTGTTGTTGAAAAAGGATTTCCATCATTTCCTGAAGCATTCAGGAGTTTTCTGAAATATTCATAATACCTCTTGGATATTCCGTACAATTTTATGTTGACGATATCTCCGGGTTTCAAATCTTCGTGGGAAAAATAAACCGGTGTCAATCCTCCCTGCGTATCGTCATCATCTTCAACTTCATATTGTGGAAAAGCAACCTGAGGAATTTTATTGCTGTATAAATAATAATTGAGTTGAGAGCCGTCATCCTGATAATAATAAGTGATTTCGATTTCGTCACCTGCTATTCCGCCTTCGTTGTTTTGGTCGATATTGTCTTCGATTTTTACGACACTCATCATTTTTTCCGTTGCGGTGTAAGTTTCTCCGTTTAGAATAACTTTTAGGGTATAAGTCTCTCCAATCACAGGTTGAAAATTGTTGCATACATATTCTCCCGTTCCCGTATTTTCTACGAAATTAAAAACCGTGTTAGATGAGTTTGAAACGGTAACAGTGGCACCGGAAACTATTGGAAATTCTTCATTGTAATAGGCTGTGGTCATAGAAAGTTTGATTTTTTGCTCGTTCCCCGTGGTATTTTTTTGCCAATCTATAGAAGCATCTATTACCAATCTTGGTTCTGCTGTATCTAAGTCAACATCTATTACATCTTCACAAGAAATCAGAAGCAATCCCAATGCTATGATAAAATATTTTTTGAAAAAATTCATTTTTATATGTTTTTAGAATTAAAATTTAAAATTATAGGTCACACTCGGGATGATTCCGAAAATTGATATTCTGCTGGCTTCGCTCAAGCCGGTATCGGTATTTTGTCCGAATGTTAAAGAAGCTGCATTTTTTCTTGCATAGATGTTGTAGATGCTAAAAACCCATTCGCTTTTCCATTTTTTATTGCTGTCAGCTTTGGGAGTATAAGTTGCCGAAATATCTAAGTGATGATATGCAGGAAGCGAGTCTTCATTCCGTTTTCCATAATTGGCAACCGTAATTCCTTGATATTGGTATTTGCCGTTCGGGAAAGTTGCAGCTCTTCCGGTCTGATAAGTGAAAATTCCACCGAAACTCCATTTTTTCGTAAATTGATATGCTGCGGTCAGTGAGAGATTGTGGGTTTTGTCATAATTTGCTCTGTACCATTCCCCGTTGTTGATTCCCGGTTCTTCGGCAGTTCTTCCCGGTGTTCTTTGTTCTGCTTTCGAAAGTGTGTAAGAAAGCCATCCCGTAAGTTTTCCCGTATTTTTTCTTAATAGAATTTCTAATCCGTAAGAACGGGCTTCACCTGTAAGTAATACTCTTTCAATAGCATCATTTGCAATTAGGTCTGCGCCATCCACGTAATCCGTTTTGTTTTTGACTTTTTTATAAAAGACTTCAGTTTCCAAAGAATATTTTCCTGATTTAAAATTTTGAAAATAACCTAATGCGACTTGGTCCAGAATCTCAGGTTTCAGATATTGGTCAGTTGGAGACCAGATATCAAGTGGCGAAATGGAAGCGGTATTGGATATCAAATGAACATACTGGCTCATCCTGTTATAGCTAGCCTTTATAGATTGATCATTATTGAACGAATAAGCGACTGCTAAACGAGGTTCCAAATTATCAAATGAAATAATTTTTTTGTTTTTTCCATAGTCAACAGTTCCGATCGGCGTTCCTTCTTCGTAAATTTTTAATTCCGGATTGTAAACCACAGCCTGACCGTTTTGATAAATATTTCTTTTTTCATCTCCCAATCTTTGAAAATTACTGTATCTGAGGCCGTAATTAACGGAGAGTTTATCGGATAATTTCTGTTCTGCATTAATGTATAGTGCGCTTTCGAACGCATATTTCTTCGCTATTTGTCTTGAAATTACCGGAGAATATTCATCAAAAGGGTCAATTGTCCCAGGATTAAATTGATAATATATCGCATTGATACCATAGCTTAGATTGATCTTATCTGACAAATAATGTTTGAGATCGTATTTAAAATTATAATTCTTGATGTCAGAATTCCAGTTCAGCCCGGCGAATTTTATTTTCAAACCATAATCGTATTTACTATAAATTAAGGAAGCATTCGAGAATAGTTTATCAGAAAAGATATGATTCCATCTTACATTGAAAAGTGAGTTTCCATAATCATTCATCAGACTATTATTAAAGCTCATATCGTCTTTACCGAAATAGCCAGAGAGATACAAATTGTTTTTATCATTGATCTTGTAATTCAATTTGGCATTCAGGTCATAGAAATAAGCAGAATTGGGTTCATCTGCCAGTTTAAGGAAAAGGTGGGCATAGGAAGCTCTTCCTGCAATCACGAACGAGGCTTTTTCTTTCGCAATTGGACCTTCTACGAGCAATCTGCTCGATACAGCACCAATTCCTCCATTGGCGTGAAATTCTTTGTTATTTCCTTCTTTCTGATAAATATCTAAAACCGACGAAATCCTTCCTCCGAAATTAGAGGGAATCCCGCCTTTGTACAATTTTAGATCTTTGATAACATCCGAATTGAAAACCGAGAAAAACCCAAATAAATGGGATGTATTATAAACCACAGCTTCATCCAGAAGAACAAGATTCCCGTCCGCAGAACCACCCCTCACATTGAAGCCCGAACCGCCTTCCTGCGCATTGGATACACCGGGGAGCTGAAGAATGGATTTCAAAACGTCCACTTCTCCCATCACTGCAGGCATTTTTTTGATGGTTGCAATAGAAAGTTTATTCACGCTCATTTCCGGTGTGCGGATATTGGCTTTTGTTGTGTTTTTTGTCAGGACAACTTCGTCAATATTTTTGGTACGACTGTTTTCATTGAGAACGAAATTTCTTTTTGTGTTTTCGGTCAATGAGATTTTTTCTTCGAAAGTTTCAAATTCCGAATTGCTTATCACAATAGTATAATTACCATGTGGAAGGGTGATAGAATAAAAACCATAAGAGTTTGTAACCACCGTAATATTGGCTTCCGGAATAGAAATAATTGCGCCAATAAGGGTTTCGTTGTTGGATTTGTTGGCAATGGTGCCGCTGAGTGTTGCCTTCTCTTGTGCAATAGCAGTCATTGAAATCGCTACAAACAACGGGATGTAAAGTTTGTTCTTCATTATCGTTTTGGATTCATTTAAATTCTGAAGCAAAACTATCTTTGGACAAACCTCATTATCTTGTAATTATACGAAAGTGATTGATTTTTATATGAAAGTATATGTTTTAACGACTAAATTTTTTTGGCTTAAATGGTTTCTCATTTGAGAATGATGTTATTTGGGTTTTCGTATAATAAAGACCTACTCTTGTATAAAAAATCCGGTTATAATTGTTGTAAACTTTACATTTGTTATTATTAATTTTTTTGATGGAATGAACAAAAATTTACAGAATAAGTTTATCAATGAAAATCGGATCTTCCAATTTATCATTTCTCCGGACCATCGGATTTATAGACATCTATTGCTTATTGTTTTCAGTCTTGTGGTTTTATATTACAGTAATCCTGAATATTTTGAACCAGTAGAGACATACAATCGGCTGTTGATTTTTTTTCAGGTTTTTTTGCTTTCTTATATCAATATGTATGTTTGGGTTCCCAGGTATCTGTTCAAAAGCAAATATTCTATCTATGGATTGTTTGTGTTTTTGTATGTCATTTTTTGGGCATTTACACATCATTTGGCAGCATATTTTTTTAAACCCTATCTTTTGCCTTATCAGGATGACAAAATTAATTTCCTGTCATTGTCTTTTGTTGTGATCGTGCTCAGTATTGCTTCTGCATTTATAAAATTATTTCAGCAATGGATCACCGATGCACAACTTATCAATGAATTGGTAAAAGCTAATGCCCGTACCGAATTAGAACAATTAAAAAATCAAATCAATCCACATTTTCTATTCAATATGTTGAATAATGCTAACGTGTTGACTCAAAAAGACCCTATAAAAGCTTCTCAGGTTTTGTTTAAGTTAAGTGATCTGCTGCGCTACCAACTATATGACAGTACAAGAGAGAAAGTTTTGCTAACAGCGGATATTCATTTTGTAGAAGATTTTCTTAATTTAGAACAGATAAGACGTGACAATTTCAGTTTTCTTATCTCGAAAGAAGGTGCAATAAGTGGGGTGCAGATTCCACCTTTACTGTTTATTTCATTCGTAGAAAATGCAGTAAAACATAATAACGATTCTGTAAAATCATCTTACGTTCATGTTTTTTTTGAAGTAAAGAATGAAGCATTGATCTTTCGATGCATTAATTCAAAACCGCTACAAAAAACCATTTCTCAATCCGGAGGTCTAGGATTAGTGAATGTTAAACGAAGACTGGAATTATTATTTCCAGCCACCCATTCACTAACAATTGAGAATAATGAGCAAACCTTTTCCGTTTATTTATCGATTACATTTTAAGATCGCTATATACTAATTTATTGAGTAAAATTAAAAGTAATTATTATCTTATAAATTTAAAAAAATGAAATGTATTATTGTTGATGATGAGCCTCTTGCAAGAGAAGCAATACGTATGCTAATTGAGAAAACACCGAATTTGATTTTACTGGATACTTTTAATGGTGCAGAATCTGCGGGAATTTTTCTAAACAACAATCCGAACACTGTGGATTTAGTCTTTCTCGATATTCAGATGCCCGGAACCAACGGAATCGAATTTTCCAATCGTATCCCAAAAGAAACGCTTGTCGTTTTTACTACTGCATTTTCAGAATTTGCTGTTGATAGTTATGAAGTAGATGCGGTAGATTATCTTATTAAACCCATACGATCAGAACGTTTTCAAAAAGCGGTAGAAAAAGCCAAAATCTATTCTAAGCTTCTAAAACCTAAAAATGAAACCTCAAATATAGAGCCTGCTACAGATGATTATCTATTTGTGAAAGCAGAACGCAAAATGTTTAAACTTTATTTTAACGAAATTTTTTTTATTCAGGGTTTGAAAGATTATGTGATTTTACATACTGAAAATCAAAAAATAATTACTGCGATGAATATTAAAACAATTCAGGAACAATTACCAAAAAATATTTTTGCCAGAGTGAGCAAATCATATATTATAAACTCAAATAGTATAGATTCTTTAGATAACAATACTATTTACATTGGTGAAAACGAAATTCCAATAGGAAATATTTACAGAGACCTATTTTTTAATGAATTCATAACTAAAAAACTTTTGGGTAGATAATTTATTGGAAGCCATCAATTTATCAAAATACCTGACAAATTCGTAACGAACTTACAACTATTTTTGAGACAAAATTTATATACTCTTTACCAAACTGTGGAACTGTTTCAACCAAATCGTATTTAGCACCACCAGCAGGAATATTAATAGTACTTGCCAACAAAGCTCTTCCAAATGCCGGAGAAAAAGAATTTCCGTTTACTGTGATGACGTTTCCATCGTTAAGGGAATGCTAATAAACCACTAAGTATTGATTTATAATAAATTCACTAATTTTATATTATGAATTAATCATTGTGGAAAGATTATATGTGTGATAAAATTGTTTAACAAAAAACTCTATGATATGTGTTATGTATTAACATTTGAGGATTGGAGGCCTCACAATGAAAAAGTGAGAATGAAGTCATCAGTCTGGTTCATTCATGACTGTGATGATAAAAGGCTATCTCAATCGAGATGACCTTTTTCATGACCAATGATATTCAATAATTTAATTGAAAGGAAACGATTCTATTAGCTATTTTCAACTAAGGCATCCTTAGTTTTTACGTCAATGAAGATGTCTGCATTATTTGTTAAAATTTCTTGCCTGTGCTTTATTCCCCAGTCTTTCAGATTATTTATAATCGTTTGCAATGATTTACCGTGCTGCGTTAGTTCATATTGAACCGTTACGGGTTGAGTATTTAAAACCGTTCGCTTAATTAACTTATTAATTTCTAGCTCTTTCAATTCTTTGCTCAGCATCTTATTGGAGATCCCGATCACATCATTTAGTATGTCAGAAAATCTTCTCTTATTGTAATAACAAATCGATGAAATAATGGATATTTTCCATTTTCCCTGTAATGCGTCCATTGAATCCTGAACGGCCATCAGGTCTTTTTTATGCTCTTCTGTTCTGCTAGGTTTACAATTCATGAGGTTACTTTTATGTTACAACGTTACCCCGTCGTTACTGTTACTTTTCGTTACAAAGTTACTTAAATAAATTTAAATGTAATAATTTTGCTCACAAGTTTTAAAATAAACGAACAATGAGCAAATTAGAAAATAAAGTAGCTGTAATCACAGGTGCTTCAAAAGGAATAGGTGCTGCGATAGCAAAACATTTTGCCGCAGAGGGCGCAAAAGTCGTAGTTAATTATGCCTCTAGTAAAACAGATGCTGACAAAGTCGTGAAATTCATTAGCGATAATGGCGGTACTGCAATTGCGATACAAGGGGATGTTTCGGTAGAAACAGATGTCATCAGACTATTTGATGAGGCAAAAAATGCATTCGGTACATTGGACATTCTTGTAAACAATGCCGGGATTTATAATTATGAACCTATCGAGCAGGTATCTGCAGAAACATTTCACCAGCAATTCAACATCAATGTTCTAGGGTCTGTATTTGCGATCCAGTCTGCTTTGAAAACATTTGGTGAAAAAGGGGGGAACATCATCAATATCAGTTCTGGGGCCAGTCGATCTCCACTACCTACGGGATCTGTATATTCCGCGACGAAGACGGCACTAGACGCTTTTACAGTTGCTTTATCAAAGGAATTTTCCGGAAGAAACATTCGTATCAATTCTATTTTACCAGGAGTTGTAGAAACCGAGGGTTCTCACAGCGCGGGCTTCATCGGCAGTGAATTTGAAGCCAAATTGGTATCAACTACTCCGCTGGGACGTACTGGTCAGCCCGATGATATAGCAAAAGTTGCGGTATTTATAGCTTCTGATGACGCAGGATGGATTACGGGTGAGCAAATTGCTGTTTCAGGTGGAATTTATGGTTTATAAAAATTAATCTTTAGGAAATGAATAGACTAAAAAACAAGGTATCCGTTATAACAGGCGGTAACAGTGGTATTGGGTTTGGTATTGCGGAATCATTTAAAAATGAAGGAGCAGTGGGAACTATCACAGGAAGAAATGAGGAGAGTTTACAAATCTCTGCAGATGCTTTAGACAAAGCGTTTATCGCAATAAAAGGAGATGTTAATAATCTTAATGACTTAGAAAATATTTTTAAGAAAACGGTCGAAAAGTTTGGAAAAATTGATGTATTGGTAGTAAATGCAGGCGGAATTGTTGATGGCGTTTCTATGGGTACTGTTGACCAGGTTACAGAAGAGAGCTATGATAAATACATGGACTTAAATTTAAAAAGCTCGTATTTTACTGTACAGAAATCACTTCCATATCTTAACGACGGAGCTTCAATTATTTTAATTGGTTCAAGTGCGGCTCATCGTGCGGCTCCAGGAATGACAATTTATGCAGCGGCAAAAGCAGCGGTCATTTCATTAGCAAAGGGCTTATCTTCGGATTTACTCCCTCGAAAAATCAGAGTCAATGCTTTGTCGCCTGGTTCTATTGACACACCAGTTTTCGGGAAAATGGTGCCTGCAGAACATCTGGAACAGGTGAAACAGGTCTGGAGAGACATAACACCAATCGGAAGACAGGGATTGCCTTCAGAAATAGGAAATGCTGCTGTGTTTTTAGCGTCCGAGGAGTCATCATTTATCGTCGGAACAGAAATTCTTGCAGACGGAGGCCTTACCAATATCAGCTTGATGAAATAATTTCAAATTAATTATCTAAAATAGCATTGGCGCATTAATTTTAGAAGTCATCAATTAAAAGAGGCTGTCTCGAATAAGACGGCCTCTTTCTTTTCAAAATACTTCCTCGAGACAATATTTTTTAATAATTAATTTTTAATTAGCTTCTCGAATTTAGCTGAAATGCTGTCAAAGGTTACAGAATTCTATTACAACATCGTCTGTCTTTTTTAATTAAACGAAGCCCTAAACCCCAAAGGGCTTTGATTGGTTTTTTCTTTAAACAATTTGCTGAACGATTGCATATGCTCAAAGCCTAATTCATAAGCAATTTCACTTACCGTTAGATCGGTTGTTGACAATTTTTCCTTTGCTTTTTCAATCAGTTTTTCGTGAATGTGCTGTTGCGTATTCAGGCCTGTCAATGTTTTGAGTAAAGTGCGCAGATAGGTTGGCGAAACATTTAAGTGGTCTGAAATGTACTGAACAGTTGGCAATCCCTTTGAAACTAAATCGTCGCTGTTGAAATAATCTGAAAGTAATACTTCCAACCGGTCGAGGATTTGATGATTAGTTTTCTTACGGGTAATGAATTGTCGTTGGTAAAACCGGTCCGAATAATTCAACAAAGTCTCTAAATGTGAAATAATGATGTCCTGGCTAAAATGGTCAATGTTCGTTTGATATTCGTTTTTAATGTTTTCTACTATTCCGTTGATAATAGTTTCTTCCTTATCTGATAAAAACAAGGCTTCATTGGCAGTATATCCAAAAAAATCGTATTGTTTTATTTTTTTAGCCAAAGAGGTATTCCATATAAAATCGGGATGGATAAACAACATCCAACCGTCTATATTTTCCGGAATGTTGTCACTTTCTCCACGTAAAATTTGTCCGGGCGATAAAAATGCCATCACCCCCTCATCAAAATCGTATTGTTGTTGTCCGTAAAATAATTTATTGCAACCTCTTTTTAAAGTAATCACGTATAAATCAAATAGTACAGCAAAAATTCCCGTATCCTTTTTTTGTTTGGATAAATCAATGAGTTCAATCAATGGATGGTGCGGTTTAGGCAAGCCCATTAATTTGTGTAACTCTGAAATGGTTTTTATTCGGACTGGTTTTTCCATAATGCAAATTTGATTAATTTTTTAAAAACGGATATTTCAGCCAAATCAATACCAAAGGCATCATTAAAAAAGGTAATTCTATCAACACCATTTTAAAATTCCCAACTCTCATTGCCAATGCCATAATTATCAATATAGAAATAGCATTGAGCATATTGCCCAAGAAAAATGTTTTAGGGATAAGCAACAATACACCAATTAATAATGTAACCCCACCGAAAATGGGTATCATTGTTTCTGTAATGCCCAATTCGCCCATCATTTTTAGCGCTTCAGGATTTTTTTTGTAATTAAATGTATCCCAACCATGTTTGAAACTTAGTGCTACTGAAACCATCATTAAAGCTAACGAGACGATGTTCTTTATCATTTTAGAATGTAATTATTCATTATGAAACCTACTATCACTGCAATCGGAACTCCGATTACCGCACTTGTCAAAGCTCTTCGGGCTTTATTTGGAAATCGCTTTCTATGTTTTAAATATAAGAAAAAACCGATGGGTGGTACGGCATTGGATACTATAAACCAAAACCCCGACAGGCTGTCTTTGTTATGCTCGTTTTTCATTTTTACTTTTATTTAACTCGTTTAAATTTCATTGTTTTACCCAAGAGGGAAATTCCAACATATCCACGAAAATCCATCTCATCGCCATTTTTCAGCTTTGCCTTCACTCGGTAATTACTGCCTTCCGCAGGATTGTAAAGATTTCCTCCCGTGTATTCACCATCCTGATAAGTAAGGTCTGTGATGTTGGTAATGCCGTATCTTGACCTGCCGCGTAAGCTTTTATCAGGGTTTTTATCGTCTTTTTTTATGGTTTTACCATCTGCTTCGTACATATTGGAAGCATATAATAATTTTCCAAAATATTTTCCGTCTGATTTGTAAAATTCAAATTTTAGTTTGGGGTCAGAATCCACGCTTTCCCAAACGCCGATTATCTTATCAGCAGATAGTTTTTGTGCAAATGTTGTCACAGTTACCAACAGCATTACAACTGTAAAAAGTAAATTTTTCATTTCTATTTATTTCTGGATGTTATTATTATTTAGTCCTTAAGATTTAAAATTCAACATTTGTCAGTTTTTGTGATACCTCCCATAATTTTGCGGCAACATTTCTATCCTCTGCTTGTGCGGGGATTTTTGCGATAGATGGAAAACCACGTGTTTCACTCATTTTGTTTGGTCCGTAATATAATCCGCCTTTGGCTTCTGGGGAAGTGGCTGCAAATAAAGTGGGTAATGCTCCTTGTGATTGTGGTTGAAATAAAAACGGAAAAAATCTTCGCATTATTCCCGGAATACTCCATTTTCCGGCACCTGTTATCAATAGATTGGTTCGGGAAACACCAGGATGAGAAGCTATGCTGGTAATGCCCCAACCGTGCTTTTCACTTTGCCGCTGAAGCTCTAAAGCAAAAATCAGATTAGCGAGTTTTGACTGACTGTATGCTTTGGATGGGTTATAAGATGATATTGACTGAAGGTCATCAAAATTAATATTGCCAGAACGATTCGCTACACTCGAAACGGTGACAACACGAGCATAAGGTGACTTACATAGTAATGGAAGAAGTTGAGCGGTCAATGCAAAGTGGCTTAGGTGGTTTGTGCCGAACTGCAACTCAAAGCCATCGACAGTTTCGAGACGCTTTGGTGGTGTCATTACCCCGGCGTTATTAATTAATAAATCAATGGCTTGCCCTTTGGAATTCATTCTTTGAGCAAAGTCTTTAATGGAAGATAGGTTGGCGAGGTCTATTTTTTCAAAACTCAGTTTTGCCTTTGGGTTAATCCTGTGTATTTTAGCAATAGCATCGGCTCCTTTTTGAGCATTACGGCCCGTCATTATTACATTCCAACCTGCGGATGATAATGCTAAAGCATCTTCAAATCCAACGCCTTCTGTACTGCCTGTAATTACTGCTAAACCATCTTTTCTTTGGGGCATATCAACTGTTGTCCAATTTTTCATTTTTTACTATCTGTTTTTAATAGTACAAAGTTGCAACAGCTCTATAAAATAGATTTAGTCAAAACGACTTTTAATGTAGTTAAAAGTGAAATGATTTATCATATAGAAGGTTACTAACATAAGCCACTGACATCCAAATTCTTCCTTTGACTGCCTCATTATTATAACGCCTCTTTTCCAAAAGACATTTGTCCCGAAAGATCGCAATCGACTGGGGTAGGAATCATCGTGGAACTGTAGCCGGAAAATAAGTGAGCAGATTTCGCAGGCCGTCTATGGCAACTGCATCAGCTCGATCAAATTGCCCTCAGGATCTTTCACGTAGGCAAAACTTGTTCCCTTTCTGAGCAGCCGGTGCCGGAGCGGAAACGGAGATAGCACCAGAGGTTAGCATTGTTTGATAGGTTTTATTTAAATTTTTGACGGTTAAAGCCAGATTATCGATAGATATTCGCAGTTCCTAATCTTTAGGATAAATTGTGCAGGACTAAGCGTTGTTTTTTATTAATTGGTTGGCTTAAAACTTATCATCAGCGTATAATTGTAATCAATAGGTTTTCCATTTAATAACGCAGGATTCCATTTTGGCATTTCTTTAATTAATCTCTTCGCTTCTTCCTCACAGCCGTAACCTAATTGCCTAACAAATTTGTGAAAGCGCGGAGTACCATCTTTGTCGATCACAAGTTCTACAATTAAAACACCCTGCACCTCATTTTCAAGCGCCATTTTCGGATATTTTAAATTCTCGGAAATAAAAAGCTTTAATGCAGATTGCCCACCCTTAAAATTTGCTTTTACATCTGGGGAAGTAGGTGCAACTCCATTTGATGGTGCAGAAACAGTGATAAATGGTTCTGTATTTTCGGTTTTCGGTTTTGTGGCTCCAACTCTTTTTACTTTTTGAGCGAAAACCCCCATTGTGCTAATGCAAATAAGTGTAATGGTAAAGCTTAAAGACTTAATTGTATACATGTTTTTTGCTAAGATATTCAAAATAAAATAATTAATTAAATCAAATTTCTCCAGTACGACGAGTTTTGTCGTGGTGCCGGTCTACATTTGCATCAACTAGGTAGAGATCCTGATCATAATAAAATATTACCAATTCGGACATCAAGGATTTTCCGGATTCTAATAGTTTTGTTAAAAAACCTGAAATCTTGATTATGTTGTGGATGTCCCTATTAAGCTGGTCTTTTGAACAAAGTTGATTCGGTCTTTTGAACAAACCTCCCTCGCTGTTTCTATTCTACTTTTGTATCAACAACAATTAATAATTAAAAAAATGGTACAAAACAATTATCAGGGAGCCCTGCAGCAACCAATAGGTTCCGGCTTCAATGCAAAATCGACAAGTAAGGATGTGATCAGGGATATTGATCTTACCGGAAAAATCGTCGTCATTACCGGTGGTAATACAGGCATCGGTCTGGAAACGACCAAAACATTAGCCGGCGCTGGAGCCACAGTGATTGTTCCTGCCCGGGATACTGACAAAGCTAAGCGAAATCTGGAAGGCATTTCTAATGTAGAAATTGAATCTATGGATTTAATGGATCCGGTTTCCATAGATGCTTTTGCTGAAACCTTCATTGCATCAGGGCGGCCACTGCATATACTGATCAACAATGCCGGTATTATGTGGGTTCCGCTCCGCAAAGACAACAGGGGTATCGAATCGCAATTGGCTACCAATCATCTGGCCCATTTTCAGTTGACAGCAAAACTTTGGTCTGCCCTGGAAAAGGCCAGCGGCGCAAGGGTAGTTAGTGTTTCATCTCAAGGACATCATTTTGCACCATTCAATTTCGAAGATCCCAATTTCCTGCACCGTGAGTACGAAACTTTACAGGCTTATGGGCAATCCAAAACTGCCACTAATTTATTTGCAATGGAACTTGATGAGCGCGGCAAAGGCCAAAATATCCGTAGTTATTCCCTTCATCCCGGTTCTATCGGTGGTACCGAACTGGGAAGAGAAGCGTCTTTGGAATTATTTCAGAAAATGGGATTTTTGGATGAAAACGGCAATATGTTGCCCGAAGTAGCCGCTTCCCTCAAAAACATACCGCAGGGTGCTGCTACTACCATCTGGTGTGCCACAAGTCCGTTGCTTAATGATCTTGGAGGTGTCTACTGTGAAGATTGCGATGTGGCTGAACTGGCTTCGGATCAAAATATATCGCACGGGGTAAAAGCATATTCGGTAGATAAAGATAATGCTAAACGCTTATGGACATTGAGCGAAAAAATGACAGGTGTGAAATTCAATGATATATAAAAAATATTAAAATGGAAAATTTGGAGTATAGAGTTGCCGTCATTACGGGCGGCAACAGCGGCATTGGCTATGCTGCGGCGAAATTTCTAAGTGAAAAAGGTGCAAAAGTAATTATCACGGGTAGAAGAAAGAGGCAATTGAAAATGCAGCAAAAAATCTAAATAAGGGATATATTGGCAGATCGAATCATCTTACATTACGGGGGCAAACTTTTTAGTCGGCGGGCAGTCCATATAACTTTGAGGCAAACAACCGACAAATAGTAAAGCTGTTGGTTTAATGACAAATAGATTTATTCTATGAAAAATTTAATAATTTTAAGCATTATCTCCACTGTTTACCGTTTGCCGGTCAGCAGTTCGGACAACTATTTGATAAATTTTAATTAAAGAACTGGCAGATGGAATACCAAGCAAAATATATAACAGAGGATATCAAGCTTTCCTGTTATGAGGATAAGTTTTTTAAGTCGGATATTATGTTCGACCATCATATGCTCATCTGGTTTATCTCAGGTGAAACAAAAATTGTCCAGGCAGACGCGACCTACTTTTTCAGGAAAGGAGATATCTTTCTCATTCCGAGGAATCAACTGGCTACCATTATCAATTACCCGAGGGACGGGGAACCGCATAAGACGGTTGTGATGCACCTTACCACAGAAAAACTAAGAGAGTTCTATGCTAATCTGGATGTAAGACCAAAATTATCGGAGACACCAAAAATATTTGTGTTCAACAATCATCCTTTGCTGGAAAGCTGCCTTTCTTCGGTTATTCCTTATTTTGGAATGGAAGAGCTTCCCTCAGATATTGCATCCCTGAAAATAACAGAAGCAATCACAATTCTCCGGAATATAGACAAACAGATCGATAATGTTCTTGCAAATTTTGAAGAGCCCGGAAAAATTGATTTAGCTAATTATATGGAAAAGAACTTTATGTTCAATCTTCCTTTAGAAAAGTTCAGTTATTTGACAGGGCGAAGCCTTACTACTTTTAAGCGGGATTTCAGCAAAGTTTTTAACAGCACGCCTCAACGTTGGCTTACCCAAAAACGTCTGGAACTTGCGCACTATCAATTTGTGGAAAAAAAAAGAAAGCCGATCGATGTCTGTTATGAAACAGGTTTCGAAAATCTATCCCACTTTTCTTTTGCTTTCAAAAAACAATTTGGATACGCACCTACAGAGCTGTTGAACCAACTGAACCGTTCATAAGGTTATTTATTTCTCCGAGGCAACAATATAAGGCGAGAATTAATTCCAGAATCACTTGAAGTTTACCCATTAAAAAGATATGGCGCAGTTGAAAAATTGATGTTCACCGTTTCTACCAGACAAATCATTAATTTTGAAGCCGTTGCAGCGATTCTTAATTATTGAAGGTTTATAGTACATAAGATCTTAGGAATAAAATATTTTGGCGGAATCTATTACAACTTATTGTAAAGCATAATTATTTATCGAAAAGCTGACAATCAATAAATTATATATTAGAAGAAGATTCTGCATAACTATTATTTATCAGCTTCAAATAACCACTTGGGAATATCCTCAGTCAACAAAAAAGGAACCATAATATTGTTATGGTCTAAATTTTTATAGGAGGAAAATATTAACTTTTTATTGCCAGCCAATTTCCTGTAAAGTTCTTCGCTTACCATATAAGGATTGTCTATATCCTGTTTTCCATGAATAAGCCATATCTTTTTTCTCTTAAGCTTTTCAATATTTGAAAAATCAGCAACACCGGCGATTGAAATCAAGGCTGCAAATTTCTCAGGCCTCAAACTGAATAAATTCTGTGCAGTCGAAGCGCCCATTGAATAACCGATGAGAAAAATCCTACGCCTGTCAACAGGATAATTTTTTTCCGTCTCGTCAATCAGCTTAAGTATCTCATGAACGTCATTCGAGGGTAATGATTTTAATATGTCATCATCACCCTTCACATAATCCGATGACCTCTTGTTAAATTGTGGCGCTATCACGAAACAGTTGAAATTCCTGTAAATTTCATCCCTTATCCATATTCTTGCTAAAGGTTTTAACTGGTTTTGGTTGTCATTCCCAATTCGCGAAGAATTATGAAATGTGATCACCAAAGGATACTTTTTTCCAGGGATAACCTCTTTTGGAGACAGAAGCCTGTAGGGTATAGCGCTTTTAATGCCGGTATGCACTTTTCTTTTAAAATTATCGGTGTTAAGATCGTTCAGCAGTTTTTTGCTCTTGAGAATTTCAAGAGTGTCTATTATCCTGTTATTTTCCACGTAACGCTGAGCATTCGAATTAACTGAAACCGAAACGGCAAAGATGAATGCCAACCGTATTATTGTCTTTTTTTTCATTGCTAAAAGTATGTTATTATGGTGTTTGTAGGTTCACTCCGACATGGATGATAATATTGGATTGCTAAAATAAGCTATAGGAGCACGCCAATGACAAAAGACATGATATTTTCACAGCAAGTAAATAATTTTAGACGAATTATCATTTATTCTTATTAGTTTTTCTCACAGAGCCGTCTTCATAAAGTCTGTTTAAAGCAACGGCTTCGTTATTTTCTTCGATAAACTGAATTCTCAGATAAGGTATTTCGTCTACTATATAGGTGTCTTTTGACAAACCTATCAGATGATAAATAGAATTCTTGCCTTTCTGGTAGGTCAATTGCCCGTTTTCATTCCTTATTACAATATCACCATATAGGCCAACATATTTTGCAGCAAAAGCATTGTTCGGAAACGGTTTGCTTTTCGCTTTCAGATTATCAATATGCCATTTGTAAGTATTGGTTGTGTCTTTGCTGGTTTTTAATAAGTTTTCTAAAGAAGTGATGTATGCGGTATTAAAAGCTTCTTCAGATTTGGTTTCAATATCAGGAATTACGCCAACGCCTTCCCAATCTGTATCCTTAGTAGGATCGCCAATAGATCTGCCATAAGGGACAAATACCGTGAAACGGTTGGTAGCAGCCCGTTGCTCTGTAATATGTGCGCCACCGGCCGTTTTCTCGCCAATTATTATGGCCCGTTTCAGTACTTTTAACCGTTGGGTAATGGCTTCGGCCGCTGAAAAGGTAATATTGCTGGTCAAAATATAAACTGGAGTGTTTGGCATCCGTTTTCCCGGTACATGTGGCAAAGTCCATTCCTGAATGATTTTGTTATTTTCCCTTAAATGTAACTCGGCAAGTTGGACAGGCTCCCCGTCAAATAGGTAACTTGCAACTAATGTTCCCATGTTTGAACCGCCGCGATTTTCTCTAAAATCAATTATTAAAGCATCAGCATTAGATAAAAAATTCATCGCGGCAACGCCCGTCTCGCCGCCAAATTTGATGTCCATCATGCCATCCAGCTTTAAGTAGCCGATATTTCCCGGCAAGATTTTGATCTCCTTAAATCCAAAATTCTCTTTCTTCCAAATGGGCAAATCTCTATATAAAATATCAAGGCTATCCTGCTTTGAGTTTGCCTTTCTGGCTGCTGATACCCATTCGGGGTCGAAGAAAACCCGGATATGTTTATCGTGACTTACCGAAAATAAGTCTTGTGTAAGTTTTGATGCAAATTCAACCGGGTCTGTAAAGGAAGCATAAACTTTTTTCTTGAGATTACCAGTAATCAGCTTTCCCATATTTAATCCTATGTCTGGAAACACATAGGAATTGATCATTGTTTTACTCACGGCATTGACAACTTCAATTTTTTCTGTTTCAGAAATTGTTGTTTGAGCGTCTATTTCAAAGTGTGTGATTAAAAAAAAGATAAAAGAAACGAAGTATTTCATAATTAGTATCAATTTTATTTAGATAATTAATTGGATTTATTTAATATCAGTCCATTCAATTAAGCAATCTGCAATATATTTTAAACCAGATCTTTCAGACTTTTTTCTCGTTGTAAATTGATTTATTAGCAGTGCAGATACTAAAATTTTGATCAGGAAAGTAATCTGAAAATAGAATGATTGTTGACCTATTCCGGTCGAGTTTGTAGTAGACCATTATTTGTTTTTTAGCTATCACTATATTATTAGTTATTCAAAAATAATAACTAATACAGATTCTATCACTATTTTTATAGTTAAAATAGTGTTAAACAAATTTCCCAGAAGTGGAGAAGGTTTAGAGACAATTATTAAAGTTTAAATGCTAGAGTGGAAAATTAGGACAGTTTAAGCAGTAATTGAAATATATGTTATACAATAAGCCTTTTATACTGCTAATCTAGTGCATATAATCGCCTCAAATCTTGTAGAAAAAAGTTCGAATTTTGTCAGGAAAGGGCAAGGTTTTTAATAAAAAGAGAATTTGTATATTATTGATAATTAAATAATTACATTTTCTCTTTTCTATTTTGTCCAATTGTACTTAAATTCAGAAATATTATTTTTTAATCTATCTGAATATTAAAACAGATAAATTAGATCTGTGATAAGCCTAAACTGCCAGAAAAAGGTACAATGATTTTATTTTTCCTTCTTCAATGATTGCCACATCTGCACCTGCAGCTACAGATTGTTGACCGGAAATACCGAGTTGCCAACTGATGTGTTGAATATTGTGATTGGATTTGGGAGCTGTAGTAAGCTTAAATTCAAAATTGTCAGGCCAGTCTTGCTGTAATTTTTGAATAAGATTATCAATAGCCTCATAACCTATGAAAGGTTCGCTCTGGTCATTTTCAAAGAACTTGATGTCAGGAGCGTAGATTTTCTCCATTAATTTCAGCCTTTCACCTGAATTACGATTATTCCAAATTAATAATAAGCTGTCCTGTAAAAGAATTGATTGAGTTTCCATATTATTTAACTGTTTAATTATAATGTAAAATTATGAATTCCCATTTCTCCCGACGATGACCTTTATTAAGAATTTTTCTTGACATTTATCAAGAGGAATACAGAGATTACTTTTTCAACATATTTTTACGGATACGGCTCAATGTTTCAGGAGATATACCGAGATAGGAAGCGATCATATTTTGTGGAAAACGGTTCAGAAATTCCGGATAATTTTTTATCAGATTATCATAACGTTCCTCAGCACCCTCACTAATTGCAGAATGGATGCGTTTTTGGGTGGCTACAGCTCCTTTCCTGTCGATTTCTCTAATCATTAAATCGATGGCAGGTATAGAACCGGCGAGCTTCTGCATCTGGCCGTGTTCAATCATCAGTACTTCGGAATCTTCCAGCACTTCAATATTATATAGAGAAGGCGTATTGAAGTTATAACTTTCATAGTCTCCGAGCCACCAGTTTTCAATAGCAAACCTGATGATATGCTCCTGCCCTTTATCATTTACTGAATACATGCGGCCCGATCCCTTTACAATAAACGACATGTACCGGCATATATCCCCTTCCTGCAGGAGATACTGTTTCTTGCGTAAATGCTTTGCTTTAAAAGCAGATTCTAAAAGTTCTTTTTCCTGCGCATTTAAAATAAGGGCAGATTTAGACTCAACATAACTGAAAAAGGGTTCGAAAGAGATTATTGCCAATGGAAGATGTATTAAAATTTATACGTAAAATTACAAAAACTACCCTATAATTGATAAATATCAATTAAAATTTACTGCATTTATCAATGTGCAGATTTCAGACTTACCGCAACTTTGTCCTGTCAAAAAAGTTTAATCAAAAATTAAAAAAATGGTAAAAAATAATGAAAGCGGTATGATCCGCATGCACAAACAAGGGGCACCTTCTGTATTAGAATATGGTAAAGCTACGGTTGGTAAACCTTCGGCAAATCAGGTTGTACTTCGTCAGGAAGCGATCGCACTGAACTTTGTGGATGTAATGTTTCGTAATGGGAGTTTTCCAATTAATGAATTTCCTGCAACAATAGGTGTTGAAGCTGCTGGAATTATAGAGTCTGTCGGAGAAAATGTGACAGATTTTCAAGCTGGAGACAGAGTGGGGTATTTTTTCTCTTTGGGAGCTTATACAGAACGCAGACTGATCAATGACTCAGAACTGATCAAACTTCCAGAAGATGTATCTTTTGACCAGGCAGCAGCCATTATGGCTAAAGGTTTAACTGCCAGAATGCTTATCAAACAGGCATATCCGGTAAAGCGGGGAGATATAATATTGGTGCATGCAGCCGCAGGAGGAGTTGGCTCATTGGTAAGCAGATGGGCAAAAGCGTTGGGAGCCACAGTAATCGGAACCATCGGAACCAACAGTAAACGAGCACAAGCTATTGCTAATGGAATTGATCATATAATTGCACTTGATACTGAGGATCTGGTTGAATCTGTGAGAAGCTTTACAAATGGTACCGGGGTTGACGCTGTTTTTGACGGTGTTGGAAAAGCCACATTTAAGTCATCTCTTGAGGTGATTAAAAATAAAGGAACCTACATACTTTTTGGGTCTTCTTCAGGAACACCGGAGATTGATAACGAGACTTTGAGTGTAAAAAAAATTACGCTGGTGCGTCCTGCTCTTAGCAATTACCTTCCGGACAGGGCCAGTGTGGATGTTGCAACGGCAGATGTATTCGAAGCGCTGCGCAACGGTATATTGGGAGATATTAATCCTACAGTCTATCCTTTAGCGGATGCGGCAAAAGCTCATCAGGATCTTGAATCCGGGATTACCAAAGGATCAGTAATATTTCATGTATAATTAAAAATCAAAATAAAATGTCCAAATTGAAAAACGAAACACCATTTATTACCGGCTGAATCTGCGGCATCAAAGCAGGAATTATAAGACGGTTAGGGGCCAAGACTGGAAATGTCATTTTCACCTATGTCTGAACAGAAATCATCAGAATTCGTGAATGAAATACAAGCTTAAGGTTTTAGATACAAATCCTTAATGGTTACCAAATCTCTATCCCTTTGGTATTCATATTGGCTGAATCTTTTTTATAGCAGCTCCATGCCTGTTTAAATTCCTGCATTTGTGCCAGCGGGCCATTTATCCTAAATCTGAAAGGTACATGAGGATTGGTTTTTAGTTCATTACGCAAAGCCTCAGGACTGATGTTGCCATGCCACATTTGTGCCCATCCTAAAAAGAAACGTTGCTGCCAGGTAAAGCCGTTGATGGGTGCAGGCTGCTTTTTTTTATCATAACTTTTTTTAAGCGCATGATAGGCCAAAGTAAGGCCTCCAAGATCGGCTATGTTTTCACTTATGGTAAGTTGTCCGTTAATGTGTAGTCCCGGCTGTCCCTCGATTCGGTTAAAATAATTAATGTATTGTTTTGTGAGGTTTTCAAAATTACGTCTGTCTGTTGCTGTCCACCAGTTATTTAAATTACCTGAAGCGTCAAACTTAGAGCCTCTGTCATCGAAAGCATGAGTTATTTCATGCCCTATCGCGGCGATTATAGCACCATAATTTATGGCATCATCTGCTTTGTGATTATAAAAAGGTGGCTGCAGGATACCAGCAGGGAAACAGGCGCTGTTAGTATATTGATCGTAGAAAGCGTCAACGGTCTGCGGTGTTGCATGCCATTCGTTTTTATCTACCGGCTTGTCAATTTTATTAATGTTCTCTTTATGATGAAAAACTGCCACAGAAATAACATTGTCTATCAATCTTAATGGCTGTATGGTGATCCCCGAATAGTCGGGCCATTTTTCCGGATAGCCGATCTTGAAGGTCATTGCCTTTAATTTATGATGTGCTGATGCTTTGGTACTGTTACTCATCCAGCTTAGGCTGTCTATACGCTGATGATAGACCCAACGCACATTTTCAATCATTTCACTTATCTTTTGTTTGTCTGTTTTCAGGAAATATTTCTGAACAAAAAGTTTACCTAAAGGCATACCCAGTGCTTGTTCCAACTCTTTAATTGCCATATCCCTGCGACTTTTTTGTTCTTTTTTTCCAGCCATTACTGTTTCGAAAAAATCAAAATGGGGTTTGCTGTATTTTTGTGGCAGGTAGGGTGCAAAATGGGATAGAAGCTGCCACCGGGTGTATAATTTTAATGTAGCTAATGGTGTTTTATGTAGAAGAGTGGTTAAATTGCCCATATACGCCCGGTCTTCAATAACAGCAGTCTGGGTAACTATTCCTTGTGCCTTTAAAAACACATCCCAATTAAATTGTGGTGCTATGCGGCTTAGCTCACCGACGGGCATCTTATTATAGGTTTTTATCTGGTCGCGCAACATCAGACCAGAAAGCTGTAAATGGGCTATGTTTTGTTCCAGCTCATAGATTGTGGAACCGGGGGAGGCATCTTTAAACCCAGCACTTTTATACATAATATCTATGTGACGGATCATTTTGTCTTTTAGGGTAGCATTTTTAGGTTCACTTAGCGCATAATAGCTTTTATCACCCAAAGTTAGTCCGCCTTGGCCCAGGTATAGGATATTCATTCGGTTGTTATGAGCATCCGCTTCTACCTTATAGCTAATAAAAGTTGGGACACCGAGCTTTTGTAATTCCCCGGAGACGTTTATCCATTCGGTATAATTTTTAACATGATCGATACGCTTAAAATAGTTGTCAAGCGGTGAAAGGCCTAATTTTTCTATGGTAGCTGTATCCATATAAGATCGGTAAAAAACAGCGATCTGCTGCGATTCTGAATGTGATTTGAGATCAGGTAGTTTACTTATGCTATCTACAATGCCTTGTAGTTTCGCTTTGTTGTCACGATCAAGAATTTCAAAGGCGCCCCACCTGCTTTCAGTAGCGGGAAGCGGGTTTTTCTTCTTCCAGTTACCGTTAGCAAAGCCATCAAAATCAGTACACGGGTTTTTAGTGGAATCGATATTGCTGTTATCAAAACCGGAATTGTCGGAAACCGAACTGATGTTCGCCTTCTTTTCGTTTTTACACGAAAAGATAATCACTATTATAACTAAAAGTGCTGTCAGCTTTTGGCTTTTCATAATAAGAATATGTACAATTAATTTGAAACAATATTTAAGCCATTGATAAATTTGAAATATTTCTTCAGAGTTCCAAATAATACAGGCTCTACAATAAAATATAATTATCCATTAATTGGCTTTGTGAATGACAATATCATAATTTTTTTTTCACATTAATTACAACTATACGGTAATGAATTTATATTGTAGACAAATTTTGACAACGGAATAGACAAATGTCTATAAAATAATATATTAAATCATTAAAAAACCATCTTATATTTACCTGGTAGGTTTTTATACAAAATGAAAGCACGATTGACAGCGAAAATCTTCTTTAAAAAAGAATTAGCTATTCTCTTTTTGACTTAATCATTTTTTCATTTAATTAAAAACATGCTATTAAAACTAAAAAATGGAAAAAAATAAACCTGAGTATGCCACTTCTCCTTTCCGCGAGATTCCGGATTTGATCTCTCATGAAATAAAAGATCTTTACGGGCTGGAAATTCCTGAAAATAAAGAAGATGAAAAAATAGTTTATATAGTACACAAATCTTATTTTGGGATTTTTCGCAAAGAAATTCACATCAGCCTTTTTTCGGGCCGGGCTATAGATTATCGTATCGTTTATAGTATTTTGGGACTTCCTCTGAAATAAAACCTATAACCTTAATGATTTTAACTAAAGTTTTCATCATTTTAGCGAAATTTTTTGGTTAAATTACTTTCATAAGCCTGATAATTAATATACCTGTAAATTATTATCATTCATAAAATTAAATTACGGGATGATAAGTTTAGTTTAATTACACTATATTACTGTCATGCTTCAACCATTTTAAGGAATATTATTGGTATATAGATAGTTACGATTTAATTGCGAGCCGCAGTTGAAAATTTCTCTTTATATTTGATAGCCAAAAACTTTAACAATGAAAACATTCCTGGCAATTGTTTTTTCCTTTTTAATGCTGACAGGCAGCTTCGCGCAGGAAGCCCAAATGATTAACCTTAAAATCAGCACAGATAATCCAATGCGTAACCGATTGGACTCGCTTATTGACCAGCGGGTAAAAACCTATTTTAAAGATAAACGCGCAGTAGGGCTTTCGCTCGGTGTGGTGATCAGCGGAAAAACATCATTCTATAATTATGGGGAAACTGCGCAGGGAAATCAGATACTTCCTTCTGAAACTACTTTGTACGAAATAGGTTCAATGACTAAAACATTTACCGGAATACTCCTTGCCCAAGCGGTATTAGACAAAAAAGTCGCATTGGACGACGACATCCGCAAATACATAAAAGGAGATTATCCAAACCTCACCTATAAGGGCACTCCAATTAGAATTAGGGACCTGGCCAATCACACCTCACGGATAACCCGCATATTTCCTAATCTCTGGGAAAGGAAAAATTATAAAGAGGATAATCCCTATTCTGATTATACCCGGCAATTACTTTATCAGGGGCTCCATGAGATGAAAATGGATACCATTCCCGGAAGCCTTTATTCCTACTCAAATATGGCAGTAGGCTTACTTGGATGTATTTTAGAAGATGCTTATAAGGAGCAATATTTTAATCTAATCTCCCGTTATATTCTCAGTCCATTAAAAATGGAAAGTACAAGAATCAACCTTACAGGCATACCGCCAAAGGGCATTGCTTATCCTCATAATGCAAATCGGGAAGTGGTTCCTTTTTGGGATGTTCCTGAATTACCCGCATTAGGTGCCCTACGCTCAAACACAATGGACATGGTAAAATATATTATTGCCAACAATGCAGAAAAGCTTCAGCCGATAGCCTTATCCCATAAGCCTACTTTTGGCAATGCACGTGAGGGGATGGGTATGAACTGGTTTATACACACCACACCTGAAGGCTACCAGGTTTTTGAGCATAGCGGTGGCACAGGTGGATCAAGAAGCTCTCTGCAGTGCTTACCGAAACTAAATTCAGGTTTTGTGCTGCTTAGCAATAGCCTTGCTGACCGGAACGGGTTAGAAAAAGAACTTTTAGCTATTGTACAAACAAGGTAATTTCAGAGAACCTATTACAGAGCAGGTTTTTAAGGAACAGAATAAATCCGAATAGTATGTTTCTTTATATTTTTTTTATATTGTTACAGTATTGTTATTATAAGCCGATATAATTTGGTTCGTCCATTCTTCTACACTTTCCGGGGCCGGTCTATCAGCTCTGTCAAAGAAGAAATGATGAATGATTTCAAGACCACAATAAGTGAAAATTCCTTTGTCGGATGTAAGTGAAAGTGCCTTGTTCATGCCTATACTCTCATATTCAGCGTGAGATTTTCCGTGTGTGTTTATTATGGTTGTCTGTTTGCCTGTCAGCAACCCCTTTTGAATACCCTGATCGTAACGATAAGCAAAACCATAACTGAAAACTCTGTCAATATAACCTTTCATTATGGCGGGCATTCCCGTCCACCAGATTGGATAGATAAAGGTAATATGATCTGCCCAGGCAATGCAATCTTGTTCCTGCTTTACATCGGCGGCAACTTTCCCCATACGTTGTCCTGCCATATCCTCCAATGAAAGAATCGGGTCAAAATGGATTTGATACAAATCACGAACTTGAATTTCATGATTTTTTGATTGCAGACTATTTATTACAGTCTGCAATAAGTGATGGTTCAAGCTGGCCTCATTAGGGTGCGCGTAAATGATTAAGTGTTTCATTGTTCTATCTTTTTTATTTGATAGAACAAAAGTAGCGATGGGTAAAGTGCTAAAATTGTAAGAAAACGAAAAGGATTTTTTTAGTCTGATTTTGCATTACAGATTTCTTCCTGAAACCGGAGGTATTTCGTCGGGCTGAGGTTGATATAATGTTTAAAATCATGAATAAGCTGGCTCTGGTCATAATAGCCGCAATCACTAATGATCTCAAACCAATCAATTTTAGCAGATTTTGAAGCAACAGTTTGTATTAATTCAATGGCTTTTATAAACCGCCGGTGACGATTAATTTCTTTTGCAGTATAGCCTAAATACTTTTTATGGTTGAGCTGAACATTTCTTTCGGTTTGATTTTGTTGAACTGCTACGGATTTAATTGGATTTAAGGTATCGTCCGTAAAGTTGGTCAATTGTTCGATAATTACATTCCTGGGTTTCAAATAAGGTCTGCAAAAGTCCAGAATGTAGCTGACCTGGAGATTTGGGTCGTCTATTTTATCCAATTCCCCCCATAGCGCTGTAAAACAATTTTCATTTAACAGATCGTCAGGATCAATGGGCAAATGTTCCGCAACCGACGCATTGCCGAAAAAACGGTAGAAAGCATCACCATTAAAATTGGCAACCAATATTGCTGACCCGGTTGGCAATGAATAATTAAAAGAGTATTTAATGGGGCCTAGAACAAGGCATTTATTGATTTTAAGCTGTGTGTTTTTTTTAGACTCCAGTATTGCTCGAGCACCAAAATTGAAAATCAAAATTGTCTGATAAGAAGGAAGAAATGTTCTGGAAATGGTTTCGGCAGATCTGTTTTCCGCATAATAGAAATGAGAAAAAACTTCTTCGTAGTCTGCCGGGACAGCTATTCTAAAGTGGGTGTATTTTTCTTCTTTTTCAGTCATTTATTTCCTGTTTTAATTTCAGATTTAAAGGAGTAAAATTGTTCATTTGCCTAAAAAAAACTTATATCTAATTGAGTGCAAGCCATTAAATACATGAGTAATGCTGCTCAAATTTACAAAATAATTTAAAGGAAATTATTAAAGTTGGATACTTCTAACCATTAAAATGCGGATATAATCCCTATCCTTGCGAATGGGAAGAGTGGAGCATTAATTCTTTAAGCAAAACGGGATTCAGCACTATGAAATGCCTGATATACTTTAATTAACAGCCGGCCTCTTTGCCAAATTTTTTCAGCGTTAGAAAATGCGAGCGCAGTGCAGATAAAAAGCTCTTATTTTCAATATAAGGCAAATTGAATTCCAGCGCAGTTTTCTTTACAATGACAGAGATGTCTCCATAATGTATATGGCAGACTTTAGGGAACAGGTGATGCTCAATCTGCCTGTTCAGCCCACCCAGGAAAAATGCTGCAAGCTTATTATGTGTTGCAAAATTCGCTGTTGTACGCATCTGGTGCTCTGCCCATGCTTCTTCCATTTGCCCTGTTTCATTAGGCACCGGGAAATTGGTGCCTTCAACAACATGGGCCAGCTGAAAGACCAGTCCCATTGTCAGGCCTTCGGCAATATGTAAAACCAGAAAGCCTATCAGAAACTGCCACCAGCTTACATCCAGAACTAATAATGGCAATACAATAAACAGGAAGTAATAAAGCGCTTTATAGAAAAATAAGTTGAAATACTCCAGCTTAGGGTGCTTGTTCTGATGCGCACCAATTTTTTTCTGAAAAAACTTCACATAATCCTTACGAAAAACCCATGACAGGGAAGCCAGGCTGTAAAGCGGAAACGCATACCAATGCTGATATCGCTGAATGGGATTCACTGTGTCTTCCTCGGCAATCCGTATCAGTCCGGGTGCTACCTCAATATCCTCATCGTGCCCGGGAATATTTGTATATGTGTGGTGAACTATATTGTGGGTAATGCTCCAAACGTATGGATTGGCACCGATCAGATTAAAAATGAATCCGAACAGTTTATTCACTCTTTTATTACCCGAGAGCGCACCATGTATAGCATCATGACAAACATTGAAGCCTACAAAGGCGCTAAACATACCCAGTGCCGCCGCAAGTGGCAAGAGCGTCCAGGTAGGCAGCATACCCGAAATAATGACAAGGTAAATGCCAATAAATCCTGCAAGAAAAAACACAGTCTTGCTCCACATCTGGAAATTGGCATGTTGGCTTAATTGATGCTGACTGAAAAATTGATCTACCCTGCTCCTGGTAGTTGCATAAAAAAGAGAACCGGAAGCTGATGAGAATTTTACTTTTTGTGACATAAAATCATGTTTGGTCTACCTAACGCGAACAAACAGATATGCTAAAATCGGGAGTTGGATAAGGAGATGTTGAGTTTTCCGGCACATTGCCGGATCATACAAATATAACGGATTAATTATTAATTTATTATGTTTTATTCAATGTCTCTGAAAACATATCAGATAGCGTCTAAATCAAGTGGTCTTTATAGCCCAAAGCTTAGCTGGTAATTTTTGATCTATTTCTTGAATGCTTATTATGAATGTAATAAAATTACTACACCATGTAGTAGTATTAGTACAAATTTGTACGTCCTCTTTGGGATCCAAAAAATTAAATTTGTAGTAATCGCAAGTCGTACATAAAAAGTCCCTCACTTTTATTACGATATAAAAGCGCAAATGTTTATATAAATCCCTGTGATTTTTATTGAACAAAGGCTTGTTTTAGCAGGTCTTTGTTTCAAATAAAGCATATAGACTTTCTGAAGTATTAATGGAAAGTTTAAAAATATATTATGGTGAAAGTTATTTTAGATAATAATACTGCTATTGCATTAGCTGCTGACTTTTTGAGCAGCAAAATAGTAATACTTATTTCCTAAAGTAGCCTATTATTTATACTTATAATGTTGAATTATCTGTAACGGTTGTTAACAAAAAATTATTTTCTCTTTAAGCATTTCTTGATCGTGCTGCTTTGCTTCTAATAAAATAATACCATGAAAAATTTAATAATTATAAAAAAAACAATACAAAAAATGAAAAAGTTATATGCAACAGCATTATTGCTGGTAGGTAGCTTGGTGTTTTCCCAGGTGGGTATTAACAGTATTGATCCGAAAGCAACATTAGACATTGTAGCAAAAAATACAACAGGTACGTTAACGGATACAGATGGAATTCTTATTCCGCATGTCGACAGGCAGCGTGCACAGAATATGGCTACAGTCGCAACTTCTACCATGATATATGTAAATGATATATCTACAGGAACAAACTCCGGAAAAGCCATTCATATTGATGAAGCAGGCTTCTATTATTTTGACGGAAGCGTTTGGCAAAAACTTAGTTTTAATAATCAATCATATTCTTTAGGAGATATTCAGTACTCTGCCAGAACAGGTGATCATGAGGGATGGTATCTTTTAGACGGAAGATCCATTGCGAGTCTCCCGGCAAATGCCCAGTCGGCAGCTGCAAGCCTGGGACTGGCAGGAAACCTATTCGATGCAACGGATAAAACGCTGAAAGCAAAAAGCACGGCCGAAAGCATTGGTACTGTGGGAGGAAATGATTCTTTCACGATTGCTCAAAGCAATTTACCGGATATATCACTGCCGGGGAGTGCAAACATAACGATAAATTCAGCAGGAAGCCATACCCATGGTCCTGATAAAGGTTCAGGTTTTTTAATTACCGGACTGCCCGGAGGAGGATATGGAGGCGGAAGTCCCGGTTCATGGGGAGGAACAGGCGTAGCAAGTACTACAGCAAGCGCAGGAGCCCATACCCATACATTATCCCAAGCGGTAACTGTTGCATTGGGAGGATCCAATCAGCCGATAGATAACAGATCTGCTTATCTGGCATTGAACACTTTTATTTATTTAGGTGAATAAAATGATCATAACTAATAATTTTATTGTAACCCCAAAACTTATCAGACATTGGATATGAAAAAAAATATATATTTATCGTCAATCGTATTTCTTTCAATTGTAAATATTACATATGGCCAGATAGGAGTTAATATTTCGGCTCCTCAATCAACATTAGATATCAAGGCTATAAATTCTACCGGAACATTTACCAATGCAGATGGGATTTTAGTTCCTCGTGTTGATCGCCAGCGAGCACAGAACATGGCTTCTATTGAAACGTCTACGATCATATACATAAATAATTCTGCTACGGGAACCCAGACAGGAAAAGCTCAGAATATTGATAAGACAGGATTTTACTACTACAGTGGCAGTGTATGGGAAAAGCTTTTTTATACCGACAAAAGCTCTCTTATAGGAAATGTAAAATATTCAGTTAAAACAACTGATCATGACGGATGGTATTTATTAGACGGAAGAGCTGTTTCCTCTTTTCCGGCGACAGTTCAGGCAAAAGCACAGGCTTTAGGCTTTACAGCCAACATTCCTAATGCATCCGACAGGGTTTTAAAAACAAAAAGTGCTGCAGAAAGTTTAGCTGCTATTGGAGGAAGCAATCTGCTTGCAATTTCACAGAGTAATTTACCCAATATAACGCTTACAAGCACCACAAATGGAACAACTGACGCATCGGGAGCCCATGCGCATGGTCCTGCAGTGGGAAGTGCTTATTTGCTTTCCGGAACAAGTGCCGGAAATAATGGGCAGGGCTATGGTAATGCCGGTAGTGGAGCCTGGGGAGGAGTAAACTGGAGAGCCAACACAGCTGCCGCAGGAGCCCACACTCATACATTCAGTGGAACGGTAAATACCCCTTTAGGCGGAGCAGGGGAGTCAATTGATAACAGATCTCCTTACTTATCTGTAAATACTTTCATCTATTTAGGTGAATAACTGTTATTATTTATAATAAATTATCAAACGAAAAATCATGAGTAAAAAAATATTATTATCAATTATATTGTTGTCAGTCTTTAATGCAGCCTATGGTCAGATCGGAATTAATACACCAACACCTCAATCAACATTAGATATCAACGCTATAAATCCTGCTGGGGCGTTTACCAATACAGACGGAATACTAATTCCTCGAGTTGACCGCCAACGTGCACAAAATATGGGAACTGTAGAAATTTCCACTATTATATATATCAATGATTATACTACCGGCAGCCAGACAGGAAAAGCCCAGAATATTGATGCCAACGGATTCTATTATTACAATGGGAGTGTTTGGGAAAAAATCAACAAAACTCTTTTATCCTACCCCATCGGAAGTATTACGCAGTCATTTAAAACCGCAGATTACAGCGGGTGGTATCTGTTAAACGGGAGAGCGATTTCCACCCTTCCGGTTGCAGCGCAGGCAGCGGCTGCAAGTTTAGGTTTAACCACGAACTTGTTTGATGCCACAGATAGAACCCTAAAAACTAAAAATACGACAGAAAATATAGGGGAGACAGGAGGAAGTAACTCGTTTGCGATTTTACAGAGCAATCTGCCTAATATCAATTTAACAACTACTGTCAGCGGCACTGCCTTGTCTTCTGGTGCGCACACTCACAACTCAGATACAGGTGGCTCATTTTTATATGGCGGAACAAGTGCGGGCAACAATGGTACAGGGCATGGAGGTGCCGTGAGTCCCACTTTATTTGGAGGTGTGGGAATAGGTATTACAGGTGCCTCTGGAAATCACACCCATACCTTTACCGGAACAACGTCTACCACATTAGGTTCGGGCCAGTCTATAAATAACCGCTCTGCCTATGTTGTTGTAAACTCTTTTATCTATTTGGGGGAATAAAGCATTAATTAATAACTTTTTAATTAGAATGCCATTATTTTGTTAGTGATCAGCAAAAAAAGATCATAAAAAAAATAGTGCCGGCAATTGATCTTACTAAATACAAAGTAAATGGATCCCTGTTTTTTGTATAATTTAATCTCTTTTTTGTGATATAGGCGAAAAAAGAACTTCTTGTAACAAATTTTCTTATTATATTTAAATTTTTAAATGTTATAATGAAATATTGTTGATTATATGAATAAGTATCCAGTTCCTGACAATGAAAACGAGCGAATTAAAAAGTTGGAACTGCTTAATTTGTTAAATTTACCAAAAGACCCTCAATTAGACGTTTTTGCAGAAACCGCGTGTTTGGTTTCAGGCTGCGAAAATGCTCTTATTGCTATAATGGAAAGCCAGACCCAGACGATACAAAACTGTATAGGGATTTCTTTAGATACGGTAGACCGCCAAAATACGGTTTGTCAATATTCTATCGCGAGCGGCGAGGTTTTGATTATCAATGATACATTACTGGATGAAAGGTCACGCGAAAATCCGCTGATTATAGCCGGAGGCATTCGTTTTTATGCCGGTGTACCGCTAATTGATGATGAAGGATTTGCCCTGGGAACGCTCTGCGTTTTTGATTATGAGCCTAAAATTTTGTCGGACAGCCAGATCTCAACCCTTAAAAAATTGGGCGAAGCCGTTACCAAGCTTTTAATCGGAAAGAGAAAGAACATTCAGGCTGAATATTTCCAGCAGATTTTTGACGTCTCCAATAATCCGATATGCGTGCTTGATAATCAGCTTATTCTGAAGGATATAAATCCCGCTTTTAGATTGGCTTTCGGATTAGATAATGATCATTTAACCAATTTGCAGTTTTTAAATCTTGTCGGAGATCAGGATTATAATTTAAAAGAGAAAATAGATCATCTTCTTCAAAAAGATGAAGAGCTCATTATTACCACATCCACAAAAATCAATGAAAACAGCCGTGTCATCATAGAATGGTATCTGAAACAAAATCAAAATAATTCTGAGATTTTTTGCTTCGGAACCAATATTACCCAGCATATTGAAGAAAAGCTCACGCTGGAAAGTTCTGAACGCCGTTTCAGAAGCTTTTTCGAAAATGCTATCGGTTTAATGAGCATGCATGATATGGAGGGCAATATTCTTGAGGTTAACAAAAAAGGCAGGGAAATTTTAAATTATTCCGATGATGAAGTAAGCGCATTGAATTTAAGAAACCTTGTCCCTGAAAAAAACTGGGAATTACTCGATAGCTACATTCAGCGAATTAACGAAAATAAGGAAGATCTGGGGACAATGATCCTTAAAACAAAGGAAGGCGTAGAACTCATATGGATGTATCACAACCGTGTGGAAATCAATAAGGAAGGTAAGCCATATGTTTTAAGCACAGCACTGAATGTGACTGAAAGAATGACTCTGGAAAAAGATCTTTTGCATACAAAGAAAATACTTGAGCAAACAAGCGCTGTGGCCCAGGTTGGAGGATGGGAAGTCAATTTGAAAAATAATTCCGTATTCTGGTCAAAAACCGCAAAAGAAATACACAAAATAAACCCTGAGTTTCAGCCTGATTTTCAGAATGCGCTGCATTTTTATAAAGAAGAAGACAGGCCGAGGGTCGAATTTTTATTCGACAGGGCGGTAAATCAAGGGATTCCGTATGATGAGGAGTTCCAGCTTGTACGCAATGACGGGGTTACAATCTGGGTAAGAGTAAAAGGAATTCCGGAGTTTGAAAACGGGGTCTGCAGCAGGATTTTTGGAATTATTCAGGATATTGACGAATTCAAAAACCTATATCTTGAGCTGGAGAAAAAAGAAGCAATGATGCAGTCATTTGTGACATATGCTCCCGTTGCGGTGGCCATGTTCGACAGAGATCTCAATTATCTTTCCGTGAGCAGCAGCTGGCAGGACGAGTTTCAAATGAATGATATGAAACTGCAGGGAGAAAATCTCTTTGTTATATCACCGAATGTTCCTGAAGAACGCAAGATAATATACCGGAATGCCTTAAAAGGGAAGGCATATAAAAACGAAAATTTTGTCATTAAGGTTGGCCATAAAGACGAGCTTCAGCACTATAATCTGGAAGTAAGGCCATGGTATCTTTCTGATGAAGTAATCGGCGGAATTATTGTTTCTGTACAGAATATAACCCATATCATAAAAACCAATGAAGAGCTTAAAAATGCTAAAAAAATGGCAGATATTGCAAGCAGGGCAAAATCAGAGTTTTTAGCCAATATGAGCCATGAAATCCGTACTCCTTTGAACGGGGTGATAGGATTTTCTGACCTTCTGCTCAAGACGCCATTGAATGAAATGCAGACGCAATATCTCAACTATATTAATGAATCCGGGGAAAATCTTCTTACAATTATCAATGATATTCTTGATTTTTCTAAGATAGAATCCGGTAAAATGGAACTTTTCATTGAAAAATCCAATATATACGATCTGGTAAGTCAGGTGATCAATGTCATTCTTTATCAGTCCCAGAAAAAGAATATTGAGCTCCTTCTGAATATTGAACCGGGATTGCCAAAAATAGTATGGCTCGATGAATCCAGGCTGAAGCAGATTCTGATCAATCTCTTAGGAAATGCCGTAAAATTTACCGAACATGGAGAAATAGAGCTTAAAGTCGAAAAGCTGCATACAGACGGAGAAAATATATCGCTTCGGTTTGCAGTAAGAGATACAGGAATCGGGATACCGGAAGATAAGCAACAGTCTATATTTAACGCATTTACCCAGGAAAACAGCTCTATCAGCAAAAGATATGGAGGAACAGGACTCGGCCTTACCATTTCAAACAATATTCTGAAATACATGGGAAGCCATCTTCAGCTGAATAGTGCTCAGGATAAAGGATCTGTATTTTTCTTTGACCTGGAAGTGCCTTCCGAAGTGTCCGAAGTAACCAATGATGAAGAAGTGCCCGTACAAAACGTACTTATTGTAGATGATAATGAAGCCAACAGGGTGATTCTGCAGCATATGCTGGCCTATAAAAATATTGATTCAAAATTGGCAGCCAACGGAATGGAAGCATTGCAGATCTTATTGGCCGGAGAACATTTTGATGTTATTTTGATGGATTATCATATGCCTATCATATCGGGATTGGAGACCATAGAGAAAATTAAAGCGCTGTTCCGTCAGCAGAACAAGGTTTCTCCGCTTGTAATTCTTCATACGTCCTCGGAAGAGCATGATGTGATTAATTCTTTCCGGCAGGAAGAAGATTCATATTTTTTATTGAAACCTATAAAATCACAAGAATTATATAAAACCCTTAAACGCGCGGTAGAAGAAAATGAAAAGGCAGCTCCGACGATAGTTTCGCAGGATCAGCAGCCGTTATTGGATATACCAGATCTTAAAGTACTTCTTGTAGATGACAATCCGGTAAATATGGTCCTGAATAATAAAATGATGAAATATCTCATCCCTAATTCAGAGCTTACCGAAGCTGTCAATGGCCTGGAAGCTTTAGAATTATGTAAAGGCAACCATTTTTCTCTTGTTCTGATGGATGTTCAGATGCCTGTAATGGATGGCCTGGAGGCAACAAAAGAAATCCGTTTGCTGCCGGGATATTTGGATGTTCCTATCATAGGAGTTACGGCAGGCACTATTTTGGGCGAAAAGGAAAAATGCCTGGAATCCGGAATGAATGACTTTATTTCCAAACCATTACGGCAGTCTGACCTGCTGGAAATGTTGAAGAAATATCTTCCCCAAGGAGATGCTGAAGCTGCTGTCATAATGGAAAATCATCTCGACATCAATCTTTTAAAGGAACAGATAGGAGAGGATGATGAGGATTTTAAAGCCATGTTCTTAAACTTAGTGATTAACGAGCTCAGCCTGGCAGAAGACAACATCAATAGCGCTGTTGCAGAAAGAAATGTGGAAAAACTGAAAAATATACTTCATAAGCTCAAAGGAACCGCCGGAACCGCAGGATTGGTAAAACTTGCAAAAACCGTTTTGCTTTGGGAGAGCACTGCCGCGCAAAACATGGATTTTTCTTCCATGCAGAAAGAAGTTATTCATGAAATATCAATCGGACTAAATTTAATTAAAGCTTTACTAAATAAAAACTAAAAATTATGTTGATTCTAATCGCTGAAGATGACGAGCTGATTTTAAAAACAATTGAACATAAATTGTTAAAAGAAGGGCATGAGGTTATTTTGACCCGTAACGGGAAAGAAGCCATCGACACCTTAAGAGAAAAGGACGTAGATCTTGCCATTACTGATATTATGATGCCCTTTGCTTCGGGAATAGAAATACTTTCTTCGATAAAGACAATGGGAAAGCAGGTTCCGGTCATTATCCTTTCAAGCATGGGCCAGGAAGAGGTTGTGCTTAATGCTTTTGATCTGGGAGCCTCGGATTTTATTGTAAAACCTTTCAGTCCTAATGAATTGATGCTGAGGATTAAAAGATTTATTCCAAAATAAAACCCTATGCTTTCAACTCCTTCAATACATTTTTTATTTATCGTATTCCTGGGAATATTGTCATTGGTTGTGCTATTCATTGTAATGGTGCTTTTTTACAGCTTTCTCCAGTATCAGAAATCGCTGCGCGCATCAGTTTGGTTAAAAATAATCAATCAGAAGATATCCGAAACCATCGTTTATGATGAAAAGGAGGTGCTTTCAGATGCAGATTTTTATAAATTCTCTAAAATTCCTTCTTTCCGGAATTTATTTCTTCAAAAGCTGATTGATTCTGAAAAAAAATTTTCCGGAACGGCAAAAGATAAAATAAAAGATCTCTTCCGGCAGTACGATCTTCACCACGAAGCGAAAAAAAAGCTGTATCAGAAAAAAGCGTACCTCATCGCCGGCGGTATAGAGGAGCTTACGGTCATGGATTCTAAAGAAGATGCAACAAAAATTTCCACTTTTTTATCCCATCCGTCTTCACAGGTTTATCAGGAAGCCCAATATGCTATGGTAAGCTTAAAAGGGTTTGAAGGGCTCGATTTTCTGAATACTGCTAAGCATACGATATCAGAATGGCAGCAGCTCAGGCTACTGCTATCTATTACAAGCATACCCGAAAACTCCGAAGAGAAAATAAAAGACTGGCTTCAGAGTAAAAATGATTCGGTTATTATTTTTACTTTAAAGCTGTTGCGAAAATTTCAGCTGTTATATTTTTACTCTGCAACGATGGATTTGATGGAGCATCCTTCTGATGAGGTAAGAATTCAGGCTGTGCAAACCCTTCTTTCTCTGGAAAATCCGGCAACGATTGATTCTTTTATTGAAAAATATCCTGACCAGCCTGTTGAGGTTCAGTCTGAAATTCTTAAGGCCGTAAAAGCTTCAAAAGACCGGATCAGTACAGATTTACTTAAGAAAGAGCTTATGGATAATAGCGTTCCCGGGATTAAAGTTGTGGCTGCAGAAGGGCTTATCGCATTGGGACATCAGGAATATTTAGTACAGTTGGCACAGGATGACAGCTCATCCGAAGAGCTGATTCAAATTATTAAACATGCACTTTTGGAAAAAGTATGGTAGAATTTTCACATATTGTTTATGAAATTATCATATGGCTGTTCCTGCTGTACGGAACTGCTGTAGCGCTTATATATGGTTGGATTGGGATTTACGCGCTGGGAGCCGTGATACGCTATAAAAAAGAAAATACATTTACCGATTACAGCATTATAGCAGCAGATCCTAATGCTCCGGTTTTCAGTCTTATTGCTCCGGCGTATAATGAAGGAATGACCATTGTGGAGAACGTAAGGTCTTTGCTTTCATTATATTACCACAATCTTGAAATTATTATTGTAAATGATGGCAGTAAAGATGATTCTTTACAGAAATTAATAGATGCTTATGAATTGGAATGTGTGCATTTCTTTGTACAGGGGAAAATTGAAACCAATAAAATAAGAGGAATCTATAAAAGTAAAAATCCGGCGTTTAAAAAACTTATCATTGTAGATAAGGAAAATGGCGGGAAAGCCGATGCCCTGAATGTAGGGATCAATGTATCTTCCGGTGAATATCTGGTTTGTATTGATGTAGACTGTATTCTGGAACAGGATTCAATTCTTAAGCTTGCAAAACCTTTTTTGCAGCAGACCGACAAAAAAATCATTGCCTGTGGCGGAGTTATACGCCTTGCCAACAACTGCGTTATTGAAGATGGAAAAGTCGTAAGTGTAAACATGCCCAGAACATTGCTCGGCAAGATTCAGGCGCTTGAATATATAAGGGCTTTTGTTTTGGGACGGATGGCCTGGTCAAGAGCCTCAGGATTAATTTTAATATCCGGTGCATTTGGAGTTTTTGACCGTAAAATTGTTTTAGCATGCGGCGGGTACGACAGAAATACAGTAGGAGAGGATATGGAGCTCGTGGTGCGTATGCGAAAATACATGGAAGAGCAGAAAACGCCCTATGAAGTATGCACAATTCCTGACCCATTATGCTGGACCGAGGTTCCTGAAAGCAAAGATATCCTTAAAAAACAAAGAAACCGGTGGATGAGGGGAACCATGGAAACCCTATGGAAACACCGAAAATTAATGTTTAACCCGAAATACGGCAAATTAGGCATGGTAAGTCTTCCCTATTGGTTCTTTTTTGAATTTCTGGGGCCGTTGGTAGAATTTCTGGGCTATATCGTTTTTATTGCCTTTCTTTTGCTGGGAATTATCAACTGGTCGTTTTTTGTCATCCTTTTTGCGCTGGTAATCTCGCTGGGATTTCTGTATTCCATTTATTCCATATTGGTCGATCTTGTAAGCTATCAGGTTTATACCAAAAGGAAAGATTTTCTTACTTTAATCGGAACTGCTTTTTCAGAACCTTTTTATTTTCACCCTATTGTGGTAAAAGCAGGCGTCAACGGATTTATTGATTATTTTAAAAAATCCCATGGATGGGGAGAAATGAAAAGGCAGGGCTTTAACCAAAGTACGGAAAATTTGCCTTTCAAAACGAGAATATCCGCCATTCTTCAAAACGGACTCAAAAAATGGGGAATGCTTTCTGTTGTTTTCTTGCTGTTGTTTTTAGTGGGAATTACTGCCGAATGGCTCTGGTACAGATATTCTCTTCCGGGCCTCGATATGGATGCTGTTCTGGCAAATCTTTTCTTTCAAAATCTCTTATTCACCTGTAAGCTGATATTCGGGCTGGGAATTATTTACCTCATCATTAATTTTATAAAAGAAAGCTGGGCAAAAACAATAGGCATCACCGCATTTGCTTTTGTTGTCATGATGCAGTATATTCTGTTTTTATATTTTTCGGTAACCCAAAATACATTGGGAGCCGATATTTTGTACTATACGAAGGATGAGATAAAACAGATTTTAGCGTCGAGCGGAATGCTTAGCTTCCAGAATATTGCTCTGCTGATAATCCTGGCGGGAGCCACAATAATTCCCTTATGGATTGCCGGAAAATCTGGTTTTAAGTCAGTATATGTTACAATAATATTCTTCTGTCTCGGTCTGCTGGCATTTTTTGTTCCGGAAAACAGCATGGAATTTAATGAATCAAAATACTCCAATACGCTGACACAGACTGCAGGGCAAAGTAAATGGGACTATTTCTTTACCTCCAATGAGGATAATTTTATTAATGATTATCCGGAAATCAGAGATATATTTGAAAGTACTGAATTGTCTGCAACGAATGCAGAAACAATCGATCAGGCATTTCCTTTCTGGAGAAAAGAAACTACGCCGGATTTTCTGGGACCTTATTTTAATCAGTCTTCAAAAGCTCCTAACCTCGTTTTGGTTGTGCTTGAAGGATTTGGGCATGCTTATACCTCGCCTAAAGGATATGTTGGAAATTTTACACCTTTTCTAGACTCCTTGTCTCAAAAGAGCCTGTTCTGGGAAAATAATCTGAGCTCGGCCGGAAGAACTTTCGGGTCTCTGCCTTCGCTTACGGGATCTCTTCCTTTTGGAAAAAACGGATTCCTGGAAATTGATAAAACACCGGAAAATTTTAATCTCTTCAATATATTAAAAGCAAACGGATTTGAGACGGGCTTTTATTATGGAGGAAATGTTTCATTTGACAGATTTAAAGAATTCCTGGATTATAGTAATGTAGACCATATTGTCGATCAGTCATCATTTGGAAAGCAATACAAAAGGCTTCCCGCCAATAACGGTGAAAGCTGGGGATATGAAGATCAGGCGGTTTTCAATAAAATGCTTGAACCCAAAACAGTGTCAGAAAGACCTTATTTTAATATGGTTTTAACGCTTTCCACCCATAATCCTTTTCTGATCAATAACCCATCGTATTATGAAAAGCTTTACAACGAGAAAATGAAGTCGAACGTGTTATCGGCTGAACAGAAAAAATGGGCTTCTACATTTAAAAACCAGTTGGTTTCGGTTGTTAATGCTGATGATGCTCTGAAAAAGTTCTTTGAAAATTACCGTAAACGCAAGGATTTTGAAAACACCATTTTCATCATAACGGGTGATCACAGCATGCCGGAAATTACCTTACAGTCGCACATTGACAGGTTCCATGTTCCATTGCTGATTTATTCACCTTTACTTAAAGAAGCTAAACGTTTTAAGAAAATAACAAGCCATTTTGATGTGGCGCCTTCTATTCTGGCATATTACAGAAATAATTATAAAATAAAAACTCCGTCGACCGTTGCATGGCTGGGAAGAGGCTTTTCCAGTGATACGGAAATCGGTAAGGCAGATATTCCGGTGATGCAGAGCAAGGACAAGATGATTGATTTTATTTCAGGGAATTATTACCTTCATGACGGGCAATTATTCATTATTAATAGCTCAGAATCAGATGCTTATCGTGATGATGCGGTTTTTAAAAGACTTAATCAAAAATTTAACCAGTTCAAAACCATGAATTCAAGTTTTTACGCCACCAAAAAGCTGATGCCGGATTCGGTGATGATTAACTTTAAGAAAAAATTCAGATCAAAATAATATTTAGAATTTTCTGGTGTAGCCCAATGTGACATCAAATTGATTGCCTTTCGTATTAGGAAGGTATTCCTGATTGTAATACATAGTTCCCAAAGAAAAAGCATTCTTTTTTACGGAAAAATTATATTCTGCACCTATTTTAAATGTTTTAAGCTTATAGGTTTCATTTTCCAGCAGGTTATTGCGGTTTTCTTCCGGGCTGATTCCGGTTCCGATTTGAAAAGCAATATAATCCTGTGCGCTTTTGGTATAATATCGTATTGTTCCTGTGTAGGAATGCGAAATATTTTTGTTGTCAGGAGTAATATAGGTGCGAAGATTAAACCAGAAATTTTTGTAATATTTGCCTACAGATGCCGTGTACATCCAGATATTGCTACTGAAATAAAGCTGTCGGTAGCCGATTTCCGCTTCAAAGCTGTGGGGAAGATTGGCATTCAGGGAAATTCCCGTGCGGTATTTTGGAAACAAGCCTACATCCCCGGAATAGGCTCCGCCCACATATAAATAAAACATTTTAGATAATCTCGGATAGGCTTCAAGCTCAATCTGGGTGCCGTTCTGGGCAAATTTGTTGGCGTAATTTCCTCTGAGAATTACAGAGCCAATGGGAGTTACTCTTTTATAGCTTACCCCTACAATATGCCAGTCATCATCAAACTGCTTGTCAAAATGGGAATAATTATAGGTAATGCTTACGGCATTTTTTGAGGTTAATTCATTTATTTTAACGGCAAGACTGTTTGCTTCAGTATTCTTTGGATTAATGGCTAAAGTAGCTTTAATCGCTTTCTCAGATTCTTCAAACTGATTGTCGGCATACAAGACCTTTGCTTTTAGCAGCCATAATGCTTCAGACTGAGGATGGTAAGATAAGCCTTTATTCAGTATTTCAATGGATTTGGCATATTGGTCGTTCCAGTACTCGAGAGAGGCATATGCCAGGAAATAATCCTCATCCTGAACATCTCTTTTTGCAAGCCCTTCAAAAACGGCTCTTGCAGAATCAATATCCTTATTCCATGTATATAATCTTCCTAAAAAAACTGAAATATCGGTATAGTTGGGAGATTTTTCTAGAGCTTGCTGAGTCAGCGCAATTGAGGTTGTATAGTCTTTATTTTCAAATGCGGCTGTTCTGGCTTTCTGGAATAGTTCTTCAGCAGACAGATTTTGTTGTCCAAATATTTGTAACGGAAAAAACACCAATAGAGCCAAAGATCTAAAATATATTTTCATGAAGTGGTTAATTAATTTTTAAACTGAATATTATTATGTCTTATAGCAAATATATAGAACTTTTAAAATGTAAAAGAGCTAATTGCTAAGTTTTTTTTGAAAAAACGGCCTTGAATGCGGTAAATAATAAACAACAGCACCACTCATGATGCTGTTGTTTAATTTTATATTCATTTGAATTATTTAGATGATATCTGAATTTATTTTACCATCCCAGATAATAATCCGGGCTCAGCCAGATCGGGCGATGCATTCCAAAATATTCCTGAAGCATTTTTTCGGCTTCACAAAAAGCGCCTTCCACCCAGCCCTGCTGATCAGAATAAGCTTCTCCGCAAATATGGATCTGCTCATCGGCAACTGGCTTTCTCATGTATGGCATTACGTTTTTAACAGAATAGCCTGCTTTCCAGGCGTGGTATCCTGCTCCGAAAGGATCTTCTGTCCAATCTTTGAAATATGTTACATAAGGTTCAGGAATCGTTACCTGATCTCCGTGAAGCTCCCGAAGCTGATTCATCAATTCGTCAACCATTAATTTGGTAGCCTGAACATCATCCAGTTCATGTAATTCTTTCAAGGATGCTGATTTTGCAGGTTTTACTTCAAAAAGTACCTTATCATCAGTAAGGGCTTTCCAGAAAGTCTCAGTTTCCATATCTCCGTAGCTTCCCAGCAGCATTGAGTTGTCGGTATGCTCGTCTGTCCCGAAATAATAGCACTGTCTCATCGGTAAATCGGTGATCGAGTGCCCGGAATCAATTCCCAGCTCTTTCCACCAAGGATATGGGAAGCCCATTAATATTTTAAACGCCGGCTCCATAATGACAGAACGGATATTGTAATTCAGGGTTGAATTTTCATTAATATTAAAGAAGAAATTATTCTGATCCAAAAGCTCCAGAGATTTTCTCGGCATTGCAAGAACGATCGAGTTCGCATATACTTTCCATTGTGTATTGGTTTTCAGGTTAAGAAAAGTAAGCTCGTACTTATGAGTATCTGTCAGAGGATGTGCTTTTGTGAAGGTAAGTAATTTATTTTCAGACCAGATGGTCGCTCCTTCATGCTCCATATAAGCATTTGCAAGCGCATACGCGATGCTGTCATACCCTTCTTCAATGGTTTTATAAATCGTTCCTGCAGAGAAATCTCCCACCATATAAGGAAAAGCCTCCGCGGAATTCCAGTTGATGGTGTTTGAATAATATCCACCTGCATTGGCTAAAAACTCATAGCCTTCTTGTGAAACCTGATCTTTGATTAAGTTCCAGAAACCAAGGTCGTTTACTTTACGTTTGTCGTAAGGCGAATTCGGGAAATTATAAACCAGCTTAGGCTTGATATCATCCCAATCTCTGCTATCCAATTCAAATGAATAATCATAGATTGTTTTTCCTCTTTTTATTTTTTTTCCGTATTTCTCTGCAACCCAGGGATCTGCCATTAAAACATCATAAATAACTTTATTAAATAACTGATCTGAGCTAAAACCGAAATCATCATCATTTAAATAATATCTTGTGGTAAGCTTTTTACCTTCTGCCTGGGCAACATTCCATGCATCCTGTTTGCAGCGGTCTTTTCTAAGGTACATCAATAATTTTGAAGAATCACCCATGGGAAAAGGAATCGGCGTCATTTGATCTGTTAAAACGGGGATACGTTTATTGGGATCTTCCGGCGGCGCATATCCTTCAATTAATGTGGTTACAATTTGCTGAGAAGTCAGATACCGCATGCCTCCCAATTCTCCCCAGAAATCCATTCCCGGCATAACAACAGAGTCCAGCCTTCCGCCCAGCTTACTGTTCATATCAAAAACCTGTACATCGCCGGCTTTAAATTTTTTATCAGTTACTAAACGATAAGCCGTATATAATCCGGAAGTTCCGGCACCGATAATAGCGACTTCAATTTTTAAATCAGGATGTTTTCCCGGATTTAAAGGCGTGTTTTTGTTCATGGTATTTTTAGTTTTAATTTAGTTTTTAAAGTGCTTTAAAATATTTTCTTCCTAATTGGAAAGGCGTAATATCAAAGTTTGTATGCCCGTCCAATACAAGATCGGTCATTACTTTTCCCAGAAACGGAGTGAATTTTGCGGCCCAGCCCGTAGCATACAATACGATATTTTTATGATTCGGAACATAATTTGGGGCAAAATCGATCAATAATTCTTTGTTCGCGATTTTACTTAAAGCGATAAGGCATGTCGAGGTATATTCAGGTTCTGTATTTAGGCCTGTCATGTGATTTTTTATCCATTCGGAAGTATATTCAAGTTCCTGCTGATTGGGAATTAATGTTCTGTCGCTCGGTTCTTCCAAAGGAGTGATTACAAAATCCGGCGCCACACGAATGTATTCCGGATGATCCCAGTCAACGGAAGGAAAACCGTAAAACTGATTTCCGTTTTCACCGATTGCATTTTGAAATACAAACCATGTCGGATATTGAATATTCGGATCTGTCTTTTTAAAATAAGCCGAAGACATATTCCAATAGGTTGCTTCAATTTTAAAATCCAGTAAATTGATCACACTGTTGATGTACGGACCGGGAATGATGGCCAGCTTTTTAGTGATATAGCTTCCATTGGGAGTAATAATTTCAAAAAGATCGCCCATTTGCTCGATTTTAAGAACAGGTGAATTTTCTTCCAGATCAACGGTTTCCGATTTTTTACAAAGATCTAAAAGTGTTTCAATAGTTGCTTTAAAATTAATGCTGGCGCCGTCCGGCTGAAATAATCCTGTGTATGTTTCGGGAAGGTTTCTGAAATGGTATTTTTCTTCGATTTCTTTGGAAGTAAGGGTGGTGTAGGGTACATTTAATGCTTTTAAAGCCTGCTCTGCTTCCGCAATATTTCCTTCAGTGGAATGTACATTCGGGTCTCCAAACCAAAGGGTTCCGACTTTATCCAACAATTGAGTATCAGTTTGCTTTTGAAGTTCGTCCCAGTAAGGCTCTGCATCCAGGGCCATTTGCACCATATATTCTTGAGGATACGGAATCCGGAATTGCCGGGAAACCCCTGCTGAGCTTCCCAATTGATTCACAAAGGTGAATTGTTCCAGAACTAAGGTTTTTGCATTGCGTTTGCCGAGATGATACGCTGTTGCCAGGCCGATTGCTCCTCCACCAATGACGATTACGTCGTAGTTTTCTTGAGTCATGTGTTATAGTTTTTAGCTTTTATGGTTGATTGGAATAGGCATACAGAACGCTACAATGTGTTTGTTTGTCAATTATTTATGTAAATGTTCCAGTCGTCCAAAAAATGAATATTTTAAGGTTAATGTTAAATGCTTTTTCGCGGTATAATCATGAATTTTCCCGGAAAATTGTTTTTTAATAAGCATTTCAAAGGAACAAAGAAGAATGCAGATGTTTTACCGTATAAATGACCAATTCCCGGATTGAGTAGAAATACTTATTAATAAAATATTTGAAAACGGAGATGATATTTTGATAATTATTTCATTAACAATGGTTTACTGAAAATAAAAAACCACTTCTGAAAGGAAATGGTTTTATTGGATGATCAATATTAATCTAAATTAGAATCCTCCTGTTTTTGTTTGGGAACGTTTTCTTTCTCATCATCTGTAAATTTTTAATGAGAACAGGAGGATTAACTAATTATATTTAAGTTTAATTTGCAATTTTATATCCGTAGAGCGAGCTTACGACCACCTGATAGACACTGCCGCTGCTTACTGCCGCTACGGAGGCCATGCTTACGGTTTCTCCGGCATTCAGATAAGTAATGCACGAAACATTTACACCGACAAGAGTTCCCGGGTTTGGCTGAAAAGACTGCACCAGTACGTTATTCGGAGTGGTGCTGAAATTTTTAATCAGATAAAGCACAGCAAAATTAAATGTTGGAGTTCCTGAAATCAGGCTGTTATCAAATTGGGTAGAGCCGTAGAACATATAATATCCGTTTGTGGGAGCCGTAAAACGACCGTTTGATGTATTTAATGCATTTCCGGTGTTTATCACAGTTCCCTGCGGATAATTGATTTCGGAACCAATGTATGGGCCTGTAGTCGCAGGAAGAGTCTGCCTCGTGGTAGTGCTTACCGTAGAAAACGCATAAGTGGATGCCGCTGCAGGAAGACTGTCCGAGCTTGAAAGTAAGATAAGCTCCCACGTTGTTCCCGTAGTTGTTCCTTTACTGATAAAAAAAGCATAATATCCCGGAGGTACATTCACAGACGAAACACCCGCTCCGCTTTGATTATCAATGAGCTCTGTTCCGCTTGCAGCTACTGAAAGAGTTGCTGTTCCTGTATTTTTAAAATGGTAAGTTCTTCCGATAAAATTTCCGGATCCGTTTATGGCCGCGGGTAAAGTTAATGTACCGTTGGTTGTGCCATTATAAGCCACATAATAATCATTGATCCCAACATTTCCGCTTGCCGAAGCCTGCCTGTATGTAGCGGCAAATGAACCGCTTACGGTAAGATTGCTTCCGGGATCTGAAGTATTGATACCGACATTACCTGCCTGTGAATAAAATAATACACTGCTTAAAGTAGCAATTAAGGCTAAAAGTGAATTTTTTTTCATAAGATAAATTAATTGTGAAAAAGATTTTTTACGATTGAAATCCACACCATTAATTCTGGAATTTTACAAATTGTAAATAAAATCCAGGGTTACCTATATTGAATCCTACCGGTACAGTGGCATTGGTTTTTACAGCTAAAACGGGATAAGTGCCGGGAGCTGAAAAATAAAGTACACGATTTTGATCTCGCGGAGACATCATTTGAACGTCTGCAACATTACAATAGGTTCTCCAAATATCACCAATTCCGTTAATATAAAATCCAAAGTCATTACAATTTGATTGTATAGTAATTCCACTACGGAAAAAATACCAGCCTTTTGCAGGAATAGTTACTGAGATCCCTGTTGCAAGACCGCCTCCCTGAACTCCAGTAAAAGGGTTAACCAATGTCCCGGTATAAGAAGTCCAGTTATTTGCAAATGCTGTTGTAGTCGTAGAAGACCATGTGGCAAGACCGTTGGCATCACTTGTCAGTACGTAACCCAGCTGCTGTGTGCCGTCTTTTATCTGTAACGCGCCGTTTGTCGTGCCGTTATCGATGACAAGCTTGGAGCTTGCTGCTCCTGCAGGAACTGTATTTGTGCCCACCAGAATTTTTCCGCTGCCATTTACACTAAGGTTATTTCCTGCGTTATTAATATCCGTTGCCTGCGAAAGTGTACCTCCCAACTTTACATCAGTGCCTGTCATTGTAAGACCGTTGCTTGAGGTGATATTATTGTTAATTACTGTCGTTCCGCTGCCGTTACCCCCTGAAAGCTCGGTGATAGACATGAAACCGATACCTGGATTTAACTGTGCTGTTCCTGCACCTCCTAATCGTACTTTTACAGAGGTATCAACAGTCGGCCGGTAAATCGCATAGGCTTCAGGCTGTCCGCCAATTGTTGTTGCAGGATAATTATTTATTGCATCCACAACGCCGGTAGTGCTTGTAGGAAGGACCGAGTTATTTGAGGCATCAACCCATTCATAAATGAAAAAACCGCCTGCTAATGAGAAATCCGTAGCATGCAGCTGGCAGCGCAAAACATATGTTTTACCCGCTTTCAGATTAAAAACTCCTGCATTATAGGTAATATTATTGGCGATAAGCACCGATCCGAAAGTCACATCTGATCCTGTAGACACAGTTTGGGCCGCATTGGGCTTCACGATAATATAGTCGCCTGTGGAAGAAGAGCCTAAAGAAACAATTTCCCAGGTAGAATTTGCTCCGGTAAGGCCTGTATTGATTAATTGAATACTTTGATTTGCCGGAACAAAAACACTGGCGCTTCCGTTGATTGTTTCGGGCGTTGCAGAATTTACCGTTACTGTGAAGTTTGTATTATTCTTAATAGTATACATTCTTCCTTTAAAATTTCCTGTTCCGCTAATGGCTGCCGGAAGATTAAAAACAGCATTCGAAGTGCCATTGTATGATACGTGGAAATTTGATGAGTTCAAATTGTAGGATGCTGCATTTACCGCAGTATAATTTGCAGCTACAGATCCGTTGATATCCATTGTAGAACCTGGATTTGGAGTATTTACTCCTACATTCCCAACTTGAGCAGAAGCGAAGCAAGAACTGAAAATTCCTACTGCCATCCATACTTTTGTAAAATTTTTAGACATTTATTTTGGTTTTTAAATAGCTTAGTTTCTTTATTCAGTTAATTATTTCAGAGATATAAACAATGCACAAGCATTTTTTTAATAGATAGATAGTATTTCGTATGTTTTATTGCGAAATTATCATATAATTAATGAATATTTAGGTGTGTTTTTAATTATAATGTAAAATTATAGAATTGTTTCTACAAAAAATAATGTATTTTGTAGAATAAAATAAAGGTCTTTGTAGAAAATTTTCTACAACGTGTGAATTATACTGTAAATAAGAAAATCAAGCTATATAAGTTTCATACAGCTTAATAAGATCAGGCAGATTGCTGGTTTTTAATTTGGTGTAAATTCTCTTTTTATAGGTGCTTATTGTGGGCATCTGTATTCCCATTTTATTTGAAATCTCAAGATTGCCGTAGCCTTTTACCATTAAAATAAAAATTTCATATTCGCGTGCCGACAAATTTTTAATGGAGTCTAAAGGTGATTCCTGAAACAATTGCGCCACAATATTGGGAGGATAATAAAACCCCTCAGAAAATATTTTATTCACGGCTTCCGATATTTCTTCGGATTTACTGAGTTTACTGACATATCCGTTGGCTCCTTCTTTTATATATTGTACGGCAATTTCCTCTTCATAAGCAGAAAACATCAAAATTTTTATGGCGGGATCTAATGCTTTGATTTCAGAAATCATTTTTTTGTTCTTGCTTTCCGGCATATTGATATCCAAAATAATAAGATCATATTTTTCTCTGGAAATTTTCTCCAAAGCTTCCGGATAATCTTCTGCCAGATCTATGGCAACATCTTTAATTTTTGATTCTAAAATTAAGCTTGTCCCTACCAGTACAATATCGTGGTCATCGGCAATGAGAATTTTTTTAATCATTTTTTTTATTTACTAAAATCAGTTTGAAGGATGTTCCTTGTAATGTATTTTTTTCGAAAATAATTTTTCCGCCTATCATTTGCAGCAATTGCAGGACAAGATGAAGCCCCATCCCATATTTTTGCAATAATAGTTTTTCGTTCTCAATATTATCCTGAAGCCTTGTATAATATTCTATTTTATTTTCATCCATACCAATTCCCGTATCTTTTATAAGTAAAGTAATTTTTTCTCCTTCTGTAATGCTTTCAATGGTTATAATGCCGTTATTGGTAAATTTTACCGAATTATCAATTAAATTATGAATAATTGCCGACAAAATATTTTTACTGATCCAGACGGATAATGTTGGGTCTACATTATTGATAATTTCGGTATTGTTGGTTTCTGCTATGGTGTTAAAAAGTATTTTTTTCTCCTCAATCAACGAATGTAATGAATAAAGTTCTTTTTTATCAGACTGGTAATGCGAATAAATATCTGCATATTCTTTTAAAGTAATGGTGAAATTATAAAGTTGATCTGAAGATTTATAAATCGAATTAACAATTTTTTCCTGCTGTTTTTCATTAAAATCATTTTTATTGAGAAGCTCTTTTGCGGTCATGGCAATAAATTTTACAGGGGTCGTGATATCATGCGTAATGGTTCCGATGAGTTTTTTCTGCTGCTCGATTTCTTTGTGAAGCTTTATTTTTGTAATTTCTAATTTTTCTACCGTATCAGAAAGGCTTTTGGTGCGTGAGCTTACAATTTTTTCCAGTTCGTGGTTTTTCTTTTCCAGAAAATGTATCCGCCATCTTACCACAAGATAGAGGAGAATTATTAGTAAAGATAAAGTGAATATTTTAAACCATAAAGTCTGATAAAAATAAGGAGGAATAACAATATTTATTCTTTTATAGATATATTTTCCGTTATCTGCGATTAGCATTCTTACAATAAATGAATGATCTCCATAGCCGAGATTTGAGATTGAAAATTTTCCGTCTTTTCCGACAGCTTCCCATTTTGAACCTGCATTTCCCGTTAATTTTGCTTCTATCACAAGATTGTCAGAATTTGAATAATAAGGAACATCCACGAATATATCTGCACGGCCAAAATCCTGCTTTAAGTGTAAAACTTTGTTAAACCGACTTTCATTATTGTCAATAATTGCTCTCTCAACATACATATTTTCAGGATAATACGTATTTACTTTTAAAGGATCAAAGAAAATAAGACCATTTAAAGAAGGCAGCACAAATTCTCCGTTTTTTAAAATACCGCCGCAAATATTACTTCCTCCGTTAAACTCATTCGTATTAAAACCGGAATCTTTTGAAAAGCGGTAATAATTCACCTTTATTTTTTTATTTTGTGCATACTGTAAAAGCTGATTTTCAGGAACCCTGTACAGTCCGTTATTGGTGGGAATCCAGAAGAAGCCGTTTACGTCTTCCAAAATGGTATGTGATGAAGAAATATTATTGTTTATATCATAAGGCATTTTGATAAGGTGGTCGTTTTTCAACAGATAAAAGCCTTTTCCTAAGGTCATTACCCAGAAATTACCGTCTTTTGATTTGATGATATTTCTGATAGACACTTCATTTTTGCCTGTTATATTATAAATTTTATTGGTTTGTAATGATACTTTATACAGCGCTTTTACCGTGCCTACGAGGATGTTATTTTGGTCAAGCCTTATCAATTTTGTCGGCTCACTGTCAAAAAAGAATTTTTTTTCCGGAAATTTAAAAGATTGGTCTTTATATAGGGTAAGAATGCCGTTAAATTCTGGGGTGCTGTTGTTTTTAGGTGTGCAAAACAATCCATAATATTTACTTTTATCAAAAAAGAAATCCCTTAAAAAATTATCTTTTATGGAAATATTTTTTCGATATGAAGTTAATTTTTGATAGATCATCAGATCATAATCTTTCACCATCATCATATTTCCTTGATGATCATAATCCATAAAGAAAGGACTGGGATTGTTAAAATTTTTACTGCCTGCAAAACCGGTTCTGTCATAGATTTCACCAAACGGAGTGATAACGGAAGAATCGCTGAAGGGCAAAAGCGCATAAAAGTTAGATTCAGATTTTGAAGGTGGCCTTGTTACGGCCGTGAAATCAGACAGGCTGATAATTTGTAATCCGCCAATGCTGCTTCCCAGATAGATCTTTTTATAATATTTATCATAATAAGCACTGATAAAATTTTCATTTTTATCTTTATTTAAATGAAAAAGTCTGGTGATTTTTAATTCATCCATCACATATTCGCAAATATAGATTGTGTTTTGATTCACAATAAAAACCTGATTATTGATCTGGCTCCAGAGAATTTTACTTCTCGTATCCGTTAATAAAGGTAAATTATAAGATTTTTTAATTTTTCCGGCTTCTATTTTTACTACTTTTTTAGACTTAAAATCAATGTAAAACAGCATTTGATTGATTGCGAAAATTCTTGGGACATTTTTATAAATAGGTGTGATTTTTAAATTTTCCTTTACCTTGGATCGGTTATCAAAATAGGTTAAATCATTTTCTTTAATATAGTATCTGCCTTTTTTAAAATTCATGTAAAAATTTATCCCCGGCGATGTAGAATAATTGAAATTAGAGGAATACAGAAAATAATTAATATTATCCTTAACCGTAAAATTGGTGAAATTTTTTAAGTTTCTTATAATTTTCGGAAATTTGCCGTGCAATAAGATTGTTTTTCCGTAATCACCTGTGGTATAAATACTATCTTTCTCGGGATGCCCATAAAAATAGGTGAAACGTTGCGTGGTCAGGGCAAAGTTTTTATAGACTAAAAATTTCGTTCCGTCATATCTCACAATTCCGTTTTCGGTGGTAAGCCAGATAAAGCCGTATTTATCTTTTATAATATCTTTTACACTGTTTTGAGGAAGCCCGTTATCGGTATTAAACAACTGGATGCTGTATTGCTGGCTGTAAATAAGAGAAAAAAGACAGAGAAAAAAGACAGAGGCATATTTTTGCACGAATCTATGTATTAGTATTGCCACAAAGTTATTATCTAATATATAATAAAAAAATATTTGATAAGCGTTTTTTTGGTTTACATGAATAATATACAGATTTTTGAGTTTTGATATTAATTAAAAAATATCCTCAAAAAAGGGATGTTTTTGTGTTTTTAGAATCGAATCTCATACAAATTCTGCCTGTAATAGGAAACATGTGACGTATAAAAATCGAAAATACAAAGCCTGAATTTCAAGCTTTTTGTACTTAAATGTTCTTATTTTTAATTTAAATGATTAAAGGTTTTATTGAGACTTTTAATATCAATTATTTTTGCAAAAGTTTTAAAAGGCTGATCATATTGAGTTTTAATATTGTCAATTATTTTATCATCAACATTGTCGTCAAACTTTCGGGCAAAAAGATGATTTCCTGTCTGGAGGAATTTTAAATCAGTTTCTGTGAACGTTTTTGGGCGCAATTTAATGTCTCCATCCGGAATCCAGATAATAGCTCTTTTATCATCGTTAATCAAAATACCATTAAAAGAAGTATTCATCAGCACTGTCTGAAAGAAAGATTCATCAGCAATTAGGGTATTAAGGTAATATTCTTCAAATTTTTTCACTTCTATATTATTGGTGATAAATTCGCAACAGCTTCTTGTTAAGATCATCCATTGTCCTCCGATGTAAGGAGTTACGTTTTTCATAAAATCTCTTTTATGGGTTTTATCTGAAATTCTGTCTCCGGTTTCCTCAAAATAATTTTCAATCCTGTTCATTGTTTCCGGTCTTTTTTTCTCCTGATCGACAACTTTTATATAATTTTTTCCGTTGTTTTGGGATAAGAATTCCCGGATGATTTTTTGTGATTTTAAAGGGTAATCCTGCCCACTCAGATTAATAAAATAGTCCCATCTGGTGTCCATTTCCAATAAATATTTCATGCCGTCCAATTCAGCCTGCACCATGCTGTAACCGCCCCAAATTACATTTTCACTTTTAAGAATATGTGCATTCGGATAATTTTTCAGGAAATCGGTGACTTCTTCTCCGATCTGTTCGCTGGCTTTTTTGTCAATATGGATAAGATAAAAATTGGAAGGTTCATAAATAGCTTTAAAAAGCTTTTTGAATTGATCGGGCAAGCGGTGTACCAGAATTAAATAAGCAATATTAATAGATTTTATGGGAATATTTCCGATGATGTGCTCATCACTTTCGCCCGTGTAAACATTTTTCAATTTTTTTTATTTTAAATTATTAATGTTTACAACTCATTTTATAAAGTATTAATAGACATTTTTATAAATATACAAAAATTAAACAATATTATTATGATTAATTGTTTTATAGAATTAAATTAATACATAAATTATAAATGAATGGAATGTTTCTTTAATGAGATTAAATATAAATAAAAATAATTTCTGTATTGATTAAATTATACAAAGAAATCGCTGTTTTAAATTATTGTTAAAAGGAAGAATAAAAGATTAAATTTAATTAATTATTACATTTTTTTTTGATCAGATTAGGCTGGAATAACCATAAAACCTATATTTGCAGCCTAAATTTTAAAATAATGAAAGAACTAATTGAAAAAATCAACGCAGAATTTGAGGCGTTCACAACTGAGGCAAACCAACAAGCAGAAAAAGGAAACAAAGCTGCAGGAACAAGAGCTCGTAAATCAGCTTTAGAACTTAGCAAATTGTTCAAAGATTTCAGAAAAGTATCTGTTGAAGAATCTAAAAAATAATTTTATTTAAACCGGCTTTTACAGTCGGTTTTTTTATTCTTTCAATTCTATCAGAAATTCAAATAATAAAGTATAAGGCTTAAAAAATATCTTGATGTTCTCTTAATTCATCTTAACCTCTTGCATTTTCTTAATGGTTAAGTAATTTTTTAATCAAAACCTTGATTGTAATTCTACATCTGCCATATAAATTCTGATATCTGCGTATTCCTTTCCTTTTTTTTCCAAATTCCTTTATCTTTAGCCCAATCAATGATGATAAAGGCCAGGCTACAAAATGGCCCGAAGTAAAGCAGCCGAGAAGAGATTCTAAGGATTTTAAGTAAACTTTTTTTGAAGCCATTTGATTTTGTTTTAGTTATATTTTTTATTTGAAGCTTTTTCCCGCTTTCCATTGCAATCTTTTTTTGCAAAAAAGGATTTCCATTGCAATCGGGGCTAGGGTCGTTGTCGGCTATTTAAATATTTTAAAAATATTAACAAAGTTTGTCATCCTGAAAGAATCCACGAACCTTTCCATATCATTTTTAATACGATAGAGGTTTTACAGAATAATTGTTGAGTTATATTCTAAAATTTCTGAAAAAATAGGGAATAAATTATTAAGCATAAAAATTCTTAATAAAGCTGTAATAATTCCAAAATGATAATGAATACTAAAAAATAATACGTCAAGTTTCGTCGCTATAGGCAGTTACATTTGTTTAATAAAATTCTTGCAAGAATCCTAACTTTTTAAATTTTAGAAATTATGAGCAACACATTAGATTTATTAGAAACAAATGACTTTCCTACACAAGGTATTACAGATTCGTTTGTTACATTGATTGATAGCCAAACCAAAGAATTGGTAAACTTCGTAAAACTTTCTCCAACACCGATTCCAAGCCCCACTATAGATGGTGTTATGTATTTACAGGAAAATACTACTAACCAAGTGTATAAAAGAGTGTATAATGGCGTTATTAATCCCGAATGGTTTGGTTCAGGAAAAACCGATGCAGAACTTCAGACGGCAATTAATGCTGCTGTTGACAATGATACTATTATTATTAGAGGTTTATACAGATGCGCCCATCAAATTATCATTAATAAGCCATTAACACTTTTGGGGCAGAATTATATAAACGGAAATGATACTGGATATGAAAACTCACGTATTTATTTTGGGGACTTTGAAGATACTTTAGCAACGGCATGTATTGAATCTAACAACAATTTAAATATTAAAAATTTAGTTGTTGTTGGAAGTAATATTGAAGGAAAAATAGGTTTAAAATTAAACAATGTTTCACTTACTCTTGATTCTGTCACAATACAGAGCTTTGAAACAGGAGTTGAAGTCACAGGTGGATATTACAATAAATTTGTTAATTCCGCCATTGTCTATTGCCCGACCTGTCTGGTTTTAAATAATTGTTATAATACAAATGCTACATCGTTATCAGTAAGTGCAGGATACGAGTCTGGTGATACAAATACCAAAGGAATAGTGTTAAATGATGGTAGTAATTTAAATATGTTCGGAGGAAGCATTGAAGGATTTTCCGAATCAGGAATTAATCTTTCCGCATCGAGAGCTTCATTTTATGGAACTTACTTTGAAGGAATATATGATGAAGTAAATATAAATTCCTGTATTACAGTTGAGGATGATCATTGTAGGGTAAATGCAGTCAATTGTCATGTTTACCTGGCTTTTGGCAAAGCAAATACATTCGTTTATATCCCATCAACAGTTACTTCGGCGCATATACATTCTAAAAATAATTATTTTGAATACGAGCCTGTAAGTGATTGGTATACTTCTGTGTATAGGTTTGCTGCTACAGATTTTACAAGCTATAGCATTGATATTTCAGGAGACAATTATAAGAATGATTTGGTGAATACCGGATCTTCATATATTTCAATTACTTCTGCCTTACTTGAAAAAGGAAATGGGATTGTTCAGCTTATCTATCCTTCAGGTCATGAATTAGCAGGCATACATCTTACTAATTTGAATACGATTTCTCCGTATCAATATAATGACGATATTTTAAAGCTTCAAAATGGAACAATAACTACTTTTAGGAATAATGGCGGTTTAGATGATGATCCATTGCATCTTCATTTTGGAAGCTATGGTTACAATCCTTACACGGTTATTATGGAAAATGGGGAATGGAAAAAAATTCCTAATTAAAATATAGAACTGAAAAAGCCTCAATTTATTGAGGCTTTATTTTTATCATAAAATCATACTTAATTGCACTCTTTTTCTCGCTTCATCAACCTCGGTTACCCTTACCTGAACGTGCTGATGTAGTTTTACGACTTCATTGACATCAGAAACAAAACCCTCTTTTAGCTGGGAAATATGCACCAATCCGCTTTCTTTAATTCCCAGATCAACGAAACATCCGAAAGCCGTAATATTATTAACAATTCCGGGAAGAATCATTCCGATTTTTAAGTCTGTGATCTTTTTGACGTTAGGATCAAATTCAAAAACTTTGGCTGCTTTTCGGGGATCTAATCCGGGTTTTTCAAGCTCTTTTAAAATATCCTTTATTCCTAAAATCCCAATATCTTCGGTGATATATTTTTCAGGTTTAATTAATGCGATTTTCTCTTTGTTGGCAATTAATTCATTGGTTTTAATTCCTAAGTCTTTCGCCATTTTTTCTACAATTCCATAGGCTTCAGGATGTACGGCTGAATTATCCAAAGGGTTTTTAGCATTATTAATTCTCACAAACGCTGCCGCCTGCTGAAATGCTTTTTCGCCCAGTCTCGGTACTTTTTTAAGCTGTTTTCTATCCTCAAAAGCTCCGTTTTCAGCACGATAGTTTACAATATTTTCAGCCATTTTCTCACCGATTCCTGAAACGTAGCTTAAAAGGGATTTGCTGGCTGTATTTAAATTAATTCCAACTGAATTTACACATTTCATCACCGTAGAATCCAGTTCGTTTTTCAATTGAGTCTGATCTACGTCGTGCTGATATTGTCCGACACCGATTGATTTAGGATCTATTTTCACCAATTCAGCCAGAGGATCGGCGAGCCTTCTCCCGATGGAAACCGCACCACGAACGGTCACGTCATATTTCGGGAATTCTTCTCTCGCGATCTTGCTTGCCGAATAAACAGATGCGCCGGCTTCAGAAACTACAAAAACCTGCAACGGCTTGTCAAACGCAATTTTTTTAATGAAAAACTCGGTTTCACGGCTTGCGGTTCCGTTTCCGATGGAAATTGCTTCAATATTATAAGCATTGACCATAGAACGGATTTTTTTCATCGCCATTCCTGTTTCATTTTGCGGAGCATGAGGGTAGATCGTTTCATTGTTTAATAAATCACCCTTTTCATCAAGACAAACTATTTTACAGCCACTTTTGTAGCCGGGATCGATCGCTAGAATTCGTTTTTCACCTAAAGGAGGAGCAAGTAATAATTGAGTTAGGTTTTCAGAGAAAATTTCGATGGCTTTTTTATCGGCTTTTTCTTTGGCTTCCTGTAAAGTTTCATTTGAAATGGCCGGTTCCAATAATCTTTTATAGCTGTCTTTTATGGCTAATGAAATCTGTTCTGCCGATTCGTTATTTGACTTAATAACTGCATTTTCTATAAAATCGATAGCCTCTGCCTTGTCAATATCTATGCTGGTCTTTACAAAACCTTCGGATTCAGCTCTTAACATGGCTAAAAGCCTGTGAGAAGGCGTTCTGTTTAAGCTTTCTTCCCATTCAAAATATTGGGAGAATTTTTGAGCATCTTCTTCCTCTTTTTTTGATTTAACAACTTTAGAAGAAATAACTGCTTTACGCTGAAATAGCCGGCGAAGATTTTTTCTGACATACATATTTTCGTTGATCCATTCTGCCATGATGTCCCTTGCGCCCTGAAGAGCTTCATCTTCGCTTGAAACGGCGTCATTTACATATTTTGAGGCCAGAGACTGCAGATCCTGAGCTTTCTGGCTCATAATGATTTTTGCTAAAGGTTCCAGGCCTTTTTCTTTTGCGGCATCGGCTTTGGTTTTTTTACGTTTTTTGAAAGGTAAATATAAATCTTCAAGCTCTTGAATGTCAAAGCTTTCTTCGATCCTTTGTTTTAATTCCGGACTTAAGGCGTTTTGTTCTTCAATAGATTTTAAGATCGTTTCTTTACGTTTTACAATTTCTTCAAACTGTTTATTAAGCTTTGCAATGTGTTCGATTTGTGTTTCATCCAGATTTCCGGTTTTATCTTTTCTGTAACGTGATATAAAAGGAATAGTGCAGTCTTCAGACAAAAGCTGTAGAGTTGCGTTAATACTTTTCTCGGAAATATTTGTTGTTTTCCGGATGAATTGGATAGTGTTCATTCGATATTTTTTGAACGGCTAAAATAGGAATTTTTAATCCCGATATAAAGAATAAGGAATGCTATATTTAGTGAAAAGAAAATAATAAATACTGTTAATTTTCATTTCTTGATATATGATAAGATGATAACCAGCTGGCTTTTTCTATCTTAGCAGATCAAAACATTAAAAAATAGACAATTAATTATGAAAAAAATTAGCGTAATTGCATTAGTGGGCGTAAGTCTTCTTACAGCATCTTGTAATAAAGAAAAATCTGCGGAATCAGCTGCTACAAGCACTGAAAAGACTGTTGCAGAAAGCAAAGGTGAAGTTTTAGCAGTAGATAATGCAACTTCTGTAGTAAACTGGAAGGCTTTCCACAAAGGAGGAATGGCGCCACGTTGGGGAACTTTAAGTGTAAAATCAGGAGATCTAAGTGTTGAAAACGGCCAGGTTACAGCGGGTAACTTCACTATTGATATGAATTCTATTAAAGTGAATCCGGCTTCAGTAACTGAAAAAGACAAAAAGCCTGAAGAGCTGGAAACTCATTTAAAAAGCGCTGATTTTTTTGATGTAGCAAAAAATCCTACTTCAGATTTTAAAATTACAAGCGTAACAGATCTGGCGGAAGCACCAAAAGATGCCGTTGCAGGAGCAAATAAAACAGTAAGTGGAAATCTTACACTGTCAGGAAAAACTGTAAACGTAACTTTCCCTGCAAAAGTGGATGTTGTTGAAAATTCGGCTTCTGTTCAGGCTAAATTTACGGTAAACAGAGCAGATTGGGGAATAAAATTCGGTACTTCCGAAGCAGATCCTGCAGAATGGATGATTAGCAAAGATATTGAAATTGCTATCGATGTAAAGGCTAAAAAATAATTGTTAGAATTTATATAAAAGAAGCTGCTTTTCAATTGAAGGCAGCTTTTTTTAATGATGTCAGTTTTAATTAATAAAAAACAGCATGGCTAAGAATAGCTATGCTGTTTTTAATATTATTTTTAAATTCTATTTAAGAATTTCATCATAATACAACGGAACATCGTTATTTCTGTCGTAGCCTACAATAATTACTTTATAACTTTTTGCGTCATCATTATTGAAAAACTCTACGTTAGTCGATTTATCTGATTCTACCTGTAGATAAGGATTCCAGTAAAGAGTGGTTCGGGTATCATTCGTAATACCTTTAAAGCTTTCTTCATCATACATTGGAGAAGTAAAAGGGTCTTCTTTGTCATAACCTGTCAGGCTTATTTGTCTTAAAAGTGATGGTTTGCTTGTATCTGTTGTCGCGCCGCCGCCTCTGCGGGTATAGATAACGATTGCCCCTGTTCCGCCTCCAAAGTTTCCGGCAAAAGCACCTTTAATGACTTTTACCATTGCGATATCCGATATAGAAATACCTGAAATTTGATTGGCATCTGATTGCATTTCGTCAAGATATAAATTGATATTATCACCCCTTAAAGTAGGAGTATAAGTCCCGTTTTTTAATTGCAGCTGTAATCCTGCGACTCTTCCCTGTAGCCATTGTAAAACATTGGTAGAACCCATGGCCTGTGGATTATTAACAAAATCAAAAACTTCTTCATTTGCACTTCTAAACAAAGCACTGCTCAGCTCACTGTTTAATTTTTTAGTGCTGTTTTTCCTTTCCCCTTTAATTTTAACCTCTTCAATCATATGAACTTTTTCATTAATGAATTTCTGATTATTAATTGTTGATACGGAGCGGGAAACCTCTGCAGGTATTGGATCCTGAGCTGTACGATCGGCAAGTTTAAACTGGCTCATCGGTAAACTTTTTCTATAAGGAATAAACTCAAAATTAGGTTGAAAGAAGACTGAAGATTCATTTTTAAGTTCTTTTTGATCAGAATTTAACTGATAAGAGAATTTCATGGTGTCTTCAAATAATAAATTGTTTAAAACAAAAAATCCGTTATTATCTGTTTTTACCTGAAAAAAATTTGTTCCGCCCGATCCTTTATCAAATAGAAGATTGAGGTCTGTATTGGGAGCCGGTTGTCCTTTGATATTTACTTTTCCCTTGTAGGAAAGATAACTTACAGGGTTGTATTTTATTATTGGATATGTTCCGGACATGATGGATTTCCATTCAAATCGTTTCCATTTTTCGGAGATTAAAAGTGCATCTAAAGCATCTACATTTCTATTTTTTATAAAATATTGTGAAGGATTGACGATTTTAGATGTGATGTCACCTGTAAGCCATAATGAGCTTAACAGATTCTGCTCATCTTCTGAGCTTTCCGCGTTAGAATCGAGAACCAAAATAGTGTAATCCGAATAATTCGGGTCTTTTGTAATGGTAAACGAATTTTTTCCGCGAGGTGCATTATTTATAGATAAATTTTGTAAAGAGGGCTGTTTTATCTGCAATAGTTGTGGCTGAACGAAGGAAAGCCTTTGTGCCACTACGTTTTCTTTATCATCAAAAACGGTTAGCTGTAATATTCCATTAATCAGCTGAGCATTTGGAATTGAATACGATGTTTCGTTGGCTATTTTATTGATACGGGCTTTGTACACAAGCTGATTGTTGATCGTTCCAAGTACTTTATATGATGCAGATTCGGGTAAGTTTTTATATTTTAAAGTATATTTGATATTGTCGGGATTGCTTGTCACCTGCATGCTGATCCCTGAACCTGCAACTTCAGGGAGATCAATGTTCTGCTTCTGAGCTTTATCATCCTGTATAATAAGCTGATATTTTTTACCAGCTTTCGGAATCATGCTGAATGAACCTACATTTTGATCCAGTCCTTTGAAAGTGGTAATATTTATACCCGGATTTTCAATATCAACGACAGATCCGTTCCAGTTTGACGGCAAAACGCCTTTTGATTGTAAACGCACGGCAAATTTTGTACTAATTCCGTCAATAAAAGTTCCGCCTTCAGGATATGCCGCAGCATTCCACATAGAAGTGTTATCAATAATTAATTTTTGTGGAGACGAAGGATTATAGATTGCAATAGGCTTTACCAACTGAAAATCTTCGCTGAAATTTGCCATCCAGGTCGTATAAGCTCTGATGTAATAAATATCTTCTTTCAGGCTTGCGGGTAAAGCGATGCTTCCGCTTCCTTCCCCGTTAAGCAAGGGAATAATTTTTTTACTGATCTGCTTTTTATTACTGTCATACAATTCGATAAATAATGAAGTAGAAATGGTTGACGGGTTATATCCTTCAAATACGAAAGATTTAAACCAAAGATTTTCTCCGGCTACAAAATTATTTTTGTTAAACAGCAAATGAATTTTTTCCTGAGGATATTTTTCTTCAAACGTTTTAAGGGCCTGCTCGGCTTTTTCCTGTGAATTAAAATGGTTAAATGCGGCAAAGGCAAATAATAGTATTAGTTTTTTTGACATAATTAAGTAAAAATTTGTGTTTTGAAATTTTAAAGCGGTAAAATTACATTTTTATTATTTTCTGACAATTAAATTTTATGGGATGATATATTGTTTTCTGTTAACAAACCTTTTTGCATTCATAATTTTCGGTTATGACAAATTTTTAGCTAAAAATCATAAGAGAAGAATCTCTGAAAATATTTTATTATTCATTACATTTTTGGGTGGCACGATAGGTTCAGTATTAGGAATGCTGATTTTCAGGCATAAAGTTTCTAAGCGGTCATTTTTGTTAAAATTTGGTTTTGTGATTTTAATTCAGGTTATTTTGATTTGCTTTTTTGAAGTCTTAAAATAAAATGCCTCTCAAAAAAAGAGGCACTGTTTTCTTTGAAATTAATTTATTTCCAAAAGCTGAAAGTAGTAGCACTAACTGCTCTTCGATATAAGTATTTGTCGGATTATATGGAATAAAAGCTTGAACAATAACCGGAATGCTATTGTAATGTTTAATTCTCTCATTTTTTACTAATCCGATAAAGTTTCCCACATATCTTGGATCGGGAAATGCATTTACGCTTTCAAATTCTGATTTTCCATACAAAATTTAGAAGGCGGAATCAGAGTGTAATTCGGATTAGGGCCTAAAGTAGAATTCATAAAATAATAAATTCCCCAATCCGTATATCCTGAAAATTTATTTCCTTTAATTTCAAGATTAATAAAGTCTTCTGGCGAAGCATCTCCTACAACTAATTCCGTCACACATAGAGTCCGTAATTGGGTTTCCATTATAAGTTTCATTTGTTTCTAAAAATTTGTCCATTCTCCCGTGAACGGATCATTTAATTCGATTGTTGCCATTTTTTTTAAATTTTTTAAATTAATAATTGTGATTATCCTTGCAAGAACTATAAAGCAAAAGTACAGGCAGACAGCGACAGAACCCGACGTATTAAATTATTTTTCAGGGAATTAATTTAATTTACTCATTATGAATTTGTTAATTAATAAAACTTGTTGCTGATTATTTCATTAAAAATCACTAATTTTGCACCCGTAAAAATCTTTTATGCAAAACATTAGAAATATTGCGATTATCGCACACGTTGACCACGGGAAAACGACTTTGGTTGACAAGATCATTCACGCTACCAATATTTTCAGAGAAAATCAGGAAAGCGGAGAATTAATTATGGATAACAATGACCTTGAGAGAGAAAGAGGGATCACGATCTTATCTAAAAATATTTCTGTTACTTATAAAGACGTTAAAATTAACGTAATCGATACTCCCGGTCACGCCGATTTTGGTGGGGAAGTAGAGAGAGTTTTAAAAATGGCTGATGGTGTAATCTTGTTGGTGGATGCCTTCGAAGGGCCGATGCCTCAGACAAGATTCGTACTTCAAAAAGCGTTGGAATTAGGCTTAAGACCATTGGTTGTTATCAATAAAGTGGATAAGCCAAACTGTCGTCCGGACGAAGTTCACGATCAGGTATTTGATTTGTTCTTTAACCTAGAAGCGACTGAAGAGCAGTTGGATTTCCCAACTTTCTACGGATCTTCTAAACAAGGTTGGTTCAACACTTCATTAGAGCAGACAGACAATATTTTCCCATTATTAGATGGTATTTTACAATATGTTCCGGAACCGAAAGTTGAAGAAGGAAACTTGCAGATGCAGATCGTTTCTTTGGATTATTCTTCTTTCTTAGGAAGAATCGCTATCGGAAAAGTAATCAGAGGAGAGATCAAAGAGTCTCAATGGATCGGGTTAGCTCAGGCAGACGGTAAAATCCTTAAAGGAAAAGTAAAAGAATTGTACGTTTTTGAAGGATTAGGAAAGAAAAAAGTTACAGAAGTAAAAGCAGGTGATATCTGTGCTGTTGTAGGTTTTGACGCTTTCCAGATCGGTGATTCTTTCGTAGATCTTGAAAATCCTGAACCGTTGCCAAGAACGGCTATTGATGAGCCTACGTTGAATATGACGTTCTCAATCAACAATTCACCTTTCTTCGGAAAAGATGGTAAATATGTGACTTCTAATCACTTGAAAGAGAGATTGACAAAAGAATTAGAGAAAAACTTAGCATTAAGAGTTGAGCAGACTGATGATGCAAACACTTTCCTTGTTTTCGGTAGAGGTATTCTTCACTTGTCAGTTTTAATTGAAACAATGAGAAGAGAAGGTTACGAAATGACCATCGGGCAGCCACAGGTTATCTTAAGAGAAATCGACGGAGAAAAATGTGAGCCTTACGAATCTTTAGTGGTAGATGTTCCTGAAGAATATGCTTCAAGAGTTATCGACTTGGCTACTCAGAGAAAAGGTGACCTGCACATTATGGAAACTAAAGGGGAGATGCAGCATATGGAATTCGAAATTCCTTCAAGAGGTTTGATCGGATTGCGTTCTCAGATGTTGACGGCTACTGCAGGTGAAGCTATTATGGCACACCGTTTCACAGAATACAAGCCTTTTAAAGGTGCGATTCCTGGAAGAAGTAATGGAGTATTGATCAGCAAAACTCAAGGTCCTGCTACAGAATATTCTATCGCGAAATTACAGGATAGAGGTAAGTTCTATGTTGATCCGGGTGAGGAGATTTATGCAGGTATGGTTATCGGTGAACAAAACAAGCCGGGTGACTTAGTTGTAAACATCGTTGAAGCAAAACAATTGAACAACATGCGTGCTTCCGGAAAAGATAAAGATACTGGAGTTGCTCCAAAAATCTTATTCTCTCTTGAAGAATGTATGGAATATATCCAGGCTGATGAGGCCATCGAGGTAACTCCTAACTTCATCCGTATGAGAAAGAAAATCCTTTCTGAAGAAGAAAGAAAAAGAATGGAAAGAGGAGCGAAAGCCTAATCAGATTCTTTTATATAAATTAAAGCCTCGATTTTTCGGGGCTTTTTATTTTTACGCTCAAAAGCATCAATAGGAGCGGACTTTAGTCCGGTTTCAATAGTAAAACTAATAATTTGGCTTTAGCCAAAACTTTAAAATAGTATAAATTTAAAATATCTTTTAGGCCTTAGCTAATTAAAAAAGATAGTAGCCAAAAAATCTTTGTGTATTTTGCGTTAAAAATAATTACGATTTAAATCAGATATACATTAAAATTCGATTTTATTATTGTAATTTTTAAAAACGGAAAAAATAATTTAATGTAGTTTTGCAGACTATGAAAGTGAATAAAATAAAGCTGGTTTTTTTATTGGGGATTTTTGCGTCTTACAGCAGTTCGTGCTCTGTTCAGAACAATGTTGTAAAATCTGTTCCCACGAAAAGTACAACAAAGCCAAACAACAATATATCAAATCCAAAAGAACCTGTTGCAGTTACAAAACCTGTTGTAACTCCGCCAACCGAAGATATTTTTAAAGTTAACCTTCCCGAGATAAAAAGAGAATTTCGTGGTGCGTGGGTTGCGAGCGTAGCAAATATCAACTGGCCTTCAAGAAATAATTTAACGGTTGATCAACAGAAAGCTGAGGCGATTAGCATGTTGGATATGTTAAAAGATAACAACTTTAATGCAGTAATTTTCCAGGTCAGACCTTCTGCAGATGCTTTGTACACAAGCAATATTGAACCTTGGTCATATTTCCTGACGGGTGAAACAGGAAGAGCACCTTATCCAAATTACGATCCTCTGCAATTTTGGATTGACGAATCTCACAAAAGAGGCCTTGAGCTTCATGTTTGGTTAAATCCTTACCGCGCGCATCACACAAACGGCGGCTCTCCAAACAGTTTATCGATGGCAAATAAGCTTTCCGATATTGTTATTAAGTTAAAAAACGGAATGTATTGGTTTGATCCCGCCGATCCGAAAACGCAAGGCCATGTTTCCAATGTTGTGAAAGATATTGTGAAAAGATATGATATTGATGCAGTACATTTTGATGATTATTTTTATCCGTATGCAACTTACAACAAAGGGGCAGATTTTCCTGATAATGCAACATGGAACGCTTATGTAAATAATGGTGGAACACTTTCCAGAGGAGATTGGAGAAGAGATAACGTCAATAAATTTGTTGAAAGAATCTATAAAGAAATTCACGCAGAAAAAAACAACGTACGATTCGGGATCAGCCCGTTCGGAATCTGGAAACCCGGTTTTCCGGAAGGAATTGTTGGTTCATCTCAATATGATGAATTATTTGCTGACGCCAAATTATGGCTAAATAAAGGCTGGGTAGACTATTTTTCTCCACAATTATACTGGCCGATTGAGTCTAAAGGGCAAAGTTTTGGAGCTTTGTTAAGCTGGTGGAAATCAGAAAACACAATGAACCGTCATTTATGGCCCGGTTTAAATACCGTTGAGGTTAAATCATCCGACCGGCCGGCAGAAATTAAAAATCAGATCGAACTTTCAAGACAGATTTTAGGAAATGATGCAGGAGAAGTTCATTGGAGTATTGCAGGTTTAACAAAAAATTCAAACATGCTTCCTAGTTTGAAAAACGGACCCTATAAAGAAAAAGCATTAGTCCCGAAAAGTCCGTGGATAAAGGCTGTTCCGTTGCAAACACCGACTTTATTTACAAACGATAACGGAAGTTTTGTTCAGGCAAGCTGGAGCAGTAAAAATATAAAAGATGTCTTCCAATGGGTGCTTTTCACGCAATATAACGAAGTTTGGGAAACCGAAATTTTAACTTTAGAAAATCTTTCAAAAGATATTCCCAAATTCAAAGACGGAAAAACATTAAATGCCATCGCCATTAAAGCAATCGACAGATTAGGAAACGAAAGCGATTATATGGCTAAAAAGGTAAAATAATCATTTTGCCGTTGATGGATAAATATGAATTCTGTATCTCAATGGAACAAAATTATTTGCGTAATATCAGATTACGTATTCAACACCCCATTTATGCAGTTCGTTGATAATAGGCTCCAATTTTTCACCTTTTGTTGTTAAGGTATATTCAACTGTTGGCGGAACTGTTGCAAATACCTTTCGAATAACAATACCGTTGGCTTCCATATTCTTCAGCTCTTTCACCAGCATCCGGGTACTGATGTTGGGAATAAGCCGTTCTAATTCGCTGAAACGTTTTTTACCCGTAAATAATGCATATATGATGGACATCGACCATTTTCCGCCAATAACTCCTAAGATTTCCTGAAGAGCACATTTTTCTTCGGTTTGCTGCAATTTTTTTTTGGCCATAACTAGCTGATTATGTTTAATACTTTACTTTATGTTATTACTATACGTTGGTGTAACTACTTGCAAAAGTAAAGTATTGTGGTTTACTTTGCAATACATTTAAAGAAAAAATTATGAATAATGTATCAAAAGGAAAAGTCGCTCTGGTAACGGGAGGTACAAAGGGCATTGGTAAAGCAATTGCCGATCAGTTAAGTAATGCCGGTATTCAGGTAATAATAACAGCGCGTACTGCTCCCGGTGAAAGTACGGCGGGACAATATTTCATTCCGGCAGATTTGGCTCAACCTGAAAGTGCGGAAACAATTGCCGGAGAAATTTTGGGAAAATATGGAAGAATAGATATCATCATCAATAATACAGGAGCCAATTTGAGTCCGGGTGGAGGATTCAGTACCCTTTCGGATGAGCACTGGAATAATGATTGGCAAACGAATTTTATGTCGGCTGTTCGTATTAACAAAGCATTATTGCCTGCCATGATCGAGCAAAAAAGTGGGGTAATCGTCAATATTTCTACCGGAGCCGCAAAACTGCCGCTTTGGGAAATGACAATGTCATATTCTTCAGCAAAAGCAGCCTTAAACGCTTACAGCAAAGCATTGGCGAATGAAGTTGCTACATATGGAATACGCGTAAATGTAGTTTCGCCCGGTTTGGTAAAAACACCTCTAATGTCAGAATTCATTGAAAACCTTGCGAAGTCATCAGCCGTCACATCAGACGAAGTCCATAAATCTGTTATAGATAAGCTAAACGTACCAATAGGCAGAATGGCAGAACCTGAAGAAATTGCCAATCTTGTAACCTTCCTGGTTTCTCCGGAAGCAAAATATATTACAGGGGTTAATTATTCAGTTGATGGTGGGGCTTTACCAACTATATAGAGTAATCTTGTTTAATTAAGAATACTAGAGCATAAGTTTTACCTATCAGTTTAGAATAACTATAAATTATTAGGCTAAAATAATGTAATTCAATAAATTATAAATACAATTAACTTTTATAGTTAAATTTAAAAACTTCTCGGAATCATTTTTGCATCATCATTTCATAATCACACAAAAAAAATATACATTATGAATACTAAAAGACTTTCCGATACTATGGAAAAAGCATTAAGTGATCAGATGAATAAAGAAATTCACGCATCACACGTTTTTCTATCTTACGGAATCTGGGCCGATGATAAAGGATATCAGGGAATTGCAAACTTCCTTTACAGACACGCTCAGGAAGAAAGAAACCATTCTATAAAATTCATGGAATATGTTCTTAACAGAGGGGGGAAACCAAAAGTAGATGCCATTCCGGCACCGCCTCAGGACCCGGAATCACTTTCTGCTTGTTTTGATGGTGTTTTTAAACATGAAGTAGACAATACAACATCAATTTACAGGTTAGTAGATCTTGCTTTGGAAGAAAAAGACTGGGCAACCTGGAATTTTATGCAATGGTTTGTTCAGGAGCAAATCGAAGAGGAAACTTTAGCCTCAAATTTAATTGACAAGTTAAAAATTGCCGGTGGTGACCGCGCTACAGACGAATCTTTATTCACTTTGGATAAAACGCTGCAAAATGCACCGAATGACGTTCCCCTGGCTCAGGATGCGACCGGTGATAATCCTTAAACTTAAATTTATAGTATTAAAAATAATAAAATCTGTCAAAAAACTGGCAGATTTTTTTTATTATGAAACTCACTCCAAAATCACTATCTTTGCACACCTTTAACAAGCAATAGTGAAAGCTATTTCTAAAAAGCTAAGAAAATATGAAATGTGGAATCGTAGGCTTACCGAATGTTGGTAAATCAACTCTTTTTAACTGTCTGAGCAATGCAAAAGCTCAATCGGCAAACTATCCTTTTTGTACCATCGAACCAAATTTGGGAACAGTTTCTGTACCGGATCATAGATTGTTTGAACTGGAAAAATTAGTAAATCCCGAAAGAGTTTTACCGGCTGTTGTTGAGATCGTCGACATCGCAGGTTTGGTAAAAGGAGCAAGCAAAGGAGAAGGTTTAGGAAACCAATTCTTAGCAAATATCCGTGAGTGTGAAGCGATTATCCATGTTTTAAGATGTTTTGATAACGGAAATATTATTCACGTTGAAGGTTCGGTTGATCCAATGAGAGATAAGGAAATTATCGATATTGAGCTTCAGCTGAAAGATTTGGAAACTGTTGGAAAAGCCGTTGAAAAAGCCAAAAAATTCATCAAATCAGGAAAGAAAGATGATATTTTGACCTATGAAACACTTAAAAGTCTTGAAACATTTATCGAAGACGGAAAAAATGCAAGAGAATTTCCTATGGATGATTTTGCAAAATCAATAATTGGTGATGTTCAGCTTTTAACCAATAAACCGGTTCTTTACGTTTGTAATGTTGATGAAAATTCAATCAAAAACGGAAACGACTGGATTGCCAAGATCGAAGAAATGGCTAAAAATGAAGGCGCAGAAGTTGTAGTTTTGGCAGCTCAGATCGAAGCAGATATCAATGAGTTAGAAACTTTCGAAGAAAGACAGATCTTCCTTGAAGAGCTTGGTCTTGAAGAGCCGGGAGTTAACCGTTTGATCAGAAAAGCTTACGATTTATTGAAGCTTCAAACCTATTTCACGGCAGGTGTGAAAGAAGTAAGAGCCTGGACAATCGGACAGGGCTGGACTGCTCCTCAGGCTGCAGGGGTGATCCATACAGACTTTGAAAAAGGCTTCATCCGTGCTGAAGTTATTAAATACAATGACTATGTGAACTATGGTTCTGAAATTAAAGTGAAAGAAGCCGGAAAATTATCTGTGGAAGGTAAAGAATATATCGTTCAGGACGGTGATATTATGCACTTCAGATTCAACGTATAAGAGAATATTAAAGTTAGTTATAATAGAAAAACGCTTCCGATGTATTTTGGGAGCGTTTTTTGCATTCATATGGGAAACTTTTTAATTATGAAATTTTTTTATTTTCTTGTTTTTGCTTTTTTTCTTTCGTGTACCAAAAGTGTGGAAGACAGATGTTTTATTAAAGACGGAGATAAGTATTTTGAACCTTATATTGAGCAAAAGCCTTTTACCGTAAATCAGATAATTGAGAATAAACCTGATTATCTTGAAGTTATTAATTTGAAAAAATTCAGACGCTTCAAACAAGATAGTTTATATTTTCATGATTCTAAATGGGAAAACTATGAGGAAATTATGAAGGATTATGTCATTTTTAAAGAAAAGTTTTCAGGTCAGTTTATGTGTTTTGGAAGACAAACAGATGGTAAAATTCAATATTCTTTAGGTAAAAATAATTTAGGCTATTGGCTGTTAAAGATTGAAAATAATCAACCTTCTGCCTATTTTTTAGGATTAAGCTTTAGCCACTATTATATTAATGAAATTCAGAGTGAGCCAATTATTAAAGATGGTTTTCTGCAGGTTGAAGGGAGTTTGGTGGAAATTATAAAAGTGGCAGGACTTCCAGGTTATGATGATTATTCAGCAATTGGAGAAGGAAAATTATTTAAACTTAATTTAAAAGATCTAATAAAAGATTCTGATAATGATGGTTATAATGATATTTTTGAAGAAAGCTTTGGTTTAAACCCAAAAAGCAAAGATTCTGATGGCGACAAAATCAATGATTTTGACGACATGAATCCAATGTTTAAGTCTGAAAAAAATAAGTTTAGCGAGCTTTATCAAAAATTATTGCCTGATTATGCTGCAGCACCTGATTTCAAAAAAATGCATTATGAGTTTGAGGTTTTTGAAAGTGAGTGCGATTATTTTCATCAAGTAAATCCTGACTATAGAATATTATTTGCTTCAGAAAAAGAAAGTGAACAAACTGATTATATAAAAGTAACTGATGTTTTTCATCATGGAATTTCGAAGATCAAAAGGGATGAAAAATATCCCGAAAGGTTTTACATTTCTAAATGGGGCAGTAGTTTTGTAAATGATTATGCAGCAGAATACAAAAACGGAAAATGGGAATTAGAAATGATTGGTGGTACAGTTTCCTGAAAAAACACCGCTCAAAAACTGGGCGGCATTTCTTGAAAATATATTACGATCGGATGTTAAGGCAATTCTGGTCTGCATTGCAATTGTGCGCAGCCCATTGAGATTATTCTGCAGCCGCCGGTTCTGGCGTCGATGCAGTCCATGAGACCACCTTTGATGGTTCTCAATTCTTTTTTGTTTAATTTTTTTCCTTTTGGGGCATTTTGATTTTTCATAGTGCTTGATTTTTAGTGAGTTAGTTTATAACTAAGATATAAAAATTATTTAAAATAAATCACAATTAATGGAAAAATTTGAATGTAATAAATAATACCTGACTTTTTAATCAAAAAAATACCGCTCAAAAAACTGGCGGTATATTACTTATGTTTAATGAATAATTATAATGGTCTGCAATTCACCTGTCCACAAGATTTGGAGATTGTTATACATCCATATTCATTAAGAACAGGGCAAGGAGGATCAATTGTTGGGCAAATAAGGCAATTGATTAACCCTCCTTTAATTGATCGTAATTGTTTGTTGTTTAATTTTTTTCCGTTGCTTAAAACTTGATTTTTCATAGTGAATAATTTTTATTGATTTGACTAATGCTAAAATAAAAAAAAAATAATTAATATATATCACAAGTTCGAGAAAAAATATTTCATTATTTCAGAATACAATGATTGACAACCAAATAATTTATTCCGTATATTTGAATTGTACAAATTTCAGGTATGGAAAAAATTACCCGCACATCTTTAGATGATTTTTATAGAGAAATATCCGCAAAGCTTGGGAAAGATATAGAAAGTATTTTTCCTAAAGGATTGCATAAGGATATTGGGCATTTCAACGTTTTTGATATTGCTCAGACTCTTGATAAAGTAAAACGAACTTCCGAAATGCCTTATAATAGAAGAAAATACTATAAAATAAGCCTTATCAGAGGAAAAAACAGAGCAGAATATGCAGATCGCATTATCCAGATTAAGAAGAATGCTTTGTTATTTGCCACTCCGAAAGTTCCTTACAACTGGGTCCCAGAAGATGCCGATCAGTCAGGGAGTTTCTGTGTTTTTACAGATGAATTTTTCATTAAAAATAAGAGCCAGAATATGTTGGAAGATCTTCCGCTGTTTCAGCCGGGAGGATATCCTGTTTTTGAAATTGATGATGAGCTGGCTGATGAAATCGAAATTTTATTTTCAAAAATTAAAAAAGAAATTGATTCCGATTATCTTTTTAAATATGATCTGATCAGAAATTATGTATTGGAATTGATTCATTACGGGCAAAAATTACAGCCTGCCGCCAATATTTCGACATCACAAAATGCTTCAATGAGAGTCGTTTCTTTATTTGTAGAACTGCTTGAAAGACAGTTTCCTATCGAATCTCCCGACCAAAGGTTACAAATGAAAGTGGCGAAAGATTATGCAGACCGATTGTCAATTCATGTGAATTATTTGAATAAAAATTTAAAGGAAAACACAGGAAAAACAACAACGGAATTGATCGCCGACAGAATAATTCAGGAAGCAAAAATTTTATTAAAACAGACAAAATGGAATGTCTCTGAAATTTCATATGCATTAGGATTTGAAGAAATTGCCCATTTTTCTAACTTCTTTAAAAAGAAAACTTCATTGGCCCCGCTGGAATTTCGAGCATGATTTGAATTTTGCAAATTTCAGTTTGATTAAAGCAAACACTTCATTGTAAAAAAGTCTGAACTTTGTCTCATCAAAAACAAATAAAAAAATGGATACAAGAACAAAAATCGCATTAGTTACAGGCGGAAGCCGTGGATTGGGAAGAAATTCTGCTATAAAAATTGCTGAAAAAGGCCTTGACGTAATTATTACGTATAAAAGCAATAAAGAAGAAGCCGATAAAGTGGTTGAGGAAATTCAGGCGTTGGGAAGAAAGGCTATTGCTTATCAATTAGACACAAAAGATATTAAAAGCTTTGATGCTTTCGTGAAAAATGTAGGCGATCATCTGGAAGAAAATACAGGAAGCCGAAATATCGATTATCTTGTGAATAATGCAGGTACAGCTTTATATTCGCCAATTTCAGAAGTTACGGAAGAGCAGCTGGATGATGTTGTTGACATTCATTTCAAAGGGGTATTTTTCTTAACGCAAAAATTTATACCATTTATGAATGACGGCGGCGGAATCGTTAATATTTCTTCAGGACTGGCAAGATTTGCTTTACCGGGATCATCGGTTTATGGTTCAATAAAAGCAGGTGTTGAAATGTTGACAAAGTACATGGCGAAAGAATTGGGCTCAAGAAAAATCAAAGCCAACGTTGTTGCGCCGGGTGCCATAGAAACAGATTTCGGAGGCGGAAGAACAAGGGATGATAAACATATGAATGAAATGGTAGCGAGTATAACTGCTTTAGGAAGAGCAGGTTTACCGGATGATATCGGTGGAGTTGTGGCGTTTTTATGTACCGAAGATGCCCGATGGATTAACGGACAAAGAATTGAAGCTTCCGGCGGAATGTTTTTATAACACGATGTTGAAAAACTCAGCATGATTTCGCGCAAGTTTTAAAATTTTTAGAGAACAAAATTTATTTTTAGCTGACAGATCCAGTCTTGACTTTTTGTTTCTTTTGTGTTAAGACAAAAGAAAAGATAATAAAAAAGCAGTAGAACTTCTACTGCTTTTATTTTATAATTTCGACAAATTCTCAATCGCTCTTTCCAGTGTTTCCTGTTTTTTCGCAAAACACAGTCGGATCACATTTTCATTTAATTTATTTTTATAAAAAGATGAAAACGGAACGCTGGCAACTTTATGATTGACAGTCAATTCACTGGCGAACTCAAAATCATTTTTATCGGAAATTTTATCATACTTCAAAGCCTGGAAATATGTTCCTTCACAATCTAACAGTTCAAAAGAAGTATTGGCTAGTCCTTTTCGTAAAAAGTCTCTTTTTTCCTGAAAAAATTGGCTTAAACTGTTGTAATGATCATCATTTTTCATGTATTCACCCAACGCCAGCTGAATCGGAGTGTTTACTGAAAAAACATTGAACTGATGAATTTTTCTGAATTCGTCGGTCAACATTTTCGGAGCTGCACAATATCCCACTTTCCAGCCTGTAACGTGGAAAAGTTTCCCAAAAGAGGCAACGAGAAGACTTCTGTCTTTCAATTCAGGATATTTGCAGATACTTATATGCTGTTTTCCGTCAAAAATAATATTTTCATAGACTTCATCACTTAAAATAAGAATGGAAGTTTTTTCTACAATTTTAATTAATTCCTGAATATCATTCTCTTTTAAAATCTTTCCTGAAGGGTTGTTGGGATTGTTTAGAATAATCATTTTAGTTTGAGCTGAAACTAAATTTTTCACCGCATTCCAATCGATTTCATAATCTGGAGCTTTCATTTCAAAACGCTTTACAATTCCTCCGAAAAGCTCTACTGTAGGCTCATAGCAGTCATAAGCAGGTTCAAAAATAATCACTTCATCATCTTTTTTAACGAAAGTCGCAATGGCTGTAAAAATCGCCTGGGTTCCGCCTGCGGTAATCGTTATTTCAGAATCAGGATTGTAAATTGCCTGGTGAGAATTTTCAATTTTTCTTGCAATTTCTTCCTTTAAACCTATCATTCCGCCCATTGGAGCATATTGATTGAAGCCTTTTTTGATAAAATGATCGACAAGATCCATTAATTCGGAATCGGGCATAAAATCCGGAAATCCCTGTGATAAATTGATGGCTTCATTTTCGTTCGCCAATTGCGTCATCTGGCTGAAAATGGTGGTTCCTACATTAGAAAGTTTAGATAATGGAAGTTGTATCATTAAAGTGAAAATTTTACTTATATCGAATTTAGGTTATTTTTATAATGAAAAAAAATAATTCCATAAAAAAGACTATCCTTAACGGATAGCCTTTACTAATTTTAATTCTACGTTGATTATTTTGAAATCAGCAATTTCTGAGAAGAAGTTTTACCGTCTGATTTTATTTCAACAATATAGGCGCCCTGTACAAGGCCTTCAGTATTAAGCTTAATGCTTTGGCGGCCTGTTTCTACTGTTTCGGTTTGATTGATCACCACTTTTCCGGAAACATCGATCACTCTGATGGCAACTGAACCTTTTTTAGAAAGATTGGTCTGTACATCGACATAGCTTTTTGCGGGATTCGGAACCAAAAGATATTCTTTAACACTGTTTGAGCTTAATTCGCCTCTTGCAGCTTCAGAAATAGCTTTCAAAGGAGACGTCAAATTGCTTGTGTTTTTACCCTGTCCACTTTCGGCCGGCTTAGGAATACAGATGACAAGGCAGGTTGTACATTTTGGTTTTCCGTTTTCAAATTGAGTTACACACACTTTGTAAGTTCCAGGGTTTGTGTACACATGAGAGGTCAAAACGTCTGATGTTGCACCATCTCCCCATTCAACTTTATATAAGCTTGGCGAGTTTGTGCTTTCCAAAAATACCTGTCCGATTGTAAATCCGCCGGAAGTGCTTGTCGTTGTCTGAAGCTTGAAGTTTGAATTACAGTCATTACAGTTATTGCATGGTTTTACACAGATATTATCAAAATAAACCACTTCCTGTTGTGTAGAAGTCATATCCGGGCTTACTGACAATGTAGTGGAATTCATCATAATCTGGTCAAAAATCACAGGATTTGGGCTAGCCATCGTCCATGCGCCTTCAGAATTGCTGGGTAGGGGGCCGCCGTTTGCAAATTCGATAGGAGCTTTCACACGCACCCAGCCACTACCCGGAGTTACCGTGATATTGGCGACAAATGTTGTGCTGTTTGTACCGTCAGAAAGGGTAATATTCGGGTGATAAGGCATGCCGTAGCCGCTGTCATTTTCAAGGTAAAAATCAAAATAAAGACATTGTCCTTTGAATTTTTCACCTAGATTTCTATAATCTTTGTTGTTTTCGTACCATGAACCTCCGGATTGGTCTTTTAAAATGAGAAATTGCGACCCGTCAAATGTGTTGGCAGTTCCGAATCCTGCGCTTACATTGTCATTTGGGGGCGGAGCCGGAGCCCAGTTTCCTGCCGGGTTAACGGGATCGTTAAAATCTGAACATGGTGCCTGCTGTGCATTGAATAGTAAGCTGCCCATAAATAAGGACATTGCTAAAAAATACATTCTTACCATAATGTTGAAGTTGATTTTATACATCAAAAATCAATAAAAACTTTAATTAATACTCAGTTAGTTTGGTTTTGGCTTTCGCCGGTTGATTATTAGTTTTTCCAAAATGTTTGGAAATGGTTTATTTTATCCACTCAAAAATCTTTGTGGCTGTATTGTTTTTTTCAAAGCCATCTACGGGAAAATAAGTCAGCGTATCTTTTTTTAAGATTTGTTTTGCCATTCCGATGAGACTTTTTTTACGTTCAGACATGATTTCTATATTGCTTTTTTTAAGTTCTATTACGATGTATTCCGAACAGTAATAGGCTTTATTATTTTCATCAAAACTGTAATCAAAAAGAATATTTTCTTTTTCTGATTGTTCTAAAGTTTTTTTTATTGTATTAAATTTTTCAGTATCAATATTCTTAAGCTGCCATAGAGAAAGATAATTTAGGTCTTCAGGTTTAATAAATTCATCAATGCTTTCAGTATAAAGATTATTGTTTTTTTGATTTTTATCTACATATACGTGATAGATTTTCAGTGTATTATTTTCCATAAAACCAATTCCCAAATGAGAAGCATATTTATTCTTTATATTGTAATCTTTAGCCAGGTTTCCCAGCTTTCCGGTGGTTCCTCTTTGTATTAAATAAATGGTTTGCTCTTTAAAATCTAGGTTTTTAATTCTCGTATTTAAAGAAGAGCTTTTTCGGAAAGAGAAAATTACTATTATGAGGAAAAACCCCATAATAGTAATAAGATATCTGAATTGTTTGCGATTCATGATTTTTATTTGGCACCGACAATTGCACCGACAATAATTCCGCCGACAACGCCCACACCGGCACCGACAAGTGCGCCAACAGGTCCAAATGCCAATCCTCCGACAATACCTCCGCCTGCCATTCCGATCATCCCGCCTGTGATCCAGGCTGGTTGTTTATTCGTAGCAATCGGGCTTATCGCGTAATTGCCTTGTTCAACGTTAAATTTAAAATCATTTAAATTCTTGATCATTGCTTTTTCGGTGGCTGGTAAATTGGCAAACTGTTGATTGATTTCAATATGAGAGATAGACCCACTGTTATTGATTGTTATTGCTAATGATTTTGCCGCGTCTGAAATATTTACCTGCTGGATTGCCTGCTCAAAAGGCATTTGCATCATACTCATTATTTTGTCGATAATAGCATTCATTTGATCCAGCGTTAATCTTTCACTAGGATCGATTTGTGCTTTGTCATAAAAAATAGTAAGATCAGTCTGCGTTAAAACATAAGATGATCCTGCCTGAGAAACTCTTTGCTGCATAAATGCAAATGCAGCATTGATCGGCTGCGGATTAACGAAATAATTTCCGCTGACAAAAGTTGGCGAAGTTTTTAAAACACTTAAAGTAGAGGATGTACTATTATCCTGCTGTGCATTTAAAGTATCTTCACTGCAAGAATAAAATAATGATTGTGAGGTTATTAACCCAATAACGGTTAAGAATGTTTTTGTTTTCATGGGAATTGATATTTTATGTTGGTATTATAAAAGTATCCCGATATTTAACATCACGTTATTGTGAATTAGCAAGTGTGAAGATTTTATTAATAAGTGTTCATTCATATCTCTTAAATGTGATTTAGGTGATTTTATTTAATTTTTGAAATAAAAAAACCTCACAAAATCTGTGAGGCCCTAAATAATATTTTAAAAAAATGTCTTGAGTTTTAATTTACGTTTGGCTTTACGGGTTTTAAAATATCCCACATCTGGCAAACGCTCACGCAGGTTTGGGCTAATAGAAATTCGCCCGCATAATCGGTGCCACAATAGCAGGAATAGCCGCCACTTACTGATTTCATTTCGTTTCTGGATAATTTTTTTAGATTTTTCATAATAATTTTAAATTAATTGTTGTTCATTACTTTGAATAATCAAAAATATAATCAATACAACTTTGCTCCTATAACAGATAAGTAAGTGTGGAGAATTAGCTAATAAGTGTAATCATGCTTTTAGAATATTTTTAATCTAAATGTTCAATTTTATATAAAAAATCAGTCTTTTTCCTTACAGAAACGTCTAAAATAGAATTGTCTGTCATAATTACCTGTCCGCCTTTTCCTTTAATATATTCTTTTAAATGACTAAGATTGATCAGATGTTTATGATGAATTCTGAAGAAATTATATTCTGAAAGATGTTCTTCAAATTCATGTAACGTCTTGGACACCATTATCTTGGTTTTATCAGCCAGATGAAAGGTTGTATAGCTGGAATCTGCTTCACAACGGACGATATCGGTAATATTTGTCAGTTTAAAACCCTGTAAAGTCGGTAAGCTGATTTTATTGTTATTTGTCGAATTTGTAGAATGATTTTTACTTCTTTTAATATTTTCCAACGCTTTATTTACGGCGGTAATAAAATCAATTTTTTTGATCGGTTTTAAAAGATAATCGGTCGCTCCATTTTTAATGGCCTGAATTGCAAAGTGCTCAAAAGCAGTAATAAAGATGATTTGAGAGTCAATTTCCCTCAACCTTGACAAAAGATCGAAAGCGGTTCCGTCTTTTAGCTGTATGTCTAAAAATAAGATATCCGGCGTATTTTTTGTCAGATAAATATAAGCTTCTTCGACGCTTGAAGCCTGAAATGCATTCTGAATTTGGGGAAATTCATTTTTCAATAGCAGCGAAATGTAATCTCTGCCGTCCTGTTCGTCATCAATGATGCAAACCTGTGCTTTTGTTCTCATAAGGCGTAATGTAAATTTTAATTTGAGTTCCTGGTTGGTTTAGTTTTTCTGAAAGGTTATTTATTTCTAGAATAATTTTAGTTTCGAAGAGTTGTTTAAATGTTTCTATTCTTTTTTGTGAAAGTTTTACTCCAAAAGAGTTTGTTTTTAGAATAGATTCAGGTTTGTTGTCTATTCCGACACCATTATCTTCAATGGTTATGCAAAGTGTTGATTCATTGTAAGTAAAAGAAATGTCGATCTGTCCTTTTCGGTCTTTTAAACCCGCAACACCATGTTTTATAGCGTTTTCCACAAAAGGTTGTATTAATAATGAAGGGATCTTCCAAAGAGGGTTTACGTCATCCGAAACAGTAATTTTATAATCAAAAACATCTTTTAACCGTAATTTTTCCATATTTAAGTATAAAGAAAGATATTCTACTTCTTCACGTATCGGCATAAAAGTCTTCTCAGAATAATACAGCGTTTTTCTGATCATCTGAGAAAAAATATCAAGATAATTTTCGGTTTCCGGATAGTCTTTTTTATACAATAAAAACTGGATGGAATTAAGACAATTATAAATAAAATGCGGATTGATCTGCGCCTTAATAGCCTGCAATTCAAGTTCTGCAATTTTTTTCTCGTAATACAGAGTTTCTAATTTTTTATTGCGTTTTTTCTGGAAATAAACGGTAATAATCAGCCATATCAAAAAGATTCCCAGAAGTGCTGCAAATGCTCTGAATATCCAGGTCTGCCAGAATTTAGGCTTGATTTCAAAAGCTGCCTCCGTTGCTGTAAAAGACTGTTTTCCATTGTAACCGATTCCATAAACTTTAAAAATATATTTCCCGTGCGGAATAGAATTGAAAATGATTTTGGAAGAAGAGCTCAACTGCCAGTCATCATCCAGCCCTTCGATTTTATATTTGTAATTTATTTTTCCTTGTGAGGTGTAATCGGGAAAGCTTAGATTAAAAATAACTTCATTGTTAGGATTTTGTGCTACAAGTCTTGCTTTCAGGTTAAAATATTCTTTATTACCAATTATAATTGAATTAATAGTGACTTTTTTATTAATAAATTTCTGTTGATTGAGTAGTTTGCTGATAGAAAGAATTCCTAAACCCTTTGAGGTTCCTACGAAAATACGGTCTTTTTTAATCACACATCCGGCCACCACATTAGAAGGAAGACCATCGGATTGTGTAAAATTATTAATAAGAAAATTTTTCTCTTTAATTTCAATTCTGCTTAAACCTGAATTGGTGCTTGCCCAGAAAATATTTTCATTCTGAACATCTATTTTCTTAATCTGGCTTGTGGATAAACCATCATTCTCAGTGATTTTTTTTAAAATTTTTTCTTTATTGAAAATTATAATTCCGTTAAGATTTGTGGCACCAACGAATAGGTTTTCCTTTAATTTTTTTAGGTCAGTAAAATAATAACCTTCTAGAAATAATTTTCTCTTTTTTGTTATAGTATTAAACTTATAGAGATCTTTAAAAGTTCCGACAAACAGGCTGTCTTTATGATAGGAAAGAGCCGTATAAACTCTTTCCCGGGGTAGGATTTCTTTAAATGTATTCTTTACAAAATTATAGACGGTTAAATTTTCTGATGTACAGAATAATACAGAATTGTCAGAATAAGGAATAATATTCTTTAAATTGAATGCTTTTATGGAATTAATTTGTTTGGTGATTGTATTATAGCGGAAAATCCCTCTGCTTAAGCCAAAAATTATGATATTCCCTTTAGCAAATATCGCTTTATGCTCAATTTTCCTGTTTTTCTCAAGGATGATATCCGTAATGTTTTTAGAATGAAAAATACCTCCTTTCGCTTCATTATATCCTAAGATAATGTTGTTGTTAAGACTTGAAATTGCGGTAATATAAGATGAATTATTCTTAATGGGTAATTGTATATAATTCCTGAAAAACTTATCTGTAATAAAATAAATTCCGTTGTTTCTGGTAGAAAACCAAATATTATTATCTTTATCTGCAAGAATGTCATTAATAATAAAATTATCTAAAAGCTTAACCGGGGACGAAAAATTTACGTTTTCAGATAAAGGCTGGTCAAAATACAGCACGCCTCCGTTTTCGAGGCAGACCCACAATCTGTTATTTTTGTCAAAAATAAGCTGATGAATTCCTTCACGAATAGATAAAGATTGAATTTTCCTAAAATCTGAATTGTTTTCTATCTTATAAATATCAATTTTTCCATTGTTTCTGCAGGCAAAAAAATGATCTTTTTTATACACATACGTACCCTCTTTAATTTGAATATTACAGGATGTTTTCTTTTTGGTGAGAATATTGTAAACCTCCAGATTTCCATTTTTATCAGCGCTATAAAGTGTGTTTTTTTCGGGATCAAATGCAATGATATAATGGTCTTCTTTACTTAGTAATAATGGGATATTGTGGACATTACCGTTCTTATAAATGTAAATATTTTTGGGATTAAAACGGGTGTATAAAAAGACAGAATCTTTTTTTGCAATGGCAACCGGATTTTGCCCGAACTGGATTATTTCTTTAAGCTTTTTATTAATATCGGAATTAATGATCTTTCCATTTTTCAGGTAGGCAAAATCACTTAAAAACGGGACGATAAAAATTTCTCCGTTGGATAGAGGATTACAGGAAAGAACGTCAAGATTCTTAAGTCCGTCTTTTTTGGTATATTGCTTAAACTCTTTTCCGTCGAATCTGAAGAATCCGTTATCGCTTCCGATCCAGATAAAGCCGTTGTTATCCTGGCTCAACTGGTAAGTGTACGAGCTGTTGAGTCCGTTTTCTTCACTATAATTCACCAATCCTGGGATTTGTGTTAAAAACCTGGAAATAGGAAATAAAATAAATGAAAATATAAAAAATAGAGTTAGTTTTTTCACATAATATTGAATAACAATGTAAATATAAAGTTTCGTTGATAATAATACAATACATAGTGATAAATATTGAGAAAAAATGAAAAGGAAAAATTCGGATATTTTTGTTCAAATTCGTATTTTTGTATGTTTTCTGAAATAGTATATGTCACAAGAAATAAATCCGGTATATTCCGAAGATAATATCAGAACCCTCGATTGGCAGGAGCACATCCGTTTACGCCCCGGTATGTACATCGGGAAGTTGGGGGATGGATCGTCTGCTGACGATGGTATTTATATTTTGCTTAAAGAGATTCTAGACAACTCGATTGATGAGTTTAGAATGAAATCCGGCAAAAGAATTGAGATAAAAGTAGACGACGGTAAAGTTACCATTCGTGACTTTGGCCGTGGGATTCCGTTGGGAAAAGTGGTTGACGCTGTTTCCAAAATGAATACCGGAGGAAAATACGACAGTAAAGCCTTTAAAAAATCTGTAGGGTTAAACGGGGTCGGTACAAAAGCCGTAAATGCTTTGGCGGAGTATTTCCGTGTAAGGTCTTTCCGTGAAGGAAGGATGAAAATTGCCGAGTTTTCACGCGGTATTATTACCGAAGATCATGTGGAAAAAGAAACTTCGGAGAGAAACGGAACCGAGATTTCCTTTGTTCCCGATGGAGAAATTTTTCTTAATTTTAAATACCGCAAAGAATATATAGAAAGGATGCTGCGTAATTACGCCTATCTGAATCCTGGGTTGAAAATTCTTTTTAACGGGGAAACATTTTATTCTGAAAACGGGCTTAAAGACCTATTAGAAGAAGAAATGGAAAGCGAAATTCTGTATCCGATCGTTCATTTGAAAGATCTTGATATCGAATTGGCGATCACTCATTCAGATAAATCCCAGACAGAAACTTATTTTTCTTTCGTAAATGGACAAAATACGACACAGGGAGGAACACATTTAAATGCTTTCCGTGAAGCTTATGTGAAAACCATCCGTGAGTTTTTTAATAAAAATTTTGATGCTGCAGATATAAGAAAATCGATCATCGCAGCGATTTCCATTAACGTAGAAGAGCCGGTTTTTGAATCTCAAACGAAAACAAAATTAGGCTCAAACGATATGGGACCCAACGGGCCGACGGTAAGAACTTTTATCATTGATTTCTTAAAAAGTAAATTAGATAATTTTTTGCACCAGAATCCTGAGATTGCAGATGCTGTTCAACGAAAAATTTTAATTTCGGAAAGAGAAAGAAAAGAACTTTCAGGAATCCAGAAATTAGCCAGAGAAAGAGCCAAAAAAGTATCTTTACACAATAAAAAGCTTCGTGACTGCAGACAGCATTATAATGATCAGAAGGCTGAAAGAAAAGGAGATACGCAGATTTTTATTACTGAAGGAGATTCGGCATCCGGTTCAATCACCAAATCAAGAGATGTAGAAACGCAGGCCGTATTTTCATTAAAAGGTAAACCTCTAAACTGTTATGGCTTAACAAAGAAAGTGGTGTATGAAAATGAAGAATTCAATTTATTACAGGCAGCGTTAAATATTGAAGAAAGTTTAGAAGATCTAAGATATAATCAGGTAATTATTGCGACTGATGCCGATGTCGACGGGATGCACATTCGTCTGTTGATGATTACGTTTTTCCTTCAATTTTTCCCGGATCTGATCAAAAACGGCCACCTTTATATTCTTCAGACCCCTTTATTTAGGGTAAGGAATAAAAAAGAAACGAGATACTGTTATTCTGAAGCAGAAAGGGTGAAAGCACTGAATGAGTTGGGAAAGAATCCTGAAATTACAAGATTTAAAGGGTTAGGAGAGATTTCGCCTGATGAGTTTAAACATTTTATCGGCAAAGATATTCGTCTTGAGCCGGTTGTGGTAGGTAAAGATCTGACGATTGAGCAGCTTTTAGAGTTTTACATGGGAAAAAATACACCGGACAGACAAGTTTTTATTCTTGAAAACCTGGTAGTTGAAGATACGGATATTGATAAAAAAGAAATATTGAGTGAAGCAGAAGAATAAATTTTAAATAAAAAAACAACACAAACACAAACACAAACACAAAAAAAATTATGAGACTAAGTAACCGCAACAAGGCATCTGTTTATAATTTTATAAATACTTTGTTGATAATGTTCGTAATAGGGGGCATTGCATGCTTTTTTTTAGAAGAATACAGGTTTAATGTACTGGGCAGGGAAAGCTATTTATTTATAATAATTCCCATTTTGTTATTGACTCTTTTTTATCTTAACGGAAGACAGATTTTCGAGTATGATAGTGACGGAGAGGCACTTAACTTTAAAAACAGAAACATTATCCCTTTTTTAGACAGACCGCTGCATGATGAGTTCCCTAAATACAAATTGATAAAATATGAAGTTGTACATATACTTTTTGTCAAAAGATTATACGTTACTATTTCGAGCAAAAATACGGGTTCTACCATGTTGAAGTATGAAGTTTCGTATTTAACAAAAAAAGAAATAACAGATTTAAGATTCTCTTTAAATAAAGTCGTGAAAACTAATAACGATAAAAAAGAACAAAGATTAAAAAATGACTGAAGAACACTCGCATGAAGGTGAGAGCTTGAAAAAAGTTTCCGGGCTGTACAAAGACTGGTTTTTGGACTACGCTTCTTATGTAATTTTAGACAGGGCAATTCCTTCCGTTTATGATGGTTTTAAGCCCGTTCAGCGAAGAATTATGCATTCCATGCGAGAGCTGGAGGATGGCCGTTACAACAAAGTAGCCAACATCGTGGGGAATACCATGAAATACCACCCTCATGGGGATGCTTCCATTACCGATGCGATGGTCGGGATCGGGCAGAGAGAGCTTTTAATTGACACCCAGGGAAACTGGGGAAATATTTATACAGGTGATTCTGCAGCGGCCGCAAGATATATCGAAGCACGATTAACACCGTTTGCGCTGGAAGTTGTTTTTAACCCGAAAACCACGGAATGGGCAAAATCCTATGACGGCAGAAATAATGAACCCATTGATTTACCCGTAAAATTTCCGTTGCTTTTGGCACAAGGCGTTGAAGGAATCGGGGTTGGTCTTTCCACAAAAATTCTTCCCCATAATTTTAATGAATTAATTAATGCTTCTGTTGCCTATTTAAAAGGAAAAAAGTTTGAGCTGTTTCCTGATTTTCTGACGGCAGGATTTCTGGATGTTTCAGAATACAATGATGGTCACAGAGGCGGAAAAGTAAGGGCCAGAGCCAGAATTACACAAACTGACAAGCATACTTTGGTCGTTTCTGAGCTTCCTTTTTCTAAAAATACCGGTGATCTTATCGACTCGATTTTAAAAGCCAATGAAAAAGGGAAGATTAAGATTAAAAAAATTGAAGATAATACCTCGGATAAGGTAGAAATCCTGATCCATCTTCCTAACGATTCTTCACCTGATAAAACAATCGATGCGCTGTATGCTTTCACCGATTGCCAGGTTACGATCTCACCAAATGCCTGTGTAATTGTAGGTGATAAACCCATGTTCCTGAATATTTCCGAGATTTTAAGAATGAATACGGATCACACTGTTTCTTTGCTTAAAAAAGAGCTGGAAATTGAGCTCCACGAGCTGCAGGAAAGCTGGCATTTCTCTTCATTAGAAAGGATTTTCATTGAAAACAGAATTTATCACGATATTGAAGAAGTGGAAACTTGGGAAGACGTTTTAATAACGATCGATGAAGGACTAAAACCACATACCAAACATCTTTTAAGAGCTGTAACACAGGAAGATATATTGAAACTAACTGAAATCAGAATTAAAAGAATTTCAAGATTTGATTTAGATAAATTTAAAGAAAATATCGCCGCCCTTGAAGGAAAAATTGAGCAGGTAAAACATCATTTAGAACATCTGATTCCGTATGCAATTGATTATTATTTAAATATTCAGAAAAAATACGGGAAAGACAGACAGAGAAAAACAGAGCTTAGGATTTTTGATACTATTGATGCGACTAAAGTTGCCGTTGCCAACGAAAAATTCTATGCTAATTTTGAAGAAGGCTTTATAGGAACTTCTTTGAAAAAAGATCAGTATTTATTTGATTGCTCGGATATTGACGACATTATTACTTTCAGAAAAGACGGAAGCATGAAAGTGGTAAAAGTGGAAGCCAAAACCTTTATCGGTAAAGATATTCTCCACGTTGCGATCTGGAAGAAAAATGATAAAAGAACCGTTTACAACATGATTTACCGTGAAGGGCGGGACGGGCCTTATTATATGAAACGTTTCTCCGTAACAGGCGTTACAAGAAATACGGATTATCCTTTGGCCTCGGATAAAAAAGGATCTGAAATGCTTTATTTCTCAGCAAATCCGAATGGTGAAGCAGAAACAGTGACCGTTCTTTTAAAGCCCAATCCACGGATCAGAAAAAATAAAATGGATGTCGATTTTTCGGAATTAGCTATAAAAGGACGTGATTCCAAAGGAAATTTAGTGACAAAATATGCCATTAAAAAAGTTGACCTTAAAGAAGAAGGCGTTTCTACACTGGCACCGAGGAAAATCTGGTTTGATGATACGGTAAGAAGACTGAATGCAGATGGAAGAGGAAGGCTTCTCGGAAATTTTAAAGGAGATGATAAAATATTGACAATCAATACAAATGGTGAAGCAAAATTGGTGAGTTTTGATCTCGGAAACCGTTTTGATGATCAATATTTAGTCCTAGAAAAATGGAAGCCGGAGCAGCCCGTAACGTGTATTTATTTTGATGGTGAAAAAGATATTTATTTCATTAAAAGATTCTTATTTGAGAATAATATTAATGTTCAGACCTTCATGCCTTCAGAACATCCCAAATCATTTATTGAGAACGTTATTGTAGCCAATGGTGCAACAGCGGAAATCATTTTTGCGAAAGATAAAGGCAAAGAGCGTGAGCCGGAAACTGTAAATATCGATGAATTTATTACTGTAAAAGGAATCAAAGCCATTGGAAATCAGTTTACTAAGTTTAAAGTGAAAACCATTAATGTCAATGTTCCGGAACCGGAAGAAGAAGAACCTGAAATATACGAAAACCCCGATCCGACGGAAGGCGCGGACGACGACGGCGGGACGATCGGCGATTTGTTTCAAAATGACGAAAATGAAAATACAGAAAATTAAAACGTTGAAAAAATGAATATTCTAATATTAATAATAGCTATTACCGCAATCATTAGCTTTATTGCGCCCAATGGAAGCGCTAATTTTGAGAAATATAAGTTCAGTGTAGGAGCGATTATGAACAGAAAGGAATACATTCGTTTGCTTTCTGCCGGTTTTCTTCATGCAGATCTTATGCATTTGATATTCAATATGTTGACGCTGTATTTCTTTGGTCCTGTTGTTATTGAAGGTTTTGGAAATTTAGGTTTTATCATCATTTATTTCGGATCGATTTTACTTGGAAATATATTTTCATTATTTATTTATCAAAAACAGCCTTGGTATTCTGCAATTGGCGCGAGCGGAGGAGTTTCCGGGATTTTGTTTGCTTCGATCGCCCTATATCCTAGTATTGGAATTTATATGTTTTTCATTCCAATTCCGATTCCTGGTTATATTTTTGGCTTGGTTTATTTTGGGTATTCAGTTTACATGATGTTGAATCCGAGACAGCATGATAATATCGGTCATGCTGCGCATCTGGGGGGTGCATTTTTCGGTTTGGTTTATGCGGTTGCCAATCAGCCTCAGGCTGCGATGGGGAACGCATTGTATATTGGTATTATGGCGCTCCCGTTAATTTATTTAAGCTATGAAATCTTTGTGAGAAAAAGAATAGGGTAGTTTTTTTAACTAAAATTTATAAACCGGTTAATATTTTTTGCCGGTTTTTTTTATAATTATCCGGATATTTTCTCAATAGCTTTTTCAAGTGTCTCAACAAAATTGATGTGTCGGGTTTTATTACTTTCATAAATAAAATCCTTCATGCTTTTGCTTTCATATTTGCTGAAATCTCCTACAATGGCTAATCTTACACGATAATTTGAAAATTTCTGAAGAATTTCACCTGCGATTTTTGTCTTCAGATCGAAAAAATCAGGCGTAATATTTCTTTCATAAATAATAACTTTATCAAAATCCTGATAATAGATGTTTCCCAAAAGATCCAGTCCGTTCTGAGCAGATTGAATGACTATTTTATCAGAAATAATTTCTGCGATTCTGGTATTGTTTACTTCGTGTGCCTTGATTTGCATTTTTATTTATTTTATTCCGAAAATAAAACGGTTATTTTCAGATAAATCTTTGATTAATAGCGCTTCAGAGAAATTAGCAGTATATAACTCCAAGGTTTCAGGACCTAATTTTTGATTAATTTCTAAAAACAGCAAACCGTTTTTATTTAAATATTTTTCAGCATCTTCTGCAATCTTTTTATAGAAAATCAATGCATCGGAAGTTGGGGAAAAAAGTGCCATTTTCGGTTCGAATTCCTTGACAGAATCAGCAATTTCAGGCTCTTCTTCAATCCCGATATATGGCGGATTTGAAATGATAATATCAAAATTTTCATTTAAATCATAAGTAAGATAATCACCATAAATAAATTTTACATCAAGTTGATGAAAACACGCATTTTTTTTCGCAACTTCCAATGCTTTTTTAGAAAAATCAATTGAAGTAACCTCTGCTTCCGGAAAATGCTTCTTTAAAACCAAAGGAATGATTCCGCTTCCGGTTCCGATATCAAGAATTTTCAACGGTCTTTTTGTCATTTCGACGGAGGAGAAATCTTTAGATTCTTCATTCCACTTCGTTTCATTCTGAATGACAAAACTGTGAATTTTTTGAATCGCCATTTCCAGCAATTCTTCCGTTTCCGGACGGGGAATTAATACATTTTCATCTACAAAAAAAGTCATTCCGTAAAATTCTGCCTCACCTAAAATTTGCTGATAAGGCTTATTGCTTTTTAATGCTGAAATAACGTTTTGAAGCTGGTTTTCATCATCAGTTGATAATTCCTGACCCGCAAATTTTCGTTGATCAAAATTATCAAAACCGACGATTTTCTGAATAAAAACAGCGGACAAAAAATCTGTTTCCGAATCTGTATAAATTCCGAAAAGCTCTTTTCTAAAGTGATTTTTAAATTCTGAAATTGTCATTTATCTCGTAAAAACCAGTTTTGTATCGGTAGATTTTTCTTCATCAATTAAATAACCGTCATAGTTGAAAGCCTTTACATCATTCAAAGTCTGCGCATTGGTTTCCGCGCAAAACCTTACAACAAGGCCTCTTGCGTGTTTCGTGTAAACTACGATTGTCTTTAATTTTCCGTCTTTTAATTCATAAAAATCAAAATCGATGACCTTATGATTCAGTTTTTTTCTGTCAATCACTTTTCCGTATTCTGTGCTGCATAAATGAAGAAGGATCTCGTTCTTTTTCATCTCAGAATTCAACTGTTCTGTTATTTTCTCTCTCCAGAATTCGTACAGATTTTTGTATTGATCAAATTCAAAATGACGTCCCATTTCCAGCCTGTAAAGCATTACTTTATCAGACGGCTTCAGCAAACCATATAATCCGGAAAGCATTCTGTAGTTTTTCTGTAAATAATCTACTGCTTTTTTATCTAATGTTTTGGCATCCAGACCTCTGTAGACCTCACCTGTGAACGCAAACATTGCCGGAGCTGATTCTTTTGCGCCAGGTTTTGGTTTCCATTTTTGATTTCTTTCCCAATTTTCATCCGCCAGTTTTGTGGAGATTTCCATTAGTTCGGAAAGGTATTTTGGTGATTTATGCTTTAAATAAGAGTGTATAAAAGTTGCTTCTTCAATGAATTTCGGAGTGGTAGATTTCAACAGATCCGTTGAGTTTTCTACATTCATTAATTTTGCTGGAGATGTTATTATTTTCATAAGGTTTAAAAGGCAGATAAATGTTTGATATCAATAAAATTCATCATCATTAAAGACACAAAATCATACATGAAATGACAGATAATGAGGATTTTGATATTGGAATATAATTTATAAAATAGGGCAAAGACGCATCCGATAAACAAAGGGATAAGAACCTGGCCGACCGTTCCGTATGTGCTGTGAAGAATCCCGAACAAGAGCGCGGAAATTATTACTCCAATATAGGGATTATTGTAAATTTTTTCAACTCTGGTTTGCAGATAACCCCGCATTAGCAATTCTTCCAGAAAGCCTGCGGTTAAGCAGGTAAAGATAATTAATAAATAATTGTTTTTGAATATGGATGAAAGCTGTAATAGCTTGCCGCTGTATTTTTCATGGATTAACAGAGTAATTAAAACATTTAAAAAAGCGCTTCCAAATGTACAGATAAAGTATAAGCTAATGACAGCACCAATATAAAAGCTGATTGAATATTTTTTGTCTTTCCAAAGTAAAAACGAATTTTTTTCAATGAAAAAACTGTAAAGAAATATAATCAGTAAAACAAACCAAAGAACAATTCTGGTATAAAGAAATTTCTCTGCCGTAATATTTGCAGTTCCTGTAATCGTATTAAGTAAAGGAAGAACATATAGCATGACCAACGCCAAAAGCACAAAGGTGAGTAAAATCCCTAAAGAATATTTTCCGGTAAGACTCATAAATCAACGTAAAAAATTAACAATTAACTATTCACGATTGACATTAAATAATTCCTTTTCCCTGTCTGATAATTTCCGGTTCGCCGGAAGTGAGGTCAACAATAGTTGATGCGACATTGTCCCCATAACCGGAATCAATAACAATATCAACCAAATGATCATATTTTTCAGCAATTAATTCAGGATCGGTGGAATATTCGATAATTTCATCATCATCTTTAATAGAAGTTGATGCGATCGGATGCCCTAATTTTTCAACAATAAGCTGTGGAATCGGATGGTCCGGAACACGAATACCGATCGTTTTATGCCCTCTGTAAGCTAAAGGTAAGCTTTTGTTGGCATCTAAAATAAATGTAAACGGACCGGGAAGATGGCTTTTTAAAAACCTGAAAACAGAAGTGTCAATCGGTCTCGTAAAATCAGAAAGATGGCTCAAATCATTACAAATAATTGAGAATTGTGACTTTTCAAGCTTGGTTTTCTTCAGTTGGGCAAGTTTTTCCATGGCTTTTATGTCAAAAATATTGCATCCTAACGCATAAATAGTATCAGACGGATAGATAATCAATCCGCCATTATTTAAAGTTTTAATTACCTCATTAATAAGATTTTCCTGAGGGTTATTGGGATAAATTTTCAATATTTTTGCCATAGTACAAAGATACAAATAATAAGATAGTTTTTATAAAAGTCCTTTATTTAAAAGAAAAATTAGGATTTACAAAAAATAGTCGTATATTTGCAATCCAATATCGCGGGATGGAGCAGTAGGTAGCTCGTCGGGCTCATAACCCGAAGGTCATCGGTTCGAGTCCGGTTCCCGCTACTAAGTTTATGAACGATTGTCGGTACGTTCTAAAAAATACATCGCGGGATGGAGCAGTAGGTAGCTCGTCGGGCTCATAACCCGAAGGTCATCGGTTCGAGTCCGGTTCCCGCTACTAAGCAAGCGTTTTCGGTAAACGCTCTAAAAATATACCGCGGGATGGAGCAGTAGGTAGCTCGTCGGGCTCATAACCCGAAGGTCATCGGTTCGAGTCCGGTTCCCGCTACTATAGCAAGAGAATCACATGGTGGTTCTCTTTTTGTTTTTATTATTCGTTAAGTCTTACCATTGCGATGATTCCTGTCTGAAAATCTGTTGGCGAATTTTTTTCTGTGAAAATTAATAAAGAATTATTCAGTTCTATTTTTCTTATTTTATGATATTTTTTGTAGTAAAATTACTACAAGCTGTACACATTATTCTATAAAAAACGTGGTAGAAGAAATAAATTAATAGTTTATTTTTATAAAACAAACTGTTATTGTTAAAATTATGAAAATATATAGGCATTTTTGTGCATAAGGTGTAAAATTTACCATTCTCATATAGAGATTTACACTGATATTTTCAATCTTATATTTTAACTTTTTACCAAGGTCTAATTTAAATAACTAAATATTATCATGTTTTTTGATCAGAAAGATATCCACATCGGAAGGTTAATAGAATTACGAATAAGCGAACTGGAGATTGACTTATCGCGGATTTGTAATTTTTTTATGTGTACAGAAGAAGAAGCTAAAAAAATGTACGAATCAAAAAGTTTAGATTGCGACATACTCTTAAAATGGAGCAAATTACTGGAATATGATTTTTTCCGTTTGTATAGTCAGCACCTTATTTTTTATGCGCCACCGAGAAGTACAGATTACAATCAGAGAAATAATAAGACGGATCTTCCCCAATTCCGTAAAAATATTTACACAAGAGATATTGTTGATTTTATCCTCGAGCTGGTGAGAAATGGCACCAAAACGAAAAAAGAAGTGATCGAGCAGTACAGAATTCCCAAAGCTACCTTATATAAATGGATCAGTAAATATGATAAAGTGAGCTGATTTTCATAAAAATACAATTAAGTTGTTTAACGCCCTCAGAGCAATTTATAAACCGGATGAAAAATAAAAATTTAGCCTATAATGATTCTATTATTGGCAAAACTAAAAAAGAAATTATAGAAGAATTTGGCCATGGTTTCAATTTTTACCCTGACGACAGTTGGAATTATGAAATTGGTAAAACATGGTGGGGCATGAAAACAACTTTAATTATTGATTTCGAAAAAAATAAAGCAACAAAATTCAAGATCAAAAGCTACTACGGTAAGCTGAATTTAAATAATGAAAAGAATGCAAAAAATAGAAGCAACACCAAACTATAAACGGATTTTTGAAGATATTATTGATTTAAAATATCCTCAGAAAAAGGAAACCTGCTCGAAAATATTAAGCAAAAATGATTTGTCCTTTTTGGATATTATTAAGCTTAATAACATGATTTTTGATCAGCCAAACAGTTCGGGTGATAAAATAAATCAACAATATCGTTCTTATAATACGGATGCAATTTTAGAAATACTGGAATATCAGCAAAAAAATAAACTGAATAACAGCCAACTGGCTAATCATTTTAAGTTAAGTAGAAATACTGTAACAAAATGGAGAAAAATGTTTCCCGATTATTAACTGATGACTAAAATTATTCCTTCAATATTAAATTAAAAGAGAACCCTTACAGTTCTCTTTTTTTTATTAATCATCCTAAATTTTCACGATCTATTATCCAAACATGCCTACTTTATAGTCTCCGGGAATTTGCTTGAATGCGATATTAAACCTGTTCCATATATTAATTGAATTAACAACCAAAGTAAGATCAATAAGCTCTTCTTCAGAGAGCTGTTTTTTTACTTTTTCATAGACTTCATCCGGTACATGAAGGCTGTTTACGGCTTCTGCCCATTCCAGCGCAGCCCTTTCTCTGTCTGTAAAGTAGGGTGTTTCTCTCCATGCGCTTAGCCCGTAAAGCCTCTGTTCTGTTTCGCCCATCGCACGAAGTTCTTTTGAATGCATGTCAAGGCAATAAGCACATTGATTGATCTGTGAAATTCTGAAGTCAACAAGTTCCATCAGCTGTCTGTCAATTGAAGAATGTTTCAGATACTGATTAATTCCAAAAATCGGAGTGATTGCTTTTTTCCCTTTTTCGAATAAATTGATTCTAGGTTCCATAAAATATTAAAATTTAATTGTTATACCTTAATGACAATCGGATTTTAATTTCTGGACAGAATATATATGAAAATTTTAATTAAATTTATTTTTTGAAGCTACGGCGAAGTTTTTTATTCTATAAGATTGTAGATATAACGAAAATGCAACACATTTTAAAAATCTGTGACATTTCAAAATGCATGGAAAATAAAAAATCCCGCTAAAAAAGCAGGAATTTAATATTTTATTGTAAATTAATTATTGTGCTAATTGATTATACGGGGTCAGTTTATAGTCATCGGACATCGTCTGACCTAGGAATTCTTTTTTAGAATTTCCTTTCATTCTTCCTGCTGCATCGTTGGCATTAAAGTAAGCTTCACTAAGCTTTGTAGCTACTTCTGCAGGATTAAATTCAAATTTTGTATCCCCTTCTACACCAAGATAACCGTTTTTTCTGGTAAGGTTGGTGATATAGTTATTATAATTAATCATGGTATCTCTGAACATCGTATTGTGATATTCCATGCATTTTTTTGCTTTTTTAGAGGAGTTATTCAGAATACAGTTGTTCATATTTCCTCTGTAAAGACGCCATTCTGTCTCTACAATACCATATTCTTTTCCTAAAGCGGTTTTGCCGTTTGTAAGAATATTTGAATCGCCCTGTTTGGTGCTTACATCCTGTAAATGCTTGATAACCAAAGGAACTGTATTTTCAATTTTAGTTTTGGTCTCTCTTACCGCACTGAAATCCGCAGCCGGAGAATCTTTCTTTTGAGCTGTAGCAACGTTAAAAATAAGTAGTAATAGTACAATCAATAAATTATATCTTTTCATGAGAAATTTTTAAAGCACTAAAATAAATATAATTTCTCAGTTTAAACAAATCCATTTTAATTTTATTTAATAAAATTTAACAAGTTTTAAGAATTTCTATTGTATTTCGGGCTTTTTCTGCCAATTAATAAGGTGATATTTTAAGTCTGTTAAAAATTTAACATATTTTAATAAAATTTATTTCATTGATTATCAATTAATTACGTTGTTTTCTTTTTTATCACTAAAAAAATAGTTGTTTGAATCAGTTTTATTTCTACATTTGTATAACTAATTTCTTAGTGATATTGATTTTTACACTAAATTTATATCACATTAATGATAAAATGAACGGGATATGAAAATTCAGACTTTAACAAAAGCAGAAGAACAGGTGATGCAGTATTTATGGAAACTTGAAAAAGGATTTTTAAAAGACGTCCTTGATCTTTTTCCTGAACCAAAGCCGCATACCAACACAGTTTCTACTATTTTAAAAGTATTGAAAGACAAAGAATTCGTAGACTACAGCGTGTACGGAAGACAGCATGAGTATTTTCCGCTGATCTCGCAGGAGCAGTATTCAGGGAAAACAATGAAAAGTCTTGTGAAAAATTATTTTAAAGGATCTTACAAAAGCGCGGTTTCTTTTCTTGTTGAAAAAAACGAAATGACCGTAGAAGATCTTGAGATGTTATTAAACGAACTCAAAAAGAAAAACTAGCCATGGAAGCAATTCTTCTGTACTTTGGAAAAGTAATTTTATGTTCTGGTGTAATGTTTTTATACTATCAGTTGTCTTTAAAAGACAAGACATTTCATCATTATAACAGATTTTATTTGTTAGCGGCGATGCTGATATCACTGTTGTTACCCTTAATAAAGGTCGATGATTTTACGATCGAGGTCAATAGCGATGTGTACAGTCTGATTGATAAGATACAGAATTTTAATTCAGATAAAAACGTAATAAACAATGACCACACTTATTTTAGAATTATTTTTTCAGCTTTGGGATTGGTTTCTCTCTATTTTTTAGGGAAATTTATGTATGGGATTTTCAGAATCCAGCAGCTTAAAGGCCAATTTCAGAAAGAAAGTTTTGATGGAATTAATTTTTACCATACAAACTTGACCGAAGCCCCATTTTCTTACTTTAAAAACCTCTTTTGGAAGAATTCTATCATGCTGAATTCAGAAATCGGAGAACAAATTTTAAAGCACGAAATGGTACATATTGAACAGAAGCATTCCTTTGATAAAATCTTTATGGAAATCATTACTTCTGTCTTCTGGTTCAACCCGTTTTTTCATATCATTAAAAAAGAACTCAGTTTAATTCACGAATACCTGGCTGATAAAAAAGCCGTAAAACAATCGGACACAAAAGCATTTGCGCAGATGCTTTTAGCAAGCCACTTTTCCGGAACACAGTTGCCTGCGACCAGTCCGTTTTTAAGTTCAAACCTCAAAAAAAGACTAAAAATGTTACAAAAACCTCAAACCAAATTCGGATATGCGCGCAGAATTTTTGCATTACCGGTTTTATTTTCAGTAGCTTTTGCTTATATGGTAAACGCTAAAAATAAAGAAATTAAAGCAACGAATATTGAGATTGCGAAAGCTGTTTCTCAAATTAAAAAAGACACCATCAGACCTGAAAAAGTGAAAGAATTTGATGCTGTTGCTCCAAGATCGATTAAAAAAAATGAAACTGAAAAAAAACTTACTGATTTAGGTAAAAAAATAGAAGAGAAAAGTTTAGCCTTAAAAGGATTAAAACCTGAAAGCGAAGAATTCAAAAAGAATGTTGATGAATTGGGAGCTCTTTCAGCAGAGATCGGAAAAATTACAAGTTCTGACGATTTCAGAATGGCATATAGCATGAATGATGCAGATGTGAAAAAAATCAATGAATATTTCAAATCTGATGAATGGAAAGGAAAAGTAAAAGAGCTTAAAACCAACATGAATATTGAAATTCCCGAAATGCCGGAAATGGATTTTGATTTTCCTGAACCTCCGCAGCCACCGCTTCCGCCAACTACCCTGAATGAAAAGGATTTTCCAAGATCAAAAGTAAAAATCTATACTTTTAAAGATATGAAAGACATGAAATGGAGCCCCAAAGCTTCCATGGCTTTCAAATCTGCTGAAGATGCAAAAGAATCTGCTTCTACAGCAAAAAAAAGAGCTGAATTAGACCGGAAAAGAGCCAAGCTTAATGAAAAAAGAGCTAAGCTGGAAGGTGAAAGAGCAAAATTGGATGCCGAAAGAAGAGCTTTAGAAGGAAACAAAAGTGTTTACATTTACAGCAACTCTTTCAAACCGATGAAATTTGACAAGGTAAAAGTGATGACGATGAATAATAATAATGCTAAAATCATCACAGGATCAGGCTTACAAAAATACAGCGGAGACACGGCAAACATGAAATTTTATATCGACGGAAAAGAAGTGACTAAAAAAGAATTGGATGATTTGAGCCCTAACGATATTAAAAACATGAACGTAAACAAAAGAACAACCGACGGAAAAAGCTCCGGCGAGATCAGAATCGAAACTAAAAAATAAAGTTCCAACCGGCTTTGTCAATATCAATTAAACTCATGTTGGCAAAGCCTTTTTATAAATAATTATGAAAAATTATCTATTCCTTTTTACCTTCCTGAGTGTGTTTGTAACCGCACAAACCAACCGGTTTTATTATGATTACAAGTATATTTCAGATTCCACCAACAAAGCGGATGTGAAAAGCGATATCATGCTTTTGGATATTGATAAAAATGGCTCAAAATATTACAGCCGGGAAAAGTTTGTGTCAGATTCTGCAACGAAAGCAGATATTGCCAAACAAATGAAAGGCGGTTTTGGAACAAGCATAAATATCAAAAAAAATATAAAGCCGGGAGTGATCTATACAAGCGTTACCAAGGTTTATCCCGATTATAAAGTGTCACTTTCAGAAAAAATAGGAAATACAACCTATAAAATCGCCGAAGATCAGAAACCCGAATGGAAAATTCTTCCTGATAAACAGAAAATTGGTGAATATAATACCCAGAAAGCAACGACAACTTACGGAGGAAGAGAGTGGACCGCTTGGTTCAGCACAGATATTCCTTTTCAGGATGGGCCTTATAAATTCTACGGGCTACCGGGTTTGATCGTGAAGCTGGAAGATAAAACAGGGTCTCATATCATGACTTTAATTGGAAATAAAAAAACAGAGGCGAGCTCAGAAGAAGAGCTGCAAATGCCTGGTGTTACAATGATCGGTTTAGGGGGTAAAGATATCGAGGTAACAAAAAAGCAATTTAAAAAAGCCTGGAAAGATTATCAAACTGATCCTACAAAAGATATGAAGCAAACAATGAGTACTCTTCCCGCCGGCGCTGTAGTAAAGATGAAAAACCAGGACGGAAAAGATATTGACATGAATGAAATGTACAGAAACATTGAAAAAAGAGCAAGAGAAGAAATACAGAAAAATAATAATAAAATAGAGCCTGATCTATACAAATAATAATATATTTTAAATAAAAATCCCGAAATTAAGTTTCGGGATTTTTTATGCAATATGGTTGTTCAGTTATTAAGCTAATTTTTGAGAATCTGCAATAAACTGGGCCAATCCGCTGTCTGTCAATGGGTGTTTCAACAAATTCAAGATCGGAGGAAGTGGTGAAGTGATCACATCAGCACCGATTTTAGCACAGTCGATAATGTGCATTTGATGACGGATAGAAGCTGCTAAAATTTCAGTTTCATACATATAATTATCAAAAATCAATCTGATTTCCTGAATTAAATTTAATCCGTCCGTTGAAATATCATCTAATCTTCCCAAGAAAGGAGAAACATAAGTTGCCCCTGCTTTCGCTGCCAAAAGAGCCTGTCCTGCAGAGAAAATTAAGGTGCAGTTGGTTTTGATCCCTTTATCAGAAAAATATTTTAAAGCTTTGATACCATCTTTGATCATTGGGATTTTCACAACGATATTCGGGTGGATGGCCGCTAATTCGTCACCTTCTTTAATCATTTCTTCATAAGTTGTCGAAAGAACTTCTGCAGAAATATCTCCGTCTACGATCTCACAAATTGCTTTGTAGTGATTTCTGATCGCTTCAGCACCCTGAATTCCTTCTTTTGCCATCAATGAAGGATTGGTTGTTACTCCATCAAGAATTCCAAGGTCTTTTGCTTCTTTGATTTGCTCTAAATTAGCAGTGTCAATAAAAAATTTCATTTGTTTACAGATTTATTTTTACAAAGATAAACATTCCTTTCCGAGTGAGAAATTTTTAATTTTGGTTAGAAGTCGAAGTATCTCAAATAAAAACAATTTTATAAATTTGTTACTAATGAAAAACCACTTTACGGCTCAATTAGAAATTATCGGCATCAATCCTTTTGTTTTTATTCCTGAGAAAATTTTAAATGAAATTTTTGAAGCTTCGGGAAAAAATAAAAGTCCGATTCCTGTGAAAGGAACTGTAAATGGTAAAGAATTCAAACAAAACCTAATGAAATATTTAGGGGAATGGAGACTTTATATTAATATGATCATGCTAAAAGATTCTCCCAAACGTATTGGCGAGATTATTGAAGTTTCTGTGGAGTTTGATGATTCGGACAGAACGGTTTCCATTCATCCTCAATTAGATAAAGCGATCAGAAAAAATCCTGTTGCTCTACGGAATTTTGAAAACCTTATTCCTTCAAGAAAATTGGAATTGATTCGTTATATTAACAATTTGAAGACAGAAGCCAGTATTCAGAGGAATATTGAAAAAATAATTAAACATTTGAAAGGGGAAACAGATTTTTTTGGAAAAAGAATTAATTAATATAAAAACAAAGAATCCGGGAAAATTTTCCCGGATTCTTTTTAACTATGAATTTAACGCTTTGCTCAATTTTACGGCGTCCTGATTGTTAGGATCATATTGCAGTGATTTAGCAATATGTTCTTTTGCTTTAGCAGGATCACTTTGCTGCTCTGCAAAGGCAATATAAAAATAGGCATATGCCAGATTTTTCTTATTTTGCTCGATTTCTTCAGGTTTTACAGTTGCAATATACTTTTCATAAGCGATTTTTGCATTGGCATCATCTTTAGCAGATTGGTAGGCATAGGCCTGACTGTAATAGGATGGTGCCCAATCCGGTAATAGAACGGATATTTTTTTCCATGTATCAACTGCATTCGTCCAGTCTGACGCTTCCTGATAGGCTGTAGCAAGCTTTGCCAGCGCATCTGTATCTTTAGGATTGGCCTCAACCTGTTTTTTCAGGGCGTCAATTGCTGAATTGGCAGATTGGCTTGCGGCCGCTGTATTAGCTGTATTATTTGTACTGTCTGTCTGGGTTGTTTGTGCGTTAATAAAACTTGCACTTCCCACAAGGATTAAACCTGTCAACAGGTTTTTGATATTAATTTTAGCCATTTTCATAATCTTACATTTTAATTTTTAATATTACTTTCTAAAATTCAATAATAATTCCAGAAAAACGTAAATTTTAGAGTCTTTAAGTTTTTTTTGAAAATATTAACGGATAAAATGTTTTTTTTAGCTTAATTTTTGATTCGTTGCGGTTTGAGTTATCTTTGTAAAAACAGCTTTTAATAATTAATAATTTCACATATGAATATCTTATTAGCATCAACTTCAACACTTTTTGGAGGAGAATATTTACACTACTTAAAGGAAGAATTAATTCAATTATATAAAGGAATTGACGAAATTATTTTCGTTCCGTTTGCTAGACCCGGAGGTATTTCCCACGATGATTACACCGCAAAAGCACGTTCTTTTTTTGAAACAATCAATATTAAAGTAAAAGGGCTTCATGAATTCGAAAATAAGATTGAAGCTTTACATAATGCAAAAGGCTATTTTACAGGCGGTGGAAACACGTTTTTATTGGTGAAAACTTTGCATGAAGAAGGTTTAATGTCTGTTTTAAAGCAAAATGTAGAAACCGGAAAACCTTATTTGGGATGCAGCGCGGGAAGCAATATCGGCGGACAAAATATGAAAACCACCAACGATATGCCGATCGTTTATCCGCCAAGTTTTGATTGTATGGGATTGGTTCCTTTTAATTTAAATCCACATTATTTAGACCCGAATCCGGATCTTAAACACAACGGGGAAACGAGGGAAACTAGGATTAAAGAATTTTTAACACAAAATAATACAAAAGTTGTCGGGCTTCGTGAAGGAAACTGGATCCGAAGAATTGGTGAAAAAATTACCGTTCAGGGAAGCGAAATGACAAGAATTTTTGAGAAAGATAAAGAACCTTATGAGATTGAATCGGGTTCTGAATTGTAATTGTTATTTTAATTATATTTGAATTAATAAATGTGATTTAGGATCATATAAAAAATGAGAAAATGCTTCGTGAACATTCGTTTACGAAGCATCTTTAAAAGTAATTACAAGATAATAAAAAACTCAATGAAAAAAGCATTTGCCGTTCTGACCTTATCAACGCAGATATTTTTTGCTCAAAATATTACCCAGAAACTGGATGATGCAACGAAGAATTTAATGAATTCTTCGGGTGCTGTTGCAACCAATTTGTCTTTTTATGTTACAGATGAAAGTGGGAATTTAATTTATGATTATCAGGGAAATAAAGGACTTTCTACGGCTTCTACACAAAAAATCTTTACGGCTGCTGCAGCTTTGGAAACTTTAGGTAAAAATTATACTTTTAAAACAACTTCAGGCTATTCAGGAAATATTTCTGGAGGAAATTTAAACGGAAATCTTTTTATCAGCTCAAACGGTGATCCGACTCTTGGAAGTTGGCGTTACGATGCATATAAGCCGGATATTTTTAAAAAGAAATTAATTGAAGCCATCAAAGTTTCGGGAATTACAAAAATTTCAGGAGATTTAATTATTGATGATTCTTATTTTGACCATCAGACAATTCCCGGAGGCTGGCCTTGGGATGATTTGGGAAATTACTACGGAGCCGGAATTTGGGGTGTCAACTGGCGTGAAAACCAATTTGATATTGATATTAACGGAACAGATTTTAAAGATTTTTCTTATCCTCTGGAAGGGGTAAAATGGCTGAATGACCTGAAAACAGGAGGAAGCTCGGACCAAAGTTTAATTTTCACAGCACCACATTCTGACGTGGCTTTAATTAACGGAACTTTGCCTGAGGGGAAAACGGTGACTGTTTCGGGGTCAACGCCAAATCCGCCGTTGCAATTGGGTGTGGAAGTAAAACAGTGGCTGAAAGACTCAGGAATTGATTTTTCAGGGAAAGTTGTCACCAATTCCCAACTTGAATTGGAAGGAAAGCAAGCATTGGAAGCTCCAAAAAATAATGTAATTTTTACGTATCAGTCGCCAACTTTGGATAAAATTATTTATTGGTTTTTGAGAAAAAGCATTAACCTTTATGGTGAAGCTTTAATCAAAACGTTAGGAAAAGAGAAAAAAGGAAATCCAAGCTTTAAAAGTGGGGTAGCATATCTGAAAGAGTTCTGGAAATCGAAAGGAATTAATGCCAATATGATCAATTTTGCAGACGGAAGCGGGCTTTCACCACAAAATTATGTGGCTGCAAAAGCGGAAGTTCAGGCTTTACTGTATGCTAAAAAACAGCCTTGGTTTGAAGCCTATTATGACGGTTTTCCAACGCAGGACAACGGCATGAAAATGAAAAGCGGAACGATGAAAGACACCAAATCTTTTGCAGGCTATTATACTTCTAAAGATGGAAAAAAATACGTGTTTTCAATCATTATCAATAATTACCAGGGAAGCGGAAGTGCAGAATTACAGAAAATTCTGAATGTTTTAAAATAAATTATATTGAGAAAATCCATATTTGCCAGATTAAATAACTGGATTATTTTTAGCTTAATGACCATTGTGGTATTAACCGTGGTTATTGCATCTACAATTTTGATTAATTTTTTACGTAAAGAAGAGATCAAAAGGGTGGATATTTTGGTGAGCGCAATTAAATTTCAGCAGGAAGTTACAACGCCGAGTTTGGAAGCTCAGGCTTTGGTGCTCCAGATTTACAGCTCAAACACAACAATTCCGGTTATTATTTTGGATAAAGATGATCAGCTTATTGAGCATAAAAACATAGCGCAGGATATTGAAGGAAAGCCAAAAGAAATCGTAGCCCTAGCTAAAAAAATGGCAAAAAACTATCCGCCGATCGAGCTGAAATTTTCTAATCAGAATAATCAGTTTGTTTATTATGACAATTCAAAATTATTGAATAATTTACGGTATTCCCCATATATTTTAGGATTTTTTATTTTGTGCTATTTTCTGTTTTCCTTCTGGTTTTTACGAACAATTAAAAAAACAGATGAAGGTTATCTTTGGGCTGGTTTGGCAAAAGAAACCGCGCACCAGATTGGGACTCCATTATCTTCAATGATCGGCTGGATAGAAATAATGAAGCTTGATATGCCTGATTATGAAGGGGTTAGTGAGATTGAAAAAGATATTGAAAGATTAAGGACGATTTCTGAGAGATTTTCAAAAATTGGTTCGGTTCCTGAGCTGAACGATATGAATTTTAATAAGACCATTCAGGAAAATTATGATTATTTAAAGACGAGAGTTTCAAGAAAAATTAATTTTAGCCTGCATCTTCCGACGTATAATATTTTAGTCCCGCACAACAAAATTCTGATGAGCTGGGTGATTGAAAATTTAGTTAAAAATGCCGTTGATGCCATGAAAGGGGAAGGAACGCTGCAAATGTTTGTTTTTGAAAGAAATAAAAATATTCTGATCGAAGTAAAAGATACCGGCAGCGGAATGACCAAGCAACAGGCCGGAAATGCTTTTAAACCAGGTTATTCCACTAAAAAAAGAGGTTGGGGATTGGGATTGTCATTAGCAAAAAGAGTGGTTAAAGAATATCATAATGGGGATATTAAAATCTCTCAGACCGAAATTGGAAAAGGAACGACCTTTAGAATTATCATTAAAAAAGCTTAAAAAATATTTTTAATAAACACAGATAGCACAAATATTTTTCACAAATAGCACTATTAAAAAAATGTGAATTTTGTGATTACATTAATGTTATTCGTGTTAAAATAAAAAAGCGAGGAAAATTTCCCCGCTTTTTTATTGACATTAATTTTAATTACTTTTTTCCGGTCAGCCACTGGTCCTGCAATTTCTTTTCTGCCGCGGTAGGATTAGCTTTGAATTGAAGCGTTTCCATTGTCAGCTTATCAAGAATTGCTTTTCCTTTTAAGTCAATTTTATCGGTTTTGTCGCCATTTTTTCTTAAAACGGTAACGGTAACATTTTGGCCTTCTTTAATTGTTTTCGAATAATTAATAAAATCCTGAATATTTTTAACATCAATTGTTTTTCCGTCTAATGCAAAAACTTCGTCAGTAATTTTAAAGCCGATGCTTTTTGCAAAAGGCGATAATGCCGAGCTTTCATCAAAAACAAAAGTATTGTTTTTCTCGTTAAAACCGGTCTGATTCGGATCTTTGATCATCCAAAAAATAGGCGGAGTTTCCTGTTTGCCGATTTCCACACCAACTTGACTTAAGTATTCTGCATAAGGCGTTGGCTGATTTCCTGCGATGTATTTATTGTAAAAATCTTTAACTTGTGGATAGCCTGTAACGGTTACCAGTTCATCAATTAATTTATCATCTTTAAATGGTTTGTTTTCACCAAATCTTTGCGATAATTTTCTGATCATATCGCGGTAACCCATTTCACCGTTTGACAATTTTCTCAATTCAATATCAAGACACATGGTCAAAAGTGTCCCTTTTTCGTAAACATTTCTGTACTGATCTTTGTACTGATCCAGCAAAACATTCTTGCTCATTACCGTAAACGGCATAGTATCATCGTAGTTTTTAGAATTGGTAATTTTTTCGTTAATTCTTTTCAAGAACTCATTTTTATCAATTAATCCTTCCTGAATCTGGAATAAATTTGCGAAATACTCCGTTCCGCCTTCATACATCCAAAGGTGCTGAGACATTTTCGGATCTGCATAATCGAAATAATGAATTTCTTCAGAATGTGTTTTCAAAGGATTCACGGTATGGAAAAACTCGTGAGAAACAACGTCTGTAATTGCTTTGTCGATCGCATCTTTAGGCATCATTTCGGGTAAAACAACACTTGTAGATTCGTGATGTTCCAGAGCTCCGAAACCTTTAATCTGCGGCCCACCCGTACCTGAAAGATAAAGCAGGATCGCATATTTTTTATTGGTATTCATATCACCCAAAAATTTCTTTTGAGCAATAACCATTTTTTCTAAATTATCCTTAAAATCCGCAGCTTTATATTTTCCTGTCGGTGAATAAACTCCCAACACAAGATCCATTCCGCCAGCGTTGAAAGTAGTGTAATCAGGCTTTGTGTACATCAGCGGAGAATCGGTTACTTTAGCATAATTTGCCAATGTAAAAGTATCTGTAGCCTCAGATTTATCCTGATCTACCAAGGCCGTTGTTCCGTAGAAATCATTCGGTTTCTGAATCACTAACTGATAAGGAACATCCTGCATATTATCGATATAGCCTACAAAACCGTGGGTATTAATCAGATACACTTTTCCCTGCTCAATATCTGTTCCTGAAGGTGAAAATACAGCTTTATGTTTTGAAGCATCCATTTCTTCGTCAAAACTGTCGTTTACCAGATAGGTAACTTTGCTTAAATTCTGAGCATTTTTAAGCGAATAAGAATTATCATTGATTTTTGTGAAAGTCAATTCTTTTCCTTTATTGTCTAAAAATTTGATTCCTTCTACAAATCTTCCGTAATCATCTACAGAATACGTTCCGGGAACAGTTTTCGGAAAATGGAATTTTATATCGCCTGATTTCATTTTAGGAAATTCCATTGTTACCGCCACTTTATCGTCTTTTACATTAACAAGATCGATCGTGGTCTTTATCGACTGAGCGTTGACCAAAACGGCAGTTAAAACGCCTAAACTTAGTGCTATTTTTTTCATTGAGTTTAAATTATAGTTAAATAGTTGCTTAAAAATTGATTTTGTTACGAAAAGCTGTATTAAACTTTTCTTAAAATTCAAATAAATAAAAAGGCAACCGATATTTCACGATGTTGCCTTCATTTTTAATTACTGTGCTTTTTTATAATTGATGTAATAATTCTTGTTAAACTGTACCGGACTTCCTTTTTTAAGCTTTACCGTTTGCCAGCTTTCGGTTGGATTGATGGTTTGTTCGCCATCAATTCTGATTGGTAATTTTAAATTTTTAACACCATTTATATAACGGAATTTTAATTCTTCACCTTTCTGAATATATTCCAACGTCGGAATATTTGTTGATCTTAAATATTGATTAAAAACGCTTGAAAAATCAATTCCCGATTTTTTTGAAATATAATCTTCAACTTGTTTTGTAGTAACCGTTTGATGATAAAAATCTTTATTCAAACCTCTTAAAATCTGCCTGAATTTTTCATCATTATTAATAACCTGGCGAATCGTATGAATCATGCTTGCGCCTTTTGGGTACATATCGCCGCTGCCTTCTTTCTTTACGCCGTATTTTCCGATAATAGGATTGTCATTTGCGATAAGATTCCGAATTCCAATGGCGTAAATATCAGCAGATTTTTTGTCCATATATTTTTCGGTGAAAAGTACTTCAGAATAATTTGTAAAACTCTCATGAATCCACATATCAGCCTGATCTTTTGCTGTAATATTGTTGGCGAACCATTCATGACCGCTTTCGTGGATGATGATAAAATCCCAGTTCAGACCGACTCCTGTTCCTGATAAATCTCTTCCGAGATATCCATTTTGGTAGCCGTTTCCATAAGCCACGCTGCTTTGGTGCTCCATGCCTAAATAAGGTGCATCAACAAGCTTGTAAGAATCTTCATAAAAAGGATACGGACCAAACCAATATTCAAATGCCGAAAGCATTGGTTTTACCTGTTGAAACTGTTTTTTTGCCTTATCTAAATTATAATCCAGCACCCAATAATCCAAATCCAAGGTTCCTTTTTCTCCTTTAAAAGCATCTTTGAAATTCACATATTTTCCAATATTCGGAATAATAGAATAGGTATTGATCGGATTTTTAACCTGCCACGTATAAGTTGTTTTATCACCCTCAGTTTTTTTATCGATCAGCCTTCCGTTTCCTACGCCTACAAGGTCTTTTGGCGTAATAATTTTCATAATAACTCCATTATCAGGCTCGTCGCTCCAGATATCTTTTGTCGGAAGCCAGATTGAAGCTCCGACAGCTTCATCTGCAACGCTCATCCAAGGATTTCCTTTTTCATCCTGGGTAAAAATCCAGCCGCCGTCCCAGGGCGCATTTTTAGCAATGGTCGGATTTCCGGAATAGGCAATATTGATAGTATATTTTTCTCCTTTTTTGAAGTTTTTGTTTGATTTAATCCAGATAAAATCACCGTCCTGCTTAGATTCTGCCATTGGAAAGCTGGCTTCTACTTTATCCGCTTTCATCGGCTGTAGCAAATCGATCTGGAAAGTCGGATTAGCAACATCTTTAATGATTTCAAAGCTTATTGTATTGGTTCCTTTGATGCTTTTTTCAGCAAAATTAGGCTCAACGGATAAGTCATACTTTTTAACGTCCCAAAAATTCCGGAATTCGGTATTAGAACCTTTTAAGGTATCTTGTTTTGTATAAACTTTATTTTTTTCGAAGAGTTGCCCGAAAACCAATCCTGAAGCCAACAAAAGTGAATATGACAGCTTTTTCATTTACAATTTAATTAATCTTTCCAAAAATAGAAAATTAATCCGTAGCAAAATTGAGAAAAGCTAAAAATGTAGAAAAGGGTTTTAATCAAATATAAAAACGTAAAGCTTTTTTATTATTAATTACACATTACTTATTATCCATATCTAGGAGCTATTCCCGCTTTCCGTTACAATCTTTTTTTTCAAAAAAGGATTTTCTCTGCAATCGGGGCTAGGTATTTGTTATCTTTTTCAATATTTGTCATAATAATTAATACATTAAGTTTGCCATACACTTTGTCATCCTGAAAGGATCTTAACAGTTAAAAAAGATGGGTTATTCTAAAAACTTAATGAAGTGCTTCGTCGCTCCTGAACCTCGTTCACAAACCTTCAGTCCTGTCTGCATTGACAAAAAATCCCGCAGAAAATCCACGGGAATATATTGTAAGTTTAAAATCTAAAATTAATTCTGAACTGTTGGTAAGTTTCCTGAATTTTTCTGCACTTTTTTATAGGTATAAGCACACATCAGAATACTGAATTCATACAATAAAAGCAGTGGCAAAGCAGCCATCATCATACTCAAAACATCTGCAGGAGTGATAATTGCGGCAACAACCATAATTAGAACAATCGCGTGACGGCGATACGTTCTCATGAAAGCCGGTGTTAGAATTCCGATATTGGTAAGGAAATAAATAAGGACCGGAAAAAGGAAAATTACCCCCATTCCTAAAATTACCTGTAAAAACAAAGTGGTGTAATCGCTCAAATCATAAAGCGGAACGATAATATCTGAAATTTTAAAAATAACTCCAAAATTAATTGCAAAAGGAAGGATCAAAAAATATCCGCATAAAACACCGGTCATGAATAAAATCCAAACCGAATTAATAATAAAGATTGAATTTTTTCTTTCTTTCGGATGAAGTGCAGGACTGATAAATCGCCACAATTCCCAGACAATATACGGAAAAGCAGCCACAATTCCTCCAAAAATGGAAACTGCCATCATTACATTAAACTGCTGGTAAAGCTTGCTGGCGCGCACAGGAAAATCTTTCGGAAGATGAATGCTGTCTTCACCCAAAATCATTCTGGAAAAGTGATTCACGATCTTAAAAGTAGGAAAACCATTTCGTGTCGGACCAAAAAAGATATGATCCATGATCCAGTTAATATTGAAGCCGACAATAAACGCCGCAACCACAATCGCAAGAATCGAACGAATGAGATGACCTCTTAATTCTCCAATATGCCCAAGAAAGGACATGTCTTTACCTTCACTCACAGAATAATTTTTTAAGATACCAAATTTATGAAATATTTATAGAAGTTAGAGATTAGATATTAGAAGTTAGACTTTTCTATTTCAGAACTAATTTCTAACCTTTACTATCTAGATTTTAATTTATTCCCTCGTCTAATAATTTGTGTAAGTCAATGATTCCGAAATACTTGCCATTTTCTGTTACAATAAGCTGCCCGATATTATTCTCCTTTAAAATTTTCATGGCTTCTTTTGCCAATACATTTCTTTCGATGGTTTTTGGATGTAAAGACATAATATCTTTAGCCAAAACCTTAGAAACATCTTCACCTTTCATCAACATTCTTCGCAAATCTCCGTCTGTAATTACCCCGATGATCTGATCTCCGTTCGTTACCACTGTAATTCCGTGTCTGGACGCGCTGATCGAGATGATAACGTCTCTCACAGGAGAGTCTTCCGCAACCTGTGGTTTTTGAGACGAAAGAAAATCGTCAACTTTTGAGATTAAATTTTTCCCTAAGCTTCCACCAGGATGAAATTTCGCAAAATCATTCGCCTGGAAATTATTTAATTCCATTAAAGCAACGGCCAAAGCATCTCCAAGAGCCATCTGCAATGTTGTTGAGCTTGTCGGAGCCAGCTTGATCGGGCAGGCTTCCAGGTCAACATGAGTGTCTAAAATCACTTCCGAAAACTCTGCAAGCTTACTTTTTTTATTTCCTGTCATTCCGATCAAAGCGGAAGAATAATCCTTTAAATAAGGAACAAGGTTCATAATTTCCGGTGAATTCCCCGAATTTGAGATACATAAAACCACATCCTGCTTCTGAATAACTCCTAAATCCCCATGAATTGCTTCCGAGGCATGAAGAAACTGTGAAGGGGTGCCGGTAGAGTTTAAAGTAGCTACAATTTTGTTTCCGACGTGGGCCGATTTTCCGATTCCAACGATGATCAGCTTTCCTTTTGCGGAATGTATGATCTCAACAGCTTTTGCAAAATCTTCATCTATTCTGTTTTTCAATTTTTCAAGTTCAGAAATTTCTATCTCTAAGGTGCTTTTCGCTATTGAAATAATGTTGGCTCTTTCCATTTTATTTTATAGGGTCTACAAAAAAATTCTTAATAAACGTTATACTTTAAAAAGAATATTTAATATAAATTTTAGTTTTATAAATTCGTTCGCTTTTATGTTAAGCAAAAAAGTTATAACTTTGGATTAGATGCAAATTTAGCAATAGAAAATTAGATGAGCGAAAAAAAAGCCAACTTATCAGGCGAATTGAAAAAATATTTCGGGTTTTCTACTTTTAAAGGCCAGCAAGAGCAAATTATAGAAAACCTGCTAGAAGGAAAGGATATATTTGTCTTAATGCCTACAGGAGGTGGTAAATCCTTATGTTATCAGCTTCCGGCACTTATTTCCGAAGGTACGGCAATAGTTGTTTCTCCTTTAATAGCCTTAATGAAGAACCAGGTAGATGCTGTGAATGGCCTTTCATCTGAAGATGGAGTAGCACACGTTTTAAATTCATCATTAAATAAAACGCAGACCAAACAGGTTTTTGACGACATTACAAGCGGTAAGACAAAACTTTTATATGTTGCCCCGGAATCATTAATTAAAGATGATTATCTGGAATTTTTGAAGGAAGTGAAAATTTCATTTGTCGCAATTGATGAGGCGCACTGTATTTCAGAGTGGGGGCATGATTTCAGACCGGAATACAGGAATTTAAAATCGATTATTGATAAAATTGCAGATGTTCCTGTGATTGCCTTAACAGCGACGGCCACTCCTAAAGTTCAGGATGATATCCAGAAAACATTGGGAATGAGTAATGCTTTGGTATTTAAAGAAAGTTTCAACAGGCCGAATCTTTATTATGAAGTACGGCCGAAAGTAAATGTAGATAAGGAAATCGTAAGATTTATCAACGGACACAAAGGAAAATCAGGAATTGTTTACTGTTTAAGCCGAAGAAAAGTTGAAGAATTTGCCCAGCTTTTACAGGTCAACGGAATCAATGCGCTGCCTTATCACGCAGGTCTTGACCAAAAAGTAAGGGTTGCGAATCAGGATAAATTCCTCATGGAAGAAGTAGACGTTATTGTTGCGACCATCGCATTCGGAATGGGAATCGATAAGCCTGATGTGCGTTTCGTGATCCATTACGACTTCCCGAAATCTCTGGAAAGTTATTACCAGGAAACCGGTCGCGCAGGTCGGGATGGTGGTGAAGGCTACTGTCTGGCATTCTACGATCCGAAAGATATTGAAAAATTAGAAAAATTCTTGGCTCAAAAGCCTGTTTCCGAGAGGGAAATCGGGTTGCAGCTTTTAAATGAAGTCGTAGGTTATGCCGAAACTTCGATGAGCAGAAGACAATATATTTTGTATTATTTTGGTGAAAATTTTGATCCTGAAAAAGGAGACGGAGCAAAAATGTGCGATAACGCATCAAATCCGCCAAAATTAAAAGACGCAACCGATGATCTGCAGAAAGTTCTCGAACTGATCAGAGATACGGGAGAAAAATTTAAATCTAAAGATCTGATTTCCGTAATTGCAGGAAAAGAAAATGCAGTTACAAAATCATATAAGCTTGAGCAAAATTCTTATTTCGGATTCGGAAAAGAAGAAAAAGATAATTATTGGAAAACCATTTTAAGACAGGCAACCGTTCAGAATTTCCTGCAAAAAGATATTGAAACGTATGGTGTTTTAAAATTGTCTGAAAAAGGACGTGAAGCTTTAGAAAATTCGTCCAAAGAAAAATTCATGATCGCTGAGGACAGAGAATTTGATTTGTCACAGACAAAAGCCGAAAGTGATCAGGTTCAGATGCAGTCAGCGGGCGGTTTAGACCAGAATTTATTCACTTTATTAAAAGAATTAAGAAAAAAAGTAGCCAAAAAACACGGAATTCCACCTTATACGGTCTTCATGGACCCAAGTTTGGAAGATATGACGGTTCAGTATCCTATTTCCGTGGATGAGATCGCTAAAATTTATGGAGTCGGAGAAGGAAAAGCCAAAAAATATGGTAAAGAATTCGCCGATTTTATCAGTAAATATGTAGAAGACAACAATATCGAACGTACTCAGGATATGGTGCTGAAGCAGGTTGCAAATAAATCCAGCCACAAGGTTTTCATCATTCAGAGTACAGATAAAAAAATTGACCTTGAAGACATTGCAAGAGCCAAAAACCTGTCAATGAATGAGTTGTTAAAGGAAATGGAAAGTATTGTATATCAAGGGACAAAGTTAAATATCGATTATTATATTGAAGATAATTTTGATGAAGATATTGTAGACGGCTTCATGGAATTCATGACCGAATCTGAAAGTGACAGCATGAAAGTTTTGCTTGATGAATTCGGGGACGAGCTTTCTGATGAAGAAGTGAGAATGCTGAGAATTAAGTTTATAAGCGATGTAGCAAATTAAAAATTGAGAAAGCATCTGAAATATGCTTTTAACATTCTGCTATTTTTAGCAATACGGGCTTTTTGATTTTTAATTGAATGTTTTACTAAGGAAGAAAATAAAATAAATTGAATATGCCTGAGACAAAACTTTAGCATATTTTACTCTGATGAAAAAGATTTCTGTTATGTTTATTCTGCCGGATTTGGAAACCGGAGGCGCAGAAAGAATTGTTACCACTATTGCGAATCATCTCTCCAGAGATCGTTTTGAGCCTAAGATTTTGCTTTTACGCAAACAGGGCGGCTACCTCAAGCTTCTTAAAGATGACGTTGAAATTATTGACGTAAATACCGAGAGAATCAGACATTCTTTAAAGCCTATTTTAAGGGAAATTTACAGAAGAAAACCTGATATCGTGTTTTCGGGATATGGTGAAGTAAATGCTTATTTATCGCTATTTATCAAGCTTTTTCCGAAAACGAAATTCATTGCAAGAGAAACAAATGTTGTCAGTGAACACGTGACCAGAAAAGAAATCAAATTTTTCTATAATTTTTACAACAACTATCAGCGGATCATTGCCCAAAGTGATGATATGATGAAAGATCTGACTAAAAATTTTAAAATAAAACCCAACAAAATCATTAAAATTAATAATCCTGTCGATTTTGATTTTATTAATGAAAAACTGATGGATTCCAAAAAGCCGGAATGTTTTAAATATAATTATAAAAACGTTGTTGCCATCGGGAATTTATCGGGAAGAAAAGGTTTTGATAATCTGCTGAAAGTTTTTTCCAGACTTAAAAATGAGAACGTTTTGCTTCATATTTTAGGAGACGGAAAAGACAGGGAAATGCTGCATCACATGAAAGAATTTCTAGGATTGAAAAATGTGATTTTCCACGGTAGACAGGATAATCCTTATCAGTTTTTAAAATATGCCGACCTTTTTATCCTTTCCTCAAGATATGAAGGTTTCCCGAACGTTTTACTCGAAGCCGGAGCCTGCGGAACGTATTCTTTGGCCAATAATTGTCCGGGCGGCATTAATGAAATTATTCAGAACCAAGTAAACGGCGAAGTTTCTGAAATTGATAATCATGAAGATTTTTCACAGAAAATAATGAGCATTCTGCATCAGTCTTATGATAAAGATGCTATTAAAAATTCAATTAAATCCAGGTTTTCTAAGGATATTATTTTAGATCGGTACGAGAAGGTTTTGATTGATTTGATGAGCAAATAGTTTTAAGAATTAAGAATTAAGAATTAAGAATTAAGAATTAAGAATTAAGAATTAAGAATTAAGAATTAAGAATTAAGAATTAAGAATTAAGAATTAAGAATTAAGAATTAAGAATTAAGAATTAATTTTGATAATACTCTAAATTCCCGAGGAGTGTATTTTTTATATTTCCTTACATTTGCTTTATTTTAAAAATCAAAATTTTATACATGAAGAAAATTCCGAAATTAGGTTGTACCTGCGAAAAACCTCCTTTACATTATGCTGATTTCAGAAGCTCTCAATTGGGTATAGACCATACAAACGGAAGAAATGCTGAGGTAAGTATTTTTCAATGTAAGCTTTGTCAGAGAATATGGATTAATTATCTTGTTGAATTTGAACATTATTCCAATTCAGGAAGGTGGTACAGAGGGATTATTTCAAAAAAAGAACGTTCGGAAATCAAACCTGAAAATGTTATAGAATACCTGGAAAATCTTGAATGGTATCTGTATGGAGGTTCCTATTTTGAAAGTACCGGAGAACTTGGACAGGGAAAAGCTGATGTAGATTTATAATGTCATACATTATTAAAAATTTCCATTTCAAAAATTGATAAAACTCACTTTCTCACGTGGTAATTAATCAGTAAATTTGTAAGAATTAAAGAGATAATAATAAACAAATTCATAAAATAACATGAGTCAATTCGATGTTACCGTAATCGGTTCTGGTCCTGGTGGTTATGTTGCTGCAATCCGTGCTGCACAATTAGGTTTCACAACAGCAATTATTGAAAAATATCCAACTTTGGGAGGAACTTGTCTTAACGTGGGATGTATCCCGTCAAAGGCACTTTTGGACAGCTCTGAACATTTTGAAAACGCAAAACACAATTTTGCAGGTCATGGGATCATTATCAATGAGCCGCAAGCTGACATTGCAAGAATGATCGAGCGCAAGAACGAAGTGGTAAAACAAAATACAGACGGAATCAACTATCTGATGAACAAAAACAAAATCACTGTTTTTGAAGGGGTGGGAAGTTTCGAATCTGCAACTCAGATCAAAGTAACGAAAAACGACGGTTCTACAGAAACGATCGAATCTAAATATACCATCATTGCAACGGGTTCAAAACCATCTTCTTTGCCTTTCATTACATTAGACAAAGAAAGAGTGATCACGTCTACGGAAGCTTTAAATCTTAAAGAAATTCCTAAACATTTGGTTGTGATCGGAGGTGGAGTTATCGGTCTTGAATTAGGTTCTGTTTACTTAAGATTAGGTGCTCAGGTAACTGTTGTTGAGTTTATGGATAAGATCATTCCTACAATGGACGGAGCTTTGAGTAAAGAATTAACTAAAGTTTTAAAGAAACAGGGAATGAAATTCATGCTTTCTACGGCGGTTTCTGCGGTTGAGAGAAATGGTGATTCTGTAAAAGTTACGGCTAAAGATAAAAAAGGAGAAGAAGTAGTTGTAGAAGGCGATTACTGTTTGGTTTCTGTAGGTAGAAAGCCTTATACGGACAATCTTGGACTTGAAAAAGCAGGGGTTGAGCTTGACGAAAGAGGAAGAGTAAAAACAAACGACCACTTACAGACAAATGTTGCCAACATCTACGCGATCGGAGACGTTATCAAAGGCGCAATGTTAGCTCACAAAGCTGAAGAAGAAGGTGTTTTCGTTGCTGAAACATTGGCCGGACAAAAGCCGCACATCAACTATAACTTGATTCCTGGGGTTGTTTACACTTGGCCTGAAGTTGCCGGAGTTGGTAAAACTGAAGAGCAGCTGAAAGAAGAAGGCGTTGCTATTAAAGTAGGATCTTTCCCAATGAGAGCGCTAGGAAGAAGCCGTGCAAGTGGTGATGTTGATGGTTTGGTTAAAATCATTGCAGACGAAAAAACCGACGAGGTTTTAGGAATGCACATTATCGGAGCAAGAGCTGCTGACCTAATTGCAGAAGGTGTAATTGCTATGGAATTCCGTGCAAGTGCAGAAGATATCGCAAGAAGTTCTCACGCTCACCCGACCTATGCAGAAGCGATCAAAGAAGCGGCATTGGATGCAACAGCAAAAAGACCGATTCATATGTAGTATTTGATTAAAAATTTAATCATTTAAATATTTAAACTTAAAGGCTGCCTCAATTATGATGGCAGCCTTTTTAATTACTCTAAAACCCTCAAACCCTTAAACCCATCTACACTCAAACACTCAAACGCTCAAACCCATCCACCCTCAAACCCGCTCACTCCCAACTTGCAATTATTTTCCGTACCTTTGTCAACTAATTTTATTATTAAATGCTACTCGGAAAAACTCAGACTTTAAAAATTTCAGAAAAAAACCATTCAGGATGGATCTTGACAGATGAAGCAGGTGAAAAAGCTTTTCTACCTAAAATCTTTGCTCAGGATGATAAGGAAATTGATGATGAAATTGAAGTTTTCGTATATCAGGATGATAATAAATTAAAGGCAACCACAGAAATTCCTTTGGCTGAAGTTGGAGAATTTGCAGTAATGAGTGCTGTTCAGAGTCTTCCAAGTGGGGCATTTATGGATTGGGGAATTATTAAAGATTTATTCATTCCTTACAAGCAGCAGAAGTCTAAAATCGTTGAAGGTAAAAGATATTTGGTTTATCTATATGTTGACGAAGATCTTGATTTAATTACCGGAACGACAAAATTCAAAAGAAATCCGCAATACGAAAATTTGCCTTTCCAGAAAGGGGATAAAGTTGATTTGATTATCATGAATGAAAGCGAACTGGGCTGGAATGTTGTCATCAATAAAAAATACATCGGACTGATTTATACTTCTGATGTTTTCAAAAAATTATATCCTTTATCTGAAGAAGGCGGTTACATTAAAGCCATTCGTGAAGACGGGAAAATAGATGTCTCTCTTCAACCTGAAGGTTTTGAAAATATTGACGAATTCAAACAAAAAATTCTTACTAAGCTTGAAGAAAATTACGGTCTTCTTCATCTTTCAGACAAATCTTCTCCGGAAGAGATCAAAGATGAGGTCCAGATGAGTAAAAAGAACTTTAAAAAAGCAATCGGCGGACTTTACAAAGATAAAGTAATTGATATTTTAGAAGGCAAAATCAGATTATTATAAAATAAAAAGAGCAGAAATTTCTGCTCTTTTTTTATTTAATCTCTATTCTTAATCAGTAACCAGCCCGTGTAAACTCTTCCGTCTGAAACTTTGATCGTGTACCAATAGTTTCCGGTAGGAACAGGATTTCCATTCAGTTTTCCGTCCCATTCAAGAGGTTTTTTGTTGATGATTTGTTTAAAAACAGGAGTTCCTCTTCTGTCATAAACATTCACTTCTGAACCGAGATAATTTTCTAATCCAGCGACTTTCCATTTATCATTTCTTCCATCACCGTTCGGGCTGATCGCATTTGGAATATTAAATATCGAGAATGATTTTTGTCCGATAATACAACCTGCTTTTGTTCTTACGTAAACAGTATATTCGCCCATTTCGAGGTTGTTGAATACATTCGAATCCTGCCAGATGAAGTTGTCTAAAGAATATTCATAATTCCCGGTTGCCGACATGAGAACCGTTGCAGAATTATTGGTAACATTAATAGAAACAATTTCAGCTAAAACAGAATAACTCACCTGAACATTGTCTGTAGCTTCACATCCAAAGCTGTTTTTTACCATTACAGAATAATTTCCGGGCGTCGAAACTGTGATGGTCTGTGTTGTGGCTCCTGTACTCCATAAGTAAGATGAAAAACCGCTTCCGGCATCCAAAGTAGCAGTTTTTCCTTTACAGAACTCTATTTTTTCAGGTAAATTGACTGTAGGTTTTGGATTTAAGGTTAAACTTAATCTTACAACGATAAAACATCCATCCGGCGTCATCACTTTTACATGAATAACTGTCGAACCGACATTGAAAACATAATTTGAAGGATTTGAAATAACATTCCCAAGAGCGTCAGTATAAGTGAACGTATAATTTGTCGGATTGGTAATAATATCATCTTCATAAGAAGTTAGATTGATCACCATTGAGCTCGCTGTTGTTGAATTACAAAAAGTATCGCTATAATCATGAGCCGGAACATTGTTCGTAGAAAGCGTCACGGCGATAGCTGATTTTTCAGATTCACAGCCGTTTAAAGTTTGCGTAACAAAATACGTTTGCCCGTGAACAAGCGGTGTGGTAATCGGTAAAACCGTTCCTGCAGCATTATAATAAATTAATGAAGTTCCATTTACTGCCAAATTTGCAATCGTAGGATTTGCAGAAGCACAGAAATCCTGTGTAGCATTAGCTATAGGTTTTGGAGTCGTATTTACTGTAACCTGAATGGCAATTTTAGTACCTTCACAACCGTTGATCGTTTGAGAAGCGTAATAAGTCTGTCCGTTTACAAGTGGAGTTGTGGCAGGTAAAATATTATTAGCCGCATCATACCATTTTATATTCTGACCTGTAATTTGAATGTCTGAAATTTTTGGTTGATTGGTTGCGCAGAAAGTTTGATTAGTATTTAAAGTTGTCGGTAATGCAGGAGAGGTTATAATCACATTTTGATTTTGTGCTGAAATATTTCCGTTATTATCTTCATAAATCCAGTGGATTACATATGTTCCCGGAATTGAATAGGAAAGAGGATCTGTTGTCGTTGCTGTAATTGCTCCTGCGCAGTTATCTGTCGCTGTCGGAATATTTGTAACAGTTGTATGGCAATCTCCTGTAATATTAGGAAGATTTGTTGCATTTGGAACTGGTGGAGTAATATCTCCTACAATGACATGAATAGAAAAACTTCCATCACATCCATTTGTAGATCCAGAAACCTGACAGGTATATATTCCCGAATTTGCCGTAGTAGAATTTGGAATAGTTGGATTTTGTTGATTAGAAGTAAATCCGTTGGGTCCCGTCCATAGATATGTTGTTCCTCCCGAAGCATTCAATTGAATAGTTGAGCCAAGACAAAGATTCATACTAGAATTTTGAGGCAGATTATTACATCTGTCTAATCTTAATAAAAAACCGTCAAAATTAAGTTGATTTCCGTTTATTGAATTCAAAAAATATTCACTTGCAGATGGATCAAAATCACAATTCCAATCAAATAATCCAATATAATAATAAGAATCATTATAATTTACAGTCTGATAAATTCGTGAAACCGAATTGGGATGATTATAGTTTGCTGAACCAATCTTAAAAGAGTTTTTATATACTCTGTCAGTATCAAAGCTTATGGAGCATCCATCAATATATCCACTGCCTTTAACAAGGGTATTAGTTCCTAAATCAGGATTAGCATCGAAAGAATAATTGAATGTTCCGTTGATATGTAAATCGTTATTATCATCACAGCTTAAACCAAAGACTGATAAAGGGAAATTTTGTCCTGAATTTAAATATTTTTTTACATCAAGCAGATTATTATTAGTATCAAACCATAATAGATAAACACTTATATATGTATTTGAAGGCAATAAATATTGATTGCTTGAAGGATCGACGTCAATGGGTAAGAACTGAGCCTGCCATTGACCGGAGACAATAAGTTTGTCATTTTTATCAACTACAATATCAGAAAATCGTTGTTCGGCTTGAGTTCCGGACCAAAGTAAATTTCCATTTGTATTATATCTGAACAGAGTGTATTTTCCGGGACCATAGACATCATTCATAGCAAAATAGACATCATTATTAGAATTCAATGCCAATTTATTCTCCATACCACCCGGTATTTTTTTAAGCCAATCTACCTGTAAATTTGGATTAAATTTTATCACATACGATGCAACTGAAGAATTTGTATCGTTAAAAGCAGCGTTGATTGGTTGTGAAAAGACAAGATTGGAAAAAGTAAAAGTGCTTAAGTATACATTCCCATTATTGTCAACCTCTAATGAATTAGGAGTGGAGTTTAATAACTGAGTTTCATTAAGAAGATTTCCATTTGTATCCAAAACTGTAAGAGTAACGTAACCGTTAACTATGTTTCCCGATAAAGTTGATTTACTTGTTAATGCATATACCTTACCATTTTTTACCTTAAGGTCATATTCATAATCAGAACTCATTTCACTTATTTTGTGACTCCAAAGGTAATTTCCATTACTGTCCACTTTTATAACAAAAGTAGTCCCGTAAGTTCCTGAACTTGAATAATTAGTCGGAATAATTAAATTAACATTTGGACCGGGATCAGCATCGATACCACTAAATCCAAGTGTTCTTCCTAAAAGATAAATATTACCATTGCTGTCTTTAGCCATTTTAGAAATATCATCTTCATAATCTGTATAGCTTTTAAACTGTTTTACCCATGAAAAATTTTGTGAAAATAAGAATGCATAGCTAATAAGTGAGAAAAGAAATAAAATTTTTCGCATTGGTTACTAATTTTCCGGCAAAGATATAAAAACAGCCTGTTTATCAAAGATTAAGAAATAGTAATGTGTGGTATATCTCTTAAAACATGATGCAAATCATAATAATTTTCATTAATTATTTTGTTTAACAATTTTGTCAAAAATCAAAAATGAATTACATTTGCACAAAATTGTTTAACAATAATGTCAAACCAAGCAAAAAAAGACCAAACACAAGAATTAATCAAAGAGACAGCAAAGAATTTATTCTTTGTGAAAGGGAAATTTGACGCCACAACGCAAGAGATTGCCGATGCAGCGGGGGTTAACAGAACACTGATCAACTATTATTTTCGCTCAAGAGACAATCTGATTCAGATTATTTTTGATGAAGCACAATTGGTAGAACAGGAGAAATCTAGAGTAATTCAGAACTCAGACCTTCCTTTTAAGGAGAAAATGAGCCAGTTTATAGAGCACAGTTTATCGACCAGCCTTCAATATCCCTATTTAGAGACTTATATTGTTTCGCAAATCAATAAAGGGAACTGCCACAAAAAAGATATCGAAGAAGATGAGCTGAATAAACTATACGAAGACATCGAAAAAGAAATGGAACTCGGCAATATTGAAAAAATAAAACCGATTCAGTTTGTTTTAAACATGATTTCATTATTGGTTTTCCCAAGTGCTGTACGACCATTACTAATGGAAAATCTGATGATTACGGATAAAGAATTCGACAAAATCATCTCAGAAAGAAAGGAAATTATTCTGAATATGTTGTTTAAAAACTAAAAAGGTTAAAGTAATTTAAGAAATGATTCGTCCTTTAGGAATAAACACATTAGAAATCAACATTACATTAAAAAAATAAACGAGGTATAATATTATGAAAAGAAAACGTATAACTGCAAAAAAGCTAAAAATTGGGATAGCTGCTGCATTTATGATTTTCAGCTTTTCATCGGTGTCTGCTCAGCAGCAGGTTTCTTTACAGGAAGCCATCAAACAGGCACTGCAAAACAAAGCAGAAGCCAAGAAAGCTGCTTTACAGATCAAAAAAGCTGAATACAAAATTGATGAAGCCAGAGCCGGAGCTTTACCACAAATAAGCGCAAGTATTAGCAATACTTTCAACCCGATTTTACAAGAATCGGTTCTTCCCGGTGAGATTCTGGGCATGCCGGGACAGATGATTCCTGTTACTTTTGGAACGAAATGGCAGTCTGTAAATTCTGTAAGCCTTTATCAGAACATTTTTGACCAAAGGGTTTTTACAGGTTTAAAAGCCGCAAAATCAACACGTGAATTTTATATTTTAAATGCTCAGCTAACAAATGAGCAAATCATCGAAAATGTAGCAACAGCTTATTATCAGGTGTTTGTGCAGGAAGAAAATCTTAAAACTGTTGAAGCAAGCTATTCTAATACCGAAAAAGTAAGAAATGTTATTAAAAGCTTGGTAGATAATGGTTTGGCAAAATCAATTGATTTAGATCGTACCAATGTTCAGCTAACGAATATTGGCTCAAACAAGCAAACGTTAATCAATTCTGTAGAGGTTTCAAAAAATGCTTTAAAGTTTTATATGGGGATTCCTATTGAGACGCCGATTGAGCTTGAAGAAAAGACAATTGAGCCGAATCCGCAGCTTTTGGAGCAAAATGTAAGTCTGGATCAGAGATCAGAGGTTAAAGTTTTAAATAAGCAAAGGGAACTTTTAGTATATAATAAAAAGGCAACTGAAGCTTATCTTTATCCAACTGTTGGACTAACAGCTAATTATGGGTGGCAAGGTTTAGGAAATAAGTTTCCTTATTTCTCGGGAGCCTCTCAGGGTACCAACTGGAGTGATTATTCATCAATCGGTTTGGCTATTAAAATTCCGATTTTTATGGGTGGTCAGACAAAAGCCCAGATTCAGCAGGCAGATATAGATATTCAGGATCTGGATCAGGATATTGCCAATACAAAACTTACTTTGAGCCTGGATCACAGAAATGCCATTTCTAATATGGAAAATACATTAATTAACCTCGAAAGCATGAAGGATAATGTAGGATTGGCTGAAAGAGTTCAGAAAAATACTCAATCAAACTATCAGTACGGTTTAGCAACACTTACGGAAGTTTTAGATTCTGAAAATGCCTTAACGCAGGCAAAACAGAATTATGCCAACGCTTTACTGGAGTATAAGCAGGCTGAGATTAAATTAATTAAAGCCAAAGGAGAATTAAACACATTACAAAACCCATAATAAACTATAATGAAAAAAACTTTAATATATATCATCGTAGCCGCTGTACTTATCGGTTTGGCAGCATATAAGATCGCTGATAATAAAAAGAAACAAGATACAGAAGTAAAAGAAGTTGCCAAGCAGGTTGATAAAATCAATGTAAATGTGGTAACGGTGACAAGAGAAAATATCAATACAGATTACTCGGCAAACGGTACTTTCCTTCCAAAGCAGGAGATGAACCAGTCTTCTGAGATCGCCGGGCGTATCGTTAGCGTTCTGGTAAAAGAAGGATCAAGAGTATCTGCAGGTCAGACTTTAGCTGTCATCAAAAAAGATGCGATCGAGGTTGATGTTTCTCAGGCTCAGAATAATTTGCAGAATGCCATCATTGACAACCAACGTTATGAAAATGCCTACAAAACCGGAGGTGTTACAAAACAACAGCTTGACAACTCAAGATTACAGCTGAAAAACGCGCAGGCAGCAGTAAGAGCTCAGGGAGTAAGAGTAAACGATACAAGCATCCGTGCAGGAATCAGCGGAACGATCAATAAAAAAATGATTGAGCCGGGAACAGTGGTTTCGGTAGGGTCTTCAATGTTCGAAATCGTAAATATTAACAGCTTAAAACTTTCAGTTTTAGTGGATGAAAGCCAGATCGGAAGAATTCAGCTTGGCCAGGAAGTTCCTATTAATGTTAATGTTTTACCGAATGAATCTTTCAGCGGTAGAATTACATTTATTGCTCCGAAAAGTGATGCTTCTTTAAATTTCCCTGTTGAAATTGAAGTTCAGAATAAAGGAAACTTAAAAGCAGGAATGTACGCAACAGCTTTGTTTAAAACAAATCATGGTGCAGAAACTCAAAATATGCTGACAGTACCTGCCGAGGCATTTGTAAATGGGGTAAGCTCAGGACAATTATTTATTGTTCAGAACGGAACTGCTAAACTGATCAAAGTAACCATCGGAAAGATTTACGGAGATAAAGTACAGATATTAAGCGGTCTTAACGGTGGCGAACAGGTAATTACCAGCGGACAGATCAATCTTGACAATGGTTCAAAAATCAATATCGTAAAGTAGTAGATTTATGAAGTTAGCAGAAATATCGATCAAAAGACCAACGCTGGTAATCGTATTATTTACGTTACTTACGTTAGGGGGTATCCTGAGTTATACGCTCTTGGGATACGAATTGATTCCGAAGTTTGAAACCAATATGGTAACCATTTCTACGGTATACCCGGGAGCCTCGCCAGCCGAGGTGGAAACTTCCGTTACCCGAAAGATTGAAGACGCCGTAGGTTCTTTGGAAAACGTGAAAAAGGTAGAATCTTCATCATACGAAAGTTTATCGGTGATCATGGTTCAGCTGAATGCCGGAGCTGATGTAAATTATGCTCTGAATGATGCTCAGCGTAAGGTAAATGCGATTCTTTCGGAGCTTCCGGATGATGTGGATGCCCCTTCACTAAACAAATTCTCTCTCGATGATTTACCGATCATGACGATGAGTATTTCGAGTGATAAGCTAAACAGCAAACAGCTTTATGACTTATTAGACAAAAAAATAGAACCTATTTTCTCCCGTGTAAATGGTGTAGCGCAAGTTGACCTTGTGGGCGGGCAGGAAAGAGAAATTCAGGTGAATATCGATGAGAAAAAACTGCAGGGTTACGGACTTTCCATTGGGGATGTTCAGCAGGCGGTTCTTTCATCAAACCTTGACTTCCCGACAGGAGCCCTGAAAACAAGAACTGAAAAATCTACCATCAGATTATCAGGGAAATATAGATCTATTGAAGAAATGAGCAATCTTGTTGTCTCTTCAAAAAATGGAGTTCAGGTTCGTTTATCAGATGTTGCAGGGGTTTTTGATACTCAAAAAGATATTGAAAAAGTTGCCCGTTACAACCAGAACCCGACTATTTTATTACAGATCAAAAAACAATCTGATGCCAATGCGGTTTCCGTTTCTGAGAGTGTTCAGAAAACAATTGAAAGAGTTCAGGCAGATTATCAGGTACAGGGAATTAAAATTAAAACGGTTGATGACAGTACCGACTTTACCCTGGAAGCTGCAGATCACGTTATTTTTGACCTGTTCTTAGCGGTAGTTCTTGTAGCGATTGTGATGCTTTTATTCCTTCACAGTATCAGAAATGCATTTATCGTAATGGTTTCAATTCCGATCTCGTTGATTGCAACATTTATTGGAATATACCTGATGGGATATACATTAAACTTAATGAGCTTACTGGGGCTTTCCCTGGTTGTAGGTATCCTTGTGGATGATGCGATCGTTGTACTGGAAAACATTTACCGTCACATGGAAATGGGTAAAAGCAAGATCAGAGCAGCTTACGATGGTGCTTCTGAGATCGGATTTACCGTTTCTGCGATCACATTGGTAATTGTGGTGGTATTCTTACCGATTGCAATGAGCTCCGGTTTGGTTGCCGATATTTTGAAGCAGTTCTGTGTCACGGTAGTGATTGCAACGTTATTCTCATTATTGGCTTCATTTACAATTATTCCTTGGTTATCATCAAGATTTGGTAAGCTGGAGCATTTAACAGGTAAAAACTGGTTCCAGAAATTTATCCTTTGGTTTGAAGGATTGATTGACAAGTTCACACACTGGATCACAGGAATCCTTGAATGGTGCCTGAAATCTACTTTAAGAAGAATCATGACAGTGGTAGTGACTTTCATTATATTGATTGCTTCATTTATGTTGGTTGCTTTCGGATTCATCGGTGGAGAATTCTTCCCTAAAATGGACCGTGGCCAGTTCTTAGTTCAGATGGAATTATCAAAAGATGCTACAGTTGAAAAAACAAACCAGGTTACTTTAAATGTTGAAAAATATTTAAGAAATAATAAAGATGTAGTAGATATGATTACCACTGTTGGTCAGCAGTCTTCAGGATTTGGGAGTGCACAGGCTACGATCTATCAGTCTGAAATTCAGGTAATCTTAACCGATAAATCTGAACGTGCTGAAAGTACAGACATCATCGCTGCAAAAATGAAGCGTGATCTTGAAGAAAAATTCACAGGAGTTGAGTTTAAAACAGCACCGATCGGATTAATGGGGGCAGATAACGCACCGATTGAAATGGTCGTAACAGCTGCCGACAACGAAACAGCAACAAAAGAAGCGACAAGAATCTTAGAATTATTGAAAAAAGTTCCGGGATCTGTAGATGCTGAATTATCGACAGATACAGGAAGTCCTGAAGTAAGAGTAAATATCGACCGTGATAAAATGGCTTCTTTAGGCTTAAATCTTTCAAGTGTAGGACAGACGATGCAGACCGCATTCAACGGAAATACAGACGGAAAATACAGAGCCGGAGAATACGAATATGATATCAACATCCGCCTTTCTGACAACAACAGAAAATCGATTGATGATGTTAAAAACTTAATCTTTACAAATCCTGCGGGTGAGCAGGTCCGTTTGAGTCAGTTTGCGAATGTAGATATGAGCTCGGGACCGAGTTTGCTGCAGCGTAGAGATAAAGCGCCTTCTGTAAAAGTATTGTCAAAAGTGGTAGGTCGTCCTGTAGGAGACGTTGCCAACGAATGGTCTGCTCAGTTTATGAACAGCGACAAAAAACCGGCAGGGGTAAATTATATGTGGGGCGGTGATATGGAAAACCAGGAAGAAGGTTTCGGTACGTTGGGAATTGCTTTATTGGCTGCTATCGTATTGGTTTACCTGGTAATGGTTTCCTTGTATGACAGTTTTGTGTATCCTTTTGTGGTATTGTTCTCAATTCCGTTGGCGATGATCGGGGTAATGGTAATCCTTGCCTTAACAGCCAATTCACTGAACATCTTTACCATGTTGGGGATGATCATGTTGATTGGTTTGGTTGCGAAAAACGCGATTTTGATCGTCGATTTTACGAATTCGAGAAAAGCAGCGGGAGCGAACACTCACGATGCATTGGTTCAGGCTAACCATGCGCGTCTTCGTCCAATCTTAATGACAACGATTGCGATGATCTTCGGGATGCTTCCGATCGCTTTGGCAAGTGGAGCAGGAGCGGAGATGAACAAAGGTCTGGCTTGGGTAATCATCGGTGGTTTGACTTCATCGTTATTCCTTACATTGATTATCGTACCGGTAGTTTATTCAATCTTTGATTCAATCTTAAGAAGAGTAAAAGGTGGAGAAAAAATCGATTACGCTGCAGAAATGAAAGCCGATTATAAACATAGAGAACTAAGTGAAGACGGTTACACACCGAAACATTTAGATTAATATAACAACCTTAATTAACCGAAAAGCGTATCAGAAATGATGCGCTTTTTTTGTCATTGCGATGAGCAAAGCGAAGAAGCAATCTCAAAGATAAGCAGGATCTTTGTCATCCCGTAGGGGATCTAGGCGCGAATCTTTAAAAAAACTTTGCGCTCTTTGCATAAATTATTAAATATTAAATTAAAGCTTAAAGCCAATAAAAAAAGCTTCCGGAACAAACTGAAAGCCTTTATTTATTTTTATTGGAAAAAATTACTCAGCCATTGCTTCACCAGCCTTTCTGTAAATAAAACTTCCATAAATATGTCTTCTTGCAAAACGGCTTGGAGAGTCAGAATTTACCATTTTTATGTAGGTATTCCTTGGAACACCGATATATTCGTACATATTTCCGTTTAAATGCTGAACTTTCAACACCGATTTTTCAAGATAAAAATCCTGAATATTAGATTTTGTGATCGTTTCAGTATATTCTTCTTTATATTTTTCCTGCGTTTCTTCGTTGATGCTCACTAAAAAATGGTAAGCTTCAATAATAGATTTGCTTTTTTCTTCTGCTTCCAGTTTGCCGGCTTCATCATTGATGAATTTATCAGGATGCGTATCTTTCATCGTATTCCTGTAAATTGTTTTTAATTCCTTTAATGTAACGGTTTTATCAACCCCAAGAAGCTTTCTGTGCTCACCAACTCTTTTCATACTATATAATCCTTATTTCGCGGTGCAAAAGTAAGCTTTTTAATTGAAAAAATTGTAAGTTATTCAGTATTAATTTATTTGGCGATAATTATTTACAATTTATTGTTTAAAAAACTGAACGTCTAAAGCTCTTAATCCAATCTTTCCTGTTGAATATAAGTCAATGTTGAACCTTTGATGAAATCTTCCAGCGAAGTTTCTTTTGTCGCACTTTTATTCGTAAGCTCAATTAGATATAGAATTGAATTATTTCCTAATTTATTGTCTTTATAGTTAATTTTAAACACTTTGGTTCTGGGAATTGAGCTCAGAGCAGTGATTTCCGTTGCATTGCTCAGCTTTACATTATTTACATCAAAACTTGCACGGGGATCTTTTTGAAGCTTCAAAAATCTTTTTTGAGTTTTATCTGTCGTTTCATCTAAAAATTTCTGCATCTGATAATCTGTAAAAAGCTGTGGATAAAGCAAACCTTCTTTTAATAACTGACCAGTAATTTTATCGGTTTTATCATAGGAGAAAAACTTGTTACTGAACTGAACCTCAGTATCTGTAGCGGTTATTTTTCCGTCAAATCTTTTGTGGTTTTTCTTTTTGTATTCATTTTTGAATTGCTCGATAGCAGCTTTCTCTTTTGTGCTCATCATTTTGCCTTTCTGAGCAAAAATAGATGTTGATAAGAATAAAATAATTAATGAATATAGTAGTTTCATAGTGTTCTGATTTTAATTAACTTATTTTTAAACTTTAAAGAATATTTTTAAGTCGGAGATGCTGAAGAAGCATAATCGTTTTTGCATCCTTGATTTCTCCTGAATCAATCATCGTAAGAGCTTCATCGAATGGAAGTTCCAGTACTTCAATATTCTCTCCTTCATCATCAAGTCCGCCACCGTCTGCGATTTTCATTTCGGTTGAATATTCAGCAATAAAAAAATGAAGAATTTCAGTCACAGAACCGGGCGACATATAAGCTTCGTATATTTTTTCGACTTTAGAAATCCTGTATCCTGTTTCCTCTTCAGTTTCCCTTTTTATGCATTCTTCGGGATTATCATTGTCTAATAAACCGGCGCAAGCCTCAATCAGCATTCCTGTAGAATTTCCATTAATGAAAGTGGGAAGCCGGAATTGTCTCGTTAAAATTACCGTATTGGAATTTTTATTATAAAGTAAAATTACAGCGCCATTTCCTCTGTCGTAGGCTTCTCTGCTTTGTTTTTCAACTGTTCCGTCTTTTTTTTGAATATTGAAAGTTACTTTTTTTAAAACATACCAGTTGTCGGATAAAATTTCTGTCTTTTCAATATTTACGTTTATATTTTGCATAGATTTTACAATCTTGATTAAATTTTTAGCTAAATTAATTGTTAAGCAAATCTTCCAAAGCTTTTTTCAATTCAGGAAACTCAAACTGAAAACCTTCTTTACGGATTTTTTCCGAAGAAGCCCTTGAACCCTCCAGCAAAGCGCTTGCCAATTCTCCGAAAATTAATTTTAAAACAAAAGCGGGTACATTCGGCATGAATAATGGTTTTTTGAGAACTTCAGCGATTTTCTTTGTTAAATTTTCATTCGTTGTATGCTCGGGAGCAACGGCATTGTAGGCTCCATGGATATGAGGATTTTTTAAAGCAAATTCGTAAATCGAACAAATATCTTTAACATGAATCCAAGGCATATATTGTTTTCCGCTTCCTAAAGGTGAGCCGATGTAGTTTTTTATAGTTGGGATCATCTTTTTTAAAGCACCGTCTTTCTCCGAAAGTACAACCGCAGTTCGGATTTTTACCACTCTTTCAGCAAGATTCTGCTCTTTAAAATCATCTGCAGCTCTTTCCCATAAAACGACAACTTCACTTAAAAAATCATTTCCCGGAAGATCGCTTTCAGTAAAAATTTTCTCCGTAGTTTTAGTTCCATAGAAATTAATTCCTGATGCAGAAATGAAAGATTTTAGCGTAATATTTTTCTTTCTTAATGTATTTAATAAAAGTTTTGCCGAATCTACACGACTTGAAATCAATTCCTTTTTTCTTTCATCGGTCCAGCGTTTTTCTGAAATATTGGCTCCTGCCAAATGAATTATATGAGAAACATTTTCAAAAGCCGCTTCGTCTACGGTTTGATTTTTAATATCCCATTCATAATCGTTTTCACGTTTTTTCTTGCGGGTTAAAAACCTGACAGTATAATCATTCTGAATTTTTTTTAATAATTCATGAGCGATCATTCCGCTGGCTCCTGTGATGACAACAACTTCTTTCATGTTAATAATTTTAAGTTTAATCTGTATTATAATTGATTTTTTACAATCAATACAAAATCATCTTCCAGAAGTTTATAGCCGTGATCATAAATAAATTTGTATTCAGAGCCATTTTTATAAACCTTCAGATTCGTGAAATAATCAAAATCAAAACCCAAGCCATCGAGCTTAGATTTGGAGATTTTAGTTTTTCCGTCAACATTTATCTCGTTTAAAATCCTGTAATTTTTACGGAGTTTGTTGTTAACATTCCGCATCAGATTACTGGAATCTTTATTCTGCTTATTATTATAGGCATTCCGGCAGGCGTCATTGCAGAATTTTTTGTCTGACCGACCGATAATTTTTTCGCCACATTCTAGACAATTCATAATTTTTTACTTTTTCATTTTGTGTGTATGTTTGTGTTTTTTCTTTATCAAATTTTTTAATCTGCTATGAGTAGGATAGCTTCTGTTGGATGTAATATTGTTAAAAAACAAGGCTGTAATTAATAAAATAATACATCCCGACAATACCGGTGAAACAACATACCAATATCCCAATTCCGGAATTTTACCCACAGAGCTTACGGCAATCAGAGCTGTTGCACCGCCGGGAGGGTGTAAAGTTTTCGTGTACTGCATTAAAACAATAGAAAAAGCTACAGCCAAAGGTGCAGAAAGCCAAATAATATCCGGGACAATTTTATAAACGGTAACGCCGACAAGCGCGGAAATAACATGACCGCCGATCAGATTTCTGGGCTGTGCCAGCGGGCTTTGGATCGCCCCGTAAATCAAAACACTGGAGGCTCCGAAAGAACCGATCAGAAAGATATTTTCTAATTGTAAAAGCTGATGAGACTGTATAAATGCAATAATCCCGATTCCGAAAAATGCACCCAAAAACGACCAGAAATGTTCTTTATAATCAACCAGCGTTTCCTTGTAAATCACATATTTTGAAACTCTGAACATTCTTTTTATCGTCTTCCTCATTTAGTCTTCATTATTTATTATCTGAATTAAATTTTCAATAAATGGTTTGGTATAATCACCATTTTTATCATAGTCAGAATCCAAGATCGTGATTTCGATTCCGAAACATTTTTCGTTATTTAACAAAGGCAGTAGAATTTCTTTCAAATCGTTATAATCAATGCCGTCTTCCATTCTACTGTCAACGCAGGGCATAATTTCGTCCTTTAAAACATCAACATCAAAATGAATGAAAAAACCATCAAGTTTTTTTTCTTTGATTAAATATAAAAAATCTTCGGAAGTTTTTCTGAAACCATTTTTTCTTAATCTATAAAGATCGAAATAATGGATTCCGGAGTTTAAAATTTGCCCAACATATTCACGATCATCAATTTCTGCATTTCCGACACAGAAAATATTTTCTTCCTTAAAATAAGGTCTAAGACTTTCAATATTTGTCAGTTTTTCATGACCTAAACCTGCAACAATCGCAAGATCCATTCCTGCCACACCACCGCTTGTGGAAAGTTGGGGAGGGATGTAATCTGTGTGCCCGTCGAGGTAAAATAAACCATAGTTTCCCAGCTTTTTGAGTGCAACTGCATTTCCGATAAGGATACTGCAGTCGCCACCGAGAATAATGTTGAAGATATTTTGATTAAAATTTTTCAGAATAATTTCAGATTGCTTTTTAGCGTATTCAATAATTTTATCAGCATTTTTTACGCCAGTTTCTGCATCAAAATCCATTGCATATTCCGGAGCTTCAAGTCTGAAAATATTTTTCGGATTAATTTTTTTATGAAAGTCAAATTTTCTGAACCAGTCTGGAAGTTTTTTTACTCCAGGCTCTGTTTCATGTTCTTTTTTTGTAAGTCCCAGATTAATAGGGAATTCAAAAATGTTTATTGGTCTTTTCATAAAATTACAATAATCAAATATACTAAAAATATCCGATTTCAAACGACTACAAACGGATTTAAATAGTTTTCTCCCGACTCCGGCTACTTAAATCCCCAATCTTTGTAACAGAGATTTGAGAAAAAAGTGAGCGTCTCTTATCTGAATTATTAAACAATTAAATTAAAAAATTATGTCACTAAGAAACAAGGTAACATTAATAGGTTACACAGGAAAAGAAGTTGAAATAGTAAACTTTGAAAGCGGAAGTGTGAAAGCAAGCGTATCGTTGGCGACAAGCGATCATTACACCAATGCAAAAGGGGAGAAAGTAGAAGAAACACAATGGCACAATTTAATTGCTTTTGGAAAAACCGCGGAAATTTTTCAGAAATATGTTTCCAAAGGAAAAGAAATTGCCATCGAAGGGAAATTAACCTATAGATCTTACGACGATAAAGACGGCGTAAAAAGATATATTACAGAGATTAAGGTAGATGAAATTCTGCTTTTGGGAGGTAAATAAAGGTAAAAACACAAATGATGAAAGTAAAAGTTTTTAAAATAAGATTGCCGGAAGAATTTCTATATCAGGATCAGAAAACATTAGATAATTTCCTTGAATACAATGAAATTATAAAAGTGGAAACGGCTTTTGTAAACAATGAAAATTATTGGTCTGTAGTCCTGTATTTTGATGAATTGAAACCTATACAAAATGCAAATATTACCGTTAAAGAGCCCAAAAATGCAAAATATTCGGCGGAAAATGACATTTTAAATAATGATGAAATTAAAATTCTGGAAGCCTTAAAACTCTGGAGATCAGAAAAAGCAAAGGAACAAAATCTGCCAACATATTTTATCGCAACCAACAAAGAACTGGCTTCTGTTGCAAAATATAAGCCAGCCAAAAAAGAAGAACTGCTGGATATCAAAGGTTTTGGAAAGCATAAAATTGAAAATTATGGTGAAGAAATTTTAGAAATCCTGGAAAGCATTTAGATTAAATTTTCATAGAAGCTAAATAAACACAAATGATTGAATAAAAATCAATCAAAAGCTGGAGAAATATTTCTTCAGCTTTATTGATGTATCAAAAGTCTTTTCAATTCACTATTTTTGCAATACTTATCAATTAATTATCATTTATCAATATAAAAATGAAGCCAAGTTTAGCAAAGGGGACGAGAGATTTTACAGCAGAAGAAGTTTTCAGAAGAAAATATATTATTAATATTTTACAGAATAATTTCGAGTTATTCGGGTTTCAGCCATTGGAAACTCCAAGTTTTGAAAATCTTTCAACATTAACAGGGAAATATGGAGAAGAAGGAGATCGTCTGATTTTTAAAATTTTAAATTCAGGAGATTATACCTCTAAAGTAAATCAGGAAGATTGGGATAATAAAAGCCATCAGAAACTAACTTCCCAAATTTCAGATAAAGCCCTTCGTTACGACCTAACTGTGCCTTTTGCGAGATTTGTAGCAATGAACCACGGTAAATTGACATTCCCTTATAAACGTTACCAAATTCAACCGGTTTGGAGAGCTGACCGCCCTCAGAAAGGACGTTTCAGAGAGTTTTATCAATGTGATGCCGATGTTGTGGGAAGTGAAAGTCTTTGGCAGGAAGTGGAGTTGATTCAACTGTATTTAAAATCTTTTGCGGATTTAAAATTGTCTGTAACCATTCATATGAACAACCGGAAAATTCTCTCCGGATTGGCAGAATATGCAGGAATTACAGATAAATTGATCGATTTTACCGTTGCTCTCGATAAATTAGATAAAATTGGAAAAGATGGTGTTATAAAAGAATTGCTTGAAAGAGAAATTTCTAAGGAATCGATTGATAAGTTGGAATTTTTATTCAATCAGTCAAATGATGCGCTTGAAAATCTTCTTCAGTTAAAAGAAAAATTTGCAGGAAATGAGATTGGCTTAAAAGGAGTAGAAGAGTTGGAATTTGTTCTTACTAAAGCCGTAAGTTTAGGAATTGATATTCAAAATCTTGTTTTTGATATTACGTTGGCGAGAGGTTTAGATTATTATACAGGTGCAATTTTCGAAGTAAAAGCTGACGAAGCACAAATGGGGTCTATTGGCGGAGGCGGAAGATATGATAATCTTACAGAGGTTTTCGGAGTGAAAAATATTCCGGGAATCGGGATTTCTTTTGGATTAGACCGGATTTATCTGGTGTTGGAAGAGCTTGATCTTTTCCCTAAAGAAGCCACTTCAAAAGTAGAATATCTATTCGCTAATTTTGGAGGTGAGGAAACACTGGAAGCCTTAAAACTTATTATGAAGTTAAGGGAAAAAGGCATTTCTGCAGAGCTTTATCCCGAGAATTCAAAAATAGGAAAACAATTTACTTATGCAGAAAAGAAAGGAATTAAAAACCTCGTTTTCTTAGGCGAAGAAGAAATAAAAAACGGAACTGTTACTTTTAAAAACCTTGAAGCTGGAGAACAGAAAACAGTTTCTTTGGAAGAGTTTTTAGGATAATTAAATTTGAAAAAAGAAGTCACTAAAGATATAATAGAAAAATGGCTGAAAGGCTGGTCTTTGTCAAGAGATCTGCCTTTGCCGATTAAATATAAATCAGGCTTTAAGGTTGAAGTTGGAGATCCAAAACAAAAAGAGCGTTATGTATTCGCAGAACTCAACGAAGATTTCATTCAGCTAACAAAATTGATCGACGAACCTTGGGTTTTTCTAAAAGTCTGTGCTTCTTTCGATGATTTTAAAGATAAAATATCAAAAAAATGGGAAATTCAGCCACAAGGTTATATGATGTATTGTTTTCATCCGATGAATTTTCCCAATGTGACTCTGCATAATGATTATAGGGTAGAGTTTGATCAATATAACTCAACTTTTGTGGTGAAAATTGTTACTAAAAATGGTGAATTGGCTTCAATGGGTCGGGTTGTTCTTGTTGATGATTTGGCTGTTTATGATAGAATTTTGACCGAAAATAATCACAGAAGAAAAGGGCTTGCTACTTTTGTCATGAAAGAACTTGAAAAAATTGCCTTATCAAAAGGTATTTCAAATAATTTCCTAGTGGCAACGAAAGAGGGTAAAACTTTGTATGAATCATTGAGTTGGGAACATTACAGTATTTATACTTCAATCGTAATCACTGATGAAATTTCGAATTTTTAAAATGAATAAAAATTATATTCGAAGAAAGTAGTAATTTAGGTTCATAAATTATTTTAAAACGATAATACATGAGTGAAAAATCAAGACTTGACGAAATAAAAGACGAGTTAGAAAAATTAGATATTAATCCCACAATTTTTGCAAGAAAAGAGATTCGCGAGCTACCGGAAATACTTTCAGCAGATGAAAAAATCGTTTATTTGGTTGAAGGCAGAAATAAAACCTCAAAACATCACATTATTTTGGTAGCAACTGACAGAAGGCTGATTTTTGTTGATAAAGAATTTATGTATGGATTAAAAGTTGAAGATTTTTCTTACGACAAAGTGAGTTCAATTCAATATGAAAAAGAGCTGATGTTGGCTTCAATAGACATTCATACAGCAGATAATATCATTGAAATTGACGGGGTTGGAAAATATTTTGCTGAATTATTTTGTGAAAAAGTAAGAGATTTCATGTCTCGTCCGAAAGAATATTTTCAGCCTAAACACCAACCTACAGTTTTAGATCAGTTAGAACATTTGGGAAAACTAAAAGAAAACGGAGTTTTGACTGAAGAAGAATTTTCAGACCAAAAGAAAAAGCTGATAGAAAAATTAAACCAAAAATAAGCATTAATAGTAAAAAATCCTCGTAATCAAATAATTACGAGGATTTTCTATATATGAATGTTAAAAAAAACTATTCTTAATTATAAGAATCTTCTGCCTTTGTTTTCACTTCGTCCACTTTACTTTGAACTTGGGAAGCAACATCGTTGGCTTTCGTTTTCAGATCATTTCCCCATTTATTTAAATTATCTTTTGCATTATTGATCTTATCTTTTACCGCTTGCTGCTCTTCCGGAGTCGATTGCTTATATTTCCAATAAGCCAAAGCACCTAAACCTAATAAAGCTAAAAAGCCTTTTGTCTTGTTTCCCATGATTTCTATTTTTTTAAGTTATTAAATATTAAAATTTTGTTATTAGTAATCATGTAAAATGTGTGCCAAAAAAACAGATTGAATTATAAATAAATGTTAAAATTAATTGAAAACTTCAAAATTTTCTCCGTCAAAACTTGCAAAAACCATTGTAGGATGAGAATCCTGATGATAAATATTTCCATCTTTATCAATGGCAATCGCACCTGCAAAACCATCGATTGTTTTTAATTCTTCAAAAGTTTTAATAAAAGCATTTTTAAGGCTCATTCCGTCGGTAACCCGGGTAACAATTTTTGCGGAAGTAGCATTGCTTACAATATCTTCGCCAACGCCTGTACAGCTTACTGCGCAGAAAGAATTGGCATAATTTCCTGCAACCGTCGCAGAATCAGAGATTCTTCCGGGAATTTCAAATCCTTTTCCGCCAGTGGAAGTGGCAACAGCAAGTTTTCCATTTTTATCAATCGCTACGCAACCGACAGTTCCTTTTCCGCCGTTGTTGAGTTTTGCTTCATATTCTTTTCTTCTTTGAGGAATTTCAGTTGAAAAATTTTCAAAACCGTGCTCGGAAGCGTAATTTTTTGCGCCATTTCCGCCCAAAACCCTGTCATCTTCTTTCATTAATTCTTTTGCAACAAAAATTGGGTTTTTTACATCCTGAATATTGATAACACCGCTCAATTTTTGCGTTTCACCATCCATAATGGCTGCGCTCATGCGAATTACACCGTCACTTTGAATTTGCGAACCGATTCCGGCATTAAACAGTTCATCATCTTCAAGCAAAGAAACGGCATACGCAACCGTATCAAAAGCAGAATTGTTCTGTAAATATTCAAAAGCTTTTTGAGCGATATTTTTTAAAGAATTTTGTTTGGCAACTTTTACTTCGTGGCTTTGATCGCTTTCCGAGAAAAACCCGCCGTGGATGATTATTTTCATGAAAATATAATTGATAGTTGATAAATGATAATTGATATTTTTGACGAAGTTAATTTATTTATCAACCAAATCATTGATCAATTATCGCTAATCATTTATTATTTATCTTGCGGTATCGGATTAAACTGAGAATTTTCAATCGTTAATGTTTTTGTCGTTAAATCATAATGATCGTTCATCGACATTACATGAACGGTTAAATTATCAATAGAAATAGGTTCTCCAAGGTTAATATTAGTAAGATTGGTATCTTTAATAAATCTTCCGTCTACCAAGATTACAAGCCCGGAGCCTACAGCGGTCATGACATCGTTATGAATAAAAAGCCCGGTATCTTCACCCAATCCAATTCCCAATGTTCTCGGATTATTGACAACAGCCTGAAAAAGACGTCCGATTCTTCCCCTTTGTACGAAATGAGTATCAATAATTACATTATCGATTAATCCTAAACCTTGTGTAGTTTTAATTTCACCTTTCAACAAAGCTTCCGAACTGCTTCCCTGATAGATCATATTTTCAGAGGCAGCAGCGGCCCCGGCAGAAGTTCCTGAATAAATAAAATCCTGCTCCTGGTATTTTAATAAAATAGTATCGTGGAATCTTGTTCCGCCAAGAATTGAGGTTAATCTCAACTGATCTCCACCGGTGAACATCACTACATCTGCAGCATTTGCTCTCGCAACCATCGCGTCGGAATTGGCTTCTCCACGATTATGGATATCAAGGATATTGACATTTTTAGCACCCAAAAACTCGAATGCTTTCTTATATTCTGTACCTACAATCTGGGGGATTTGGGAGGCGGTTGTTACGATTTCAATGACAGAATCTTCTTTAAGCTTAGACTCGTTAATGATTTTTCGTAAAATGCCTCTTTCAAAAAAGTTGAGGTTTTTCTCTATATTCTGATCGAAGTCGGTTTCTGCGAAGCTGCCCTTGTTTACAGCCCCTCCGATAACGATTAATTTTCCAACTGGTTTCATCATAGTGTGCAAATTTAAAAAATAATTAACATTTAGCGAAATCTATACCACATTTTAGTTGATTTTGAGGTTTTTAGATTTGTTAATAAAATTTCGGTCTTTTTTGACAAATCTTTAAGTGTGGTATCGTTTTATTTTAGCTTTTACATTATCTTTGATTTTAGAAGATGTTATTATTAAATTATAAAAATGCAAAATGACTATGAAAATTGAGAAGATACAGGCTTTGCGCGGTCCGAATATTTGGAGTATCAGAAGAAAGAAGCTGATACAGATGAGGTTGGATCTTGAGGAGATGGAAAATTTTCCTACCAATAAAATCGAAGGCTTCAGAGAAAGGATTGAAAAGCTGATACCGTCATTATATACGCATCGCTGTTCGGAAGGGGTAGAAGGTGGTTTTTTTCACAGAGTGGAAACCGGCACCTGGATGGGGCACGTCATTGAGCATATTGCTTTGGAAATACAGACTTTAGCGGGAATGGATACCGGTTTTGGAAGAACGCGTGAAACCAAAACTCCGGGGATTTATAATGTTGTTTTTGATTATATTGAAGAAAATGCAGGAATTTATGCTGCAGAACAGGCTGTAGAAATTGCACAGGCTTTAATTAAAGGAGAAGAATATGATTTAAATGCCTGTATTCAGAAATTAAAGGAGATCAGAGAAAGAGTGCGTCTTGGCCCTTCGACGGGAAGTATTGTTGAAGAAGCGGTTTCCAGAAGGATTCCCTGGATCAGATTAGGGACAAATTCTTTGGTACAGCTTGGTTACGGGGTCAATCAGCAAAGGTTTCAGGCTACAATTACAGGGAAAACAAGCTCAATTGCCGTAGATATTGCATGTAATAAAGAGCTCACAAAAAGAATGCTTCATGATGCCGCAATTCCTGTTCCAACGGGAGATCTGGTGATGGAAGAAGATGAATTGGAAAGAGTTATCAAGAAAATAAATTATCCGATCGTTTTAAAGCCTTTGGACGGAAATCACGGAAAAGGCTCCTCAATTAATGTTAATGATTGGGAAGCTGCGAAAATCGGTTTGGAACACGCTCAGAAATATTCTAAAAAAGTAATTGTTGAAAAATATATTACGGGTTATGATTTCCGAGTTTTGGTGATTAATAATAAAATGGTTGCGGCTGCAAGAAGAGTTCCTGCTCATGTTGTGGGCGACGGCGAATCAAACCTTCAGCAATTAATTGATAAAGAAAATAAAGATTCAAGAAGAGGGTATGGGCATGAAAATGTATTGACTGAAATTGCAGTTGACAAAGATACTTTAGAACTTCTTGAGAAGCTTCATTACACCCTTGAATCAATTCCTCAAAAAGGAGAAATTGTTTATTTAAAATCAACGGCAAACCTTTCTACTGGCGGAACTTCCATTGATGTTACAGACATGGTTCACCCAGAAAATATTACGATGGCAGAAAGGATTTCCAAGATCATCGGTTTGGATGTCTGCGGAATTGATATTATGGCCGAAAACCTTACCCAACCTTTAAAAGAGAGTGGTGGAGCGATCATTGAAGTTAATGCTGCTCCGGGCTTTAGAATGCACCTGGCGCCAAGTGAAGGACTTCCGAGAAACGTGGCGGCGCCGGTTGTCGATATGTTGTATCCTCAGGGAAAACCTTTTACAATCCCGATTATTGCAGTTACCGGTACCAACGGAAAAACTACTACGACGAGATTAATTTCACATATTGTTAAAAATAACGGTTTCAGAGTTGGATTTACGACTTCTGACGGAATTTATATTCAAAATACGATGTTGACGAAAGGCGACACAACTGGTCCTCTTTCTGCTGAATTTATCCTGAAAGATCCAACAGTAGAATTTGCCGTTCTGGAAACAGCAAGAGGCGGAATTCTGCGTTCAGGATTAGGCTTTTCTCAATGTGATATCGGTGTTTTAACCAATATTAAAGAAGATCATTTAGGTTTGAATGATATTCACAATCTGAAAGACTTGACGAAAGTAAAGAGAGTCGTGCTTGACAGTGTAAAGAAAACCGGTTGGAGCGTGATGAATGCCGATGATGAATATTCTATGAGAATTGTGAATGACTTACAGAGTAATGTTGCGATTTTCAGCATGGATGAAAATAATCGTCACATTAAGAAATTCGCAAAAGAAGGAAAAATTACCTGCGTTTATGAAGAAGGTTTTGTAACCATTAAAAAAGGCGACTGGAAGATCAGAATCGGTAAAGCAAAAGATTTCCCGATCACAATGGAAGGAAAGGCGAAATTCATGATTGAAAACGTTTTGGCAGCGAGTCTGGCGTGTTATCTTCAAGGTTTTGGTATTGAAGATATTTCAAATTCTTTGAGAACATTTATTCCAAGCGCACAGCTTACTCCGGGAAGATTGAATGTTTTTAAGTTTAAAAGCTTTAAGGTTCTGATTGATTTTGCACACAATCCTGCGGGTTATGAAGCGATCGAAGATTATCTAAAAAATGTAGAATCTACCAAAAAGATAGGAATCATCTCGGGAGTCGGTGACAGAAGGGATGAAGATATCAAATTATGCGGAAAAATTGCAGGAAGAATGTTTGATTATATCATTATCAGAAACGAAAAACATCTTCGCGGAAGAAAAGAAGAAGAAATCAACGGATTAATTATTGACGGAATTCACGCTGCAGGAAGAGATGTAAGCTATGAGATTATTCCTAAAGAAATCGATGCCCTGAAACATGCCATGGGAATGGCCGAAGAAGGCGCATTCATTACGGCTTTAAGCGATGTAATTTCTAATGCAATCGAGCTGGTACAGGATTATCAGGCAAGAGAATTGCTGGAAGATGATAAGATTTAAACTTAATATTTTTTAGTTTTAAAAATAATTGAAATCCCTGAAATTAGATTAAAAACAACTATTTTCAGGGATTTCTAATTTCTTAATCCTGACTGATATATTCGCCATCTACATATCCTCCGTTTACATAACGGGTTGTATCATTGGTATGCCACGCATAAACTCCGGCTACCATAATGCCAAGATCCTGCACATAATTATACACCATATCCTGCCATTTATCAAATGGTGGCAAATATTGCTGTAATATCAAAAATTCCTTTAAATAATTATCGTGTAGTTCCAAGGCCATCATATAGGCATCTTTTGTCGATATTTTATGCTCCTGCTGCAATACTTTTACAAGATTCATCGTATCTTCTTCTCGATGAAGCTCCTTTGGAAGAGAAATAATATCATTGTGGATTCCGATCATTAAAGCGCAAAGCGTATGGAGGCGTTTAATATGTGGGTGCTCTAATATTTCGTCGGGAAATTGGCGGTATTCTTTCTGCATGGCTACGTACTGACAAAAAGGATGTGCACCGCTTGTGGCTTCACGAATTATGAGGAAAACAGCCAAAGGAGGAATCGTATTTGTCCTGTAATAAACCCTTTCATACGAATATCCGATAAGAACATCATGTATTGTTTTTATAAATTTTTTATATAATCGTTCCGGCATCTCACATTGTAGACAATCTTGTCTTAATATCCAGAATTGATGGGATATACCATTATCAGTAGGTTCATTAGAATCGTCACCATTTAGTAATGCCATCGTGCGATTACATATTTCATCCATTTCCTTGCTTGAACAACGGTCCCAATAATCATCCATCATCGCACCATTGGCTGCGTAGCTTGCTAATGGCCGCAATTCTTCAATGTTTTTTAAAAAAGGGCAGCCTCGTGATGCAATATCAACCAGATTATGTTTTTTATGCTTTTCGCGGGATTCTTTGCTGTGAAAAATATACTCTTTGTCAATCCAGTCGTAATATTCTTGTCTTTGTTGTTGAAAATCAGGATGAATAAAATCAGGAAATGGATATTGAGGTTTTGGAAGTTGCTGTAAGCCAGCATAAAATTCGTCATTTGAAATTGTTGTTTTCATAATATTTTGTTTTATGGTTAAAAGTTTATGTTAAAAGTAATTAAAATAAATCAAATTATTGTGAATTTTTAAAGTTCTGATAATCAAAAAGTTATTTATCTTATGTAAACGAAAAAAAGCAGGCTTAATTAAAGTTTTTTAAAGGCTTGAAATGGGTTATTATTGTGAGGTTTCAGGTTTCGGCTTCGAAGAAGCCGAAACCCTGAAACCAAACTCCATTAAAAAACCTTCGAAATTTCGAAGGTTTTTGCTGTAATGCTGAGCAAAGCGAAGCATCTGTATTTTGATATAAAATTTTAGTTATTCCTCTCCAAAAAACGCATTAGAACTGCCAATCCAGATGGCATCTTTTTTATTAAAATCTACATTTACCATCGCGGCTTTTGTCATTCTTCCAAGGTTTTCCAATAAAATAGGGCGTTCGTCATTTTCTCTCCAAATATACAATAAACGGATTTCAGCTTTAGAAAATTCTCCGTTAATATCTTCAAAAATGGGTTCGTAAGTTACTTTTCTTTGTAAAATATAATTTTCTTTATCCTTAATCGCGTCTGTAATTTCTTTTGTTGGATTTAAATTAACTCCACTTCCTGCAAAAGAAAATAAAGGCTTCAGAACAAAATTTTCAAGCTTTTCACTGTCCGGAAATTCGTGCAAAAAATAACTTTTCGGAACAAACTGATGTTTCAGCATCGGCAAAAGAAATTTTGATATTTTAAAAAACCAGTTCGGATGCGTAACCCAGGTTACATCAATATCTTCACGGAAATCAAATTCAGTCTTAAGATCAGGAATTTTGTCTAATTCATCAAAAATCACTCTGTTGTAGATTCTTTTGATCTCAACTAATTTTCCGTCGTTTTCATAGAATAATTTTTTCCCTTGCTTTTTAACTTTCGTTAGACAAACCGTTTTTATTCCCAATAAATTTTCGGTAAGGGCAAAATCAATCGCTGTCTTTTGCTTTTCAGGATAAATTTCTAATAAAACGACATTTTCAGGGTTTTCATTGCCAAGAATTAACTCTTTTAAATAATTTTTAAATTCTTCATGGGGCATTTTGTTCCTGATTTCAGTAAGAAAAGGATACACTTCACAAAATGTATCTTCGAAAACTTTTTGAAAAGCATACAGCGATGGGAAGGCTTGAAGTTCAATTAATTGAGGTTCAATTTCACCATTTTCGCTTTTACAGATTCCAAAATCGATGGTAAAAAAATGAGGCTTTTGGGTATCGTTGGGAACATTACAGTTTTCAGGAACAGCTTTTTGAAGGGTTTCCGGAGGTAAAGCTTTGATCTGATCAATAATACTTTCGGTAGCGTCAATAAGCTTATTTTCAAATTCTTTGGTTAAAAAAAGCGGACTTTCAGAGATTCTAAAAGTAGGTTCGATCCCACTTTTTTGCTTTAAAATATCCTTTAATTGCTGATATTTTTCCTGTGAAAACTCGCTATTAAATTGTTTTCTGTATTTTGAAATCATATTTTTTTCTTTGTGATTTTAAAAAATCGAGCAATTATTTGCTCGATTCTTTGTTAATGATAGTTTATATTTAAAAAATGTGGATTTTATTTTAAGCCATTGCTTTAATTTCCTTCAAAACGTTTTTTTTTGCAAACTGCAAAAATCTCGGGAGGATCTGCGCCTGAGTTAAGATAATCTTGTCTTCATCATCCATTCTGTCGATTGTTTCAAGATACTTTTCCATTCCGAAATTCTCGATCATGGCTTCTTTATTTTTCTCGTCTTTCAGATTTTCAACCATGCCTTCAGGATTGGCCTCAGGATGAAATTGTGTTCCAAAGATCTCTTCGGAAAAACGGATCGCCATCACCGCTCTTTCCAGATTGATATGCGGACGGAATTTTTCAATGGCCACGATTTTCATTCCCAGTTCATCAAAACGTTCATGATTTGGTTCAATAAACTGAAACGCTCTTGAATCTACCGCGTAGAAAGGGTCGGGAAGATTTTTAAATAAAAATTCCTGTTCGCCTTCTTCTGTTTTGTGAACCGGCATTACCCCGAAAGAATAAGATTTTCTCTTACAGATATTACCCAATTCCCAGTGAATGCTGGCCAATTGAAATGAATGACAAATTAAAAATAAATACTTTTTATCGTCATTATACTTATTATGTTCAAAAATCTGATCTAAAAAGCTGGCAAATTTGTCCTCCCATTCAACGCCTTCCCTGTGAGGATCTCCGGGACCTCCGGAAGAAATAAAAATGTCAAAATCCTGAATATCCGGCATTTCATTCTTAAACCTTACATCAAATGTTTTAATGTTTACGTTTTCCTCAGAGCTTCGCTGAAAAGCTTCAGAAATTTCTTTAATGTTTCTAAAACCCTGATTGACATGATTGTTGTTCATATCCAGCAAAGCGATTCGAATATTCTTCATACTACTTCATATTTTTACAAAGTTACCAAAAAATTATAAAGTGGTTTCGCCATGTGTTATGCCATACTCTGTTTCTGAGATCATATAATCAACGACTTTTTTAAGATCTCCTGTTTCTTTAAAGACCTGAAGCTGTCTGTCTGCCCCCGTTCCGTTTTCCAGGATTTTCCATGCATATTCCACTTCATTTCTGCATCCTAATTCATCCACTACATCATCAATAAATTCAAGCAATTCTTTTAATAAATCCGGATAAGGAACCGATTCTTCTTTCCCAAAATCAATTAATTGTGAATGTATTCCGTCTCTGGAAGCTCTCCATTTATTTTCATTAAGCAATAATCGTCTGTAGCTTCTGAAACTTAAATTCTGCTGATGCAATTTGTAAATTTTAGCAACCAAACTTTGCATAATGGCAGCAAGACAAACCGTTTCTTCAATCCTTAAAGGCATATCGCAAATCCTGAATTCAATCGTCGGATAGAATGGATGAACCCGCAGATCCCACCAGATTTTCTTGGCATTATCGATCGTTCCTGTTTTTACTAAAAGATCAACATAGCTGTCAAATTCTGCCAGAGAATTAAAATAACTCGGAATTCCCGTTCTCGGAAATTTCACGAAAATTTCCTGTCTGTAAGATCTGAAACCTGTATTTCTGCCAATCCAAAATGGGGAATTAACTGACAATGCATAAACGTGGGGCAGAAAATACCGCATCACATTTTGAATTCTTACTCCTTCTTCACGATTCGGAATCCCGATATGAACATGGAGGCCGAAAATAAGATTTCCGCGGGCAACATCACCCATATCGTCTACAATTTTGTTGTAACGCTCACCATCCGTTATCGTGTTGTGTTCCCAGTTTGAAAAAGGGTGGGTTCCGCCTCCTGAAACGCGGAGTCCCTGCTCATGGGCTGTTTTAATTAAATGTCTTCTAAGATTCGTTAATTCAGCTCTTGCTTCCTGAATATTCTGGCAGATACCGGTTTCCATTTCAATCATGGATTCGTGCATTTCATGCTTTAAGTTTTCACTTAAAACAGCTTTTCCGCCTTCGATGATTTTCGAAACATGAGAAACCAGATCCCGGCTCTCAACATCAATGATCTGATATTCTTCTTCGATTCCAATAGTAAATTGATGCATTTTTTTTCGTGCTTTTAATGTTTTTTATGGTTTATTTTACTGAATCTTTTACAAAAGTCCCCCAAGAGATATTTTGTTTTCCTGGAACATATTCTTTAGCTTTCTCAATTGCTAATTTTGCAGAATGTTCTACGATCCATGCGAAGTTTTCTTCACCCACAGAATTTCTGTCTGCATCCGGAGCAGGGTTGCAGAAGTCGATCGCATAAGGAATTCCGTCTCTGATCGCGAATTCTACTGTATTAAAATCGTAGCCCAAAGCCTGATTCATTTTAATGGTATAATCGTGAATGGTTTTTAATAATTTCTCCAATTCTTCACCTTGCGTCTGATGCGTTGTTGCATATCTCAGATGATGTGCATTTCTCGGCTCATAAGGCATGATGTGAACATATTTCTGTCCCAAACAATATACTCTGTAATAATCGTCGAAAACGATCTCTTCCTGAACCATCATTACCAATTGCTCTGTTTCGCTCAGTTTATTCCAAAGATCTTCAGGATTTTCAACTCTGTAAACGCTTTTCCAGCCGCCACCGTCGTGAGGTTTCATATAAGCAGGAAAACCTACATATTCGAAAATGTATTCCCAATCGTGAGGAAATTTCAGGTTTCTGAATGACTTTTCTGTAGTATCTGTCGGTCTTTCATGAGATGGCAGCAAAACCGTTTTTGGAAGTGGAATTCCCAGTTTTGACATTAAAGCATTGTTGAAAAACTTTTCGTCTGCGCTCCACCAGAAAGGGTTGTTGATAACATAAGTCCCATTTAATGCAGCATTTTTTAAATATGCTCTGTAAAAAGGAACATCTTGTGAAATTCTGTCTATAATTACTGCATATCCGTAATCTGCGCCTTGTTCTAATTTGTCAATAGTCACCGCTTCTGCAATAATTTCTCCACCTCCCAATTCATTTACCTTGTCAATAAATGCCCAAGGAAATGTATCTTCCATCCCGAATAGAATTCCTACTTTTTTTGCCATAATTGTTGTTTTTTTAATGTTGTATATATTTTTTTGATTTAATTAAATTTAAGAGAAAAATCTTCCGATAAATGTCGGGAAAACCATTCTCCATAAAGGCCAGTCATGGTTGATCCATTTTCTTTCATCATACCAGAAATCAATGCCTTTTGCGCGTAAAATATCTGCCATTTCAAGGTTTTTATCTTTACAGATATCCTGATCGGAAGTGCTTAAAACAATGTGCATATGCTTGTATTTCCAGGCTTCGTCGTTTTTTACAAACTCTCTCGGACAATTGAAATAAACCAATTCATCAGAATATCCATCCATGAAATTTCTTATGCTGAAAGCTCCCGAAAGAGAGAATAAATGCGAAACCACATCCGGAAACCGGAAGGCAAAATTGGCGGCGTGATATCCTCCGAAACTCGCTCCGGCAACTGCTACACGATGTGTTTCATGAAGTTTCTGGATATACGGAATAAACTCTTTAATTAAAAACTGAACGTATAATTCATAATTTTTAATCCTTTGTTGTGGAGATATTTTTTCGTCATAAAAACTCCAACCATCGATGGTTTGTATATTGTATAATTTGACTTTTCCCTGCTCAATAAACCAGTTGATGCTTCCGTTTAAATGAAAGTCATTGTTTTGAGTATATTGGCCTTGAGAAGTGGGAAACATAACGATCGGATAACCGAAATGTCCTGTAACTTCCACTTTAAGGCTTGTTCCTAATATATGTGAATAATAATCGGAGTGTTCTATCTGAGGCATATTTAATTATAATTGATGAATGATAAATGATAATTAATAATTAGATTATGAATAATTTTGCTAATTCCTAATTCCTAATTCCTAATTCCTAATTCCTTAACTTGTCGGTCTGCTTTGTGGCGGAAGAATATTTAAAAAATGATCCTGAATTTTTTCTGCAGCGCAATCCAGTCTTTCCTGAATTTTGGCCGAATCATTTGATTTGTAAACAATTCCAACATGATAATCGATCGGGATAAATTTTGCGACTTCCTCGCATTCAAATTCGTTATAATCGGGCTCTTTATCTTTAATTAAAGCCACGATCAGCCCGGAATAATATCCCGTCGGTTTTGTTATTTCATAATTTTTGCCTCTTAATAAAGCATCTTCAATTTTTGCCCATTCCCGCCAGATATTGATATTGCTTGAAGCTTCCACCAAATCAGGGATATGCGCACCTCCGACCCTGGAAGATGTTTCCAGAAAATACCATTTTCCATCTTCTTTCCCGCGGATAAATTCTGTGTGAGTTGCACCGTTTAGTAAGCCAAAACTCGATAAAACTTTAGCATTAACTTCATCTAAAGCTTTAAATTCGTCAGAATATCTGCCTAAAGTTTTTGTTCTGAAAACGCCACCTTCATGAGAAACCTGCATAGGCGGGGCAAGATATTTTGAAGCAGAGGTAAATATAATTTCTTTATTAAACGTAAGGCTGTCAACATGATAAACATCGCCGGGCTTAAAACTTTCCAGTAAAAACAAATGTCTTTCCTCTCCGAGAGCATTGAGCGCATCCCAAAGCTCATCTTTTGTTTTAATTTTTTGTATTCCTGATGCTGAAGCTTCAGAACGGGGTTTTAAAACCCAGGGAGCCGGAATTTTATCAATGAAACCGTTGACTTCATCATTATTAAAAACAGCGGTAAATTCAGGAACATTAATCCCGGAATCTTTAGCTTTCTGCCTCATAGCCAGTTTATCCCTGAAATAGCGGTGCGTTGTCTGTCCCATTCCCGGAATACGGAAAGTTTCGCGGATCAGGGCTGCTTTTTCCACATCATAATCGTCCAAAGCAATCACAGCATCCACTTTTCTGGTCTGCATCAAATGTGAAAATCCCTGTACGAGATGATCTAAATTCCAGACAGAAGGTTTTTGCTCGGGCATATAAAATACCTCGTCGATAGCATGCCACGGCCAGTTTTTTTCCTTAAGATTTTCGGAAGTTATTAAGATTATTTTATTACCGAGCTTCTTCATTTCGTCCATGAAGTCATAGCCCTTGTAATAGCACGAAATACATACTATTGTTTTCTCCTCCATATAATGTTTTTTATGTTTTAATAAATTTTCAAAAATAAAATCAAATTTTTATTAATTACTTAATGGTAAAACTTGAAATATGCTGAGTATTTGAAAATTCCTATATCAATTATACAGAGTTTTTTTGTAATAAACTAATTTTTAGTGATAATTTTCGATTAAATCTGCCAATAATTGTACACCAAAACCGGTGGCTGCCTTTTCCTTTGCGTATCCCACATTTCCGAAAGCGACTCCAGCAATATCCAGATGCGCCCATTTTGGATGATTTTCAATAAATTGTTCCAGGAATTTCGCAGCAACGATACAGTCTCCGATAGGTTTCATGGAAATGTTTTTTAAATCCGCCACATCAGACTGGATATCGTCTTTCCAGACATCCCATAAAGGGAGATTCCAAAGCCTTTGATTGGTTTTATCGCCTGTTTTTATAAGTAAATTTTTAAATTCTTCATTGTTTGAGAAAAGTGCGCCACAAGTATCACCGAACATTCTGACCGAACTTCCCGTTAAGGTCGCCAAATCGATAAGGCAATCGGTTTTATAGTTTTTCGCCAGATATGAAAGTCCGTCTGCCAAAATCATCCTGCCTTCAGCGTCAGTATTCAGAACTTCAATTGTTTTTCCATTATAAGCCGTAATCACATCACTTGGAAGAAATGCATTTTCGGAAATTGCGTTGTCCGTAATAGGTAAAATCGCAATAATATTAACAGGAAGCTGCATTTCCGCTGCATAAATTAAAGTTCCCAAAACGGCTGTCGCACCGCCCATATCAGATTTCATGTAATGCATGTTGTCGGGATTCTTCAGTGAAATTCCGCCTGTGTCAAACAAAACACATTTTCCGACCAAACCGATAGTTTTAGCATTTTTTACCGTCGTTTTATATTCCAAAATGGTGAAAGCAGCATCATAAGCACTTCCTTGATTGACAGAAAGATAAGCTCCCAAACCAAGCTCTTCACATTTTTTCCTGTTGAATGAAGTGTATTTTAAATCGTGTTTTTTTGCTAAATTTTTAAGATATAAGCCGAAAGTATCAGGTTTTTTAAGGTTTGCCGGCTTGTTTAGCCAATCCTGACAAGCAATTTGGCCATTACTCAAAGCTAAAGCTCTTTCAGAGATCGTATCCAGCTTTTTCTGGCTTACATTTTCAAAATGAATCTCAAATTTTGGACTCCAGAAAGCATGCGTTTTTTCAAAAGGGTAGTTATAGGTTCCGATTAAGAGGCCTTTTACAAATTCTTCAAATTGTTTTTCAGTAAGAAAATCTGCTAAAACCAAGGTCGGAACAGCATGGAGATTTTTCTTCTGGCCTTGAGAAAATTTATTGGCAACCTGCTGAATTTCAAAGTTCTGTAAGGTTGATTTTCCTAATCCGATAAAATAAGTAATGCCTTCCTCGTGGGCATTTACAAATATTTCATTTTTTTTTCCTGTGAAGAAAGTGGAAATATTTTTGTTGAAATTTTTTGCTGTTTTCGTCCAGTTTTCTTCGGTGAATAAATGGAAAACCTGAGTATATGTTTTATTTTTTTTGTTGATTAATTTCATAATTAATTTTTAATGCTTTTTTGTTGTGGCTTTACTTCTACAGGATTTTCGGTGTTGTTGTAATACAGCCATTCGATGGCTCTCGGAAACTCCTGTGACCAGTAAAATTCATTGTGTGTGCCTTCCGGATTTACGCTGGTTTTAAACTCAAAATCAAAAAGGTTTTTCTTTTCCCAACGTTTTAAATATTCTTCAAAAATGCGGATTCTTTTAACCATCTTCGAGCCTTCCTGACCACCGCCATACAAATAAATTTTCATTTTGTAAGGTACGCGGAAATTCATCATCGGAAAATTATTATTTGGCTCCACCCAAAGCGAAGGAGAAAAAATCAATAATTTAGAATATACTTCAGGATACAGAAAACCGCTGTAAATGCTTATCAATGCGCCTAAAGAACTTCCACCGATCCCGGTATTTTCCCTGTCTTTTTTGGTGCGGTAATTTTCATCTACAAAAGGTTTCAGAGTATCAGCAATAAAGCGGATGTATTTTTTTCCTTCCGAGCCGTTGGCCACATTATCATTATCAAAAATATATTCTTTAATTCTCTCTTCACTGCCGTGCTCTATGGCAATTACAATCACATCTCCACGACCATATTCCGCAAGTATAGAGAGCTTTTTATCAATTTCCCAGTTTCCGTAACCGCTTCCTTCGTTAAATAAATTTTGGGCATCCTGAAGGTATAAAACAGGATAGCTTTTATTCGAAACATAATAATCATACGGCAACAATGCCCAGACTTTTCTGTACCGATCAAGCTGCGGAATATAAAACCGCTCTGAAATGATCTCAACGATCGGAAAATATTCATCTTTAAAAGGCCCCCAGTTGAATCTCCATTTTTCAACAATATCGGAAACCTTGCCCGCAGATTTTGCAATTTTTTTATTAGGCGTAATGTTTCCATGCTTGTCGAGCTCTACATTTTCCCAACCGCCTTTTGTGAATTTATATTCAATTTCATCGGGCAAAAGCAGATCTTCGATGTCTATAAAATAATTATTTACGTCTGTTTGATTGAGCCGATAGCTATAATCTTTAGGATTCCAGCTGTTGAAATTTCCTGTAATATAGATGGCTCTGTCATCACTTTCCCCGGTATAGAGTTCAAACCTCATCATGTGTGTTTAATAGATTTAGCCGCTAAATTTATAAAAAAATCTTTTTAAATCGATTATTTTTAAAATTCATAAAAGGGTGAAGAAAAAATTATATATTTGATAGACACGTGAGTGTGGAAGAATTAGATAATAATAATTTCAATGATAGTTAACGAAAATTGTTGATATTTTTCGTAGTTTCAAAGAAAATATAAAAAATAAACCAAGTTTTGATGAATTCGGTGAAAACCTATACACTTTTTACAGACCATGATATTTACCTTTTCAAAGAAGGTAGACATTATAAGCTATATGACAAGTTTGGTGCACATTCTGTAGAAAAAGACGGGGTAAAAGGGGTTTATTTTTCGGTTTGGGCTCCAAATGCGAAAAAAGTTTCAGTAATAGGTAATTTTAACAATTGGAACCATAAAGATCATATTCTGTATCCCCGATGGGACGAATCGGGGATTTGGGAAGGATTTATTGCGGGATTAACCTGGGGAACATTGTATAAATACGCTGTTGAGACAGCTCATGGCGAAATTTTAGAAAAAAGTGATCCTTATGCATTAAGCTGGGAACAAAATTTACAGGCGGCGTCTTTGGTTTCTACGACCTGGTACGAATGGGATGATAAAGAATGGCTTGAAAACCGTTGGAAAGTGAACAGTTTGAAAGCTCCTCTTTCGGTTTATGAACTGCATTTGGGTTCCTGGGTAAGAGAAATTGATGCTCCCAAGCAATTTTTAAATTATAGGGATATTGCCAAAAAATTGGTTCCTTATATCAAAGAAATGGGCTTTACCCATGTAGAATTCATGCCCGTGATGGAATATCCGTACGATCCGAGCTGGGGGTACCAGATTACAGGATTTTATGCGGCGACATCGCGCTTCGGCTCGCCACAGGATTTAATGTTTTTGATTAATGAGCTGCATAAAAACGGCATCGGCGTTATTCTAGACTGGGTTCCTTCCCATTTTCCGGGTGATGCGAATGGTTTGCATCGTTTTGACGGTTCTTTTTTATACGAGCATGAAGATCCGAGAAAAGGTTTTCATCCCGATTGGAAGTCCTATATTTTCAATTACGGAAGAAATGAAGTGAAATCTTTTTTAATTTCAAATGCCATGTTCTGGCTGGAAAGGTACCATGTTGACGGATTGCGTGTGGATGCCGTAACTTCAATGCTTCACCTCGATTATTCAAGAAATGAAGGCGAATGGGAACCCAATATGTACGGTGGAAACGTAAATCTTGAAGCAAAAGCTTTTTTACAGGAATTCAATACTGCTGTTTATAAAGAATTTGGAGATAATATTATCACAATTGCCGAGGAAAGCTCAGATTTTCCGATGCTTACAAAACCCGTTCACGCAGGCGGGGTAGGTTTTGGAATGAAATGGATGATGGGATGGATGCACGATACATTGGATTATTTTAAAGAAGATTCCGCCAACAGAAAATTTCATCACCATAAGCTGACCTTTGCCTCAATGTATATGTATAATGAAAATTATATGATGCCATTATCACACGATGAGGTCGTTCACGGAAAAGCAAGTCTTATCTATAAAATGAGAGGCGATGAATGGCAGAAATTTGCAAATCTCCGCGCGCTGTATGTGTATATGTTTACGCATCCCGGCGCGAAACTTCTTTTTATGGGAGATGAATTCGGGCAGACAAGCGAATGGAATTTTACCCAAAGCCTGGACTGGCATTTGCTGGAATATCCCGTGCATAAAGGATTGCAGACATTAGTCAAAGATTTAAATCATATATACCGGTATGAAGCTGCATTTTATGAAAATCAGTTTGATCCAAGCGGTTTTGAATGGGTTGAAGCTGATGATGTGGAAAACTCAGTTTACATTTATTTAAGGAAAGGCAAAAAACGGGACGATGTTTGTATGGTAATTTTAAATTTAACACCAAGAGTTTTGGATTATAAAATCGGAGTAAATGCAGGAACCCAATGGGAAGTGATTTTTAATTCTGATGACGAAAAATATAGCGGAAGCGGTGTAAAATCTGAAATTTTCCTTGAAAAAAATGAAGAATGGATGAATCATCCGAAATCGATAAGCATTAATTTGCCACCCCTTGCCGGAATTATTTTAAGGCAAAAGAAAGATAAGAAGTATAAATTACATAGAATTAAGCACAAAAGATAAAAAAAATGATTGTTTATCATCTAAGCACGGAATGTTATCCGATAGCTAAAGTAGGAGGTTTAGCAGATGTCGTAGGAGCTTTGCCGAAATATCAAAATAAAATAAAAGGCGTTGATGCTAAGGTTGTTATGCCTTTTTATAATAAACCTTTTGTTCGTGAGCATGAGTTTGACACAGTTTTTGATGGCTTCATTCATCAAAGAGGAAACATGCTTCAGGTACAGGTTTTGAAGGAGAAAAGTGATGTTTTGGGTTTTGAATTATTTATGGTCAGAATTCCCGGACTTTTAGACCGAGATAATCCTTACGGTTATCAGGATGAGAATTATCAGTTTCTGGCTTTTCAGCATGGCGTTTTGCATTGGCTGAGCGCGATGGAAATTCGTCCGGATGTATTGCATTGCCATGATTATCATACAGGATTAGTTCCTTTTATGATTGAATATTGCCCGGAATTTGCTTATTTAAAAGGTGTAAAAACAATCGGAACCATTCATAACGGTGAATATCAGGGAATGATGAGCTGGGAAATGGCGAATTATATGCCTGCTTTTGATTCGTATAAATGGGGAATGATAGATTGGAACGGGCTGATAAATCCTCTGGCAAGCATGATTAAATGCTCGACAGCTTTTACAACAGTCTCAGAAGGTTATCTGGAAGAACTTTTTATAAGTTTCAGAGGTCTGGAAAGCTTGGTTCGACAGGAATTCAGCAAAGCCTACGGAATTATCAATGGTATTGATACAGAAGTCTGGGATCCCAAAACCGATCCAATGCTTGATTTTAATTTTAATAGTAAAAATGCCATTGCCCAGAAAAAGAAAAATAAAGAAAAGCTCTGTAAAGAATATGGGTTGAAGCCTGAGCTTCCGTTATTTGCTTTTATCGGAAGGTTTGCAACTGAAAAAGGAGCAGATTTACTGCCGGATGTAGTCTGGAAAAGCATTAAACAAAGCTTTGGAGCTTTAAACATCATGATTTTAGGCTCAGGAAACACGTATATTGAAGATAAGCTGAAAGAATACGATTATACGTACTCCAATTTTGCACTGGATTTAGGCTATAAAGAGCATCTTTCACATAAAATTTATGCTTCGGCAGACTTTTTATTAATGCCTTCAAGGGTTGAGCCCTGCGGATTAAATCAGATGTATTCAATGCGGTACGGAACAATTCCCGTCGTGCGATATACAGGAGGTTTGAGAGATACTGTAGAGGATATTTCGACAGGCGGGGCAGGATTAAATTTTACTTATGCCGGAGTAGATGATATTGTACATGCAATGAACAGAGGATTAAGTATTTATAACGAAAAAAATATCATGGAAAATCTCATTCATGCCAATATGAATTTTGATTTTGCCTGGGAGAAATCCGCAGAAAAATATATAGCTTTATATAATAATTAAGTAAAAACGCAACATAATTTATGAATCGCAATGTAATTTCCATTGTTTTGGGAGGAGGAAGAGGCACAAGACTTTTTCCGTTGACGTACACAAGATCAAAACCGGCTGTTCCCATCGCGGGAAAATACAGATTGGTAGATATTCCTATTTCAAATTGCCTGAACTCGGGGCTGAATAAAATCCTGGTTCTTACACAGTTTAATTCGGCATCATTAAATTCACATATCAAAAACTCTTATCATTTTGATATCTTCAGTAAAGGTTTTGTAGATATTTTAGCTGCTGAGCAGAATGTGGAAAACGAAAGCTGGTATCAGGGAACTGCCGATGCAGTGCGCCAGTCGATGAAACACCTTGAAAAGTATGATTATGACTATATTTTAATTCTTTCCGGCGATCAGCTATATCAGATGGATTTCAGGGAAATGCTGAATTTCCATATCGAAAAAGGGGGTGATGTAACGATAGCAACGATTCCCGTAAATGCAAAGGATGCCACAGGTTTCGGTATTTTAAGCTCTGATGATGAAGGAAATATCACTTCTTTTGTTGAAAAGCCAGGCTATGATATTCTGGATGGCTTAAAATCCGAAGTTTCCGAAGACAATAAGCACGCAGGAAAAGAATATCTTGCTTCTATGGGAATTTACATTTTTACGAAAAGTATTCTTAAAAAAATGTTTGATGACGGGGCAGGTGATGATTTCGGAAAAGACATCATTCCAAACTCGATCGGAAAATATACAACATTAAGCTATCAGTTTGAAGGATATTGGACGGACATCGGAACGATCGAATCTTTTTATGAAGCAAATATTGATCTTTGCCAGGATTTTCCTCAGTTTAATCTTTTCTCATCTTCACCGATTTATACAAGAGCGAGAATGTTGCCGCCGTCAAAAATCAACGGATCTTATGTAAGTAAGGCTGTTTTTGGTGACGGATGCATTATTATGGCTGATAAAATCGAAAATTCGGTTATTGGAAACAGAACGAGAATCGATAAAGGGAGCACCATCGTAAATTCTTACGTAATGGGTGCTGATTTCTATCAAAATACCAAAGAAATTATCATTAATGACAGAAAAGGACGCCCTAACATGGGAATCGGGAAATATTGTTATATCGAAAAAGCAATTTTAGATAAAAACTGCTATATCGGAGATAATGTAAGGATCATCGGAGGAAAACACCTTCAGGACGGCGATTTTGGAACACATTCAATCCAGGACGGAATTGTTGTTGTAAAAAAAGATGCAGTGATACTTCCCGGAACTCATATTGGGTAATTGGATTTGAGAGTTTTAGGGTTTGAGTGCGCTGTCATTCTGAATGAAGTGAATGTGGAGTGAAGAATATATTCGTTATAAATAAAAAAAGGTAGCTCATTTAAGTTACCTTTTCTTATTTAACTATTACAGGGAAATCTTATTAATCAGGTTACAATTATAAAAGTAGAAAAAATAATCACTTTAATGTGATGAAATAATTTTTTATATATTTGAGAACTAAAAAAAACAAAACAAATGAGAGAAAAAACTATTCTCAGGCTATTTTTATTAATAGTCTTAAGTATTTCACTGTATTCCTGTGTTCACGATGAAATTTCTTCATCATCCGATCCTTATTCAAAAGAATATAGTTCCAAAAGTCCTGTTAAAGAAGACGAGGTGTACATCAAAAATGTAATGAAAGTTTTTGAACAGTATGGTAACAAAGATTATTTTGCCAATAATTTTGGTACTATCTCTTGGGATTATGCAGTAACGATGGGAACTCATGAAAGCTTTCTTGAAGTACCTGTCATAAAAAATAATAAAGTAAACCTTGTTCTTTTCGTTTATAAAGAGGGGAACAGAATCTTTTTTAAAAGAAAAGACGAAGAAGACTCGAAGCAATTTTTTAATGCCTTAGTTTTTAATGATAGAAAGAATCTTAAAAATGCAACAGTAAACAATTCTTTAAGTGATAAAGGCGGTTGTATTTCTATGACAATCACTTGGACTTGGACAAATGAGGACGGTAGCGCAGGACCTACTTATACATTTGTTACAATGGGTTGTTTACCTTCTGGTCCTTCATTGCCATGTCAGGCTATAGATGAAAATGCAAATTGCGGTGGTTCTACCGGAGGTAACACAGGAGGTGGATCATCATCTGGCGGAGGTGGTGGTGGTTATCCGTATCCCCAAACCCCACAGACTCCCTGTGACAAAGTATTAGATGTATTATCAAAACCGGGTGTACAACCAAAAATTAAGGAATTAAAGGATCAGTCTACACAAGGCGGTGAAAAAGGTGTGAAATTTAAAATTGATGGCACTCCTTCGCCGACAATAACAGGTGGAGCTCATAGTGTGAATCTAGGAGATAAGACAGGATACACTGGAGGTTATCATAATCATACACCTACTGGAATTCCAATGCTTTCACCACCTGATATAGACCAATTACTAGGTTTTGCAAGAGCTCAGCCAACATCTAACCCAACTAATGTAAATAATGCTTATTTGGGAATGATTGCTCCTAATGGCATGCATTATGTTATTTGGTTCAACGGAACTTATCAAGATGCTATTAAGACTTTTTCGCAGGATGATTTAGATGTATTCGGTGAAGATTATAGAGAGTTAGCTAGTGATCTAACTACACCATTACTATACGGACAAACTTATAGAAATAGTGACGGTTCAATAAATAACTTGGGCGTAGAAAAATTATTTTTTACAACTTTGAAAAAAATGGGATTGGAAGGAAAGGTTAATTTACAAAGAATCGAAGATAATGGAATAATACAAAATATAAATTTGGACAGTAATAATACTCCGAATGCAGTACCTTGTTCTTAAATTAATAAAAATTACAATATGATAAATTTTAAAAATATTATACTATTCAGCTTTATTACATCTATTACGTGTTGTAAAGCACAAACGCAAACATTGCCATTAAATACAGGAGTATTAGACATACCTCAAAATGCATATGTTAAAGACTTAAATAATGAACTAACTCCATATGTTGGTACTTATAAGGCAAGCTTTCAAGGAAAAGAAATAACATTGTATATTACTAAAGAAGAAAATAAATTAGTGAAAAGGGCTAATCAACAATTTTATAGAGATGCTTTGGTGGTAAAATATATAGTTAAAAACTCGGCGGGAACTACTTTACAAGATACAAAGAATAATAATCTACCTAAAATTTATATTTATAGTACTAAAATGAAATCACAAAATTCGGTAGTGTTTATCTATAGTGGTACTAATTGCCGTGTAGGTTGGGGGGATATTTACTTGACAAAAGTTAACTCAACACAAATTTCTTGGGAATATCGTCCTGACGATATTATCCTTGAAAACAGTAAATGCCCCCCTGGAACAGATATAAATATTTATCTTCCAGAGACAAAAGATTTAATTTTTACAAAGCAATAACGTAAAGCATCTTGCAAGCTTTTTCAAATAATGAGATATGAAAAATATATTTTTATTCACATTATTGGGAGGAACGCTTTTCTGTAAAGCACAACAAATTCTTCCCCTAACTACTATGAATAATGAGCTTTCCCTAAATTCTTATATAAAAGATTTAGATAATCAACTTCCTGCATTTGAAGGGATATGGAAGGGAATTTCAAATAATAAAACATTTACTATTGTTTTCAAAAAAGTGAAATATTATGATACACTTTCACAAAAAAATCCGTACTACAAAGATATGCTTTGGGGTAAGTTTCAAGTAAAAGACTTAGATGGTAAAACTCTTTTTGATAATCTTTCCATTGAAGATAATTATTCAAAAATACAAGGTATGCATATTTATCCTAGTGGAAAGTACGAGTTAATGTATATTGATCAAGATTTATGCAATAAAGTAGGCCTTATTATGATTGGATTTACAGATTCTTCAAAGAAAGAATTAAAGTTTAAATATAAAGATTATCCACAAAACTTAGATCCTAAGTGTTTTTATTATGGTAAACCTGTTGATCAACAACCAGATCCATTACCCAAAGAAATTATTCTAGTAAAACAATAATGTAAATCTTCCAAATGGAGTTTTTTATTTTCTGGATACAAATCTCATATTTAATTTTTACTAAGCAATAAAAACATAATACAAAGTGATCAATATATTGGTCACTTTTTTTATTTGTCTTACTTTTGTGTGATGCGTTTTTTTAAAATCATAGCGGTAATTGTTGTTTTGCTGGGAGGGGCTTATGCTGCTTCCATGTATTATTTTGTGGATGAAAGCAAAAGTTTTAAGATTGAAAAAGAGATCGATTATCCTGTCGGGAAAGTTTTTAATCAGTTCAACAACCTGCAGAATTTCACAAGATGGAATAATTTCTTTAAAAGCTCTCAATCGATTGATATTGATTACTATACACCTTACGAAGGACAGGGAAGTTCCATCAGTTATGTAGATCCGAAAAACGATACCGACGGTGAGATGTTCATCCGGTATGAAAACCCGAACAGAACCCTAAGATATCAGCTTTTTGAGAATAAAAATGAGAATCCGACCCTGGTTGATGTTAAATTTAAAGCCGTTTCCGCGCAGAAAACAAAAATCACGTGGACCGTTCATACTCCGAAATTATCTGTTTGGAAAAGAGTTGAAAATTTTTGGACAGAAGATAAATTTGCCGAAAATATTGATAAAAGCATGGCCAATCTTAAAAATGTTTTAGGCAATAAGGTCGAAAAAGACAATCAGATGGCTGCCATAAAATACGACAGCTTAATGGTGGAAAATGAAGAAGCTAAATTATTATTGGGAATCAATGTAAGCACTTCCAATAAAAAAGACGCACTTTACAAAAATATTGTGATGAATTACAATAAAGTCTACAATTACATAACGATGGATTTAGGCAAAAAAGACGACGAATTCGGATATCCGATCCTGATGACAGATGCCGATAATTACAAGGATAAAGAAGTATCTTATTTCCTTGGTGTGCCTTTGTCTAAAAAGTTTGGCGTTACAGATAACAACTTTAATTTCAGATCGGTAAACCCAACCCAGAATTATGTAATGTACTACAAAGGAAGCTATGAAGGACGGGTAAAAGCCATTCAGCAGCTGATGCAAAAAGCGAAAAATGATGAAATGCGTTTCGGGGATATTCGCCAGACTTTCATCGAACGCCCGACGGAGGGGCAGGATGTGAATATCAAGCTCTCTTTATCTGTCTTTAAGTAAATTCATTACATTTATTTCTTTTATAGTTTTTTTAATACTTTGAAACTCTTACAACTCGGTTTTTTTTATTAAATTTGAAGATTAATTCTACAAACAAAATTTAATAATAGATAAACTGTAATAATGGACAGATTTTCATTCCTAAACGCAGCTCATTCTCAGTTAATTGAGGATTTATACCAACAGTACTTAAAATACCCGGACTCTTTAGAACCATCATGGAAAGCTTTCTTTCAAGGCTTCGATTTTGCTTTAGAGAACTATGGTGATGATGATAGCGTTCAATATATTCAGGCTCCGGCTAATTCTGCACCTGCAGTACAGCAAATTTCCCAGGCAGCAGCCAACGGAGAGGTTCCTGAGCAAATCAAAAAAGAATTTAAAGTAGTAAACCTTATTGAGGCTTACAGAACGAGAGGGCACTTGTTCACAAAAACAAATCCTGTCAGAGAAAGAAGACACTATACTCCGACTCTGGATATCGAAAACTTCGGGCTTGATCAATCTGATTTAAATACAAAATTCAACTGTGCCGTAGAAATCGGTTTCAAAGAACCTGTGACTTTACAGGAAATAGTGAAACGCTTAGAAACGATCTATTGTGATTCTATCGGTGTTGAATATACATACATCAACAATGTTGAAGAAAAAGATTTCATCAAAAAATGGCTTCAGGTAAATGAAAACCACCCAAGTCTTTCAGCCAACGAAAAAACTGAGATTTTATTGAAGTTGAATCAGGCTGTAGCTTTTGAAAATTATCTGCATACAAAATTTGTCGGACAGAAAAGATTCTCACTGGAAGGTGGTGAAACTTTGATTCCGGCTTTGGACCAGTTGATCTCGAGATCTTCTCAATTGGGAGTTGATGAGGTAGTTTTGGGTATGGCTCACAGAGGAAGACTGAATGTGTTGACAAACATTTTCGGGAAATCTTACAAACAGATTTTCTCAGAATTTGAAGGTAAAGAATTTGAAGAAGATGTATTCTCAGGTGATGTTAAATATCATTTAGGTTCATCAAAAAAAATAAAAACAGCTTCAGGAGAAGAAGTTTCAATTAATTTAACTCCGAACCCGTCTCACTTAGAAACAGTTGCCGCTCTTGTAGAAGGGATTTGCCGTGCAAAAGTGGACGATAAATATAAAGGAGATTACTCTAAAATTTTACCGATCGTAATCCACGGTGACGGTGCGTTGGCTGGTCAGGGTATTGCTTACGAAGTTGCTCAGATGATGACTTTGGAAGGTTACAGAACTGGTGGTACCGTTCATATTGTTGTCAATAACCAGGTTTCATTTACAACGAATTATATGGATGCAAGATCTTCAACGTATTGTACAGACATTGCAAAAGTTACGGAATCTCCTGTAATGCACGTAAATGCTGATGATGCAGAAGCGGTTGTTCATGCGATTCACTTTGCTGCTGATTTCAGAGCGAAGTTTGGTAAAGATGTTTATATCGATTTATTAGGATACAGAAAATATGGTCATAACGAAGGGGATGAACCAAGATTTACTCAGCCTAATTTGTATAAATTAATCTCAAAACACCAGAATCCGAGAGAAATTTATAAAGACAAATTAATCAACGACAGTGTAATTTCCAACGATGTTCTTAAAACAATGGAAACAGATTTCAAAGCGCTTTTAGATAAAGACTTTGATGCTTCCAAAGAGATCGAGAAAAACGTTATGGATTTATTCATGGCAGAAGACTGGACAAACTATCCGCTTGGAAAAAGAGGAGCCGTGCAGTTGCCTGTTGATACAAAATATGACTTAGAGAAGTTGAAAGAGCTGGCAATTAAAATGTCAACGCTTCCGGCTGATAAAAAATTCATCAATAAAATTACAAGACTTTTCGAAAACCGCATCAAGGCGATCGAAGGAAACTCTTTGGATTGGGCCTTAGGAGAGTGGTTGGCATATGCTACATTGCTTACTGAAGGTCATAATATCAGAATTTCCGGAGAAGATGTGGAAAGAGGAACGTTCTCTCACAGACATGCAGTTGTAAAAACTGAAGATACTGAGGAAGAATATGTTCCCTTGAAGCATGTTTCTGAAAACAGATTTGATATTTTCAATTCTCATCTTTCTGAATACGGTGTTTTAGGTTTCGATTACGGATATGCGATGGCTTCTCCTAATACATTAACGGTTTGGGAAGCTCAGTTTGGTGATTTCGTAAACGGTGCTCAGATTATTGTTGACCAATATTTAGCTGCAGCAGAAGAAAAATGGAAGATTCAGGATGGTTTGGTGATGTTATTGCCTCACGGTTCGGAAGGTCAGGGTGCAGAGCACTCTTCCGCAAGATTAGAAAGATTTTTAACGCTTTGTGCAAATGAAAATATGGTGGTGGCAAATATCACTTCACCAGCCAATTATTTCCACTTGTTGAGAAGACAATTAAAATGGTCTTTCAGAAAACCATTGGTCGTAATGAGCCCAAAATCATTGTTGAGACATCCAAAAGTAGTTTCTCCGCTTGAAGATTTTGCTACAGGTGGTTTCCAGCCGATCTTGGATGATCCAACTGCAGATCCTAAGAAAATAGAAAAATTAGTGCTTTGTTCAGGTAAATTATATTTCGAATTATTAGCTAAAAAAGAAGAATTAAATGCTGAGAATATAGCTTTGGTAAGATTCGAGCAGCTTTATCCGCTTCAGGCAGATGCAATTGAAGAAGTTTTTGCTAAATATGAAAACAGAAAAGAGCTTGTCTGGGCTCAGGAAGAACCTGAAAATATGGGAGCCTGGTCTTATATTCTAAGAAATTTCAGAGATACGGGAATCCAGGTAATCGCTCCGGTACCAAGTGGTGCTCCGGCTCCGGGAAGTCACAAAATGTTTGAGAAAAATCAAAACGCGGTGATCAACAGAGTGTTTGACAGAAACGATGCTCCTGTAAAAAGACCTGTAACAGCTTAATTTAAAATAGAAGTTAGATATTAGAGGTTAGAAGTTAGAATTTTAAAGGTCTTTTTTCTTCATCTATTTTCTTAAAATCTAAAAAGAAATAATAATCATTAAAAAATAAAAAATACGATATGTCAGTTTTAGAAATGAAAGTTCCTTCACCGGGCGAATCAATTACAGAGGTTGAAATTGCCACTTGGCTTGTAAAAGATGGTGATTACGTAGAAAAAGATCAACCTATCGCTGAGGTAGACTCAGATAAAGCGACTCTTGAATTGCCTGCAGAAGAAAGTGGAATTATTACTTTAAAAGCAGAAGAAGGTGACGTGGTACAGGTGGGTCAGGTTGTTTGTTTAATTGATAGAGATGCTGCAAAACCGGAAGGGGCTGCTGCTCCTGCTGCAGAAGCTCCGAAAAAAGAGGAGGCTCCAAAAGCGGCTGAACCGGCTAAGCAAGAAGCTCCAAAACCTGCTGCTCAACCAGTAGCGGCGGCGACTCAAACGTATGCGACGGGAGCTCCATCTCCTGCTGCAAAGAAAATTCTAGACGAAAAAGGTATCGATGCTTCTCAGGTTTCAGGATCTGGAAGAGATGGAAGAATTTCTAAATCTGATGCTGAATTAGCAGCTGTTCCTGCATTTGGTGGAAGTTCATTAACTGCTACAGGTTCTAGATCTGCAACGACCACTAAACTTTCAGTTCTTAGAAGAAAAATCGCTCAGAGATTAGTTTCTGTAAAGAATGAAACAGCGATGTTAACGACTTTCAACGAGGTAGATATGTCTGAAATCTTTAGACTGAGAAAACAATATAAAGACGAATTTGCTCAAAAGCACGGAGTAGGACTTGGTTTCATGTCTTTCTTTACAAAAGCAGTTACCAGAGCATTAAAAATGTATCCGGATGTAAATGCATCGATCGACGGAGATTTCAAAATTAACTACGATTTCTGCGATATTTCAATTGCGGTTTCAGGTCCTAAAGGATTGATGGTTCCCGTATTGAGAAACGCTGAAAATATGTCTTTCAAAGGTGTTGAGGCAAACATCAAAGATTTGGCAACTAAAGTAAGAGACGGTAAAATCACGGTTGACGAAATGACCGGCGGTACGTTCACAATTACAAATGGCGGTACTTTCGGATCAATGATGTCTACACCGATTATTAACCCTCCTCAGTCTGCCATTTTAGGAATGCACAATATTATCCAAAGACCGGTTGCGGTTGACGGTCAGGTGGTTATCCGCCCAATGATGTATGTTGCCATGTCTTACGATCACAGAATTATTGACGGTAAAGAGTCTGTAGGATTCCTTGTCGCTGTAAAAGAAGGTATTGACAATCCTGTTGAAATTTTATTAGGTGGAGACGAAAGAAGAGGCCTTGAATTATAGATTTTAATAAAATTATAGTATAAATTTCTAATCTCGCCTCAAAAAGGCGAGATTTTTGTATCCGTTTAATAAATACTAAAATGATGTTCTCAAAAACTACCTTAAATATCAGAGTTTCAGTCATACCTGAATATGATAGTAAAAATAGTTATCCATCTGAAAACAGATATGTTTTCAAATACAATATAACAATTGAAAATGACGCAAATTTTTCTATAAAGATTCTTAAAAGAAAATGGTTGATTTTTGATGTTGGCTTTGGATATACGGAAATAATAGGAGATGGGGTTATTGGATTGACACCGGAGATCCCTATGACTGAAAATTTTGAATATTTCTCTAATGTAATGCTTCGTTCCGGAGTCGGAAACATGAGTGGAAAATATCTTGTAAAAAATATGGAAACCCAGGAAAATTTTGAAATAGATATTCCAAAGTTTAATTTGTTGTCAGAAGTTTTAAGTAATTAATTAAGCAAAGAAACACATTGCAATTTATACAAAAGTTTGTATAAATCCGTGTAATCTGTGGAAATACTAAAGCTTTTTAATCTTCAATTTCATATATTCCTGCACTTCTTCATTGCTTGTGAGAAATAATTTTTCAAAAGCAAGTAAAGAAATCTTCGCACAAGCTTCCGCATCATCTCCCGCACGATGATGTTTAAACTTAATTTGATGATATTCCGCCAAATGCTTCAAACCATATTTAGGAAGATAATTCCATGACTTTTTCGCCAGCTGAATGCTGCATAAATAATCCAATTTTGGCGTAAACATCCCATAATGATCGAGACAGCCTTTTAAAACACCGGCGTCAAAACTCGCATTATGAGCAATCATCAATGTTCCGTACATCAATTCTTCAATTTCATACCAGATTTCGTCAAAAGTAGGAGAGTCTTTCACATGATCGGGCAAAATCCCGTGTACATCAATGTTATACTGACTAAAATAAGGAAAGCTGGGTGGTTTTATCAGCCAGGTTTTAGTTTCTACAATTTTAGAATCCTGCACAACACAAACTCCGACTTCACAAGCTGAGCTTCTGTGATTGGTGGCTGTTTCAAAATCTATTGCGCAAAAATCCATGTATTGTAGTTATAAATTGAGAGTGATAAGATATGAATTTTTTCTAATATTTTGTGCAGCTTGGAACTTCGTTTTTAAACTTCGAAAAAGCATTTGCTTTATCTCTTTTATGCCCTCCTTTCCCATGATTTGTAGTTTTAAAAACTACAAAATGTGCTCCACTTAAGTAGACCTATACCTTTGAATCTTTCTTAATGTAACATTAATTACGGAATTAAGCCCTACGACCTAAATCCTGCAATCCTTGTTATAAAAAATGTTTAAAGATCAACCATTTTGTCTGATAAAACTTGTCTTTTTGATGTTTTTGTCTCAGCTTCCAGGTTCCTGATGCCTGTCCGTAAAACCCGAAATGAGCTCTCGCGACCGCCCAAAGATGTGGAAAGCCCAGTTTAAATCCAAAATAGATGCCTGCAGCTCCATCTAAACAAAGCCTGAAAAATATCAACCAAATCAAGCTCGGAAACGGTAAATTTTTCAACATCATTGAAAGATTATTTCTAATGTTTAAATAAGTTTTTTGAGCACTTTGCTTGTTTAAAGTTCCACCACCAACATGGTAAACTTTAGATTTTCCTGTATAAAAAATTTTCTTTCCCGAATTGATTAATCGCCAGCAAAGATCAATTTCTTCCTGATGGGCAAAAAATCTTTCATCAAAACCTTTCTGTTCCCAAAAATCTTTTGAACGGATAAATAAGCTGCATCCCGAAGCCCAGAAAATTTCTGTTTCATCATTATATTGGCCTTTATCTTCCTCAAGATCATCGAAAATTCGCCCTCTGCAATAAGGATAACCTAAATTGTCAATTAACCCGCCTGCAGCTCCCGCAAACTCAAAGAAATTTTTATTATTATAAGATAAAATTTTAGGCTGAATAGCAGAAATTGATGAATCTTTTTCAAATAACTGTAATACAGGCTCCGTCCAGTTTTCTGTAACTTCTACATCTGAGTTTAAAAGACAGTAATATTCAGCTTCAATTTTTTTTAAACCTTCATTATAACCGCCTGCAAAACCGTAATTTTTATCATTTTTAATGACTTTTACGACAGGAAATTCATTTTGTAAAAATTCAACTGAATCATCTGTTGAAAGGTTATCAATCACATAAATATCCGCATTCTGAGAAAAATTAATAATACTGGGAAGAAATTTCTCAAGCCAGCTTTTCCCATTCCAGTTGAGTATGGCGATTGCTAATTTTTTCTGCATGTGATCTATATTTTTTCAGAATCAAAAACTTTAATAGAGTCTTTATATTTCCACTTTCTATGTGACCAAAGATAGTTGTCAGGCCTTTTGTGTAAGGTGTTTTCTAACAATTTATGGAACTTTTTTACCACTTCATGTTCAACGAATTTTTCTCCGTCAGGATAAATTCTGTGATAATTGACCTGATAAAAACTGCGTTTTACTTTCTTCATTTCACAATAAATGAACGCAAGATCCATTCTTGTTGCGAGCTTATCATAACCTATAAAAACGGGCGTTTTCTGATTAAGAAATTCCAAACCGTAATTTACATGGGAAGAATGTGGGGTTTGATCTGCCACAAACATATAAATAGAATTTCCGTCATTTTTATTCCTGAAAATATTGAGGATCACTTCGTTGGCTTCCAATGCTTCATTCCCGAATTTGTTGCGGACCTTTTTCATCTGGTTTTCCCAAAAATCACTGTTAACCTTTCTGTACACCGGATGACAGTGCTTTTGAGGAACAATTTTCGCCAAAGCATTGATCCATTCCCAGTTAAAAACATGGCCGGCAAGCAGAATTATATTTTTTCCTTCCTTTTGGGCTTCATGAAATAATTCCTGATTAATATGCTGCATTCTCACTCTTGCTTCCGTTTCCGAAATGCTGAATGATTTTACCGTTTCAACCAGATAATCTGAAAAATTTAAATAGAATTTTTTTCGTATTTCGTCTATTTCTTCTTTAGATTTTTCAGGAAACGAATTGGTAATATTTTGAGTAATTACATGCTTTCTATAGCCTACAATATAATAATTTAGGAAAAATATTATATCTGAAAAAACGTATAATATTTTCAGAGGAAGTTTAGATATAAAGTATAGTATTTTTATTAAAAAGTTCATAAAACAGGCAAATTTACGGATAATAAAATTATGGTTCTATTTTTGATGCAATTAAGTATTATTTTTTTATTTTTATGTTATGAAAAAACTGACATTAGCAGCATTTTTAGGAGTAAGCTTTTTGGCTTTTTCCCAGGAAAGTAAAACTCCTGAAAAAAGAGATACAGATAAAGCGTTACTGGTTAAAACAGATCATGCAGAACTTGATGCAAAGAAAAAAGCAGCTGAAGAAAAAGCAAAGCTGCCTAAGCCATACGACCCGAAAGCCGATGCGCAGGCGGATATCGATAGATTGGTAGCACAGGCAAAAAAAGAGAATAAAAACATCATGATTCAGGCGGGTGGCAACTGGTGTATCTGGTGTCTGAGATTTAATCAATTTGTACAAACTACTCCAGAACTGAAGGGGATTGTTGATAAAAATTATCTTTATTATCATTTAAACTTCTCTCCTGATAACAAAAACGAGAAAATTTTCGCTCAATATGGCAATCCGGGGGATAAATTCGGATATCCGGTTTTTATTGTTTTAGATAAAAACGGCAAGATGATTCATGTTCAGCAAAGTGATGTTTTGGAACAGGATAAAGGATACAGCTTAGAAAAAGTAAAGGAATTTTTCAATCAATGGACGCCAAAGTCTTAATAATATAAACCGGGAATTTTTCCCGGTTTTTTTATAGCAATTTTTTGATCCATTTTAATTTATTTTCGGAATATGGTGGATATTTTATATTTGGTTCTCCCCAAGTTGTTTTCTCTAAAACAGTTTTCTGATGTGAAAAAGTTTCAAAACCATATTTTCCGTGATAACTTCCTATTCCTGAATTACCAACTCCTCCGAAAGGCAGATTTTCATTGCTTAAATGCATAATAACGTCATTGATACAACCTCCGCCGAAAGACAGTTTTTGGGTAAAAGCTTCTTTTTCTTCATTATTATTGGTGAATAAATATGCAGACAAAGGCTTTTCTAATTCTATTATTTTATTTAAAGTTAAATTGTAATTATTAAAAGAAATAACAGGCAATATTGGTCCGAAAATTTCGTCCTGCATGATTTCATCTTCCCAATTGATATTCGTTAAAATTGTTGGTTCGATGAATAATTTTTCTTCATTAAAATTTCCGCCAAAATAAATTTTATTTTTGTCAATAAGCTGAATTAGTCTTTCAAAGTTCTTTTGATTGATAATCCTTGTATATTGCTCTGAATCAAATTCATATTTAAATTCTAGGATATATTTTCTTAATAATTCCAGAAATTGCTCCTGAATAGATTCTTCAACCAATAAATAATCCGGAGCGACGCAGGTTTGACCGGCGTTTAAAAATTTACCCCAAATAATCCGTTTGGCAGCAACTTCCAGGTTAGCGTCCTTAGAAATGATTACAGGCGATTTTCCGCCTAGTTCTAGCGTTACAGGAGTTAAATGTTCTGCTGCAGCTTTGTAAATAATTTTCCCGACTTTGGTGCTTCCTGTGAAAAATATTTTATCGAATTTTAATTTTAAAAGCTCTGTCGTTTCATCAATTCCGCCTTCAAAAACATATAAATATTCAGGAGGGAAGTTTTCATTGATGATTTTTGACATTGCTTTCATTGTATTTTCAGCAATTTCGCTGGGCTTTAAAATACAGCAGTTTCCTGCCGCTAAAGCTGCGACAATAGGAGAGAGGGATAATTGATAAGGATAGTTCCATGCGCCAATTATCAATGCACAACCAAGAGGTTCGGAATATATTTTACTCGATCCGATCTGATTGGCGAGATTTGTTTTGACTTTTTTAGGTTTTGCTAAAGATTTTAAATTCTTTATATAGTAATCAATATCTTTGATGACAAAAGAAATTTCCGTTGTAAAGGTTTCAAATTTGGATTTTCCGAAATCTTTATCAATGGCTTCATATAAAAGGTTTTCATTTTTAATGATAATTTCCTTTAATTTTTCAAGATATATTTTTCTGAATTTCAGATTTTTTGTTTTCTGCGTTTTAAAAAGCTCTTTCTGGCTTGATATGATTTCGTGAATTTCCATACCTCAAATTTCAGAAAATATTACAAATTTTTTGCCTAAAAATTCATATAATATTTGAATTCTGAAAACCAGGATCTATTAAAACAGAAAACCACTTCAATTGAAGTGGTTTTATATATATGAGAAAAATCTCTTAATCTTAAGCTTCTTCAGTAGGAGTTTCTTCTACTACTTTAGCTTTAGGAGCAGCTGGTTTAGGAGCTTCTACCGGAGCGTCTGATACGATATCGAATTCGAAATTGTACTCAACATTTCTGTGTAATCTTACATTTGCAGTTACTTTACCAGTTCTCTTGATCGTGTTTCCTGGGATTTTGATATATTTCTTATCTACAGAAACTCCAGCCTTAGCAAGAGCAGCAGAAAGATCTGCATTGTTGATAGATCCGAATAATTTATCACCAGAACCTACTTTTGCAGGAATAGTAATAGAAGTTTTCTTTAATTGATCTACTACCGCGTTAGCAGCAGCGATTAATTTAGCTTCTTCTTCTTTTCTAGCTTCCAAAGTAGCTTCCAGAGCTGCTTTATTTTTAGGTGTAGCTAAAAGTGCAATTCCCTGAGGAAGTAAAAAGTTTCTAGCATAACCTGGCTTTACGCTTACTGTATCGAATTCAAGACCTAAGTTTTCTACGTCTTTTTTTAGGATAATGTCCATTGTTGTTGTCCGTTTTAAGATTGAAAAATTAAAGATTGAAAAATTAAAAGATTAAGAAATTCAAAAAATCTAAAATCTAAAACCCAAAATTTAAAATCTCAATTTTCGTTAGAATTAAAATTATTTATTCAGCAACAAAAGAAGAAGGCGAACCCTCTTCTCTTATTTATTTTTTTGTTGGCTTATTTTAACAAGTCAGCTATATACGGCATCAAAGCAAGGTGTCTTGCTCTTTTGATCGCTGCAGAAACTTTTCTTTGGTATTTCAAAGAAGTTCCTGTGTATCTTCTTGGTAAAATTTTACCTTGTTCGTTTACGAATTGTAATAAGAAATCAGCATCTTTGTAATCAACGTGCTTAATTCCAAATTTTTTGAATCTACAATATTTCTTTTCAGATTTTGTATTGATATCAAGCGGAGTAAGGAATTTTACTTCTGATTCTCCTCCAGCTGAGGCTTGTTTAGCCATTTCGTCTATTGCCATGTCTTGTCGTTTTAAAAAATTGGGTTAATAATTAAGCTCTAGATGCTTTTACTTTAGTTCTTCTAGTTACCGCATACTCGATAGCGTGCTTGTCTAGTTTTGTTGTAAGGTAACGGATTACTCTTTCGTCACGTTTGAATGCTAATTCTAAATCAGCAACGATAGTACCTTCGCCTTTAAACTCGATTAAAGTATAGAATCCGTTCTTTTTCAATTGAATCGGATAAGCTAGTTTTTTTAATCCCCAGTTTTCTTTAGCAACGATTTCACAGTTCTTTTCTTTCAAAAGATCTTCAAATTTTTTCACTGCTTCCTCCACCTGAGCATCAGATAGAACGGGAGTTAAAATGAAAACAGTTTCGTAATTGTTCATAATGTTAAATGAATTTGTTAATTATTTCGAGGTGCAAAATTATGGTTTTTATTTCTAATACACAATATATGAGTGAATATTTATGGAAAAATATTGGTTCATATTAGTTTATAAATAGAAAAATTTCGGATTTTTTAACTAGGAACTAGCATCATTAAAAAGCTAAAAAACTAGTTAATCATCATTATTCCTAATTTCGTTCAGGAAATTCAGTTTAATGACATCATATAAAGAATGTCTGCTCACTAAAATCGAAACAATGGACGAAACCATTCCTGCCAGCATTAGATGAAATATAAGTGAATGTCTGTCAGTCATTTCCAGAACGATAATTGCAGATGTAAATGGTGCTCTCGTAATTCCGGTAAGAAAAGCGACCATTCCTCCGAGAATGACAACATTGCTTTCGTTTGGTGTTAAATGAATTGCTCCTGAAATAACAGAACCAATACTTGCTCCTGCTGTCAAAGCTGGTGCAAAGATTCCTCCTGCGCCACCTGAAGTGAAGGAAAGGGCAGGGCCCAGCATCCTTAAAACAGGAACGTACCAGTCTTCATGTTTATCCTGAGTAAAAAGTACGCGCTGCATAATTTCTTTACCTGAACCTAATATTTCTCTGTTGATAAAATATGCTATAGAAGCTATAACAAGTGCACAGGCAATTAAAAAAAGTATGTTTGACCGGTCGGTTTTAAGCTTTCTTTTCTTCCAGTCGCTCATTTTAAGCATAGTTACAGAAAGCTGGCTCGCCAAAATTCCTGCAATTCCTGCAACAAGAATAATAGGGAACATGACCATTAAAGAAACGTCATTGGTTTTCGGATAGCCGAGGTATAAATAAGATCCGGCTAATGTTTGCGCTGTTAAACCCGCAATAATAACAGCGGTAAAAAGAGCGGTTTTAAAGTAATTGATATGTGTTTTTGAAAGTTCTTCAACGGCAAATACAATTCCGCCAAGCGGTGTATTAAAGGCAGCTGCAAGTCCGGCTGCGGCACCTGTCATGATCATATTTTTCTTTGAAATTTTCGGCCACCATTCGGGAAGATATTCATTGACTTTCCTGAAAACGGAGCCCGCAATCTGAATTGTAGGGCCTTCACGTCCAACGGCGCCGCCTCCAATTACTAAAACAGTGGATGAAAGTATTTTAAAGAAAATAATTTTAAGGCTTAAAAGGCTTCTGATTTTTCGATGCTCTTTAGGGTTTGCCAGCTCTACGGCGGCCATCACCTGCGGAATTCCGCTTCCTTTGGCATTGGGGGCAAACTCTTTCACCAGCCACCAGGAAAGCACAAAACCGATCGGCGCAATAATGAAGATCATCCAGGCGTGCCAATCGATAATTATGTGTAAAAGACCTTCACCCCATGCAAAAATTTTAGCATACATCACTGCAAAAAAGCCTGTAATCACCGAGCCTATCCAAAAAGGAATGGCTTGAAGCAAATTATGCTTCAGCTGTTCGTTTCGGATATTGTCAAAAGATTTTTTGAGACTTCTGCGGATGAGATCGAAAATTTTACGCATACCTCAAATTTAATCTAAATTTTATTAAAATGAAAAAATATTGGTTAAATATCTTTTAAAAATTTCGAAATCTGTAAAGCTCGAGCTAATGATAATTTTTTAGATAAGCCGAAACTTAAAATATTGTTTTTAATTTCGAGTTTAAAATCTTTATCTGGAAATAATTTTATAGTTTCTTTTCTTTTTGGGCTTAAAAAATTCTTAGTCTTAAATTGATCGCTTCCCAAAACATAGAAATCTTTAAAATCATCATCTTTTATATTTATATTAAAACTGCTGAAAATTCCTGCAATTTTATCTGTCCATTTCTTTTTGTTGATTGAAATGTATTCGAAGTTTTCATCTAATTCTTTTATTCCCCAAACTTCTAAAAATTCTTGTGTTCTAGCACTATACTTTCTGTTATAATGTATGGTTCTGATTACTATATAAAGGTAAAATGAGTTATTTTCACTATCAACTAAATAACAAATTTGAGGAATGAAATCCGGATTCTCTATCATTGGTTTGAAATGGAATAAAGGAGAATCTTTAATGTCAATGACTGAAACATTATATATTTCACAAAGCTTATCATAAATTTTGAAAATTTGTTTTTTCTGCTCTTCAGTAAAGTAAATAATTTGATATAGTTTATTTCTCTTAAATTAAAATTCATTTATTTGAATATAAGATTTTAAAATTAAATAAATCAATATTAAATCCAACAAAAAACCTCCGAAAAAATTCGAAGGTTTGTATATTTTAAATGTTTCGATAAGTTAAAGATAACAATTATCTCACTTATCAATAATCATTTATACATTAAATCTCTGTATTCAGATCCCAGTTTTGAAGGTAATCGTGAACGTGCTTCAACATCATTCCTCCTAAAGAACCGTCTACCACTCTGTGATCGTAAGAATGAGACATGAACATCAACTGACGGATTGCAATCACATCACCGTCTTTAGTTTCAAGAACTGCAGGTTTTTTAACGATGGCTCCGATTGCTAAAATCGCAACCTGTGGCTGAGGAATAATAGGCGTTCCCATTAGGTTTCCGAAGCTTCCAACGTTAGAAATCGTGTAGGTCGCCCCTTGAGTATCTTCTGGTCTCAATTTCTTGTTTCTTGCTCTGTACGCTAAATCGTTGATCGCTTTTGCAAGACCTGAAAGTGATAATTGATCAGCATTTTTAATCACAGGAACAATAAGATTTCCGTCTGGTAAAGCAGTTGCCATACCGATGTTAATATTTTTCTTTTTTATGATGTTTTCACCGTTAAGAGAAACATTGATCATTGGGAAATCCTGAATAGCTTTTACTACGGCTTTAACGAAAATCGGCATGAAAGTTAGTTTTTCACCTTCACGTTTTTCAAAAATATCTTTATGCTTATTTCTCCATTTTACAACGTTGGTAACGTCTGTTTCGATGAAAGAAGTCACGTGTGGCGCAATTTGTTTTGCTTTCACCATGTTTTCAGCGATGATTTTTCTCATTCTGTCCATAGGAATGATCTCATCCCCAGCTGCAACAGGAACTGTAGAAACCGGAGCTGAAGTTGCCATCGGCTGTGGAGCAGGAGCCACTTGTTGTACCGGAGCAGCTTGTTGTATAGGCTGATTTCCTCTGTTGTTAACGTAAGCTAAAATATCTTCTTTGGTAATTCTTCCTTCTAAACCGCTTCCTTTGATAGATTTAAGTTCAGTTTCAGAAATATTTTCCTGTTGTGCGATTGATTTTACAAGCGGAGACAGATAAAGATCTCCTGAAAATTCTACGTGTGAAGTAGCGGTAGGGCTTAGCGGCTCTTCAATCGTTTTTAAAGTATTTGCGTCCGGAGTGGCAGCCGGAGTTTCAGTTACTTCTTCTGAAGCTGTATTTCCGCCTTCTCCTTCAATTTCTAAAATAGCAATGGCTTCACCCACTTTTGCAACCTCGTCTTTCTGCTTTAAAATCTTTACGATTTTCCCCGAAACTGGTGTCGGAACGTCTGAATCTACCTTATCTGTTGCAATTTCTACTACGGAATCATCTTCTTTTACATTATCTCCTTCGTTGAACAACCAAGTGATAATTGTCGCTTCCATAACACCTTCTCCCATGGAAGGAAGCAATAATTTGTATTCTGCCATTTTTAATTTTTAGATTTTGACAAATATATAAAAAAAATCAATTTTTTTACGGAATATTTAATTTTAGGAAAATTCGATGTAAATATTTTCGCCAACATTAAGTCCGAATAAAGATTTTGCGCCGTTTTTTTTGCTTCCTTTATAGATTGTAAGCTCCAAAAGCTGACTGTCATTGAAAATTGCCGCAGACTGCCCGTGGAATTCCGTTTCTCTTTCCCAGTCAGAAACCACTTCCGTATGACTTGAAAATATCCTTGAAAGACTTAAATTTCTGAATTTTATGGTGAAATTTTCATATCCTTTACCCATACTTTCGAAAAAATCTTTGCTGATATTTGATATTATATTTCCGAAATTATCAATATAAGTTACTTCCCCGATAATCATCTTTTCAGACTCATTATAAACAGGTTTCGGGAATAAAAGCTGCTTTGCAGAATCTATTTTTCGCCCGATCACCTCCGGAAGTCCGCCATTCGCCAAATGGACAGCTGCAGGAACGAAAACATCTGTTGAAGTGAAATTAATAATGTCATCAAATCTGTTGTTTAATGTAATTTCATAAATGGCTTCAGGTTTAATATCGAAAAAAATTAAACTTAAAAGTCCGTTATCGGCTGCTAAAAAGTATGATCCGTCTGCTTTATAGAGAATATTTTTCCTCGATTTGTTGTGAAAACTGTCTACAGAAATAATATGAATCGTACCTTTTGGAAAATATTTATAAGAATTTCTAACAATATACGAAGTCTGTATAAGGTTAAAAGCCTGGATGTCGTGGGTAATATCAATAATATTAACCTTCTGATTCAGAGACAGAATCTTGCCTTTCACAGCTGAAACTCTGTAATCTAAATTTCCGAAATCCGAAGTTAGGGTAATAATTGACATGGGTGGTTGTAGAATGATAGAACTGCAAATTTATTTAAAATAAAGAGAATGCCCGAAAGATTGTGGAAAAGAATTTGATATAAATTTGAAAAAAAACTTTAAATTTAAAATCTAAAATAAAAATACTGCATGTTTGAATTAACATATGATTTGGAAGAGATCGATTCAAAAATCTTCTATGGAGTTAATAACCAATATTTCAATTTAATTAAATCAACTTTTCCGACACTGAAAATTACGGGGAGAGATCACTATATTTTTGCAATGGGAAATCAGGAAGCTTTGGATGTATTCAAGAAAAAGCTTGATGATATTGTAGGATTTATTTCAAAAAATAATTCTATCGACCTGAAAGATGTTGAAAATCTTCTTAATATCAGGGATGAAAACGAAAAACAATTGGTTTTCGATCAGGATATTATTGTAAAAGGCGTAAACGGTAAAATAATTAAAGCCAAAACCACCAATCTTAAAAAATTAGTAAAAGAAACTGAGAAAAAAGATATGGTTTTTGCGATCGGACCTGCGGGGACGGGTAAAACGTATACAAGTGTTGCATTGGCTGCCAGAGCTTTAAAAGATAAACAGGTTAAAAGAATCGTTCTGACGAGACCGGCTGTAGAAGCGGGGGAGAGTTTAGGATTTTTGCCGGGAGATCTTAAAGAAAAGCTGGATCCTTATTTGCAGCCTTTATATGATGCACTTCGTGACATGATTCCTCACGAAAAACTGGAAGGTTTTATTGAGAAAAAAGTAATCGAGGTTGCGCCATTGGCTTTTATGAGAGGAAGAACGCTGGATGATGCTTTTGTAATTCTGGATGAAGCTCAAAATACAACCCATTCTCAGATGAAAATGTTTTTAACAAGAATGGGGATGAATGCGAAATTTATTATTACAGGCGATCCAACCCAGATCGATTTACCTCCAAAACAACAATCCGGGTTAAAAGAAGCCATGAGAATTTTAAAAGATGTAAAAGAGATCGGTTTTGTGCATCTTACGGAAGAAGATGTGGTAAGACACCCTGTTGTAAAGAAAATTATCCTTGCTTATAATGAAGAGGATAAAAGATTGAAAGATTAAAAATTTAAATATAAAGCGGGATAAAATTTATTCCGCTTTTTTTGTTTTAATGGAGAATTGTAAACATTAATTTTAATTAATAAAAGAAAATAATTAGTAATTTTGGATCGAAGAATTTAAAATTATTAAAATGAAAAAACTATTATTATTAGGAGCTTTTGCTTTCTTGGGAGGCGCTGCTCAGGCTCAGGAAGGATTTAGATTAGGCGGTCATATCGGTGCTCCGCTGGGGGACGCTTCAGATGCAGCAAGCGTTACAATAGGTATAGACGCTGCTTATATGTGGAATATTACCAAAGGTCTTGATATTGGTGTTACCACAGGATATTCACATTTTTTCGGAAAGGATAATCTTGATGATTTCGGCTTCATTCCTTTGGCGGCATCAGGAAAGTATAAATTTGATAAAATTCCTCTTTTTGTGGGATTGGATCTGGGAGCTGCAATTTCTACCAAAGATTATATCAACAGTGGATTGTATGTTGCCCCAAGAGTGGGATATCAGATGAAAAATACTGAATTGTATTTAGGATTCCAAAGCATTAGCAGTAAATACAAGGATCATGGTCCTTATTGGTATGACAACGGCAGGCATAATTTTGGAGCCGTTAATTTTGGTGTAAATTTCTTTTTAAAGTAAAAATTCAAAAAATCAAATAATTTAAGCTCCAATTGCAAAGTTGGAGTTTTTTTGATGAAAATTTTGTGAATAAGTCAATATCCTTTATTTAATACGCTTTATTGTCGAAAATTGCTAATATTAATCAATGATATTAATCACATTAACAAATTTTAATATTACCGTAACCAGACGTAATTTTGCCGTCAGAAAGTATTAAAATTTTTAAAAAAATGAAAAAAGTATTATTAATGGGTGCGATTGCACTTTTTGGTTTATCTAATGCTCAGATTGCTAAGGGAACAACTTATCTTTCAGGACAAGTAAACTATACTTCAACTCAAGATAACAATACTGATGCCAAATCAGAAGATTTCAAAATTATCCCTACTGTAGGATATTTCGTTGGAACTAACTTAGCAGTTGGTGTAGGTGTAGGTTACCAAAACGGTTCTACTACTAGCTTTATCGCTGATGATAAAGTAAAAACTTCAACTGATGCTATCGTTGTAGCTCCTTTCGTAAGAAAGTACTGGACTTTAGGTGAGAAATTCTATTTCTTCGGTCAATTAGAAGTTCCTATGGCGTTTGGTAAGGATAAAAGAGAATCTAATTCTCCACTTGTAAACGAGTACGAAAATAAATTCACTTCTATCGGTGTAAACGTAAAACCAGGTTTAGATTATTTCTTAAACAAAAACTGGTCTATCGAAGCTACAATCGGTGAGTTTGGATACAACAACTTCAAATACAAAGATATCGATAACAGTACTGATAACTTCAACTTCGGTCTGAACTTATCTTCTGTAACTTTCGGTGTTAAGTATGTTTTCGCTAAATAATTGACGAAACATAAAAATATAAGTCCTAAGATTAATTTCTTAGGACTTTTATCTATAAATTAAACTTTTAACTAAAAAATTATGAAAAAACTATTACTAGCTGGTGCAGTTGCATTTTTCGGATTATCAAACGCTCAGATGACTAAAGGTGACTGGGTAATCAGTGGGAACACAGGATTAGGCTTTAACAGCGTAGACAGTACAATCAAAGCTAACGGAGAGTCTGTAGACGGTCCTAAAGTAAGCACATTTTCTGTAACTCCGTCTGTGGGATATTTTGTAATCAACAAATTGGCTGTTGGGATCGATTTAGGTTTCACAAGCGCAACTACAAAATATGAAGGTTCTAAATCTACCATCACAAGTTTCTCTGTAATGCCTACTGCTACTTATTATTTTGCTAATGACAGCAAATTTGTTCCTTTCCTGGGCGCAGGTATTGGTTATGCATCAAACAAGAGCAAAGGAGAAACTGAGTTTATGGGAATCTCTGGTTCTGACGAAATTACAACTGACGGCCTTGCCTGGAAAGTAAAAGGAGGAGTAACTTATATGGCGACTCAGTCTTTAGGGATCAACTTAGGCGTTTCTTACGACCAGTTTTCAAACAAAGAAACGTATAACAATGTAGATGTAAAAACTCACGTAAATACTTTCGGTGTAAACGTTGGTTTCTCTTACTTTATTAAAGCTAAGTCTCAAAAATCTGATAAATAATCGATGATTATAAAACTTTGTCAAAGTCTTGAAACTTTGACAAAGTAAAAATCCGGCTCAATCGAGTCGGATTTTTATATATTTTGAAATGTAATTTTTAAAATTATTTTCCCATTCCGCCCATTCCCGGCATATTTGGCATTTTGCTCATCATCTGCATCATTTGCTTTCCTTGAGGTCCCTGCATCATCTTCATCATTTTGCCCATTTGGTCAAATTGCTTCATCAGTTGGTTTACATCTTCAATTTTTCTCCCTGCACCTTTTGCAATTCTTTGTTTTCTCTGAGTATTGATAATAGAAGGTCTTCTTCTTTCGTCAGGAGTCATAGAGTAGATGATCGCTTCGATATGCTTAAATGCATCATCGCTGATCTCAACATCTTTGATCGCTTTTCCAACACCCGGAATCATTCCCATCAAATCCTTCATGTTACCCATTTTTTTGATCTGATTGATTTGTTTTAAGAAATCATCAAAACCAAATTCGTTTTTAGCGATTTTTTTGTGAAGCTTTTTTGCTTCTTCTTCATCAAACTGCTCCTGAGCTCTTTCTACCAAAGAAACAACGTCTCCCATTCCCAGGATTCTGTCCGCCATTCTTTCCGGGTAGAAAATATCTAAAGCTTCCATTTTCTCACCTGTAGAAATGAATTTGATTGGTTTTTCAACAACCGAACGAATCGTTAAGGCAGCTCCACCTCGAGTATCACCGTCTAATTTTGTTAAAACAACGCCATCAAAATTCAAAGCTTCGTTGAATGCTTTTGCCGTATTCACAGCATCCTGACCTGTCATTGAGTCAACAACGAACAAAGTTTCGCTAGGTTTAATGAAATAATGAACCGATTTGATCTCGTTCATCATCTGCTCATCAATCGCCAAACGACCTGCGGTATCCACAATGACAACATCGTGACCGTTTTCTTTTGCGAATTTAATTCCGTTTTCAGCAATCGTTGAAGGATTTGTAGAACCTTCTTCCGTGAAAACAGGAACCCCGATCTGACCTCCTAAAACTTTTAGCTGGTCAATCGCAGCCGGACGATAAACGTCACACGCCACCAAAAGAGGTTTTTTATTTTTTTTCGTTTTTAAAAAGTTAGCCAGTTTTCCGGAGAAAGTTGTTTTCCCCGAACCCTGAAGACCTGCAATAAGAATCACAGACGGTTTTCCTGAAAGATTAATACCTTCCTGAGATCCTCCCATTAAGTCTACTAATTCATCATGAACAATTTTCGTCATCAACTGTCCCGGAGTAAGCGAAGTAAGAACGTTTGCTCCCAAAGCTTTATCCTGAACTCTCTTCGTAAGATCTTTAGCAACTTTATAATTAACATCGGCATCCACCAATGCTCTACGGATCTCTTTTACGGTTTCCGCCACATTGATTTCCGTTATTTTTCCTCTTCCTGAAATATTATGAAGCGCTTTGTCTAATTTATCCTGTAAACTATTAAACATATGTATTGTAAATTATAGGTTTGCAAAAATAAGGAATTTTTAGCATATCCAAACTGTTGAGACACGTAATATTATATATAAAGAATAAATGATAAAAATCAATTGGCACAATAATCCGATAGAAAATGTCTATTTTTGCGATAAATTAAAATGAGCCTAATGATTGATAGGCGAAAATAAGTCGATAAATGAAAGCTAATCCTAATATTCTTGTTACCATATTATTTTTTTTAACATTTATGATCCATTTCTCTTTATGGAAATTTGTTTTTCATTTAGATGAAATCATTATTATTAAATTTTATTTATTCTTAAGCGTAATGTTTATGATGATGATCACGCTGATCATTTTAATTAATAAAGTGGTCCCAGAATTTTTAGGGCTTTCTGTGATCGGTTTGATCCTTTTAAAATTTGGTTTGATGTATTTAATAAGAAAAAAATTAAACTTTGAAGTCATTCCGGGTTATAAATTTCACTTTATCATCCCTTATTTTGTCCTGACAACGCTCCTTACGTACTATGCGATTAAGCTAATTAATCATGACAAAAAACAGTAAAATTATTTATTGAAACTAGAAAAAATATTATATTTTTGCACAACGAAAAAAACCTATCAATGTTTAAGAAATTCGCAGTTTTATTCTACAGTATTTTTGTATTAAACCTAGTGTCTGCACAGCACGGTGAGGCTACTGCTGAGGGAGTTCCAGCTACTGAGCTTTCAGAAAAAGACAAAGTAAGTAAAGAAAACAAAGAGTTCATCGATCATCACTTGTTGGATGCTCACGATTTTACATTAATGGTTGACAAAGAAGGGCACCACATCGGTTTCCCTCTTCCTGTTATTTTTTATGATAACGGTTTTCACTCTTTTATGAGTAGCAAAGAAGGGTTTATGCACGGAGAGCCAACTGAGGTTGACGGATCTTTCTACAAATTACACCACGAAAAAATTTATAAAACTGACGCGACAGGAGCTTTGGCAGAAGATAAAGAAGGTCACGTAACTTCAGAGAAAGTTTTAGACTTATCAATTACGAAGAGTGTGCTTATTCTTATTTTAGTTTCAATCTTCATGTTGGTGTTGTTCACAGGAATGGCTAAATCTTACAAAAAATCTCAGGTTCCTACAGGTGCTACCAAATTTTTAGAGCCTTTGGTGATTTTCGTGAGAGACGAGATTGCTATCCCGAACATCGGACATAAATATAAGAGATTCATCGGTTATTTATTAACGGTATTTTTCTTTATCTTATTTTTAAACGTATTAGGATTAATGCCTTTCGGTATCAATGTTACAGGTAATATTACCATGACATTCTTCTTGGCTATCCTTACTTATTTAATTACTACATTTTCTGCAAATAAAGATTATTGGAAGCACATCTTTTGGATGCCGGGAGTACCTGTGCCAATGAAATTGATCATGTTGCCAATCGAATTGTTAGGAACGATCACTAAGCCTTTTGCATTGATGATCCGTCTTTTTGCAAACATGACGGCAGGGCACATCGTAGTAATGAGCTTGATCGGATTAATTTATGTATTTAAGAATTTTGCAGCAGGAGTTGCATTCCCGTTCTTGACATTGGTTATTTATTTATTGGAAGTATTGGTTGCGTTCTTACAGGCTTATATCTTTACAATGTTATCTGCATTGTTCATCGGAATGGCTGTACAGGAGCATGAGCACGAACACCACGCTGCTCACTAAGTGAAAATTATAAACAGAAACAAATTTTTAAAATTATATATTATGGAAATCCCTAAAATTGTAGGTGCTGGTATCGTAGTACTAGGTGTAGGTATCGGTCTTGGTAAAATCGGAGCTGCTGCTCTTGAAGCTATCGCTAGACAACCTGAGCAATCTGGAAAGATCCAAACAGCTATGCTTATCGCTGCTGCACTTGTTGAAGGTGTTGCGTTTGCTGCTCTATTCGCGGTAAACTAATTAAAGTTAAACCATTACCCGTAACGGTTGGTTGCAGGTAATGGTTATTTAAGAAAAAAAGTAATAATTATTTATACATTTATATAATGGAATTAATTCATCAGTTTTCATCAGGATTATTTATTATCCAGTCTGTTATTTTTCTAGCACTATTATTTTTGTTAGGTAAATTTGCTTGGAAACCTATTTTAAAATCTATTAATGATAGAGAAACTTCTATTGTTGACGCTCTTAATCAGGCTACATTGGCTAGAAAAGAGATGGAAACTTTAAAAGAGGATAACGAAAGAATCATTCGTGAAGCTAAAGTCGAAAGAGATGCTATTCTTAAAGAAGCCAGAGAAATTAAAGATAGAATCGTAGGTGAGGCTAAAGATGCTGCTAAAACTGAAGGAGATAAATTAATCGAAGCTGCTAAGCAGACCATCAATGCTGAGAAAAATGCTGCAATGGCAGACATCAAATCTCAAATTGGTACTTTATCTGTAAACATCGCTGAATCTATCCTGAAGCAAAAACTTGATAACAGTGAGGCTCAGAACGAATTGGTTCAGAATTATTTAAACAAATCTAATCTTAACTAAGAATGCTTACATCTAAAGTAGCTAAAAGATACGCACAGGGTTTGCTTGATTTCACAAATGAAACAGGTCAGACGGCTACTGTATTTTCTGAAATGAAAGATGTTACGAAACTGATGTCTCAATCTCCGGATCTGAACAAATTTTTCATGACCCCTTACATTGACGCAAAAAAGAAAATAGAAGTAGCAAAAGAGATTTTCAAAAGCTTATCGGTTTCTTCCCAAAATATGATTACACTGGTGATCAGACAAGGTCGTGAAAGCCAATTGAAAAATATAGCTCAGGAATTCATCAATAAAGTTGAAGATATCAACGGAGTACAGAGAGTAACGCTTACAACGGCAACTGAGATTTCAAAAGAAAATATCGATCAGATTTTAAAATCTACAAATTTGGTAAAAGCAGACTCAAACTTTGATCTGAAAGTAAATGTAAATCCAGGTATTCTTGGAGGATATATTTTAAGAGTGGGAGATCAGCTGGTAGATGCATCGGTGAAAGCTAAGCTTAATCAAATTAAAAAAGATTTTCAATTAAATTAAAGAAAAAACAACCATACAATGGCAGAAATAAATCCGGCAGAAGTATCTGCGATCTTAAAACAGCAATTGGCCAACTTCGATACTCAATCAAACGTTGAGGAAGTAGGTACAGTTTTAACCATCGGTGATGGAATTGCTCGTGTATACGGGTTAGAAAACGTACAATACGGAGAGTTGGTGAAATTTTCTAGTGATGTAGAAGGTATTGTACTTAACCTTGAAGAAGACAACGTGGGTGTTGCGCTACTTGGGGAAAGTAAATTAGTAAGAGAAGGAGATACCGTAAGAAGAACGAACAGAATCTCTTCTATCAAAGTAGGAGAAGGTATGTTAGGTAGAGTAGTTGATACTCTTGGTAACCCTATCGATGGTAAAGGTCCTATTAGTGGGGATTTATACGAAATGCCATTGGAAAGAAAAGCGCCTGGAGTTATCTTCAGACAACCCGTAACTGAGCCTTTACAGACAGGTATCGTTGCGATTGACTCTATGATCCCTGTAGGAAGAGGTCAGAGAGAGCTTATCATTGGTGACAGACAGACGGGTAAAACTACTGTTGCGATCGATACGATCATCAACCAAAAAGAATTTTTTGATGCAGGAAATCCTGTATATTGTATATATGTTGCAATCGGACAAAAAGCGTCTACTGTAGCACAAATCGTTAAAACGCTTTCTGATAAAGGAGCTTTAGCATATACTGTAATCGTTGCGGCTAACGCATCAGATCCGGTTCCTATGCAGGTGTATTCTGCAATGGCAGGAGCATCTATCGGTGAGTTCTTCAGAGACACTGGTAGACCGGCATTGATCGTTTATGATGATTTATCTAAACAGGCAGTTGCTTACCGTGAGCTTTCTCTACTATTGAGAAGACCACCGGGACGTGAGGCTTATCCTGGAGACGTTTTCTATCTTCACTCAAGATTATTGGAAAGAGCTGCAAAAGTAATCGCTGATGATAAAATTGCTAGCCAGATGAACGATTTACCTGAGTCTTTAAGACCAATCGTAAAAGGTGGTGGTTCATTAACTGCACTTCCGATCATCGAAACTCAGGCGGGTGACGTTTCTGCATATATCCCGACTAACGTAATCTCTATTACTGACGGACAGATTTTCTTGGAGTCTGATCTATTCAACTCAGGGGTACGTCCGGCGATCAACGTGGGTATCTCTGTATCTCGTGTTGGAGGTAATGCTCAGATCAAATCAATGAAAAAAGTTTCTGGTACACTTAAATTAGACCAGGCTCAATATAAAGAATTAGAAGCGTTTGCGAAATTCGGTTCTGACCTTGATGCTTCTACTTTAGCAGTTATCTCTAAAGGAGAAAGAAACGTTGAGATCCTTAAGCAGCCGGTAAACTCTCCGCTTCCTGTAGACAGCCAGGTGGCAATGATCTACGCTGGAACAGAGAACTTATTAAGAAACGTTCCTATCAGAAAAGTAAAAGAATTCCAAATCGAATATATCGAGTTCTTAAGATCTAAGCACCCTGATACAATGGCTGCTATTAAAGCTGGGAAAATCGATGATTCAATCACAGGTGTTCTTAAGCAGGCGGCTAACGATTTAGCTTCTAAATATAACTAAAAAATTCAATGTTTAAGGTTTGAAATTCAATGTTTTAGACCTTAAACTTTAGACCTTAAACCTTGAACCAAAATAATGGCAAACTTAAAAGAAATACGAGGCAGAATCAGTTCAATTTCATCTACGATGCAAATTACACGTGCTATGAAAATGGTTTCCGCTGCGAAACTTAAAAAAGCACAGGATGCAATCGTAATGTTAAGACCTTATTCTGAAAAACTACAGGAGATCATCCAGAATGTAAATTCTAGCTCAGATCCTGATCAGGTTTCTATTTATGCTCAAAAAAGAGAGGTTAAAAGAGTACTTTTCATCACTGTTACATCAAACAGAGGTTTGGCAGGTGCATTCAACTCTAATGTTGTAAAAGAATTAAACATTCAGTTTCAGAATAATGCTCAATATGAGGTTGAAGTTCTTTCAATCGGTAAAAAAGCTTATGATGCTGTAAGAAAAACTCGTACAGTATATTCAAATGAAAGTGCCGTTTTTGATAATCTGAATTTTGATACAGTTGCTAATGTTACTGAAGCGGTAATGAGCAGTTTCAGAGAAGGTAAATTTGACGAAGTATATGTTATTTACAACAAATTCGTTAATGCTGCCACTCAAGAAGTGACTACAGAAAAACTTCTTCCGATCACAATGGCAGAAGCAGATGCTGCAGAACCTCAGGTAGAAACAGATTATATTTTTGAGCCAAACAGAGCTGAGATCTTAGATAATTTGATTCCAAAATCTATTAAAACTCAGGTTTTCAAAGCTGTTTTAGACTCTGTAGCGTCTGAGCACGGTGCGAGAATGACAGCAATGCACAAAGCAACTGACAACGCACAGGAGCTTAAAAATGATTTGGTGATTTTCTACAACAAAGCAAGACAGGCTGCAATTACAAACGAGATCTTAGAGATCGTTTCAGGAGCAGAAGCCTTGAAAAATTCGTAAAGAATTATTTTAACATAATATTAAAGCATCGATATTCTCGGTGCTTTTTTTGTTATTTTTATTTTGTATATCTTTGTAATAATAAATTTTATATAATTTCTAAATGGACTCGGACATAGTCAGGCTTTTGCTAGCTGTATTTCTTGTATTATTAAATGGCTTTTTCGTAGCCGCAGAATTTTCAATTGTTAAAGTTCGTTACTCACAAATCCAGTTAAAAGCAGCCGAAGGTAACTCTATGGCGAAACAGGCAGAGCACATCATCAAGCATCTTGATGAGTATCTTTCCGCGACACAGCTGGGTATTACATTGGCATCTCTTGCCCTTGGTTGGGTTGGGGAAAGCGCTTTGCACCATGTTGTTGAAAGTATTTTTCATTCCTTGAATGTTGAATTGGCTCAGACAACTATTACCACAATTTCAGTTGTGACAAGCTTTGTGCTAATCACAGTGATGCATATTGTATTTGGTGAGCTTATTCCAAAATCAATAGCGATCAGAAAATCAGAAGCGACGACAATGGCAACAGCAGTTCCGTTGAGAGTTTTTTATACGATCTTCAAACCATTTATCTGGTTGATGAATTTAATGTCGAATACTTTTTTAAGACTGGTTAAGATTCATCCCGCTTCCGAACAGGAGATTCACTCGACAGAAGAGCTTCAGCTTTTGGTAAAACAAAGTGCGGACAGCGGAGAAATTGAAGAAGAAAATTACGAGATCATCAAAAATGCATTTGATTTTACAGATCATTCTGCAAAACAGATCATGGTGCCTCGTCAGAACATCACATCGATTGATTTTGAGGAAGATATCAACGAAATTATCAATAAAATCATGGATAGTGGTTACTCGCGTATTCCGGTTTATGTTGATTCGATTGATAATGTGATCGGTATTTTATATACAAAAGAAATTATCCGTGAATTTGTCAGAAGAAAAGGCGAAATTAATCACGAAGATTTAAAAGAACTGATGCGTGATGCGTTTTTTGTGGTTGGAAGTAAGAAAATTTCAGATTTATTGAAGACTTTTCAGCAGAAAAAACAGCATTTGGCAATTGTAATTGACGAATTTGGCGGTACGGAAGGTATCATTACTCTTGAAGATATTTTAGAAGAACTGGTTGGTGAAATACAGGATGAAGAAGATGATGAAGAAAAAATCGTTGACAAGATAGGAGAACATACCTATTGGGTGCAGGCGACACAGCCTTTGGATGAGATTAATGAGTTTTTGCCTAAAAGATTACCACTTTCGGAAGAAAGCGAATACAATTCATTGGCAGGATTTATTCTTCATGAATTAGCGGATATACCGGAAGAAAATCAGGAATTTGACCTTGAAAATTATCATTTCAAAATTTTGAAAATGAATAATAAGAGCGTTGAGCTTGTGGAATTGGTTTACGAAGGACCAAGTGTTATCAATGATTTAGCCGACAGAATAGGCGAAGTTTAAAAAAATTAGGGATGGTTTTTTATAACAATATTAAGGATTATGAAGATCCGAAACGTCAGTACGAAGAAGAAGTGCTGGTTTTGGAGGAAACAGATGATGTTTACAAATTGATTTTACATAATGATGATATTCACACTTTTGATTATGTGATCGATTCATTAGTCGAAATTTGTAAACACACATTAGAACAGGCCGAGCAGTGCACGATTTTAGTACATTTTAAAGGCAAGTGCACCGTAAAAACTGGTTCAATGGAAGTTTTGAAACCTATGCATGAAAAACTTATTTCAAGGGAATTAACAAGTGAAATAGTATAATTTAAAGCTCTGACTAATGTTGGGGCTTTTTTATTTTTAATTTCATAAATTTTTATTCTTTTTTAATTAATTTTATCTAATAAATTAAAAAGAAATTTGTTTTTTTAATAATGTTTATTAATTTAGCGCACATAATTAAAAATACATTTATGAAGTTAAAAATTAATTCTTTAATCCTGGGTTGTGCTTTGTCTTTTGCAGGTCTTAATGCCCAGGAATCAAATTTAGAAGCTCCTGCTAAAAAATGGATCACAGAAAATTCAAGAAGCTTAGGTATTCAGAATTTTAGTCAGCATAAATTAAATTACGTCAGAAAAGGAAACTCCGGCGAAACATTGCGTTTTCAGCAAATGATTAAGGATATTCCTGTTTTTCAATCGGAAATTGTCATTCATTTTAACAAACAGGGAAAAATAACGCACACTTCTACAGATAGTTATAAAAAAGGAGTGAAAGATATTAATACAACTCCTTCAGTTTCTGCTGCTGATGCGCTTAGAAAAGCTCATGCAGCTTCTCATTCCAAAGGAGATATTGTTTTCGAGCAAACAAAATTATTCGTATATCTTACAGATTCCGGAGATACAAAATTAATTTATAGAGTGTTGATCAATTCTCACGACAATCCCGGAAGTTGGGAAACAATTGTTGACGCACATACCGGAGAAGTTATTAGCGTAAAAGATATTTCAATTTATCATCACGATAAAAATGATCCTGCAAAACCAAATAAAAGCTCTGATAAAGAAGCTGAAGCAAAGAAAAATACTTTGGTAACAGGTTCTGCTTATATATACGAGCCGGATCCGCTTTCTAAAATGCAGGTTGCTTATGCCGGACAATACGTGGATGGAAGTGACGCTACTAATACAAGTCTGGATGCTGCCAGAACTTTGGTGACCATTCCAGAGCTGGAATTGGCGGCAGGTGTTTATAAATTAAAAGGAACTTACGTAGAGCTACAAAATCTGGAAGCTCCAAATACAGGACTTTTTACGCAGGCGACGAATCAGTTTTTATTTAACAGGAATGATCAGGGTTTTGAGGCCGCAAACGCTTACTGGCATTTGGATAACAATCTTCGTTATATCAATTTAACATTGGGAATTGTTTGTAAACCATCATTATATAATGGAGTTTTAAGATTTGATCCACACGGTTTAAGTGGGGCCGACAACTCTCATTATAGTCCTTCAAATCAGACCTTAGCGTTTGGAGAAGGCGGGGTAGATGATGCAGAAGATGCAGATGTTATCATTCATGAGCTGGGACATGGTGTACATGATTGGTTAACAGGAGATAACGCTTCTCAGACAGAAGGCTTAGGGGAAGGTTCCGGAGATTATTGGGCACAATCTTACAGCAGAAGCTTAAATCAATGGAATTCATCTGCTCCGGCACGTCAGTGGATGTTTAACTGGGATGGTCATAATCCGTTTTGGGCGGGAAGAATTACAAATTATACGGCCTCTTATCCAACAGGTCTTACCGGTGCAATACATACAGACGGACAAATCTGGGCATCTGCTTTGATGAGAATCTATGACAAAATCGGGAAAGAAAAAACCGACCGTGCTTTCTTAGAAGGTCTTTCTATGACAGATTCAGCTACCAATCAACAAGATGCTGCAATCGCCGTAAGACAGGCTGCTATTGATATGTTGGGGCAGTTTGGTTTTACATGTACGGACATAAATACGATTACGGAAGAATTTACAAATACAGGATACGTTTTACCGGCTTACACTTGTCTGTTAGGCACAGAAGAAACTTCCAGAAAAGAGATTATATCGATTTATCCTAATCCTGTTTTTGATGTGCTTCATGTTTCATTGAAAATCAACAAGGAACAGAAAGTGGAAATCTATAATATGGAAGGCCGAAAAGCATTGGAAACAACAATTAACGGTAATAAAAATACAATCAATGTTTCAAATCTTCCAACCGGAGACTACATTTTAACCATAAAAGGAATGGAGATCTCAACGAAATTTATAAAGAAATAAAAAGTTAAATCTTATATAAATCCGGTGTTTATGCATCGGATTTTTTATTGGTATTAAAATCAGACCGATTATTTTACTGCATTCATCTAAAATAGTATATTTGTACCAACTAAAGAAACTCAAAGAATGCTTGTAATAGGAATTGCAGGAGGTACAGGATCCGGCAAAACTACAGTTGTTGACAAGATATTGCAACAGCTTGATATTGAGGGAATGAACATCCTTTCTCAGGATAATTATTACCACGATAATCATAATCTGACGCTTACGGAAAGAGAAGCCCTGAATTATGATCATCCAAAGTCTATAGATTTTGAATTGATGTTAAAACATGTAAAAGCTTTAAAAAATCACGAGGTGATCGAGCAGCCGATTTACAGTTTTGTAACCCATTCCAGAACAGGAGATCATGTGACTGTAGAACCTAAAAATGTATTGGTAGTAGAAGGTATTCTGGTGTTGACTAATAAAGAATTACTGAAAGAATTTGATCTGAAAGTATTCGTTCACGCTGATTCTGACGAGAGATTAATCAGAAGGATCAGAAGAGATACACAGGAAAGAGGAAGAGATTTAAATGAAGTTCTTCACCGTTATCAGACCACATTGAAGCCAATGCATCAGGAATTTATCGAGCCTTCTAAAAACGAGGCAGATTTAATTATTCCCAATATGAAACAAAACTCGGTAGCTATAGATTTTCTGACTACTGTGATTAAAAATTCATTGAAAAAGCACTAAAAAATTAAAAATGGCTGAGAAAAAATTAATAAAAGACATTCAACCGACATCAGAGACAATCAAATTTATTAAGCATTATGTCTTTAATAAATATGTACTTACGATCTGCTTGTTTCTGGTATGGATGATTTTCTTTGATAAAACTTCGTTTCTTGTGATCAACGAGCTTAACGGGGAAATCAGCAAATACGAAGACCAGTTGGTTTATTATAAATCAGAATACGAAAAGAATGATGCATTCTACAAAAAACTGATGAACAATAAATCCGAAAAAGAAAAATACGCAAGAGAAAATTATTTTATGAAAAAGCCAAATGAAGAGATTTTTATTTTGGTGGTAGACAGCACAAAAGTTGCTAAAAAATAGTTAAAAAGTCAATTATCAATTGTGAATTTTGCTTTGCAAGTGAATTTCTAAATTGACAAGTTTGCGAATTGACTATTCACTATTCACATCATAAAATTTACAAATAATCCATAATCAATGTCAAATACAGCCTGGGAAAATCTAGTAAAAAAACAGCTTAAAATAGAAGATATTTACACGATTCTTAAAAAAGAAAATTTGGAAGGAATTGTTGTAAAACCTTTCTATGATTCAGTTCATAAGCCGTTGGTCAATTTACCGAAAGTGGAAGAAAATACACATTTGGTTGCCAATTATCATGAAAGCCTGGAAGAGGATGTTTTTGCTTTTCTATTAAATAAAAATGTGGAAAATCTTGAGCAGAAAGCTATTTTTATTAATAATAAAGATTTGGCGGAGCATATCAGCCCGAAAGATGAAGATCAATATTTTTCATTAATTGATGTGTTTGACGAAAATAAAGGGGTGATAAAAGATCAATTGGTGAAAGAATTACTGGCCAAGGATTTTAAAAGAAACATTTGCGTTGATATTTCTCTTCATCAGAATGCCGGAGCCGCGATTTATCAGCAATTGGGAATTGCTTTGGCAAAAACAAAAGAATTGCTGGAAGTTTATGGAACAGAAATTTTAAATAAACTGCTTTTCAGGATTGCTGTAGGAGGAAATTATTTCTTTGAAATGGCAAAATTGAGAGCTTTTAAAATCGTTTTTAATCAACTTTCAAAAGAATATAACTTAGATGAAATTCCGTACATTTTTGCAGAAACTTCATTAAGAAATAAAGCGGTTTCAGACAGTGAAAATAACCTGATCCGTTCGACTTTAGAGCTTGCTTCGGCAATGATCGGCGGGGCAGATGCGGTGTACAGCACCAATTATCTGATTAATGGAAGTACAGAAAACTCTGAGGAAATTTCGTTTAAACAACAGATTGTTTTGGCTTACGAAAGTATCATCAATGTCTTTGAAGATGCCTCAAACGGAAGCTATTATGTAGAAGATATTACCCAGCAAATTGCTGAAAAATCCTGGGCTTTATTCGTTGAGATTGAAGAAGCGGGAGGATATCTTAAGCTTTTGCAACAAAGAGTTATCCAGAAAAAGATCTACGATCAGGCTGTAGAAGAGCAAAAATGGGTTGAAGAAGGAAAAATAAAGCTCATCGGCGTTAATTTATATCCAAAATTAGAAGTTAAAAAATCTGTTGAGGAAATGTATAACGCAAACGAAATAAAAGCCGTTCGTTGGGCAGAGATGTTTGAATAATGAAAGAAAAACTGATCGATTTATTTGAATATACACATCATTTCAATCACGAAATGATTAAAATTATTTCAGAAAACAGCTCAAAAATTGACGAGAAAACCATCAGTTTAATCAATCATACACTAAATGCCCAACAAATCTGGAATTCAAGGATTTTAGGTGAAAAATCTTTTGAAGTCTGGCAGATCAATCCTTTTGAGAATTTAAAAGAAATTAATCATCAGAACTTTAAGAAAAGTATTCAGATTGTAGAAAATTCAGATTTAGATCAGAAAATTGAATACCAAAATTCGAGAGGAACGAAGTTTGAAAATACTATTTTTGAAATGCTTTTTCAGGCGATCAATCACTCGACCTATCACAGAGGGCAGATCAATTCCTTGCTCAAGCAAAGCGGAATTGATCCTTTATTGACAGACTATATTTTTTATAAAAGATAAATTTTAATATAATTTAATAAAGATGCTTCGACAAGCTCAGCATGACATCTCTAATACTAAACGTCATTTTGTAGCGTTGTCATGCTGAGCGGAGTCGAAACATCTCTATCAAAGAATCTTACGAATCTGTGGTGAACAAAACAATTTTAAACAAAGAAATCCAAAACTTCATCAATGCAAATCTAAACACAGACTTGCATTCTTTATTGTTAAAAAAGTCCCCATTTTCAGAAGTTTCCATGCAGGAAATTGTACAACAGATCAAAGGAAAGCAGGTTGCGCAGAAAAAATTTCCGTTTTTGTTGAAAGAAGGAATAATTTTTCCACCACAGCTTAATTTGGAGCAATCTTCTTCTGAAAAAACGGCTCTTTATAAATCAGGAATTATAAAAGGAAAAAAGTTTATCGATCTGACGAGCGGTTTCGGGATTGATGCTTATTATTTGTCTAAGAATTTTGATGAAATTACCCTTGTCGAGCAAAATTCAGAACTCTTAGAAATTGTTGACCACAACTGGACTGTTTTAGGAAAAAAAGCAACCTTTTTCAATCAGAAATTAGAAGAATTTCTTAATCAAAATCAGGAAATTTTTGATGTTATTTACCTTGATCCTGCAAGAAGAGACAACAATAAAAATAAAGTTTTCCTTTTGGAAGATTTATCGCCAAATATTCTTGAAATTCAGGAAAAATTATTGTCAATTTCTAATGAAGTGATAATAAAACTGTCTCCTTTAATTGATCTTAAATATTTGGTTTCCGTTGTGACGAATATTTTCAGGATTGAAATTATTGCCGTTAAAAACGACGTAAAAGAAGTCGTCATTTTCTTATCCAATAAAAAATCAGAGAAAATTATCTGCAAATGTGTCAATCTTGAAAGTGGTGAATCTGACTTTGAATATCAGTTTAATGAAGAAGAAAATGCTGTTTCAGAGTTTTCTGAACCCGAAAAGTTCATTTATATTCCCAATAATACGATTTTGAAGGCGGGAGCTTTTAATTTAATTTCAGAAAAATTTAGGTTAAAAAAGCTTCACCCGAATACACATTTTTACACTTCAAACGAGAAAACTGATAACTTTCCGGGAAGAGTTTTTGAAATGGAAGTGATTGATGCTAAGCAGATTAAAAAGAAAGAACAGTTTAATATCATTTCAAAAAACTATCCCTTAAAACCGGAAGAAATCAAAAAGAAATACGGACTGAAAGACGGCGGAAAACACTATCTTATTTTTACACAATCCAAAAAAGGTAAAATAATTTTAAAATCAGTATAAAAATGTTGCCGAAAAATGCAGGATTTCTTAATTTTGGGCAATTAAAAAAATAAGCATGAAATCGCCTGCTGTTAAAATCATTATAACCGGCTAAAATAACGCGATTCATCTGACCTTAAAAAAATAAATTTTACATATGAAAAAATTAATTATATGTTTAGCTGTTGCAACTGTAGCTGTAAGCTGTAAAAAAATACAAGCCGGAGGAAATAAAAATACCCTGAAACTTGAAGAAGGAGTAGAAAGATATTCTGATGACGAGCAGACAAGCGGCGAACAGGACAATCTTTCTGAATACAGAGGTGATGCGCACGATGGACATGAAACTCCTGCAAAAACGGATACTGCTGGTGCTGTAAAGCAGAAACAGGAAGATAAAGCGCATACTGAAGCTACTCCTATACCGGAAGGGTCTCAGACTCCAAAAGCCGAACACTAATTATTAGTATACAATATAAATGTCCTGCAGAAATGCGGGATATTTTTTTGGAGCTTTATCCCGCTTTCCGCACTCGCTATTTTGGAAGTTTCGGCGGCGGCAAAGCCGCCGCCGAAACTTCCAAAATGAGCTCAGACAAATGCTGCAATCGGGGCTAAGGTATTTGTCGTTTCTTCAATCTATTACAATCAATTCAACATTTTTGTCATCCTGAAGGATCTAGACATAGTATTATAGATCTTTATTTATGTAAAAATCTGTGTCATTAGTGTTAAAGAAAGAGATTGCTTCGTCACTTCTGAACTACGTTCACAGACCTACAACTTGTTCTCAATAGTCTAAACTCTTCTCAACTACTATGTCTAATCCTTTGACTATGTCGAACCTAAAGGTTTCAGGATGATAAAAAGAGTGGTTTTACTTGATGTTTTTTTAATATCTCTAATAAATTATTTAATAATACATTTTTAACTTATAAGCATTTGATTGTAAGATGTAATTGCATAAATAATCAGGCTTAAAATCCGCATAATCACAAACCTGAGGAAAATTATATACTTTTTGTTTGTTCCTGCACACCATTTTTTTTACTTTTAGCGAAACAAAATTTACAATGCAAGAGACATTAAATTACATTAACGAAAACAAGCAGCGTTTTGTTGATGAATTATTTGAGTTATTGAGAATCCCTTCTATTTCTGCTGATCCTGCGTATAAAAATGACGTGTTGAAGTGTGCGGAAGTTGTTGCAGAACATCTTAAAAATGCCGGTGCCGACCATGTGGAAGTTTGCCAGACAAAGGGATATCCTATCGTTTTTGGAGAGAAAATCTTAGATAAAAACTTGCCGACGGTTTTAGTTTACGGCCACTACGACGTGCAGCCAGCCGATCCTTTAGAATTATGGACAAGACCTCCTTTTGAGCCTTATATCGAGAAAACAGAGCTTCATCCTGACGGAGCGATCTTTGCAAGAGGTTCTGCAGATGATAAAGGACAGTTTTTCATGCATTTAAAGGCTTTTGAAGCAATGATGAAGACAAATTCCCTTCCTTGTAATGTTAAATTTATTCTGGAAGGCGAGGAAGAAGTGGGATCTGTGAGCCTTGGAGATTTTGTTAATGAAAACAAAGAAAAATTATCTTGTGACTGTATTTTAATTTCTGACACGCATATCTACAGCAACGAGCAACCAACTGTTACAACAGGTTTAAGAGGGTTGAGTTATGTTGAAGTGGAAGTTGAAGGCCCAAACAGAGATTTGCACTCAGGGCTTTACGGTGGTGCTGTTCCAAATCCGATTCATGTGCTTTCAAGAATGATTGCAAAGTTAATCGATGAAGACGGGCAGATCACAATTGACGGTTTCTATGACAATGTAGAAGACGTTTCTGATGGTGACAGAGCAGATATGAATAAATTAAAGGACAACCCTGAAGAATTCAAAAAATCAATCGGATTGAGCGGAGTTGAAGGAGAAAAAGGCTACACAACATTAGAAAGAACATCTATTCGTCCTACTTTAGACTGCAACGGGATTTGGGGCGGCTACACAGGAGAAGGAGCAAAAACAGTGATTCCTTCAAAGGCTTCGGCTAAAATTTCTATGCGTTTGGTTCCTTATCAGACTCCGGAAGAGATTACAGAAAAATTCACGAAATATTTCCATAAAATAGCTCCGGATAACGTAAAGGTTAAAGTTACACCACATCACGGAGGAATGCCTTACGTTTTGCCAACCGATACAAAAGAATTTAGAGCAGCAAAACAGGCTATGGAAACTTCATTCGGAAAAGAAGTTCTTCCATACAGAGGAGGAGGAAGTATTCCTATTACAGCAATGTTTGAGCAGGTTTTAGGAGCCAAATCTGTATTAATGGGCTTTGGTCTTGATTCTGATGCAATTCACTCTCCAAATGAGCATTACGGATTATTTAATTTCTATAAAGGAATTGAAAGTATTCCGTTATTTTTTGAAAACTATTCAAAATAAAACACTGTAATTTATCCTATATAAGTTTAAAACGCTCCGTATTGGGGCGTTTTTCTTTTTATAAAATCTTTAAAACAAAGAAAATTTTTAAACAATAATTATCTTTTTTACTGTTTTTTAATGATATTCACTTTTTTATGACTTATAAGTTTGTTTTTTTTTCTTGATTAAATAGTTTTGCTAAATATATAATTACTGATTAATTGATTTTAATGTTTGTTATTTATCAATGTAGTTTTTGTTCTTATATATTATATTTATAAATAGGTAAGCTTTTAATTAAAATTAATATTATGATGAAAAAAATTTTATTCTTGGGAGCATTGGTAAGTGTTATTTCACAAACTAAAGCTCAATCAATTGTTTTTAATGAAACATTTGAAACTTCTACTACTGCTGGCGTACCTGTTGGTTGGACAGCTACGGATTTGGATGGGGACGGAAATTCCTGGGTGGCTGATGATGAACCTGGCATTACAGATCCTATGGGATTTTCAGGTAAAGTTGCGTTATGTGTTGAGGATACGCCTAATGATTTACTTGGCAGTCCATCTATTAATTTACCTGTCGGCACTTTAAATCTTACCTATCAAATTGGTTCTTACACAGGAAATGGAGCTGTTCCATTTAACAATCATTACGCTGTATATATATTGCCTGTTGCAACACCGTATTCAGCAGCTGCAGTGCCGGTTTTGGAAGAATCACTAAGTGCAGGAGATACTGCTCTTAATAAGACGATCAATTTGTCTTCTTATGCGGGGCAAAATGTACGTATTTATTTTAGATTTTTTGATTCGGGGATCAGAGTGTTAATATTGGATAATGTAAAAGTTACCCAAACGGTATTAGGCACGTCTGAAGCTGATAATAATCCGCAAGTCGGTATCTATCCTAATCCTGCAACAGATTATATTACCATAAAATCAAATTCAAAATTGACGAATGTGGAAGTCTATGATGCCGCAGGAAGAAAAATGATAGCTCCATTAAATATTGATAAAATTGATGTAAAAAGCCTTCAGCCAGGAAATTATATCATGAAAGTAGAAACCAGCAAAGGTATAAATACAACAAAGTTTATTAAAAAATAAATATCCGAAAATTAAAAAAAAACTATTGCAGATTCTATTTGAATGATCCATTAAATTAGAAAGAAATAATTTAATGATAAATCTTAGTATAAATAAAGCGCTCCGTTTGGGGCGTTTTTGTTATTTTTAAGAACTTAAATCCAGAATTTATGATAGAGAATAAAGTAGCATATATCACAGGCGGAACAAAGGGAATAGGTTTCGGGATTGCAAAAATTTTACTCGAAAATGGAGTTTCAGTTGCTTTTTCGGGAAGAAAAAGAGATGACGTTGAAAAAGCGGAGAACGAGCTTCAGCAATATTCAAAAAATGTATTGGGAATCGTTTCTGATGTAAGAAGCCTTGAAAGCGAACAGGAAGCTGTAAAATACGTTGTAGAAAAATTCGGAAGACTCGATTTTGTTATTGCCAATGCAGGTTTAGGAGTTTTTAAACCGGTTGATGAATTATCAGCAGAAGAATGGAACGACATGATCGATACCAATTTAACGGGAGTTTTTTATACTTTAAAAGCTTCTGTTGAAGAATTAAAAAAGACAGAAGGCTATTACATCACGGTTTCAAGTCTTGCCGGCACCAATTTCTTTGAAAACGGAACAGGCTACAACGCTTCCAAATTCGGAGTTGTAGGTTTTACGCAGGCTGCGATGATCGATTTAAGAAAGTATAACATCAAATCTACGGTAATTATGCCGGGCTCGGTAGCTACAAATTTCAACGGGAATATTCCTTCTGAAAAAGACGAATGGAAGATTCAGCCGGAAGATATGGGGAATTTGGTTCTGGATATTTTAAAAATGAATCCAAGAGTTTTACCAAGTAAGATCGAATTTAGGGCAACAAAACCAGCAAACTAAGGACTTTAATGCATTGAATAGTAAATTAATAAGTGCTATGCATGCATAATATATTTTTTATTTATATTAGCAGAAATTAATCACAACAAAATCTTTGTATAAAATTCCCGATTTTTATACAAAAGAGAAACAATAAAATAGTACACATGAAACCGTAAGGTTACATATGACCATTAAATAATAAGAACAACATATGAAAATATTAGTTTGTATAAGTAGTGTTCCGGATACTACTTCCAAAATTAACTTCACAGCAGATAAAACTGCATTCGACAAAAACGGAATTCAGTTTGTAATCAATCCTTTAGACGAGTTTGCTTTAACAAAAGCGATCAAATTACAAGAGTCTCAGGGCGCTACCGTAACAGTAATCAATGTAGGTGATGCAAGTACAGAACCCGTGATCAGAAAAGCGTTGGCAATCGGTGCAAACGATGCAGTAAGAGTAAACCTTGACCCTAAAGACAGCTTCTCGACAGCAAAAGAAATCGCTTCTGTAGCTCAAAACGGCGGATATGACTTGATTCTTTGTGGTAAAGAATCTATCGATTATAACGGTGGTTCTGTTCCCGGAATGGTGGCTCAGCTGTTAAATCAGCCTTTTGTGAATGCTTCTGTAGGATTAGACGTTAACGGAAGTGAAGCAACTGCTGTAAGAGAAATCGAAGGCGGTAAAGAAACTATTTCTGTAAAATTACCTGCTGTAATCGCTGGACAAAAAGGACTGGTAGATGAAAAAGATTTGATCATTCCAAACATGAGAGGGATTATGTCTGCAAGAACAAAGCCTTTGCAAGTGGTAGAGCCTACTTCTTCAGAAGTAAAAGTTCAGGGTGTATTTTATGACAGTGTGCCGCCAAGAGCAGCTGTAAAATTAGTCTCTCCTGATAATTTGGATGAATTGGTAAGATTACTTCACGAAGAAGCTAAAGTAATCTAATCTTTTAATCATTAAATTTTTAATCTTTAAATTAATTGTAAAATGGCAGTATTCGTATACGCAGAAAATATAAACGGAGTTTACAAAAAAGCGGCTTTCGAAGCAGTGGCTTATGCTAAAGCGATTGCAGATAAGGCTGGTGAAACAGTTACTGCGATCTCTGTAAACCCTACCGATTCTTCAGATTTGTTATACAAATATGGAGCATCAAATGTGATCAATATCAAAGACGAAGGTCTTAAAAGCTTCTCAGCTAAAGCTTTTGCTCAGGCTGTAAGCGAAGTGGCAAACGGAAATATCATCGTTTTCCCTCATACTACAGATGCATCTTCAATTGCGCCAATGTTGGCAGTGATGAACGGGCATTCATTAATTACCAATGCTTTGGAAGTTCCGGAAAGTCTTTCTCCGTTTCAGGTGAAAAGAAAATCTTTCTCAGGAAAAGGTTTCATGCACGCAAAATCTGAGGCAGCAGGGGTAATTATTACGGTTTCTCAAAATGCGTTCGGTGTTAAAGAAAATGCAGTATCCGGTTCAGAAGAAGTGAAAAACCTATCTGTTGCCAATGAAGATACAAAAGTAATTTCTCACGAGCAAAGCTCAGGAAAATTAGACTTAAAAGAAGCTGAAGTTGTAGTTTCTGCAGGTAGAGGATTAAAAGGCCCTGAAAACTGGGGAATGATCGAAGACCTGGCAAATGTTTTAGGTGCTGCTACAGCTTGTTCTAAGCCTGTTTCCGATATCGGTTGGAGACCTCACACAGAACACGTTGGACAAACCGGTAAAGCAATTTCTCCAAATCTTTATATTGCAGTTGGTATTTCAGGTGCAATTCAGCATTTGGCTGGGGTTAACTCTTCTAAAACTATTGTAGTAATCAATAGCGATCCTGAAGCACCATTCTTCAAATCAGCTGATTACGGTGTTGTAGGAGATGCTTTCCAGATTATTCCTGCATTAACAGAGAAAATTAAAGCAATCAAAGGATAAGAAAGTGAATTGTGAATAGTCAATTCGCTACGCTTGTCAATTTTTTAATTAAATTAATTCACTTGCGAAGCAAAATTCACTATTGCCCTTTGACAAACATCAACATATAGATAAAAGCTCGGCTTCCGGGCTTTTATTTTTGTCTAAAAAGTAAATCCTACAATAAAAAATTAATTTATATTTGTAGTTATGGATTATAAACAGCTAATTATTCGCGGAATATCGTACAGCCAGACACAATCAGGGGCGTACGCATTGTTATTGGAACATGAAGAAACACATATAAAATTACCTGTTGTTATAGGAAATTTCGAGGCACAATCCATTTCTCTTGGCCTGGAGAAAGACATTCATCCGCCGCGACCCCTTACTCACGATTTATTCACAAAATTTATAGTTTCTGCCAATTACGAATTGATTTCTGTGATCATTTATCAGATCGTAGACGGCGTTTTCTTCTCAAATATAAATTTCAAAAATAAAAATAACGACGAAGAATTGATTCTGGATGCCAGAACTTCTGATGCTGTTGCGATGGCAGTAAGATTTGATGCGCCTATTTTTACAACTCAGCAGGTCTTAAATGAAGCAGGAATTCTTCTTGAGCTTGAAGATGTTTCCAAAGAAGAGCAGCCGTTTTCTGAAACCACTCAGGCAGAAGATAATTTAAAGTCTGTTTCTATGGAAGAGCTTACGAAATTATTGGAAGAAGCTGTGAAAGAAGAAGATTACGATACTGCTCTGGAGATTCAGGAAGAGATCAAAAGAAGAAAAAAGAAAATCGACTAAATCGAGATATTTCACACTAACTATGAATTTAAAACTACGACTTACCATCCTCAGTTTTCTCCAGTTTTTTGTTTGGGGAGCCTGGCTGATTACGATGGCTAATTTTTGGTTCGGTACAAAACACTGGGACGGGACGCAGTTTGGGGCTGTTTTCGGAACAATGGGGATCGCTTCCATTTTTATGCCGACCATCACCGGGATTATTGCCGACCGATGGGTGAATGCAGAACGGATTTTTTCCGCACTACAAATTCTTTACGGAATAACGCTTTTTGTGTTGCCACATACCGAGAATCCCAGCTCTTTTTACTTGGTAATGCTTGTTGCGATGTGCTTTTATATGCCGACAATTGCACTGGCAAATTCTATTTCATATACTGTTTTAAAGAATAGTAATTTAGACGTTGTTAAAGATTTTCCTCCGATTCGTGTTTGGGGTACAATTGGTTTTATTGTGGCAATGTGGGTGACGAATCTTACCGGAAATAAATCTACGGAAGGGCAGTTCTATATTGGCGGAATCGCAGCAATTATTTTAGGAATTTATGCATTAACGTTACCGAAATGCCCGCCTCAGAAGCTAATTGATAAAAGCGCCTCTATATTTGAACAATTAGGTTTGAATGCATTCAAGCTGTTTGGAAATTACAAAATGGCTTTATTCTTTGGGTTTTCTATGCTTTTAGGAGCTGCATTACAGCTTACAAATGCTTATGGAGATGTATTTTTGAGTGAATTTTCTCATTTTCCCAAATATGCAGATTCTTTTGTAGTTCAGAGATCAACAATTGTAATGTCAATTTCCCAGGTTTCTGAGACGCTGTTTATTTTGGCGATTCCTTTCTTTTTAAAGAGATACGGAATTAAAAAAGTAATGCTGATTTCAATGTTTGCATGGGTGTTGCGATTCGCATTCTTTGCGTACGGAACTCCGGAAGGATATGGAGTATCATTAATTATTCTGTCTTGTATCGTTTACGGAATGGCATTCGATTTTTTCAATATTTCGGGCTCGCTTTTTGTAGAAACGACTACAGACAAAAAGATCCGTTCTTCTGCACAGGGATTATTTATGATGATGACCAATGGTTTTGGAGCTTATTTCGGAAGTAATATTGCAGGTTGGGCAATTGATAAATTTTTTACCCATAAATTCGTAAATGCGGATGAATTATCAACTTATCTTGATACCACACCAAATAATCCTACTTTCCTTGAAATTCTTAAAAAAACATTCAATTCTGCTGTAAATGCAGACGGGACTTTATCATCTGCGGTAATGCTAAGAGACTGGACAAATATCTGGTTGGCTTTTGCAGCGTATGCATTAGTTCTTGCGATTCTTTTCGCAGTTTTATTCAGACATAAACACAATCCTGAAGATGTTTCTGCTGTAAAACATTAATTCATTTTCTTGATTATTAAAATATTAAATTGCACTTTTGAAGAAAAAGTGCAATTTTTTTATTTTTCAGGCAACCTTTTATAATTTCTTTCGTCTTATACATAGAAACTGATACATGGAGAGTTTAGAAAAGAATTTTATTTTGGCTAAAAAACAGGATCGTAGGGCTCAGAAGGCTCTCTACGAAATGTTTTCGGCTAAAATGCTTGCCATCGCAAATTCTTACACCAATAATCTTCATGACGCGGAAGATATTCTCCTGAATGCCTTTATGAAATGTTTTACAAAACTTGATGAATGCAGAGAATGGAAAAGTTTCCCGTTTTGGCTGAGAAAAATTATTGTCAATGATTCTATAAGCTTTGTCAGGAAAAACAAAAATATTCTCTACGTCGACATAGAAATTGCTGACGATTATTCAGATGATGATTTGGAAGAAAATCTGGGAGAAATCAATATTGAAGAAATTTTTTCTCAAATGCCGGTTGGCTACAGATTGATCTTTAACCTGTATGTTTTTGAAGATAAAAAGCATCAGGAAATTGCTGAGATTCTCAATATTTCAGAAGGCACAAGTAAAAGTCAGTTTAGCAAAGCAAAAAAATGGCTTGCAGATTATTTAAAAGGAAAAAAAAATGAAAAAAGAAATACTGAGACAGTTAAAATCTGATTACGAAAAACTCGAAATAGAGCCTTCTGCAGATCTTTGGAGCAAAATTGAATCAATGGAATTAAAAGAGGGAAAAATGCCGGATTTAAGTTCTAAAACCTCTTTTCAATGGTGGAAATATGTGGCAATTGTAGTGTTTTTGATTTCTTTAGGTGGTTTGTTTTATTTTAATTCAAATCAAACAGAAAAAAACAATATTGTTGCAAAAAATAATCATTCAAAAAAGTCTGTAAAAGTAAAGTCAAATGCTGAAATTATTAACTCAGATCTAAATTATACTGAAAATAATATTATAATTACTTCAAATGAAAATAAAACCGATGAAATTAGACAAGATAAGAAGGTAATTATTATTTCTCAAAAACCTTTACAAATGAGTAATTCGGTTATAGCTGTAAAGGAAAAGGATATTGTTAATTATTTTAGCCAAAATCCAGTAATTGAAGAAAAAATAACCAATTCAACTCTTGAAAAACCGGTCATCGTTGAAAGGGAAAAAACGAGTTATATAAAAGCTGAAGAACTGCTTTTAGGAAGAGAATTTGATAAAACCCGCGAAGAAAGTCACGAACACCACAAAACTTTTGGAATTCTGGATATGGAAAGAATTAAAATAAAAAGTCCGAATTCATTTAAAATATTAGGAGTAACCGTTTTTTCCGATTCTTTAGAAACTAAATAGAATCTTAAAAATAAGATTTTAAATCTAGTATCTCGCATCTCACATCTAAATATTTGAATAATAAATACTGTTCTGAAAAACAAACAGGGCTAAAATATTGTCTAAAATTAAACCTAAAATATGAAAACGAAAATCGCCTTAATGACTGCTGTAATGGCTTTTTCTTACACTTTTGCACAGGAAAATCCGCACATGAAATTGTATTCTCAAAAAATTGACAGTATCGTAGTTTCGGAAAAATCAAAAATGGATACCGAGCTTAATGAGATCGATAAAAATTTTAAAGAAAATAAAATCTCAGCCGAAGAAAAGCAAAAACAGAGGTCGGAAATCGCTTCAAAATACGAGCAAATTATTAATGAAAAAGTCGATGAGCAAAAATCTGAGCTTGAAGATGCTACCAAATCTATGGTAAAAAATGCAGTTTTAGGAAAAAAAGATACGTTGCATGGTGGTAAAAACGAACTTGCATTAGAATTCGGCGGAATGAAAATGAAGCTCAACAAAGATAAAAACACACCAAAAGATTACCTGAGAACTATTGAACTTTCCGTGAGTCTGACAGGCGCAAATCTTACTTCAAAAGAACAGCCTTTTACGTTTTTCAATAAAGATTCTGATGTGAGAAATACGGTGATTAATTCGTCCAGCTTTACCATAAGATATGAAAATCAGGTTGGTGGCTTTACAAGTCCTGTTTTTTATCGCATAGGTTTGGGGGTAAGAACGGATAAATATATTCCGAAATACGGAAAAGTTTTCGCTCAGGAAAATAATACACTCTTTGTTGAAGATTTCGACCGTGGAAATTTGAGAAAAACAAATATGAAGACCAATTACATTTTTCTGCCTGTAGATCTGAAATTTGTATTAAATCCAAAATACATTGATTATGAGGGTGTAAAATATCTTGATAACAAGAAAAGCCAGCTTAGTATTGTTGCAGGTATTTACGGTGGTGTGAGGTTGGAAAGTGTGATGTACAATAAATATTCAAATGAAAATTCTAAGAGAATTGTTGAGAGAGAAAGAGTAATGCAGGGCGTAAATAATTTTGTTTTCGGAGGTAAATTCGGAATTGGATATGGAGGATTTAATATCTTTATTCAAAAAGATTTTACTCCTTTATTTAATGATGATGCTAAACTGAGCAAGAAATATGGGTTACAAATCGGGATTGAAATAGCCAATGTTAATTTCTAAATTAACAGTAATATTAATTATTTATTACGAAATCTATAAATTTGTTAGCGATGTTTTATTTTTTATAATTGATAATTTCTAATACTCTGTTTTTAAAGCACACTCATTTTAAGTGTGTTTTTTTTTGTATTTTAGTCACTTTAAGAAATATGAAAAATATTCAGTTATTAGGATTATTATTGGTCATTGTGGGTAGTTTTCTTCCATTGGTTCATGTTCCGGTGATCGGAAACTGGAATTATTGGAAACTAGATCATTATTTAGCGATCGTATGCTGGTTTCTTTCGGCTTGCGCACTTTTCGGAATCGTCAATAACCGTATGAAAATTGTACGTATTTTTGCCGTTCTTTTAATAGGATGGTTTATTCTTACATTAGCTGCCGTGAAGATTCAGTCGTTGCAATATTTTAGTTTTTTACCTTTTAAATCCTGGCAGGAAACTTTTGCGGGAGTGGTAAAATTGAGATGGGGCTGGATCGTAGAATTCTTAGGCGCTTTTATAATGCTTTTTGCTAAAAATAAAATTAAATAGACACAGATATGAATTATGTTAAAACACTTTCCGTTGTAGCATTGTTTTTGGGAATTTCTCAAATAAACGCTCAGAAAAAAACAGATACAAAGAAAACAGAACCCAAAAAAGAGGCGGTAAAACAAAAGCCTGCGGATAATCCCACAAAATGCACCAATATTAAGGAAGGTACATTTCTTAGGATCAATTATCCGAAAAATCTTTGGTATATGACCATTAAAGATAATGTTCAGACAGAATATTATAATGATGGAAAAGAATATGTAAAATCAAGCCTCGTTTTCCTTGATGATTGTAATTATAAGGCTGTTGTTATTGATGTTAAAGGTAATGACCGTATTAAAGTTGATGATGTTTTTACCAATAAAGTGATTGCAACACGAGACAGTTATATTAAAATCCAGTCTCAGATTGCAGGAGATAAATATGATTTTATTCTGGTAAAAGTAAAGTAAAAGAATAGAAATATAAAGCAAAGCCGAAAGGTTTACTGAATTAAATATAAAAATAGAATTATAAAAATGAAAGAAGTATTCATCGTTTCCGCCGTAAGAACTCCGATGGGAAGTTTTTTGGGAAGTTTATCAACTGTTCCTGCCACAAAATTAGGATCTGCTGCTGTAAAAGGAGCATTGGATAAAATTGGTCTTGATCCTAAAAACGTTCAGGAAATCTACATGGGGAACGTTCTACAGGCTGGCGAAGGACAGGCGCCGGCTCGCCAGGTTGCTTTGGGAGCGGGTCTTTCTATTGAAACACCTTCTACTACCGTAAACAAAGTCTGTGCTTCAGGAATGAAAGCTGTGACAATGGCTGCACAGGCAATTAAAGCTGGTGATGCAGACGTAATTGTTGCCGGAGGTATGGAAAATATGTCTTCGGTTCCTCACTATTATAACGCGAGAAACGCTGCAAAATTAGGAGATGTAAAAATGTTGGACGGAATGGTTTTAGACGGTCTTACAGACGTTTACAACAAAGTACATATGGGAGTTTGCGCAGAAAAATGTGCAACAGATTATAGCATTTCAAGAGAAGATCAGGATAAATTTGCCATTGAATCTTATACGAGAGCTGCAAAAGCATGGTCCGAAGGAAAATTCGCTGAAGAAGTAGTTCCCGTATCCATTCCTCAGAGAAAAGGAGACCCGGTCATTTTCGCTGAAGATGAAGAATATAAAGCCGTAAACTTCGACAGAATCCCGACGCTTCCTACTGTTTTCAAAAAAGAGGAAGGAACGGTAACTGCTGCAAACGCTTCTACTTTAAATGACGGAGCTTCTGCATTAATCCTTGTTTCTAAAGAAAAAATGGAAGAATTGGGACTGAAGCCGTTAGCAAGAATTATTTCTTACGCTGATGCTGCTCAGGCGCCTGAAGATTTCACGACTGTCCCTTCAAAAGCATTGCCGATCGCGCTTAAAAAAGCTGGTTTAGAGCTTACAGATATTGATTTCTTTGAATTTAATGAAGCATTTTCTGTGGTAGGTTTAGCCAACAACAAGATCTTGGGATTAGACGCTTCAAAAGTTAATGTGAATGGTGGAGCAGTTGCTCTTGGCCATCCGCTTGGAAGCTCAGGTTCAAGAATCATTGTTACGCTGATCAATGTTTTAAAGCAAAACAACGGAAAATATGGTGCTGCAGCGATCTGTAATGGTGGCGGTGGCGCATCTGCGATTGTTATTGAAAATATGTGATATCCTGAATTTCAGGGATTTTATAAATAAAAACAGATTCACGATAAAGAATTTGTTAACTAAAACGGGGTTTATTAGCCCCGTTTTTTATATATTAAGAAGCAGCTGTCCCACAATATAAGTTTGCAGTGCCGGAGATTCCGATGGCGCAAATCAAAACCGCTTAAGACCGTCGGGATTTCCGACAAAGAAAATCAGAATAAAATTAGTCCGTCGGAAGTTCCGCCGATGGAAAATGAAAAAAAGTTGTTTTTTCGGAAATTCCGAGAGGGCAAACCTGTTTTTAGGAGCTTTTTTTCCTCATTGAATTGCAATGTCTTTTTTTATAAGGAGCTTTTTGACTTTGCCGAATTGTAATTCTTTATTTTTTTAAGAAGCAATTTCCCGCTTTCCACTTTATCTTTTTGGTTGCGGGCTCCTGAACCATGTTCGTAAACTTTCAGTTTATGCCCCGCCCGCAACCAAAAAGGATGCCGTTGCAATCGGGGCTAGGTATTCGTCCTTGCGAAGAATGGAGTGACGAAGCAATCCCTTGTAACTTTCCAATTCTCAGTTACCACCCGGTTTCTAAACTTCGCTGAGTATAAACTGAGGGTCTACGAATGCAGCTCACGCTTTGCGAACGAAAAATATTCTCAGCCTTAGCGTTAAAATTAATTGCTTCTTACGCTAGCTAAACCGATTAATTAACATGTATTCATCCAAAACAAAAGAATTAACCTTCCCGAAACAATAAAAGAAAATAAAAAACTCCGAATATTCAATGGTTTTTATATTTTTGTGCTACAAATAATATTCAAATGGCTGAAATTGAGAATCAACCTCAAATAATAAAAAATAATCCGAAGATTATGAGAGCCTGGGCGGTGTATGACTGGGCAAATTCTGTATACTCTTTGGTAATTACTTCTGCAATATTTCCAATTTATTATACTATTCTTACCACTGCGTACAACAAGAAAGAATATGTTCCGGCAGCAGGTGAGTTTCAGGAGATCCCTGTAAGGAATATGATAAAAATATTCGGTGAAACCTATGAGCCGGATGCTGTTCTCAGCTTTTCTTATGCGCTGTCGTTTTTCCTGGTAGTGCTGTTATCTCCGTTTTTATCGTCTTTAGCCGATACCATTGGTAATAAAAAATCTTTTTTACAGTTTTTCTGTTACCTGGGAGCAACATCATGTATGGGATTGGCGATGTTTACGGGAATGCATAATTTCTTTCTGGGCGTGCTTTTCAGCATACTGGCGAGTGTCGGATTTTGGGGAAGCCTTGTATTTTACAACTCGTTTTTACCCGATATTGCAACCCCGGAAAAGCAGGACGGATTGTCGGCAAAGGGCTATATTTACGGTTATGTAGGATCTGTGGTTTTACTTATTATCTGTCTGGTTCTAATTCAGGTTGTAGCAAAAGGGCCTCACCAGCAGAATATATTTATAAGAATCAGTTTCCTCTTAACGGGAGCCTGGTGGTTTGGTTTTTCTCAATATACATTCAAGCATTTACCTCAGTTTGGGGATGTTAAAGAAAAGCTTCCTAAAGATCTGGTACTGTTGAATTATAAAAATATATTCAAAGCACACGCTGAGCAGGGCGGTTTTTTTGAGGTTTTAAAAGATAATATCAGCTTTTATAAAGATATTGCGAAAGAAAGCTTCAGAGAACTGTTCAGAGTAGGAAATAAGCTGTTTAAGGATAAAAGCTTAAAATTTTTCCTATCCAGCTTCTTCTTTTACAGCGTCGGAATGCAGACCATATTCCTCATGGCAACACCATTCGGCAGTAATGTGATCTTCCCGAAGCAGGATGAAAAATATAAGCTGATCATTACTATTTTGGTGATACAGATTATTGCGATTTTAGGAGCATTTTTATTCTCAAAAATTTCAAAAAAGATCGGAAACAAAAACGTAATTACCATTGCTGTTATTATCTGGATCATTTGCTGTCTTTCTGCATTCTCATTAAATAAGGAAAATCCTAATCTTCAATACCAGTTTTATGCATTAGCAGGGCTTATAGGCTTGGTAATGGGTGGTTTACAGGCTATGTCAAGATCTACCTATTCCAAATTATTACCAGAAAATTCAATGGAAAATACTACGTTTTTCAGTTTCTATGATGTTCTTGAAAAACTGGCTATCATCTGCGGAATGTTAATTTTCAGTGTGCTAATCCAGAAATTCGGAAATATGCAGTATGCTTTTATTGCGATGTCTGCATTTTTTGCTGTAGGAGCTATTCTTATTCGTTTCCTTAAAGTTCCGATTAAAAAAGATTAGAAAAAAAGAAATATATAAACTTAAGACGCTTATTTGGCGTCTTTTTTTTGTCTTTACATATAAATATTAACTAAATATTTTTAAATTATAGATAAAATTTTCATCATTTTATATCAATATGTTAATTTTTAGCTCTTTCTATTAATACAAAACAGCTTTTTTGATTAAATATCTGTGTGTTTTTTATTGAAGATTGATTTTTTTTGTTTATTTGCAAAAATAATAAAAGAATGATTAAAAAAATTTTACTCCTTGGTATTTTACAGTGCTTTATTTTTGGTTTTTCGCAAACCTTGAGGCCAGTTGCACAAAAAATATCCGAGTATCACGCGAAAAATGAAAGTTTTAAAAAATATGATTTGTTCGCTGTAAACAAGAATTCAAGCAAATTCCCTGAATATAAAAGAGCGGCAACAGATATTTCTGTACTTTCTGTGAATTCAGCTGAGCTGAAGAAACTGGTTAACGACAAACCCGAATATGTTGAAGTATCTTTTCCATATAACGATAAGCAGATCACTGTTGAATTATATAAAAATCAAATATTTACCAGTAGCTTTAGGGTAACTACAAATACAGGCGAGATCGTTCCTTACACGCCTGGAGTTTATTATCAGGGAATTGTGAAAGGAGATAATACCTCTGTAGTGGCATTCAGCTTCTTTGATAATGATATTATAGGAGTCGCTTCCACAACGGAATTAGGGAATGTGATCGTAGGAAAAGTAAAAAACTCTGAAGATTTTGTTAGCTATTCAGAATCTAAATTAACGGGAGCCAATCCTTTTGTTTGCGGAATTGATGAGCTGAAAGAAAATCAGGCTCAAAAAATAGCTTTTGATCCCAGCACCGTAAACAAAAAGACTCTTACAGAAAACTGCGTAAGAATCTATTATGAAGTATGTTATACACCTTATGTAAATAACGGTTCGAATACAACAACGGTTACCAATTGGCTGACGGCAATTCATAATAATATTGCAACACTTTATAACAATGATGATATAAAAGTTGCTTTAAACGAAATTAATATCTGGACTACCCAAGACCCTTATTCGGGAACACCGAATGCAAATTTGGGAAGCTTCAGAGCAAATAGACCTACATTTAACGGTGATTTGGCCCACCTTATTAATGCACCGGCAACAACGAGTGTCGCTTACCTTAATTCGCTTTGTACAAGTCTAAGGTATGCCTATTCAGGTATTTCCCAAACTTATAGTAACGTTCCTGTGTATTCATGGACGATTCAGGCAATGACCCATGAAATGGGGCACAGTTTAGGCTCTCCCCACACGCACGCCTGCGCATGGAACGGAAATGGCACTCCTATCGACGGATGCGGAGCTCAGGCTGGCTACAGCGAAGGCTGTACAGGCCCTATTCCTACATCAGCACAAAAAGGAACGATCATGAGCTATTGTCATTTGATCGGCGGTGTTGGAATTGGTTTTAATAATGGTTTTGGCCCTCAACCTTCTGCTTTAATTAGAAATACAGTAGATTCTAAGGCTTGTCTTGGAACTAATTGTACAACTGCCTGTTCCGCGACCATCACAGGAATGAGCGTCTCGAATGTTACTCAAAACTCAGCGAATGCCGTTATTACTGATGTCATTTCGACATCCTGGAAATATAAATTGGCCAGATTAAATGGTACAATTATTACAACAGGAAATACTTCGGTACAAAATTTAAGCTTTACGAATCTTTTACCGGCAACTTATTATAAACTTTTTGTTGGCTCGAGCTGCTCAGGATCAAACGCTTATCAAAGATCTCAAATATTTCTTACAGATACAGACTGGTGCAGCGATGCGCAATTTGCAGATACAGGTGGAGATGCTGCTAACTATGGTGATAATGAGATGATTGTAAAAACGTTCTATCCTTCATCGGGTTCAGCATTAACGATGACTTTTACTCAGTTTGCTTTAGAACAGGATTACGATTTTATGAACGTTTATAACGGTCCTTCTACCACTTCGCCTTTGTTTGCAAATGGGAATAACTTAACGGGAAATACTCTTCCAGGTTCTTTTACTTCTACAGATCCTTCGGGTGCAATTACAGTAAGATTTTTATCTGATGAAGGGGTAAACGAAAGCGGTTGGAAAGCCAATTTTTCATGTGCAGTTTTAGCTGTTGATGCTGTTAATGTTAAAAATAGTTCAATTAATATTTATCCGAATCCGGCTAGAAATATGATCGTAATTTCATCGAAAGAGAACTTAAAATCATACAAAATTTATGATGAAACGGGAAGATTAGTTTCCGGATCTTCATTAAAAGGAAATAAGCAAGAAGTCAATATTTCATCAATGCAGACAGGAAATTATGTCGTTTCTATTGAAACAGATAAACAAACTGTTAGTAAAAAACTGATAAAACAATAATATTTTAAATGATAATTACTCAAAAGCCTGATAATTTCAGGCTTTTTTGCTATCTTTAGTAAATGTTAAAATAAGTTATAATTCGGCTCAGATTTTGCTTATAATGAGTAGAATAATTTTTAACTTTGCAAAAAGATTTATTGTCTAAAATGACGAACCCTCTATTTTACGCAAAAATAATTTTGTTTGGAGAATACGGAATGATTGAAGATTCCCAAGGTCTTGTGGTTCCTTACAGTTTCTACAAGGGGACTTTGAAGTTTTCGGATTCAGGCTCAGACTCAGAATTTGAGAAGAAATCAAACAAACATTTGCAAAAATATTCTGATTATCTGGCAGAATTAGATCTTTCCGATGATTTTAAATTAGACGTAGAAAGATTCAAAAACGATATTTCACACGGGCTTTTCTTTGATTCAAATATTCCACAGGGATATGGAGTGGGAAGTTCGGGTGCTTTGGTGGCTGCTATTTTCGAAAAGTATTCAATCAAAAAGCACGATCCGGAGAATATTTCAAAAGATATTTTAAAATCCCTTAAAGCTGTTTTTGGTGAGATGGAAAGCTATTTCCACGGTAAAAGTTCAGGAATGGATCCCTTGATCTGTTACATGAATCTGCCGATTCTTATCGAAAATAAAGAGAATTTAGATAAAGTTTCAATTCCCAAAGAAGAACAAGGAAAAGGGGCTATTTTCCTGATTGATTCAGGAATAACGGGCGAAACAGGCCCAATGATACAGATTTTCTTTGAAAAAATGAAGACCGAAGGTTTCCGTAAAACATTAAAAGAAGAATTTATCCGTTACAACAATGCCTGTATTGATTCTTTTCTTAAAAAAGACATGAATCCATTCTTCAGAAACCTCAAAAAACTTTCACACTGGGCTTACGAACATTTTCGCCCGATGATCCCTGAAAGCATTTTTAATATCTGGAAAAAAGGTTTAGACACAAATGCCTATTATCTTAAACTTTGCGGAAGCGGTGGCGGAGGCTATATCCTTGGATTTACCAAAGATTACGAGAAAGCTGAAAAAATGCTTGATGGCTTTCAAAAAGAGGTAATTTACAGATTCTAAAAGAGTTGGGGATGAATTATTCTGAAAAAGAAAATTTCCAACAGAAAAATATTAAATCAAAATCTCTATTTTATAGAGTTTCACAATTTGTGGGCTTTCTTTTGGGAGCTCGCTTTTTTGTTGCCATTTTGCTCACTTTTGCTTTGTATGTTTCTACATTTTTCCTTTTTAATCAGGATGAAACATTCAGAAAATTTGTTTTTGATTTTAAAGTTCATGGGATTATTTTCTGTACGGTTTTAACGATTTTGGCTGGCGGTATCATCAACCAGTTTTATGATTTTGAGAAAGATCATATTGTAAAACCTTTCAGAACAAGGATTCAGAGCTTTATTAAGCAAAAATATTTCCTTTATGTTTATTTATTTTTATGCATCATTTCTTTAACTGTCGCTTGGCTGATTTCACATAATGTATTTTTATTTTTTGTTGTTTATCAGTTTTTTATGTGGTTTTACAGCCATAAATTAAGCCGGATTTTAATCGTAAATAATCTCACTTTTGTAAGCCTGACACTCTATCCTTTCTTCGGAATGATGGTATATTATGAGACTTTTTCAAGAAAAGTCCTTTTGATGGCTATTTTCTTATTTTTAATTTTATTATGTATTGATATTGTGAAAGATACGTTAACGAAAAGCGTTGACAAAGCTTTTGGTTATATCACGATTCCCAATTATTTTAAAAGTAATACAACTAAAAGCATTATCATTTCTTTATTGATTATTACAATGGCTGTTTCGATGAAACTGATTATCAGAACGGGGATTTCCGGGTTTATGGCATACTATTTTACCGGCGGATTATTTGTGATGATTTTTTGTATTTACCTTTTATTAAATTCAACCAGGAAAAGTAAGTTTTTAACTTTGAATATCTTACGGTTTTGGGTTTTCGTGGGAATTATCGCCATGCTTCTTAATGGTATCGAGAATAAATTGTAGAGAAAATCCTTTAAAAAACCTTTGGTTATTCTTACCTTTGCCAAACTCTAAATTTATATAAAAGGAATGCCCATTTTTAACGATACTAAAGTAGCATTTGCTGATAAGTCTGATGCACAGTTAAGAAAAGCGTACTGGATGTTCAAAATGATCGAACAACCCGCTCTTACAAGTCTTGGAACTTCTGTCCTTAATTTCACGATTCATAATAATTTTCCGTTTGTTACAGGAATTGTAAAAAAAACATTATTTGAGCAATTTTGCGGTGGTGAAACACGCGAAGAAAGCATGAATGTTGTAAAGCAACTCTTCAAAAGAGGTGTTGGAAGCATCTTCGATTATTCGATTGAAGGTAAGGAAGATGAGGAAACTTTTGATGCGGTTTGCAAAGAAATTAAGGATATTGTAAGATTTTCAGTGGGAAATCCTGCAATCCCTTTTATTGTTTTTAAACCAACAGCTTTCGGTAGAATTGATCTTTATGAAGCAGTTGGAAAGAATGCAGAGCTGACTTCAAGCCAAAAAGAAGAATGGGAAAGAGTTGTAAAAAGATTTGATGAAGTGTGTAAGCTTTGCCATGAAAATGATAAAAAAGTAATGGTAGATGCCGAAGAAACCTGGATGCAGGATGCTGCAGATCAGCTTTGTGAGGAAATGATGGAGAAATATAATCAGCAAAAACCAATCGTTTGGAATACCATCCAAATGTACAGAACCGGCAGATTGGAATATATGGAGGCACATCTTCAGAGAGCGAGAGGAAAAGGCTATTTCATTGGTTATAAGATCGTTCGTGGTGCTTATATGGAAAAAGAAAGAGCAAGAGCAGCAGAAAAAGGATATCCAGATCCGATCCAGCCCAATAAAGAATCTTCCGATAAAAACTACAATGCAGGAATTGATTTTGTCATGAATCATTTAGATAAAGTTTCGGCTTTCTTTGGTACTCACAATGAAATTTCTTCTGAATTGGTAATGGATAAAATGAAGGCTGAAGCTCTTGAAAATGGCAATCCGCATGTATATTTCGGACAGCTTTACGGAATGAGTGACAATATTACTTTTTATTTGTCAGATAAGGGATATAATGTAGCAAAATACCTTCCGTATGGGCCTGTAAAAGATGTCGTTCCGTATCTTACAAGAAGAGCTCAGGAAAACACTTCTGTTGCCGGACAAACAGGAAGAGAGCTTGGTCTTATTAAGAAAGAATTGGATAGAAGAAAAGGAAAATAAGAATATTTTTAACTTTAAAATATAAGTCTCACATTTTGTGGGACTTTTTTATTGTTTTTGATTAAAATTTACCTAATGCTAAACTCGTACCGTAAAGTTTTGATAAATAATAAGTTAATTCTACTATTTTACATCTATAAATGATAATTATTGATAATATTTATTAAAATTATTTAATCTATTAATTATATAATGTTAAAATAAATTTTTTATTGTGGATTTAATATTATTTTTGTAATTTAGTTGCGTACCATGAAAAAAGCTTAAAATGTGTTTATCATTTTAATTAAAATAGCTTGAAAATTATAAAGCAGTAGCTTTAGTTTTCTTCTTCAAATATTTTTTTACCTGATCATTTTCTTTGGTCAGGTTTTATTATGGCTCAAAACTTTCAAATTTTCCGTTTTCGTAGAACAAAACAATACGTTTAATCTTACTTTGTTGATTTTCAATTACTTGATTGAAAATTTTTTCATTTGATTTTTCTAATCGCTGAGAATCGATTATTTTTTCTTGTGCTGTACTTTGATTGGATGTAAATGATTCTCGGGAGGCTTGTTTTGGGGTTTCAATTTGCATTTCTTCAGCCCCGAAATCATCATCGTCATTCATCATTGTAAATAAATCGGGAAGAGAAGTTGGTTTTATTTTCTCATCGTCAATTTCTTTTTCTTCTTTAATCTTCGGATTTTCGGGGAGCTCAGACTTTAGCATTTCGCCTTCACCATTTACCAACCAGTCCCAAAGAATTTCAGGGAAGTGGGATTTTATTTTTATAATAAATTCTAAAGAAGGCTTATTTCTTCCGGAAGTAATATGCGAGATCGAAGAACGCTGTACGTCAATTTCATCTGCAAATTCTGACGGAGTAAGTTTTGAGTACTCTATAACTTTGGAAATTCTGTCGTTTAAACTCATAATGGTAAGCTTTTATCACTTTACAAATGTAAAAATAAAGTTTACAAATGCAAAATACAAAAGTAAACAATTTCAAACTTATCAATAATACATTTGTAAACAGTATTAATTGACTGATAAACAACTATTTATAATGTTGATAAAATTTAAGTGGTAAATTTATTTAACAAATTTTCCCCAATATGTGTTTTTAAGGTTTTTACTTAAAGTAATAGATTAAGTAAACGAATTATTGAACATTTTAACATTAATACATTCGTTAAATATCGTATTAGAGCCATTCTATATAATTAACAAGTTTAAATTTTAACATATAGAGTAGGAGACAAGCTAAATACTTGATTTTATATATAAATAAGGTGACATTGATAAGAGGGATAAGTAATTTTTCCAGTGTAAACATTGAATATAAGCTCATTTTAACGATTAATAACAAATAATACTATTTACTTATTTAGATAATTTCTGTCTAGTTATGGCTTTTATTTCAGCTTAATTTCGCAAACAATTTTTAATAGGAGTTTCTAAATAATTAACAATTTACATTTGTGTAATTAAGTAATTAACAGATTTTCCAGTAGTTTTCCACGTTTAAGTTAGTTACGCTCATTTGTTGATAAACAGGCTTTTTAGCACTTAAAGTAAGCTTCAAATTATAATTTATATAAATAATATAACTTATTGAATTTAAGAGAATTAAAAATAGATTAATAAATTATTCGCAATCCACAATTTTATCCACAGACAAAATGGCAATTCGTGATGTTTAATTAAGTTACAAATGTTAATTTTATTTTCTCTGAAAAAATGGTTAAATTTGACTCTTGTAAATTATTCCACAATGAATTTTGAAAAGATTTATCTACAGAATCCTGATTTCCCAAACCGCTATATTTCCCCTGAAAAATTATTTTCTTATCTACAATCGAATCACAGCGATTATATTCAGGAGATCGGAACCTCGTATTTAGAAAAACCTATTTATAAATTATCCATCGGAACAGGAACGATTAACGTTCTGGCTTGGTCACAAATGCACGGCAACGAGTCAAACGCAACCCACGCAATGCTTGATCTGTTAGTTACTTTAGATAAAGCACCGGAATTAAAGGAGGAATTGTTCAATAAGATCAAGCTTGATTTTATTTTTATGTTAAATCCAGATGGCTCCGAAAAATGGACAAGATTAAATGCCGTAGAAATCGATTTAAACAGAGATTTCCATAATGAATCGAGTAAAGAGATTAAATTTCTTAAAAAAGCCGTTGCTTCCACAAAATATGATTATGCTCTGAATCTGCACGAACAAAGAACTATTTTCACCACAGACGGTGTTCATCCCGCTACACTTTCTTTTTTGGCGCCTTCTGAAAATTATGAACGAACTCTTACAGAAAATAGAAAAAAATGCATGGCGGTCATTGCAGAAGTTTATAATCATCTAAAAGAATTGATCCCCAATCAGATCGGTAGATATTCTGATGAGTTTTACCCGACATCTACAGGGGATAATTTTATCAAAGCCGGAATGCCTACGATTCTTTTTGAAGGAGGGCATTTTATAGATGATTACACAAGAAAAGGAACGAGAAAATATTATACAATTGCGTTGTATTACGCATTAAAGGCTATAAGTGAATTAAATTCTGATACTGCAGGCTGGGAAACCTATCTTGAAATTCCCGAAAATCAGGAAACACATTATGATATTGTTTACAGAAATGTAAAATTAAATACAGATCATGAGTGTATTTTAGACGTTGCCGTGCAATACAGAGAAATAAAAGAGGAAGGAAAAGACGAAATATCATTCGTGCCATTCGTAATGGAAGTGGGAGATGTAAGGCGAAGAAAAGGCTGGCTGGAAATCGACTGTACAGGAAAAAAGTTCATTTCGGCCACTAAATATCCGAAACTGGATGCTGTAGTAGATTTTAAAATAGAAGACTAAAAAAGCGGAACAATTTGTTCCGCTTTTGTTTTTATTATTTTAACGCAAAGTTTAGTCTACAACCTTAATTCCGTTGGCTACAAATCTGATCTCTTCTTTCGGCGTTGTGATCGCATCGATTTCAGATTGAGGTTTTTTAGCATCTTCTGCGTAGTGTTTTTGTTCGTCAACAGAAGTTACTTTTCTTTCAGCACTTCCGTCCATCACTACGGTTTTGCCTTTCAAAGCGGTAGGAACGAAGAATGCATAATCTTTCATTTTCACAAAAAACTGAGAATTATCTTCAGTCTGGATTGTCAACCAACATCCTTTTTTATCACAAACATCAGTTACTTTTCCTTTGATAGCAACGTTTTCTACTTTTTTATTCTCTTTTTTAAGCTTTTTGCTTAATTTTTCAACAGAAATTGCTTTAGATTCTGTTCCTGCAGCGACAGCGCTTCCGTAGGTATCACCCACCAATGCATTTCCAGTCGGCGGACCGGATTTTTTTGTTTCCTGGGCAAAAGCAAGCGTTGAAACGCTTACAGCTACTGCAAATAGTATTGCTTTGAATTTCATTTTTAATATTTTTTTCAAAATTACTAATAAAATTTGAATCAGAAATTGTTAAAAACTTGATAAAAAAGAGATAATGATTTCTTATGTTTAAAATCATTTTAAATAAATCGGTTCAATAAATTATTTTAAACGCGATGATCGCAAAGATTTTTATATTAATCTTGAAAAAAAATCGATCGCAAGGGCACTTCGTTCAGCAAATGATAGCTATTAAATATATTATTTATTCATTTATTATTTTCTTACATAATACTCATGATTGAAAATTAAATTAAAAAAAATTAAAAAAAAAACGTTTTCCTAAGTTAGAATTTATTGCTATCATTTGCTGAACGAAGTGCCCTTGCGATCAAAAAATAAAAATCATTTATTATAACAAAACCTTGCGATCATTGCGTTTAAAAGATTCAGTAAACTTTTTCTCCTTCAATTGATCTTAATTTCAAACAAAATCAAAAAACCAGCCGCATATTTATTTATATTTGAAGCCTATACTCATTTATGCAAAAAAAACTAAAACTTTGGGACGCCATTATGCTGGTAATGGGTTCTATGATCGGAAGTGGAATCTTCATTGTAAGTGCCGACATGATGCGGAATCTCGGTTCGGGGTACTGGCTCATCGTAGTCTGGGTGATTACGGGAATCATGACGGTTGCGGCAGCGATCAGTTATGGTGAGCTTTCAGCATTGTTTCCAAAAGCGGGCGGACAATACACTTATCTTAAAGAAATTTTCGGTAAAAAGATGGGCTTTCTGTATGGATGGGGGTTGTTTACGGTAATTCAGACGGGTACGATTGCGGCTGTAGCAATGGCTTTCGGGAAATTTACGGCGTATTTGGTTCCTGCTTTGAATGATGCGGCTCCGATTTTTCAGAGTGGAGAATTTAAAATCACCTGGATCCAGATTTTAGCGATTGGTACGATAATTTTATTAACTTATTTTAATACAAGAGGCGTAGAAAGCGGAAAAATTTTACAAAACGTTTTTACGGGTTCCAAAATCATTGCAATAGTAGGCTTAATTGCTGCCGGATTTATTTTCGTTGATTTCTCTCATTTAGCGGAAAATTTTAGCTTGGGATATGATTCTTTCAGCAATCTTAAAAAAGATGCCCTCGGAAATTTCCTCAAAGAAGGCTGGGAACCCATCGGCGGAATGACCTTATTGGGCGGAATTGCTGCAGCGATGGTAGGTTCAGTATTTAGTTCTGTGGCTTGGGAAAGTGTGACTTTCGTTTCGGGTGAAATTGAAAATCCAAAGAAAAATGTCGTAAAAGCAATGATCTACGGAACTACTGCTGTGATGATTTTATATATTGCTGTTAATTATGTGTATTTAAATGCATTAGACAGAGATTCCATCGCTTTTGCAGAAAATGATCGGGTAGCGGTTGCAGCGTCTCACTTTATCTTCGGAAGCGCAGGAACGGTGATTATTGCTATTCTGGTAATGGTTTCGACCTTCGGTTGCAACAACGGATTGATCTTAGCCGGAGCAAGGGTTTTCCAAACCATGGCAAAAGACGGAATGTTCTTCAAGCAGTCCGAAAAAAACAACAAAAATGAAGTTCCTGCCAACGCCCTTTGGATGCAGGGAGTTTGGGCTTCTATCCTATGTTTGAGTGGGCAGTATGGCAATCTTTTGGATATGATTTCTTTCGTGATCGTGCTGTTTTATATGATTACCGTTTTTGGAGTTATTTACTTAAGATTCAAGCAGCCAAATCTGGAAAGACCCTATAAAACCTGGTTATATCCCATTACACCCATCATTTATTTATTAATCGGAACGGGCTTTTGCATCTTACTCTTAATCTACAAACAACAATATACATGGCCGGGATTCCTGTTGGTTTTACTCGGACTTCCGGTATATTATTTTATTAATCGAAATAAGAAAATTAAAGAATAAATTTCAAAGCTGTTTGACCAGATCGGGCAGCTTTTTTAATTATTCATTGTTAATATTTTTTGAAGCTTTTTCCCGCTTTCCGCTATATCTTTTTGCCAATGCTTTATCCCATACAAAAAAGGATGTCGCTGCAATCGGGGCTAGGGTATTCGTCGTTTTTTTCACTATTTCACACCAATTTCAACATACACTTTTTTATCCTTATTAGTGTTCACAATACCATAAAGTTTGTCATTCCGTAGGAATCTAAACAATGATTTACAATATAATCACTACACAATGAGTCTAGATTTCTACGGAATGACAAAGTGCATGACAAACTTTATGGATAAGAGATTGCTTCGTCGCTTCGCTCCTCGCAATGACAAACACACCAAACCGAATAGTTTAAACAAGTAAATTTTAAACAATATTTTTAAATTCTTATAACATTTTATATTTGAAAATGCTTAATTTGGTATTTCGTTTTATGTAAACCAGACTATGACGTAAAAAATAAAGAAGTTGATATCATGGACACACCAAATTACAGAATGCCTTTCGTTCCATCAACATTAATGACCGAGGGAGGAAGTATCGACACCTGCGACATGGGTGAAAGTATTGCCCACAACATTATGCTGCTGATAACTACCAAAAAAGGCGAAAACAGATATGATGAAAATTACGGAAACGACGTTTGGAATCTGGAATTCGATAATGGAGTTACAAGTGCCGTTTGGGAAAATATTTTTGTTAAAAGCCTCAAAAGACAAATCCAGGAGTATGAGCCCCGAATTGTACAGCCGCAGATAGATGCGCACATACAAATCGTAGAACACAGCTACGACACAAAGGAACACACGGAAATCAAAAAGAAAGTAAAAATCGCCATCAATGCAAAAATGGAAGAGTCGGGAGAACGTTTCAGCTTTTCTACAGAATTGTTTTTAAGCCCGATGTCCATTGATTAAATTACTTTAAACTGTAACCAGAACTTATGAATTTAGATCAAAATATATATTCCAAAGAATCAGTAAAAGCGAGAATGCTTCAGAATGCGACCAAAGTTTGGGGATTAAAAAGTCCGCAATCGCTTGATCCCTTTGTAAAATTGCTGATCGATGCATTCAGCACTGAAATTTTTAAAGCCAATAACGAAATACAGACGGTCAATGCCCGGATTTTAGAAAAACTGGCAAAATTATTAACACCGTCCATTTACACACATCCAATTCCGGCTCATTCGGTGGCTTTTACGCAGCCTTACGAATCTTCGGAGGTTTTATTGGAGCACACTGAGTTTTTTTTCAGGAAACAAATGACTTCCACCGTGAAATCAGAATCGGACAAGCAGGTTAATATTCCTTTTACACCCATTGGGAATGTTAGGATTAATAAAATTCAGACTTCCATTATGTTTGTAGGAAATACATGCTACGGAATTGACGACAGGCTGAATAAAATTCCTATCGCCAGATTTCAGGGAAAACCGGAAGATTACAGAAAAATCACCATTGGAATTAATGCTACAAAATATACCAACGAAAATTTTCCGAAATATATAAGCATTTTTTGTTCGAATCCTGCTTTTGAGCATTTGGATTTCACCTATAAATTATTGCCCTACATCACGGTTTCAAGCAATGGAAATCCGTTGTTTGTAAAGGAAGGTTTAACCTATCTAAAAAATAACCAGGCTGACGGCTATGAGCAGATGTTTCGTGAGCAATCCATTCAGAATAAAGTAATTGAAGATGTAAAAAGCATTTACCATCATAAATTTATTGAGGTAAAAGGCCTTTCTAACGAATTAATTTCAGAACCCGGAAAACTTCCCGAAAATCTCGGTTTTCTTTCCGAAAAAGATGAAGTTACAAAATATATAGACGGAAAAAAATATCTGTGGCTGACTTTTGAGTTCCCGCCGCAATTTTCTGCGGAAATTTTAGATAATTTTTCATTTGTATTAAATGCTTTTCCGATTTATAATCGTGGTTGGAAGAAAACAGAATACAGTTTAGATATTATGGGAAATAATATTCCCTTGGTAACAGATGATGGTGAACATTTTTTATATGTTGATGAAGTTCAGGACGGCGATGGAAGACGGTACACAGAAATCCCTTTTACGCCGAATGACGATCTGAAAAAAGGCTTATATACCGTCAGGAAAGGTGGAATGGAACGTTTTACCAACAGAAATGCAGTCGACATGATCGCCAATGTTTTGGAATTAACGAGAGACGAAATAGCCGCTTTTTCCCTTTTGAACAGGGATAATGTAAAAGGTGTTTTAAGTGAAATGTCCGACAAGATGAAATCCATGATTCAGAAAGTGAATAATGCGAAAAGAAGCATTAAACAGGAACTGAACTACGTCATTATGGAACCAGTAGACAAAACAGATCACACATACGCATCATTTTGGGTGACACACTGCACATTAGCCAATCATATGCGTCCGGGAACCGAACTTTCCAATCAATTAAAATCACAGACCCTCGTTCTTTTAACCGAAACCATCGGTGGAGCTGAAGAGCAGAAGGGTACAGACAGCATTCAGGCCTACAAATATGCTTTGACAACAAGAGACAAGATTATTTCCCTGGAAGATGTCAAAAATTATTGCCGAATGGTATTGAAAGATGAATTGAAAGACGTGCGGGTCACACGCGGAACGATGATCAGCAACAAACCAAAGGAAGGTTTTGTGCGAACGGTCGAGGTTGAAATTATTCCTCAAAATTATTCTTTCTATGGAAGAGTCTATTGGGAAAATATGGCAAATATCCTTAGAAATCAGATCATTTTAAAAGCTATTGACGGTATTGAATACGTCGTAAAAATCAGCAATGAAGACATCGATTTTTTTGAAAATTAAAATAAAAATCCTTCGACTCCGCTCAGGATGACCCCGGTAAATTATTCCGTTAAGTAAGCGGTAAGTATTAGAGATGTCGTCGTGAGCGGAGCTGAAGGATTTCAAATAATAAAAAAGCTTCGGGCAAACCTTTGGTTTGCCCGAAGCTCATTAAAACACATCTATAATAACCGATCCATTACAATCACCTCTCTATTCTCGAGCAAAGGTACAACCTGCTCCAAAACAATGCTTTTAAAATGCTCGGAATTTCGGTGCGTGTCAATTGCAGTCGCATCTTTATATCCTTCAAATAAAATTAATGTATTGCTATTTGACCGACTCTGATGGAGTTTATAAAATAAATTTCCTTCCTCCTGACTGCTTTTCTCAGCAGCTTCTTTCATTAATTGAAGAACAGCATCTAGCTTTCCCTCTTTTACCTGCCATTTGGCGTAGACGTAAACAGCTTTTTGATCCATTTTATTAATTTTACGATTAAAAACTATGCTTTTGCTTCCAGAAGAGCAACTATTTTCTCACCAACCCCTTTTGCGGAAGCCGGATTTTGGCCTGTTACAAGGTTTCCGTCTGCAATACTGTTTGCAGACCAAGGTTCAGCAGCGTGAAAAATGGCACCTTGCTCAGTTAAAGCCGCTTGTAAATCAAAAGGGACGTCAGGTCTTGCATAATTATCTTCTTCTTCAGTGGTGAAAGAGGTTATATTTTTGCCGTTAACCAAATAGCTTCCGTCACTCAATTTTACATTTAGAAGCGATACCGGGCCATGACAAACCGCTCCAACTACACGATTGCTTTCATAAAAATCGGCAATAACCTTTTTGAGTTCTGGAGCTTCAGACATATCCGCCATTGGGGCAATACCTCCCGGAACAAAAACTGCATCGTAATCATCAGTATTGATATCAGAAAGCTTTCCTGCATTGTGCATATCCTGCCAACCTTTTCCTGTTAAGAATTTTAAATTATCCGGATCATCGGCTAAGTTTAAAGCATCTAAAAACGGCGATTCACCGGTAAGGCTCGCAAAATCTATTTGATAGCCTGCTTTTTCAAACTCTGCATAAGGATGGGCCACTTCAGGTAAAAAAGTTCCTGTTCTTCTGTGGTTAGGACCGATTGAGTTTGCATTTGACACGATAATTAATACTTTTGGTTTCATGACTTAAATTTTTTTGTTAATTAAATATTTTAATTGATCTTTTGAAATTGTTTTAATTTCTATAGCAAATTTATACAGACTCCATGCCTCAAAAGAAGGAGTGAAGTCACAAAAAAAGTGTGATCGAAATCACACTTTGTTATTAAATTTTATTTAGAGCTTAATCCCGCTTTCCGTTGCAATTCCTCATTACGCGGCTCCGCTTCGCTCCGCCGTTCCATTGCGGGATTTTCTCTTCAATCGGGGCTAGGGTTGCAACAGTATCGTCATTGCGAGGAACGAAGTGACGAAGCAATCTCTTGAAATGTAACATAATGTTTGTTATGTTGGACGAATCAGAATATAGTATAAAAAACAATTTATTTAGCGTTATTCATGTAAAATTTAGTGTTAAAAAAGATTGCTTCGTCGCTTCTGAACTACGTTCGCAGACCTTCTGTCTGTTCGCAATGACAAAAAATTATTTATTGTTATTGGAATACAATCTGCTCAGCGTTTCTCTGCTGACTCCCAGATATTCTGCTACGTATTTTTTAGGAATTTGTGAGATGAGGTCAGGATATAATCGTGAGAATTCTTCGTATCGTTGCTGAGGTGTGCTTGATAATAAAAGGATGATTCTCTGTTGTAAAGCAATGTAGCCGTTGGTCAATTTAATTCTGAAAAAATGATCCATTTTATGAAATTCTGAGGCCAGCTTTTCTCTTCCCTGTAAAGTAAGGCTTACAACTTCACCGTCTTTGAGACATTCTACAAACATTTTGGAGTTCTTTTGCTTAAAAAATCCTACATAATCTGTCATCCACCAATTTTTTTTCGCAAATTGTAAAATATGCTCTTTGCCATCTTCATCGATATAAAAGACTTTAAAAATTCCGTCCAAAGCGAGGAATTCATGCTTCACTTCATCACCTTCATGAATAAGGAATTGATTTTTACGAACTTTTTTCAGGGTAAAAAATGTCTGGATATAATCAAATTCCTCGTCGGTAATTGGGGTTATTTCTTCGATATGCTCTCGCAGTCTGTTCATGGCTGTGGATAATGAAATGTAAATTTAAAAAAAATTAGCTAAGTTAAGATCCTTCGACAGCCTCAGATGACATTTCTAATACTAACCGTTTACTTTAACGGAATACTTTACCGGTGTCATCATGAGCCTGTCGTAGGATCTTATGAATAATAAACTATAAATATTTATTAAGTTTAAAAATTTAATTTAAAACAAAAACTTTTAAGCCAGTCACCGTTAATTATTCTAACACTTTTTAACATAAAAAATTCCATAAAATTCCGTAATTTTGCCCATCGTGATTTTCAGGTAGAATCACATCAAATTATGAGTAAATCAACAGAATATATAGAAGTTTACGGCGCGCGCGAGCATAATCTTAAGAACATCAATGTAAAAATTCCACGCAACGAATTGGTTGTTATTACCGGGCTTTCCGGAAGCGGAAAATCATCATTGGCTTTTGACACGATTTTTGCTGAAGGTCAGCGTCGTTATATTGAAACGTTTTCGGCCTATGCACGTCAGTTTTTGGGCGGCCTGGAACGTCCTGATGTTGACAAAATCGAAGGACTTTCACCCGTAATTGCAATCGAGCAGAAAACAACCAACAAAAACCCGCGTTCAACAGTGGGAACCGTTACGGAACTGTACGATTATCTGCGTCTTTTGTATGCAAGGGTTTCGGATGCTTATTCCCAGACGACAGGAAAAAAATTGGTAAGCTATACCGAAGATCAGATTCTGGATGCGATCAAAGAAAATTATAAAGGCGAAAAAATCATGCTGATGGCACCTGTTGTTCGTTCAAGAAAAGGGCATTATCATGAGCTTTTTGTTCAGATGGCGAAAAAAGGGTACGGACAGGCAAGAATTGATGGTAAATTACAGGATATTGAATACGATTTAAAGCTGGACCGTTACAAAACCCACGATATTGATATCGTAATAGACCGTTGGATCATCGGCGAAAGCGCATCCGAAAGCAGAATGGAAAAATCATTGCGTACAGCAATGGAAATGGGAGAAGGATTGATCGGAATTCAGAAGCTGGGAGGTACGGAAATTGAATATTTTTCTAAAAACCTGATGGATGCCGAAACAGGTCATTCATTAGCTTTACCGGAACCGAATACTTTTTCATTCAACTCTCCGAAGGGAAGCTGCCCGGATTGCAAAGGATTAGGGACAATTAAAAAAATCAACACAGATTATTTTGTAGAAAATCCTAAATTATCCATCAATCAGGGCGGTTTGCTGCCTTTGGAAGATATTAAGTCTAATAAATGGATTTTAGCACAGATTAAAAATATTCTTGAAATTTTCGGTTTGGGTTTAACGACTCCTCTCCAGGATATTCCGGAAGAAGCGTTGGATTATATGTACAACGGCTGTCATAAGGAATTCAATAAAGACCTGAAATATGCAGGAATCACCAAAAAAATAAAGATAAGCTTCGACGGTTTGATTCCTTTTATGGAAGAAATGATTGATGAAAGAGAATCTTACGAAGCAATTTTACTGGAAAGACATTTTACCACCGAAGAAACTTGTCCCGAATGTAAAGGAACGCGTCTTCAGCCTTCAAGCTTAAGCTTTAAAATTGATGGGAAAAATATTGCTGAGGTTAACGGTTTGAGCTTATCAGATTTAAAAGAATGGTTGGCTGATATTAAAGATACATTTTCTGAGAAGCATAAGATCATTGCTTATGAAATTTTAAAAGAAATCGAAACCCGGCTGCAGTTTTTACTGGATGTAGGTTTGGATTATCTGAGTTTGAGCAGAAGTTCAAAAACCCTTTCCGGAGGGGAATCACAAAGGATTCGTCTGGCAACGCAGATCGGTTCTCAATTGGTAAATGTATTATATATCCTGGATGAGCCAAGTATCGGATTGCACCAAAGAGACAACGAAAGACTGATTAAATCATTAAAAAATCTTCGCGATATCGGAAACTCTGTTTTGGTTGTTGAGCACGATAAAGATATGATTTTAGAAGCCGATGAGGTGTTGGATATTGGTCCGAGAGCCGGAAAATTCGGGGGAGAAATTCTTTGGCAGGGAAAACCGAAAGATCTCTTAAATGCAGATACGATAACGGCAGATTATATTACAGGAAAGAGAAAAATTGCTGTTCCTGATGAAAGAAGAGCTGGAAATGGCAAGAGTATAGTATTAAAAGGAGCTACAGGAAACAATCTTAAAAACGTTACCCTGGAAATTCCTCTTGGAAAATTGGTGGTGGTTTCAGGGATTTCAGGAAGCGGAAAATCTTCTCTGATTAACGGAACTTTGTATCCGATTCTTAACAAACACTTTTACAGAGCGGTTCAGGAACCTTTACCTTACAAAAAAATTGAAGGTCTTGAAAACATTGATAAAATTGTAGACGTCGATCAGACACCGATCGGGAGAACGCCTCGTTCAAATCCTGCAACATACACAGGAATGTTTACGGATATCAGAAATCTTTTTGCTGAATTACCGGAAAGTAAAATCCGTGGTTACAAGCCCGGAAGATTTTCTTTCAATGTTAAAGGTGGAAGATGCGAAACCTGCCAGGGTGGCGGTTTGAAAGTGATTGAAATGAATTTCCTGCCGGATGTTTATGTTCATTGTGAAACCTGCAACGGAAAACGTTTCAACAGAGAAACACTTGAGGTTCGTTACAAAGGAAAATCTATTTCCGATGTATTGGATATGACGATTGATGAAGCGGTAGATTTCTTCCAGCCGATCCCTAAGATTTTTGCTAAAGTGAAAACGCTACAGGATGTGGGATTGGGATATATTACGCTGGGGCAACAGTCGACAACGCTTTCTGGCGGGGAAGCTCAACGTATTAAATTAGCAACGGAACTTGCAAAAAGACAAACAGGCAATACTTTATACATTCTTGATGAGCCGACAACCGGACTTCATTTTGAAGATGTGAAAATTCTGATGGAAGCCATTAATAAATTGGTGGAATTAGGAAATTCATTTATTATTATTGAACATAATATGGATGTAATAAAGCTGGCAGATCATATTATCGACGTTGGTCCGGAAGGCGGAAAACACGGCGGACAGATCGTTGCACAAGGTACTCCCGAAGAAATTGTAAAGTCAAAGAAGAGTTTGACCGGAAAGTTTTTGAAAAGGGAACTGGAGTAATTCAATCAATTTTAAAATATAATCTTTGTTATTCCGCAAGAATTCCGATAACAAAAACAAAATATCAGGCTAAACAAGCAAAGTTTAGCCTTTTTTATGCCCAATATTAACTTCCAATGTTAAATTTTCAATTATTTTCAAAATTTATTTGTCTGATAATCAATGATTTAATTTTCAATGTTAACGCAATGTTAACTGTATGTAAAATTAATATGAATTATTTTATATATCTTTGGTAAAGAAATAGTAAATAAGTTTAATATAACATTTAAAACCAAAGAGTTATGAAAAATAAAGTTCAAATATTAGTGGCATCAATTTTCGTTTGCGGATTTATGGCTTTAGTAAATACTGTAAAAGCCCAAACTACAAATAATAACACCATTCAGGAAGTACAGCTGAATAAGAATGATGCTTTCAATGAAGTTAGGAATCTGTTAATCGCTAATTTTGATTTTACAAATTCTGACTACAAGCAGGGAATTGTAAACTCAGAAGTACAGTTTGATATTGCAGAAAACGGGAAAATCGTAAACGTACATTCCAAAGGAGACTGCAAAAATGTAAGCAAAGAAATTGAAAATGTTTTAAGCCATCTTCAATACAAAATCGACAGCAAGAAATTAAATGAAAATATGATCGCATCAACGTATGTGATGCCGGTAAGAGTAGATATCAACAACAGATAATATTCATACAATCTTTTATAATAGAGCCATGCAGATTTTTGCGTGGCTTTTTTTTTTTTAAGTGTAAATAATGAAAGTTTTAAACAAAAAATTGTAATAAAGTAAAAATAATTTCGTTTTACATTTAACCAGCAAAATTAAAACGATATGAAAAATTTAAAGAAATTAACCAAAACAGAATTAAAATCAGTGTACGGAGGGCAGCCAAAGCAATATTGTGTATACTGTGAGAGATTGAACAAAACGGTTTGCAGTACTGTTCCGATTGCTCAATGTCCTTAAAAAAATAAAGCTGCCTGAAATTAATCAGGCAGCTTTTTTATTGAATAAATTTAATTTATTTTTTAGCTTCAGAAATAAAATTCTGTAAGCTAGTTTTCACATCAGGAATTTGACTCATTTTTTTAGAAAAAACGACGTTGTCAATTTTCCAGCCGCTTTCCTGAAAGTTGATAAATCGTATAATATCTGTCCATTTTGCATTCGGATAATGGGTGTTTTTGAGCTCTACTATTACTGTTGCCGATGATTCTAAAGGTTTTGAATCATTTAAAACAACGATTGATACTATTTTATAATCAGTAAATCCTTCATACAAGCTTGTAAAGATAGATCCTTCCAATAATAGCGGTTTGTCGCCAGGATGATCGCTTTTTTTAACTTTTTTGATATCAGTTTTTGATAAATCGATCGCTTTTTGAAAGGTTTTTTCCAGATCAGACGAGAATAAATTCTTTGGAATAGGTTGATTATAGATTGCATCACTTGATTTTCCGTAAATTCTGTAAAATTCTTCTAACTTCTCGGTGATTTTTTTGTCTGCATCAAAATTTTTCGGATGGTTCTCACTTTTTTTACAGCCTGTAAAAAGCAAAAAGATGCTTAAGCAAAAGAGTAATTGCTTCATAATTGTGTTTTTAATTTATTTTTTTCAGGGACAAATCGTCAAAAGTTGTGCCAGTTAATCGGATTTCTGCTGTTTATTAAGGAATTCGTATTTCTTTTTTATATTCAGGAAAAATCTTTCATAGGTTACAAAAGACAGCCACGAAATAAAAATTGTTAATCCTAAAACAGAAGCGTATAATAAAAGGTTATAAAGATAAAAAGCATCATATTTCGGCATATATTTTACTACTAAAATAATGATGGTCCAATGATAAAGATAAATTCCGTAAGAAATTTTCCCTAAAAATCTTGTTACCGCATTATCAATATTTATTTTTGGATGCCGAACGATATTGTAGATTGAAAAAGCAAATAAAACCGCATACAATTCATCATTCAAATGTTCTGTTTTAAACTTAAAAAACCACAGCACAAACGGAAGTAAGGTGAAAATGATTGTTAAAAAATTATACGTAAGTAAAATCTTGCTGATACCATCTTTGTTTTTAAAAAAGATAAAACCCAGCAAAGCGCCGATTCCTAAGCAGTTAAATTTTGTCCCGTAAAAGAATCTGCTGATAATCGTATAAAATTCTTCACTTTTAAAGAAAACAAGATTAATAAATTTTAGTCCAAAAGGTAAAAGAGTTAAAATTATAATTAATCCTGCAATGTAAAATAATGCTTTTTTCTTTTTTGATATGAAAATAAACAACAGTGGCCAGACAATATAAAACTGTTCCTCAACACCGATTGACCATATTTGCGGGCTGACATCCCAGGTTTCTCTGATCGCAAAAGCCACATTAGGGAAAATTAAGACAGACAATAAAATCCTGCCGAAAGAATAATCAGGATTAAAGATGAAATAAGAAAGAAAAAGCACAAGATAGTACAGCGGCCAGATCCTTAAAATCCTTCTCCAATAAAAGTTTTTGAGATTAATTCTACCATTTTTTTCCTTTTCAATCAATAATAAATAAGTAATAAGAAAGCCGCTGATAACGAAGAAAAGAATCACGGAAAGATGGCCGTCAGGATAAATTAAAGAAGGATTATCAATATAATTACGAATATTATTCTCTTTTTTAATGATTTCTACATGATCTACAAGCACAATGACAGCCGCCAATGCTCTTAATGTGTCCAATCCCTTTAAATGTTTTATCATGCCTAACCTTGGAGGCAAATTTAATATTTATATTTAAAAAGTAAGGGAATTCATTTAAACTTGAATTTATTATTAAAGGAAATCATAAAAATGTATACATTTGATTTATAAATAAACTCTGTGGATTCTATTCTTAACGTGGTTGTTCGCTCACTTTGCGTATATCTTTTTATGGTGATTGCAATTCGGGTATTTGGTAAAAACCAGCTTTCTCAGCTTAATGCCGGAGATGTGGTTTTATTGCTGTTGATTTCCAATGCGGTTCAGAATGCGATGGTAGGTCCGGATACTTCTTTGCAGGGAGGTCTCATTGCGGCTTTGGTGCTTTTTGCGGCTAATTTTATTTTAAAAAGATTAATGTTTTCCAATCCGTCTTTTGAATCTTTTATGGAAGATGATCCTGTGATTCTGGTGAGAGACGGTGTAGCGATTCAGCAGGCTTTAAATAAGGTTAAAATCACGAAAGAAGAACTGGAAGAAGCCATCAGGGAACATGGGATCGACGGTATTAAAAACGTAAAACTATCCATTCTTGAAGTTGACGGTAATATCAGCGTGGTTTCGGAAGACGAAGAAAGCAAGCAAACGCATTATTCAAGAATTAAAAGAAAAAACAAAAGAAAATATCATTAATTAAATGAATTACGAATTAAGAGAAATGCTTCCCGGCGACGAAAAGCGGATACTGGAGATTTTCCAGCAGGGTATCGATAGCGGAATAGCCACATTTGAAACCCAGGTTCCCACAGCTGAAGTCTGGAATATGGAATTTTTCAACGACTGCCGATGGGTTCTTGAAAATGAAAATAATGAAGTTGTAGGCTGGTGCGGATTAAAGCTCATAAGTAAAAGAGACTGCTATAAAGGAGTTGCTGAAGTAAGCATTTATTTGGACAATAAATATCAAGGCTTAGGTTTAGGCTCGATTTTACTTAAAAAGATGGTTTTGGATAGCGAAAACCACGGATTCTGGACTTTACAGGCAAGTATTTTCTCTGAAAATGAAGCTTCAATTAAATTTCATCATAAAAATGGATTCAGAACGGTAGGTATAAGAAAAAAAATAGCCAAATTAAACGGAGTTTGGAAAGATGTTATCTTGTTAGAAAAAAGAAGCGAAATAATTTCTTAAAAATCAGAAAAAGTTATAAAGTTTCTTAAAAATATCATAGGAACTTAATAATAACAATTTATTGGCATTAGTATTGTTGATTTTCCTATTGTAATTTGAAAATATGTATTTATGAAAGTTTTAAAGAAAATAATGGGGCTTTTCTTGATTGTTTTTTCCTTTGCATTATATCAGGCTTCCCCCATGCAGAGAGGGCGCGGGCATGGTTACGGCCACGGCCCGAAACATTCGAAACATTACTATCACGGCCCGCGCAGATCATATTACAGACCTGTCGTTTATCACCGGCCACCAAGACATTATTATAAAAAGCATTATTACAGACCTGTAAGACATAGATATTATTCTCACAGACCTCACCGCGTGTATCATAGCAGACCGGTAGTTGTAGTAAGATTATAAAACAAAGCACTGAGAAATCGGTGCTTTTATTTTTTTTAATTAATTATTCAAATTAAATATTTAAAATTCAATATTTCTGGCATTCAGATTGATAAATTAAATGTAAATCTTAAAAGTTTAGAAATATGAAAACCTTAACTAAATTTCTCGGAGCACTGGCTTTAATTGTTACGCTGGCTTCATGCCTGCATCATCCGCCTGCTCCTCCAAGACCGCCACATCCTCACGGACGATAAGAAATAATTATTGATAAAAAAATCCCCGAAAAATTTCAGGGATTTTTGTTTTATTTTAAAGTTTAATTTTTAAGCATAAATAACACAAATATTTCACGAATGAATACAACATTAGTATCAATAGGAGCGGGCTTTAGCCCGTTTTAAGAAAAAATGTGGTAAAAATAGGCTTTAGTCAAAACCTAAACTCAACCTCAATCTCAGCCTTAACCTTTTAAAGCCTCGTTTTCTTTGGATTCAAAGAAGTATTAAAGATCATCACTTCCTGACCGAATTTTTTATCAATTATTTCCGCAATATTTTCCATTTCACTTTTAATAAAATCACTTCGAAGGTCATCATTATCAAAAATCAAAAGCAGGTTATAATTTTTTCCGTCTTCGATATAATCGCTGTCTACTTCAGAAAGGATATATTTGTTGACATCCATCAGGTTTTCAGTCATTAAAACCAAAGTCTCGTCCATATAATTTTCCCATTCATCAAGATTATTTTTCGTACAGTGGAAAGTTATACTTAATACGCTCATATTTTATGATTTTTTAAGATTTTGTGGATAAATTCTACCACAAAAATCGGCAAATTTTTCGTAAATTAGCACGTTAATAAAAAATCAAAATAGATAATTTTCAGACTCACAGCTAAAGGTCTGACTATCATTATAATAAAATTTGTTTATGCAAAAAGAAGGAGAAAGACTGATTCCTATCAACATTGTTGATGAAATGAAGTCGTCTTATATCGATTATTCGATGTCAGTTATCGTTTCTAGGGCGTTACCTGATGTAAGAGATGGCTTGAAACCCGTTCATAGAAGAGTGCTGTATGGTATGTATGGATTAGGGGTTTTTTCTAATAGAAAATATTTAAAATCTGCGAGAATTGTTGGAGATGTTTTGGGTAAATATCACCCTCACGGAGATTCTTCTGTATATGACGCAATGGTGAGAATGGCACAGCCGTGGAGCTTGCGTTATCCACAGGTTGACGGCCAGGGTAACTTTGGTTCTATGGACGGTGACCCGCCGGCGGCAATGCGTTACACCGAGGCAAGATTGAAAAAGATCTCGGATGATATTCTTTCAGACTTAGATAAAGAAACTGTTGATTTCCAGAATAACTTTGATGATAGTTTAACTGAGCCTACAGTAATGCCTACAAAAATCCCGAATCTTCTGGTAAACGGAACATCCGGTATTGCAGTAGGGATGGCAACGAACATGGCGCCTCACAACTTATCGGAAGCTGTAAATGCTATCAGCGCTTATATTGACAATAGAGATATTACGATTGATGAGCTGATGCAGCATATTATCGCTCCGGATTTCCCTACAGGAGGGATTATTTACGGGTATGACGGGGTAAGAGATGCTTTCCATACAGGTAGAGGTAGAATTGTCCTGAGAGCTAAGGTTAATTTTGAGGAAATTGGTAACAGAAATGCCATCATTGTAACGGAAATTCCTTTCCAGATCAATAAGGCAGAGATGATTGCCAGAACAGCCGAGCTGGTAAAAGACGAAAAAATCCCCGGAATTTACGAAATCAGAGATGAGTCGGACAGAAATGGTCTTCGTATCGTTTACGAATTGAAAAACGACGCCATTCCTAATGTTGTCTTAAACTTATTATATAAATATACGTCGCTTCAGACCTCTTTTAGTGTTAATAATATTGCTTTGGTACACGGTAGGCCGGAACAGTTAAACTTAAAAGACATTATCCATCACTTCGTTGAGCACAGACATGAGGTTATTGTAAGAAGAACTCAGTTCGAGCTTAAAAAAGCCAGAGAAAGAGCACACATCTTAGAAGGTTTCATGAAAGTGATCGGATCGCAGGATTCATTAGATAAAGCGATTTCTATTATCCGTCACAGTGCAAATCCGCAGGCTGCAAAAGAAGGCTTGATTCAGGAATTTGAGCTTTCTGAAATTCAGGCTCAGGCAATTCTAGACCTTCGTTTGGCTCGTTTGACGGGAATGGAGCTTGATAAGATCCGCGATGAGTATGAAGCAATCATGAAGGAAATCCAGAACTTGGAAGATATTTTGGCTAATGAACCAAGAAGATTCCAGATTATTAAGGATGAATTAGCTGAGGTTAAAGAAAAATACGGTGACGAAAGAAGAACTGAAATCGATTATTCAGGAGGTGAAATGTCTATTGAAGATATTATCCCGAACGAAGCGGTAGTTCTTACGATTTCTCACGCAGGTTATGTGAAGAGAACGTTGCTTTCAGAATACAAAATCCAAAGTAGAGGCGGTGTAGGAAATAAAGCGGCAACGACAAGAGATTCCGATTTCTTAGAGTATATCGTTTCTGCGACCAATCACCAATATATGTTGTTCTTTACTGAAAAAGGTAAATGTTATTGGTTGAGAGTATTCGAAATTCCTGAAGGTTCTAAAACTGCCAAAGGTAGAGCAGTTCAGAACTTAATTAATATCGAGCCGGACGATAAGATCAAAGCATATATCAGAACCAACGACCTGAAAGATGTAGACTATATCAATCAAATGAGCGTGGTAATGATCACTAAAAACGGTACGATCAAGAAAACATCTCTTGAAGCCTATTCAAGACCAAGAGTAAATGGTATCAACGCTATTGAAATCAGAGAAAATGATCAGCTGTTAAGTGCTTATTTAACGAACGGAACTTCACAGATCATGATCGCTACCAAAAATGGAAAATGTATCCGTTTCCCTGAGGAAAAAGTAAGAGAAGTGGGTAGAGGATCTATCGGAGTTCGTGGTATCACGATGGAGGATAATGATGAGGTAATTGGTATGATTGTTGTGAACGATGTAGAGAACGAAACAGTGCTTGTAGTATCTGAAAAAGGATATGGTAAGAGAACTGCAGTAGAAGATTACAGAATTACCAACAGAGGTGGAAAAGGAGTTATTACCTTAAATATTACTGAAAAAACAGGAAATCTTATTGCTATTCAGAACGTAACAGACGAAGACGGGTTAATGATTATCAACAAATCCGGCGTTGCCATCAGAATGAATATGGATGAAATGAGAGTAATGGGTAGAAATACGCAAGGGGTAAGAATGATTAACCTTAAGAAAAATGACGAAATTGCAGCCATCGCAAAAGTAGAAATGGATAAAGATGTAGAAGAAGATTCTGAAGAAATTGAAGAAGGAGCAGAAACTGTAGCTGATAACCAGGAAAACAATGCAGAACCTCAGGTTGAAAATGAAGAATCAACAGAGGAAAACGAGAATTCTGATTCGGAAGAATAAAATTGTACAATTAATATAAAATAGTGATTATGAGAAAGCTAATTTTGGGTATGGCTATCGTTGCATCCGCTTTTGTTTTCGGACAAAAAGATGACGTGAATGCCAAATTACAAACCGCTAACAAAGCAGCTACTGATGCATATAATGCTAAAAACTACGCTGTTGCGGCTCCTAAGTTTATGGAAGTTTATGACTTGCTGAAAGCAAACGGTAAAGAAGACAAAGTATATATGTATTATGCTGGTCTTAACTATGCTTTGGCAAACAACATAGATGAAGCTACAAAAATTTATACGGAATTAGTCAATTCTGGATACACAGGTATTCAGACAAACTACACTGCGAAAGATAAAAAAACAGGTCAGGTTTCGGCTTATGACAAAGCGACTTGGGATTTGTTAAAAAAATCTGGAGGAGATTATACTGATTTCAAAACAGAGCAGACTCCAAGTGTAGAGTCGGATTTATATGAAACTTTAGCGACTTTGCTTTTAAATGCTAAAAAGAATGATGAGGCATTAGCTGTTATTGAAAAAGGACTGGCTAAATTTCCTAATAATGCTAAGTTAAAAGAATATCAGGGATCAGCGCTTTACGCATCAGGAAATACTGATAAATTCATGGTAAATCTGAAAGAGCAGTTGGCAAAAAATCCTAATGACGGTACCAATTGGTACAACTTAGGCGTTTTACAGTCTAAAAATCCTGCTACAACAAACGATGCGATCGCTTCATTCCAAAAAGCAATTGAGCTTGCGGCCAATGATCAAAAGCTGTTGAATAATGCTTATCAAAATTTAGTATATGCGAATATTGGTGATGATGAAAAGGCTGTCAATGAGATCAATGCATTAAGAAAAACAAAGCCGGATGATGCTACTAAGCTTATTGATGAAAGAAAAGAAAGATTCAATAAAGCTTTACCTTACGCTGAAAAATGGTATCAGGTAAATCCTACCAATATAGATGCAGTTTCTACATTGAAAGATATTTACATGATGACTAAAAATCAGGCTAAAGCAGCTGAAATGAAAGCTAAAGAAGCAGAACTCCAGGCTAAACAACCTAAATAATTTCAAGCAATTGAATTAAATATAAACCGGAACATTTTGTTTCGGTTTTTTTATTTTTATAATAACAATTTCATTTTTAAGGAGCAATTTAATTACATCGAAAAGCTGTTTTATTTTTATTTGAAGCTTTTTCCCGCTCTCCGCACTCGCTATTTTCTAGTTTCGGCGGCGGCAAAGCCGCCGCCGAAACTAGAAAATGAGCTCAAACAAATGCTTCGATCGGGGCTAGGTATTCGTCTTTAATTCAAATTTTCACAACCAATTCAATATTCTGTTTGCAAAGCCTTATAAAGGTTCGCGATTCAACACTCTGTTTTATCATCCGATAAAATTAGAACACTTTTGTTTCGTTTTTGGTTTCAATAGGAACGGGCTTTAGCCCGTTTTAAATATGTAATATCCAATTCGGCTTTAGCCGAAACTTATTAAAAAGAATATTTTAAATTTGTAGTACTAGGACTTTATCATTCTGAATGAAACATAAGTATATTCAAGTTATATTTCTGGAGATTCTTTCTTCATCAGAATAACAAATATTGTAAAATTTCTCTCTTTGCTGAGTATAAACCGAAGGTTTACGAAAGTAGTTCAGCCTTTGCGAACAAAAACCCTCAATAATTTAAAGAAAAGCTTAGCATTATTAATATCTAAGCTATTAAATAATGAAAAACTTTGTGTTCTTTTTAAGTAGAACGCCTTTGTGTAACTTAAAATCAGTTAGTAGTCGAAAAACCTTTGCGAACTTTGCGTTTAAATTAAATTCAGCATTAAAATGGACAGCCAAAAAAATCAGCTTTCCCGGAATATTATCATTAAAAATCAATGTTAAAATTCTCTGTAATTCCGTATCTTTGAGAAAAATTTTTACAAAAATGATCGAGTGGAAAACCGCCAAAGAATACGAAGATATTACGTATAAAAAATGTAACGGTGTAGCGAGAATTGCTTTCAACAGACCGGAAGTTCGTAACGCTTTCAGACCAAAAACGACTTCAGAATTATACGACGCATTTTATGACGCTTACGAAGACTCTTCGATAGGTGTTGTGTTGCTTTCGGGAGAAGGGCCAAGCCCTAAGGATGGAGGCTGGGCTTTCTGCAGCGGAGGAGATCAAAAAGTAAGAGGACATCAGGGTTACGTGGGCGAAGATGGAAGACATCGTTTGAATATTCTGGAAGTTCAGCGTTTGATCCGTTTTATGCCAAAAGCAGTGATCGCGGTTGTTCCGGGATGGGCTGTTGGTGGAGGTCACTCGCTTCATGTGGTTTGTGATTTGACGTTGGCAAGTAAAGAACATGCGATTTTTAAGCAGACAGATGCCGATGTTACAAGCTTCGACGGTGGTTACGGTTCGGCTTATCTGGCTAAAATGGTCGGACAGAAAAAAGCTCGTGAAATTTTCTTTTTAGGTAGAAATTATTCCGCTCAGGAGGCTTTTGAAATGGGAATGGTAAATGCCGTAATTCCTCATGACGAATTAGAAGATACTGCTTACGAATGGGCTCAGGAAATTTTAGCTAAATCTCCCACTTCCATCAGAATGTTGAAATTCGCGATGAATTTAACAGACGACGGAATGGTTGGCCAGCAGATTTTCGCAGGTGAAGCCACCCGTTTAGCTTACATGACCGAAGAAGCAAAAGAGGGAAGAAATGCATTCTTAGAAAAGAGAAAACCTGACTTCGGAGAAAATCAATGGATATCTTAAAAATATAAATGATAATTGAATGAATGATCGTTGATGTATCATTTATCAATTATCGCTTATCAATTATAACTATGAAGGATTGGATAAAAGCCGCAAGGCTTAGAACACTGCCGCTTTCTTTAAGCGGAATTATAATGGGAGCTTTCATCGCAAAATGGAGACTCTACGGAGAAGGTGGATTTTGGGACTGGAAAATCTTTGCACTGGCGCTTTTGGTAACCCTTTTGTATCAGATTTTGTCAAATTATGCCAATGATTACGGCGATGGAATAAAAGGAACGGACGCAAAAAGAATCAACGAAGCAGAATCAAGAGCTGTAGCATCCGGAAGAATTACTCCAAAACAAATGAAAAATGCTGTGATCCTTTTCTCAGTTTTATCTTTTGTAGCAACGATCGCGCTTTTATATATCGCTTTCATTCCAAAATATATGAATGAATTTTACATTTTTATAGGTTTGGGAGTGGCAAGTATTTTAGCCGCAATCGGTTATACGGTTGGTAAAAAACCTTACGGATATATGGGATTGGGCGATCTTTTCGTGTTTATATTTTTTGGTCTGGTTTCAGTTTGCGGAAGCTATTTTCTGTTCACAAAATCATTCAGCTGGGATATGTTATTACCGGGAACAGCAATCGGAATGATGAGCATGGCAGTTCTTAACCTTAACAATATGAGGGATATAGAAAGTGACAGATTATCAGGAAAGAATAGTTTTGCATTGAGAATAGGTTTCAAAAATGCGATGATTTACGAAATGGTTCTGCTACAGCTTCCATTGATTTTAATTCTTATATTTTTAGGAATAAACGGCTTTATTCAAACTAAAAATTATTATGTTTTCATCGTGATGATTTTATTATTTCCATTGGCAAAACTGAGAAGAAAAATAATGTCTGTAAAAGAGCCGAAAGAGCTGGATCCATTCTTGAAACAAGTCGGGATCATGACTTTTGTAATGGCAGTACTTACCGCAATCGGACTTAATTTTTTTTAATCAAATAAATTACCACCATGAGTTCAAATATCTATGTCGAAGCTCAAATGCTTATCAGAAAACCGATTGAAGATATTTTTCAGGCATTCATCAATCCTGAAATCACGACTAATTTCTGGTTTACAAAATCCTCCGGAATATTGGAAGAAGGTAAAATCGTGACTTGGGAATGGGAAATGTATGGTGTAAAAACTAATGTTAAAGTTCTCCAAGTTATTCCGAATCAATTAATTAAAACAGAGTGGGGCGAACCTTCAACAAATGTAGACTACGAATTCAAAGAGCTGGAAAAAGGAACTTTAGTGATCATTAAAAGTTACGGATTTTCTCAAACCAGAGAAGATTTGTTAAAGATAATAAATGACAATACGGGAGGTTTCACGACAGTTTTAGACGGCTGCAAAGCATATTTAGAACACGGAATTAATTTGAGATTAATTGAGGATAAATTTCCTTCAAAGTAACACAAGATGCACAAATATTAGTGCTATTTGTATTTAAAATAAAAAATGCTTCGACCCGCTCAGTATGACACTGTTAAAGCTTCATTTTTAAAACAGTTAGTATTAGCGTTGTCATGCTGAGCGGAGTCAAAACATCTCTATTCACAGATTTTTTTGAATTTCAATTGTGTTATTAGTGAAAAATATTTGTGTCATTAGTGTTTAAAAATAATTCAAAAATAAATTAGAAATGAAAATACAATTCTTAGGACAAAACTGTTTTTTGTTCACCTACAAAGACAAAACGATCTTGAGCGATCCTTTCTACAACTACAAAAAAGCAGAATCAGGGTTTGACATTACAGCTCAGAAAATTGATTATATCTTATTGACTCACGCACATGGCGATCATATTGCGGATGTAGAAGAAGTATTGCAGTATCACCCGGAAGCTACCATTATTGCGGTTCCAGAGATTTGTGGTCACTTTAAAATGGCTAAAAATACGGATGATGTAAATCTTGGAGGATCAGCAAAAATCGATGATCTTAAGATCTCTATGGTTCCGGCTCACCACACGAGTTCATTTCCGGACGGAAGTTATGGTGGTGTGCCTGTAGGATATATTTTCAGGCTTCCCGAAGGTAAAAACCTTTATCTGGCAGGCGATACAGGCGTAATGGCCGATATGGAATTATTCCCAAGACTTTTCGGAAACATCGATTTATCAATTCTTCCGATTGGGAGTCACTACACAATGTGTCCGAGAAAAGCGGCTTTTGCAGCAGCAGAATTATTGAAAACTCCAAAAGTTATCGGATGTCATTTTGATACTTTTCCTGCGATTGAAATCAATCATGAAAGTGCATTGAAGCATTTTTCAGATAAAAATGTAGAGCTTGTTTTACCAAAACTAGGCGAGACGTTTGAATTTTAATTAAAAGATAAAAGGTAATTTGAAAATGAAATTGGAAATGTTGAAACGTTTAGAAACAAAAAAAGATAATTCTAAAATTACCTTGCTTCAGTTTAGAACAAAAAAAATGGCAAGCTACCTAAATCACACCGCTACGACCGATTACCTTTGCTGCGTTCCCACCCTGGAGGGTTCTCAGGAGCTGGTTGTTTAGGACTTGCCGGTGCAAAGATAGGAATAAATTATAAACTTAAAAATATTATTAAAGAAAATTAACTGAAAAAATGCTTTGATAGCGCTAAATTGCTGAAATGTAGCACAATAATTTTTCAAAATTTTCTAAAAACTGAGATATGACGAAAAGCCCTTCCACATTAGGAATTATACTGTTTGGTGCTACGATGATTGTTTTTTTCGTGGTCTATTACTTCTTTTCAGGAGTTAATTATTTTGATATTTCGTTGAAAGCCAATGCTTTCGTGTTGCCGCTTATGTATGCTGGTGCGGCATTTTGGTCGGTAAAATCTTACTGGAACAACAATCGGGAAGTAAGTTTTAAACAAGCCTTTAATAGAGCATTCGTACCCATGTTTGTGGGCGGAATTCTTTCTATTTTCAGCATTTTTGCTTATTTAAATTTTGTAGATACGGATGCAAAAAAGCTTTTAAACTACCAATATGTTCAGAGACAAAAATCTGAACTGGATCACGAATACACTTCTGCCAGAAAGATTTTAAAGCATCAGAAAGACATTGATGAATTAGATAAAAAATACAAAGAAAGGCTTCAAAGCTTTACACCGCAAGCCGTTAAAGGGAAAGATATGCTGACAGCAAGTCATTTTTCCGGATATTTTGCAGCAATTCTTATATTTTACGTAGTTTTGTCAGTATTTTTCGGAGCGTTTTTCAGAACAAAAACGATATATCAGGAAGAAACAAATCAAGAATAATTTTTATTAAAATTAAATGAATTTATCTATAGTTATTCCGTTGCTTAACGAGGAAGCCTCTCTGGAAGAGCTTTTTTCAAGGATTGATAACGTTTGTACGTCAAACAATTTATCCTACGAAATCTGGTTTGTAGACGACGGAAGTACAGATTTATCCTGGAGCATTATTGAGAATTTAAAGGTTCAGCATCCTCAGATTCACGGGATAAAATTTTCCAAAAATTATGGGAAATCTCAGGCGCTTCATGCTGCTTTTGAAAGAACAAACGGAGACGTAATTATCACCATGGATGCTGATTTACAGGATTTTCCGGAAGAAATTCCTGAGCTTTACAATATGGTGGTTCATGATAACTACGACATTGTTTCGGGTTGGAAAAAGAAACGTTTTGATAATGTAATGACGAAAAATGTGCCGTCAAAATTATTCAATGCAGCAGCGAGAAAAGTTTCTGGAGTCGAACTTCACGATTTTAATTGTGGATTAAAAGCATATAAAAAACAGGTCGTAAAAACAATCGATGTGTACGGAGATATGCACCGTTATATTCCGGTATTGGCTGCCAATGCGGGTTTCAGAAGAATCACCGAAAAAGAAGTTCAGCACCAAGCAAGACCGTACGGAACATCAAAATTCGGAACAGAAAGATTCATTCGTGGCTTTCTGGATTTGGTAACACTTTGGTTTGTAAGCCGTTTCGGGGGAAGACCAATGCATTTTTTTGGAGCGGTCGGAACTTTAATGTTTATCGTCGGTTTCCTTTCTGCACTTTGGCTGGGAATTTCAAAATTAATTGATGTCGCACGGGGAATTTACGGTCATTTAATTACCAATAATCCGTGGTTTTTCATTGCCTTGACAATGATGATTATGGGAACTTTGCTTTTTATAGCAGGATTTTTAGGTGAAATGATTATCAGAACGAATAGAGAACATAAAAATTACAATATTGACGAAGTAATTTAATCATGTATGCAGAAAAAGAGTTGTTTAAACTGCGGCCACCAGATCTCCGATGAGTTTTGCCCTCATTGCGGACAAAAATCTGATACTGCAAGAATAACTCCGCGTTCTTTGATTAAAAATGATATTTTGGGCTTGATTTGGCATGTTGAGGCCAGGTTTTTCCGTACATTAAAGCATATTCTATTTGAGCCCGGAAGAATGGCAATGGATTATATTTCAGGCAAAAGAATTATCTATTATAATTTATTTTCTTTACTGCTTATCTTATTCGGATTCAATGTTTTAGCGTTGCATTTTTATCTGGATTTAAATCCTTCGGAAATTCCTCAGGAAAGTTCAGGTATTATTGAATTTTTCTCTACATATTCTAAAACGATTTTATTTGCATTGATTCCTGTTCTTGCCTTAAATTCGTGGTTGCTTTTTAAACGCATGAAGCTGAATATTGCAGAGCATGTTATCATCGCATCTGTCAGTCTATCAGGGATTTTAGCGTTGTTATTAGTAGACGATGTCATCAGCATCATTGGAATTTACGATCCGTTATCGAAAATCATCAATATAATAGATAAAATCCTGGTGTATGGCTTGCTTTTATTTCCTGGTTTTACTTATTTTAATGCTTTTAAAAATTCCTATTCAAAGCTGGGTTTATTATGGAGGCTGTCAATATTTTACGTCTTATTATTCATTGAACTTTTTGCTATAATTATACTTTTATATAAAATATTTTAAACTAAATAATGAAAAATATATTCTATGCGGTTGCTGTTTTTGCTTTGGTTTCTTGCGGAAAAATTTCTCCAAAAGGAAATATCGAAACGAAGGAAGTTCCGGTTGAAACCTTTAAAAGTATCTTTTTAAAAGGTAAATTTAGAGTTTTTTATGCGAGAGGAACTAAAAACTTTGTCGATATAGAAACGTATCCGAACATTTATGATAATCTTCACATTGAGGTAAAAGATGACGGATTATTCATCACAGAAAACAGGGAAACAAAAGGAGTTGACTTTTACAATATCACCATTTATTCAAAATATAATCCTGAAAAAATTTCACTTTCGGATTCTGTGGAAATGAATATTTCGAGTGAAATAAAGACCGATAATTTTAAGCTTAATTTAAAAAATAACGCTACTTTTATGGGTTCGATCAATACAAGAAGAGCAGAAGTTGAGATGTTGAACAGAAGCAGAGCTAATTTTTTAGGTCAGACTAAAGATGCTGTCATAAAAATCTCTGATACAGCAAGTTTGATTGCTCCCTACTGGAAAATCACAAATCTGAATATTGATTCTAAAAATGGAAATTATGCGGAAGTAAACGTAAAAGATTCATTGAAAGGGCACGTTCAGAATACTGCTAAATTTTTGTATTATAATGATCCGATCCGTGCTTTTAAAATTGATAAAACAACAAGAGTAGAAAATAAAAAGCTGGATTAAACGCTTGAAACAGGAATTTTGAGGAAGAATATTTTTACTATAATTAAGATTTTGTTCGTCTAAATAACAAACGGATTAAATAAATTAAAACTGAAAACATTACAATTATAAAAATTACCAAATACAAATATGACAACATTAGAAAAAGCAAAACTTTGGTTAAGTGACACATTCGATAAAGAAACGAAAGAAGCTGTTCAACTTTTGATTGACAGCAATTCTCCTGATTTGGAAGACTCTTTTTACAGAGAATTGGAGTTCGGGACAGGAGGGATGCGTGGCATTATGGGTGTTGGAACCAATCGTTTAAATAAATACACGTTAGGTCAAGCTACACAGGGACTTGCGAACTATATGTTAAAGCAGTTTCAAGGTGAGGAAATCAGTGTTGCGATTGCTTATGACGTGAGACATAATTCAAAAGAATTCGGAAAATTGGTAGCTGATGTTTTAACGGCAAACGGAATTAAAGTTCTTCTTTTTAAAGATCACAGACCGACTCCGGAATTGTCTTTCACCGTTCGTGACAAAAAATGCAACGGCGGAATTGTATTGACGGCCTCTCACAATCCGCCCGAATACAACGGCTATAAAGTATATTGGAATGACGGAGCGCAAATTGTTCCGCCACACGATGAAGCGATTATCAACGAAGTATATTCTGTTAAATTTGAAGAAATTAAATTCAATGGCAATGATGATTTAATTGAATGGATCGGAGAAGAGCAGGATGATGTTTATATCGATGCATGTATCGAAAACTCTACCTATCAGAACGTTGGAAAAGAAAATTTAAATATTGTTTTCACATCAATTCACGGAACAACTTACACAACCGTGCCGAAAGCTTTAGAAAAAGCGGGATTCAAGAAAATCGATTTGGTGAAGGAACAAATGATTCCGAGCGGAAATTTCACCACCGTAGAATCTCCAAATCCAGAAGAACCCGCAGCTTTGGAAATGGCAATGGATCTTGCAAAAATCACTAATGCAGACATCGTTATCGGAACAGATCCGGATGGCGACAGATTAGGGATTGCGGTAAGAAATCTTGACGGAGAAATGCAGCTGTTAAATGGTAATCAGACCAATACGATCCTAACTTACTACATTTTAAATGAATGGAGAAAGCTTGATAAAATCACGGGCTCAGAATTTATCGGTTCTACAATCGTAACTTCAGATATTTTCTTTGATATTGCTCAAAAATTCGGAGTTCAGTGTAAAGCCGGGCTTACAGGATTCAAATGGATCGGGAAAATGATCCGTGAAGCAGAAGGAAAACAGAAATTCGTTTGTGGTGGCGAAGAAAGTTTCGGGTTTATGACCGGAGATTTCGTTCGTGATAAAGATTCTTGCGGAAGTATTGTTCTGGCTTGTGAAATTGCGGCTTGGTGTAAGGCAAACGGAAGAACGATGTATCAATATCTGATCGAAATTTATCAGGAAACCGGAATGTATTACGAAGGTTTGGTAAATTTAGTAAGAAAAGGAAAAGACGGAGCGGAAGAAATTGAAAATATGATGAAAAATTTCCGTGAAAATCCTCCAAAACAACTGGCCGGCTCGTTGGTTGAAGAAGTAAAAGACTTTAAAGAGCAGACAAATTTTGTTGTTTCTAAAAATGAAAAATTAGTAATGAATGACATTCCAAAGTCGAATGTTTTAATTTATTATACTCAGGACGGAACAAAAGTTTGCGTAAGACCTTCAGGGACAGAGCCAAAAATTAAATTTTATATCTCAGTAAAAGATTCGATTACTTCTGAAGATGATTTCATAGATAAATTAAAATCTTTGGATGAGAAGATTAGTCAAGTTAAAAACGATTTACAACTAACATAAAAAATAGGGCTTAGAATTTAGGAAAAAGGAATTATGTAAATTTTTGCATGCAGAAATTAAGCCCTAAAATCTAATTCCTAAGCCCTCAATAAATAATAACATTATAATAAAAATAAAGTGAAAGTTTCAAAATTAGCGGCGAACCTGATCGGTTCTGAAATTGTAAAAATTGGTAACGAAGTAAATGATTTAAAAGCAAAAGGAGCAGAAATTGCCAATCTTACTATTGGTGATCTGAATTCTAATATTTATCCTATTCCTGCAAAGTTAAAGGAAGAAATTCAGAAAGCTTATCAGAATAATCTGACAAATTATCCGCCTGCTAACGGACTTTTATCTTTAAGAAATGAAGTTTCTAAAGACTTGAAAACCAGATGGAATCTTGAGTATAATGCGAATGATATTCTGATCACAGCGGGTTCAAGGCCGTTAATTTACGCAGTTTATAAAACCATTGTAGACGAAGGTGATAAAGTGGTTTATCCGACACCATCATGGAACAATAATCATTATGCTTATCTTACTTCGGCAGAAGCGGTTGAAGTAAAAACAACTCAGGAAAATAATTTTCTTCCGACGGCTGATGATTTGAAACCACATTTGGAAGGAGCTGTTTTGGTGGCGCTTTGTTCACCATTAAACCCGACAGGTACTATGTTTACGGAAGATCAGCTTTCAGAAATCTGTGAATTGATTTTAGCTGAAAATAAAAAAAGAGGGGAAGATGAAAAGCCGTTGTATTTGATGTACGACCAGATTTATTCTAATCTTACTTTTGGTGCAAAACATGTTGATCCGGTTTCTCTTTTCCCTGAGATGAGAGAGTATACGATTTACATTGATGGTATTTCAAAATGTCTTGCAGCGACGGGTGTTCGTGTAGGTTGGGGATTCGGTCCGGCTCACATTATTGATAAAATGAAAGCTCTTTTGACACATGTTGGAGCCTGGGCGCCAAAACCGGAACAGGAAGCTACGGCAAAATTTTTCCAAAACTCGGAGGATGTGAATACTTTCATAGAGGATTTTAAAGGAAAGCTTGAAGCAAGTTTAAAAGTTCTTCACAACGGAATTCAGGATTTAAAAGGAAAAGGATTAGCTGTTGAAAGCATCGAGCCAATGGGAGCGCTTTACCTGACAATAAAGTTAGATTATATCGGAAAAACAAAGCCGGACGGCACCGTTATAGGAAATTCATCTGATTTGGTATTCTATCTGATCAATGAAGCGGGAGTGGCTTTGGTACCGTTTTCAGCTTTTGGAGAAGAAAAATCTGAGCCTTGGTTCAGAGCTTCTGTAGGTGGTTTGGCTACTGAAGAAATTTCTGCAATGATGCCGAAATTAGAAACCGCTTTGAATGCTTTAAAATAATTTAAATAATAGTAGATGCTTCGACTTCGCTCAGCATGACAATCTAATACTAACTATTTTATTAACAGTTTATTGTTAGCGATGTCACGCTGAGCGGAGTCGAAGCGTTTTTAATTAAATTTTTAAATGAAACTTCCCGGAAAGTCTTTTCTTGAAACCAAATTATTGAGCTATTCAACATTAGGGATTATTGTTTTGGTAATTTTAAGTGTTTGGCTTTCAGGAACTGGTTCTCATCGTTCTTTATTTCAAAATTCAATTGTATCAACTTCAATTTTAGCTGTTGCATTTTTTCTTTTCATTAGTTTGGGATTATATTTTGGCTTAAAACTGAAGGATAATGTTGGACCTATTTTAAATAAGGATAATCTAAAAAAAGCGTCCGATAAAAGTCCGATGATCAATGGTTTTGATTTTGAACCACCTGCAGTGGGTGATGGAATAGGAGGAATTATTTTTTCGATTATTCTTTGGTTTGTGATTTCAATTCTTATTACTTTTCTTTTATATTTTTTAGGAATTTCTTTTGGGCTGCAGTTTTATTTTTTGCGGCGATGTTATATTGGATTTTTTTCCGAGCTTTACGTTTGGTATTTAAAAATTCCAAGCATTGTAAAGGAAATTTATTAAAAAGTTTAGCTTCTGGTTTTTTTTATTCAACTCTCTATGTCTCTTGGATCTATGGAATTATCTTTTTAGTTAATTTTTTAAATTAAATCAAAGCAACAAGCTCATAATTAACAACTTATAACTATTAAAATGAAAATAATCGCTGTCATTCCTGCACGTTACGAAGCAAGCCGTTTTCCGGGAAAATTAATGAAGATTTTAGGTGAAAAAACGGTTATAACTACAACCTACAAAAATGTGGTGGAAACAGGTTTGTTTGATGAAGTTTTTGTAGCGACAGATTCGGATATTATTTTTAATGAAATCGAAAATAATGGCGGAAAAGCTGTTATGACCGGTCAACATGAAACAGGCAGTGACCGGATTGCAGAAGCTGTGCAAAATATTGATTGTGATATCGTTATCAATGTACAGGGCGATGAGCCATTCTTAAAATTAGAACCTTTACAACAGTTAATTGAGGTTTTCAAAGAAGATGAAAATCAGGAAATTTCTTTAGCCTCATTAAAAATAAAGCTCACAGAAAAAGAAGAAATTGAAAACCCGAATAACGTAAAAGTTATCACGGATAATAACGGTTTTGCGTTGTATTTCAGCCGTTCTGTGATTCCTTTTCACAGGGAAATTTCCTATGATATAAGTTATTTTAAACATATCGGAGTATATGCTTTCAGAAAACACGCTCTCCTTCAATTCTCAAAACTGGAAATGAAACCTTTGGAAATTTCAGAAAAGATCGAATGCATTCGTTATCTCGAATATGGTATGAAAATCAAGATGATAGAAACCAATTTCATTGGCGTTGGCATCGATACACCTGAAGATTTGGAAAAAGCCAGAAAAATAATATCAGAATAATTAGCAAATTGACAGATTGATACATTGGTAAATTATTTAAAGCCTTATATTTGAATTTATAAATTGAATTAATGAAGAAATTAGTTTTAGTATTCGCCCTGATATTTTCACAATTATCTTTTGCGCAGACCGCAAAGGAAATTATTGATAAAAACATCGAATTATCGGGAGGATTAACAAATTGGAAGCTGCTGAATTCAATCTTGCTGCAAGGAAAAGTAATTTTGGGTGTAAAAGATGAATATCCTATAAAAATATATCAGCAACGCCCGAATCTGACGAAAACAGTGATCACCATTAATGGAAAGGAAACCGCCATAGAAGGCTATAATGGGACAAAAGGCTATGCAATGAATTATGCAACCAACAAATTGCAGGAGTACGCAGAATACGTTCCGGAAAGCTTTGATAACGACTTCATAGACTGGGAAAATAAAGGCTTTGAATCTAAATATTTAGGTAAAGAAAAAGTAGGTGATATTTATTGTCATAAAGTTGAATTAACGAAAAATGTCAACAAGAATATGTATTACTTCGATACAAAATCTTACATGCTCGTAAAAGAAGTGAAAAAAGATGAAACTTTAATCTATTCTGATTACAAGAAAGTAGGAAATCTTACCATGCCTTTCAGAATCGAATCTTCAAGTGTTAAAAAAGATGGAGATTATGTCATGCTTTTAAATAAAGTAGAAATAAATAAGGTATTTCCTGCTAATATTTTTAAATTTTAAAAAACCTCAATAAAATAACCGCGGCAAAAGCTGCAAAAAATATGTACTAATGAAAAAGTTTTTTTTACTGCTGCTTTCTTTTGTAGCCTTCTTTAACAGTTGTGCTCAGAAGAAAACCGAGTCGTCTAAAGCAAAAACCAAAGAACTTATGGGAAAAACAATATACGATTTCAAAGTTCAAGCTTTGGAAGAAGGAAAAGAAATCAATTTTGCGGATTTTAAAGGGAAAAAAATTCTTATCGTAAATACAGCTTCCGAATGTGGGTTTACTCCACAATATGCTGATTTAGAGAAGGTTTATGAGCAATATAAAGATAAATTGGTGATCGTAGGTTTTCCTGCAAACAATTTTGGAGGGCAAGAGCCGGGAACAAATACTGAAATCGGTGCTTTCTGCCAAAAAAATTACGGGGTAACTTTTCCTTTAGCAGCAAAAGTTTCTGTAAAAGGTAGCGATACAGCTCCGATCTTTAAGTATTTAACTGAAAAAGAGCTTAACGGAGTAAAAAATACAACCATCCTTTGGAATTTTACAAAATTCTTAATCGATGAAAACGGAAAGCTGATTGATACTTTTGTAAGCACTACAAAGCCTACAGACAATGCAATTACAAAGTATTTAAAATAAAGATATTAAAACCTTTCGACTCCGCTCAGCGTGACACGTGCAAACAATGCAAAATAGTATTAGAAATGTCACGCTGAGCGGAGTCGAAACGTTTTTATCATTAAAGTAAATAAGTTTAATATTGTAGAAATTCACAATTCACTTTATTCACTTTTCAAATTAAATTATTCATTACTTTTCTCCGCAAAACAAAAAATATTTCCCAATTTTATAGTAGAATAGCCATTGCTTTTTATTTTGGATGAATTAATCATTGCCTTAGCTAAAACATCGGTCGGCAAAGGTTTTTGACTTTCCAGCAGGCCTAATTTATTGGCAAATTTTATAATCCTGCTTCCCAAAACTTCTCCCGTTCTGTCGGAATCTTTTCTTTCGAGCATTCCCGGATTAAAGATGGTAATTTTGTTAAAATGTAGCTGTTTTACAGCTTCTTCCAGCTCGCCTTTCATTTTAGAATAGAAAATTTTAGAGTTCGGATTCGCTCCGTAGGCAGAGACTAAAATATAATCATCGACGTTATTTTCTTTTGCGGCTTTGGCAAATTCATATTGATAATCAAAATCAACTTTCCTTTGGGCTTCTTTGCTTCCTGCGGCTTTTAATGTTGTTCCAAGGCATGAAAAAGCAACATCACCTCTTACAGAATCTTTCCATTCCTCAGGTTTTTCAAAGTCTACAACATGAGTTTTTAACTTTTCATTTTCTATATTCAAAGGTTTTCGTACAAAAACATTCACTTCATTAAAATCTTTATCGTCAAGTAATTGATTGACTAAATCTTTTCCTGTGGCACCCGTTGCGCCTATAACCAAAGCTTTCATAGTGATTTTGTGATTTTGGTTTAAATAATTCAATAATTTGTCTTTTAAATTTACAAAATTTTAATAATATTGGTGATTTAAATTTCAAACTAATTAATTCTCATGGACACAAATGAAATTCTCGATTATTGTTTAGCCAAAAAAGGAGTTACGGAAACTTTTCCCTTTGATAATGAAACTCTTGTGATGAAAGTAGACACAAAGATGTTTCTTTTGATGCCCTTGGAAAAACAGCCGCTTCAGATCAATGTAAAAACAGATCCCGAGTGGAGTGCTGAGCTCCGGGAAAGATATCCGCAAATCACGGGTGCCTATCATATGAATAAAACGCATTGGAATTCGGTAATCACAGAGGGTTTGAAAAAAGAACTTATAGTAAAACTTATTGATCATTCTTATGATCTCGTATTTAAATCTTTAACCAAGAAGGCTCAGAATACAATTAATAATTTATAAAACTTAAAATTAAACATGAGGAAAGTACTTATTTCCGCAATCTATTTTTTATCAATCGGCGCATTGGCACAAACTAAGGAAGAAACTAAAACCTGGGACCTTTTGTTGAATAATAAAAGAACGGAAGCCCGAAGTTTTTATGATAAAAATGTAAAGGACAAAAAATTAAGCAGTTTTGAATCTCTGTTTCTTGATGCTTTGATCGATGAAGAAATGGGAGAAATGGTTTTTGACGAAACTTTTGTTAAAAATTTTGCTGCCTTTAAGCAGGATGAAGCGTATTTATATCCGATTTTCCGAAGAAGATTTGTAATGAATGATAACGAAAGAAGCGGTCTGGACGATAATTCTTACAAAAAAATAGATTTTCTGGCCCAGAATGAAACATACGGCGAGACCACTACCATTCTGGAGTATAAATCTACTCTGGACAGGATCAGAAATAACTATAAAGCCGCAGATGAAAGTTTAGCAAAAATCAAAAGAATTGATAAATGGCAATATGCAGGAGTTTTTGAAAATCTTAACGGAAGTGGACTTTACAACGAATACGACCCCGAAATATATGCTAAAAACGATAAGCTTTTCAATGCCAACAGTTTTGGAAATGTAGGCTGGTACAACAGAAAATTTGCATCAGGCGACGGATTTGAATTTTTCATGAACGAAATAGAGTACGGAAGAGGGATTATGTATGCCCAAAGTTTCGTGGAAAATCCTTCGGAAAGAAAAATTTTACTGGAAGTTGATACCAATACAGAATTCAGATTATTTTTAAATGATACCGAAATACTTTCCAGCACCAATGAAGGTTACACAAATAAAGGTGCTCATTTGGTGGAAGTAAACCTGCCGAAAGGGATGAACAGGCTTTTGCTAAAATTTGACATTGAAGACGCTAAAAGTGCCTTTATGGTGGTGCCTTTTGATTTGAATTTTCAGAAAATTTCAGACCTGAAATATTTTGATACGTTTCAGGAATATCAGAAAAGCCAGATTACCCAATTGCAGCCGAAAGAAGTACCTTTAAAATTCGAAAAAAAGTTAAAAGAAAAACTTACACAAAGTCCTAATAGTTTTTTCTATAAATATCTGTTGGCTTCAGGCTATCTCAATAATTCTCAGAACGATCAGGCAAAGGAAATTATTGATGATCTGGTGAAATCTTATCCGAAATCTTCGATGGCTCAATGTCTTTTGGTAACGTATTATTCGAATATTAATGATACTGAAAAAACCAATGAGATTTTTAAAAATATCGAATTAAATGATCCCGAATATTATATTGTTCCGATGATTAAGATGACAGACAGCGAGAAGTTTGAGAGCATGCCCATTCAGGATCTTGAAAAATACAGGAATATTTTATATAAAACAAAAGCAAAGTCTTTCGGTGAATTTTTTGATGTGATGATCACCATGAGAAACAGGGATGTGAATAAAGCAAAAATGCATATCGCCAATCTTAAAAAGAACTTTGCCAACAATGAAAAATTCTTTGTGATTTTTACAACGTTGGAAGATTTGGATATAAAAGACCAAAGCTCTACCATAAAAAAGTTTGAAGAAGTATATGAAAAGAAAAACAGCCCTGATGTAATGGCTACGCTATATTCATATTATGAGAAAGCAAACAGGGTAGAAGATCAGAAGAAAATTCTGAGAAGATATATAGAGCTTTATCCTTCGATAAACTCTTTCAGAACCCAATATATTAATCTTCTGAATGACAATGTTCAAAATCCTGAGTACGGAAAAGAGCTTGAAATTGCTTTGGAAAATTTCCCGTATTCTTATTCTTTGCTGGCTGCAAAAGCGGAATATTTAGCAAAACTTAATAAAAAAACAGAGGCTGTAAAATTTGCAAAGCTTTCTCTTTCTCATAATACGGAAAATGAAGAAATACATAAGCTGGTAAGAGATATTGATCAGAAAGAAGATGAAATCGCTCAGGTTTCGGTTAAAGATCTTTATAAGCTTGTCAGTGACCGCAGAAATAAAGCTGTAAAAGGCAAAAAAGGCGTTACAACGCTTTTGGATGAATATATTGTGAATGTTTATGATGAAGGCGGCTTTAAGAAAAGAAGCACCTATGCTTATGAGATTACTTCTGAAAAGGGGATTGAAGAAATGAAGGAGTATGGCATTAATTATTACGATGATGTAATAAAATCAGAGATTGTAAAGCCAAACGGAAGCATTATTCCCGGAGAAAAATCGGATGACCAGATCGTATTTACCAATCTTGCTGTGGGCGACGTTATTTTAATCCAAAAAGAAAGTCTGGAAAGAAACAGCGGAAGATTTTATAAAGATTTTAATGTAAGCTCGTATTTTAATTCTGAATATCCGGTGGTAGAATCGATTTTTACGGTTATTACACCGGAAAATATGACGTATCAGGCGAAAAGCAATAATAAAGAAGTTATTCCCACAAAGAAAAAAATAGGAAATAAATTATACCAAACATGGAAACTGGATAATCTTGAAGAAATAGACCTGGATGAATATTACGGGCCAAGTTATTATGATACAACGATTTCCGTGACAGCAAACTCTATTAAAACATGGCAGGAAATTTCGAACTGGTATGCAGATTTAACAAGGAAAAGTCTGGTTTCCGACAGAGTTGTAGAAAAAGCTTTCAAAGAGATTTTTCCGAACGGAATTTCCGGAATGAACGAAACAGAAAAAGCAGAAAAAATTTATAATTATATTGAAAAAAATGTCACTTACAGTTCCGTAGACTTTCGCCAGAGTGGATATATCCCGCAGAAACCCTCTAAAACACTTATTACAAAACTGGGAGACTGTAAAGATCTTTCGACCCTATTTGTAATTTTAGGAAATCAGGCTGGATTGAAATCAAATCTTGTGTTGGTTCAGACCAATAATAATTCTGCGCAACGCTTGATCTTACCTAATTTAAGTTTCAACCATTGTATCGTGAAAGTAAATCTTGACGGGAAAGAAAATTATCTTGAAATGACAGATAAATATTTGCCGTTTAATTCTGTAGTTAAAGGAAATTATAAAGCAAAAGGACTGGTTATTAATACGGATAAAAATGCAAAAGATTCAACAGATTTGATTGAGATTCCGATTGCTAACAATACAAAAACGTCTTTTAAAACGATAAGTGAAGTAAATATTAATGGTGATGATCAAAATTTCCTCACAAAACAGTATGTAATGGGAGAAACAAAAAGTTATTACAATGATTTCTTCCAGGATTCTCAAACGGATGACTACCGCAAGAAAAATCTGGAGGAAGAATATGGTGCCGTTTTAGATAAAGTAATCAGTGTAAAAAATGTGAAATTGCTTGACGGAAAAGACCTTACTTCAAAACCGCTTTCCTATGAAGTTCATTTTAATATTAATGATAAGCCTCAGTCTGTCGGAAGTTTAAAAATTATGAAAATTCCTTTTGTTACAAAGCCTTTTACTAAAGAAGTTGTCGCAACAGAAAACAGGAAAACAGATATTCAATATACCAAATACGAAAAGCAGAATGATTATTTCGAAGAAATATATTTGAATATTCCGGAAAACATGAAATTTATAGAAATCCCTGAGAATAAAACATTGGCGTATAATAATTTTAAGTATTCCATCAATTATGAGCTGCAGAAAAATAATAAGCTGAAGATTACAAGAATTGCAAATACACCTTGGGATAATATTAAGAAAGAACAATATCCTGAATTTAAAAAATTCGTAGAAGATGCAATTAATACAGAAAATCAGATCTTAGGATATAAATAATAAAGAAAAATGCTTACAAAATTTGTAAGCATTTTTTATTTTTAAAAAGTAAACTCTTCGGTTAATCTTTTATCTTCGTCAAGCCTTTCAATTAATTTTTCCAGTCCCTCAAATTTGATTTCGTCATGAAGAAAATCTCTGAATTTTACTGTAATTTTTTCGTCGTAAATATCTCCTTCAAAATCAAGGATATAAACTTCTACGGTTAATTTTTCTCCGTTTACAGTTGGGTTGGTACCAACACTCAACATTCCTTTATATTGTTGATCTTTAACAAAAACTTCCACAATATAAGCTCCTTTTTTAGGTAAAAGCTTGATAGATTCCGTTTCAATATTAGCCGTTGGATAGCCGATTGTTCTGCCGATTTTCTTGCCGTGGGCCACCGTTCCCGAAACAGAGTAGAAGTAGCCTAACATTTCATTGGCTTCTTTGATATTTCCTGCTAAAAGGGCATTGCGAACCTTGGTAGAGCTGATATTATTTTCATGAATATTGATTGCTTCCATTTGTTCAACCTCAAAATCAAGTTCTTTTGATAATTTTTGAAGCAATTCAAAATTTCCGCTTTTATTTTTTCCGAAAGAATGGTCGTAGCCTATAATTAAATATTTTACGTTTAATTTTTCAATTAAAATCTGACGAACAAATTCTTCACCCGTTAAGTTTCTGAATTCTTCATCAAATTCTTTTAGGAATAAATGATCAATGCCGTATTTTCCCAGTAAATATTTTTTTTCCTCCAACGTATTCAGAAGTTTCAGATCTTCATCAGGATTAAAAACAAATCTCGGATGTGGCCAAAAAGTAAGGACAGCCGTCTCCAAATTGTTCTCTGAACCCACCTTTGTCAATTCGTCGATAATACTTTTATGCCCGAGATGCACCCCATCAAACATACCCAAAGACAATGCTAGAGGCTTTTGAGAAGAATAATCTGTAAAATTCTTGAAAACTTTCAAAACGGAAAAAATTTGACTGCAAATATAGGAAATAATGTACTAAATTAATGTAACAATATAACAATGTAGCAATTTAACAACGTATAATGCAAACTAAATTCTGCTACCAGTAATTTGATTGGTAAACTGCTACATTGGTATATTGCTACATTGACCCAAAAGTATGATAAAAATCTGTTTTTTACCAATTGCAGGTTAATGAAGAATCATTATATTTGCACCAAGAAAAAATTTAGCAATGGCAAACCAAATTAAAGGAAAAATTTCTCAAATTATTGGTCCTGTAATCGATGTAGTTTTTAATAATGTGGAAGCAATTCCAAGTATTTATGACGCGTTGGAAATTACAAAAGGAAACGGTGAAAAAGTAGTCTTAGAAGTAGAACAACATATTGGTGAAGATACAGTAAGATGTATCGCAATGGATGCTACAGACGGTCTTCAAAGAGGGCAGGAGGTAATCGGATACGGAAATCCTATTATGATGCCAATCGGTGAAGCTGTAAACGGAAGACTATTCAACGTTGTTGGTGATGCTATCGACGGGCTTCAAAATATTTCTAAGGAAGGTGGTCTTCCCATTCACAGACCAGCTCCAAAATTTGATCAGCTTTCAACTTCTGCAGAAGTTTTATTTACAGGTATTAAAGTAATCGATTTAGTTGAGCCTTACGCAAAAGGAGGTAAAATTGGTTTGTTCGGTGGTGCCGGTGTAGGTAAAACAGTATTGATCCAGGAGTTGATTAACAATATTGCAAAAGGACACGGGGGTCTTTCTGTTTTTGCCGGTGTAGGTGAAAGAACGAGAGAAGGAAATGACCTTTTGAGAGAGATGCTTGAGTCAGGTATTATTAAATACGGTGATGATTTCATGCACTCTATGGAAAACGGAGGTTGGGATCTTTCTAAAGTAGATTTAGAAGCTATGAAAGATTCAAAAGCGGCATTCGTTTTCGGACAAATGAACGAGCCACCTGGAGCAAGAGCGAGAGTAGCACTTTCCGGTCTTACTTTAGCTGAGTACTACAGAGACGGTGGAGAAAGCGGACAAGGTAGAGACGTACTTTTCTTCGTAGATAATATCTTCCGTTTTACACAGGCTGGTTCTGAGGTATCTGCACTTCTTGGTCGTATGCCATCTGCGGTAGGTTACCAACCGACATTGGCATCTGAAATGGGTGCGATGCAGGAAAGAATTACTTCAACTAAAAATGGTTCAATTACTTCAGTACAAGCGGTTTATGTACCTGCGGATGACTTAACTGACCCGGCTCCTGCAACTACATTTGCTCACTTGGATGCAACTACGGTACTAGACAGAAAAATCGCTTCATTAGGTATTTATCCGGCAGTAGATCCATTGGCTTCAACGTCAAGAATCTTAGCTCCTGAAATTATCGGTGACGAACACTATGACTGTGCTCAAAGAGTAAAAGAAATTCTTCAAAGATACAAAGCGCTTCAGGATATTATCGCAATCTTAGGGATGGAAGAACTTTCTGAAGAAGATAAGTCAGTTGTTTACCGTGCGAGAAAAGTTCAGAGATTCTTATCTCAGCCTTTCCACGTTGCTGAACAGTTTACAGGTATTCCGGGATCATTGGTAGATATCAAAGATACGATCAAAGGATTCAACATGATTATGGATGGTGAATTAGATCACTTACCGGAAGCTGCTTTCAACTTGAAAGGAACTATCGAAGAAGCTATCGCAGCAGGACAAAAAATGTTAGCTGATAACGCTTAATTAGAAAAATAGAATAAAGAAAAAAGAGTAAAGACACTCTCTCTTTTTTCTCTTCTCTTTACTCTTTAATCTAAAAAGAAATGAATATAAAAATTTTAACACCAGAATACGTAGTTTTTGAAGGAGAAGTAGACTCAGTATTGTTGCCTGGAAAAAATGGTGAATTTCACATCATGAAAAACCACGCAGGAATCGTTTCTTCTTTAATCGGCGGTAAAGTGAAATTATATGCTAAATCTGTTGATGAAGCTTTTGCTAAAAACTTTACTAAAGAAAATGAAAAAGACTCTGTTTTTTCTTATCCGATCAAAAGCGGTGTTGTAGAATTTAATCATAATAAAGGAATCATCCTTTGCGAATAATTAAATGAAAAGCTAAATATATTTTCAAGAAAGTGTAACTTTGGTTACACTTTTTTTATGTCATGTAAAAATCCTGATTCTATGAAGAAAAATATGATCATGTTGTTTACAGTTTTGGGTATTTTTCTCAATGCTCAGATTATTAAAGTTAAAAGAGGTATTGTAAACATGGATGGTGTACACGTTGCAAAAATTTCAAACAAATCAAATCAATATACTTTTTTAGACTTAAAAGAAACTCCGATTTATACAATAGAATTTGTTGATAAAAGTATAGTTGATTCTGTAAGAGATAGTTATATTAAATTAAACAGGGTTTATAACAGAGATAAAACGCTAGAATTAGATTATATTTCACCGTCAGCTTTTTCGGGTGACGAAAAATCGGCGGTTTACACTTCTATAAAAAGTTTAAAAATTATTGATAATAAAGGAATTAACATTAAAAACCTCGACGAGCTTTTTTCAAAACCTCCTAAAAGAAATCTAGACAGTAAAACTAAAGAAGCATATACGATCAGAAATAAAATTGATAAGCTTAAAATTGAAGTCAATACAGTTGGAGAAATTCTGAGCAATGGAAAACCTGTCGGATATTTCACTAATTTGCCTGTGAGTTTTGGTTCTGAAGATACAATTACCGATAAAACTTTTGTTGATATTGAGATTTATGATGCCAACAGCAAGTATATTGGAAGATATATCACTACAACCAAACAGATCAAATCTGCTGCTGGTAAGACTTTTACGCTTTACAGAGAAATGTCGGGAAGAGCTTCGATTTTAAAATTTCCAACTTATAAAGCTATTGCAGAACGAATGGCAATTATGGATCCGAATTTTATTAAAGTTCAGGAAAAAGTAATTGTAGGAGAGGTTGTAAAAGATGGCGTTCAAAAGTAACTTATCAATAGAAGCGGGCTTTAGCCCGTTTACATAAAAACAAATTCAATTGGCTTTAGCCAAAACTTATAAAAACTCCTGAAAATTATTTTAGGAGTTTTTCAGTTCTTATAATTCTCAAAAGTTACAAGCTCAAAATCACCCCATTTTCCTTTAGCTGCTGCATCGGTTTTGAAAACCAAAATAATTCAAAGTCTTCAAAATTTTCTTCAAATTGATCTTTAAGTTGTTGAAGTGTAGACTTTTTCGGATTTTCTATAGAATTTTCTACTAAAGTTTTCATCAGCCATTCTGCTTTTTCTTGCTCCAGATCAACGCTCAAAACATTGGTTTTTAAATGGAATGTAAGTTGCGTATACGTATAGGAATATTTCTTTTTTGTTTTTACGCGATTCTCAGCGATTACGTTTTTTTCTGAAAAAACAATTTTTGAATTCCCTTTAAAACTGAAATTTTCTTCTTCCAACAGACAATCATGAATATAATCGGGATGAACCAATGTTTTAGGAATTTTAAAATCAAACCATTCCTGTAAAGGAATTTCAAAATTAATTCCGTGCATATAATTAAAAAGAGATTTTTTTAAACCAAAACTGAATTTACTGTGATCGATTCCGGTTTTGTCTGTAAAATCAATATCGTTATTGGCAAATAAAATTTCCTGCTTGATGGGAGTCACTCCAAATTCTTCAGGATTTAACCCGACTGGCGAATGAGCGGTCATGGCAAACTGATGCCAAAAAGCACTTTGCAAAATTCCCATTTCAAATAATTGTCGAACCATTTCCAGAGAATCAACAGTTTCCTGAATCGTCTGAGTCGGATAACCATACATCAGATAGGCATGAATCATAATTCCGGCTTCCGTAAAATTTCTTGTCACTTTTGCAACTTGTTCCACAGAAATTCCTTTATCGATTAATTGTAGCAATCGGTCACTTGCAACTTCCAATCCACCCGAAACGGCAACACAACCTGAAAGTTTTAACAAGAAACATAAATCTCGTGTAAAACTTTTTTCAAAACGAATATTCGTCCACCATGTAACCACAAGATTTCTTCGTAAAATTTCCAACGCAACTTCTCGCATCAAAGCAGGTGGTGCAGCTTCATCCACAAAATGAAAGCCTGTTTCACCCGTTGTTGCGATTAATTCTTCCATTCTGTCAACCAGAATTTTTGCAGAAATGGGTTCGTAAATTTTAATATAATCTAAAGAAATATCACAAAAAGTACACTTTCCCCAATAGCAACCGTGTGCCATCGTTAATTTATTCCATCTTCCGTCGCTCCATAAACTGTGCATCGGATTGGCAATTTCAATGACTGAAATATATTTATCTAACTGTAAATCAGTATAATCGGGAGTTCCGATGTCAGCCTGTTTGTAATCGTGTCTTGTAGAATTATTTTTATAAACAACTTTTTCATTTTCAAGTAAAAAAGTTCTTTTGAATTGAGATTCTTCGTTTTGTTGAGAATGACAAATGTTTTCATGAAGTAATTCAATCGGAAGTTCACCATCATCTAACGTAATAAAATCAAAAAATTCAAAAACTCTCTGATCTTTAATTTCCCTCAATTCAGTATTCGGAAAACCACCGCCCATCGCCGTTTTGATGTGAGGATAATTTTCTTTAATAAACTTTGCTGAGCGAAAAGCAGAGTATAAATTTCCCGGAAATGGGATAGAAAAGCAAATTAATTTTGGTTGAATCAATTCTATCTTTTCATGAAGAATTTTTAAGGTAAAATCATCAATAAAAGTCTGATTATCTAATAGTTTTAAATGCAATTCATCGAAAGAATTGGCACTTTTTCCCAATCTTTCTGCATATCTGCTAAAACCGAAATCTGAATCAATATTTTCAACAATATAATCCGATAAATCTTCTAAATATAAGGTTGCCAGATGTTTAGCTTTATCCTGAAGCCCCATATTTCCGAAAGCAAATTCCATGTCATCCAGTTGATTAAATCGAGAGGCTTCGGGAAGAAAATTCATTGAGCAGATTTGCCTTGCCAACGTCGGATTTTTACCTTGTAGAAAAGAAATAACCTGATCGATCGTTTTTAAATACTCATTTCTTAACGTAAAAATTCTTTGGGAATTTTCTGAAATGGTTTCAATATCAACTGGCTTGCTGAAAATTCTCTGAATTCCGTCTTTTGAAAATAATTCAAAAATAACTTCAATCCCCAAATCGATCTGATAGCTTGAAATATTTTTTGTGTTCAAAAAACCTTTGATATAAGCCGTCGCGGGATAAGGAGTGTTAAGTTGAGTAAAAGGCGGAGTAATAAGAAGCAGATCTTTCAACAGTAAAATTTTTGCAAAGTTATTTTAAATATTTAGTTTATGAAAACAATTATAAGCCTTAGTTACCATATCATTTTTTGTTCTTACTGTCTGAAATAATATTAAGTATTACACCTAAAAGTATTAAAATTATTCCTATAAAAAGAGTATAGGTAAATTTCTCCTGAAAAAACATAACACTTATCATTACTGCAACGACAGGTTCTAAAGCCCCTAAAATTGCAGTTGGCGTTGAGCCAATGTATTTGATGGCATAAACCAGGGCCACACATGAAATAACAGTAGTAAGGAATGCGAAAATAATTAAGTTAAAAAAAGTTTCTACATTTAGAATTTCGAAAGAATCTTTTCCGATTAAAGCTTTAAACATAAAAAATCCTGCAGTAAAAACCATGGAATAAAAGGAAAGCTTAAACCCAGAAATTTTCATGTTTGATTTGTTGACAACAACAATATATAATGCATAAAAAATAGCACTTAGCATCACAATTCCCAGACCTGGAAAGTTGATCTGAAAACCTGTTCCTTTTAAACAAAGTATAAAAACGCCGGTAAAAGCTAAAATTAAAGAGGCAATAGATAATTTGGTTAATTTTTCTTGATAAACAAAAAACATAATTAATGCAACGATAACCGGATAGATAAATAATACGGTAGAAGCAATTCCTGGAGTAAGGAAATCATATCCTAAAAATAAAAAGTCAGAAGAAAGGGCATAACATATTCCAAGAAAAGCCAAGAGCAACGCTTCTTTTTTACTAATGAAAAAGCTTTCTTTGGAATACAATAAATAGGCTCCAACCATTATGGCTGAAAAAAAGAATCTGTAAAATAAGCTAACGTCTAACGGAAAATCAGCCCGCTTAATAGGTATAATAAATATTGGTATTAAGCCATATGAAATTGCAGATAAAATGCATAATATGTAACCCTTAAATTTCATGATAAGTTTTAATATATACCTGTGCAAGTTAATAAAAATTAAAAGATCACTAAAAATTAGTGACCTTTAATTATATTATGGTATCGAAATTACATTTGTTTGTATTCGATATTCATTTGTTTTTCCATTTCTGCGTATACGCCAGAAGTTAATTTTTCTTTGATGCCTTCAAAAGCCGCTAAAGTTTCGTTAATTTCTGCATCTGTGTGAGAAGCTGTTGGAATTAATCGTAACAAGATCATTCCTTTTGGAATTACCGGATATACTACAACTGACGTGAAAACACCATAGTTTTCTCTTAGATCTTTTGCCAAAAGAGTAGCCTCAATGGTAGTTCCTTCAATAAAAACAGGGGTTACACAAGTATTTGTATTTCCAAGGTTGAAACCTCTTTCTTTTAATCCGTTTTGAAGCTTATATACATTTTCCCACAATTTGTCTTTAATTTCAGGACGAGTCCTCAACAGCTCCAGTCTTTTCAAACCTCCGATTACCATTGGCATTGTTAAAGATTTAGCAAAAATCTGAGAACGAAGATTGTATTTTAAGAATCTGATGATCGCTTCATCTCCTGAAAGAAATGCTCCGAAACCTGCCATTGATTTAGCAAAAGTTGAAAAATATACATCGATCTGATCCTGGCAACCTTGCTCTTCACCAGCTCCAGCTCCGGTTTTACCCAAAGTTCCGAAACCATGCGCATCGTCTACCAACAATCTGAAATTAAATTTAGATTTTAAATCACAAATTTCTTTCAGTTTTCCCTGCATTCCTCTCATTCCGAAAACACCTTCCGTGATCACGAGGATTCCGCCTCCGTTTTCCTCAGCTACTTTAGTTGCTCTTGCTAAGTTTTTTTCTAGGCTGGCAATATCGTTATGTTTGAACGTAAAACTTTTACCCATATGAAGACGAACTCCGTCTACGATACAAGCGTGAGAATCAGCATCATATACAATTACATCGTGTCTTGTCACCAATGCATCAATCGCTGAAACCATTCCTTGATAACCGAAATTTAAAAGATAAGCGGCTTCTTTCTGAGTAAATTCAGCCAATTCTTTTTCCAATTGCTGATGTTGCTGAGTTTCACCGGACATGGCTCTTGCGCCCATCGGATAAAACATTCCGTATTCTGCAGCAGCTTTTGCATCAGCTTCTAAAACTTCCGGATGGTTGCAAAGACCCAAATAGTCATTGGCACTCCAGAAAATCACATCTTTACCCTGAAATTTCATTCTCGGGCCAATCGGGCCTTCCAGTTTTGGGAAAACAAAATATCCTTCGGCATAATCAGCAAATTGTCCTAATGGACCGGGATTTTGTTTAATACGATCAAAAATATCTAACATTTTATTAATATTTAAGTAAAAAAGCCTTTCCTGATCTACAAAAAAGGCTTGATTTGTATATAAGTTTGTTTATTTCTTATTTAATGAATTCTGTTTTAAAAACTTCATCATAATTGTGAACGCAATTATTAACGAAACCCTGCTCAGCCATCCACTGGTCACTATATACCTTAGTGATATATCTTGAGCCGTGATCCGGATAAATCAAAACAACGATATCATCCTTTGAAAACTCGTGAGATTGTGCATATTGTATCAATGCCTGTGTAACAGCTCCGGTTGTATAGCCTCCCATGATCGCTTCTTTTAAAGCAATTTCACGGGTTCTGTAGGCAGACATTTCATCGTTTACTCTTACAAATTCGTCTACTTTATCAAAAAGAAGGGCTGACGGAATTAAATTTTTTCCCATTCCTTCGATCTGATATGGATGAACATCTTCCTTATGAATTTCTCCTGTCTCGTGGTAGCTCTTTAAAATAGAACCATCGGCATCAACACCAATAATCTTGATGTTAGGATTTTTCTCCTTTAAAAATTTTGCCGACCCTGATAATGTTCCACCTGTTCCAGTACAGGCCAAAAGGTGAGTGATCTTACCCTGTGTCTGTTCCCAAATTTCAGGACCCGTGGTCTGGTAATGCGCATCAATATTCAGCTCATTAAAATACTGATTGATATAAACCGAATTTGGAGTTTCTGAAGCAATTCTTTTTGCTACTTCATAATATGATCTGGGATCTTCTGCAGGTACATTCGCAGGACATATATAAACAGTGGCACCTAATGCTTTTAAATAAGCAATTTTTTCAGGCTTCGTTTTGTCACTTACCGCAAGAATGCATTTGTAACCTTTGATGATACAAACCATTGCAATTGAAAATCCTGTGTTTCCGGAGGTAGTTTCTACAACTACCGAATCTTCCTTTAATAAACCTTTTTTCTCAGCGTTTTCTATAATATGAAGTGCGATTCTATCTTTAGTGGAATGTCCCGGATTATATGATTCTAACTTGGCATAAACAGTTGCAGGAATATCTTTCGTTACAGTATTTAGCTTCACCATAGGAGTATTTCCTATTAGGCCAAGGATATTATCGTAAACATTACTCATTATTTGTTATTTTTCAATAAAAATCTGACCGCAAAAATACAAAAAAATAAATAATTACTAAACTTTTGTTTGATTTCTAAGCGTCAAATAGGTAAAAAATTTATTTTTATATGCAATCTATGGCATGAAATTTTCCAAAAACTGCGCCAAATCTTTAAATTTTGTTAAAAACAATATAAAATGATCGAAAAACCTTATTTTCGCGTAATTGATTTAATACTATGAAAAATTGGACTTTTAAGCAATGGAATACCGTCCTGGGATGGGTGATTTTCGTCATTGCATTTTTCACGTACTTATCAACAATAGAGCCCAATTTTAGTTTTTGGGACTGTGGTGAGTATATTTCTTCAGCGGTAAAATTAGAAGTAACGCACGCTCCGGGAGCTGCATTATTCCAGATTGTAGGGGCGGTAGCTGCTATTTTTGCTTTAGGAAAGGGTGAAAATTATTCTATTGTGATCAATGCCATGTCTGCATTGTTCAGCGCATTTACGATTCTATTTTTGTTTTGGACGATCACTCATTTTGTGAGAAGGCTTTTAAACAAAGATTTTGAAGACGTTACCCAACATCAGGAAATTTCAATTTTATTTGCCGGAGTGGTGGGAGCTTTGTGCTTCACTTTTTCGGATACCTTTTGGTTTTCGGCGGTAGAAGGCGAGGTTTACTCGATGGCGTCTATGTTTATTGCGCTTTTAGTCTGGTTAATTACCAAATGGGAAAACGAATATACAGCAACAGACAGCGAAAGATGGATCATTTTGATTTTCTTCATTTTAGGGCTTTCTGTGGGCGTTCACATGATGTGTATGTTGGCGATTCCTGCGGTTTGTTTAGTATATTATGCCAGAAATTATAAGTTTACATGGAAAAATTTCATTTGGGCTAATTTGTTGACTCTTGGAGTTTTAATTATTGTTTTTAAAATTATTTTCCCTTTGATTATGACCATGTTCGGAAGGCTGGAAATTTTCTTTGTCAACGGTTTGGGACTTCCTTTCCACTCAGGAACTATCGTGGCGTTCATTTTAATGGTAGCAATTTGTTATTTCATTATTAAATATGCCAGAAGAGCAAAAAAGAATATTTATCAGACAGCTGCTTTGTCGGTTGTTTATATGATCATCGGTTTCTCTTGTTGGATGGTAATTCCGATCAGAGCGAATGCAAACCCGCCAATGAACTTAAATGATCCAGACAACGCCATCGGAATGCTGGATTATTATAACAGGGTACAATACGGTGACTGGCCCACAATCTACGGTCAAAACTATACTGCTTTCCTTGATGCCAACGGAATTGAGAAAAATGATGACGGAAGCTACAAAACTGAGAAAACAGGAGATATTTACGAAAAAGACGAAAAAACAGGAACCTACAGAAAAACGGGTGACAGGTTCAATTATATTTTCAGCAAATCTCAGGTTGGTGTAATGCCGAGAATGTTCAGTGAAGATAAAGACGTGATGGCGAACTACATTTCGATGTACGGAGCCCCGGATTTTAAATTTAATGACAGTAACGAAGATATCGCAGACAATCCTCAGGCAAAACAGATTTATGATGAGTTGAGAGGAAAATACGAAGATAAATCAATTACAGCAGCAGATTATTTAAAAGTAAAACCTTATAATTTAATCAATGTTCAGAAGCCTTCGTTTGCTCAGAATATGGATTATTTCATCACTTTTCAAAACGGATATTACTTTGTAAGATACCTGATGTGGAACTTCGTGGGAAGACAGAATGACCTTGAAGGAAACATGGAAAGCACAAAAGGAAACTGGATTTCCGGGATTTCTTTTATTGACGATGGTTTATGGGGAAATCAGGAAAAAATGCCTGCAAAATTTAAAAATGAAAGTACCGTTAAATTCTTCTTTTTACCTTTGATTTTAGGATTAATCGGATTCTTTTTCCAATTAAATAAAGATTTTGGAAGATTTTACGCTTTGTTGTCTTTATTCGTTTTAACAAGTGTCGGAATTGTTTTCTACACAGGAGTGAAACCTTTTGAGCCTAGAGAAAGAGATTACGCAATGGTAGGTTCCTTCTACGCATTTGCAATCTGGATCGGTCTCGGAGCCGGTGCAATTCTTTGGTTCATTCAGGCAAAAGTAAAATCAAATGTGGCAAATATTGCTGCAGGAGTAGTATTGTTGGGAGTTCCTTTCATGATGGGCTTTCAAAACTATAATGTACACGACAGAAGCAACAGATATACAGCTTATGATTACGCCTATTCAGTGTTAAAATCGTTGCCGAAAGAAGATATTTTATTCGTTTACGGTGATAATGATACGTATCCGGTTTGGGCCATTCAGGAGACTGAAAGATTTAGGGATGATGTAAAAGTGGTGAATTTTACCCTTTTATCAACGCCCTGGAATATCGATCAGGTGAAAAGAAAAACGTACAACGCTAACCCGATCCCAAGTCAATTGACGCATGAAGATTACAGAGACGGTGTTAATGACCAGATCTATTTAATGAAAAAAGAAGACTGGGAAGGTATTTTTGCTTCTATGAAAGAGCAGGGCGCACCGGAAACTGAAATGCAGGTGTTTAAAAAATATCTGGTTCAGGATTCAATGACGTTGAAAGATGCCATGAATTTCATCAAAATGAAATCTCCTCAAAAAGATGAGATTTTAAAAATGATCTTCGGGGAAGAAAGATATGAGAAATACAATTTCTTACCGGTAAACAAATTTATTTTACCTGTTAATAAAGACAACGCGTTAAGAGCGGGAATCATCAATCAGGCAGATCTTCCGAATACGGTAAACCAGATTATGATCAATTATAAATCAAATACATTATATAAAAACAATTTAATGATGTTTGATATTTTGGCTAATTTTGACTGGAAACGTCCGATCAACTTCTCTTCTGGAGGCGTTTATGACAGTGAAAATATTTTTTATCTTGATGAATATCTTCAGTTTGACGGATTTAGTTATAGATTAATACCTGTTCATTCCCCACAAACTCCGGATGGTGAAATGGGAAGAGTAGATGCCAATTCTTTATATAATGTAGTGAGAAACTTCAGATGGGGTAATTTTAAAGACTTACATTCTCATTTCGACGAAACGGCTACTTCAAACATTATCAGCTACAGAAGTTCTGCAAGCAGAGCTGCAGCGGCATTATCATTAGCAGGGCAAAAAGGAAAAGCCGTAGAATTACTGGATTTGGCGGCAAAAGAAATTCCTGCTGAGAAATTTAATGATCCACGTTCTTTAAGTTCAATGGTTTACGGATATATCGTTGCCGGACAAGAGCAAAAAGGCCTTAAGCTGGCAGAAGTTCTTAAAAAAGGGATTTTTGAAGAATATGATTATTATTTAAGCTTAAGTCACGCAGATCAAAGCTATCTGAGAAGACAGATGAGAACAAAACCGATGGAATATTCGCTGGTAGTTTCCGCAGTTACAGATGCTTATGAAAAGATCGGACAGAAAGATAAAGCCTATGCTTACCTTGTACAGTCGATCGAGCCGATTGATAAAAAGTTTAATGCTTTTGTGAAAGATCTTCAGCAGATGGGAAAAGAAAAAGCCATGAAAGAGTCTGAAAACGTACAGAAAATCACGCCATTCTACCAATATTTATTTGATATTATGGAGCCTTTTGATTCCACGTATTCTAAGGAAAAAGAAAATCAGATCACTACGGCGATTATCAAAGCAACACAATAAAAATTATAATTGAAAACGGAACTTCGGTTCCGTTTTTTTATTATTGGGAATCCTAAATTTTAAGATTATATTTGTGCCAACATAAAAAGGCATGATGGCTGAAACGAAAAATTTTAAAATCCCAATGTATGCTGTAGCTTTTACAGTAATTTTCAAACTTCTTTTTTTGTTAACTCATTATATTCAGGAAGATGCGTTCATCACCTGGAGAGTAGCCCAAAACCTTATGGACTACGGAGTTATCGGCTTCAACGGAAACACAAAGATCTCTGCATCTACGACACATTTGTACGTTTTTGTTTCATATTTATTTAATTTAATTTTTGGAAAAGAAAATTTTATTGAACCTCTCTTAATTTTTAATTCTATACTTTTTACGATTGGAAGTTTGCTGCTTGCTCATTTGGTTTTAAAAAATCCTTGGCACAAAGCGATCTTTATATTTTTAATAGGAATTTTACCTCCCGCAATAAAAATTTCTATCTTAGGAATGGAATACGGAATTCTTTTCTTTTTGGAAATGGTTCTGTTATATTATGGTTTTAAGAAAGAGAAAAAATGGGTTTTAATCGTTTTGCCGGTTTTAATTCTATTTACAAGAATTGATACCTTAATATTCTTAGGAATTGTCTTTTTGGTTGATATTATTTGGACTAAAAAAATACGCTGGAGCTACATTTTAGGTGGAATTTTGGGGATTTCCGTTTCTGTGGCTTTCAACTGGTTTTACTTTGGAGAATTCGTTAATAATACGATTATAGCGAAAAAGCTTCTTTACGATCATCATTTTACATTCGCTCAGAATATTCAGTATTTTGTGCTGAATTACGGAAACTTCTGGGGAATGCTGAAATTACCTGGAGATTTTAATCCGTTCACGATTATTATCCTGATTTTTGAATTGCTTTGCTTTATTTATTTAATCAGACAAAAAGAAAAAAGAAATTATTTTCTTTGGATGATTTTCATTTTCGGATGGGTAAAACAATTGATCTTTTTATCCCAAAAAAGCTTGTTCGACTGGTATTACTGGGTTCCGCAGATTTTACTTTTTGTACCTGTTTTGATCTTTGTTTTAGAGCAAAAAGTGAAAAGAAATCTATGGTTGGGATCATTAATAGTATTTTATATAGTTCCGATGTTGGCTTTCCAGACCATTCATTCCATTGCAACAGGAAACGGAGAATGGAATTACAGAAGAACGATCGGTTTATTTTTAAACACATACGAAAAAGATAAAAATCAATGGATTTTACTTGAACCGGCGGGCTATGTTCCTTATTTTTCTGGCTTAAAATCGATTGATGAAGTTGGATTGGTCGACAAGCAAATTCAGACTGAAATTATAAAAGACAGAAAAAATTACTGGATTAACACGGTTAAAAACAGAAAACCGAAATATCTGCTTTCTTACAACAATTTATTTGAAGGAAAAGACGCAGAATATTATAAAACTCATTACAAATTGTTAAAAGAATTCCGTGTGAAGGACCACTTAAAAAGCGACAATAAAATCTTAGAGAAAATCTATATTTTAAAGCCTTCCGGAACGGATTATAATTTGTATGAAAAGATTAGAAATTAGAAATTAGAAATTAGAAATTAGAAATTAGAAATTAGAAATTAGAAATTAGAAATTAATTTTGCTAAACCTAAACCTAAACCTAAACCTAAACCTAAACCTAAACCCTAACTATGAAGTATTGTGCATTTCTCCGCGGCGTCAACGTCAAAGGAACAAACATGAAAATGGCGGATGTTTGCCGGGTTTTCAAAGATTCGGGGATGGATAATGTGGCCTCGATCCTGGCTTCCGGAAATATTGTTTTTTCGTCTGAAAAAAAGGCCGATGAATTGAAACAAATTCTTGAAAAAGCAATGTCTGATTATTTTTCTTACGAAGCTTTTTTATTCGTGAAATCTCAGGAAGAAACAGAAAATTTCTGGAACGGAAATCCGTTTGAAAAAAATGATGAACTTCATATTTACACCTTCGTAGGAAATGATGGCGTAGAAAAAGTTTTAATGAAAGAATTCGAAAATGCATTGAAAACAGAAAACGAAAAAGGCGAAATCGTTAATAATATTTTCTATTGGCAGGTTTCAAAAGGAAATACACTAGATTCTACCTTTGGAAAAATTTTAGGCAAAAAAAGCCTGAAAGACCAGTTTACAAGCAGAAATATTAATACTTTTGAAAAGATTCTGAAAAAGATGAATTAATAAAACGGCATCAAATAAAATAGATGCTTCGACAAGCTCAGCATGACATCTCTAATACTAACCGTTCTATTTTTACGTTTAAAGACAAACGTTGGCTTTAAGGGGTTCATAGTTGATTAAAGACTTCAAATAATTTCCGATTCTGAAACTTTATAAGTATTTTTACTGAACTTTTTAATTAAAATATAATGATTCAATATTTAGATAATATTCATCACAAAGATTCAAAAAACTTTTTCCTTATTGCAGGACCTTGTATTATTGAAGGGGAAGATATGGCATTAAGAATTGCTGAAAAGGTAATCGAACTTACCGATAAATATAACATTCCATATATATTCAAAGGAAGCTTTAAAAAAGCAAACAGAAGCCGGGTAGACTCGTTTACGACGATTGGTGAAGAAAAATCTTTGGAAATCCTTAAAAAAGTCGGTGAAACTTTTAATATTCCGACAACAACAGATATTCACGAGAATGAGCACGCTGCTTTGGCTGCGCAATATGTTGATGTTCTGCAGATTCCTGCGTTTTTAGTGCGTCAGACAGACCTTTTGGTTGCTGCTGCAAAAACAGGAAAATGTGTTTCATTAAAAAAAGGGCAGTTTCTTTCTCCGGAGTCGATGAAATTTGCCGTTCAGAAAATTACAGACTCTGATAATCAAAAAGTTGCCATTATTGAAAGAGGAAATTCTTTCGGATATACGGATTTAATTGTTGATTACAGAGGAATTCCTACGATGAGACAATATGCGCCTGTAATTTTGGATGTTACGCATTCTTTGCAACAGCCAAATCAAAGTTCGGGAGTTACAGGAGGCAGACCGGATTTAATCGAAACAGTTGCTAAAGCTGGAATCGCGGTGGGAGCAGACGGTATTTTCATCGAAACCCATCCTACACCGGAAACCGCTTTGTCTGACGGTGCCAATATGCTAAGACTAGATTTATTAGAAGATTTACTGCAAAAATTAACAAGAATTAGAGAATCCATTTTGTAATTGTTAAAAAAACATTAAATTTAGAAATTCTTAAACCATTTCTTTTGAAAAAAATAGTCTTACCACTAAGCCTTATGGTTCCCATGTTAGTATTTTCTCAATCAAAAAAGAGAGATACGGCAACAAAAGTAACCGATATTGAGGAAGTCGTTTTCCAGAAAAAAGTCACAGGACGAACAAACGACATTACTGCTGTAAAAATTTCAGCAAAAGATGCTCAGAATGTAGCCAGTATTTCCGGAGGTATTGAAGGAATTATTAAAACCTTACCTTACGTAAACTCAAATACAGAGCTTTCTTCACAATATATGGTTCGTGGTGGAAACTATGACGAAAACCTTATCTATATTAATGATATCGAGATTTACAGGCCTTTCCTGATCAGAAATTCTCAGCAGGAGGGAATGAGTATCATTAACCCGGATATGGTTTCTACCGTTAACTTTTCTGCAGGAGGATTTGAAGCAAGATACGGAGATAAAATGTCTTCGGCATTGAATATTTATTACCGTGAGCCTGAAAAATTTGAACTTTCAGGAGAAGCAAGCTTAATCGGAGGAAGATTAACGACAGGTTTAGCTTCAAAAAATAAAAAATTAACGGCTTTATTTTCAGGAAGATACAGGAATACTAATCTTGTTCTTAATACATTAAAAGAAGATACGGATTTTAACCCGACCTATTGGGATTTTCAAACGTATCTTAATTACCATATCAGTCCGAAATTCTCACTTTCATTCATAGGATATTATTCTAAAAACGACTATGAAATGGTTCCCAAGGAAAGAAGTGTGACTTTTGGAAGCCTTCAGCAGCCGATTACCGTAAATATCGGATACGGTGGCCGTGAAGAAGATATGTATAAAAACATGATGGGAACGTTTTCAATGAACTATAAGCCATCGGATAAATGGCGATTTACACTTGACAGCTTTTCTTATCAGAACAGAGAAAAAGAATATTATTCGATTGCGTCGAGCTACGAGCTTCAGACATTTGATCCTGTAAGCGGAGATCCTATTACTTCTTATGATGTTGGCGGACAGATCGAGCATGCCAGAAATGATTTATTCGTAAGGACCTACGGAACTCAGTTTAAAACACGTTTTTCTCCAAATGTAAATACAGATATTGAAGTAGGATTTAAATTTGAAAAAGAGAATTTAAAAGACCTTACCAACGAATGGAAATTGGTGGATTCTGCGGGCTACAGCCTTCCAAGACCGATTGACGATCCCAGATTTGGTGATCCCGGCGATCTTGATCTTCTATATAGAATTTCAGGAAATAACCACATTGAGCCAACGAGACTTTCTGCATATGCACAATATTCTCAGAAGTTTTTCTGGGGCGCAAGTAAGGTTTTTGTAAATGTGGGCGCAAGGGTTGCTAATTGGAGCTTCAACAAGGAAACAATTTTCTCACCAAGATTCCAGTTTGCAATAAAACCGGATTGGGATTCTGATATGTTGTTTAAAGTTTCCGGAGGGGTTTATTACCAATCGCCTTTTTATAAGGAAATCAAAGACTTAGACGGTAATTTTAATTCAAATATAAAATCTCAGCGTTCTTTGCAGTTAATTTTAGCGAACGATTACGAATTTTTTATGTATGACAGGCCGTTTAAGTTAACAACGGAAGCTTATTACAAGAAAATGGATAATTTAATTCCGTATTATATGGATAATGTAAGAATCCGTTATTCCGGACAAAATAATGCTTCAGGATACGCATACGGAATTGATGCAAGATTATTCGGGGAATTTGTTCCGGGGGTAGATTCTTGGCTATCAGCAAGTTATGCAAGAGTTTTTGAAAATATTGATGGAAGAGGAAATATTCCGAGACCAACTGATCAAAGGTTCAGATTCGCGATGTTCTATCAGGATTATATGCCTAAATTTCCTTCTATGAGGGTGAATTTAACATTGACCTATGCGATGGGATTGCCAAACGGAGCGCCTGTTTTCACAGATCCTTATCAGTATCAAAAGACGTTGCCTTCATACAAAAGAGTTGATTTAGGTCTTTCAAAAGTATTTATCGACAGAAAAGACAACAAAAAAACGTATGGTTTCTGGGGTAATTTTGATGAATTGATTTTGGGTGTACAGGTTTTCAATGCATTTAATATCAATAATACCGTTGCCAATCAATGGATTACAGATTATAATTCAAACTTAATGTATCCGGTTCCGGTTCGTTTGACGGGGCGTTTCTTTAATGTGAAATTAGAGTTTAAAATTAAATAATTAGGCGTTAGGGCTTAGGATTAGTTTAAAATCGACTATAAATAATAAAGCTCCTGATTTTTTCAGGAGTTTTTTATTTTCCAAATTTTATAACAACAATACAAAATTCTATAACATCATTATCAAAGATATTCCTAACTTTGCTCTTATGAAAAAGATTCTTGCCATACTGTTCTCTGTTTTCTACTTCGGATTTTCTTCCGGAGCGGTTTTCAGCGTTCATTCTTGTATGCAGGAAATGACTTCTATCAGTCAGAAAACCGATGATATTTGCAGTAAATGTGGTGTTAAAACAAAAAAAGATTGCTGTAAAACGGAGATTAAGATTGTCAAAGTCGATGATTCTCAAAAATCTGACTTTCTTACCATTGATATTTTAAAACAGATTTCAGAAATTGAAATCCATGAGTTTTTCTTTATTGACAAATCTTTTTCAGCCACAAAATTTACTCAAATTCAGATCAATGGTCCGCCAGAAAATCGGTGGGTTCCCTTATTTATAAATCATTGTAATTTTAGAATTTAGAATTTGTCAGTCGTTTGATATTATGATCGTTACGAACGACACGACCTGTCGCGCTATACGATATTTTTTAAAAATTCTTTATTAATTCTAAAATTTAAAACAATGAAAAAATATATTTTCACAGTAGTATTCTCTTTATTTACAATCATTTCATTTTCAGCGCAATCTAAAAAAGATGCCCAGGTTTCTAAACTTTACCAAAATTATATTGCGATAAAATCAGCGTTGGCTTCTGATGATGCCGATAAAACTTCAAAAGCGGCTACAGAATTCATTAAAACAGCTTCTGCAATTGACTACAAGGTCGTTTCAGAAGGAAATTTAAATACACTTAAAAAAGACGCAACGGTAATTTCAGATTCACGAACAATTACAGCTCAAAGAGAAACCTTCTTTAACCTTTCTGATAATATGATTGCTCTGGCGAAAGAGTTCAAATTATCTGATAATCCAGTCTATGTTCAATATTGTCCGATGGCTGACGGAAGCTGGTTAAGTGACGAAAAGAAAATCATAAATCCTTATTACGGAAGCTCAATGCTTTCTTGTGGAAATGTGAAGGCAGAGATTAATTAATTTTCATATTTAATTTAAAAACAACAAGTTGTGTAGCTTGAGTTAAAATTAGATTTAATTATTTTTTAAAATTCAGCTATATAACTTTTAAATTTAAAAGTTCGAAATATTATGAAAAAAGTAATACTATTTCTGATGCTTCTATTTTCTGTTTTCAGTTTTTCACAAATCACAAAAACATTTTTCACCTGTCCGATGGATCGGGAAATCATTTCTTCAAAATCTGGAGATTGTCCAAAATGCGGAATGACACTGGTGAAAAAAACGGTTATCATAAAACCAAAAGCTATTGCAAAACCGCAAATAAAAGTTTCGCCAAAAACAGAAATAAAACCAGAAATTAAGAATAAGGCTAACATTGGGATTGAGAAGAAAATTGATATTAAAAGAGTAAAAAAGAATAAAGAAACTGATAAAATAAATTATTCTAAAACTCAAACTTTATCTCAGCCTAAACCCGAATCTCAATCTCAAAAATATACTTGTCTGATGCATCCGGAAGTCATTTCAGACAAATCCGGAAAATGCCCGAAATGCGGAATGGATTTAGTTGAAATTGAGAATAATTCCAAGCCTCAATCTGAACCTGAATCTCAAACTTTTACTCTAAAAAGAAATTCAGAAAATGGAAAAATAAGCTTTGAAGGAAAGACTGTTCGCTATGATTTATATGTAAAAGACACGATTGTAAATTTTACAGGAAAAAGCCGCAGAGCGATTGCTGTAAACGGAAAATTGCAGGCGCCGACTTTATATTTTACAGAAGGGGATACCGCAGAAATCTATCTTCATAATATGCTCAAAGAAAACACAGGCTTTCACTGGCATGGTGTGATCTTACCGAATGAGCACGACGGAGTTCCTTACCTGACAACAAAGCCCGTACAACCCGGAGAAACACATCTGTATAAATTTAAAGTTTCTCAAAACGGAACCTATTGGTATCATTCTCATGAAGGTTTGCAGGAACAAATCGGGATGAACGGGATTTTAATTTTTAATAAAAGAAAAGGCGAGCCAAAAGTGAATTATTCCAAAGAAATCCCTGTTTTGCTGGGAGATTGGAGCGATGAAGATCCGATGCAGATTGCGAGAAGGCTTCATATGGCCAATACGGATTGGTATGCGATCAGGAAAAATGCGGTTCAAAGTTATTGGGAAGCTATAAAATCAGGGAATTTGGGAACAAAAGCTCTGAACGAGTGGAAAAGAATGGAAGCAATGGACGTGAGTGATGTATATTATGATAAATTTCTCATCAACGGCTTGCCAAGCTCGGATTATTCTAATTTGAAAGCGGGAGATAAAGTTCGTTTGAGAGTTGCCAACGGCGGTTCTTCCACTTATTTCTGGCTGAATTTCGGAGGCGGTAAAATAAAAGTCATTGCCAATGATGGAAATGACGTCGTTCCGATAGAAGTTGATCGGCTGATCGTCGGGGTTTCCGAAACGTATGATATTGAAGTGACGATTCCAGAAAATAAAAGCTTTGAATTCCGTGCTACTTCGGAAGACAGAATCGGTCATGCTTCACTTTGGCTGGGCTCAGGAGAAAAAATTGAAGCGCCGGATTTACCAAGGTTAAAGTTGTTTGAAGGCATGAAAATGATGAACGGAATGATGGAAATGAGCGGAAATATGAAGCCGATGAACATGACGATGGGAAACCAGATGATGGATATGAATGAAGTGATGTACCCCGAACTTCCTGAAAGTCAACGAAAAATGACAGCCAGGCATATTAATGAAATGATGGGAATTAAATCTAAAGAAGAAGATCATTCTAATCATTCAGGAATGGAAATGAATGCGAAAAAATCAATTAAAAGACTGTCTTACAATATGTTGAAATCTCCTGAAAAAACAATCCTACCGTCTGAAAATGTACGGGAATTAAATTTCAGGCTTGAAGGAAATATGAACCATTATTTGTGGACGTTAGACAATAAAACTGTTACGGAAACAGATAAAATTTTAGTCAAAAAAGGGGAGATTTTAAGGATTACAATGTATAATAATTCGATGATGCGGCATCCGATGCACCTTCATGGCCATGATTTTAGGTTGATTAATTCAAAAGGGGAATATTCACCCTTGAAAAATGTGGTCGATATTATGCCGATGGAAACCAATACGATCGAATTCGCAGCCAATCAGGACGGAGACTGGTTTTTTCACTGTCATATTCTGTATCACATGATGGCGGGAATGGGAAGGATTTTTAGCTATGAAAATTCAAAGCCGAATCCGCATCTTCCGAACAGAAAGCTGGCCTGGAAAGACTTTTTGAAAGATAACAGAATGGTAAGCTCAATGGCAATGCTGGATATTGCAAGCAATAAAATGCATGCAGAAACGATGACAATGTTTGGTCCGAGATGGGCAAATATGAACGAGTTTCATTCAAATTGGGATTTTAATCATCTTGAAGGAAATTTTAAGGTCGGAAGATTTTTAGGAAAATTCCAATGGGCGCTGCCTTACGCAGGTTTCAGAGTTCAAAAAAATCATGAAATCATGGAAAGGCAAATGGCTAAAGAAATGGAAATGGATTTTCACGGAAAAAAAACCTGGTTCGGACAACAAAAAGCTTCAAAAAACAAAGCCGTTTTTATCGTTGGGGCTCAATATCTGTTGCCAATGCTGATTACAGCGGATGCCAGTGTTGATCAGAACGGAAAAGTTTTATTGGAATTAAGCCGTGAAGATATTCCCATTTCCAGAAGATTGAGAGGCAATTTCAGTATTAATTCTGATGGAGAATTTAATTCAGGATTACGGTATATTTTACAAAAATGGCTATCAGTTTCCGGAAATTATGACAACGAAATGGGCTGGGGGGCCGGAATTACATTAACCTATTAATGAAAAAGGAACTCTACTTGAGTTCCTTTTTTTTATTTTAACTTAATAATTGTCACACTGGAAGGGGTTGTTGTATCAAAATTTACCGTTCCGTTATAAGCGCTTCCGTCACGCCATCTTTTAGAATGTAAGGTTAAAATTTGTCCGGCATTAGCATAAACGTATGAATTTGAGCTAAATGCAAATCTGCCGTTGATATTTATTTTACCCGGATCGTATTGCGGTGGAAGAGTTGCAATGCTTGATGAAGCTAAATTTCCATCAAGATTAAAATAGATATAATCATAAACTTCTGATGCCTGAGCTGCGGGGCTTTGTTTCAATGCAAGATTTACTGAAACAAGATACAAACCGGCTTGTTTTATTTTCAATTGATAATCATTGATTTTTTGAAAAATATTGGTGTCATCATTAAAGCTCAGGGTATTAAAAATATCAATATTGGTGGGAGCTGCAATTGTTGCAGAATTAAAATTCGTGGTGCTTGATGCTGAATTTGAAAATTTTACCGCCTTAGCTTTTGGCTCGCCAAGACTTGAAGGATAGATCCATTCACCATTATTCCATTGATAAACTCCTGGAAAAACGGCAGTAGCGTCTGTGCCGTTGCTTATGGTATTGAAAACCAATGTTCCGTTAGGAATATTTCCTGACAAAGGCGCTTTATTATTGGTCGCAATTAAGGCTAAGCGGGGAATTAATGCACCTTTATTTGTACTTGTGATATCCAAAACAGCTGAAGTTGAAGGTGAAGATGTACCGATACCAACTTGTGAATATAAATTTATAACTGGGAAAATTAATAGTAAAATTTTATATATTTTTTTCATAATTGTAGATTTTATTTATCTGATTCTTAATAAAGCAATACTTGAATCTCCACTTTGATGAAATTTTACCTCAGCATCACCGTAACCGCTGGAATAAGTTCCTGCAGTTTTTTTAATTTTTATGCTGATAATATCGTTTGTATTTAATGGTAAATATTCTGTAAATGCGTAGGAAAATAAACCTCTGTCACTGTTCACAGAAGCAGTTTCTTCAGGAGAAAATACCTGTTCTGTACCTACAGGATTGCCGTTAATAAAAAGTCTTGCGCTTAACGATACCATAGAATTATCCCCGCCGCTTAATCTGTCAAAAGATAAGATTGAAGAAATAGAATATAATCCTTGTTTTTTAATTGTAAGTGTTTGATTTGTAGTATTTACGGAATAAATGCTGCTGCTTTCGTTATATACTAAATTACCAAATAGCTTTACATTTTGGAGTGTCGTTGTGTTATAATTAGTTGTAATTTCTGAGTTTGTATATTTCATGGCGGCGGTTTCGAGATTGGTGCTCATATTGGTCCATTGCTGATCTTCTGCGCTCCACCAATAGATTCCCGGACTGATAAGATTGGGAAAGCTTCCTGTAGTTGACGTATTAAAAACAATTGTTCCCGTAGGAATAGTTGGTAAAAGCGGAGTAGTCGCGGTTCTTGAAACCAATGCAACTCTTGGAAAAAGCAAACCTTTATTACTGGATTCCAGCTGTAGCATTACGCCATCTGAATTTACAGCAGTTCCGATTCCGATTTGGCCGGAGTAAAAGGTGAACAGTCCTGAAAACAGGATTAATGAATATAGGTATTTTTTCATTTTATCTGATTTTTTCGATAGAAATAGTTGACGAATTTGCGTTTCTGAAATACACCTCCGTATTGGGATCTATTTCATAAGCTCTGGCTCTCAATGTATACCCGGCCACGTTTACAGGAACATAGACAATATATGCACGGCTATTCGGTTGCGAGGTAACTTCTCTTCCAGGAACATAAATATTTTCAGAAACAATATTTTCCTGGTTATTTATCAGAATTTCTATTCCAAAATTATCTTTGCTTCCGTTAGAAAAAAGATCAAGATTCAACATTACTTTATAATAGCCTGTTTCATTGATTTTCAGTGTTGTATTATCAACTTTCTGATAAAGTCCCGGATTGTTGTTAAATCTCACATTCGCAAACAAATCGGTAAAAACACCACTTCCGGAATTAATATTGGTCGTCGTATTTTGATTTGAAAACAGTGCCGTTTCTGCCGCATTTTTTTGCTGAACTTTTATCCAACCTGGAACAGCATTGTCCCAATAATAAAACCCCGGACTGACAGCAGTAGCACCATTTCCCGCCGTATTGGTATTGTAAACCATAAGTCCGGTTGTCGGCATTCCTGTAATAGGCGTGAACAGGGAAGTAGATGTGAGGGCAATATTTGGAAGAAGCATGCCTTTATTTGCACTTTCTACTTGCATAATAATTCCGTTTTGAATAGTTGATGTACCTATCCCTATCTGTGCCTTAATATTTGAATAAAAACAAATAAAAAGGACAGAGATAAAATAAAATTTTCTCATAATTTTTTATATCAGGTAATTGTGAATTTTTTTCAAATGTAATCTTTTTTTGATAGTAAACAAATGGTTTTTATAGTGATATTTAATGTGTTTACTATCAGTGATTTGTGTAATTTTAAATTAACATTTTAATTCACACTAAAATGATTCTGTTATAAAAAAATAAGCTTTAAGATTTAAAGCTTAATAATGAAATTAATTAATATTTTATTTTTCTTAAAACTGTCTTTTTTAATTGAACTAAATCATTGCTTTAATTTTTTTATTTCATTTAACAGTTGGTTTTGCTTATTGATGAAATTATTTAGACTGTCTGTTTTCAAAGGATGTGCATTTTGATATTTTTCAATTTCAGGAAGCGTTTTTCTGATTTTGAAAACAGTATAAAGATCATTCATTTTATCTTTATTTTTATTAATCTGAGCAATTAAAATTTTAATATTTTTAATTTTCAAATCATATTTTTCGGCATTGATTGTAATTTCTTTTTCAATTTGCTTTTGTAAAATTGAATCATTGATTGAAGCAGCATGATAATTGGCACTTAAGTAATAAGAAGTAGATTTTCCGAGAATTTTATTATAATTTAAAACAACTTTCTCCGAATTTTCATTTGTTTTTTCTATTTTATCATCTAAATCCTGTAAATTTTTATTGTTTTTAATTAATTCATAATAAATTTCATTAATAAAATCTCCGCCATCTGAATATCTTGCATCTTTAAGCGAACCGGAAACCGAAGATTCTGCATTGTCAACGGCATTATCTACAATGGGGTTATTCTGAGACTTATTTTCTCCGCACGAAATTAATAAAAAGGCTAGTGCAGACACTAAAAACATTTTTTTCATAGTTAATTTATTTTTTTATTCCTATCATAAAGTTGTCCTTTTGTAAGGACATCAACATAATATGGAAGTTTTGTACATAGATATTTCGGAATGACAAACATATGGATATTTTTTTTCCAATTTTCCAAGCCATATTTAAAATTTGCAACTAATGCTTTAGTTTTTGCAACATATCCCGTTCATACGCATTCTACCTTTGTCATGTAAAATTAAACACTTAAACACATGAGCAATTTATCGAACAAAGTAGTCCTTGTAACAGGCGCTTCAAAAGGAATCGGAGCTGAAGTAGCTAAAAAAATAGCGGAAGCCGGAGCTAAAGTGATTGTCAATTTTGCCGGAAGCAAGGCAGATGCAGACAACGTGGTAGAAGAAATCAAAAAGAAAGGCGGTGATGCCATTGTAGTTCAGGCAGATGTAAGCAAGCCTGAAGATGTGAAATCTCTTTTTGACCAGTCAATTGCCCATTACGGAAGAATTGATGTCCTGATCAATAATGCCGGAATTATGATCACCAAAACCATTCAGGAAACAACTGATGAAGATTTTGACCGTCATTTTAGCATTAATGTAAAAGGAGTTTTCAACACGCTTAGAGAAGCAGCTACAAAATTAGCTGACAATGGAAGTATCATTAATTTTTCAACTTCTGTCAACAGATTAATGCTTCCCGGTTATGGAACTTATGTTGCCACAAAATCAGCAGTAGAGCAGCTTACAAGAGTTTTCTCCAAAGAAATCGGTCATAGAGGAATTAATGTCAATTCAGTTTCTCCCGGTCCGACTGCGACAGCATTATTCTTAAACGGAAAATCACAGGAAACCATCGACAGATTAGCATCATTAAACCCTTTCGGAAGAATCGGAGAAACAGATGATATTGCAAATGTCGTAGTTTTCCTGGCAGGCGATGAAGCAAAATGGATCAACGCACAAAACATCGGCGTAAACGGTGGAATGGCGTAAAAATGTGAATTGTGAATTTTTTCAAGTGAATTGTGAATTTTTTATAACTGTAAAAGAAATTTAATCTAAAGATCAATATTAATTATAAGCAGTGTATTGAAACATCATTTATAATAATTGACATTTGACTTATTCACAATTAACCATCATTATTAACCAATTATAAAAAATCATGAATACAAATTTGCATGGCAAAACAGCCCTCATTACGGGCTCAGCCAGAGGTTTAGGAAAAGCTATCGCAGAACGTTATGCAGCCTTGGGCGCGAACATTGTGATCAATTATTCGAAAGATAAAGCTTCAGCGGATGAAGTGGTTTCCAATATCAAAGCCATGAATGTTGGCGTAATCGCAGTTCAGGCAGACGTGAGCAAAGTGACAGACATTGAAAAGCTGTTTAATGAAGCTAAAAATGCATTCGGAAAAATAGACATTATCGTGGCCAATGCAGGAATTGAAATGGTAGAAACTCCCGTGACAGAATTTACGGAAGAACAGTTTGACCGTTTGTTTAGCATTAATACAAAAGGAGCGTATTTCACGATGCAACATGCTGCAAAAAATGTGGAAGACAACGGAAGAATCATTTATATTGCTTCAAGTACTACATCTTTTCCGGTTCCGGGGATGGCGGTTTACGGAGGAAGCAAAACTACCCCGAGATATATGGTAGACGTACTTTCCAAGGAGATTGGGCATCGCGGCGTTACGGTAAATTCGATAATCCCTTTTGCGGTTGATCATTCCGGGATCTTTGCAGAAGAAAACAGCTATCCTGAGTTGAGAAAATCTCTTCTCGACAGCTGTCCGATGGGAAGACTGGCAGAAGTGGAAGATGTTGCCAATGTTGCAGAATTTTTCGCAAGCGATCTTTCGTCTTTCGTAAATGGCCAGCATTTATTGATAAACGGAGGCGCAAACCAATAATTCTTCCAGGTACAATAAAGTAAAAGTATTTGTTGGAAAATTGCAAAGTCGCAAAGACTTTAAATAATTAATAAAATTTTAAATAAAAATGGAAACTTTTAAAAATAAAAAAGTAGTAATCTTAGGAGCAAGCTCAGGATTAGGATTAGCAACCGCAAAAGCTGCTGCAGAAGAAGGTGCAAATCTTGTCATTGTTTCAAGCAATCAGGAGCGAATTGATGATGCTCTGAAGAATTTACCCAAGGGAACTGAAGGCTATGCAATTGATTTAAGCAAAGAAGAAAATATTCGCCTTTTATTTGAAAACATAGGAAAATTTGATCATTTGGTTTACACTGCCGGAGAAAATTTAAATCTTTCCAGTCTTTCAGAAACAGATCTTCAGAAAGCAAGAGATTTTTTCACCCTTCGTTACTGGGGAGCCATCGCAGCCATAAAATATGCAGCTCCAAATATGAATGAAGGCGGATCTATTAATCTTACAAGCGGTATTGCCAATCAAAGACCGGGAGCGGGCTGGGCACTAGCATCAAGCATTTGTGGTGCTATGGATGGTTTATGCAGAGCAATGGCGGTAGAGCTGGCTCCGATCAGGGTAAATGCTGTGGCTCCGGGCGTCATCAGAACCAATTTATGGAACGGAATGTCGGAAGAAAAAAAGAATGATTTCTACAAAAATGTTGGTGATTCTTTACTGGTAAAAAGGGTGGGAGAAGCCGAAGAAATCGCGCAGTCATTTATTTTCTTGATGAAGCAAGCCTTTGTTACCGGACAAATCATTACGATAGATGGCGGAACGGTTTTAGTTTAAATTTATCAAGCTTAATTTATCATTAAAAGTCTGTAATTCATTATAATTACGGACTTTTTTATTTGATGGGCCTTCGCCGTTGAATGAAAAGCAAGAAAATTATAATTATCTTTGAGGCACGAACAATTATTTTTATACAATAAAAAAAAATTCGCTAAATAGATTAAATTACAGAAAAATGAAAATAGAAATCTGGTCAGATGTAATGTGCCCGTTTTGCTATATCGGAAAACATAATTTTGAAAAAGCGCTTGAAAAACTACCTTTCAAAGATGAAGTAAAGGTGGAATGGAAAAGCTTCCAGCTGGACCCGACTTTAAATGCTTCCGAAGCGATCAGCACCATTGAATATTTTAAAGAAAAGAAAGGAGTTTCCGAAGAACAGGCAAAACAGATGATGCAACAGGTTTTGCAGATGGGTAAAAATTCAGGAATAGATTTTAATTTTGAAAAAGCTTTAATAACAAATACTTTTCCGGCTCATAAATTACTTCACTTAGCCAAAAAATACGATAAATGTTCTCAAATGGAAGAAGCCTTATTTCAATCTCATTTTCTGAATGGAGAAAATGTTGCGGATACAGAAACTTTGATTTCTATGGCTGAATCTTTAGGTATAGATAAAGAAGAAACAAGACAGGCATTAACGTCCAATAAATATGATTATGAAGTGAGTCAGGATATTCAAGAAGCTAAAAATCATGGCGTTACCGGTGTTCCTTTTTTTATTTTGAATGAAAAGTATGCTGTTTCTGGAGCGCAACCTGTCGAGCTTTTTAAGAATGCGTTAACCCAAACGTATCAGGAAACTGTTTCTCCGCACAAAAATCTTTCAAATGGAGAAAATTCTTGTGATACAGACGGATATAGTATTTAATTCTTTAAATTCATGATAAAAATAAACGACGAAATAAAGTACCCGATTGACGAAACTCTTTTTGTTTTCGCATTAGATTCTGAGGCAGGAGATGCTTTTGACCACACCAATAAGCTGATTACAGGCATCGGAAAAGTAAATGCAGCAATGGGGCTTGCCAAAGAAATCCATTTTAAAAGACCTAAATTAATTGTGAATTTAGGTTCGGCAGGAAGTAAAAATTTTTCTAAAGGAGAAGTTATTTGCTGTACAAAATTCATTCAGCGCGATATGGATGTAAGAGGTCTTGGTTTTAAAAAATATGAAACTCCGTTGTCAGGAATTCCGCCTTTACTGGAATATGGATATTTGATGAATGGCCTGAGAGAAGGCGTTTGCGGAAGCGGTGACAGTTTTGAGACAAACCATTCTGAAGACGAATACAACATCGTAGATATGGAAGCCTATCCGTTGGCCTTGATTGCCATGAAGGAAAAAATCCCTTTTTTATGTTTAAAATATATTTCTGATAATGCGGGAAGTGACGCTGCCGATGATTGGGCTGTGCAGGTGCATTTGGCTGCTGAAAAATTTAAAGAAATATTGTTTTCCTAATTAAAATTATTAAGATGTCAATTATAATTAATAAAGCTTCTCTGGAAGATCTCGAAACATTGCAATCTCTTGGTAAACAGACTTTCTACGAAACGTTTGCAAAAGACAATTCAGAAGAGGCCATGCAAAAATATCTTGAAGAAAGCTTTACAACAGAAAAAATAAAATCAGAATTAAATAATCCTGATTCACAGTTTTTTATCGCCTGGGAAGAAGATCATCCGATTGGGTATTTAAAAATAAATTCAGGAAAAGCGCAAACTGAATTACAGGATGAAACTTCTCTCGAAATTGAAAGAATTTACGTAAAAAGCAGTCATCATGGTAAAAAAGTAGGACAGCTTCTTTATGAAAAAGCATTGGAAATCACCGGACAATTAGGCAAATCCTCTATCTGGCTTGGCGTTTGGGAAGAAAACTTAAAAGCTATAAATTTTTACAAAAAAAACGGATTTATAGAATTTGATAAACATATTTTCGTTTTAGGAGAGGAAAAGCAAACTGACCTTATGATGAAAAAATTGTTAGATTAAAATCAATTTCAGAAAATATATAAAGTTTGTCTTGCAATAACCTTCCGTCTGTGGCGTATTTTTTGAACAACTGAAATAAATAATTTCCTATGATATCCATATTTCTATTAAAACTTGACTGGAAAGAACTATTGATGGGCCATGAAGACTGGTCATTTATTCTGGAAATCATTTTGCGAACTGCAATTATGTTTTTAACCATCATTATAGGATTGAGAGTTTTAGGAAAAAGAGGAGTCAAACAGCTATCCATCTTCGAATTGGTTGTAATTATCGGGCTGGGATCGGCAGCAGGTGATCCGATGTTTAATAAAGATGTAGGAATAATTTCTTCTATTATTGTATTTATTGTTATTATTTTACTCTACAGCATTGTCACATTTTATATTGGTAGAAATAAAAAATTTGAAAATCTGGTAGAAGGAAAATCCGTATGCTTAATTGAAAACGGTGTATTTTCAATTAAGAATTTTAAAAAGGAAAATCTTGGAAGTGATGAATTTTTTTCAGAATTAAGGTTAAAAGGAATTTCACAGCTAGGTCAAGTCGAGATGGCAATTGAAGAAATTTCCGGTGACATCAGCGTCTTCTATCTTGAAGATAAAGAAGTAAAGTATGGGCTTCCGACAATGCCCGGCTCATTAGATCATCCGATTAAATATATTAACCAGGAAGGTTATTATTCATGTACTTTTTGCGGAAATACGGAACTTAAGAATTCAGGAAATGCAGGAAAATGCAAAAATTGTGAAAAAGAAAATTGGGTTCCTTCAAGCAATAAAAAAAGGGTCAGCTAATTTTTAAGCATAAAAAAAGCTATAACCAATTGGCTATAGCTCCCAGTTATTATATGATATTATTTAATTTTATCATAAATAAATTTCGTTATCAAAGCTCCGAAAACATAATAACCAATAGTCATTGCTTTAATTTGGTTGTTTTCGGCAACAGGTTTATCGTCGAGTCCGAGAGTTTTTGGAAGTGCAACCGTTGCAATACCCATCAACAGTCCGGAAGTTACATCATGTGTTGTAGCGGTAGACGCATAATACAAACCGTTTCCGATAATATCTCCTGCCAGAGTGGCGGCATAAATATGGTCTTTATCAGAAAGATCAATATTCGTCTTATCTGTAATTTTAGTTAATGCTTCTTCTCCAACTTCATTGATATGCGGGACATTTTCAAAGTTTTTTCTGACGATCTCATGTAAAATATTTAAGGCTAGTGCACCTCCGAGACCTGCTAAAATTTTTTTATACATAATATTTAGATTTGATTAAATTTATTTTTCAGTCGATTTTAATGCCCATGCGATCAAAGGAGCCTGCATAAAAAGCCTTGCAAATCTTGCTTTATCATTATTAAGACCAAAACTGTCTTTTCTGTTTTTGTACTGTGAAATATTCCCGGGGAGTACTGCTGCAAAAAAAGTTGCCACGATTTTTCCCATTGTTGCTCTATGTTTTTCAGGGGCTGCAATTGTTGCCGTTCCGAGAAGAATTTCTGCAATCCCGGAATAAACTACAGTATCATCTTTCGGTAAAGGAACCCAATCCGGAACCTGCGCCTGAAACTCTTTCCTTGCAAAGGTAAGATGCCCGATTCCTGCGGTTATGAGAAATGCTCCGAGGGCTATTCTTCCAATATTTTTTGCTTCCATAATAGTATATATTTTGTATGGTGTGATGAATATTTTAAACTTTCTTTGATTTTAAAGAGGATAATAAAAAGCCGGCCACAGCTAATCCTGCAATTCCAAACGCGGCAACTTTTATTACTTTGGGAGGATTTGGAAGTAAGGTTTTTCCATCAATCCCCATATTTCCTTTTGAAGGCTGTAATACATTTCCTGAAGAATTTTCTTCATTATGAGCTTTTTTCATAATAAATCTCATTGCGGAAGATGAAACAAAACGGATAAATCCGGGGAAAATTCCGTAAGCATTTTTAAATACAATCGAAAACCAATCCGGATATGTTGAATCTACAGGATTTTTTGCTACTTCAACAATAGAATTGGCCAAACCCCGGGGGTCAAAAGCGGGTGGAGGAGTGCTCAGTTTTATCCCTGAATAATTAGCGGCATGCTCGATTCCAGCAGATTTCTGAAAACCGGGATACAATGCACAAACATAAATATTTGGAAATTCTGAAACCTCACCCTGAAGGCTCTCTACTAATCCCCGTATCCCAAATTTAGAAGCGGTGTAAGCGGTTCCGTAAGGAGCAGGCATCCATCCGCCAATGGAAATATTGTTGATTAAAACTCCTTTTCCCTGCTTTTTAAATAGAGGCAGAACAGTGTGTGCAGCATACATATAGCCCAACAGATTCGTTTTTATAATCTGATCTACAACCTCAACCGGTGTTTCATCAAACTTTCCAAATGACAAAACTCCCGCGTTGTTTACCCAATAATCAATGCGTTTATTGAATTTTATTGCTTCTTCTGCGAGATGATTAACTTCTTCAGCGATAGAAGTATCAGTGGGAACGACCAGCGTTTCAGCGCCCAGTTTCCTGCAAATATCTGCAGTTTGCTGTAAAGAATCCTCACCACGGGCGGCAAGGACCAAAAAAGCACCTTCTCTCGCAAAAGCTTCTGCGGTTGCTTTACCAACACCACTGGAAGCTCCAGTGATGACAACCGTTTTTCCAAAAAGTGGAGAAATATTTCTAATATGCTTCATACTATGAATCTCCAAAATTCAGACCATAAATTATTGTAAAAACAATTTTTATGTTTAAATTATTATTTTAAAAATCAATAACAATTAATAATTTTCTATGATATCTCTAAATCTCAATGTGAAACATAATTAAAAAAAATCTCCGGAAAAATTCCGGAGACTATACACATCTTTTAATAAATTTTAGAATTTAAAGACACAGCCGCAAACGCTCATTTTGCCTTCAACGACGGTCGTCCATTGCCCGTTCCAAGTACCTCCGTAAGAGGCGCAGATAGCCGGACAAACTTCTTTGGCATCCTCAATGCTCCATAGCGGACCAGCAAGTACATCCATTGTATATTCTGAATCTCCGGTGGGTTGTGTATTCAACTCAACTTCGATTACACTCATTTCACCTTCTACAATGGTGCTCCATTGTCCGGTGAATTTTCCTAAATGTGCCGCTGCAATACGGCCTCCTAATTTTTGCGCTTCGTCATTGCTCCAAAGTGGTCCCGCAATGATGTTAATTTTGAATGTTGACATGGTGTAAAGTTTTTGTTTGTTTAACATTTCAAAGGTGTCACTAAAAAGGGAAATATTTTAGAGTATAAAGTACTAAATTGATTATTAAGTATTTATACTTAATTTGTGGTATTCTGGTTAAGCTGTAAGAAAACAAGGAATTACGGTAGTAAATAAAAAAGACCTCTTCGAGAAGAGGTCCTAAAAAAACACAAATGATGAAAAAAAATTATTTCGATTCGCAAATATATGAAAAAATAAAATTATGCATTACATAATTGGAATAAAATCATAAACTTTCTATTCATAATCGTAATAGATAAAACTAATCAATGGATTGCACTGTATTAATTATACATTAAAAACGTATTATTTTTAAAAGCAATTAAAAATGATTGTATTAATTAGAATGATGTCATTCAACAATATGTTATGTAATTATCATTAAAATTTAAAAGGAAGCTTTATTTATTCACAAAATATAGAATTAAATATCTTTTTAAAGTTACATTTTTGTATTAATTAGGAAATTAAATTCTATTTTTATGCATTAAAAAAAATCATTTATGAAAAAAATTTTATTATCAATTTCTGTCTCGCTAGGGATATACAATTTTGCGCAGGAAAAAGCTGATATTCCGGTAGTTGACACTACAAAAGCGTGGAGCATTCAGGGCCAGAATACATTAATGCTTAATCAGGCAGCCTTTTCAAACTGGGTCGGTGGTGGCGCAAATAATGTCGGTTGGCTTGCCGGAGTTAATTATAACATGACCTATGAAAAAGGAAAAGATCTTTGGGAAAATATCATTATTCTGGGTTACGGACAAAATAATACAAAAGGAATAGGAACCAGAAAAACTCAGGATGTGATCAATCTTTCGACCAATTACGGGAGAGAATTTGCAAAAAACTGGTATCTTTCTGGTGGCGCAAGTCTGCAGACACAGTTTGCAGGAGGCTTTGAAGACGGAAATAATCCTGATGCCAAAAAACTCTCCAATTTTATGGCACCCGGTTATCTAAATATCGGTGCCGGCGTCACCTATCGCCCAAATGATAATTTTACGATGACATTACGCCCTGCCAACGCAAGATGGACCTTTGTTTTGGATGAAGATCTGCAATATGCAGGAACGTATGGTTTAAAAAATGACGGCGATTCTTCATTATTTCAGTTTGGATTTTTAGGAACGGCAATCTATAAATTAAAGATTATGGAGAATATTAATCTTATTAATACCGGTTCAGTTTTCTCTAATTATATCGATCATCCTGAAAGGCTTGTTCTTTCGTACAGCGGGGTTTTAAATATGAAAATCAATAAATTTATCTCAACAAATATTACTGTAGACCTGCTTTATGATCACAATCAGATCAGGAGAACTCAATTGAAACAAACATTGGGTGTTGGTCTTGCATATAATTTTGAAAGCGGAAAAAAACGCTCTGATAATAAAAGCAATCAATCATGGCTGAAATAACACATCTTTAATATAATTAATAAAACAATACAGACTGACCTCATGGTTAGTCTTTTTTAATGATAGAAATAGATAAAAATTAACAGACCAAATAAGTAAGCGGTATAATATTTATTACATTGTATTATATTTTTAAGCTAATTATTATGGAAAAAAGAAAAATAAAGAACACTGATCTGTCAATTGCACCTATTAATTTCGGAGGAAATGTTTTTGGTTGGACTTTAGACGAAAAGAAATCTTTTAACATTCTGGATAAATTTATTGATGGAGGTTTTAATTTCATCGACACTGCAGATACGTATTCGTGGTGGGTAAACGGAAAAGGCGGACAATCCGAGGAAATTATTGGAAAATGGATGAAAGCCCGCGCCAACAGACATGGCTTGGTAGTGGCAACCAAAGTAGGTTCTGAAACCAAAGAACATGGTTATGATATCAGCAAAAAACATATTCTGAAGTCTGTTGATGAATCGCTTCAAAGACTTAAAACTGATTATATCGACATTTATTATACCCATTTTGATGATCATAAAACGCCTGTGGAAGAGACTTTGTCGGCTTATGATGAAATTATCAAAGCAGGAAAAATCCGTTACATCGCCGCATCCAATCTTTCTCCGGAACGCTTGCAGGAATCTTTCGATATAGCAGAAAAAAATAACCTTCCAAAATATGTTGCCTTACAGCCGCATTACAATTTGTTGGAAAGAGAAAAATTTGAACAGGATTATGCTCCTTTGGTTGAAAAATATAACTTAAGTACATTTCCATATTGGTCTTTAGCTGCCGGGTTTTTAACCGGAAAATACCGCAGTGAAGAAGATTTAAGTAAAAGCCAAAGAGGAGAAGGGGTAAGAAAATATTTAAATCCAAAAGGCTTTGAGGTTTTAAAAGCATTGGACGAAATAAGCGCAAAACACAAGACCACTCAAGGCGCTGTTGCATTGGCGTGGTTGCTGGCAAATCCTTTAATTACCGCTCCAATCGTAAGTGCAACGAGTGAATCACAGCTCCAGACATTATTTGCAGCACCAACATTGAACATCAGCAGTGAAGATATCGAACTTTTAAACAAAGCGAGCCAATAATACACATAAAAAGTAAAATAAAAGCCGTTCAATACATAAAAATTTGAACGGCTTTTTTATTTAAGCTAAAAGTAAATTATTCTTTACTTGTATTTCTTTTCGGTAAAAGTATCAGTCGGATAGAAGGATTATTGGTGATAAACAATCTGAACCATTCAACGGCCAGACGAACCTTGTTCCCAAAACTTACCAACGGAATAATATGAATGAAAAGCCACGTTAACCATGCAAAGAATCCTTTAAAAGAAAACTTCGGCAAATCTACAACAGCATTAAATTTAGAAATAATCGCCATGCTTCCTTTATCATTATATTTAAAAGGAATCAGAACTTTTTCATCTTCAATGCGTTTTAAATTTTTTCCTAAATTATCCGCATGCTGTATGGCAACCTGAGCCAATTGCGGATGGCCTTTAGGAAATTTATCATCAGTTAATTGCAGTGAAATATCACCCAACGCAAAAATATTTTCCGTGCCCTGGACTCTATTGTAAGCATCTACCAATAATCTTCGGCCTTTTCCTACACTTTCTTCGGGAATTCCGGGAACTTCACGGCCAATAACTCCGGAAGTCCAGATCAGCGTTTCTGTTTCTATGGATTTTCCGTCTGATAGCATCACTTTTCCGTCTGCATAATCTTTTACAGATACATTTAATAGGATTTTTACGCCTAATTCTTTAAGTTTTTTATGAGCTGTTTCCTGGGCAAGCTTACTCATCGGAGAAAGCAGGGTAGGAAGCGCATCAATCAGGTATAAACTTGAAAGGCCTAATTTTATCTCGGGATATTCTTTTTCAGCGATAAATTTTCCCATTTCGGCAAGCATTCCTGCCAGCTCAACACCGGTTGGCCCGCCTCCTGCGATCACTACATTCTGTAATTTCTGGGCAGATTTTATATCTTTATTTCGGGCAGCCTCTTCCAGATTCAACAGCATATAATTGCGTAAATAAAGGGCTTCTTCGATATTTTTCATCGGGAGCGCACATCGCTGCACATTTTCCATGCCAAAGAAGTTGGATTCCGTTCCTAATGCAATAACAAGGTAATCATAATGCAGCGTTCCGGTATCCGTTTCAATCGTTTTGCTTTCAGGATGCACCTTGGTAAGGCTACCCATATGAAAATGAACGTTTTTATATCCTGAAAGTAATTTTCTGAAGGGGTAACTGATATTTGAAGCCTCAATAAAAGAGGTTGCCACCTGATAAATAAGCGGTGGAAAGAAGTGATAATTATTTTTATCAACTAAAGTTATACGAAATCTGCTGTCATTTTTTAAGGATTTAATAAGATTAATTCCCGCAAATCCTCCGCCTACGATAATAATGTGCTTTTTCATATTAATTGATATTGAAGTGGTAGAAAATTTAATTCAATAATAGGACCAAATAATTCTATTGATATTTTAAATTTTAAGTTTTAAGTTTAAAAGATTAATAAATTATTAATCAGCTATACATATTAATTAAATTCAAAATGGGTCTGCACGATGTTTGCATCTCAGTAAATAACCAAATTTTAAATATTTATATTATGAAAAGTAATATTTTAACAGAAAAACATAGATTGGGATTGGGTGGAGTAGCCATCGGAACAGCATTTGAGGCCCTTACAGACGGAGAATCTTATGAAGTTTTACAAAAAGCCTGGGATTTAGGAATCAGATATTATGACACCTCACCCTGGTATGGGTTGACAAAAAGTGAAAGAAGATTCGGAAACTTTCTGCATGGTCAAAAACGAGATGAATTTGTATTTTCAACAAAAGTGGGAAGATTATTTGTTGAAGTTCCGGAAAATGAAGTTCCGCCCACAATGTGGAAAGCCCCGCTAAATTATGACTTTGAACACAATTACACCGCAGACGCCATCAAAAGATCCATCGAAGAAAGCCTTGAAAGAAGCCGCCTCGATTACATTGACATTGTTTATATTCATGATCTGTCTGAGGATCAGGTAGGTGACAGATATCCTTATTTTCTGGAACAGGCCAAAAAGGGGGCATTTAAAGTTCTTTCCGAGTTGAGAGATCAGGGGGTAATTAAAGCCTGGGGAATGGGTGTTAATAAAATCGAGCCCATTTTAGACTGTCTCGAAGCTGCCGACCCGGATATTTGTCTTTCTGCCACTCAATATTCAATTTTAGAACATGAAGATGCTGTTGACAGGCTGCTTCCTGCCGTAAAGAAAGCCGGTGTAAAGCTGGTTTCCGGAGCAGGATATAATTCGGGATTTGTGACCGGAAGGCCCCGCTATAATTATAAGAATGTTATCCCGAAAGGCATGACAGAAAAACGTGACCGAATTGCTGAAATCGCAAAAAAATATTCGATTGATATTGTAGATGCGGCGTTACATTTCGTTTTGGCAGCCGATGAATTTGCCGCTATTATTCCGGGATCGAGTAAGCCCGAGCAGGTTCAGGATAATGTAGAAGCCTTACACAAAGGAATTCCGACTGATTTTTGGAACGAATTAAAATCTGAAGGTTTGATTTACGAAAAAGCTCAGACTCCGAAATAAGAATAGATTATATTTAAAAAAATAGAAGCCGCTCAAATTATTGAACGGCTTTTTATTTATTGTAAATCTAATTTAAAGAATCTCAGCTTAATATTTTTAAGACCGTATAGATAAAGGATTATCCGTTTCACCAGCAGGAATATTTTGTCTGTTTATAAGAAGCACATTATACTGATCTGTAAGGGCATTAAGTTGATTGATTAATGTAGCATAAGGTGAAGGCGGTGTTTCTACCAACAGATGCAATGCATCTATTCTGTCACGAAGGGCATAGTAAGCCATGTTGGTTTCTTCTCTTTTGCTTTTGATGGTTTCAGGATTGGCATCACCGTATTCCTGTGTTCTTGAAAGATATTTTGTATTAAACTGTGCATTAGCATCTCTAAGCTCGTCAATCCATGGAGATAGGTTGAAGGTTGTTATTGCATTCAAAAGCTCAGGTTTATTTTCCCAGTCACGAAGAATGTTATTGAGTGTTGCGGTTTCAGCCTGATAATTAAGGCGGGCAATCCCGGTTCCATATAATGTTATGCTGTTTAGTAGCAATTGGGCATTTTGCTTTTTATCGCTTTCATAATGATAAGTAAATGACATCAGGAAATAGTAAATCCCGTTAATGGCATTATCTCTTCTTTCGTCCAGTATCAGAAGCTCCTGTGTCTTTTCACTGGCGAGAGCTTTTTTGTAAAGCACTTCCAGCTCATCGGTTTTTGCTGTGAAAGCGGATAATTTGTTATCAATCCCTAGTGAGGCAGGATTGTTCAGATTGATGATTCCTGAAAAGTCTTTGAGATATTGCAGATATTCTGCGTTGCGTAGTTTGGGAAGGTCTATTGCATTCATACATATAATGTTTTATAAAATAATAATACTAAATTATGAATAAAATTAAAACGATTTTAAAATTTAAAAGAGATTTTTTGTGTTTTATTTACCCGAAAACGTATTACAAGAGTGCAAGAGGTTTTCACACTTCCCCGAAATCTTCTTACTAGGGTGTGGCAACCTTTCGGATGTTCCCGAAAACCTGTTGCCAGAGTGCAGGAAGCTTTCGGGAACGTACAAATACTATTTGTTATTTTTTTTCTATTAAACTTTTTAAAAAGGCGATTTCTTCGTCTTTTTGTTTTAGTCTTTCTTCGTATTGTTCGATTAATTTGTCTGAAAGAATATAATTTATCGTCTGATTTTGAATAACACCACTTGAATTACTAGACTCATTATTGTTATTATTTACCTGAACAAAGCTTTCTTCTGTTTTTAAAAGTTCATCAACCGTTACTTCCAATGTATCACAAATACTTTCGATGTGATTGATCCACGAATTGGTTTCACCATTTTCCAATCGCTGATACGCTGAGCGTGAAATTTTAAGTCTTTCTGCCAGATCTTCCTGAGAAAAGCCTTTAGCTTCTCTGAAATTTCTTATTCTTTTACCAATAGTTTTGTTCATTGAAAGTATGTTTTTAAGAATTAACAAATATAATTTTTTTTTAGTGATTGTCAACCTTTCCTAAATGGTGAAAATTTTCAACAAAATGAAGATGAAAAATGAAATATAATCGCCATAAATAATCGTTTGTATTTTATTATTAATGTGCATCGAAAATCGGGCAGGAATACCCTGAAATAGGGCATTGGCATTGGACTATATTTCACATATTTGCAGAGTAATCATAGAAGAAAATAATTATATTTACGATTCTAAAAAACTACACATTTATGAACAAAAAATTTATTCTCAGGCTACTCCTGTTAGTAGCAATCAGTATTTCGTTACATTCCTGTAGGAATGAACTTCTTAACGAGCAGCACACTGCTGTAAATCCTAATGCTTCAAAATTCAGAATGGTAAAGCTGAAAAATATTCCCAATGTCGAAAACTTTATCTACCAAGAATCGGGAAGAAAAGACATGAAAGTTCCATTACGTTCTGCCTCTATTTCAGGAAAACAGGATCTTACAATTGGAGATATTGAAACCTCTGCGATTGTAGAAGCTAATTATGGCACTGATGTCTATTATGTTTTCAAAGTAGAAAACATGAACACCACCGATGCTGTTTACAATCTTGAAGTAAAGAAAACCAACGGACAAGTCGTAAAAGCAGAAATCATTGAATATAATCCCAAAGATGGAACTTATCTAGATTTTCAACATTTTACAGGGAGCGTGACTTCCTATTCTCTGGATGGGAGTGTGAATTCTATGGTAGGATTTAATGATGGTGTAGGTGATTGTCCTCCCATCCCGGGTACTCCCGGTGGAAATGGTGATTCCGGCGGGACTATAGATCCCGGTGATGTTCCCCCGCCTAACGGAGGATGGTATAATGGCGGAAACGGACCTAAAGATGAAGTACCGTGGGGTGATAATCCAAAAGATTGCACAGATCTTATTTTAGATAGTCATGGGAATACTATAGGATGGTACGACCACTGCCTGAATGAAACTCACCTCAACCCAATTGCCCACAAGACATCTTCAACAGACGAAACCGATAACCTTTCGGCAGATTGTAATGGCGATGGTTCTGGCGTGATTATTACAAATCCTACGACGCCGTGTGAGAAAACAAAAGTATTAATACAAAAGCAGGAAGTGAAAGATAAAGTTAATGCTTTATACAATCAATCAATGGCTACCGGTGAGAAAGCTTTTATGGTAAAAACAAGTGACGGACTGCCTGATCCTCTAATAGATGGTGAGGAACATAGTGTACAATTGGGAAATACAGATGGATATTCAGGATATTACCATAATCACACAAAAAAAGGAATTAATATTTTTTCCTGCCACGATATTTACAAACTGTTTGAGTTTATTAAAAAACTCCCACCTGATCAGTCTTCTGATGTAGCTTTTGGAGGAATGGTAGATACGGAAACATCTTGCCCCGGATGTACAAGTACCGGTGGAATTGAATATTTTAATTTCCTGGTTCGGTTTAATGGTTCGCGTGATGCTGCTGCGGAAATAAAAGATCGAAACTATCCTGAAGATGATTTAGACGACCTTGAAGACAAATATCAAGATTTTGAGCAATCTATCAGAGATCTGCCAGGCTATTCTTCACAAAACGGAAATTTTTTCAGCTTTAAAGGTTTGGAGGAAGTCTTTTTTAATGCTCTTGATAAAATGAATATTGATAAAAATAAAATAATTTTACAAAGGATAGATAAAAGTGGAAAAGTCTATAGTGTAACCCTTGATGCGAATGGAAAACCTAAAGAAACACCTTGTCCACAATAATAAAACAAAAACAATTATGAAAAATATTATCACCTTATTTGCTTTGGCTATATGCTTAATAAACTGCAAGGCACAACAAATTTATCCATTAAATACTTATTATGAAAATGCACCCAACTATGCATATATGAAAGATTTGGATAATTATCTTTCTCCTTATGTAGGAACTTATAAAGCTACTTATCAAGAAAATGAAATTACTTTGTTTATCACTAAAGAAGATATGTATCTTAAAGATTATGGACCCGGAGATAGAAAATTCTATAGAGATGTACTTCATGTAAAGTATATCGTAAAAAAAATAACAACGGGAGCCATCCTTCAGGAAAATCTTAATCCGGCTAATCCTAGAAGAAATAAAATTATAAGCATTGGCACTAATACGTTAGATAATAATAGTATTGCACTTACTTATTCAGGTACGAATTGTCGCGTAGGTTCAGGAAGAATAACGCTAAAGAAAATCAACAATACACAAATTAGTTGGTCTTATTATCCCAACGATATGCTACTCAGTGATGGAGACTGCCCTGGTAATCCTGATATAAAAATATATCTTCCTGATACAGAGAATCTTGTTTTTACTAAACAATAAAAATAAAGCCTCGAAAGGGGCTTTGTTAGATAAATCATTATGAAAAATATTATCACCTTATTTGCTTTGGCAATATGCTTAATAAACTGCAAGGCACAACAAATTTATCCATTAAATACATTTTATAAAAACGCTCCAAATTATTCTTATATGAAAGATTTGGATAATCTACTTCCTCCTTATATAGGTATATATAAAGCTAATTATGATGGAAATGAAATTACATTATATATTACTAAAGAAGATAAGGTACTCAATGATCGTATAACTAGACAATTTTATAGAGATGCTCTTCGGGTGAAATATATTGTAAAAAAAATATCAACAGGGATAATACTTCAGGACACTCAAAATATTATAAATACAAAAAATAGGATTTTAAGCATTGGTACGAATATTCTAGATAATAATAGTATTGCTTTGATATATTCGGGTACTAACTGTGGTATTGGTTATGGAAGAATAACATTAAAGAAAATAAGCAATACACAAATTAATTGGTCATACTATCCTGATAGTAGACTTCTTAGTGATGGAGATTGCCCAGGTAATCCTGATATAAAAATATATCTTCCTGATACAGAGAATCTTGTTTTTACTAAGCAATAAGAGTTGACTCCGAAATAATTAAATTAAAAAAATCAATAGATTGTTTACAGCGATAGTCTATTTCCTTAAAAAAATCCTTTCCTAAAAAATTCAGGAAAGGATTCACAGCGCTAAATATTAAAAAATCACATCACACAATAAACAGGGATGCTATTGCCGTTGCGTCACTTCCACTTAAAACCTCATCATAGGCAGCAGATCCTGCGGCAGCTCCGAAAGCCGTCGCGGTATTAAATCCTGCCTGGATGGTTACATCTTCCCCTGCATACACGGGATTGGTTGCAGCAGGCATATTTCCTCCGTTTGCGAGCTCGATCCAGCCTTTATTGGCTCTCATTCTTCGAACCTGGGAAGCGTGTCTTGCTTCTACGGAATGTATTTGTAAGGCAGCCTGTAAAACAGCCTGATTAGACATTACGTTTCCTGCCTGCCCTTTGTAGGCTCTTACTCCGGTGTCTTCAAAAGCCTGAGAAAGTATCAGAAATTGATTATAATCAGTAAAAGGGGTGAAATTTCCACCTGCTGTAAAATCAAACGTAGGCTTTGCACCAGGAGTTACGCCCAGAGATGTTAGTGTGCTTTTCAAAAAGGCAACGTGCGCAGTTTCGTGTTTTGAAATCTGCATAAATACGGTTTTATCAGCATTAGGAATTAAACCTGCTGTATTAAGCCCCATTCTGTAGTATTCATCTTCCAGGTATTCTAATGTCAAAGCGAGTTGTAAGGCATCCGTTAAGGCACTTTTATAGGTATTTCCGGGACCTGTAGGGGGAAGAGTTTCAGCTTTTGCGGAAGTCGACATCAGCGATCCCAAACCAAGAGGAACCGCAGCGACAGCCGCTTTTGTACCAAAGTCTTTTATATTCGTCAGGGTTTCTAATCTTGAAGCTTCTGTAGTGAAGAATTTATCGTTAGAAAGTCTATCTAATAATTTTAAAATGTTCATAATAATAGATTTTTTGAAGTGAATAATTTAACTGATGCCTCTTTCTTTCCATGTGAAAGGCGTTTTGAAGAATCCTCCTGCTGTCGTAACAACATCTTTTGGTTCTTTGGCAAGATCCAGTCCGTTGGCATCGATCACATCATCACCGGAAAAATCTGCTGATCCGGGGTTGATCAGATTTCTTATCGCCGAAGCATGTCTGGCTTCTACAGAAACTATTTTCCCTGCAATCACAAGATAAGCCGGATTGGTGATATACTTTCCTGCACCGTTGTAAGCGGAAACTCCTGTGTCCTCCAAAGCTTTTGCAGTGGCAAGCACAGAATTTCTGTCATTAAAATTCACATTCGGGTACTGGAATTCAAGAGTGGGTAAAATATTAGTAGTCGCACCGCTGATTGCTGCTTTAAAAAAATCTCTGTGAATCACTTCATGATGGTAAAGATCTGTAAAAACTTCTTTTTCCACACTTGAAATTCCGCTATAAAAATTATTGACAACTTTTGTATAGAAATCGGCTTCAAGCTGTTCGAGTGCATACGCATAGTTTAATACACCAACATCACCCGTTCCAAGATCAAAAACCTTGTTATCCATAAACTGGAAATCATCGTTATCATCGCAACCAACGAGTGTAAGTCCCGCCATTGCAAGACCGATACCACTCAGTTTCAAAAAATTTCTTCTGCCTGTATCTAAGGTTGCACCCTGATTAGAAACATTGATCGTTTTTTTCATAATATTATTTTTTAATTTAGTTTATATATAGAAATGTGTTTTTTATTAATTAAATCCATTAAAAAAAGGATAAAAAACAGCATAAAATTTATGCTGTTTAAAAAAATTAATAACCATTTAGGGCATTAGCACCGTATCTATGACATGGATCACTCCATTTGACTGATTGACATCTGCGATGGTAACTTTGGCGCTGTTTCCTTTAGCATCTTTTACATAAAGGTCTTTGCCTTTTGTCCAGAAAGTAAGATCTTCCCCCTGTACTGTTTTCATGCTGCTCATTCCGTTTCCGGCTTTTACGGCTGCCCAGATTTCTTTGGCGCTGTATTTTCCGGAAAGAACGTGATACGTTAGAATTTTTGTAAGCATTTCTTTATTTTCAGGCTTTACAAGAGTTTCAACAGTTCCTTTCGGTAATTTTGCAAAAGCTGCGTCTGTAGGAGCCAATACTGTAAAAGGACCTGCGCCCTGTAAAGTTTCTACCAATCCTGCTGCTTTTACAGCGGCTACTAAAGTCTTATGATCTTTAGAATTGACTGCGTTCTCAATAATGTTTTTTGAAGGATACATTGCTGCTCCGCCAACCATTACCGTTTTTTCTTTCATCTTTTGTGCAGCTACGTTTCCACTGAAAGCAAATGATAAGGCTACCATTCCTACGACTGCGATTTTTGATCTTGTGTTCATTGTATTGATTTTTAATTATTTATTATCTGAAATTTTTTGTTCTAAAATCATCTACGAGGCTGGTTTTGTTTTAGATGTAAAAATTTTCAACATAAATTATAACCAATTGAAAAACAGATCATTAATTTTGAATTTTAACACAATTAAGCTGAATTATTATTAATAATTCATTACAATTCATATAAAATCATTTATGTTTCAAAAGAATTTTTAAATATTGTTCATTATAAATTTTATTTTATTACATTTGGGATGAAAAATATTAATTATTAAAGCAAACTATTCGGAAGAGCAACTCATCGTTTTACTCCAAGGAAAAAACGAAGCCGGTTTTCATCATCTGTATGATAACTATTCCGGTGCGTTGTATGGGGTCATCCTCCGAATCGTACAGTCCAAAGAATATACTGAAGAAATTATTCAGGATGTTTTTGTAAAAATCTGGAATTCTATCCATCAGTATGACTCCACAAAAGGAAGATTTTACACCTGGATGATCAATATCGCAAGAAATACAGCCATAGATTATTTAAAATCAAAAGGTTTTCAAAACGAATTGAAAAACCAACCGCTTCCTGATTTCGTATATAACTCTGCAGAACTTTCAACGACCAATAATACTTCTGATTTTATCGGTTTTAACAATGTACTTGAAACTCTGGAGGTTGATAAACAGGAACTTATCAACTTGGCATATTATCAGGGATATACCCAGAACGAAATATCCGAAAAACTGAAGATACCGCTGGGAACGGTAAAAACGAAAATGCGGAACGCGCTGATAAAATTAAAGGATTTGCTAAAAGATTATCAATAAAATAAATTGAACACTAAAGAATACATATCATCCGGAATTATAGAATCTTATATTCTAGGCCATGCTTCTCCCGAGGAAGCAGGAATTTTGGAGTGTGTGATGAAGAATAATGCAGAAGTAAAAGCTGCTTTCGAAGAAGCACAAAAAACGCTGGAAGATCTTGCTACGGCTCAGGCTGTAACACCTCCAAGTGATTTAAAATCAAAAATCTGGTCTAAAATTCAGCAGGAACAAATCATTGAAGAAGTAAAACCTGCTTTTTCTCCGGATATTCCGCCTGCAAAGCCGCAGGAAGAAATCAGAATCCAGGGAAACAGCAACTGGAAAGCTTTTGCTATTGCCGCATCTGTTTTATTCCTGGTAAGCATTGCCGGAAACCTCTTTTGGATGAATGATCAGTCTAAAGCAAAAGAAAGGCTTACAAAGCTTGAAACCGAAAAACAATCTCAGCATATTGCCTATCAGAAATTAGAGCAAAAATGGAAAATGATGTCCAACCCGGATATGAAAATGGTCATACTAAAAGGAGTTGAGAAACATCCCGATACCAAAGCGATGGTTTTCTGGGATAAGAATTCAAAAGAAGTGTATTTAAATGCCGAAGATCTCCCAAAAGCTCCGGAAGGCATGCAATATCAGCTTTGGGCTATTGCTGATGGAAAACCTGTAAGCGCAGGAATGTACACTGAAGAAAAAGACAGCAGGATTGCCCTTTCAAATATTCCGAAGGCGCAGGCTTTTGCTATCACTCTTGAAAAAAAGGGCGGAAGTGTGGCTCCTACCATGGAAAATATGTTTGTAATGGGAACAATTTAATTAAATACAATTTTACGATATAAAAAAACCTCTCAAATTTGAGAGGTTTTAATTTTGAACTAATTATACTTTAATCTAAAGGTTTTCTGCCCGTAATAATATTGTAAAGAATTACAATAATGGCAATTACCAATAAAACATGAACTAAATAACCGGTGCTCATTCCTGGTACAACACCTAACATTCCTAGGAGCCAAACGACAATACAAATGACTGCTACTAACCATAAGATACTTCTCATAACTGTAATATTTTAAGTGATTTATTAGATAATAGCATATATCATGCCTTAATTTTAAAAACACCTTTAAAATAAGTACCACAAAGAAGAGCTATATGTATATTTTAAACATTTAAAATATTGATATTCAGTTAATAAAATTAAATTATTCCAAAGCGAATTAATGCTTTTTCGATGCCATCATTATCAACATCTTCTGTAATATAATCGGCAATTTCTTTTAAACTATCATTTGCATTTCCCATCGCAATACCGATTTTCGTGAATTTCAGCATTGTAATATCATTTCCTCCGTCCCCGAAAGCCATGGTCTCAGAGGCATCAATTCCAAAATGTTTACAAAAAATTTCTATCCCTATTTTTTTACTTATTCCGCCGGGATTTACATCTGCAAAAAGGGGAGTCCATCGGGATGCCGTAGAATTGGGCATTACAGTTCGCATAAATTCTTCCTCAACATCCGGTCCAAGAAAGATATTCGCCTGAAGAACATTATGAATATCAATATTTTCTTTATCGAGAATCGGTGGAACAGGTAAATTAACATGCGAATACATTCCTACAACTTCTGGCGTTGCATCATTAATTTCAACCTTATCTTCATACATCAGCGAAAAGCTTAAAGGTGAGCTTTCAGCATAGTTAATTAAATTCTGAATATCAGATTCATTGATTATTTGTTTAGAAAGAATCTCACCATCTGTCGTAGCACAATATCCGCCGTTAAATGTAATGAAACCGTCAAATTCTATATGTGAAATATGTGCCAGCGTATTAATGGAACGTCCCGTTGCCACAATTACTTTAATTCCTTTTTGGCGTAATTTTTTTATTGCATCTTGAGTGGATTGCGGAACATTATTCGTTTTAAAGCTGATAAGTGTACCATCAATGTCAAAAAATACAGCTTTTATAGAAGGATTTTCAATATAAGTCATGATTGAAATGTGAAAATATTTATATTTATAAAGCAAAAATACAATAATAAATAGTTTGATTAATGGTTTAACCTCTTATAAAATTGTTAAATTTGATTAAGAAATAGAGTATGAAACCTGTAAAAAATATTCATCAGGAATTTGAAGCTCCACAAGAATTGCGTGATATCATAAAATGTTTTTGGTACAATGATACTGATTTTGGAGAAGCCGATACGAGCTTTGAAGTAATTCCTGATGGATATGCGGAAATTATTTTTCATTTCGGAAGTGGCTGCAGCATTTTTCATAACGGGGTTTTACAGCCACTGCCTTCGCCTTTTTTGGTGGGATTGCTCAATCATCCGGTACATTTTCATACAAAAAAACGGTTACAAATTATTGCTGTAAGGTGTTTTCCGTGGACGGTTTTTGATTTGCTCGGCTTAGATTCCAATAAAAACGGAGTACATATTTTTGAGCATCCCATTGCAAAACTCCAATCTAGCTTGCAGGATTTAATTAATAATGGAAAGATAGAAGAAGCCATACATAATGTCAAAGAATATTTTTTGAATGCTCAGATTTCCACCAAAACAATGCTTTATAAAGCCGGAATTGCGATGAGAAAAGCCAACGGAACGATTACCGTTCATCAGGTTGCAGATGCTGCCCACGCGACAGTCCGTACCCTGGAAAGGAAATTTAAGCAATCTTCCGGTCATACGGTGAAAGATGTATCCAGCCTGATGCGCTTTGAAAAAGTAAGGAATCAGTTGTGGATCAATCCTGATACTAATCTCGCAGGTTTGGCGGTTGAGCTGGGATATACGGATCAGGCACATTTAAGCAGAGAATTTAAACGTTACACAGGCACAACGCCCGCCGCATTTGCCCGAAAAGCCAAGAAAGAACAGATTATCGACACTGATTTTGTCGCATTTATACAATCCTAAGGGTATATTATTTCAGAATTTTGTGATCAGATAAATCATAAAATGAATAATAATTTACTGAAAAACAAAAAAGTAGCCATTATTGGAGCCGGGCCTGTTGGTTTAACCATGGCAAAATTATTACAGCAAAATGGGATAGAAGTAACGGTCTACGAAAGAGATGCAGATCCCCACGCAAGAATTTGGGGCGGTACGCTCGACCTTCACAAAGGTTCCGGGCAGGAAGCTTTGAAAAAAGCAGGTTTACTGGAAAATTATTACAAAACCGCTTTACCGATGGGAATAAATATTGCTGATGAAAAAGGTAAAATTTTATCCTCAACAGAAGTTAACGCTGAAAATCAATATGATAATCCTGAGATCAATAGAATTGATTTAAGAAATTTATTGTTAAGTAGCTTAAAAAATAATACGGTTATCTGGGATAGAAAATTAGTTGAAATTAAGGAAAATAATGGAATTTGGAATTTAGAATTTGAAAAAAAGCCCTCGGAAACTGCTGATTTTGTGATTATTGCCAACGGAGGAATGTCAAAAGTAAGAAATTACGTCAATGATACTGAAATTAAATATACCGGAACTTTTATCATCCAGGGAGATGTTCCGAAACCGGAGATTAATTGTCCTGAATTTTACCAGTTATGCAATGGAAAGAGACTCATGGCGGCTTATAAAGGAAATTTATTAGTAGCTAATCCTTTTAACAACGATACTTTATCTTATGGAATTATTTTTAAAAGGCCCGAAAATTGGAACCGGGAAAATCAGTTAAACTTTAAAAATCCAGAAGAAATTACAACATTTCTTTTAGAAAGATTTTCTGATTGGGGAAAAATTTACCATGAATTATTACAATCAACAACATTTTTTGTCGGATTACCAACAAGAAAGCTTCCGTTAAGCAAACCTTGGAAAATTAACCGGCCTTTGCCGATAACCCTGATTGGAGACGCTGCACATTTAATGCCTCCATTTGCTGGACAGGGCGTGAATACAGGATTAGTTGATGCTTTAGTTTTATCAGAAAATTTAACCGAAGGAAAATTTGAATCTATAGAATCTGCCATCGATGATTATGAGCAAAAAATGTTTGCTTATGCATCGGAAGCACAATGCGCATCAAGTGAAAATGAAACTGAAATGCACGATCCGGATTTTTCTTTCCGGAAATTTATCGGTTAAATCAAACTAGAGCTCTTTAACCAGTCTAAAAGTCAGATTGATACGTGGCTGCATCGGCTTTGTAGATTTTGCAATCCGGTGTTCCCAATGTATTTGTAAGTCACCTTTCATAATCAATAATGAACCATGCTGAAGCGGCAGGCTATATTTCAGGTCATGCTGATCGACTTTTCGAAAATCAAAATTCCTAACCTGCCCAAGACTTACAGAAGCAATGACAGGCCGCGAACCAAGCTCGCTTTCCTTATCACGATGCCATGCCACAGAATCATTTCCGTCACGGTATAAATTTAACAGAACAGAATTAAAACGATTCCCTGTAGCATCTTCTATGCGTTGTTTCAACGAAAAAAGTTCGGGCGACCATGAATTTACATTAAATTGATTCCCTCCCAGCTGGTAAGATCGGCTGCTATCACCATACCAGGCCGTAAGCCGCGGCGTTATAACGGTTTTATCATACATTTTTTGAGAAGTCTGCTTCCATGGAGTTGCCTTAATTAAAATATTTTTTAACTCGGTTGCTTCTTTTTCAGATAAAAACCGGTCCGTATATTCTAATAGTTCATGCGGAAACTCATAATATTCGTTGGCTTCAAATAAACTTAACTGGCTCATAGCGAATCAGATTAACTATTTTTTATCATCCTCTTCTTTCCTGAAGCTTACGACTTCATATTCATCATCCGAACAGTATTTCTGACAGCTTTTATCGTTAAAAGAATCGGGATCTTTGATAAAATCTTCTATATATTTTGCACTTTCTTCAGTATTGGAAGGCGTTATGATAATATGAAAATTTTGCAGAACATTTTCATCAGCTTTTTTTACAGCTTCATCTTTATGTTGTTTGGCGTCGTTATATTTCATGCTATTTTATTTTTCAAAGATAATTCTTCCGTTAAAAGGCTCGCTCCAGGTGATAAAAATACTGTCGTTAAATCTTTTTATTTCAGCCTGAATAACTTCATATTCTCCATTTTCTTTTTCTTTTTCAATCACTAAATTTGATCCTTCACCAATTTCCTGAATTTTAAACTCTATCTGATACTGCTCGTTTTCTTTTACAAATTCTTCTTTTTTAAAATTTATTGCTGACATAATGAAATTGTTTTAGTTTTACTGTTAATGAATAAATTATGCCATTGCTTACATATTGATTTATTTTAGTCTAAAAATTATTTAATTTTAAATATTTAATTAATAACAATTGAGATTTAATTATAAATACAATTCTCAATCTTTCGTATGGAATAATTCTTGCCCAAATTCAAGAAAACCGTAATTACATGAAAATCGCAACCTATAATGTCAACGGAATCAATGGCCGTTTGCCTGTTTTACTGAAATGGCTGCAGGAATCAAAACCTGATATTGTCTGCCTTCAGGAATTAAAAGCGCCGCAGGAACGTTTTCCCATAAAAGAGATCAACGAAGCCGGATATCAGGCTATCTGGAACGGACAAAAAAGCTGGAACGGAGTAGCTATTCTCGCCAAAGACCTTGAAATTGTAGAAGTTCAAAGATCATTGCCCGGTGATTCTGAAGATGTGCAGAGCCGTTATATTGAGGCTATTATTGATAAAATGGTGATCTGCTGCCTGTATCTTCCCAATGGAAATCCTTATCCGGGACCAAAATTTGATTATAAATTAAATTGGATCAAACGTTTTAAAAAACGAACCAATGAGCTTATTAAAATGGAGCTTCCTGCAATTCTTATCGGGGATTTTAATATAATTCCCACACCGTTGGACGTTCACAAACCCGAACGTTGGGAAAATGATGCATTGTACAGAACCGAAGTGAGGAAAGCTTATCAGGATTTGCTGAAAAAAGGGTGGCTTGATTCTATCAGGACGCTTTATCCTGATGAAAAAATATATACTTTTTGGGATTATTTGTATAAAGCCTATGATCGCGATGCAGGAATCCGGCTGGATCATATTTTATTAAGTCCGTACTTAATTTCCAGCTTAAAATCGGGTGGGGTAGACAAGTACGTCCGGGGTTGGGAAAAAAGCAGTGACCATGCACCAACGTGGATTGAACTGGATAAATAAGTCTAAAAAAGACTGCCAAAAACTGACAGTCCTTTTTTTATTTTTTCTCTTTCAAATCTTTATTGATTTTACTTTCGGCATTTTTCGCTTTCTGCTCCTGGGCTTCTTTCTCTTTACGCTGCTGCCGTCTCGATTTTTTCTCGGCTCGTCTTTCTTCACGAATCACTTTGTTTGATTTTTTATTGTATAAAGCATCAATAATGCCTTGTCCGGTTTTACTGAAGATCTTTATTTTCGGTTTTTCGTGAGTGCCCGTTACCACAATCGGGAAACCGATCCAGCCGCCGGGCGGAAGGCCAACTCTTACCTGAAGATCCAATAAGCCATTAAAGCTTGTCGTTCCGCTGATAGAAGGCCTTAGCACAGAAACTTTAAACGTGAATTTATCAACATGAATAAGATTATTCTTGATATGTGTTTCAATATTTACGCCTTTCATATCCGGATTATCAAAAGCGTTGGCTCCAATATTATCGCCGACCGCCGAAAGCATTTTGAGATTTTTAACTTCCACATCACGGAGATTTACAATTCCTCCACCTTCTAATGACGGATAAATCGGGCTCATGTTTTTATCAAAATCACCTTTTAATTTATAATCTAAAGACACGATTCCTTTAACATTTTTTGCAGCAGTTGCCATTTCCCGAACCATATCAATTTCTTTATAAGCGCGCTGTACATCAAAGTCCTGAACCTTAAGCCCAACATCAAAATTAGCGGTTAAAGGAGATTCATCCTGATACCGTGCATCAATATTCATGCGGCTTCCAATGATGTCAAAAGAGGTGTTTTTAAGGTAAACTTCACCTTTATTTACAGAGGCCAGGCCTTTAAGATGATTTAAATTCAACCCTTTAAACTCTACTTTTTTTGCATTGGCATCTAAAGAGACATCCAGATTTTTAGGGATAATTACGACGCCGCTGCTTTTCGGGTTTTCTACTTTTGCATATTCTACTTCTATAGATTTATCAGTATTATCGCCATTTTTCAGCGCCATAAATTCATCAATTAAAATATAATTTGAATTCAAAACAAACTTTCCGTGAAGGGTGCCTTTTCTTTCAATAAAATAATTAATGGTGTTTAAAAGATAGCCATTTAGGGCAAAATCAGATTTTCCATACGTTGCAAAAAACTTCCTGAACCACATTTTTTCATTTTCAAACTGAAAATTTCCTTCTTTTATATAAAATGATTTCGGCAAATATTCTGTGGTGGCTTTTATGTTTTTCAGAATTAATGTTCCTTTATTGTCAAGCTTGCTGTACTGGCCGGTTGTTGCATAGCTTTGGCGGCCGTCAAGAGAAAGATCTGCCATGATCAATCCACTTATATCCAGGCCTTTTTTAGCAAAAACCTTGTAAATTCTTCCAACATTCAATACCCCTTTTGCTCTTACTTTATATAATAAATCTTCAAAATCCTTTAAATCTGCATTCACAAAAACAGGATTTCCTTCAAAATCAAACTGAAAGGGGCTCAACTTTACACCGAGGCTTCTGAAGGTACCGTCAGTATTGATAACATTGGCTATTAAATTAATATTCTGAATAGGATTGGGGTAGTATTTTGTCTTAACAAAACCATTTTTAAGGTTAATATAACCATTCGTTTTCGGGAACAATTTTTTATCCATGCTGAAAACGCCGTTGGCTTTAATGTTGGTATCCATCAAACCTCGAATCTCAATATCTTTTAAACCTAAAGCCTGTTGTAAGGTCTGTAGGTTAATTGCCCCCCGAATGTCTGCATTCACCTGCATTTCAGTTAATCCTTTCGTACTTACATAAGCACGGAAATTATTGTTCTTACCAAGATCAAAGCTTAATTTTTTTAAGTCAATAGCGAGTTTTTCTGTATTTAATTCAGGCAGATCAATGTTCAAATCCATATTAAGATTATTCATCGGAACCGGCGCTTTTCCATTAGAAACGAAACCGTTTTTTACTAAAAGACGAACTTTCACCCGTGGTTTAAGGTTTTTTGGCTCGCTGAACCTTCCTTTTACATTAAAATAAAGATCACTGTTTCCTTCAATTTTGGTATCTTTTGCCCAGTCCAGGTATTGCGGCGGCAACACTGAAATCATTTCACGGATGGTTGTTTTTTCAGAAGCTGCTTTAATATCAAGATTATATCCGTCTTTCAGAATGCTTACAAAACCGGTAAATTTTAAAGGTAAATCATTGATTCTTAACTCGTTTTTTCTTAATACAAAAGTCAACGCATTGGTATTGATTCTGGTAATTAAATCGGCATGCAGAGTTTTTTGTTTTGCATAATAAATCCTGTTGAGGCTGAAATCTACCTTATCAATGTCGAGATTGGTTTCAAGGTCAAAAATATCTTCACTTAAACCGCCTTTCCCTGTATAATTCAGTCCTTTTGCATCAACTAAAACTCTGGCCGCATGATCATTATATTTTATATGACAGTTTTTAAATTTAATCAGATCAAGTTTAACAGATGCGCCTGTTTCTGTTGTATCCTTAGGTTTTTCAGAAGGTTTTGAGACGTAAACATTGTAATTTGCTTCCCCTTTGCTGTTTACAAAAATATTGGCGTAAGCATCCGTTACGTATATTTCATCGATTTTTATTTCATTATTAAAAATCAGATTTTTAAGATTAATTCCTACAGCAACTTCTTTTGCAGTCAGTAAAGTATCGTTCTGAAAAGGCTTTGAACCTTGCAATATCATGTCATCTACCGAAACGGTAAGCGATGGAAAATGTCTGAAAAAAGTAAGATGAGTTTTTTTATAATCAAGTTTTCCTGCAAGATGCTTGTTGGCGAACAGTTTTACCTGCTGGGAAATCGTTCCGGGAAATAAAATAGGAATAATAAACATCAGAAATAGAATTGATGCCACCGAAATTCCTGTCCATTTGAGGATTTTCAAAATTATTTTTTTAAATCTTTCCATAAAATGATAATTTTGATTTTAGCAATATATAGTAGTTTATGCGATAATTATTAGCAAACTAAAATCAAGCCAATGGCGGATTCCGATAGAATAATTCCCCAATAATTAAATCAGAAATGAAGAATTTTAGAAGTGAATTTTTTTATCAATCTCTAGCAAATCAGTAGAAAATTTTACCATTCTCAATTTTTACTAATTTTTCGTTTTCCATCTTTTTTACCGTCCTTATTACTGTTTCAACTCTCAAACCGGTGAGATTCGCTATCTGCTGACGAGTAAGAGGAACCTGAAACGAATATGGGTGGCTGCTGGAATTATAATCCTTCAGATAATTCATCACAGTTTTAATTTTTGATAAAGGATCTTGTGATGAAACATTAAAAAGCATAATATATTTATAGAACAATCTATCAGATAAACATTTGAATAGATCTAGTGAAACCTGAGGATTTTGGCTTAATAAGCTTAAAAAATCAGTTTTCGGAAGCTTTAAAATTGTGCAATCTGTTTTTGAAACTGCGTTCATAGGATAAGGTTTATCATTAAAAAGCAATGATTCACCAAAACTTTGACCGCTGGAAAGAATGTTTTGTGTAAATTCTTTTCCGTCTTCATGGTAATTGTTTAATTCTATGATACCGTCAACAATCTGGAAATAGAATTTAGGCAAACTTCCTTCATTAAAAATAATTTGGCTCGCTTCATATTTTTCATAGTCTGCACCATATGCTAGTAATAAATTTTCACTAATTATCATATAAGTTATTATTATAGTTAGAAAATAAATACTTAATAAAAATTTGGCAAAATTTTACATACAGAAATTGTACCAGAGTCTATTTTTTACATACCACATAATTATAAAAACTTAATTTTATTAATTTCGCAATTTAAAAAAAACGCCAAAAATTAATTTTTTCAACATAACCTCAGTATGATTCGGCTCATAAATTGTTGATCGGTATTTGAACTAAATTAGATTATTTCACAAAAAGCAAAAACTTTATTGATAAAATATGAACAGTATGAATGGAGTAATTATTCAGTTTTTCCATTGGTACCATCCGGGCCGGGTTTGGAATGAATTTATAGAAAAAGCAGAATTCCTGAAAACGTTGGGATTTACGGCAGTCTGGTTTCCACCGGCCAACAAATGCGATTCGGGAAATGAAGGTAGGGGGTATGATATTTATGATTTGTATGATCTCGGGGAATTTGATCAAAAAGGCACAATATCAACTAGATATGGCACAAAAAATGAGTATTTGAATGCTATTAAAAAAGCTCATGATGTGGGGTTATCAGTGTATGCAGATATTGTTCTCAATCACAGAATGGGTGGTGATGAAGCGGAGAAAATTACGGTTCATGAAGTTAATCCTGAAAACCGTAACCAAATCATTTCACAGCCAATACAAGCTTCAGCGCTTACAAAATTCACTTTCCCGGGAAGACAGGGAAAATATTCTGATTTTATTTGGGATTATCAATGTTTCAGCGGAATTGACAGTCTCAAAAAAGACGGAAAAGAGATAAAAGGAATTTTTAAAATCCATAATGAATGTGGCACAGAATGGACGGATTCCGTAAGCCATCAGTTTGGAAATTACGACTATTTAATGGGTGCCGATGTTGAATATCGAAATCCGAGAGTCGTTCAGGAAACAAAAAAATGGATCAAATGGTATTTTGAAACGACCGGAGTAGACGGCATCCGGCTGGATGCTTTAAAGCATATTTCGTCAGATTTTCTTAAAGATTGGATTACTTATATAAAAACAGAGCTCAATCCCAATTGCTATGTTTTAGGCGAATTTTGGAAAGATGAAGTCGAAAAAATAAATTATTTCTCTGATAAAATGGATGATCTGATTTCTTGTTTTGATGCACCGCTTCATTACAACTTTTTCAGGGCCTCAAACGGAGGAAAGGATTATGATTTAAGCCAGATTTTGCAAGGCAGCTTTCTTGAAAAAAAGCCTGTTTTTTCTGTTTCTTTTGTTGAAAATCATGATACGCAGCAATTACAGGCTTTGGAATCTTCTGTACAGGATTGGTTTAAACCTCTGGCTTATGCAATTATTTTACTGTCGGAAAATGCTTATCCGTGTGTTTTTTATCCTGATCTTTTTGGTGCAGAATATACGGATGTAAAAGATGATAAAGAAGTAAAAATTGTAATCCCGAAAATTGAAATTTTACCTAAATTACTGAAAGCCAGACAGCAATTTGCACACGGCGAACAAATAAATTATTTTGATCATCCTAATTGCATTGCCTGGATAAGAAAAGGAAATGAGAATCATCCGGGTTGTGTGGTTATTATCTCAAACAGCGAAGAAGGATATAAAGAAATCGATCTTGGGAAAGAAAATGCCAACTCTGTATATACCGATTTTCTTGAGCAGCGGAATGATAAAATCCAGACAGATGAAAATGGAAAAGCTACTTTTCGTGTCAATCCGGCTTTGGTCAGTGTATGGGTCAAAACACAATAAAGCCACCTTATAAAGTGGCTTTATTTCAAATAAAAGAATTCATTATTTCTTTTTATACTCTTCAATATTTTTAAACTGATCGTAAGAAACTTTAAGGCTGTTCAGCTGTTCGCTAACAATTTCTGAGCTTTTTTCACAAAGATCGCCGCTTTCAAGGGCTTTCTGGTAGGCATCAATTGCAGCTTTTTCTCCAAAAATGACATTTTCAAGGGTCGATTCTTCCAGATTTCCTAAAGTAAAAGAATTTTTAATATCAATCCAGGTTCTGTGCAAAGCTCCGGCAACAGAAGGCGAATCCTGAGGTTTTCCACCTTTTTCGGTAATAAGATTAATCAGTTCATTTTTCATAATTTTTGACTGAGAAATCATGCGGTCGTATTCATCTTTGATGTCCGGATACATTTCCCAGACTTTTCCTTCAACTTTTTCAAATCCTTCAATTCTATCATTGGTGATTTGCAGTAAGTCATTTAAAACAGATACTGTTTGTTCGGTTTTCATAATAAATTTTTTGTGATTGTTTCAATTTATACAAGAATTATGCCTCAGGAATTCTAGTATCAATTTAAAAACATATTAAAAGTTAACAAATATTAAAAAGCATGTATTTGTGACTATGATCATAAAATTTGGTTTTGTTAACTGCTAATTTTGAAATACCAATTTACAAATTCAACCTTTTCATATTGAATCACACAATAGTTTTTTGATCAAATAGTAGAAAAAAATCAAAAAAAGTTAATTATAATCCAATACTAGTCAAGGATTGTAATTAATAAATCACACTAAATATTAATATATAAAAAATGCAGTTATGAATACTAGAAATTCAAACAACCGAAGCTCAAGACGCAGTTCTTCAAACAATGAATCAAGATCAACTCTTGAAGAAGTTTACCAATTAGGTTATGACCACGGTTATAACGATGCATCTCAGGATGAAAATTATGATGATGATTTCTCAGATTTTGAGGATTATTATGATGAAAATTACGACGATGATGATTATGATGAAGACTATGACGACGATGAAGATTATGATGATGAAGATTATGACGACGACGACAATGAAGATAATAGAGGAGGACGAAGAAGAGGCTCTGGCGGAAATCAGCAGCGAGACAGCCAGGGAAGATTCACATCCGGAAGCGGAAGAAGCTCTCGTGGCGGAGGTTCCGGTAATTCTGGAAGAAGATCAAATTTATCAAATTCAGGACGTTCTTCATCATCAGGAAGAGGAAGAAATTCTTCTTCAGGAGGCAGCTCACGAAGCAATTCCGGAAGATCGGGTAATTCAAGATCAAACTCAAATTCAAATTCAGGATCAGGCACTTCAAGAAGAGGTTTTGCATCAATGAGTAAAGCCGAACGTACAAGAATTGCCCGTATGGGAGGTCAGGCTTCGCATGGCGGAGGAAGATCCTCAGGCTCAGGCAGATCAGGATTTGGAGGCAGACGTTCTTCATAATTTATAATAAGTCACCTCTTTCAAGGAGAAAGGGGTGATTTTTTAACAAAACACCACATTAATATGGCAACCAAAACAGAAAATAATACAGCAACAGATAAAAAGCTTGCGGTCGGAAATGCGACTGTAAATGAAAATGAAATGAAAAACTCTTCACTTCATAAGTTTTTTGTCGATTCATTGAAAGACATTTATTTTGCAGAAAACGCAATCATCGATGCTTTGGAAAAAATGCAGGAAGCAGCAACTACAGAAGAGCTTAAAGATGCCTTTGAGGATCACCAGCTGCAAACCAAAAAGCATGTAAGCCGTCTGGAAAAAGTCTTTAAATTAATTGATGAAAAACCGGAAAAAAAAGAATGTGAAGCCATTAAAGGGCTTATCAAAGAAGCGGAAGAGATCATAAAATCTACTCAGGAAGGCTCAATGACAAGAGATGCGGCCTTAATTATCGCAGCTCAAAAAGTTGAACATTATGAAATTGCAACGTATGGAGGTCTTGCCCAGCTGGCCATTACCATGGGACATGATAAAGCTGCAGATCTTCTGGAAAGAACTTTACAGGAAGAAGAAGACACTGATTTCAATCTTACAGAAATTGCGGAAACATCAATTAATTTTGATGCTGAGCAGGAAAGTTGAGCCCTATTAATACAATAACCATATTGTGAGTCATGTAGCGAAATCTATGTGGCTTTTTACTTACTATTAATGAAAAAAGAGAGCAATATTGCTCTCTTTTAGTTATATTTTTTAGAAACAGCTAGATATACAGGCTATTTAATTTGAATAAGCCGATCTGTTTTGAAAAATATTCATTCCTGCAATCTTATTGTTGAGTGTATTGTAGATGATTTCAACTGAAAAACAAGACACTTCATACAGTGCGTATTTTAAATTATTTACTATTCTTTCGTCCATAATGCGTCCCTGATTGACAACGACATTATATTGAGTTTGCTGATCCGGTAAATTTTGAAAATCGTAATAAGAAATGTTCATAGCTGTTAATTTTAATTGTTTATATATTTTACTATACAATTTCTTTACCAATAATTTGTAAATGATGTTTTTGTGGTATTTTTTAATATTAATTTTATAATTTGATTAAGGTAAAATAGAATAACAATATAAATTACAGAAGAAAAATTTCCATTTCGCGTGGAATTTACGTTTGTAAGAATTATAGCTGATATTTTTTAATTGAATTTTCTTTGATGTCATTTTGGTAATGATGAGCCAAATGAAGGTGAATGATTCATTCTGCGTTTCCAGAAATATATTCAATTTAACATAATATAAATTATAGGATTTTTTTATTCTGAACATAGGAGAGTCTTCTATCTTAATTAATGACTTTTTTGACTATAAAATAATTTTAATTAAATCATACATCATTTTAAATCGCTGAGAATCCGTTATAAAATTTAAAACGGATATAATTCCAATAGATTAAAATTAAGAGGTATCGTTTTTAACAAATATTCAGAATAAAAATTTCTTTAATAAAAATTTGTGTAGTTAAATAACTTCATTTAAATTTGTAGTCAAATAACTTCATAATGAATTTAAGACGAGATGTTTTTCAGGCTATTGCAGATCCTACAAGAAGATCAATCCTCATGCTGGTCGCAACACAGTCAATGACTGCCGGTGCCATAGCTTCGAATTTTGATACAGCAAGACCTACCGTTTCAAAACATTTACAGATCCTTACAGAATGTGAATTATTAAAACCTGAGCAGAACGGCAGAGAAATTATTTATCATTTAAATCCTATTAAAATGAAAGAAATTGCCGATTTTATCGAGCCATTCCGTGAAATGTGGGATGACAGATTCAATAAACTTGAAAGCATCATGAAGGCCTACCAAAACAAAAAATAGACAATATGGAACGTAAAACAAAGATCAACGCAGAAGACGGAAAACAGGAAATTCAGATTATCCGTGAGTTTGATTTGCCTGTCGAGTTGCTTTTCAAAGCTTACATTGAACCTGAAATTGTTGAGCAATGGATGGGAACAAAAGTAATAAAACTTGAAAGCAAACCACATGGCAGCTATCAGTTTGAAACCTCAAATTCACAAGGAGTTGTCGTCTTCAAATCCAACGGAACCATTCATGAATTCATTGAAAATGAAAAAATGACAAGAACCTTCGAAATGGAAAATACACCTTTTCCCGTTCAGCTTGAGTTCTTGGAATTTGAAAAACTGACCGATCAAACCAGTAAACTTACCATGCATGTGATCTATAAATCAGTCGATATCAGAGATCAGATTTTGAAATTACCTTTTGCACAGGGCATCAATTTGGCTCACAACAGATTACAGGAAACCGTTCAAAAATTAGTAGCTAGAAATTAGCTATTAAAATTCACACTTCACACTTGACAATTGACCACATTAGCAATAATTTATTATCTATGAACTATGAATCCTAAAGTTGATTTTTTCTTTAACCAGGCCAAACAATGGCAAAAAGAATTTGAAAAATTAAGAACAATCCTTTTAGACACCGGACTTGAAGAAGATTTAAAATGGGGTTGCCCGTGTTACACCTATCATGGCAGAAATATCGTTTTGATCCACGGATTTAAAGAATACTGCGCGCTCCTACTCTTTAAAGGCGCTTTACTGCAAGACACGGATAAAATTTTAATTCAACAGACTGAAAATGTGCAGGCTGCGAGGCAGATTCGTTTTACAAAACTTCAGGAAATCGTTGATTTAGAAAAAATTATCAAAAATTACGTTTATGAAGCTGTTGAAGTGGAAAAATCAGGGGTTAAAGTTGAAATGAAAAAGACCAAAGAATTTGAAATGCCTGAGGAGTTTCAATTAAAATTAGATGAAAATTCAGTATTAAAAGAAGCGTTTGAAACGTTAACTCCCGGAAGGCAAAGGGCTTACCTACTTTATTTTTCATCAGCAAAACAGAGCAAAACCCGCGAATCAAGAATCGAAAAATATATTCCGGAAATTCTACAAGGCAAAGGCATAAATGATTAATAATCAAAAAATAAATATGGAAACACAAACTAAATTACAGAAAAGGAACAAAATCATCTATTGGATTTTCACCGTTTGGATGTCCCTCGGAATGGTTTCTACAGCTATCGTCCAGCTTTTAAAACACAAAGAAGAAGTTGAAAATTTCACAACATTAGGATATCCGACTTATTTAATGACCATCATCGGTGTCTGGAAAATCCTGGGAATTATTGTTGTACTTCTTCCAAAACTCCCGTTAATAAAGGAATGGGCGTATGCAGGATTTTTCTTTGTGATGTCCGGAGCGGTAATTTCACACCTTATTGTTGGTGATCCGGTTGGTAAAATTCTTCCTGCGGTTTTATTGCTTGTACTGGTAATTATCTCGTGGTATTTCAGGCCGGCAGACCGGAAAATTTCTTATATTTAAAATTACACAAATCATCTACAATGAAAAACAATAAAAAATTATCATTCGAACAGACTGCTTCATTATTAAAGATTTTGCAGTTACGTTTTGAGAAAAATATGAATCGCCATGAAGGTCTCAACTGGGAAAAAATTCAAGCAAAATTGGAAAAAAGTCCAGAAAAACTTTGGTCTTTGAATGAAATGGAAGAAACCGAGGGCGAACCTGATGTTATCAATTATGATAAGAAAACCTACGAATATATTTTCGTCGACTGCTCACCCGAAAGTCCCAAACGAAGAAGTCTTTGCTACGATTATCAGGCCTGGGAAGCCAGAAAAACCAATAAACCTGAAAATAATGTGATCGACAAAGCCTCTGAAATGGGTGTTGAGCTTTTAACTGAAGAACAATACCGACAACTTCAGGAACTTGGTAAATTTGATTTAAAAACTTCAAGTTGGATAAAAACACCCCCTGAAATCCGCGAACTTGGTGGAGCAATTTTCTGTGACAGACGCTATAATACGGTTTTCACATATCACAACGGAGCCGATTCTTATTATGCTGCCAGAGGTTTTAGGGGTTTGTTGAAAGTGTAAAAAATTGTGGAAATTCATATAATTATAATAAAAAATACTATTTTCAATTTTTTAACCAAGGAGATTTTACACTCCAAAATATTATGTTAACTCCTAAATAATTTTCTGCATATGCTACAAATTCTTTCTTCGTAAATGGTTTTTTCGTTTTCGGATTCTTGTAAGTTAGCGTTGGTTCCTGAACAGCCATTGCCACTAAAGAAAGCTTTCCTTTATATTGATTAAAAAATGGATATGAGTTTTTCATCTGCCCTTTTTTATTCGGAACAATGTCCGGTCCGCCTAAACCTATCTTATTTTTATCCGCAAAATCGAATAATCTCGACATATATTTATGATCATTTTCCCACTCACACGGAAAAAAATTAACGTATTGAAGTACATAAGATTGTTTGAAAGCTTCTCTTGCAAATTTTAAATTATCCAATTCCGCCTGAAAATATTTGTCGCAGCTAAATCCCGTTTTATCTTTTTTAATGTTAATATCAATCGCAGTTTCCGGAAGGTTTATTCCCTGAATTTTACCGTCAAATTTCTTAGCCAGCTCTCCTATTAATTTTTGAAATCTTTGTTGAACAGCGGGATTCCATTGCTGCGTTGCCCATCCGTTTCCGACCGGTTTATTTTCTCCCGGATTATCAAACTGAGGGACTAATCCGCCGGTATATTCTTTATCATTTAAAATATAATCGGGAACATGTCTGGCTTCAGGTTCAAAAAATCTATCCTGAAGCTGAATGAATAATTTTCTATCTAATTTCGTTAAATATTCAAGATCTTTTTCTATTCCTGAAAAATCATAAACATCTTTCGCTTTTTCTAAAGATTTCCAGTTATAAACAATCTGCACGCCACCGATGTCTTTTCGCATAATCATCTTTTCGATATTTTGCAGATCTCCTGATGATGTATAAATATAATTTTGTGGTTTCTGAGCATTAATGTTGCAATTAAGCAAGAACAAATTAAAAATGCAGATCAAAAATATTTTTTTCATTTTGTATTTCATATATTAATATAAACACTTATCATGCCTAAAATATTTTTATCTCTTACAGCAAAATATTTGGAAAGAAATTTTTTAAGCGATTCTCAGCAATTAGAAAAATATTCAATAATTAAATTATTAATTCAAATTTTTAAATCAATAATTATTTTTATGTTGAAAAATTATTTTTTATTAACATGTATGATTAATTATAAATAGTATTGCTATTTTAGTGCACGAAATTTGATTAACTATAATAAAAAGGTATGAAAAAATTAATCTTGTTAAGTTCATTATCCGTTTTCTTAATGAACTGTAATAAAAAAGCAGAAGCGCCTGTCGCGGAAGCAAAAACTGATTCTACAGCAATCACGGAACCTGTTGTTGATACATTAGGTCCAAAATCGTTCTGCTACATGGGCGTAACCGGGAAAGACACTGTTTTTGTGAGTATTGATGATAATCTTGGGACAATTACCGGAAAAATGGCTACTAAAAACAGTGAAAAAGACAGCAATGACGGCACTTTATCAGGAATGAAATCAGGAGATACCTTGAGATTGACCTACGAATTTAGTTCAGAAGGGAAGAAAAGCACCAACGATATTTACTTCCTGCAGAAAAATAATTCATTAATCGAAGGAATCGGAGAAAGAGATGCACAGACCGGAACAAAATATGCCAACGAAAATAAAATCAAATACGAAGGCGGAAGAACTCTGAAAGCGGCAGACTGTAAAGTCGTTGCAGAAGCTTTGAAATAAAATTCAACCATCTAAAATAAAAATGCAACCCAATCCGGTTGCATTTTTTTATTATCTAAAGCCTAATTCCTAATCCCTTCTACATTTCCCTCTTTACAATTTCAATAAAATCATTCACGGCCTCGTCATTGGTATTCCAGGAAGTGATGAGACGAATGGCTGAAAAATTGTCGTCGATTTTCTTCCAAATATAAAATTCAAACTTTTCTAATAATTTTTCGATCAGGTTATTGCTTAAAATCGGGAAAATTTGATTGGTATAAGTGTCAGAAAGAAATTCTATTTCTTTTTCTTTCATAACATTTTTAATTTTCATGGCCTGTTGATTCGCGTGTTTTGCAAGATCAAAATACAGATCATTTTTCATCAGTTCCACAAACTGTATTCCCAACAATCTTCCTTTTGCCAGCAAAGCACCTTTTTGTTTAATATTAAAAGCAAAATCCTGTTGAAGTTCCTGATTATTAATGACAATCGCCTCTCCTATCAATGCTCCGTTTTTTGTTCCGCCCAAGTAAAAAACATCGGTTAATTCGGCAACTTTTTCCAAGGTAAGATCACTGATTTCTGCAGTCAGCCCTTGTCCCATTCTTGCTCCGTCCATGAACAGGTATAAATTATTTTCTTTACAGAATTTTGAAAGATCTTCCAATTCTTTTAAGGTATAAATCGTTCCTAACTCCGTAGAATTTGAGATATAAACCAATTTCGGCATTACCTGATGCGGAACATTTTTATGGCTTTCCATAACAGGAATAATATCTTGCGGAGTTAATTTTCCGTCTTCTTTTTCAATGCTTAAAATTTTGTGTCCGGTCGCTTCGATCGCTCCGGTTTCATTATTCAGGATATGTCCTGTTGATGCGGAAATTACACATTGATAAGGTCTTAAAATTGAAGAGATTACAATCAGATTTGCCTGAGTACCACCTGAAACAAAATAAACATCCGAGTCTGGATTATCGATTTTTTCCTTAATTAATTCTTTCGCCTTTAAAGAATATTGATCTTCTCCGTAACCAGCCTGCTGATCAAGGTTATGACGTAAAAGTGCTTCTAAAATATGGGGATGACAACCTTCTGAATAGTCGTTTTTAAATGAAAATTTCATAGATCAAAAATAAAAAAAGTTAAACGAACAAGCGTAAATAATTAATAATATTTTGTTAGATTTGTATTGAAAATCATCTAACATTTTGAAAACAACATTAACAGAAGAGAATTATCTGAAGGCTTTGTTTCACTTAGTTGACAATGAAGGAAAAGTGACTATTAACGAGCTCAGCAAGTTTTTAAACGTAAAAATGCCGAGTGTTAATAATATGATGAAGAAATTTGCAGACAAAAGCTGGGTAATTTATGAAACGTATAAGCCGCTGAAAGTCACTGACAAAGGCAAGCGTGAAGCTGCACTTGTCGTAAGAAAACATAGGCTTACCGAAATGTTTTTGGTTAAAAAAATGAACTTCGGCTGGGAAAATGTCCATGAGATTGCAGAACAACTGGAACATGTTCATTCTCAGGTATTTTTCGATAAAATGGATGAAATTTTAGATTATCCTAAATTTGATCCGCATGGTGAGCCGATTCCTGACAAAGACGGAAATATTATTGCTCAGGATTTACAAAAACTAAGTTCGTGCAATGTTGGCGAAACTGTTATTTTTGCTTCTGTAACGCTATCTGATGACGCTTTTTTGAATTATTTAACGGAAAGAAAACTGCTTTTAAACACCAAAATTAAAATCAATAAAATTGAAAATTTTGATAAATCTATAACTGTTGAAGTTAATGGAAAACAGGAAGTTTTGAGCAGAAAAGCGACTGAGAAAATATTGGTGAAAAAGTAAATTATATTTTAAACCATTAAGATTTTATTAAGGAATTAAGAATATTAAGTTTATTGAGATGCTTCGACAGGCTCAGCATGACATCGCTACAAAATGGCAATAGTATTAAGAATGTCATGCTGAGCCTGTCGAAGCATCTCAAATTTTAAAACCAGATTAATTTTCAAAATTACTTCAAGCTATTCTTCAAAATCTCTGAAACTTTTTCAATTTCTTCCATCGTATTAAAGTAATGTGGTGAAAGTCTTACTATTCCATTGATGTTTTTATTTGTAAAATCAATCAAAGCTGAGTTTTTATACGTCACGGAGAAAAATATATTATTATCCTTAAGAACTCGTTGAATATTTTCAAGATCACCATCAGGACCACAAAATGTAATAATACTGCTCAACCGGTTTCCTATATCCCAAATTTTGAAACCACTGTTTTGAAGATTTGTTCTAAGCTTTTCTGAAAGTTTTCTGTTATAATTTTCTATCGTATCTAAACCGATAGTATTGGCATATTTTATAGCTTCCATAAAGCCTAGCAACGAACCGTAAGAAATTTCCCAATGCTCAAATCGTTTTGCCGTTTTGAATAGTTCGTAGTCATCATATTCTGACCAATGAGCTCCTCTCATATCCAATAATAACGGAGCATAATTTTGTTCTAAAACCCGATCCGAAACATATAAAAATCCTGTTCCTCTCGGTCCTCGCATGAATTTTCTTCCGGTCGCCGTTAAGAAATCACAACCAATTTTTTCAACATCCACAACCATCTGGCCAACCGACTGACAGGCATCTACTAAATATAAAATATCATATTGACGGCAAATTTTACCAACACCTTCAACATTTTGAATCAATCCGGAATTGGTCGGAATATGAGTGACCGCGACCAATTTTGGATTGTGTTGTTTGATTAAATTTTCCAGGTCTTCCAAATCTAATTCATTATCTGAAAGATTTTTCGTTCTTATCACTTTTACATTTAATTTTTTCTGTAAAGAAATAAAAGTGATCTGGTTAGAAATATAATCATCAACGGTTGTAATAATGCAATCCCCTTCTTTAAAAACAATACTTGACAAAGCTTTTACGTAGGCATCTGTCGCACTGTTCGCAAAAGCAATATTGGAAGATTTACAGTTGATCATTTTTGCTGTTTCTTCATAAAATTCTTCCAACAAAGTTGCATTGCGGTTGGCAACTTCATATCCTCCGAACTGCTCTTCCTGATGAAAATAATCAACCATTGATTCTACAACAACTTTTGGCATTAATGATGAACCGGCATTGTTGAGGAATATTTTATTATCGGATAATCCTTTTGTGTCTTGTCTTATTAATTCTAAGTTCATTTTTTATTTATAAATTTTAAGAAGAATCTATTTAACTTGGTCTGGATTCTTATGGAATAACAAATTTAATGTATAATTTAATCTAACAATTTTATACAAAAAATCCCGAAATTTCAATAACGGGATTTTATATTTTTTAGCTTTAATTTGCATTAATCTAAAACGCTCCAACCTCTCTTTGGATTGTTGTTTGAAGAAACTTCCTGTTCGTTAACAATGATATTTTCTTTTCTCTGACCGATGTAATCCAGCTCGCTCAATTTAGAGAAAATTGTTTCTAAACTCCTCAGCATCTGCTGAATATACAACAAAGGTTCTCCGCAATTGTGATGGTCATAATTTGTTTCAGCAACGATAGAAAGTTGGTTTAGCAACGTATGAGGAGCAATTTCACTCCATTCTAAGCTATAATTCAACATTTCTTCCAACTCTGCAGGCACCAAAACCTGAGTCGAATTGTATAAATGAAGCGCCAGTTTGGCAAAACTTTCAATCAAAAACACGGGCGGTTGCCATGGAATGATATTTCTGAACTGGAAATACATATCCCCAAACGTATTTACCATTGTGGTACACAGAAACTTAACGTTTTGTGCCAACGCAGTGTTTTGATTTTTATGGGAAGCTTTTTGAATGATTTTAAATGCATATTGCTGCAAATTTCCGATAGATTTTGCATAGCTGTTGTAATAATCCAACAACGCCGGATGACTTTGAATAGAAGTGCACGGCGGAATAAAATTAGAATCTACCTGCGCAATATTGGCTCTTAAGTCAACTTTTCCGACAATAAGATAATTTCCTCCTGAATAGCTGCTGTTCAGCGAAGTTACGGGAAGTAATTCGATATGATGATTCGGTTGTGCATTCGGATGGCGCGGTGGAATCTCTTCCGGATCAATATCTCCAAACGGAACTTTATCAAACGGATTAACAGAAATTAAGATATAATATTCACCATCAGCCTGATCTTCATTCATTGATTTTGCCAGTGATTTTACACTTACTCTTCTATCATTCAATTCAACCCTGTAACCTGCCAAAGTAACTGCGCTACAATGCTTTATAACCAATTGAACATCATTTGTTGCCGTATTGTGAACATCAAAAATCGTTTTATCCGTAAACTCGTTCGGAATTGGTAAAAGCCCGTAATTATATGTCGTAATGCCCAGAGAATTTGAATCTCTGATTGTGTCAATTAAAAAATTATCCTGATCGTTTAGGTGTCTTTGAGAAACCTTCATCCCGTCAACCCAATTGATTGCGAAATGCTTTATCGGCTGTATCATAGTAATACTTTTTAAAATTTGTGATTATGATTTTCTGGCTCCTTCTTCCTCATGCTGGATCACTCTTTTGCAGATCACCACGTCATTTTCCGAAATACCATTATTTGTAATATCCTGGTTGAAATCAATATATCTCCTAAAGCTGAAAAACGACTTTTTAATGTAAAAAATCCAGTAATAAGGTTCTTTTTCCTGATCCGAAAGATGAATAATTGATCCCGGATTTTTATGATTATAATCGTCTACCACTCTATAAAACCAATCCCCGAAATTCACTCCCGTCGGTAAGGTTTTAGCTTTAATTCTAAATCTGTTGGCGTCTTCTAAGTTCTTGCTTAGCTCAACATTCAATACCATTAATTTGTCAAAATCCACCCCATCAAAATCCGGCGGTTTCTGATCCGGTGAATACCTCCATGTTTTATAGATATCAAAAGGTATGCTGATAAACTGAATATAACAGTAATAAAATACCATCGGAACAACAAAAACAAACATACTTGTCGCAGCCATGATCGGATATCCGGTTCCTTTGCTGATCCAGTTAAAAATTAAGTAAAAAAGATAGCCTCCGAACGCAATACAGGTCAATGAAAGTATAGATTCAAACAAAATACTCATTGCCAGAGATTCGATATGCTTTTTGAAATATTTATCTAATAAATTGACGTGAATAATCCCGAAAATAAGGTAAAAAATCTGCGCAATAAGATACCAGTAAGGGTTAAATAAATTGCCCGCAAACCCGAAAAAACCGGGCAAAGCAAGACACAAGCTGCATAGCAGAACGTAAATAATAATGACTTTAATTTTAATGGCAGGCTTATTTCTTCTGATTACTCCTAAAATAATCATCATGATCACTGCAATCAGAGGCATTAAAATATACCTTAAAAAGATTCCTTTTACTGAAGAAATTTCCATTGTTTTTCTTTTCGAATTTATATTTTGTTGGTGATTGTAAATATAATAAAATATTTTACAGAAAAGTAGAATATCCCAGACGGCTGGCGTTTCTTTCGTCATCTTCGAGGCAAAACGAATATTCTTTTTTTTCTGTTATAAAATTTTCCTCCACATCCACGGTTACAGGTAAAAAATAATCATATAAAGCATTAAGCACTTTTCTGAACGCGCTTCCCGGAATATATTTTTTCATGTCCTCGTACGGGATCGGCCCAATATTGACCACCCAGTTTCTCTGCCCGTCCATATGACTTCCACTCGGAATATACGTCACTCCCAGCCTCGAATTTCCCAACAGCATTGAATCGTCTCTTTCTTCAATATCATCAATAATATTCGGGGTAAAAGTGATTTCTACAGGAACCTGCAAAAACGCGCTGATGCATTTTTCAAACCACTTTTTATCTCCTCTGATCTGGTGAAAAAACGGCAAAATATGAATGAAAATATAGGCATTCTTTTTGTCAAGCATTTTTAGCAAAGGCCAAAGTTCGCTCACCGTATCCAGCAGGCTGTCGGTATCACTGGCAATATCGAAATCAAATTCTTTAAGCAAAGCACTGATTTCGGTGAAAAATATTTCTAATTCGAAAGGTTTGAAAAATTTTCGGGCGTCATCTTCTACCCTTTTCTGCTTGCGGATTTCGCGAACTACATTTTCAACATTTTTGCGGGTTGCTCCTAATGACGGAGGGTGAAATAACCCTTCCGGAAGATAATCATAAATCCCTTCCCTATACGTTTCTATCGTAAAAACCTCTTCATCAAATCCCAAATAACTGCTCGTGATACTTTTAATATCCTTTAAATAAGCTCTGTCATTGATGCCTATTCTTTCGATAAAAATATTACTTACTGCTCTGTGATATTTCAAAAGATTGACTGCTACAGATTCTGCCCTGAAATCTGTCTGCAGCTTATTGTAATGCATATCTACAATATTATTCTCATACATATTGTGCTCCTTAGTGATTTGATTGTAAAGATAATATATCTCTTATGTTTGAAAAAATAATTTTAAATTAAATTTATTCTAAAAATACTAATTAATTGATAGTAAAAAGAATAATTTTCTACGAAATTAAAAGTTTATAGTTTAATTTTCAAATTTTCAAATTCTGAGCCGGGTATCTCAATGATTTAGAGATAAATAAAAAATAAATTTTACTTATATTTTATTTAGATTAAATTTTATTAATCCATAAGCCGTAAGAAATTCTTAATATTTAATTTTATTTCGGAAAGCGAGCCGTATCTTTGCCCTTCGAAAATGTTATTTAAAATGAAAAGTATTTATTCCAAAATTTTGCTTTTATTATCCATTTCTTCATCGTTATACTCTTATGCATGGGGATTGACGGGGCACCGTGTAATCGCAGAAATTGCCGAAAATCATCTCTCGGGTAAAGCAAAAAGAGAGATCAAAAAAATTATGGGGAGAGAACGCCTTGCATATTGGGCAAACTGGCCGGACTTCATCAAATCTGATACCACAGGTGCCTGGAAACAGGCTTCAGCTTGGCATTACGTAAACATCGACCCACAAACGGATTTCAAAGCATTTGAGCAAAATTTGAAAGCTCAGGCCGGACCAAGTCTTTACAGTCAGGTAAAAACATTGTCCGGTCAGGTAAAAGATGAAAAAACTTCTGAAAAAGACAGAAAAATAGCATTAATTTTCTTAATTCATATCATGGGAGATCTTTCTCAGCCTTTACACGTTGGAAGAGCAGAAGATTTAGGAGGAAATAAAATTAATGTCACTTATTTTGGTGATAAAACAAATTTACATTCAGTTTGGGACAGTAAATTAGTAGATTCGCAAAAATACAGCTATACGGAATATGCTACTCTTTTAGATATCAAATCTAATGACGAAGTAAAGCAAATCCAGACTGGAACATTGGAAGACTGGCTGTACGATTCTCATAAAATTGCGAATAAAATTTATGCTCAGACTCCAAACGATTCGAAATTATCATACGATTATCAGTATAAATTCAATGATACGCTTGAAAGACAGCTTCTTTACGGAGGTTTGAGACTGGCAAAATTATTGAATGATTTATTTTAATAATTAAGAATTTACGGTTGCCGATTGACACTCAATTATTACAATCTTCACGTTAATTTTCAATCATTTATTCTTGACTATAAAGGCGGAACTTCGGTTTCGCTTTTTTATTGTCACAAAGTTTGTCATGCTGAAAGCAACTAGACTCAAATCTTTTCAGATATTTTTAACTATGCTTAGATGCATGACAAACTTTGGATATTTTCCCTAATGTTTAATTGATACCTGCAACCCTAGCCCCGATTGCAGTGAAAATCCCGCAATGGAGCGGCGAAGCGAAGCGGAGCCGCGTAATGAGGAATTGCAACGGAAAGCGGGAAAAAGCTTCAAATAAAAAATAAAACAGCTTTTCGATGTAATCAAATAGCTCCTTAAAAAAATAGTAAAACTTATAATTTAAAAAACACTGCTCAATAATTCAAAGTACGATATGATAAAGTCACCATCTGAAACACAAGAGCTATAATCTACAACTAATTTTCCAGACTCAATTTAATTAAATGAAAAATATTGAAATAAGTGTAACCTTTTTACCTTTTCAAACGTATAATATATAGTAACTCTTTTTTGAGGATAAAATAGATGAGACAATTAAAAATCACTAAGCAGGTAACCAACAGGGAAACTGCTTCATTAGACAAGTATTTGCAGGAAATTGGTAAAGTAGAGCTAATTACTGCGGACGAAGAGGTAGAATTGGCACAAAGAATACGTGCGGGCGACAGAGCAGCACTTGAGAAATTAATCAAAGCCAACCTTCGTTTCGTGGTTTCAGTATCTAAACAGTACCAAAATCAAGGTCTTTCTTTACCCGATTTGATTAATGAAGGTAATTTAGGATTGATGAAGGCGGCAAAAAGGTATGATGAAACAAGAGGTTTCAAATTTATCTCTTACGCAGTTTGGTGGATCCGTCAATCAATTTTACAGGCGTTGGCTGAGCAGTCAAGAATTGTAAGATTGCCGTTGAACAAAATTGGTTCTATCAACAAAATTAACAAAGCATACGCTCACTTGGAGCAGGAAAATGAAAGACCACCTTCTCCGGAAGAGTTGGCTGAAGTTCTTGATATGAGCGAGGAAGATATCAAAGAATCTATGAAGAATTCCGGAAGACATTTGTCTATGGATGCGCCTTTGGTAGAAGGTGAAGATTCTAATCTTTATGATGTATTACGTTCAGGAGAATCTCCTAGCCCGGATAAAGATCTGATGCTTGAATCTCTTCAAATTGAGATCGAAAGAGCATTGAATACTTTAACTCCAAGAGAGGCGGATCTGGTAAGATTATACTTTGGACTGAACGGTAAACATCCGATGACGCTTGAAGAAATTGGTGAAACTTTCGATCTTACAAGAGAGAGAGTGCGTCAGATCAAAGAAAAAGCGATTAAGAGACTAAAACATAATACCAGAAGCAAGATCCTTAAATCTTATTTAGGTAAATAATTTTTAGCGAAACAATTTATTAAGCGGAGTTTGATTTTCAAGCTCCGTTTTTTTGTATATTTTCACGGATACTCACTAACTAGAAAATAATTTGGTATTTCGTAAGAATCTAAAGGATGCTTTTATTGTAAAGGTGTAAAAATTCTTATAATTAATTGTAAAATTATTTACTTTCAGAAATTTCCTTTCTGTATCGTACAGGTGTTGTTCCCGTATGTTTCTTGAAATAATTACTAAAATGCGCAGCTTCAGAAAAACCCAGTTTAAAAGTAATTTCCTTAATAGAGATCGAGGAATTCTCCAATAAAGCTTTAGCTTCGGAAATGGTTTTTTCGGCAATCCATGTTGCGATTGATTTTCCTGTTTTAGACTTTATAACGCTGCTTAAATAGTTAGGATGCAGATTTTGAGCTTGAGCGTAATCCTGAACCCTGAAAACAGTTTCCACTTTATCCGAACTTAAATCTCTGTAATGCCTTTCTAAAAGCTGTTTAAAAGATTTCACGATCTGTGAGCTTCTGTTTCCTTCGTAGATCGGGTTGTAATCCTGCCAGAAATATTCTTTAATCTTGAAAAATAAAACCGCGAGAAGATGCCCGATAATTTTATATTTATGAACGGAGCTTCCGATATATTCAGAACGAATTTGAAGATAAACTTTTTCCACGCTTTCATAAAATTCATCAGTAACGATTTTAGGCTTTACAGTTTCCGTTAAAAGAAAAGGAAAAGTGTTGAAAATTTCTTTACTAATGTATTTTTTAAGAAAAACTTCATCAAAAGTAATAAGATAAATTTCCTCGATTTTTTTCCAGCAAAAAGTCCTGTAATTGCTGGGATTGGTAAAATAAACCGAATGCGCTTTGACCTCAAACGAATAATCATCGATGGTATAATTCCCAGCTCCTTCTTTTATAAACAGAAAAGAGAAAAAATTCGGGCGGTAAGGTGTCGATTGATAAGGAAGCTCAAACCCGACTTCTTTCAAATTAAAAATAGAAAAACCTTCCGCCGTATCGATAAGATTGACAGGAAGGTTTAAATGCTGGTATAATTCAAATAAAGAATTGGATTCAAAATTCTGCTGCATCATGATCAATAGGTTTTCAGGATAAATTTACTAATCTATTTGTCATTTCCAAATTAGTTATTGCTTAAAATATTTTGTTTTTCTGCAATATTTATAGTTTGATTTAAAACTCCAATAATATTCTGATAAATAAAATCCAGTTCGTCAGAAGTAATACAATATGGTGGTACGAGATACATCACATTTCCCAAAGGGCGCATGATAATTCCTCTTTTTAAAAATTCGTTGTATAAAATCTTTCCGATTTCGTTAAAATAAGAAGTTTGTTCATCATTTTTAATTTCCCAGGCTAATATTGTTCCTGTCTGTCGGATATTTTCAACTTTTGAATGCTGTCGTAATGTTTTAGAAAAATTTAAATGCTTTTCACAGATTAAGTTGATGTTATTCAGAGTTTCTTCTTTCAAAAGAAGTTCCATACTTGCCAAAGCAGCCGTACAAGCCAACGGATTTGCCGTAAAAGAATGCCCATGAAATAAGGTTTTATATTTATCATCAGACAAAAAAGCATTGAAAATCTCGTTTGAACAGGTTGTGATTCCCATTGGCATCGTTCCGCCTGTCAAGCCTTTTGAAAAACACATGATATCGGGCTTTTCCGAAAGATAATTGGCGGCAAAAAGCTTTCCTGTTCGCCCAAAACCTGTAAAAACTTCATCCTGAATCATTAAAATTTCATTTTCTCTGCAAAATTTCATTAATTCATCTAAATGTTGAGCTTCATACATCAACATTCCCGCCGCGCCCTGAATTAATGGTTCGTAAATGAAACATGCAATTTCATCCGCATGATTTTCAATCTGATTTTTTAAGCTTTCCAAATTCTCAGAAGTCGGAGTATCAATGAAAATCACTTCAAACAACATTTCCCCGAAAGGTTTTGTCCAGACACTTCGCCCGCTTACAGACATTGCCCCGAAAGTATCACCGTGATAAGCATTTTTAAAAGCTAAAATTTTATTTTTTTCCTTTTCCTTATTATACGCGAATTGAATGCACATTTTTAAAGCAACTTCCACTGCTGTCGAACCGTTGTCAGAATAAAAAACTTTTTCTTGATTTTCGGGTAAAAGGTTTAATAAATTCTCTGAAAGCTGTATTGCAGGTTCATGGGTAAAACCGGCAAAAATAACCTGTTCCAATGTATTCAGCTGTTCAGAAACCCGCTGTGCAATATAAGGATGCGCATGACCGTGAAGTGTCACCCACCACGAAGAAACAGCATCAATGTACTTATTTCCCTGATCATCAAAAAGATAGATTCCTTTTCCTCTCACAATGGGAATGGCGTCGTCAGCAGTTTTCATTTGAGTGTAAGGATGCCAGTTGACGGCTCTGTCGCGTTCTTGTAAGTTCATAAGTAATGGGGTAATTGGTAATGAGTAATTTTGTGAATGGTCAATAATGAATTGTGAATTTTCCAGCCTTATATTGACAATTGAGTATTCACAATTCATAATTTCAGAAATTAAACTAGGCGTTAGTTTTCCAGGTTTCAAATTGATCCATCACTTTTTCGGCTTGTCTTTTCATCGGCTTTAATCCTAAAGTCTGCAACATTTGCATATCTTCCGAAACTCCCGGATTTGGCGTTACCAACAAGGTTTCTCTCTCTCCCGTAAAAATAGAATTGGCGCCAGCCATGAAACACCAGCCTTGCTCAAATTCAGTCATTTCAATTCTTCCCGCGCTTAAACGAACCATCGAAGAAGGCATGATAATTCTTGCAGTAGCGATTATTCTCACCATTTCCCAGGTATCCGTTTTTTCATTGTTTTCAAGCGGAGTTCCGGCTACTCTGGCCAATGCGTTGATAGGAACAGATTCCGGATGTTTTGGCATTGTTGCTAAGGTTAAAAGCATTGAAATTCTGTCTCTGTGCGTTTCTCCTAATCCGATAATTCCTCCTGAACATACTGTAATTCCTGCTTTTCTGACATTGTTTATGGTATTAATTCTGTTGTCAAAAGTTCTTGTAGAAATAATCTCTTCATAATATTGCTCCGAAGTGTCAAGATTGTGATTGTAAGCATATAAACCTGCTTCCTGCAGACGAATTGCCTGTTCTTCCGTCAACATTCCCAATGTACAGCAAACTTCCATTCCCAATTCATTTACACCTTTTACCATATCGATTACGCGATCAAAATCACGGTTGTTACGGACTTCTCTCCACGCTGCAGCCATGCAGAAACGGGATGAGCCACTGTCTTTTGCTTTTTGAGCATGCTCAATAACTTGTTCGGTCGGAAGCAAAGCCTGAACTTTAATATTGGTGTGATAACGCGCTGCCTGTCCACAATAAGAGCAATCTTCCGGACAGCCGCCCGTTTTTATTGATAATAATGTCGACATTTGAATTTCTTCAGGATTATGCCACTCGCGGTGAACGGTGGCAGCTTTGTAAATGAGCTCCAGTAAAGGTAAATTGTAAATTTCTTCTATCTCTTGTTTTGTCCAGTTATTTCTCAATTTTGTTGTATTCATTATCCTATTTTTGTTAATTGTTCTGTAATATTTTCTATATTTTCTCTTGTTAAATTTTCGATGTTGGGAATTCTGATAATTTCGGTTTCAGGTTGAATATTTTTACATATGATTTTTTCTGTATCGGGTGGAAAATTTCCATTAAGAATCAAATATTTTAGATTAATTTTTCTTTGATTTAAAGCCAATATCGACAATAAACTGTGATTGATACAGCCTAAATAATTTCTCACCACCAGCGCAGCAGGAATATTTAATTTTTCAATTAAATCAATCATAAATTCGGTGTCATTTAGTGGAACCATTAATCCGCCCGCTCCTTCTACGATTAAATTATTTTGAGTTTCAGGAAGTTGAAAATCATTGATCGTAATTGAAATTCCTTCTTCTGCGGCCGATTGGTGAGGCGATGCAGCGAGTTGTAAGCGATAGGTTTCAAGATGAATAACAACATTTTCACCAACCCAGTTTTGAATTTTCATGCTGTCTGAAAAATGTAAATCCCCTGACTGAACCGGTTTCCAATAATCAGCATTAAAATATTTCGTTAAAATTGCCGAACAAACGGTTTTTCCTACTTCCGTTCCGATTCCGGTTATGAATAATTTCATATAAATTCTTTAATAATTCTCGTTAGCTGTATAATTTCCTCTTCTGTATTGAAACTATGCAGGCAAATTCTTAATCTTTCGGTTCCTTCTTTTACAGCCGGACTAAAAACGGCATAGGTCAAAAATCCTTCATCCAATAAAGTTTCCTTTAAGGTTCTTAATTGATGATTATCAGGAACTATAATCGCCTGAATCGGGCTGTTTTCAGAAGAAGGAGTTTTTAAATTCTGTTGACGAAAAATTTTAATGTTTTCCTGAAGTTTTATTGATATTTCATTTTTTACTTTTAAAAACTCATAGCCTGTTTTTATACTCGCCCACTGAACGTCTTGCGCTGAAGTTGTGTAGATGAAAGGTGATGCAAAATTAATGAGATAAGAGCTTATGATATTATTACTTAAAATGGCTGCACCATGCGCTCCTAAGGCTTTTCCATAAGTTATAACGGTAGCTGTAACTTTACTTTGCAATTGATATTTTGTAACCAAACCATATCCAAAAACCCCAAAAGCATGAGCTTCATCAACAATTAAATGAGCGTTATATTTCTCAGCGATTTCTGCAATCTCTCGAATGGGTGCAAAATCCCCATCCATCGAATAAAGACTCTCAATAGCGATATAACAATTGCCGTTTTGTCTCTTTAAAATCCGCTCTAAATCTTCAGAACTATTATGCTTAAATTTCAACTTTTTCGCATGGGACATTTTACAGGCATCATGTACGGAACGATGAATTTTTTCATCAACGATAATCGTATCGTATCGAGTCGGAAGCGTCGAAAATAAAGCTAAATTGGTATTATAACCCGAAGAAAAAAGCAAAGCAGAAGAATAATTATGTTCTTTTGCAATATAATTTTCGGTTTCAATAACAATCGGACTGTTTCCGCTTATCAACCTGGAGCCGGTACTTCCAGATATTAATTGAGGATTTTTTATAATTTGCTTTACTAGTAAATTTTGTAATTCATTATGTCTTGCCAATCCCAGATAATCATTAGAATAAAAATCTATTCCTTCTGATTTTGGCTGTAAAATTCTCAAAGTCCCCTCTTCTTTTCTTTTTTCTAATGCTTCCTGAAAATGGCGAAAATTTTTAAGCATAATTAAACTTTGCAACTTCTTCAACGATAGCGTTGATCCATTGATCATGAAGTTCATGTTCGATTTTTAAAATATTTTCAGCATGAGGTTTCCAATTTTCTAAAAACTCATCCAATTGATTGATCATTTCCTCCAAATGTCCTTCTTCTTCAAGAATTATTGATTTAACCATAATTTTAGATGAAGTTTTTGTCAAAATATCCTGATAAACCGGATACAATTCATCGGCGCGAACTTCAATCGCGTAAGTCACAAAAAGATAGGCCGCATATTTTAATTCTTCTTTTGTTAAACTGAAATTATTCTGAAGATATTTACAGGCTTTTATATCCAAAGAATGAAGATATTGCCGTGTAGCAATCGGTGCCAGAAGCTCTTGCCCTTCATAACTTTTACAAAATTGAGAATCTAATTTTCCAATTTGTTTTTTTAGATAATAAGCATGACGATGCTCTTCTGCAGCATGTTTTAACTGAATTAAACTCACTTTCGTCGGATGTTCACAGGCAGAAATTTTTCTTGCGCCGGCATTTTCCATAAAAGAAAGCGTGTTAAGCCATTTAGCATGCGTTTCATCATCTTTTACAATTCTTTCAAGCAGATTAAAAAATTCCATATGTTTTATTTTAAAATCAAATGTAGTATATTGCCGGATGGTTGAATGGTGCCAGTTTTAATATTATGGATAGTCCGGTTGAAATTCCTTATAAAAGCTTCATTAAAGTTGATAGAAAATCTGATATTTCTATATATATGCAGATTACGAATCAACTGATTAATGCTATTCAGAGAGGTTATCTTCCATTTGGAACAAAACTTCCCGGAACAAGAATCTTGAGTCAAACCCTTGAGGTTCATAGAAATACAATTGTAAATGTATATGAAGAACTGTATGCTCAGGGTTGGATAGAGATTCAGCCCAATAAAGGAACTTTTATCATTGGAAAAGATCAGGAAAAGCCAATAAAAATTAGAGATTTTGAAAATAGTAATCTCGAAAATTATCCGAAAACAGCAGGTTTTTCTTTTAAAACTTCAAATATTTTAGACAATCCTTTTGAGCATTCCAATTGTGAATATATTTTTAATGACGGGATTCCTGATATTCGCTTAACTCAGATCGATCAGCATTCCCGGATTTACAGTTCAATTTTGAAAAGAAAAGCGCATAAAATAGGACAATACAATCAGGATGGAAGTGAATTTTTTAAACAAAATCTTTCTCAGTATTTAAATTTATCAAGAGGTTTACCTATTTCAAAGAATAATCTTCTGATCACCAGAAGTACAGAAATGAGCATTTATATTGTTTCTGAAATACTGTTATCTCAAAATGACACAGTTTTGGTGGGTGAATTAAGCTATTTTTCTGTAAACATGATTTTTCAGAAAACAGGCGTGAAAATCGAGACGATTTCTATTGATAATGAAGGGATTAATGTAGAAGAAGTCAGAAAAATATGTGAAAAACAAAAAGTAAGAATGCTTTACCTTACACCACATCATCATTATCCTACAACTGTGGCATTAAGTGCACAGCGAAGATTGGAATTGTTAAATTTAGCTCACGAATTTGGTTTTATTATACTTGAAGATGATTATGATTATGAATTTCATTACGATAAAAGCCCTATTTTGCCTTTGGCCAGCGCAGATACTAGCGGGATGGTTATTTATATCGGTTCTTTCGGAAAATCTCTTGCACCGGGTTTTCGAACGGGATTTATTGTTGCTCCCGAAAATCTTATGATTGAAATGAGAAAATATCTGGGAATCATTGACAGACAAGGAGATGTATTGATGGAACATGTCTTGGGTGAAATGATTTCTGAAGGTGAAATTAATCGTTATCTTAAAAAATCTCTCAAGATTTATCAGGAAAGGCGGGATCATTTTTCTTTACTTCTTGAGCAAAATTTAAAAGAATTTATTAATTTTCAAAAGCCTTCCGGCGGCTTAGCTATTTGGGCGGAATGGAAATATCCGGTTAATTTGATGCATTTTAGCCGTGAATGTGCAAAAAATAACCTATTTATTCCAAAAACATTGCTTTATCAAAATAAAAATCTTACAGCAATGAGATTAGGCTATGGAAATTTTAATTTCAATGAAATGGAAAAAAGTATTGAAATTTTTCACAAAACTTTAAAATCACTTATTTAATTCAAGTAATTGGTTAGATTTTTGAATAATAAATCCAAACCAATTATCCATTGAAACTAATCACATTCACAAATAAAGGAATTTATTGCCCGCAAGGAAAATTTTACATTGACCCTTGGCGGCCTGTCGATTTGGCAGTAATTACCCATGGTCATGCCGATCATGCCCGTTGGGGAATGAAAAAATATCTTTGCCATCATTTTACAAAACCAATTCTGCATCAGAGGATTTCTCCCGATATTGAATGTCAAAGTGTTGAATATGGGGAGGTTATCGATATGAATGGGGTTAAAGTTTCACTTCATCCCGCGGGCCATATTATTGGTTCTGCACAGATTCGTCTCGAATATAAAGGTTACGTGAGTGTGATTTCCGGAGATTATAAAGTTCAGGATGATGGTTTAAGTACTCCTTTTGAGCTTGTAAAATGTAATGAATTTGTTACAGAAAGCACTTTTGGTTTGCCGATTTACAATTGGCTTGAAGTTGAAGATTTAAATAAAAAGCTTCAAAATTGGGTTTTACGAAATAAAGAAAATCAAAAAACTTCAGTGTTCATCGGCTATTCGTTGGGTAAAGCTCAAAGAATTATGAAGGCTGTTGAAGGATTGGGAAAGATCCACGTTCACTACTCTATCGGAAAATTAAATGAAGCTTTTGAAACCGTAGGGATCGACCTTCCGGACTATGAAATTCCTGATTTTAGAGAAAGTGTGAAACATGTGCAGAATGAAATTGTGATCGTTCCGCCGGCTTTGCTGGACAGCAATGTGATTAAGAAAATTCCTAATGCTGCAACGGCAATTTGTTCAGGCTGGATGCAGGTTCGCGGTGCCCGAAGATGGCGAAGTGCAGATGCGGGTTTTCCTATGAGTGATCATGTTGACTGGAAAGGGTTATTACAGGCCATACAAGCCACAGAAGCGGAAATTGTTCATGTAACGCACGGACAAACCGAAGTTTTTTCTAAATATCTGAATGAATTAGGAATAAAATCCGACGTCGTTGAAACGTTATATGGAGATGATGAAGAAGAAGAAACCGAAAAAGAAACCATAGAAAATCCTGAGCCATGAAAAATTTTGCAGATCTGATCAATGCTTTGGAAAGCACCAATAAAACCAATGCCAAAATTGATGCAATCATTGATTATCTGGAACGTGCTCCGGACGAAGATAAGGTATGGTTCATTGCATTGTTTACAGGGAAAAGACCAAAACGGAACGTCAATACAAATTATATGAAAGAATGGGCCCTGGAGATTACAAAATTGCCCTTTTGGTTATTTCAGGAAAGCTATTCCTCGGTTGGAGATCTTGGTGAAACTCTTTCGCTGATTTTGCCTCCTCCGGCGAAAAAAATTGACCGTACACTTTCCCAATGGATGAATGATATTATTAATCTGAAGGGTAAAACTGATGTAGAAAAAAAAGAATTTGTGTTAAATTCCTGGAATGGTTTAGATTATACGGAACGGTTGATCTTCAATAAATTATTAGGAGGAAGCTTCAGGATTGGAGTTTCTGACAAAACATTAATTAATGCGTTAACAAAATTCTCAGATCAGGAATCAAGCACGTTAACACACAGTTTAATGGGAAAATGGCTGCCAGATGAAATTTCATTTAAAGAACTGATTTCAGCGGAAAAAATTAACCCCGATAATTCTAAACCCTATCCTTTCTGTTTAGCGTATCCTTTGGAAAAAGAACTGGAAGAATTGGGCAGTCCCGATGAATGGCAGATTGAATATAAATGGGACGGAATTCGTGGGCAAATCATCAAAAGAAATGAAGAAGTTTTTATCTGGTCAAGAGGTGAAGAACTAATTACAGAACAGTTTCCGGAAATTGCAGATGTTGTAAAAGCAATGAACGGCAACTTTGTTTTAGATGGAGAAATACTTGCGGTAAAAGATGATAAGGTTTTAAATTTCAATGAATTGCAAAAAAGATTAAATAGAAAAACATTAACTAAAAAAATGCTCTCCGAAATTCCTATTCAAGTTTTTGCTTATGATTTATTAGAGTTGGAAGGCACAGATCTGAGGGAAAAGCCAATCTCTGCCAGAAGGGCAATGCTGGAAGAATTATTACTAAATGAAGCTCCCGAGAATATAAAAATATCTAAAATTATTGATTTTGAAAACTGGCAGGATTTAAATGAAGTAAGAGAAAATTCGCGGGAAATAAACAGTGAAGGTTTGATGCTGAAACAGAAAAATTCCCCTTATCATTCCGGACGGAAAAAAGGCGATTGGTGGAAATGGAAAATCAATCCGTTGACTATTGATGCCGTTTTAATTTACGCTCAAAAAGGTAGCGGACGACGAAGCGCTTATTATACTGACTACACTTTTGCCGTAAAAAACGGTGACAGCTTGGTCACAATTGCAAAGGCATATTCCGGGCTTACTGATAAAGAAATTATGGAAGTCAGTAAATTTGTCAACAAAAATGCCATTGAAAAATTTGGACCTGTGAGGACAGTTAAAGCGGAGTTAGTTTTTGAAATCGCTTTTGAAGGAATAGGATTTAGCAATCGTCATAAAAGCGGTGTAGCATTACGTTTTCCGAGGATTGTAAGATGGCGGAAAGATAAAACAGTAAATGAAATTGATGATTTAGAAGAAGTTAAAAAATTGATACAATAAACCTGATATAATTAAAAATATAAATTTGACCACTTTTGAAAATACCAACGGATTCAACGTCATTCAGCAATGGATGGAGGGAAAAGGTATTTCACCATTTAGATTTCAGATTGAAACCTGGAAAAAATTCGGAAATGGCTACAGCGGAATGGTCGTAGCGCCTACGGGTTTTGGAAAGACATATTCCGTTTTTTTAGCTTTAATTTCAGACTTTCTAAATTATCCAGAAAAGTATGGTAAAGGATTAAAAATGATTTGGATAACTCCACTTCGATCACTTTCAAAAGATATTGCAAAAGCAATGCAGGAAGCAATTGACGAGATCGGTCTGGACTGGGCGGTAGGTATAAGAAATGGAGATACCGATCCAAAAGTAAGGCAGCAGCAGGTCAAAAATATGCCCGAAATTTTAGTCGCAACACCAGAAAGTTTACATTTGCTTCTCGGACAAAAAAATCATCCGAGATTCTTCCAAAATCTACAAAGTATTGTCATTGATGAATGGCATGAATTATTAGGTTCAAAACGTGGAGTTATTGTTGAATTAGGTATTTCCCAGCTCAGAAAATATGTCCCGAAAATTAAAATCTGGGGAATTACAGCAACCATCGGAAATCTTGATGAAGCCATGGAAGTATTGATTCCTTATCATATTAAAAAAACAAAAGTTACCGCCAAAGAGCATAAAAAGATTGATATTATTCCTGTTTTTCCGGATGAAGTAGAAATTTTGCCTTGGGCAGGACATCTTGGGCATAAATTAGCAGACAAAGTTGTTCCTATTATTTTAAATTCAAAATCGACAATCGTTTTTACGAATACCCGGAGTCAAAGCGAAATGTGGTATCAATTATTATTAGATGTTTACCCTGATTTTGCCGGCCAGATTGCAATTCATCACAGCTCGATCGATGCTCATTTAAGAATTTGGATTGAAGAAAATTTGAGTAATGGAAAATTAAAGGCTGTTGTTTCTACTTCATCTTTAGATTTAGGTATCGACTTCAAACCTGTTGATACTGTGATACAAATAGGTTCAGCTAAAGGTGTTGCAAGATTTCTTCAGCGAGCCGGGCGAAGTGGCCACTCTCCTTTTGAAACGTCAAAAATTTACTGTGTTCCCACCCATTCTTTGGAATTGATTGAAGTTGCTGCATTGAAGGAAGCGGTGAAGCAAAATGTTATAGAACCTCGTGAGCCTCAGGTGTTATGTTTTGATGTTTTGGTTCAATTTTTAATGACTTTAGCGATTGGCGATGGATTTTATCCTGAAGAAACCTATGAAAGGATTAAACAAATTTATACCTTTCAGGAAATGACCGATGATGAATGGAAAAATATTCTTGATTTTCTTACAATTGGCGGAAGCGCTTTAAAAAGTTATGAAGAATATCATAAAGTCGTTGTAATGGAAGATGGCCTGTTTAAAGTAACTTCAAGAAGAATTGCAATGCTTCACCGTATGAATATGGGAGCGATTGTAAGTGATGCGATGTTAAAGGTGAAATTTATTTCAGGCGGCTATATCGGAATGGTTGAGGAATATTTTATCTCAAAATTAAAAAAAGAAGAAAAATTTATATTGGCCGGAAGAGTTTTAGAAGTCGCAATGGTAAAGGATATGACGGTGTATGTTCGATTGTCAAAAGGAAAGGCTTTAGCACCAAGCTATTTAGGCGGAAGATTACCCTTAAGCTCAAATTTAGGACATTTTTTAAGAGAAAAACTATCCGGAGCATTGAATCCGAAAGCTTCAGAGAAAGAACTGAAATTTTTACATCCATTATTAATAAATCAGGAAGAACGTTCACATATTCCAAAAGAAGATGAATTTTTGGTTGAATTAATTAAAAACCGTGAAGGCTATCATTTATTTATGTACCCTTTTGAAGGGCGTTTGGTGCATGAAGTGATGGCTGCGCTGATTGCATACCGGATTTCAAAACTGGCCCCGATTTCTTTTTCAATGGCGATGAATGATTATGGCTTTGAATTATTCAGTGATAAAGAAATTCCTTTAAACGAAGAAAATTTGAATAAAATTTTAACACGCGAAAATTTGATGGTTGATGTTATTTCAAGCATTAATTCTGCGGAAATGGCCAGAAGAAAATTTCGTGATATTGCAGTCATCTCAGGAATGGTTATTCAGAATTTTCCCGGACAACAACGTTCAAATAAAGCGCTTCAAAGTTCTGCAGGGTTGATTTTCAAAGTGTTGGAAGATTACGATCCTAATCATTTTTTAGTAAGACAGGCTTATACGGAAGTTTTTAATATGCAATTGCAGGAGCAAAGATTGGTGGAAGCCTTTAAACGAATTGAAAAATCAAAAATTATATTGAAATTTGCCAATACTTTTACGCCTTTAAGTTTTCCTATAAAAGTTGATAGTTTACGACAAACTTTAACAAGTGAAAATCTTGATGCAAGAATCAAACGTTTGGTTGATCAGGCGAAAAAAATACGGTGAATTAAGATGAAACCATGATTATTTAAGATTAATCAAAAAATGAATTTAGCTACAAAAAATATACTCATTAAAAAGGAAACTTTTACTTTAACAAATCAGCGTGCAGTATTTTGGGAAAAAGAGAAAGCATTAATTTTATCAGATCTTCATATCGGAAAAACAGCGCATTTTCGCAAAAACGGAATTGCTTTGGCAAATCACATCATGAAAAATGATTTAGAGCGATTATCTATTTTGATAGAATATTTTAAACCAGAAAAGTTTATCGTTGTCGGTGATCTGCTTCATGCAGGAAATAATTCAGATGTTGATGAATTCTGTCATTGGAGAAATCAATATTCAGATTTAAATTTTTATTTAATTGAAGGAAATCATGATAAAATATCAAAGCAGCTTGAAGAAAAATTATGTTTAGATTTTAAAGCAGTTTCATTGGAAATAGATGATTTTATTTTTATTCATGATTTTGAAAAAAATCAACCGAAATTTCAAATTACAGGGCATATACATCCCGGGGTTGTCATAAATTCTACAGTTAAAAATATTAAGCTTCCATGTTTTACAGTAACTGCAAATCAGTTGTTGCTTCCTGCGTTTAGTGAATTTACCGGTCTGGATACAAAAAATCTTCCGAAAGACGGAAAGTTTTACGTTTTTACAGATTCTGAAATTCATGAAATTTAAAAATATTAAATTTCCCTTTTTAATCAATTCGTAGTTTTTATTTAATCCAATACTAAAAAATCATTTACGCAATCCATTTATTTTATCTTAAATAAATGATATTATTCTTTTTTTTAAATTTCACGAAAAAATTAAATTATTTAAAATGAGATATTTACGATGTATATTTGTGTAATTTTAGAATTTCAATGATTCAGTCGAGTTTACAGGGAAGTTATGCGCTACCCACTTTTTTTGATCTTTTTGCCGTTTTTCTTTTTGCCTTTTCCGGGTCCATAAAAGCGATTGATAAAGAGTATGATTTTATCGGGATTTTTATTATTGCAATGGTGACAAGTACCGGTGGCAGCTTGATTCGGGATACGCTTCTGCAGCACGGAACTCCCAGTCCGTTATTGGATTATCGCTATCTTTTGTGCGTTTTTGTTGCGGGTATCGTTGCCATGTTTTTGTACAAATACCACAAGCATTTTAATTTTCTGATTAATATTATTGATGCTATTTCCTTGGGAATGTATGCTGTTTTTGGTACTCAAAAAGCGCTGTTTTTAGGGTTGAGCATTTTTTCTGCATTTATTATTGGCTTTATAAATGCAATTGGCGGCGGGATGCTCCGCGATATATTAATGAAAGAAGAATCTCATTTTTTTAAAGCCGGCCAGTTTTATGCTGTTAATTCCATTGTAGCTATTACAATATTTTTGATTTTGGGAATTGGGATGAAATTACATGCGGAAACTTCTGCCACAATAGCTATTGTCGTCGCCACCTTACTTCGGTATCTGGCTGTAAAATTTGATTTAAGAACAGTTGCCATTAAAAAATGGTATTCTAAATAATCAACAAAATATCATTTTCAGTTAAAATTTTTCAAAGTACATCTGATGAATAAATTGTTATTAAAATTATTTAATACCGAATAAATTATTCCAAATCTTTATTATTGCTTTCATTCATTGGTTTTAACAATAATTTGCATTGAAAAAAAACACTTCATAGATTTAAAAATTATGAAGAACTTTACAAAATGAAAGTTATACCATTAAAGGAAGGTAATTTCTCAGCAAGCACAACCAAAGAATTTACGCTTCTTACTGAGGAAAATATTAACAGGATTGATGGAATAAAAATGTCTGTGCAGCCTTTTCTGATTATTACGGAAAATGATTATATTATTTTGGACGCCGGTATCGGATGGAAAAATGAAGCAGGAAAAACAGTTATTTTTGAAATTCTTGAAAGCGAAAATATTAAACCTGAGCAAATTACAAAAGTCCTGCTTTCCCATCTCCATAAAGATCATATTGAAAATACAATAAAACGCACAGAAAATGGTTTTGAAGCGGCATTTCCTAATGCAGAAATTTATATTCAAAAACGTGAACTGGATTTTGCGATGGAAAACAAAGAAAGCCATTCTTTCAATTTTGACACCCTTGAAAAATTGATTGAACTGGAAAATATTATCTGGATGCAGGAAGATAAAGGGCAGATTACAAATGTGATAGCCTTTGAAGTTGTGGGCGGCCATACCCCTTTTATGCAGGTTTTCTGGATCCGTGAAAATGGAGAAACTGTTTTTTATGGTGCAGATAATCTTCCCCAAGCATCTTATTTAAAATATCATCTTGCTTATAAAACTGATTTTGATGGCAGAAAAGCAATGGAATTAAGGCTGAAATGGGAGAAAGAAGCTGCCGAAAATCATTGGAAAGTATTGCTGTACCATGATTTGGAAACGTCAGTTTTACAATTTTAATTAATTTCCAAAATATTGTTAAAAAAATAAAGGGCAACATGTTTAATCATGTTACCCCTTTTTATTATAATTATGTGTCTTATAAATCATTAAACCATTTATAAATATCCATTTCAGATGGAATACTAAGCTTTTTCCTTAATCTGTTTTTTCTGTTTTGAATTGCTTTTGGTGTTACAAAAGTGTATGTAGCAATTTCTTTTGTCGTTAAATTTAATTTTAAATAAATGCAAAAAATCAGTTCAGAATTCTTTAAATTGCCTTGTATGGCAGATAATTTATTAAAAAAATCCGGATAAACTAATCTGAATTTATTCAACAAACGAGGTGAGTTTTCTTTCGCCAATGCAAGGATTTCGTCCTGTACAAAAATCTTTTGGTTTAAATCTTCTAAATTGAATTCAGGTTTTTCGTTTTTCATATTTTTTCATCTCTTCTAATCTCTGTTGCACCATTTTGCATCAGAACTAATCCGCTTTCTCACTATTCATCACCTATTTATTTAATTTTTGCGAGAAATGACACCTTTTAGGCTTTACTATTTATAATCAACTTCGTCATATCTTTTAAAAAAAAAATAATCTGTGGGGTTGATGTGATCCTTTTGTTTACAGTTTTTAAAAAATTCTAACGAAAATAAAATACAGTTAATAATTTTTTAATGAAACAAAGAAAGAAAAAATGATTAAAATTTTCTTCAATTAGAATACCACATACATACCACGAATAGCGTCAAACAAGTAATTATTCTATTTTTTCTAATTACGGGTTATTTTATTTGAGAATTCAAATGTAAAAGATTCTTACTGTATTTTTTTATGATCGTAGTCAAGGATTTTGACATTTTTTTATAGTATGGAAGTTGTCTCTACCTAATTAATTTTTTCTTCTGCGTTTATGGTATGCTATTTGGATGAATCTGACGGGAATTATTCTTTCTTTATGCTTTGTAATCAAGTCTAGTAGGCATAACCGGCATTCTTGAAAGTGAAATATCACATAAAATATCTACTATGAATATCGAAACTTTGGAAGGAGATCTTTGGATTGCCAAAAAAATTGAGAACAGCTATGTTGTAAGCGTAAAAGATCAGTCAAGCCTCAAAATTGCGTTTACGGATTTCTTACATTCACAACAGATTTCTGAAGGACAAATTACGGGGATGGGAAATGTAAACGAAATTGTTTTAAGGTTTTATAATCCTTCGAGTAAAGATTTTTTTGATGTAAAATTTAATGAAACAGCAACAGTTTCCGAAGTTTCGGGAAGCTTTTCAATGCTACAGGAAAGGCTGATTTTTAATCTGGAAATTATTCTTGAAAGGGAAAATCATACTTCATTGACCGGAGGCTTCGTAGATGCTAAAATCAACGGGATGAATAGTTTTTTCCTGTTTCCTTTAAAAACTGAAGTGATTAAAAAGGAAAACTTTACAAATAATTAATTCCTTCACATTTTGAATTATATAGAATTTTTTATACTGAAAAAGTAGGTGAATTATTTTCTTTATTGCTTAAAATTTCATTCTAAACATCAAGCTGTCTTTGAAATTCTTCTAAATATTTTGCAATGTGAAAACCATCTGCCAGACCATGATGCAATTCAACAGAAACAGGCAAGAATTTTTTATTATCTCGGGTTATAAATTTCCCGAAAGTAATTTTGGGCACAGATTCTGTCTTATCAAGCGGCGTCGGATGAAGTAAAGCGCTGAAAGAATTCCATGGAATAGTAGAATGCCTGATCAGATTTTTGCCCAACTCGCCATTATTCATTCTAAGTCCGGAACAATTTTGTACTTCCTGAATTTCTTTTTGTAATTCAGCATTAAAGACTTCAGAATTTTCTGAAAAATGAATGAATGCAAAGCCAAAAGTTCCGTCTGTCCTGCCAATAGTCGTTCCGGCATGGATCTCGTCAAATAGAACGATCTGATTATCAAGTATTCTTAATTTAAATTCATCAACAGAATTTGCTGCAACCATCGATTTATGAAGATAATAGGCAAAAAATGAATCGCCGTTTTCTTTTACTTTTTCATAGGCTTTTGTACATTCAACCTCGGTTGTGAAGCCGAAATACGGACTTGCCATTTTCGAGAAAAACTCAAAGTGCTCCTTTCTGTTCCATTCCTCAATATCTATAACCTTCATTTTCGTTTAAATTTATAGGCAAATTTCTGAAAGTTTTATTGTTTTTTTCACTTGTAAAAAAGGAAATTTATGGTAAGGCTAAAAAAAATCGAGGATCAGCTTTCTCATTTTATCAGCAGATAAATTATATAATTTTCTATTTATTATGGTAAATTTACATCATCTTAATTCTTTTGCAGGAAAAATTAAACTAACAATCAAATTTTAATGAAATGAACGAAGAGAAAATAGGATTTATCGGTTTAGGAAATATGGGCCATCCAATGGCAAAAAACTTAGAAAAAGCAGGATTCCCGCTTGCTGTTTATAATAGGACAATTGAAAAAGCTGAAGATTTTAAAGAGAAATCAATAGTTTACACCAATGTTCAAGATCTTGTTAAAAATAGTGATATTATTTTCACAATGCTGACAAACGATGATGCCGTAAAATCTGTTTATGAAGAAATTTTTTCATTAGATATCAGCGGAAAATTATTCATTGATATGAGTACAATTTCTCCTGAAAAAACCAATGAAATAGCGACTGCTCTTTTCATAAAGGAAGCTTCTTTCATTGATGCTCCCGTTGCGGGAAGCACAAAACCTGCGGCCGATGGCAGTTTGATTATTATGGTGGGTGGTGAAGAAAAAGATCTGCAAAGAGCACTTCCCTATTTAGAAAAATTAGGAAGGCAGATTAAGCATTTGGGTGAAAATGGAAAAGGAATTGCTGCAAAGTTGTCTGTTAACTATTTTATTTCAATTATTTATCAAGGTTTGGCGGAAACTATTCTGTTTGCAGAAAAACTGGGAATTGATCGTAAAGAGATGCTTGACATTATCAATGAAAGTGCAAGCGGAAGCGGTGCCACAAAGGTGAAAACTCCTCTTTTGATCAGTGAAAATTACGAGCCGGCTTTTGCATTGGATTTGATGTTAAAAGATGTTCTTTTATCTAAAAATGCAGGTGCTAATTTTCCATTGTCTGCTGTTTTAACAGAAACTTATCAATCCGCGCATGATGCAGGTTTTGGAAAAGATGATGTAATTGGAATTATTAATTATCTTAAGAAATAATTATTGTTTATTTGATTATTTAGTTAATAATTTTTTTAAAAACATTCTTAAAATTTTCTGAAACTTGTAATTTTCAGATCCTTTATTTTATTTGAAATGAACAGTAAAAATCGTTTCTTTGTATAAATGAGCATTGTTTAATGAAGAAATCAGAAGCTACCCGTTTAAATATTCTCCAAAAAGCATTTGAATTAATCTATATTAACGGGTATCAAACAACCAGTGTTGATGAGATTATTGCGACCACTCAGGTCACAAAAGGGGCGTTTTATTATCACTTCAAAACTAAAGACGAGATGGGTTTGGCAATCATCAATGAGCTGATGAAGCCTAACTTCGAAAATACTTTTATTAAACCGCTTCAAGGTGTTGAAAATCCGTTGGATAAAATTTATCAGCTGATGTATTATATTTTGATTGAAAATGATGTTTTAAAAGTTGAATATGGCTGTCCGGCATCCAATTTTACCCAGGAAATGGCTCCCTGGAATGTTGATTTCACAAAGGCTCTAAATGAACTTTCGCTTCAATGGGAAAAAGCAATAATAGACTCTATTGAAAAAGCAAAAAACAATGGGCAAATCAAACCTTTTGTTGATGCCAAAGAAATTGCTGTTTTTGTTATATCCGGCTATTGGGGAGTAAGAAATTTAGGAAAACTTGAAAATTCTAAATCAGTCTATCTTGTTTATTTAAAAGGACTTAAGTCTTATTTTGATTCGTTGAAATAATTTTTTTATTAAAAAACATACTAATTAGTATGTTTTTGTTTTACCTTTGTTGCGTTATTAAAAATTTGATAATGTATCAGACGCTTACTTTTTTGCACTCCACTTTTAGATGGTTGGTTTTATTGAGTTTAGTTTACGCCATTTTCACGGCTTACAAAGGTTATTTTTCAAATAAAAAATTTTCAAAAACAGATAATTCCGTCAGACACTGGACTGCAACGATTGCTCATATTCAATTGGTTTTGGGCATTACATTGTATTCTCAAAGTCCGGTTATCAGGTACTTTTGGAAAAATTTTAACGAAGCAAAAGAATCATTGGATCTTTTATTTTTTGGCTTGATTCATATTTTTCTGATGCTGTTTTCAATTATTTTAATAACAATTGGTTCGGCAATTTCAAAAAGAAAAACAACTGATCAAGAGAAGTTTAAAACAATGTTGATTTATTTCATTATTGCTTTGGCTATTATTTTCATTGCCATTCCGTGGCCGTTCTCCCCTCTCGCTAACAGACCTTATTTCAGATAATTATGATTAATTTATTCAAAACTAAAATCGGAAGATTAAGAATTATTGCTATTCTTGAAGGAATTTCATTGCTGACCTTAGTCTTTATAGCCGTTCCAATGAAGTACGGATTTGACAATCCTGCTTTTGTAAAGGTAATGGGACCCATTCACGGGGCATTATTCTTACTTTTTTTATTTAACACTTTAAGCGTCGGTGTAGAGCAAAACTGGAAGTTTAAAGAAATAACCTGGAAAGTACTTTTAGCGTGTATTATTCCGTTTGGAACATTTTATATTGACAGAAAAATTTTAAGTAAATTATGAAAAACGTATTAATTTTTTGCGGAGTTCTTCTTCTCATTTATATTGTTTATCGTGTTTATACCTATCAAACTTTAGACAATGGCTTGGATAAATTAATTAAAAACGGAGCTGTCATTCTCGATGTAAGAACCGAAAAAGAATATGAAACCGGTCATATCGCCGGTTCCCAAAATATTTCTTTAGGAACAATTAGAGAAAGATATGTTGAGCTTGATCCTGAAAAGACCTATATCACTGTCTGTTCTCACGGGTTAAGAAGTGTGAAAGTTGAGCATATTTTAAAGGAAAAAGGCTTTAAAAAGGTTTACAACGGTGGAGCCTGGAGTGATTTGCAAAAAAGCTTTAATTTAAAAACTTCAGAATAAAAATAATTTTTTGTGTACAGATTATTGACTGTAAAAGAAGAAACAGTGGATTTTATAGAATTTTAATTAAATAAAAATGTTTTCTTACTATTTTAAATTATGGTCGGATTTTTGAATAATAAAAAATATTAATTAAATGACTCATTTCAGTTAATTTATTATTAGTTCAAACAAATCACTTAAAATATAATATTATGTCAACAGAAAATCTTAGCCATCTTGAGGCAGTCAAAAAAATCAAAGAACTTTCAGAAAGCGCAAGAATCTGCATGTTTTGTACAGATCTGGAAACTTTGCCCATCAATTCCCGGCCGATGACGCTTCAGGAAACTGATGATACCGGAAATTTATGGTTTATCAGCAGTGAAGCAAGCAATAAAAATTTTGAAATTAAAGAAGACCGACGTGTGCAGCTTTTCTTTATGAATAACGGTGATTCTCAATATCTTTCTGTGTACGGAACTGCTTCTGTTTACAAAGACAAAAGTACAATTGAAGAAAAATGGTCGCCAATGGCAAAAGCTTGGTTTGATGGAAAAGATGATCCGAATGTCTCAATTATCCGTGTAGAGCCTAAAGAAACATACTATTGGGACACAAAAGCCGGCAAATTAGTAAGCTTATTAAGTTTTGTAGCTTCTGCAGTTACCGGAATTAAAACAAATAATGCTGATGGCGTGGAAGGAAATGCAACAGTTTAATTAATTGGTAATTTTTTATACAAAAATAAAAAGCAGTGAAAAATTTTCACTGCTTTCTTTATTTATTATTTTAATTATATTTTAAATTTTAAAGAATTATTTTAAGGTGTTTCATCGTGAGGCATGTCGACAGGCTTCGATTCCGGGGAACCTTTTTCACGAAGCCAGATAGAAAGGATTACGATTGAAAATACAGCTAAAAATTCACTTTGCCAGTTTTGAAAAGATTCAAACCAGAATCTGGAATCAGAAATGTAATGAATGGCTGTGGTAGTGGGCTGTTCTTTAGAAATCTGCTCTTCATTATAATCTTTTAAACTTCCGTAAAAATGCATTCCAAAACTCAGTAAAAATAAAATCGCGAATGCTATCGAAAGAGAATGATTGTATAATTTGAGCCAGATTCCGCCTTTTTTTACGGGCCACGGTGCTTTGGGATGCGGTTTTGGTTCTTTATCAACGTCTTCTTCACCTTCTAAAGATTTTGATTCGCTGGAACCTTTTTGCCTTAGTGAAACGGTAAGTACAATATAAAGCATCATCTGCAGGAATTCACTTTCCCAGTTTTCAAAAGTGGCCTGGATAAAATGCCCGCTGTGAATATATTGCCCAAAACTGAGCAACGCATTTCCGTTTTCGGCCAATTCTTTATTTTCTGTTTTCCAACCTGTGAAAAACTGTCCTAAAAGGCATGAAAGCATCAATGCCAGCAAAACAATGCTTAAACTATTGCGATAAAAAAAACTGTTTTTAGACATTTTAGCTTAATTTTTAGTGTTAATTTTTATTTTCAATTCTTTGCAGGCCTTTTACAGTGGGACCTGTGAGTATTTTTCCGTTGACATTAAACCTTGATCCGTGGCAAGGGCAATCCCAGCTTATTTCGGCACTGTTCCAGCGGACTTCACATAAGGCATGCGGACAGGTACTTTTTAGCACATGTGACTTCCCGCCGGATTCTTTATAAACGGCATAAGATTCACCTTCGTGTTTTACCACCTTTGCCTGTCCGTCCTTAAGCTCTGCCAGAGATTCTATCTTTTCAATGAAAATTTTATCTTTTATAAAATCAAAAACAACACTGGCCTGCTCTTTTACAAATGTTCCGGCTCCTGCCATTGGCTTTATCCTGGCAGGATCAAATAATTTTTCATATTTATTAGGAATATTAAGAATTAAATCACATATAATCTGTGAAGAAATTGTACCGAAAATCATCCCGTTTCCTCTGAAGCCTGTTGCAGTGAAAATTTTTCCATTGCTTCCGGGAAGCTTTCCGATATACGGAAGGCCGTCAACAGGCTCGTAATACTGACTTGACCAGCTGTAAACTGCAGCATTCACATCAAAATATTCCCGGACATAATTTTCCAGTTTTGAAAAACATTCGCCGGTATCTTCTGTATGGCCTGTTTTGTGGTCTTCACCTCCAGCAATTAATAAATTTTCACCATTAATTTCCTGAATTCTATAATAATGATAAGGATCCACAAGGTCATAACCCAAATCTTTAGGATAATGATCTCCGTTTAAGCTAAAAGCAATCGCATAACTTCGGTAAGGAGCATTCATAAAATGCAGAATATTGACTCCGGGAGGAATGTGGGTGGCATAAACGACATTTTTAGCCTTAATAATTCCTTTTGAAGTTGTTAAAATCACTTCTTCTTCCTGCTCTTCATGGCTTTCACAAAGGCAGTTTTCTACAATAAAACCTCCGGCGTTAAGGAATGCTTCTGCAAGTGCTTTGATATATTTAACAGGGTGAAATTGTGCCTGATCAGGAATAACAGCCGCTTTTTTAAAAGGTACCGGAAACGGAATATCATTTGTATAAATCATCTGATGACCGACTTGCGCGGCTCCATCAACAATATCGATGAGCTGTTTTTCCTGTTTTTCGTCTAAGGCAAAAAGATAGCCTGTTTTCTTCTCATAATCACAGTCGATGTTAAACTCACGAATATTATTTTTAATAATATTGTTTGCCTCAATTCCGACAAATTTAAGGAGCTTTGCATTATTTAATCCAAAATCCTTAATAGCTTGAGCGTAAGTCGTATCAAAGAAGTCATTTAAATGAGCGGTTGTACCTCCTGTTGTTCCGAAACCTATATTTGCAGCTTCCAGAAGAATGCATTTTTTTCCGGAAAGCTGAAGTTTTAAAGCCGTGGAAATACCCGTAATACCGCCTCCGACAACTGCAACATCAAACAATTGATCGATGTCGACATCTGCAGAAAATGTTTTAATTTCTTCCTGCCAGATGCTTTTTCTTGCTCCGTCCCTGTTCATGTTTAATTAATTTTTAAAGTATCATTTTCAGCAACCAGGTCATATTTATTTGTTGTATCCTCATCTTCACAAGGCAGATTACAGGATGTAGCGCTTAATGAGCATAGTGTTAATAAGATTGTTGTTTTCATAATAATATTTAAATGGTGTTTTTATTTTATCCGTTTACAATAATTCCGCCGTTGGGATGCAGAACCTGGCCTGTAATCTGAGCCGCGGCATCAGTTGCGAGAAATAAAAAACTTGCTGCAACTTCTTCCGGCGTGGCATTTCTCTCAAAAGGAGGTTTATTAGGATCCTCTTCCTCTTCACCAAAAGTTTCTTTGGTAAGCGGAGTGGCAACAGGCCCCGGAGCGACGGCATTCACCCGGATTCCTTTGGGCTTTGACTGCAAAGCGAGAGATCTTGTAAAGGAAACGATCGCGCCTTTTGTAGCCGAATAATCTAATAATTCTTCATGCCCCTGATAAGCGACAGCTGATGTCGTATTAATGATACCGGCACCTTCTTTCAGATAAGGAAAAGCAACTTTTGTCAGTAAAATCATTCCGATAATATTTGAATTAAATGTTTTACGAATATTTTCTTCCTCTAAATTTTCAATATTATCTGAAGGAAACTGTACACCGGCATTGTTAACCAGAATATCAATTCCACCAAATTCTGAAACGGTTTTTTCGACACATTTTTTGCAAAATTCGTAATCATTGATGTCACCGGAAAACATAATGCATTTTCTTCCGAGCGTTAAAATTTCATTTTTTGTTTCTTGAGCAGTTTCATCGTCGTCATAGTAGATGAAAGCAATATCGGCACCTTCCTGAGCAAAAAGCAAGGCAACGGCTTTACCAATTCCGCTGTCAGCTCCGGTGATTAAAACAGATTTATTTTGTAATTGTAAATCTCTCATAAACAGTTATTTTTCGTTAACGGGTTTTTGCATTTCTCCCATTCTGTGAGCAGCCATACTGTCGGTTGCAATATTGGTCATGGCCACAGAAAGCTTATTTTTTAAGCCTGAAATTACTTTATCATCGCCATTCATTAAGGCATTATATCCGTCTAATGCCACTTCTTCTGCCGGCGCCAAATTATCTTTATCCTCTAGGATTTTACTTTCATTCATATCAGCTTTATTGAAAAAATCGGTGTCTGTAGGACCTGGCAAAAGTGCTGTTACAGTGATTCCGGTATCTTTTAATTCCTCTCTGATCGCTTCAGACCAAGATAAAACAAAGGCTTTCGTTCCGTGATATACAGAATGCCAAGGCCCGGGCGCTTTACTTGCAATAGAAGCAAGATTTAAAATTTTTCCGGAACCTTTTTCAAGTCTGTCTTTTAAAAACAGCTTTGTTAAAATAATCACTGAAATGATATTCAGATTTACAATATCTACTTCCCGATGAATATCTGTATCCTGGAACTTGCCGTAAACGCCTTGTCCGGCATCATTTACCAGAATTTCAGGACTGATTCCGTTTAATTTTAAATCAGCATATAATGAATAAGCATCTTCTTCAATAAATAAATTTTTTGAAATAGAAATGACATTAACTCCAAATTTTTTAAACTCATCAGCTTTTACCTCTAATTCTTCATGATTTCTGGCAACAATAACAAGGTCATAGCCGTTTTTAGCAAATAATTTGGCGAGCTCATAGCCTATTCCGCTGGTTGCGCCTGTGATAAGGGCATATTGGTTCTTACGTTCCATGTGAGTTTACTTTAAAATTAATAATTGATTAAGCTCACTTTTAAGACATCCTAAAATGAATTCTGTGTAATACATTTGCGCATTCAAAGCCTGAGTTTTAGGATGTAATTCTAATTTTTTCGTTAAAACAATTTCACCTTTATATGAAAATGAGAAAAAAGCAAAAATTTTATACATTGAATTTCTTATGGGCGTACAATATCCTGTTGTAGCAATTGACCAGTCGGATTTAAAAAGTTTTGCAATATTTAAAGCCATTGTTTCTGCAATCGTATCTGAAACGCAATCGCATTCTTCAGCTTCAGATCTGTCGACATTTAATAGTCTTACTTTTTCGGGTAAAGTATAGGCTGTCATGCCGCCTTTATAAAACAAAGATGCGTTTGGCATTTGTGAAAAAGCAAGCTGTAAACAACCTGAAGTAACACTTTCTACGACTGAAATCGTTTCTCCTGCTGTCAGTAATGACTGACTTATATATTCTAAAAGATTTTTTTGGAATTCCATAATTTTAATATTTGAGTGGTTTTTAATTAAATTTAATTACATTTTCCAAGGATCTAAGACAACTTTTACACATTCGTCTTCTTTCTTATGGAAAATTTCGTAGCCTTTTGCAACTTCATCCAGAGCGAGACGGTGTGTGATAATATCGTCTAATTTCACTTCGCCATTTTCTACATGTTTCATTAATTTATCGATAATCGGATGTACGGGAGCCTGGCCGGCTTTTAAGGTAATTCCTTTGTCGAAAATCTGTCCTAGCTTAAAATTGTCATAATTAACGGGATAAACTCCTAAAATTGAAACAATCCCACCTCGTCTGACTGCGCTCATACAGGCTTCCAAGACTTTTATAGATCCTTTTTCAAAATTTAAAACAGCCTTGGCTCTGTCCAGTAAATTTCTTTCAGGCTCAAATCCTACGGCATCAATACAAAGATCTCCACCGCGGCCGTCTGTAAGGTCTCTGATTTGCTTAACGGTCTGGTCTGCATCTTCCCAAAGAATTGTTTCGCAGCCTGTTAAGGTTTTAATTTTGTCAAGCCTGTACTGTAACGTATCAACTACAATGACTTTTTTTGCATTGTGTAAAATTGCACTTTTCACAGCCATTGAACCTACAGGGCCGGCCCCGAAAATAACAACAGTTTCTCCACCTTTTAATTCACCCCACATAACGCCTGTGTAGCCTGTCGGGAAAATATCGGTTAAAAATAAAACCTGTTCATCGGTAAGATTTTCGGCAACTTTTCTTGGGCCGAAATTGGCGTAAGGAACTCTTACATATTGTGCCTGTCCGCCATTATAACCTCCGTAAAGGTCTGTATATCCAAACATTCCACCGCCTTTTTCAGTTAAAATCCCGCCTTCAGGGCCATAATGCTCGGGATTACTGTTTTCGCAGGCTCCCGGAAGGTCGTGCTGACAAAAATAACATCCTCCGCATGCTATCGGAAAAGGAATAACAACCCGGTCACCGACGCTTAGGTGAGTAATGTTTTTTCCCACTTCTTCAATAATTCCCATAAATTCATGTCCCATGACCATTGGTCTCAGCTGTGGAAGCCCACCGGAATACATATGGAGATCACTGCCACAGATGGCTGTAGAAGTTACTTTTAAAATTATATCATTAGGATCCTGAATGATAGGATCATCAACGGTGTCGCAGGTAATGGTACCTGGCGCGTGAAAAACTGCAGCTTTCATACTATTAATATTTTGTTGGTGTGTGTGATTTGATTTTTTAAGATGATTTTATGCCAAATTATTACGTTCTTTTTCAAGTTCCCAAACCCTGTGGGCGGCAACAGCTTTAATAAAATCGGCATCCGGGTTTTTGCTTTTATCCGTAACAATTGCGGGATCTTCATGTTTTTTACCGGCTACATCGCTTGCATTATAAATTTCTTCTGTTCCTGCTCCGAAATAAATGGCTTTACAATGGCTGTAAGCATCATTTATAAATTCTAAAACATGCTTTTTATTTTCAGGATTTAAAAGCTCTTTTGCAGAATCTGAACCCGCAGAAATGTATAAGGCGTCGAAGCATACGCTTTTAATGCTTGTCAATGAATGCTTTGGAATAAGTGGATTTCCGGTATTTGTTTTAACCGGAGCCAAACTTGGTGCAATAATTTGTACGCGTGCTTTTTCTTTTTCGATTTTTTGCTTTAGAGAAATGACTGCATTTTCGTCTGCTCCATTTGCCATAATAAAACCTATTGTTCTGCTCGAAATGGTATCTTTTACGGTATTTTGCATACTTAAAGCCTCAGAAATTTTTGTTTCCGGTTCTCTTTCTTCGCTTTGCAAATCTTTCGGATTGGCATCTGCCGGAATACTTTGGTTAGGCTGCGCTAGTTTTTTAACTTTTACGCCTAATTTTTCCGCTACTTTTGTTGCTAAATCTTTATCAATAAATGCCAACTGACCGATTACTCTTTCTCTGATTTCAGGAATGGTAACCTTAGACAATTCAAATGTCAGCGCTTTCTGAATATGGGTTTTTTCCGGAAGTGACTGGCTGTTGTAGAATAATTTTGCCTGAGAATAATGATCAACAAAACTTTTGCTTCTTTGTCTCACTTTAGCTCCGGACATCGGCTCCTGATGTGATGCAAAACCACCCTCTTTCATCATCGCCTGAAATGGGCAGCCACCACCGATAGAATTAGGCTCATAGCTTACCTTTCCTTTTGCAATCTGCTGTCTCATGTGGCCATCTCTTTGGTTGTTATGAACAACATTGATTGATTTATTGATAGGAATTTCATGGAAATTGGGTGAGCCTAATCTTGATAATTGCGTGTCTGTATAAGAAAATAATCTACCCTGCAATAAAGGGTCATTACTGAAATCAATGCCGGGAACCAAATGACCGGGATGGAAAGCCACTTGCTCTGTTTCAGCAAAGAAATTATCCGGATTTCTGTTAAGTGTCAAAGTTCCGATGATTTCTACAGGAACCACTTCTTCGGGAACTAATTTTGTAGGATCTAAAAGGTCAAAGTCAAAATCATGCTCTTTTTCTTCAGGAATAATCTGTACTCCAAAGTCCCATTCCGGGAAATTACCGTTTTCTATGGATTCCCATAAGTCTCTTTTGTGAAAATCCGGATCAACACCAGAAATTTTCTGCGCTTCATCCCAAGCCACAGAATGGACTCCTAATTTTGGCTTAAAATGAAACTTTACAAAATGTGAAGCTCCTTCGCTGTTAATAAACTTAAATGAATGTACCCCAAAACCTTCCATCATTCTCAAGCTTCTTGGAATCGCTCTGTCACTCATTACCCACATGATCATGTGCATGCTTTCGGGCATTAAAGAAATAAAATCCCAAAAAGTATCATGCGCTGAAGCTGCCTGCGGAATTTCATTGTCCGGTTCCGGTTTTACGGCATGAACAAGGTCGGGAAATTTAATCGCATCCTGAATAAAAAATACAGGAATATTGTTGGCCACAAGGTCATAATTCCCTTCTTCAGTATAAAATTTTACGGCAAAACCTCTTACATCTCTTGCAAGATCTGTACTTCCCTTACTTCCTGCCACAGTAGAAAATCTTACGAAAACAGGAGTTTCCTTTCCGACTTCTGTTAAAAATTTTGCTTTGGTATATTTTTCAATGCTTTTATTAAGCTTAAAAACCCCGTGAGCACCCGAACCTCTTGCATGAACAATTCTTTCAGGAATTCTTTCATGGTCGAAATGTGTAATTTTTTCTCTTAAAATAAAATCTTCAAGCAAAGTCGGCCCGCGGTCTCCCGCTTTTAAAGAATCCTGGTTGTTATTAATTTTTAGTCCTTGATTTGTAGTGAGTTTCTGATCTTCATTTGAAGTTTTAAATGAATCTAGCTGGTCTAGTTTTTTGTTTGGGTCTTCATTTGTTTTCATAATAATTAAATTTGTTTGTGGTGTGAATGACTTGTGTCAATTTTTTAATTTTAGATTAAGCAATAGCAATACTAAACAACAATTAATAATTTGATGTTTAATTTATATTTAACAGGAAAAAATTAAGAGGGATCTGCTTTTTTGGCAGTAAAAGTAATTTCTATACCAAATATACCTTATTTAGACCCTCTTTGTTTATGATCTGGATCATACATTTAATATAATATTTGCTTATTTTCAATTTTTAATGCATTTTCTTTTTCCATTTTTTTCAAGGTTCTGATAATCGTTTCTACGCGAAGACCCGTAAGATCAGCAATTTGCTGCCTTGTTAATTGTATGTGAAATGAAAAAGGATCAATCTTCTCATGAAAACTTTTCAGATAATCCATTAATCCTTTTATTCTTCTTATAGGATTTTGTGATGCCATATTTTGCATCATAAGCATCTGATAATGTAATCGATGAGAAAAGCAGTTATTAAGTTCTATTGAGGTTTCAGGATATTCTTCAAGGATTTGAAAAAAGCGGCCTTTCGGTAATTTATAGATCACGGATGGTGCTAATGCAACGGCATTCATCGGATATTCTTTGTCAAGAAATAATGGGGAATCACCAAAGCTTTGATTTTCACCCAAAATATTGTGAATAAATTCTTTTCCGTCTTCATTATAATGATTTATTTTAACCGTTCCGCTAATGGTTTGATAATAAAATAAAGCCATATCACCTTCCTGGAAAATAAATTCCTTTGGCTTATAATTTTTAATCTCAGCACCAAAAGATGTTAAAATTTTTTCATCAATTTTCATGCAGCTAATAGTTTTCATAGTTTATTTGGTGTTTAGATTTAAATTTTCAGGGTTAATATAAAATTTTTCTGTTTTCAATTTGTACCATATTATCTCTTTCCATTTTTTTGAGCGCTCTGATAACGGTTTCCACACAAAGACCGGTGAGGCTTGCCATTTGTTGCCGTGTCAGTGGAATTTTAAAGGAAAAGGGCTTATCTTCATTGTGAAAGCTTTTAAGATAATCCATCAAGGTTTTAAGCTTTACGGCGGGATTTTGAGAAGACAGTGTTTGCCCCATAAGTAGTTTATAATAAAGGTTTTGTGAGAGATGAGTATTCATATCAAAACATACATCGGGATTTTGCTTCAGCAAATCCATAAATATATTTTTTGGAAGTCTGATTATGTTGCAAGAAGTTGTAGTAACTGCATTAATCGGATATGGCTTATCCATAAATAGTAAAGATTCCCCAATGCTCTGCCCGTCTTTAAGAAGATTTTGAATGATTTCTTTACCATCTTCATTATAATTGTTGAGCTTTACCTCCCCTGTAATGATCTGATAGTAAAAACATGGCGAATCACCTTCGTTGAAAATAATTTCTGCGGGATCATACTGTCTGACATTTGCTCCCATAGAATACAAAATTTCTTCACTAATTACCATAATAATTAATTTTTTAATATTAAATGTGAGTCAAAAATTTGTACAACTTTATAAATTTTTCCAAAACTATATATAGCATTACAAAAAATGAACCGCAAATGTGATTTAAAATGTTAAAAAAATGTTAAATTGAATTGTAATACATTGATTGATAATACGTTTGTGTGGTATGTATTACTTTTAGAACATTATATAAAAGAATTGGTATCCATAACATTGTTAAGGATACCAATCTCATTTTCAATAATTTGAAAACAAATGTTTAAACCGGAAATTTATTTTTTTGTTGTAACAGTATCTTTTTGCGGAGTACTGTTGGCAGCATTAATTTTAGAATTTTCAGTTTGTCTCGCTGTATCTGTCGCCATTGTATCGGCGGTAGAAGACGGCGGAGACACTGTTGTCGTTGTATCAGCAGTTGACAAGCTGTCTGCGCTGTTATACGTTTTGTTTTCCGTTTCTTTTTTGCAACTTAAAACTAAGAAGCCTGCGACAAGGCTTAATGATAAGATCGTTTTCATAATAATTTATTTTGTGATATGTGGGTTTTGTGTGAAATTACTAATAATATAAGGCTTTAGCCAATTATCAAATTATAATTTCAAAAGTAGACATATAAATCACAAATGATTTATGATTTGAATCATAAGCAATATTATTAACGAATTTTTAGATTTAAATATTAAAATTTTTATTATTCTGTAACGAAATTTTTTCTTGCCAATTCTTTTCTTACACGGCTCAAGCTTTCCGGGGTGATGCCTAAATAAGACGCAATCATCCATTGTGGAACTCTGAGAAGCAAATCAGGATACATTTTGATAAATTTCATATACCTTTCTTCTGCTGTTTCTGCCAACAGAGAATTGATTCTGTCCTGAAGGCTTTTGATATGCTTTTGGATTAAAATATCGCTTTTTTCAAGGCTATTGGGAAATTCACCAATTAATTTACTGATAAAATCGGGATGTAGTAAAAGAATTTCAGAATCTTCAACCGCTTCAATATAATAATTTGATTTTTCATTAAAATAAAGACTGCTACGGTCTGATATCAACCAGCTTTCCGGGGCAAATTGAATAATATGCTCTTTCCCGTTTTTATCAATGGAGTACATTTTTAAAAGTCCTTTTTCTACAAAATAAATATTTCTGCAGATCTCACCATATTGTAAAATAAATTGATTTTTCGGAATTTTTTTTACTTCATAGTGTAAACTACACATATTTACCTTTTCAAGAGGAACATTTAAAACTTTTGCTAAATAATTGTTTATATTCTTCATTGTGTTATTTGACTTACGGATATATTCTGATGAGAAGCATTGTCGATGGCTTTCCCATTTTCTATTACAATTAATTGCGGGCTTTCATGACGAACCCCTAAATCTTCTGCAATTTTATTCGAGAGAGATCTATATACCAACAAATCTAAGTAATATAACTCCACTTTTTGATCTATATTTTCTATTTCTCTTTCAAAGTTTCTCAATACTGTTTTGCTGATGAAGCAACTTGTTGAATGCTTGAAAATTGCAATGTTATTAATGTAAGATTTCTCGAGGGCTTTTGCCAGATCTTCTTCAGATTCTATCTTTTTCCAGAACGATTTCTGTTCCGGATTTTCTTCTTTTCCGCCAAATATTTTATCAAAAAAACTCATACATTAAATTGTTTTAAATGATGATTAAGATGTTTGTATTCTAAAAATCCCCAGTCCTTCTCGGTCATATTCCCGAAAAGCGAATGTTTTTGGGGTAAATGATGATTTTCATACGCGAGACGGTATTCATCCAAAGTTTTCAAAAGCTGACTCCGGGAATCGTTAAAATCACATTCAAAATTAACGATTAGTTTTTTAAAAGTAGGCATGTTTTTGGGAATTCCGTTGTTAAAAAACTGCATTTCTATTTTTGTAGCCCAGCCTATTGTCTCAAAAAAAATATTAATCTTCGGAAGATCAATCTTTTGCAAAGGAACCTGTAAAATGAGATTACAATGACAAAGCATTTGGGAAACATTCATTTTTCCCCATTTCTTTTGAGAATCTTCTGTGAGCTGAAAAATTCTGTCAATTATTTCATTAAAACAAACTAAATTATGTAAACTTTTCCTTACCAACCCTTTTCCGTCTTTAAATTATCAATATGTGCAAAATGATGATTACAATGCCACGCATAAGATGCAATATAATATCTAAGATCGTGATCTTTTTCTTTTTCAGGATGATGAAAAGTTCGCTCAAGCTGTTTATTGGTAAGGCTTTTAAGTAAGGCAACCCATCTTTGGTGCGTTCCTTTGAGCATTCTCATGGCAGGTTTTACGGGCATATTGATGCTGTCCTGAAGCTCGGCCCATTTTGCTTCGTTGTAAGGTTTTATGGTAGGATTTTCTTCAGTTAAAGCTAATTTGAAACGAATGAAGCTATTGATATGACTGTCAGCAAGATGATTGACAACCTGTCTTACCGTCCAGCCGCCATCTCTGTAAGGTGTATCGAGCTGTTCATCTGTAAAATGTTCAATTAAATTTTTAAGCTTGCCCGGAAAATCTTTAATGATTTTAATGTTTTCATCTAATTTTGTATCACAAATATTTTCAGGAGCTTCAAATTCTCCTATAGGAAATCTTTTTTTATCTAAATCATTCATTGTATACTATTGGTTAATAAGTTCTGTAAAATTATGGCATCTTTATCTTTCAGGTGATAAAGCAGTTTATTGTTGTAATTGTCTTGTTTTGAGTAGATCATGAAATAGTGATGATATTTTTTAATGGCTAAATCATCAAACAATATTTCTTTTTTATTAAATTGAATTCTATCGTTTAAAATTGTGATGCCGGCAAGCTCAAAAGATTCCTTATTTTTTAATTTTTGAATATAAGAATTTAAAATTTCATTAAAATATTTTTCCCAAAGATGATTAATAATATCAACAAATAATTGATGTTTTTCACTTAATTTTCTTTTATAAAACAGTTTAAAGTAAATTTTTGTTTCCGTATTGTCTTTATTTCTGATAAAAATCTGATATTCTCTTCCAATATAAAATTTGTATCCTTTAATAAAGTGAATTCCATACCGGATGCCTGCAATATTTTCTTTATTGATCGTGATAAAAGAATTTTTCCGATGGTCGTTATGGTCAAATTTTATAAAATTATCATCGATAATCAGTTGTCTTTTTCTGTTATCAAATAGGCCGCGAACAATCGTAAATTCTTTCATAAATGCCGTTTTGTCCGATATTTTATCTGAACAATGTTGAGTATAAGTTTCTGTAAATTTATCAAAAATCCGAGAATTTTGAATAAGTCTATTTAAACTAATTAAAAATTTAACCACAAAAGTCATAAAAGATTAATAAATAAGTTTTTGAAATCTTTGATTTTCTTTTTGTGATCTTAATTATTTTCAAAATTTTAAAATTTCTTAAATGCTCTGATATTAATCTTTTATGACTTTTGTGGTTAAAAAATAAAAAGCTCCAAATCTATTAAAATTGAAGCTTTATATTTAAATTAATATGCTAATATCCGTGTAAATCAATATCTCCCGTTCTTTGTAAGGTCACCTTCTTCCCCATTTTCTTTTGGATCACTCTGAAATGTTGCAGCTCGTCATCCGTAAGAATATTAATGGCAGTTCCTTTTTCGCCGGCACGCCCCGTTCGGCCAATCCTGTGAATGTAGTCTAAAGGCGAACGCGGCAACTCATAATTGATGACACAAGGCAAGGATTCAATGTGAATACCACGGCCAATTAAATCTGTAGCAACCAAAATCTGAGCACCGTTTACTTTAAATTCTTCCAGATTATTTTTACGGGCGCCTTGTGATTTCTGACTGTGAATGGCCACGGCTTTTATTTTATTCTTTTTCAGCTTTTCGACTAAATTATCTGCAGATCTTGTTGACGAAACAAATATCAACGCTTTTTCAACCTTCTTTTCTTTAATTAAATAACGCAGAAACGGACCTTTATTTTCCGGGGAAACGTGATAAGCCAGTTGTTCGATATTATCAATTTCAACTTCTTCTTTTTTAATCTCGATCATCACAGGATTAATTGACAAACGTTCCTTCATTTCAGAAACTTTATCATTTAATGTGGCAGAAAACAGAGTTATTTGTTTCGCTACAGGCATCATAGCGAAAAGCTTATTCATTTCATCACCAAAGCCTAACTGAAACATTTTATCGGCTTCATCAATCACCAAATGTTGGATTCCTGAAATACTTAAGGCATTATGATCAATCAAATCCAATAAACGGCCGGGAGTTGCAATAAGAACTTCTACCCCGAACATCCCTTTCATCTGTGGATTGATAGAAACGCCGCCATAAACAGCCATCGTACGGATCTCACGTTTCAGATTTTCTGTGAAAGCTCTGAAAACTTCATCAATCTGAATGGCCAGTTCGCGGGTAGGAACCAATATTAAAACCTGAACATTCCGGTCTTTTTTGACTTCAGCATGCTGTAATTTTTCTAAAATTGGCATTACAAAACAGGCTGTTTTTCCGGAACCTGTCTGTGCAATTCCCATCAGGTCTTTTCCTTGTAAAATAACGGGAATTGCCTGCTCCTGAATTGGAAACGGTTTTAGATAACCTAATTTTTTGACAGAACGAATAATATTGTGTGATAATCCTAAAGACTCAAATGACATAAAAATACTTAATTTGCTGCAAAGATAAGCTATTGATATTTGGTTTTATCTTGTGAAATGAATTACAGATTGCCGTTTTGTCCGATATTTTTATTTTGGACAAATTTTTGAGTATTAGTTTTTGTAAATTTATCAAAAATTCGATAATTCTTAATATGAAAAAAGCGTTAATAATCGTAGATGTGCAGAATGATTTTTGTGAAGGCGGTGCATTGGCAGTTCCCGGAGCAAATGAAGTGATTCCGTACATCAATCTTCTGATGGAAGAAAATGAATATGATCAAATAGTTTTAACACAGGACTGGCATCCTGCAAATCATAAAAGTTTCGCCAGCAACAATGGCAAAAAGGTAGGAGAAAGCATTATTTTAAATGGTGTTCCGCAGTTTATGTGGCCTGATCACTGTATTCAGGATACTTTCGGAGCAGAATTCCATAAGGATCTGAACAGAGAAAAGGTAACTCACATTATTCAAAAAGGAAAAAATACGGAGATCGACAGCTACAGCGGCTTTCAGGACAATAATCATTTTATGAAAACTGGTCTTGATGATTTCTTAAAATACCATGATATTCAGTTGGTTGAGATCGTAGGTTTAGCCTTAGATTATTGCGTGAAATTCACCTGTACAGATGCCGTTGCCAACGGATATATCACATGTCTGCACTTCAACGGGACCCGCGCCGTGAATGTAAAACCGGATAACGGAAGAGATGCGATTTATGAAATGATACAAAAAGGGGTGACGGTTTTAGGATAATTTCTAATTGAAAATTTATATAAGAGATTTTTCTTTAATTTGTATTAAAAAACAAAAAAGACGTTGAAAATTATTCTACGTCTTTTTTATGTTTAAAATCCCCGAACACGCATCTCGCAACCCGTATTAAAGCATTTTTAAGTTATTCACTTCAAGATCCGTAAGGATTCTCCAGTGGCCTCTTTTGATATTTTTCTTTGTTAATCCGGCAAACATTACTCTGTCTAATGCTTCCACTTCATAACCTAATCTTTGGAAAATTCTTCTGATAACGCGGTTCCAGCCAATGTGGATCTCGATTCCGACCTCATTTTTAGGTTTTCCTTCGATGAATGAAATCTGATCAACTTTTGCCACCCCTTCATCTAAACGAATACCTTCAACAATCAGCTTCATGTCTTCATGCGTTAATTTTTTATCTAATGTTACATGATAAATCTTTTTCGCTTCAAATGACGGATGCGTTAATTTTTTCGTCATATGACCGTCATTTGTTAAAAGAATTACACCTGTTGTGGAACGGTCCAGCCTACCGACAGGAAAAACACGGTAAGGAGATGCATTTGCTACCAAATCCATTACTGTTTTTCTTGCTTTATCGTCTTTCGTAGTAGAAATATAACCTTTTGGCTTGTTTAATAGTACATAAACCGGTTTTTCAGGAGTAATATTCTGTCCGTCAAAAACTACTTTGTCGATTTTCTGAACCTGATAGCCCATTTCGGTAACGACTTTTCCGTTTACTTCTACCAACCCTTGCGTGATCAGCTCATCAGCTTCTCTCCTGCTGCAAATTCCTGAATTGGCAATGTATTTATTTAAACGGATCGTATCTTTATGAATATCTTTTTCTATTTTATTCAGTCTTCTTTTTTGCACGAAAGATTTTGCACCATCTTGATTTCTATCATCTCCACTTCCCTGTCTTCTTCCGTATTTTAAACTGCCTCTTTCATACTTATCTCTGGTATCGAAGCTATTTGGTCTACTTCCGCCTCTTTTCGGAGCAGATTTTACGAATGGCTTTTTTTCTTCACCTGGATTAGTAATAAATGGCTCTTGATCAGTTTTCCCAAATTTCTTATCCATTCGGGCTTGATAACTTGTATCAGTACTTTTTCTAGAATCAGAATTTCTCTCTCCAGCCTTTGGAAATGGTTTTTTAAAAGGTTTTGATCCCGAAGAACCTCCAGGTTTTGACGCGCGAGAATTAACAGGATTATTTCTTGTTGAACTTCTTGGTTTTTTTGGTTTTCCTGAATTATTGTCTCTGCTCATGCTAAATATTTATGCAAAGATAGTTAATTTAGTTACGAGTTAAAAATAAGAACATAACTTTGCAATATACTTTTACGATTAATCTTATAGAAATTCTGGAAATGACAACAATAGTAGACGATAATTTTTCTCAGTTAAACGACTTTTTACACGGAAAAACTTTCAGTAAAATCTTTATTTTGGTTGATGAAAATACCCACGAATATTGTCTTCCGATCCTTTTAGGAAATCTGGAAACCGATCTCAGTTTTGAGATCCTGGAAATTGAAGCGGGTGAAGAAATGAAAAATATTCAGACTGCCAATCAGCTTTGGGAAATTTTAACTGAAATGCAGGCGGACAGAAAAGCATTAATTATCAATCTCGGCGGCGGCGTAATTACGGATATGGGAGGTTTTGTGGCTTCTACTTATAAAAGAGGGATTCAGTTTATTAATATTCCGACAACGCTTTTATCGATGTGTGATGCGTCAATTGGCGGAAAAACAGGCATTGATTTAATGCATTATAAAAATATGGTGGGAACTTTCACCTTACCTGAAAAGATTTTTGTGTATCCTAAATTTTTGGAAACCCTTCCTTTTAAAGAATTGAGAAGCGGTTTTGCTGAAATGCTGAAACATGGCTTAATTGCTGATAAAAGCCATTGGGAAAACCTTACTGCCATTCAGAAGCTGGATATAGAAGGAATAATCCCGCATATCAAGACTTCAATGAATATTAAGCAAAATGTTGTGGAAAAAGATTTTCATGAAAAAAATATCAGAAAAACCCTGAATTTCGGTCATACGATCGGTCATGCAATTGAAAGCCTTTGCCTGGAACAGGGAAATCCGATCCTTCACGGAGAAGCGGTTGCCATGGGAATGATCTCTGAAACGCATCTTGCCGTTCTTGAAGGATTGATTTCTCAGGAAGACGCACAAACTATTATTGAAAATATTCAGAGATATTATCCTTATTTAGATATCAGTGATTTTAATGATGAAGATATTTTCGGGCTATTATTTAATGATAAAAAGAATACGGACAGCAAAATCAACTTTTCACTGCTTTCAGGAATCGGCGAATGTACCTTTGATTATCAATGCAGCCGTAAAAATATTTTAGAATCTTTAAATTTCTACAGAAAACTGAACGATTTTAATCTGAATTAGCATTTTTATCCTCAAAAACTAACTTTTTAATAGCTGCAAAAGAAAAATTTTTAAAAATTTAAACAAACATTTAATTAGTTTTATCCTATTGATTTACAATTAAATAAAAAGAAAACAATTTATAAAAGCAGATGGTTTTGTTTATATTTTTCATTAGAAATTAAACTTTGGCAAACATTTTGAAAGATACTCCACGTCAAACGGTAAAAAGTTTTGACGGAATAGTAAAATTTAAAATTAAGAATAGTAAAATATTAAAATTAAAGTTATGAAAAAGTTAATTTTAGGATTGGCAGTTACTGCAGGTTCATTAGCATTTGCTCAGACAACTACGACAACGACAACAACATCTTCTAGTGCAGTTAGATTCGGTATTAAAGGTGGAATGAACGTTTCTTCGCTATCAAATGATGCGGGTCTTGATGATTCAAAATCTAAAATTGGTTTCAACGGAGGTGTATTTGCGAATATTCCTGTAGGAAGCTCATTTAGCGTACAGCCAGAGGTTTTGTATAACAATCTTGGGTCAAAAGTTACGCTTACAGATGTAACGACTCCTGGAGGTACAAATTACACGGCAGAATATGCGAGACATTTGGATTATATTTCGGTTCCTTTGATGTTCCAATATAACTTGGTGCCTAATTTTTATCTTGAAGCAGGTCCCGAATTCAGTTTTATGATTGATGCGAGAGATAAGTATAAAAGTACTAAAAACGGGAATACAACCGGAGCTGAATCTTATAGCTTAGATAAAGATGATTTCAATACATTTAATTTTGGAATCGGAATTGGAGCAGGTTATTATTTCACGGATAATATTGGCTTAACAGCAAGATATGTTGCAGGAGCTACTGATATTTATAAAAATAATAACGGAGATGCTGTTAGAAATAACAATTTCCAGGTTGGTTTAGCATTTAAATTCTAAGCGGACTATAACATTCAGTTAACAAATTTTATTTAATATAAGAAAGTCGGGTTTTTAATCCGGCTTTTTTTGTTTTAATAATTAAAATAACTGATTTTAAAGTTTTTGATTGATTTTTTTCTTAAAATAACATGTTTTGTATTTTTAAATTAACAATTAAAAGGTGTTTTTATTGATAATATTATTAAAAATAAATCTTTTTATTTAATGATAAGTATCATATTTGGGCTTTTGGCATATAATTTGAAAATCCTTTTGAGTCAAACTTAAAAATTGACTTAAAAAGTAAAACAATTATGAAAAATTTAATTTTAGGAGTAGCATTGGTAGCTGGCTCATTCACATTTGCACAGAAAGCAACTTCAAAATCAATTACCTATGGTGTGAAAGCCGGATTAAATGTAGCTTCGGTTTCTAAAGATAACACATCTGACAGTCAGAGTTCAAAAGTAGGCTTCAATGTCGGAGCATTTGCCAACATTCCTGTTGCAACCTCTTTTAGCGTTCAGCCTGAAGTTTTGTTTTCTCAATACGGCAGCAAGTATGATAAAAAAATATTAGGACATAAATTTTCTTACGCTAATAACTTAAATTATATTGCAGTACCGGTTATGCTACAGTATAATGCACTTCCTAATCTTTATTTGGAAGCAGGCCCGGAATTCGGTTTTTTAGTGGGATCGAAAGTTAAGATTAAAGATGAAACGGCTAATAACGTTCTTGCAGAAGGTAAAGCAGATGTAAAATCTTTCAACTTAGGACTAGGTCTGGGTGCAGGTTATTATTTTACTCAAAACATTGGAGTTACGGTAAGATATGTTGCCGGACTTACAGATATTCAAAAAACAAAGCCTGTAGGATCTGATTCAGTTAAAAATAATGTGTTTCAGGTAGGAGTCGCTTACAAATTTTAATTAGACAGTTTTCAGATAACAAATTTAATTCAATGAAAAGTCAGATATTTTTATCTGGCTTTTTTCATGTAAAAATATACTATTATTAAAATTAATGGAAATAAGCAATATTTAATTATTGATGAATGAATTAAAATAACAACACTCAGGCATTGAAAAATTTTACTATAAATAGCTGAATTTTAAGATTATTATTAAGTGAGATTTTCCCGTCAATGTCTATTTTATACAAGGTTAAACGTATAATATTTACTGTTTGGCAAGCATTTTGCAAAATACACCAAGTCTGATTGAAAAATGAGACAGAAGTTTAATAGTAAAATTAAAAAAACAAAATTATGAACAAGTTATTTCTAGGACTGGCAATAGTCACTGGCTCATTAGTATTTGCTCAGGAAACTGCAGTTTCTGCTAATCCCGTACATTTATCAAAAGAATCGGTAAGATTTGGTATCAAAGGTGGTGTAAATGCAGCTTCTTTTGACGGCCAGCAATTAAGTGTCAAAAATCAGAAAATAGGATTCAATGCAGGTGCTTTTGTTAATATTCCGCTTTCTCAAAAATTTGCAGTTCAGCCCGAGGTTTTATATAACCAGCTGGGAGCAAGAAGCGTGGCTTCGGTTTCTGAGATGACATCAGGAAATACAACAGTAAAAATGGAAAAAGAAAACCAGGCTTATCTTAATTATATCTCTGTACCGCTGATGGTTCAAATGAAGCCTGCCGATAATTTTTATATTGAGGCCGGCCCTGAATTCAGCTATTTCCTAAATGGGAAAACAAAAGGCGAATCAAAAACGACAACAACTGTGGGGAATAATACAACCATTAAAAATGAGTCATTTTCTGAAAGTATAGACAAAAATGATGTAAAGAAATTCAATATCGGATTAGGACTTGGTTTAGGATATTATTTTACACCTAATTTAGGAATCAATGCGAGATATGTAAACAGCTTAACGCATGTTGCCAATAATTCCGGTGTTCCTGAGCAGGATAAAGATAAAACGACCAACAGAGTTTTCCAACTGGGATTAAACTATAAGTTTTAATATAACTACCCAATTTTAACCTTACTAAAAAAGGTCAGACTTTGTAAGCCTGACCTTTTGTTTTTATGTGATATTTAAAATTAATTAAATAATTCCACTTCTTCCCCTTTTTCTACGGGATATTGCTCTGTGAAGCATCCGAAGCAATGGTTTGAAGATCCTAAAATCTCTTTTAAATTATCTGTACTTAAAAATTCTAAAGAATCAACTCCTAAATAATTTCTAAGCTCTTCAGTCGTCATATTTGCAGAGATCAAATCGTCTTTTGAAGGGGTATCGATTCCCAGATAGCAAGGCGCAATAATAGGTGGAGAGACACTTCTGAAGTGAATTTCCTTAACACCTGCATCTTTTAATATCTTTACCAATCTTTTAGACGTCGTTCCACGTACGATAGAATCGTCGATAATTACGACTCTTTTGCCTTTGATCTCAGAGATAATAGGGTTTAATTTAAGGTTCACTACCCTTTCTCTCATTTCCTGAGTCGGCACGATGAAACTTCTTCCGATATATCTGTTTTTAATCAAAACCGGTCGGAAAGGTATTCCTGAAGCCTTAGAAAAACCAATTGCAGCCGGAACTCCCGAATCCGGAACTCCAATCACAACATCGGCATCTACAGGAGCCTGCTCCCAGATTTTTTCTCCTGATTTTTCTCTGATTTCGTAAACGTTGATGTTTTCTAATGTGGAATCGGGTCTTGCAAAATAAATATATTCAAAGGAACAGATTCTTTGTTTTCCTTTTTCCTCATTCATCATATAAGAATGAAGTTTTCCGGGTTCGTTTTCATTGGTATAAATGATTTCTCCCGGTAAAATATCTCTTACGTATTGAGCACCCACAGCATCTAAAGCCACAGATTCAGAAGCTACAACGTAAGATTTTTCATCGATTGCTCCCAAAACCAAAGGCCTGATCCCGTTAAAATCTCTGAAAGCAAAAAATTTATTTCTTGTCATTCCGACAACAGAATAGGCACCTTCGATTTTCTCCATTGTTGCTTTAATAGCGCCACGAAGTCCCAGGTCAAGATTTTTTTGGATTAATCTTAAAATAACCTCAGAATCGGAAGTCGCCCTGAAAACTACGCCTTCAGCTTCCAATTCATTTTTCAGTTCTCTCGCATTGGTCAAATTCCCATTGTGAGCAATAGAAAGTATAATCTGGTCGTATTCGTTTTTCGCGAAAAATGGCTGAAAATTATATTTCTTTTTGTCTCCTGCAGTCGTGTAACGGGTGTGCCCGATTGCAGAATTTCCCATAAAAGCTTCAGGATCCTGGATCTCTTTATAAACATCCAAAACCAACCCTTCATCTTTCATATTGGTGATTTTTCCGTCTTTAAGAACAGAAATACCACAAGCTTCCTGACCTCTGTGCTGTAGCGCAAAAAGCCCGAACTGTGAAAGAGAAAACGTATCCAAATCATTGTCTGAATACATTCCGAAGATACCGCACTCCTCATTCGGAGCATCAAGCCTTTCTTCTTCCTGCGTTCTGAAAAGATTTCTTCCGTAGGTCTGGTTTTCAAATTGTTTTAAATATTCACTTTTATGAATGTCTAAACTTTTCATTTCTATTTTTTCTAAATTAGAAGTTAGATATTAGATGTTAGAAATTAGTCTAAGTTAACTTCAATTATAATTTTAAACTTGTCTTTAATGAATAAATCATTTTCTGTATCTCAGCTAAAAGTGATTTTAAAGGAACTATTTTAGTTTCAGAAATAAAATTTAAATCAATTAATAATTGTAATTGAGTTTGCAATTCATAAGTTGATCCAAACGCAATACCAAGAATTGATAAAATTCATTCTTATTATTTCTTCCTGCTCCTTCTGCAATATTTGAAGGTATTGAAATAGCACATCTTCTAATTTGAGACAATAAACCAAATTTTTCTTCACTTGGTAATTCTGCAGTGGCCAAATAAACTTCTTTTACCAAAGCCATTGATTTTTTCCAAACTATAAGATCTTCTATGCGGTGCGATTTCATCTAACCTCTAATATCTAACTTCTAACTTCTAAAAATTTACTTACCAAGTAAATTTTTCAATCTATTGTAAATCTCAACATACGCTTCAGTAACTTCTCCTAAGTCTCTTCTGAATCTGTCTTTATCTAATTTCTTCATTGTATCCTTGTCCCAAAGTCTGCAAGTGTCAGGAGAAATTTCGTCTGCCAGGATGATTTCACCATCTGAAGTTTTACCTAATTCAATTTTGAAATCAACTAAAATAATGTTCATTTTATCAAAAAGATCAATTAAGATTTCGTTGATATCAGAAGTTAGCTCGTACATTTCATCAAGCTCTTCATAGGTTGCAGCACCCAAGAAAACAGCGTGGTGATCGTTGATCAACGGATCTCCCAACTCGTCTTTTTTATAGCAGATATCGAAGATGGTAACCGGAGATTTAATTCCTTCTTCAACGCCTAATCTTTGCGCCATGCTTCCTGCGGAATAATTTCTTACAACCATTTCCAAAGGAATGATGGATACTTTTCTTACCAATTGCTCTCTTTCGTTCAATTGTTTAATGAAATGAGTCTTAATCCCTTTTTCATTTAAATATTCAAAAATAAGAGTTGTAATGGCGTTGTTCATTTCACCTTTCAAATCAACAGATCCTCTTTTCTGAGCATTAAATGCTGTAGCATCGTCTTTGAAACGTACCACTACCTCATCAGGATTATCAGTTGCAAATACTTGTTTTGCCTTACCTTCGTACAACATTTCTTTCTTTTGACTCATAATTTTTACTTTTTTTTGTTAAGGAATTCGCGAATCTTCGATTTCCATTTTCTAAATGTCTTATTAGATTTATATTATTTACTTAATTAAAATTCCTGTTAAAACAGCCATTCCAAAGCTCAGAAGTGTACCGATCAATACATATTCTGTCAGTTTTCTTTGTTTTGCCTGTGCAAGATCGCTGAATCTGAAAACAGATTTTGCAGCCACCATAAATCCTACGCCTTCCCAGTGATTTACCAAAATAAAGGTGAAAACCAGTAAACGTTCTAAAATCCCAATATATTTTCCGGCACTTGATAAAGACTCGGTTTGTATATTGCTCTGCATCTCCGGAACGGGTGTCCACGAAGACAATAATATTTTGATAAAAATCGAAGCAGGTGTCGTTAAAAACAATGCTGCCATTATGATTTTTAAGGTATTCTGATCTTTTAAAAACTCAAAATTAAATTCATTACAATAAAAAGAAAATCCCGCAATTACTGAAATATGAAGAGCCTGATCAATAAAAAACCAGTTTTTTTTGTTCTTAACCGTTTGAAAAGTCAACTTGCACGCATCAATAATAAAATGTGAAATTCCTACCAAAACCGCCATCCACCAAAGCTGAAGATCCCAAAGGAAAATAAAACTTAAAACCGTGTGAATCAGAACGTGAAGATACAAATACTTGCTCTTTAATTTTTTGCTTTCTTTCTCTGCAACCCAAGAATTTGGCTGGAGAATAAAGTCTCCAAGTAAATGTGCCAATATGAGTTGAGTAAAAATCATGCTTACAGTTCTGAAATTTTCTTTTTAAAATATTGATTGGTTTCCACGATAAGCTCGTAGTTTGCCCGTTTAAGTCGCTGACTTATTGATGATTGTGAAATTGTGAATTTTTTAGCTAAATCTTCCTGCGTAATCTCTTTATTCATGATCATTTCGTGAATAATCTCGGAAGTTGCCATCGTCCAGTTGTCAAAATCTTTGGAAGACCATTTCAAAAGGATGTTCAAATCTCTGTCGACCGAATCGTTTGAGGTTTTGATAGAAACGGTATGGCCGTCACTTTTTAAATCATTCAGTAATCTTCCGGAATATACATAGGCTGTTCCGTTGGATTCTGTGATTTTTTCAGATGAAAAATTTTCCTCACCAATACCAATGGCAATTCTTACATCTAAATTTTCCTGACTTTTTATAAGTGATTTTATGGCTAGAAAACGCCAGAATACGTCATCGATATTACATTTAAACTGAAATTCATCGCCTCTGTAGATTTCCCATGTTAAGGGTGCGCTTCCCCAATTTTCGAGAAGATTTTTAAGCTTGGTGATCCAAACTTCTGTTTCCGCGTGTTGTGAATTTATAATATCTCCGGTAATGACCGCTATCATTTTGCAAATATAAGCATAATTACTTATAAATAAAAGATATAAGCAGAAACACTTATAGATATTGATTATTAGTGAATCTGCTTATATCAATGATGCCGTAATAATAAGGTTTTATGATGTTTATTAAACACAAACGACACTGATTATTGTATGAATTTTCACAAATTAGAGCGTTTGTTATGAAAATATTAGTTAAAATTTAAAAAAGAGATGCTTCGACTCCGCTCAGCATCTTATTATTATATGAACCACAATCCTATTTTTTAAGAAACTGATAGACTTTTTCATCAAGCTTCAGTAAATAAGAACCAGTCGACAAGTTTTGTACTGAAATATTTTTCTTATTCTTAAATGGATTTTTTTCAGTATAAATTACTTTTCCTGAAAAGTCTAAAATCTGAGCTGATTTTATATCTTCCGTTTTTCCGCTTACAAAAATGTTTTCATTAACCGGATTTGGATAAATTTTAAAATCTTTTTCCGCCAAAATCACATCAGAAGCGGAAAGTGTTCCTAAATTTTGACAATAATCACTGGCGTAAGAATCCCATTCAGAAATATTGAATGTAGTCGTTGGCTGATTAATATTTGTTTTTCTGTATAAAGAAATATTTCCTAAAACAGAAGAATTATTGGTGTTTGAAACCCCGATCGCATCAACAGTAGATGATTTATATCTTAATTCAAGATATTGACTTCCCGAAAAAGTCATTTGCGGAGCCGCCGTAACTAACTTTGCCTGATTGATCGTAAAGCAGGAAAAATTAGCATTAGGATTTAAAACTACAAAAGCTTCATTATTCTGAACAGTTCCTTCCAATTCATAAGGATCAGGAAAATAATAATTGCTTCCGCTCGGGAATTGAATTGACAATCTATAATCGCTCAAATTCACGGGATGCCCTGTCTTATTGGTGATTTCTAATCCTTTATTATTTGAAGTTCCCTCCAGATATTTTGAAACAAAAAGATCTTTCGCATAAATATCAGTCGCTAAAGTTGTTGTAGAAGCAATATTACTGTCCGGTGAGAGCAAATATCCGCTGTCATAAGCTTTAATGGTATAATTATAAGCTGTAGAAGGCGTAAGATGGTCAATGCTGATTGAAGTCCCTTTTGTAGAAGCAACTAAAGTTCCGTTTTGATAAATTTTATATCCGATAACGTCTGTATCTGTACTCGGAGCCCAGCTCAGTGTAGCAAAATAAGCGCTGTTTTGAGTTACCGCTAAATTTGCCGGTGCCTGTGGCGCAACAGAATCCGGGATTTGTCCCCAAATCGTATTCACCCAGGCCGGATTATCGATGAAAGGATTTCTGTTTTTCTGTATAGTATAAACGGAATTATTTCTGTCAATTTCCCTTTGAGAAACAGGATCCTGTGCGTTCCACTGAAGAAGCATTGTAAGATAAGCGGGATCAAAAGATCTTTCTTCGGTTCCGTCCAGAGGATTGGTGTCAGAAGCAGGATTCGCATTATTATTAAAATTAAAAGTTCCTAATTTCCCTTCATATCTTACTGCAAAATACAGCAAGCTTCTCGCAACATCCCCTTTAAATTCATTAATAGGTTCGTAAACACGTCCTGTATAAACAGAATTCGGAATCGCAGAATTTCCAATTCTTGAAGTATTCGTGAAAGTGTAAAAAGTCGTTGCGCCGGCAATTCCATAAGGATAATTGCTTCTCAGCTGATTAATTCTCGCATCCGTCGGGACAATATAAAATAAGTCTGAATACATCGGATAATTACTGTAAAAAGTACTTTGAGGCATCATATGTTCTCTATTCCAACCAAGTCCTTCTGATCCTGCACTTCCAATGATATTGGCGGTCGTATATTCGTAAGCATCCGGACCGGTCGGGATTTCAGAATAAATATCTAATAATAAAGTTGTGTTACTTGCATCATGATCATAATATGTATCTAAATCTGTCTGGTTATAATAATTGGTAAGATCACCATAATTCCAGTTGATATTTTTCGCAGAAATAATATCATGAAGTTTCGATTTTAAGGCATAGCCCGTTAATCCAGCCGTTCCATCATAATATCCAGCCGGAATCTGGGCAGAAATAGATGATGAAATTATAATTATCGGAAGTAAAATTTTTCTCATTCTTTTAAAATTGGGTGGCTAAAGTAGTAAATAAATGTGCTCAAAGTTCTGAAATATTTATTACAAAATAATTAATTTTTAGAATATAAAAAATTGAATATTAAAGTTTTGCGAATAAAACGTTTGGGTCACAATAATTTTCTTGGGCATTCGGTCAATTTGGTTATCTTTGGGAATTAACTATTTTATCTTTTATGAATACAGAAACAATTGACAACATTAAAATGATAGCCGAGACTGCGAGAGAATTTGCAGAAAAAAATATCAGACCTAATATTATGGAATGGGACGAAAGCCAGACATTTCCGAAGGATTTATTTCATCAGCTGGGCGAAATGGGGTTCATGGGTATTGTTATTCCTGAACAGTACGGAGGTTCTGGGTTAGGTTATCATGAATATGTTACAATTCTTGACGAGATCTCTCAGGTAGATCCTTCTATCGGGCTTTCTGTAGCGGCACATAATTCACTTTGTACCAACCATATCTACGAATTCGGAAACGAAGAGCAGAGAAACAAATGGCTTCCTCAGCTGGCTTCCGGAAAAGTAATCGGAGCCTGGGGATTGACTGAGCATAATACCGGTTCAGATTCAGGAGGAATGTCTACAACAGCTGTAAAAGACGGTGATGAGTGGGTTATTAATGGTGCTAAAAACTTCATTACGCACGCAATTTCAGGAGATATTGCTGTAGTAATGACAAGAACCGGAGAAATCGGTGCTAAAAATAATTCTACCGCTTTTGTACTAGAAAAAGGAATGACTGGTTTTTCTTCCGGTAAAAAAGAAAATAAATTAGGGATGAGAGCTTCTGAAACTGCGGAATTAATTTTCGACAACGTACGTGTTTCTGATGCGAATCGTTTAGGCGAAGTTGGAGAAGGTTTCAAACAAGCTATGAAAATTCTGGACGGAGGCAGAATTTCGATCGCTGCTTTAAGTTTAGGAACAGCAAGAGGCGCTTACAAAGCTGCTTTAAAATATGCTAAAGAAAGACAGCAATTCGGAAAACCAATTTCTGAATTTCAGGCTATCAATTTTATGCTGGCAGATATGGCTACAGAAATCGATGCCGCTGAATTGTTGATTCAAAGAGCTTCAACACTGAAAAATTCTAAGCAAAAAATGACAAGAGAAGGGGCTATGGCAAAACTATACGCTTCTGAAGCTTGTGTAAGAATTGCAAATAATGCCGTACAGATTTTCGGAGGTTACGGTTATACAAAAGATTTCCCTGCTGAAAAATTCTACAGAGATTCTAAGCTTTGTACGATCGGAGAAGGTACTTCTGAGATCCAGAGATTGGTGATCGGCAGAGATATTACAAAATAATTTATTTTAAAACATACAAACAAATGATTAAAAAAGCCCTTTTAGGTGAGTTTTTGCATGAGGCAGAAAGCACAAGAAAAATTTTGCAGGCAATTCCTGACAGCGCATTAGACTGGAAACCGTCTGAAAAAAACTGGACGACAGCTCAATTGGCTTCGCACATCTCAGAAGTCTATAATTGGTACGAATCTACTTTCAATCTGGATGTTTTTGATATGGGAGCCTATCAATACGATAAAGGTGATGTTTCTAAAGCTGAAAATATTGTTGCTAAATTTGAAGAGAATGTTGCTAAAGCTAAGCAGGCAATAGAAAATTCTGACGAAAATACCTACTTTAACGATTGGAAAATGGAAATGAACGGCAATACGCTTTTCCCTCCTACCCCGAAAATTCAGGTTATCCGAGGCTTTTTATTTAATCATTTATACCATCACAGAGGTGAATTGGTTGTTTATTTACGATCGACAGGAAATAAAGTTCCCGGAATGTACGGGCCGACTGCCGACGATAAGTTATAAGAAATTAGAATTATATCATTAATAAGTGAATAGCACTCGTGTTTTGCGGGTGCTATTTTCTTTTCAGAAGACAATATAAAATTCATTATATTTAATGTATTACATAATATTTTGAATGAATTATCAAAAAAAATCTTAAAAAATTTTCTTTTTCGTTATAAAATTTTTATTAGCTTTGATATTCCATAACCTAAGAATATTTTATATGAAAAAACAATTATCCATGATTGGGATGCTTCTTATCACGGGCATTTCTTTCGCGCAGACCGATCGTCTTTGGTCTGAAAGTTCTAAAAAAACATCATCAGAGATTTTTGAAAACAAAAACAGCATTAATAATCCTAAGATTTACAGTCTTGATATTAATGGGTTGAAAAATGCTCTTGCAAAAGCTCCCAAAAGGCTGGCTGCAGGAGAAAAATCAGAGATCATTATTTCTTTTCCCAATTCGGAAGGAAAAATGGAAAATTTCAAAGTAAAAGAAAATTCAAACTTTGATCCTCAGTTGGCGGCAAAATATCCGGATATCAAATCTTACGTTGGTGAAGGTCTTGATGATCCCAATTCTACGGTTTATTTTAGCCTTTCTCCGCTGGGATTATCTTCAATGGAAATTTATGGTGATAAATCTGCCGTTTTCATTGAGCCTTACACAAAAGATTTATCTGCTTATGTGGTTTACAAAAAGTCAGATAAAAAAGACAATCTCGATAAATTTGAATGTACCGTAATTGATGTTGCCCAAAAAGGAGTGGCCAATACAAGCAATCTCACAGCAAGACCAAATGCGGATGATGCAAAATTAAGAACATTCAGACTGGCGCTTTCAAGTACAGGAGAATACACCGCTTATTTTGGCGGAACAAAGGCCAACGCTTTGGCAGCAATGAACAACACAATGACCCGTGTAAACGGAGTTTTCGAGAAGGATTTTTCTGCCAGAATGGTTCTTATCGCCAATAATGATGCGGTAATTTACACAAGTGCTTCTTCTGATCCATATTCACCTGCTGCTCAGATGAACAACTGGAATTCTCAGTTGCAGTCAACCCTAACATCAGTAATCGGTGAAGCCAATTACGACATCGGTCACTTATTCGGAGCTTCCGGAGGGGGCGGAAATGCGGGCTGTATCGGTTGCGTTTGTACAAACGGCTCAAAAGGAAGCGGTTACACGTCTCCGGCAGATGCAATTCCATCAGGTGATAATTTTGATATTGATTATGTAGCGCACGAAATGGGTCATCAATTCGGAGGAAATCACACTTTCTCAATGAGTAATGAAGGAACCGGTGCCAATATGGAACCTGGCTCAGGATCAACAATCATGGGATATGCAGGAATTACAGCTCAGGATATTCAGCCACATTCAGATGCTTTTTTCCATGCGATCAGCATTCAGCAGATTACCAATAATATTAAAGCTAAAACCTGTCCGGTAAGCACCAATACAGGAAATTCAATTCCGACAGCAAGCGCAGGTTTGGATTATACGATTCCAAAAGGAACACCATTTATGTTAACAGGAACAGGAACTGACGCCAACGGAGATTCTTTAACCTATGTTTGGGAGCAAATGGACAACGCTTCTTCTTCTCAGACGGGCGCAAGTTCTGCGGCAAGTGCTACAAAAGCTTCAGGGCCAACCTTCAGATCCTGGACCCCACAGACAACTCCGACAAGATATTTCCCAAGAATGGCTTCAGTTTTAGCAGGAGCAACAACAACTGCCGGATCAGAAATTACTGTTGAAGCTTTATCTAATGTAGCGAGAAGTTATAATTTCAGATTTACCGTTCGTGACAACAGAGCCGGAGGTTCAGGAAACAATTCTGACGATGCGGTAATTACTGTAAACGGAACTGCAGGACCTTTCAGCGTGAGCTCACAGAATTCGGCAACAACGTATACAGGAGGAACTTCTCAAACCGTAACCTGGAATGTTGCAGGAACTACCGCCAACGGTGTAAATGCAGCAAACGTAGATATTCTTTGGTCTACAGACAGCGGAAATACTTGGTCTACGTTATTGGCAGGAACTCCAAACGACGGAACTCAGGCTGTAACAATTCCGAATGTTTCTACAACGACAGGAAGAATTATGGTAAAAGGTTCAAATCATATTTTCTTTGATGTAAATAATGCAAATATTACAGTAAATGCAGGTTCAGGAAGTGGTGATGTAATTGCTCCGACCGCTCCTACTCTTGCAGCTTCCGGAACGACTTCCACAAGCACAAATCTTTCCTGGAGCGGTGCCACAGATGCAGTCGGCGTTACAGGATATGATGTGTATCAGGGAGCTTCATTGATCGGTTCTACAGCTTCTACAACTTATACTGTGACAAGCTTAACACCATCAACAATTTACAGCTTCTCAGTTAAAGCAAAAGATGCAGCCGGAAATATTTCGCCTTCAAGCAATACGGTGAGCGTTACCACTCTTGCGGGAAGTACAGTTTCTTATTGTTCAGCAGCTTCTACCAATACAGCTGATGAAAGAATCGGAAATGTAAAATTCGGAACTATCAATAATACTTCAACGGGAACTGCCGGTTACGAAAACTTCACTTCTGTTTCTACTAACGTGACAACAGGAAGCGCTTATACCATTTCTGTAACTCCGGTTTGGACATCAAGTGTTTACAGCGAAGCTTATGCAGTTTACATTGATTATAACCAAGATGGCGACTTTACAGACAGCGGAGAATTAGCATGGTCAAAAGCCGGTTCTACCACTTCTCCAGCGACGGGATCTATTACAATTCCTTCGGCAGCAACGTTAGGAAACACAAGAATGAGAGTAATCATGAGATATAGCACTACTCCTACAACTTCTTGTGGTACATTTACTTACGGACAGGTTGAAGATTATACTTTAAATATCGTTTCTTCAGGAAAAGGAGATATTTTAGATACAAAAGATGTCATGACCGGCATTAAATTATATCCAAATCCTGCAAGAAATACATTAAATATTTCAAATACGACTTCAGAAGATTATAAAATCTTCGATATGGGTGGAAAACTAATCAATTCAGGAAAACTCGAAAGAGGCTCTGTCAATGTGAGCAATCTTATCAAAGGAGCTTACATTATTCAGATTGGAGATATCTCCAAGAGATTTATCAAAGACTAATAATTACTTAATTAATCTTTGAAATACAAGGCTGTCCGTTTGGGCAGTCTTTTTTTAATTATGAATTATGAATTATGAATTATGAATTATGAATTATGAATTATTTTTATTAAACACTATATTTTCCAACATCAATAGAAACAGGCTTTAGCCCGTTTATAATAATGAAAACCTTCATTTGGTTTTAGCTAAATTTAAACATAATAATTCAGTTTTTTATAATGTTAATAAATATCTCAACTTTAATTTTAAAATAAAAGAGATTCTTCGTTCATCAGAATGACAACTATAAATAATTTGTCTTACAATAAAAAACAATCAATAAAAACCTGACTCCTGATTCCTTATTTCTAATTCCTAATTTTTATATTTGCGTTAAATAAAAAATATTCATGGATAAAATTGACAGTCTGAACCAGGTAGCAGAATTCCACACCACTTTTAAAGCCCCTATTTTAGATACACCACAGATTCCTTCCCCGGAGAGATGCAACCTTAGAGTTGAGCTTTTGCAGGAAGAATTAAACGAATTAAAACAGGCTATTGCAGATAATGATATCGTAGAAATTGCAGATGCACTTTGCGATTTGCAGTATGTTTTAAGCGGTGCGGTGCTTGAGTTCGGACTTGGCAACAAATTTGTAGAGCTATTCAATGAAGTTCAGCGTTCCAATATGTCTAAAGCTTGCGACAATGAAGAACAGGCACAGGAAACCGTTGAGTTTTACAAAGAAAAAGAAGTAGAATCTTTTTATGAAAAATCAGGTGAAAAGTACAATGTTTACAGACAGGCAGACCATAAAGTCTTAAAAAACAAATACTACTCTCCTGCCGATTTGAAGACAATTATTGAAAAATAAATATGAAAAAAATTATTACAAATATTGCTGTTATCTCTTGTCTGGCACTGACTGCCCAACAGGTTAGCGCTCAGAAAGTGGTCGTAAATCGCGAAGTTGAAACCACAAATGACGGCAAAATGCTTTTGGGAAATCAGTTGAAAGACCAGTTTCTAAAAGCTCCGTACGCAGATTGGTTTGTGAAAGAACATGACGAATATACTGTTGATCAAAAAGCAGTCGGTGAGCTGAAAAAGGCAAAAATCAATACATACAATCTTGTTGTTTTCATGGGGACATGGTGTGAAGACAGCCACAGAGATTTCCCAAGACTGATGAAAATTTTAGAGGAATTGAAGTTTCCTGACGGAAAATTGACCATTATTGCGGTTAACCGTAAAAAAGAATCTCCTACCGGCGAAGAATCACGATATAATATTCAAAAAGTTCCGACCATTATTGTTGAAAAATATGGCAAGGAAATTGGAAGAATCATCGAAATGCCCACATCAGGTTATATTGAAAGAGATTTGGTTGAAATTTTAAAGAAAGACGACAAATCTGTGATCAAAGAAATATTTAAATAACAGATATTGAAAAATAGTAGAATTATAATACCATTTTTAGCAGGAGCTCTCATTATGTTGCTCCTGTTTTTTGGTTTAAAATCCTGCCTAAATCTGGGCGGAAAAACAGAAAAATCAGATTATTATATTCTGACCAATCAGATTTCCAAAATGAATAAAATGGTGGTGTTGGAGCAGGATATTTCCAGTATGCAGAAAACAAAAATGAGCTATGAGTTTTTTGGAAGCGAAATGACCAGCAACAACATCATTACCTACACAAAAACCAATGCTCAGGTTTCTTACGACCTTAATAAGATGAAGATGAAGGTAGATTCAATTAATAAAAAATTGATTATTACTGAACTGCCCGATGCAAATATAAGAATTACTCCAAGCGTTGAGATCCAGTCGATGGACGATTCTTTTTTCAATAGAATTTCCGAGAAAGACATTAAAAATGTAACTCAAAAAGCCAAAGAAACGGCGGTTAAATCTATTAACCAAAATAAGCTGAGAGATGAAGGACATAAACAATTAATGGAAAATCTTAATAATATTTTCGTTTTGGCAAAGGCTTTGAATTATACAATAGAAGACCAGACAGGTAAGCTGGGTGTTTTAGGACTATAAAATTTCAACGTTATGGACTCAAAAGGAAAAGATAAAAAAGAGGAATCTGCAAACTCTGCAGAGTCAAAAAAGCAAAATCAGGATTTTCCAAATATTCCTGCTTCATCAAAAAAAACAAATCCGCCTGATATTGATAAAGAAGATGTTCAGAAATCTTCAAAAAATAAATCAGGAAAAACCGATAATACGGATGAATAGATGCAACAAAAAGATTCTGTCTCACACGAGGCAGAATTTTTTTACAAAATATTCATTGTAAGAATTGTAAAAAAATTTTTAAAATAAATCTATCAACCCATTCATAATTAGAAGATTAATTATTTAAGAATTAGTAAAAACGATTTTATTTAATTTTTAGTATTAAATCTCGTCTCAAATATACCGTAATGTAGTATTTTAAATAAAAAATGCGTATTTTTGCATCTTAAAATTTCTTAGTAAACAATGATAAAAATTACACTTCCAGACAATAGCGTCAAAGAATTCGAGGCGGGAGTTACTCCGCTAGATGTGGCAAAATCTATAAGCGAGGGATTGGCTAGAAACACCATTTCCGCAGTTGTTAACAACCAACAAGTAGAGACGACCACACCTATAACCACGGATTCTACGGTACAGCTGTTGACCTGGAACGATGATCTTGGAAAGAAGGCTTTCTGGCACTCTTCAGCCCACCTTTTGGCGCAGGCTATCCTTGAATTTTATCCTAATGCTAAGTTGACGATCGGGCCCGCTATTGAAAGCGGATTCTATTATGATGTAGATTTCGGGGACGAAAGTTTATCTGAAAAAGATTTTGAGAAAATTGAGAAAAAAGTATTGGAAAATGCTAAAAAAGCTTCAACATTCTCATTATACCCTGTTTCTAAGGAGGAAGCATTAAAAACATACGCTGATAATCCTTACAAAGTTGAGCTGATCTCTAATCTTAATGATGGTGAAATCACTTTTGTAACACACGATAATTTCACAGATCTTTGTCGTGGAGGACATATTCCGAATACTGGAATTGTAAAAGCAATGAAGATTTTAAATGCTGCCGGAGCTTATTGGAGAGGAAATGAAAAAAATCCTCAATTAACAAGAGTTTACGGTATTTCTTTCCCTAAACAAAAAGATTTAACTGAATATCTTGAGCGTTTAGAAGAAGCAAAAAGAAGAGACCACAGAAAATTAGGTAAAGAATTAGGGATTTTTGCTTTCTCTGAAAAAGTAGGTGCCGGTTTACCGCTTTGGTTGCCAAAAGGTACTGCTTTGAGAAGGAAATTGGAAAATTTCCTTTCTGTTGCTCAGAAAAAAGGAGGTTATGAATTTGTAATGACGCCACACATTGGGTCAAAAGATTTGTATGTAACTTCCGGACACTGGGATAAATACGGAGCAGACAGCTTTCAGCCGATCAAAACTCCGAATGAAGGAGAAGAATTTATGCTGAAGCCGATGAACTGCCCTCACCACTGTGAAATTTACAAAACTTCACAATGGAGCTACAGAGATTTACCAAAAAGATATGCAGAATTCGGAACTGTTTACAGATATGAGCAAAGTGGAGAGCTTCACGGCTTAACAAGAGTTCGTGGATTTACCCAGGATGACGCTCACCTTTTCTGTACTCCGGATCAGTTGTTAGGAGAATTTGAAGCGGTGATCGACCTTGTATTATATGTTTTCAGATCTTTAGGTTTTGAAGATTTCATGACTCAGGTTTCGTTAAGAGATCCTGATAACAGAGAAAAATATATCGGTTCTGATGAGAATTGGGAGAAGGCAGAAAATGCAATTATCACAGCAGCAGCAAACAAAGGGTTGAAAACTGTTGTTGAATATGGTGAAGCTGCATTTTATGGTCCGAAATTGGATTTCATGGTAAAAGATGCTTTAGGCAGAAAATGGCAGCTTGGAACCATCCAGGTTGATTATAATTTACCGGAAAGATTTGATCTTCACTACATCGGAAACGACAACGAGAAACACAGACCGGTAATGATCCACAGAGCGCCATTTGGTTCTATGGAACGTTTTATCGCGATTTTATTAGAAAATACTGCAGGAGATTTTCCACTTTGGCTGAGCCCGGATCAGTTTATCATTCTGCCGATCAGTGAAAAATATGTAGATTATGCTAAAAAAGTTTCACAATTTTTAGAAAATCACGATATTAGCGGTCAGATTGACGACAGAAACGAAAAAACGGGTAAAAAAATCCGTGATGCAGAATTAAACAAGATCCCATTCATGCTTGTTGTAGGAGAAAATGAAGAGAGAGACGGCACAATTTCTGTAAGAAGACGTAGTGAAGGAGATCTTGGAGTGATGAATATGGAAGATTTCGTCAGTTATTTTAAGAAAGAAGCAGCAATATAAAAATTATTAAAAGATTGAAGGATTAAATTAAAAAATTACATAAGTGTAAATGATATTCTAATCTTTTAATAAATAGTAAGTTAACCAATAAAATTTAAGACAATAGCACAAAAAAGATTTAACAACAGGGGCCCACTAAGACGTCCGGTACAGGAGGACGCACACTTGATCAACGATAAAATTCGTGTGAGAGAGCTTCGTTTGGTGGGCGATAACGTAGAGCCGGGAATTTATCCGATTGACAAAGCAAGACAGCTTGCTGCAGAACAGGAATTGGATCTGGTAGTAATTTCAGATAAGGCAGAACCGTTTATTGCAAGAATATTAGAATATAAAAAATTCTTATACGAGCAAAAGAAAAAGCAGAAGGAACTAAAAGCCAAGCAGGTAAAAGTGGTTGTAAAAGAGATCCGTTTCGGGCCTCAGACAGATGACCATGATTATGAATTTAAGAGAAAGCATGCTGAAAAATTCCTTGAAGAAGGTTCAAAATTAAAAACCTACGTATTTTTTAAAGGACGTTCGATTATCTTTAAAGATCAGGGAGAAATTTTGCTTCTAAAACTGGCTCAGGAACTTGAGCACGTTGGAAAAGTAGACCAGCTTCCTAAACTTGAAGGAAAAAGGATGATCATGATGATGAGTCCGAAAAAGCCAGCAAAATAATCTATAGCCAGATCATTTGGATCTGATTACGATATAAACCTCAAAGAAATTTGAGGTTTTTTTATTTTATATATATTGATTAATTAATTATTAAAATTTACCTTACATCAATATTATGATAAAAAATTTCCTCTACATTTGCTTTATAAATGAGAAACGGAAAACTCATTTAGATCAAAAATAAATTATTAATATTTTAAACATTAAAAAAATGAGCACACTTACATTAAAAGACGGAACAGAAATTTTTTACAAAGATCAAGGAGAAGGACCAGTACTGATGTTCCACCACGGATGGCCGCTATCTTCAGATGACTGGGATGCGCAGGTGATCTTTTTCCTGCAGAAAGGTTACAGAGTAGTTACACACGACAGAAGAGGCCACGGACGTTCAAGCCAGAATATTTACAATCATACTATTGAGCAATATGCTTCTGATGCCGCTGAGCTGGTAGAATTTCTTGACCTTAAAGAGGTAATCCATATCGGGCATTCAACAGGTGGTGGTGAAGTTATTCGTTATGTAAATAAATATGCTAACGGCAGAGCGAAAAAAGCAGTGTTAATTAGTGCTGTGCCTCCGGTAATGGTAAAAAGTGAAAATAATCCGGATGGAGTTCCTATGGAAGTTTTCGATAATATCAGGGACCAGACTTTAAATAACAGAAACCAATTTTATATTGATCTGACTTTCCCTTTCTACGGATACAACAGAGAAGGCGCCAAAGTGAAAGAAGGCGTACAGAGAAACTGGTGGAGACAGGGAATGATGGGAGGTATCGTAGCTCATTATGATGGGATTAAAGCTTTTTCTGAAACAGATTTTACAGAAGATTTGAAATCTGTTGATATTCCTGTTCTTTTACTTCATGGTGAAGATGACCAGATTGTGCCAATTGAAAATTCAGCAATAAAATCAGCGAAGTTATTGAAAAACGGTAAATTAATCACATATCCAGGATTCCCTCACGGAATGCCGACTACTGAACACGAAACGATCAATAAAGATCTTTTGGAGTTTATCGAATCTTAATTTCTTATCTAAACATATTAAAAGAAAGCTACAATCAAATTTTGGTTGTAGTTTTCTTTATAAGTTTGTTTTGCACATAGTATTAGAAAAAAAGCTTGAAATATTCGTGTCTAGATCCTTTCAGGATGACAAACAGGATGGTTTTAAAAAGTGTGAATTTTAAAAGTGAATTGTCAACCGTCAATTTTTCCAGCTTCATGTAAATTCACAATTCACTTATTGACCATTCACTTTCCTAGCCCCGATAGAAACGGCATCCTTTTGGGTTGCGGGCGAAGCGAAGCGGAGGCCGTAACTCAAAAGATACAGTGGAAAGCGGGAAACAGCTTCAAATAAAAATTTAAACTTCTATCCAGCCTCAAACTTCCCTCTTCCAGTCTAAAAATTTCTTTCGCATCTCACTTTTTTTTCGTAATTTTGCAAACTATTATTCCTAAATGTATTTAGGGATAACCAATACAGATATTGATAACAAAACAATAAAAAGCAAAACAATGCCAAAATTAAAAACGAAATCAGGTGCTAAAAAGCGTTTTAAACTTACCGGAACTGGTAAGATTAAAAGAAAAAATGCTTTCAAAAGCCACATCTTGACAAAGAAAGAAACTAAGCAGAAGAGAAATCTTACGCAAACTTCTTATGTTGCAAAAGTGGACGAGAAAAGCGTTAAACGTCAATTAGCAATTAAGTAGTTTTTATAAATCTATAATTCGGTTTATAAGAATTCAAAAAATTCAGAAATTTTAACCCTGAAATGGAGCAGCTAAGTGTAATGAAACAGTTTACCGCACATTTCAAAAAAACAATTTAAATTATGCCAAGATCAGTAAATGCAGTAGCTTCAAGAGCTCGCAGAAAGAAAATTATTAAGCAAGCTAAAGGTTTTTTCGGTAGAAGAAAGAACGTTTGGACTGTAGCTAAAAACGCCGTGGAAAAAGCAATGCAATATGCTTACCGTGGTAGAAAAGAGAAAAAGAGAAACTTCAGAGCACTTTGGATCATGCGTATCAACGCAGGAGCTAGAGAGCACGGGATGTCTTACTCTCAGTTTATGGGAGCTCTTAAACAAAACAACATTGAGCTTAACAGAAAAGTTTTAGCAGATTTAGCAATGAATCACCCTGAAGCTTTCAAAGCAGTTGTAGATCAAGTAAAATAATGTAGAATTTTTTGTTATCAATATAAATCCCGAGTTTTTTTGCTCGGGATTTTTTTATCACTACATTTGCTTGAATTTTATTAAATATATAAAGGATTATTAAATTTTATAAGAAAGTGAAAAAACTAGCTACTCTTCTACTCTTTTCTTTTGCAACATACACTGTACAGGCCCAAAGCTTTATCCAGGCTTATCAAACAAGGGCTAACCAGGTTTTGCAGACAAATATTACTTCAAATTTACAGGAATTCGGAAACCTTGGTGTGAAAACCACAGGTTCTGCAGCCAATACAAATACCTTAAACTGGATTAAGAATAAGTACATTTCTTATGGATATAACGTAAGCCAGATGGAAGAAGATCCTTTTCTGATCGGAAGTAACACAAGTTCTAAAAATTTAATTATAACTAAAACAGGAACCGTTTATCCTAACACTTATGTGATTATCTGCGGACATTACGACACAATAGTAGGACCCGGAGTGAGCGATAACGGGAGCGGAACTTCAATTATTCTGGAAGCTGCTAGAATTTTAAAAGATGTTCCGACAGAATATTCGATTAAATTCATCCATTTCTCAGGCGAAGAGCAAGGCTTATACGGAAGCGATCATTATGCCAATAACGTGGTTTTCCAAAACGGTGTCCGCCAGTTGGATATAAGATTGGTTTTTAATATTGATCAGGTTGGTGGTAAATTATCTAGCCCAAGTAATTCTATTAAATGTGAGAGTGATCAGTCAGGTCAGTCAGGAAACGACGCGCCATCATTAGATTTTACAGAACAATTGGCAACTTGTACTACATTATATTCGCCATTACAAACGGTAATGTCAAATGCATATTCATCAGATTATATGCCTTTCGAAGAAAATGGTGACATCATTACAGGCTTCTACGAAACTCCACAAAGTCATAATGAGCACACGGTAAATGATACTTTTGCAAACGTTGATCCGACGTATGTATTCAAGGTGGGAAAAGCTGCGGTAGGAGCTCTTCAGCATTTTGCAGTCGCTTCTACAACAATTTTAGGGACAAAAGAAAATGATTTAAATAAATTTGAATCGGTACAGGTTTATCCGAATCCTACAAAAGATTTTCTTAATCTGGACTTGCCAAATAGTATTAAAGATTTTAATGTAGAAATCACAGATGCAAGTGGTCGCACAGCATTACACATAGGAAATGAGAAAAAAATCAATGTTTCTACACTAATAAACGGAACTTATTTATGCACTATTAAATCAAAGGAAACAAGTGTTACCAGAAAATTTATCATTGAAAGATAATTTTACTGATATAAAGAATTAAGGTCCTGAGTTTTTGCTCAGGATTTTTTTATTATCTACATTTGTCGGAATTATTAAAATACTAAAAAGATAATATAAAGTGAGAAAAATTACTACTCTTTTGCTTTTTTCTTTAACAACTTTAAGTTTGCAGGCGCAAAGCTTTATCCAGGCATATCAGGACAGAGCCAATATGGTTACACAAACCAATATTACAATGAATTTGCAGGAATTTGCTAATCTTGGCGTGAAAACAACAGGTTCCACAGCAAATGCAAATGCATTAACATGGCTTAAAAATAAATATCTTTCTTATGGATATTCTGCAAGCCAGATCGAGGAAGATCCTTTCACTTTTGGAAGCACCAGCTCTAAAAATCTGGTCATTACAAAAACAGGAACTGTTTATCCTGATAAATATGTAATTATCTGCGGACACTTCGACAGCATCGTAGGCCCGGGAGTAAATGATAACGGAAGCGGAACTTCAATTATTCTTGAAGCTGCCAGAATTTTAAAAGACGTTCCTACAGAATATTCTATAAAATTTATTCATTTTTCAGGTGAAGAACAGGGGTTAAAAGGAAGTACTCACTATGCAAATACTGTGGCCTATCAGGGAAATACCCGAGTTTTGGATATTAAATTGGTGTTTAATTTAGATCAGGTCGGTGGTAAATTAGGCAATAATAATGACACAATCTATTGTGATGAAGACATGGGCGGAAATCCTAACAATACCGCAGCTTCAGTGGCCGCAAATCAGGAATTAATTGCTTGTACAGGACTTTATTCACCATTATTTACAGATATTGATGAAGCTGAAGATACTGATTATATGCCTTTTGAAGCTAAAGGAGAAGTGATTACAGGGTATTTTGAATACCATAGAAGTAATCTTCCTCACACCGCAAACGATACTTTTGCAAACACAGATCCGGTCTATATTTATAAAGTAGGAAAAGCTTCGGTTGGCGCCCTTCAACATTTTGCAGTGGCGGCTACAACGATTTTAGGAACGAAAGAAAACACTTTAAATACCTTAGAATCTACAGAAATTTATCCGAATCCGGCAAAAGATACCTTGAATATTGAACTTCCAAAGAATGTCAAAAACTTCAGCTTTGAAGTAACAGATCTATTAGGCCGACCGCTTTTGAAAAACAGTAATGAAACGAAAATCAATGTTTCATCTTTACAAAACGGAGCTTATATTGGAATTTTAAAATCCGGAGATCAGAAGGTTGTAAGGAAAATTTTAATTGAAAAATAAAAAGTAAACCCTGTAAAAGCAGGGTTTATTTATTTCTGGTCTCCAAAGCTTTTTCAACGTCCTCTAAAGAAAATCCTTTTGCTTTAAGTAAAATCAAAAAATGATAAAGCAAATCTGCCGCTTCATTTTTAAATAATTCATCATTATTATCTTTGGCTTCAATAACCAATTCTACGGCTTCCTCTCCTACTTTTTGAGCTACTTTATTAATACCTTTTTGATATAATGAATAGGTGTAGGAAATATTTACTTTATTATCTATTCTTTGCGAAATTTTTTCTTCTAGTTCGTACAAAAATCCTTTAGAATCTTTTTCGCCAAAACAACTGAAACTTCCGGTGTGACAAACCACATTTTTAGGAATTGCTTTAATTAAAATGGTATCGTTATCACAGTCTATTGTAATATTTTTTACACTTAAAAAATTTCCGGATTCCTCACCTTTTGTCCAAAGTCTGTTTTTTGAACGGCTGAAAAAGGTGACAATTCCTTCTTTTTTAGTTTTTTCAAAAGCTTCTTCGTTCATGTAACCCAGCATCAAAACCTGCAAAGTTCTGTTATCCTGAATGATAACGGGAACTAGCCCGTTTGTTTTATTAAAATCTATTTTCATCGTATTGCAATTTTTTTGAATTTTAATTCTTTTTTTAAATCTTTAATACTAACCTCTCCAAAATGGAAAATACTTGCTGCCAAAGCCCCTGTTGCTAATGTTTCATTAAAAACATCTTCAAAATCTTTTGTTTTTCCTGCTCCTCCGGAAGCAATCACCGGAATATTTACATTCTCAGAAATTAATTTCGTGATTCTCAGATCAAAACCGTTTTTTGTTCCGTCACCATCCATCGAGGTCAAAAGAATTTCTCCTGCTCCTAAAGATTCAATTTCTTTTGCCCAGTCTAATGTTTTTAGCTGAGTTATTTCCCTTCCGCCTTTTATATGAACCCGATCAGACTGATTGACAAATTTTGTATCAATTGCTACAACGATGCACTGATTTCCAAACTCTTTTGACAGATCATAAATTAATTTTGGATTTTTCACAGCAGAAGAATTAACACTAATTTTATCTGCTCCGGCTTCCAATAATAATCTCACATCTTCAACTGAAGAAATTCCACCTCCGACTGTAAATGGTATGCTTGAATTTTTTGCTATATTTCTAACTAATTCAGCGAAAGTTTTTCTCTTTTCAATGGTTGCGGTAATATCTAGGAAAATCAATTCGTCAGCTCCATCTTGTTCATATTTTTTTGCTAATTCTATTGGATCTCCTGCATTTCTGAGTCCTTCAAAATTGATTCCTTTTACGGTTGTTCCGTCTTTGATATCCAAACATGGGATGATTCTTTTTTTAAGCATTCTCAATAAAATTTTGAAGTTGGATTAATGTAATTTTCCTTTCATAAATTGCTTTTCCGATAATCGTTCCGGAGCAGCCGATTTCTTTCATTTTGTAAACATCTTCAATACAGGAAATTCCACCGCTTGCTATCAGCTGAATTGAAGTTTTGACTAAAATTTCTTCATACAACTCAATCGACGGGCCTTCAAGCATTCCATCTTTTGAGATGTCTGTGCAGATTGTATTTTTTATACCTTTTTGTTGATATTGTAGAATAAAATCAATGACGTTTTGGCCACTTTCCTCAACCCAACCCGAAGTTTTTATTTTTCTATCATCACAGTCTGCTCCTAAAATAATTTTCTCAGGACCATAATTTTCAATAATTTCATAACAAGATTCAGGATTCTGAATGGCAAAGCTTCCAATCGTTATTTGTTTTGCCCCTGAATTAAAAGCTATTTCAATGTCTTCTTTTGATTTTAATCCACCTCCGAAATCTATTTGTAATGAAGTGTCTCTAGCTATTTTCTCAAGTATTTTTTGATTAACAATATGTTTAGATTTTGCGCCATCTAAATCAACAAGATGTAAAAATTTAACTCCAAAGTTTTCAAATTCTTTTGCAACTTCTAAAGGATTTTCATTATAAATTTTCTTTGTCTCGTAATCACCTTTGGAGAGACGTACACATTTTCCGTCGATAATGTCAATTGCAGGAATAATTTTCATCTTTATAGTTTTAAAAAGTTATTTAATAGACTTCTTCCAATTTTGCCCGATTTTTCGGGATGAAACTGCATGGCGTAAAAATTATCTTTTTGTAAAGAAGCGCTGAAAGGTAAAATATAATTGCAAACAGAAGTCGTAAAATGAGATATTTCACAATAAAAACTGTGCACAAAATACACATCCCTTTCTTCTTCAATTCCTGAGAAAACTGTTGTTTTTAAATTTGAAATCGTGTTCCAACCCATATGCGGAACTAAATCTTTCGGCGGAAATTTTTTCACATTAATATCAAAAATTCCCATCCCATTTGTATTCCCTTCTTCATTTTCATTACACATCAGCTGCATTCCCAGACAAATTCCCAAAAAGGGTTGTTTCAAAGTAGGAATTAATTGATCTAACCCTTTTTCCTTTAATAATTTCATTGTTGAGGACGCTTCTCCAACTCCCGGGAAAATTACTTTGTCAGCTTTTTGAATCACATCATAATCATCTGTAATAATGGATTTTACATTCAGTCTGTCGATTGCATTTTGTACGGAACTGACGTTTCCGCCGTTGTATTTTATGATGGCTATCATTATAAGCTTCCTTTTGTTGATGGTACATTAAAATTTTGATCAGTCTGATTAGCAGCCATTTTTAGAGCTTTTGCAAATGCTTTAAAAATAGATTCGATCTTGTGATGCTCATTCTCTCCTTCCGCTTTAATATTTACATTACATTGAGCCGAATCTGTGAAAGATTTAAAGAAATGGTAAAACATTTCGGTCGGAACATCACCAATTTTTTCACGCTTAAAATCTGCTTCCCAAATCAACCAAGGTCTTCCCCCAAAATCAATGGCAGCCTGTGCCAGACAATCATCCATTGGGAGTAAAAAGCCATATCTCTCGATTCCTTTTTTCTTTCCTAATGCTTTTAAAACGGCTTCTCCCAAAACAATTCCCGTATCTTCAATTGTATGATGTTCATCAACTTGCAAGTCTCCTTTTGCTTTAATTTTTACATCTAAATTTCCGTGTTTCGAAATTTGTTCAAGCATATGGTCGAAAAAATGTAATCCCGTTGATATTTCAGAATTTCCTTTTCCGTCGAGATTGATTTCAATTTCAATATCGGTCTCATTCGTTTTTCTTGATACTTTTGATTTTCGTGGAATTTGCTTTAAATATTGATAAATTTCTTCCCAGCTTTCTGTTGTCAAAACAGCATCTTCATTTTGAATATTATTAATGAAAATTGCTTTTGAGCTTAAATTTTTTGCAAGCTGAATGTCTGTAATTCGATCACCAATCACAAAAGAATTTTCAAGATCATAATTTCCGTAAATATATTTTCCGAGCATTCCTGTTTTTGGTTTTCTAGTTGATAGATTTTCATGCTCAAAACTTCGGTCGATCAGAATATCATTAAATATTATCCCTTCATTTTCAAAAGCTTTTAACATTTTTTCATGAGGTCCGGTAAAATTTTCAAAAGAAAAAGTTTCTGTCCCCAAACCATCCTGATTGCTTACTATTACCAACTCAAAATCAAGCTCTTTTGCAATTTTTGAAAGATTTTGAAAAACATTAGGATAAAATTCAAGCTTCTCAAAACTATCAACCTGAAAATCGATTGGTGGTTCAACAATTAATGTTCCGTCACGGTCGATAAATAATACTTTTTTCATGATTAAATACTTTTTAAAAGATTGAGAAGCTTTATGTTTTCCTCTCTATTTCCAACATTAATTCTGATGCAGTTAGGAATTGCCGGACTTCTTTTGCTGGTTAAAATTTCTTCATTTAAGAGCTTTTCATACACTTTTTCAACATCATCAAATTCGATCAGAAAAAAATTCGCGTCTGTCGGAAAAATTTTTGTTATGCAGGTAATATTTTGAAATTCTGATTGCAACCATTCCCTTTCTTTTAAAATATTTTTTACATTTTGTTTAAATTCATCTGTATTTTCAAGGCTTTTTAAAATTAGTTCCAAACTCAAAGAATTGACATTATAAGGCGCTTTTACCGTGTTGATAAATTGGATTATTTCTTCGGAAGAATAGGCGATTCCTATCCTTGCTCCTGCCATTCCCCAAGCTTTCGAAAAGGTTTGTAAAACAATAACATTGGGATATTTTTCTATTAATACTATACTTGATTTTTTATCTGAAAATTCAATATATGCTTCATCAATTACTACAATTCCATCGAAATTTCGAACAAAAAACTCAATATCTTCAATACTGTTTCCTGTTGGATTATTTGGTGAGCACAAAAAGAAAATTTTCAATCGAAAATCTTTTATAATCTTTAAAAAATCATCTTTTATAATTTCGGAATTTTCATTTAAATCAAGCTTCATTATTTTGTTTTGATTAATAGAAGCATAAAATCCATACATCGCAAAAGAAGGATTCATCATTAAAATTGAATCATTGTTGGGTTCACAGAAAATTTTTGTAATTAAATCAATTAATTCATCACTTCCATTCCCAACGGCAATTTGATTAGGTGAAATGTTTTTTATCTGAGATAATTTTTCCTTTAATTTTTTCTGTGTTGAGTCAGGATAACGGTTGTATTTTCCGAACGGGCTTTCATTAGCATCCAGCAAAACGGGATTATCAAATTCATTGTGATCTCTGAAACTGATATAAGGCTGTAGTTCTAAAATGTTCTTCCGAACAAGATTGTTTATATTAATTGTTGTCATTTTTGTCTATTTTGTATTTAATCGAATTGAAACTGCATTTTTATGGGCTATTAAACCTTCTGCTTCTGCCATAATTTCTATAGTTTTACCTAAATTTTGAAGTCCATTTTTTGTCAAATATTGAAATGTAATTTTCTTCACAAAGCTGTCTAAAGAAACACCACTGTAATTCTTTGCAAAGCCGTTGGTAGGAAGCGTATGGTTGGTTCCGCTGGCATAATCTCCCGCACTTTCACAGGTGTAATTTCCCAGAAAAACGGAACCCGCATTTTGAATAAACGGAATGTATTTTTCAAAATCCTGTAAAGCTAAAATAAGGTGTTCCGGCGCATAAAAGTTACTTAATTCTACAGCTTTTTCGAGTGAATTTAATAGAATGAAATTGCTGTTTTTTAAAGAATCCTGCGCAAATTTATTTCTGGGAAGCTGAATAATTTGTTTATTTATTTCATTGATGGTTTCATCAAAAACTTTTTCATTTGTTGAGATAAAAATCACCTGACTGTCACTTCCATGTTCCGCCTGTGAAAGAAGATCGGCTGCACAAAACTCGGGTATAGCCTGTTCATCGGCAATGACGAGGACTTCACTTGGCCCGGCCGGCATATCAATCGCCACTCCAAAACTTTGAGCATATTCTTTTGCGGCAACAACAAATTGGTTTCCGGGGCCAAAAATTTTATAAACATTTGGGATTGTTTGTGTACCAAAAGTCATGGCTGCAACAGCTTGGGCACCACCTGTTTTGAAAATTTTTGTCACCCCGCAAAGTTGAGCAGTGTAAAGAATTGCAGGATTTATTTCTCCGTTTTTATCTGGAGGCGTACACAAAATTATTTCCTGACAACCAGCCAATTGAGCGGGAATGGCAAGCATTAAAACAGTTGAAAACAGTGGCGCGGTTCCTCCCGGAATATAAATTCCAACCTTTTCGATGGCTCGATTTTCTCTCCAACAAATCACTTCTTTTGCCGTTTCAATTTTTTCAATTTCTGTTTTTTGAGAGGCGTGAAATTTGGTGATATTTTCTTTTGCTTGCAGAATGGCAGTTTTAAGTTCATCATCAACTAAATTTGATGAATCATTGATTTCACTTTCAGAAACTGCAATATTTTTAATTTCAACTAAATCAAACTTTTTATTGAAATTTATTAATGCCTGATCGCCTTTTTTTTCAACTTCATTAAAAATTTCAATGATAGTTTTAGAGAGCTGTTCCCTTTTTATGACAGGTCTTTTGATTAATTCTGACCAGGAATTTTTATTTGGATATTTATAAATTTTCATATTAAATCACCATTTTATCGATTGGAATTATTAAAATATCCTGTGCTCCGTTTTCCTTGAGTTCATCAATGACATCCCAGAATCTTTCTTCATCAATTACCGAATGAATACTGCTCCAACCCTCTTCTGCTAAAGGAATTACAGTTGGGCTTTTAAGAACCGGAAGTATTTTTGAAATAATAGAAATTTTATCATTTGGAACATTCATCAAAATATATTTTGAGTTTTTCGCCTTTAAAACAGCTTTAATTCTGAATAAAAACTTTTGAAGGATAATTATTTTTTCTTCGTCTAAATTTGAAGTTTTGGCCAATACAGCTTCTGATTTTAACAGCGTAACGGTTTCTCTCAACCCGTTTTTGAATAAAGTGCTTCCGGAACTTACTATATCACAGATTCCGTCTGCCAAACCAATATTGGGAGCAATTTCTACAGAGCCCGAAATCACGTGGATATCTGCATAAATATTATTTTTTTGAAGAAAATTTTTAAGTGTATTCGGATAAGAGGTTGCAATTTTTTTACCCTGAAAATAATTAATATCATCTGTTTCAATTTCTTTCGGAATCGCTAAAGAAACACGGCATTTTGAAAATCCAAGATTCTGAACAATTTCAATGTTTTTTTGTTTTTCAGCTAAAAGATTTTCACCAACGATGGCAATATCCACGACTCCGTCTTCCAAATATTGAGGAATATCGGAGTTCCGTAAATACAGGATTTCCATGGGAAAATTGTCAACCGAAACTTTTAACTGATCTTTTCCGTTGTTAATGAAAATCCCGCAGTCTTTGAGAAGTTGCAGAGATTCTTCATAAAGCCGTCCGCTTTTTTGTATCGCAATTTTTAATTTACTCATTTTACATTATTTATGTCTGAGTAAAAGAAAAACAGATTAATTGAAATAAATTGCCCGGGAAGAATTTAGAAACAAAAAAACCGTCTGTTTACTCAGACGGTTTTTAATTATTTTGATTTTTAACATAGTTACCTACCAATCAATTCCGTCTAGCAGAGATGATGATAATAATGATGTACTGTTAAAAAATTCGGTTTCATTGTTGAAATTTGTGGTACAAATGTAAAGCTTATTTTTAAACTGCCAAGTTTTTTCTAGAGAATTTTTTGATAGAGATTCATTAATTCATTTGCAATCGGTTTATCATTAAATTTTTGAACAAACTCGAAACCCTTATCAGCACGGCGTTTTCTCTCAGATTCATTATCCCATAAAAATTTTATTTTTGACTGAATGTCTAAATAATTATTAGGATCAATGTAGACAGAATCCGGTCCGCCCGCTTCAGGAAGGCAACTTGTGTTGCTCGTAATGGTTACCGTTTTTGAAAATAAAGCTTCAATCACGGGAATTCCAAAACCTTCAAAAAAGCTTGGATAAACGAAAATATCAGCTGATTTATAGATCATCGCAAGCTCCTCCATAGAAACTCCTTCTAAAAAATGAACTTGATTTTCCAGCTTATTTTTTTTTATGAAATCCTGGATTTTAGTGAAATATTTTGTCTTTTTTCCAACAACAACTAAAGGGATATCTGTTCCTTTGATAGCTTTAACAATATTCAACAGGTTTTTGCGGTCTTCGATCGTTCCGACGTTTAAAATAAATCTTTCCGGAAGGCTGAATTTCTCTTTAGTAATCTGAGTTAATTCGCTGGATTGCTGTTCTTTAAAAGACTTGTGACAACCTTGATAAATAACTTCAATTTTACTTTCAGGAACTTTTAAGTATTGAATAATATCTCTTTTTGTCTGCTCAGAAATTGCAATAATTTTATCTGCAGTGTTTGCTGCTTTTTTAAATTTCCAAAGATGAATTTTCCGGTCAAAAAATGAATAATATTGAGGATATCTAATGAAGATTAAATCATGAATGGTAACGATTTTTTTAATTGGTTTTTTATCCCATTTAAAGGGTAATTCGCCTGATAAACCATGAAAAATATCCGCATTTTGTTTCTGCGCATCTTTTCCCATTTTTAATTGACGCGACATCGTTCCTTTTGATGTTTCAACAAAATGAACATTGGGTTTGTTTACAATATCCGCTCCTCGTTCAGACTTATTTTTATTCATTAAAATGTATTCATTTTCGGGAAAATATTCAGCTAAGATTCTTACGAGATCTCTTGAATAATTTCCTAATCCTGAAGTATTGTGAAAAAAACGTTTGGCATCGAAAGCAATTTTCATGATTCTATTTGTTTTTGAAATTCCTGAAATGTTCCGAATGAATAATTTTTACTTTTAAGCCAGAAAATAAAATTATCAAACCTTTCAATCATTTCTTTTCCTGAATTTTTTACCGTAAATCCGGGTAATTTGAATGCTTCATCTTTAATTTCTGCAAACTCCCACGGATGAAAATAAATGTTCAGATAATGGTCTTTTTTTAAGGTATCTGAAGCTAATTTTTTATAAAAAAATAAGGGAAAGTTATGAAAACTCAACCAAAATAGCGGTATTCTGAAATTCGGAGAAACAGACGCCGGAATTTGCATTACTTTTCCTTCTTTAAAATAGGTCCTGGAAACTTTTAAATTATTATATCTTCCCGGAAGAAATGTTGGATTGATCGAAGAATTGTAAGAATATCCTGCATTTTCAACAGCATTTTCATTGACGGGCATCATTCTCGGCATTCGCAAACCTGTCACTTTTGTAGAAAATAATTCTTCGAGCTTTTCTCTGGATTCGAGTAAATGTTTTTCTTCAAACTCAGAATGAAACCAGGTATGAGAGGCCAATTCGTGACCTTCATTCAATAATCTTTCAATAAGAAGCTTACTGTTTTCTGCAAAAATTACCGTTGAAAAAAAAGTAGCTTTTGCATTATGTTTTTTTAGAATATCTAAAATTTTTTCTAATCCTGTCTGTGAAATCGATATTTGCTTTTCAAAAGGAATTTCTCCTTTATATTCTAATGGCATATCAAATTCCTCAATATCAAAACTTAATAAAACCATTGTTAAAAATTTTTATTTCTAATGATGTAATTAGGTCTTTCTTTAACCTGTTTGAATATTTTACCTAAATAAATTCCCATGATTCCCAAAATAATCAATTGAAGGCCTCCAAAAAAAACGATGGTCATAATTAATGATGCCCAACCTGAAATTTCGGTTTCTACAACGAATGAATAAATAACATACCCAACATATCCGACAACAGAAAGCGCCGAAAATAAAAAGCCCAGATAAGCCGCAATATAAAGAGGTTTCACACTGAAAGCGGTGATTCCTGTAAAGGCAAAAGTGATCATTTTCTTTAGATTATAGCTGCTTTCACCGGTTAATCTTTCATTGGCGGTAAACTCTATTCCTGTTTGTTTAAAGCCCATCCAGCTTGTCAAACCCCTTAAAAAAAGGTCGTCTTCCGTGAAGCTTCTCATGACTTCAACTGCATGTGCATCCAATAATCTAAAATCTGATCCGCCGCCTTTTGTAAGATCTACATCGGAAAGCCTTGAAAGCATTTTATAGAAAAAATCTGATGTTTTCCGCTTAAAATAAGGAATTTGTTTCGGATACGTGCGGATTGTATAAACAACATCAAATCCTTCTTCCCATTTTTTAATTAGTTCCGGAATCAGCTCGGGTGGGTGTTGCAAATCGCCATCCATTGAGATAACTGCGTTTCCTCGGGCGTTATCCATTCCGGCTTTTACGGCGGGTTGGTGCCCGAAATTTCTTGAAAATTCGATAAATTTTACTTCGCTATATTGTTGGGAAAGCTCTTCTAATCTTTGTTGAGTATTATCACGGCTTCCATCATTGACGAAAATAATTTCAAAATCATAATTGTTTAATCCTGAAAAAACTTCTTTAATTTTTTCATGAACTAAAGCAACGTTCCCTTCTTCGTTATGGGCAGGAATGACGATAGAAATTTTCTTCATATTGTTAATTCAGGCTGTAATCTTTCTCAAAATCTTTAGTTAAAAGTTCGTAAACGACCCTCAACCAAACGATAATGCAAGGTACAGCTTTTAGAGAATATTTTTTGATATAATTAAGTCTGATATCTTTAGGAAATAAGTCTGAAGTTGAAAAACACGTGAAAATAATCACGAAAATCAACAATCCGATCAACCAAGGAGTTCTTACTTCCTGAATAAAAAACCAGATCATCACACCCGTTACGGCGATGATGTAAGTCGGTGATTCTGAGCTTGAACTGAACAATACCAAAAACAGTAATGTTGAAGCCAGAATCATCAATTGGAAAGCATAATTTTTATATTGTTTAATTCTGAGATAAGGCGCTGCGAATAATGGTAATCCCACCGCTAAAAAGACCAAATTTGAAATCGAGGCATCTCCTAAAATTCTTCTGAAAAATCCCATTAATGAAATATCCTGCATATTACCTAACGCCTGATTCTCATTGTTTTTTTCAACGATTGAATGAAACCAATCTGCATAACTCTGAATCACAAACTGCGGACTGGAATACACCATCGGAATTACAAAAAATAATACAGCAATTATTAATCCTGAAAGAATAAATTTAACCTTATTTTTAATAAAGAAGAACTGTGTTAATCCCACAATTCCGTAGATTTTCACAAAAACACCGACTAAAATTGCAGTGACAGATTTCACTTCTTTATTCTCGTAAATATACGTTGCAGATAACATCAAAAGCCCTGTCAGAGCGATATTGAACTGTAAGCTTAAAGCCGCCGTAATGTATTCCTGCAAACAAAGTAAAGCGAAAATTGCCTTTTTTGGATCAGATAAAGGTAGTTTATGAATGGCATAAACAAAAATGAACGTATTGGCTACATTCCAAAGAGAAATCCCCAGCCAATCGGGCATTACAGCAAACGGAGCGATCAGTAAACTAAAAAAAACTCCATAATGATTTAAATCAAAATAGAGATCAGGATAGTGAATAAATAAATTTTTCTGATGGACTGTATTAAAAAACACATTCTTAAAGATCAGATAATTATTGATCGCATAATCTCCTCTGAAATATTTGGAAATCGCTGTAACAACCGATATAATAAGATAAACCCCAAATATATATTTAGGGTTTAATAATATTTTAAGAAATTTTTCTTTCAAAATTATTTGGTATTGGTTTAAAAAATTAATCTTAAACAGCTACGTTGTTTTCTCTCAATGCATCATTCAGAGACGTCTTCTTATCTGTAGATTCTTTTCTCTGACCGATGATCAAAGCGCATGGAACTTGATATTCTCCCGCAGGATATTGTTTTGTGTAGCTTCCGGGAATTACTACTGAACGAGCAGGAACTCTTCCTTTAATTTCGATTGGTTCAGGACCTGTAACGTCGATAATTTTAGTGGAGGCCGTCAATACAACATTCGCTCCTAAGACCGCTTCTTTTTCTACGTGGACTCCCTCTACAACGATACATCTTGAACCGATAAAGCAGTCATCTTCAATGATAACCGGTGCAGCCTGAAGGGGCTCCAAAACACCACCGATTCCAACACCACCGCTCAAGTGTACGTTTTTACCGATCTGTGCACAACTTCCTACCGTTGCCCAAGTGTCAACCATTGTTCCTGAATCTACATAGGCTCCGATATTTACATAAGAAGGCATCAGAATCACTCCTGAAGCCACGAAAGAACCTTCTCTCGCGATCGCATGAGGTACAACTCTCACTCCTTTTTCAGCGTAATTTCTCTTCAAAGGAATTTTGTCATGAAATTCAAACGGACCTACCTCGATAGTTTCCATTTTCTGAATTGGGAAATACATAACCACTGCTTTTTTCACCCATTCATTTACCTGCCATCCGTTTTCTGTAGGCTCTGCAACACGAAGCTCACCTGAATCTAATAAAGAAATAACCTCTCTAATTGCCTTCTGGCTGTCTTCATTTTGTAATAAATCTCTATTTTCCCAAATGTTTTCAATAGTTTGTTGTAACGACATGTTTCTAGTTTATATTAAATTGAAATTATACGCGACCAAAGATACAAAAGTTTTATTTTAAGGCTAAGGTTTAGGTTAAGAATAAAATTGAAAATATTATTTGAATTGTAGAATTGAACGTTATCATTTACAGTTTCTTTAAACTATAATTCTTGCCTGGTTTTAACTTAAACCTTAGTCTCAATTTACAAAACTCTTTGCGCATGAAGGTAAGCTTTGTTCCAGTATTTTTCGTTTAAAGAAGAAATAATTACGCCTTTTGATGTCGATGCATGAATAAATTTAATTTCACCGTCGCTTGCAATGTCGTGAACAATTCCCACGTGGGAAACCCTGCTTCCGCCTGCCGTTGCGAAGAATAAAAGATCTCCGGGTTTTACCTCTTCAATATCAATTTTCTTACCGGCTTCTGCCTGATCAGAAGATCTTCTGGGAATCGTTACATCATGTTCTTCAAAAACTTTTACGGTAAATCCGGAGCAATCGAAACCGGAAGCAGAGTTGCCACCAAATTTGTAAGGGGTTCCCAGGTATTTTTCTGCGTCTTTCAGAATATCATTGACCGATTTTGAAACTTTTCCGTCAAAACGAGAATCTAGTTTTCTGAGGTTTTCTGCTTTTACAACTATTTTAGAACCTGTATTTTTCTTTGTGGCAACACTTTTTGAGCTTCCACATGAAATCACAAACGCCGATGCCATCAATAAAACAAATAACTGTTTTATCCCTAAGTTTTTGTAAAGTAATCTTGTCTTCATATTCATCTGATTTTTACTACAGTAACTAATTAATTACAAATATACTAGTTATAATTTAATTATACTTAAACTATACTACAACTATGTTATAAATATATGTTAAAATTTTTTAATTGGTTATTAATTGTTATATTTGGACTTTAAATAGAAAAGGCACAAATATTTTTAACGAATTACCATGAATTTCATTTATAGAACTTGTGAAAGTATTTGTAATGTTCGGCTTATCAATAAATTATGGCAACATACGAGAGCTTAATTACCATAAAAGGCGCAGTTGGCGATCTTGTTTTTTATAATCTGAACGGCAAAAATGTTGTTCGGAAGAAAAGCGGATTCAATAAAACTGCCTTTAAAAAAAGTCCGACTTACGAAAAAGTAAGACATAACAGCTCGGAATTCGGACATTGTTCCAAGATTGGGAAAATCATCAGAAAAGGATTGGATAAATACATTAAAGAATCTGGAGATCCTCTACTTTACCAAAGTTTTGCGAAAATGATGACTGAAGTTAAAGATTTAGATACCATTTCAGAAAGAGGAAACCGAACGGTAAAAAACGGATTGGAAACGGAAAAAGGAAAATTAGTTTTGAACAATTTTCAGTTTGGAAAAAAGCAGAATCTGAAAAATATTTTATCTGTTAAAAACGGACTTTTTGAGAAAAGTATTCAACTTGAGCAGGAAATTTCTTTCGACGAAATTGAAGTTATTAGTTTAAAAATCGATTTTGAAAATTATGTAACGGAAAGCCTTGAAGAAAAAATAAATGTAAGCCGGCACCAAAAAATTTCTTTTCAAAAACATTTTACTGATGATGATTTTGTGCTGAATTTCATTGTTTTAAAAGCAAACGGGAAAATTCTAAATATGGGATTTGTGTAAATAAAAAGACTATCTAAAATAGATAGCCTTTTTTTATATTGTAATAATTATTTACTTTTTTTCGCCTGTCCAAGAACCTGTTCTTTCCGGGGTCGGGACTGAGTTTCTCCAGTTTCCGCTGCCTTTCTTATCTCTTGTTAAGCTTCCTTTGAATTCACCGTCTGAAGGCAATCCTACGACAGCATTCAAATCTCCTGATTCACTTAAGCTACCGGAAATATTGTAATTTTCAGTATTTACGTCAGAATGCATAGTCCCTGTAACTTTACCATTGCTTGCCACAACAATGTTCCAGGTGCCTTTGTCACTGCCTTCGTAAGTACCCGACCATGTTCCGATGTAGTCATAAATCGTATCTTCGTCTGAGCTGCAACCGATAAATAAAAAAGCTGTCAATAAAAGGAAAAAAAGTTTCTTCATAGTTTGATAAATAGAGTTTTATGATAATTAAATTTTGTTTAAAAAAAGGAAATCCTAATAATTTTACACTTTTAATAAATAATTTATCCAAGAACTTTTATGGATATTGGCAAATATATAATTTTTATTTGATTTGTGCACTTTTTGTGCTTTTTTATGATCTAAGAAATTATATAGTAAGGAAGATTATTAAAGTCAATAAAAATTCGCCGAAGATAAAAAATGATATTGCAAAATATTATTCCTTTTGACGATACATACAATTTTGTCTGTTATTCTTTATATTTTTTTTAATAATTAAATTTGGACAATAAAATTTTAATAAATGGAATTAGTAAGTAAAATAATTTATTGGGCATGTTATGCTTATTATTTATACGTATTCGGATATGCGTCATTATTTAAAATCTTTCAGAAAGAATCTATGGTGAAAAGTATGCAATCGCTTGGTTTCAATACAACATGGACAATGCTGATTGGTGCAGCAGAGTTTATTGGTGTTATATTGATTGTTGTGGGATTAATTAAACCACAATTCAGGAATTTGGGAATTCTTTTTCTATTTCCTTTTGCTATCGGTGCACTTACTACTCATATGGCTCATGGCGAGTATAATCATTACTATAACTCATTAATAATGTGTGTGTTCTCGGTAATTCTCTTAACGTTGGATAAGAATTTTAAAATAATAATTTAATAACTGTTTGTTATTGAATCCTAAATAACCGCAGATTAGCTGAGCGGTTATTTATGTCTTGTCATACCTGGACTCTCCCCATTTATCCATGCATTTGATGATTTCATTAAGAGATTGGCCAAGTTCCGTTAATTCATACTCCACCTTTCGAGGATATTGCTGGTAAATGATTTTGTTTATTAACTCGTTGTTTTCTAGTTCTTTCAGGTTTTTTATGAGCATTCTTTCAGAAATTCCCTCAAGCTTATTTTTAAGCTCACCAAACCTTAGTTTTTTATCTTTCAGAAGATAGGCTAAAATATTTATTTTCCATCTGCCACCAATCATTGCCAATGTATATGAAATGCCGCAATAATTATTCAGATAAGTGAGATTAATATTATTTGTAGAGTTTTTCTTTCTTGTTTCCATATGTAACTTCTAATATTTATACTTATTACCATTAATTGTGAATGAATAAATATGTATTCAGGTTTGGACATGTATTTAAATTTCACGTAAAGAGTATAGTATAAATTAAAGACTATTTGCTTTTTATTTCGATCTTAAAATAATATTATAAAATCAATAATTTTTGAGCAAATTTTATGGCAAATAAAAAAGAGTTGCAAATTTAAACCCTGCAACTCCTTGATTATCAATGTGGAGAATACGGGGATCGAACCCGTCACCTTTAGACTGCCAGTCTAACGCTCTAGCCAGATGAGCTAATTCCCCAATTTTGCAATCCGTATCCGAAAAGCGGTACAAAAGTAAGTATTTAAACCACAAATGCAAATATTTTATCGAATTTTATTTGGAAAAAATATAGATTAAAGTAAAATGATTATTTCTTATTGCTGTTTAACAAAGAAAAACAGAAAATATGAGAAGAAATTTATCTGAGATTTTAGAAAACCTAACTTTTAATATAAACAAAAACGCGTGCCCAAAAAGAACACGCGTTTTAATTTTAATATATTGAAAAAATTATTTCCAACCACCGCCAAGTGCCTGATAAAGGTCTACAGCAGCTTTCATTTTGCTGTATTGAGCATTAGAAATATTCAGTTCTGCGTTCAGTGAATTTACACTTGCATTCAATACTTCAAGGTAATTTGCCATACCGTAATTCACCAATTCCTGTGAATATTCAACCGAATTTTTGTAGGCATTTAATTCCTTTTGCTTTAAATCAATATAAGAATCCTGAACAGAGAAAACTCTAATCGCATCAGAAACCTCTTTTCCAGCGGTAAGAACTGCCTTTCTGAAGTTTAAATAGGCTGTTTCCTGATTGGCAAGGCTTACTTCATAATTGGTTTTAATCGCTCTTCTGTTTAAAATCGGTTGAGCCAAACCTCCCACAACACTTGCAAACAATGAATTTACACTGAATAAATGGTCAATATCCAAAGACTGAATTCCTCCGCTTCCTGTAATTTTCAAAGTAGGATAAAACTGTGCTTTTGCAGAATTTGTTAATTCAAAAGCATTCATTAAATTGTATTCCGCCCTCATAACGTCCGGTCTGTTTGCCAGTAATTGAGCCGGATAACCTAATTTTAGGTCAACCGGAACATTCTGAGCTTCCAGCGTTGATCTTTCAATCGAATGTGAAGGCTCTCCCATCAGCAAACTCATCGTATTTTCCAATAACTGAATCTGAGTATCAATATCAATTAATAAAGATTTTGCGTTTAAAACCAGCGCTTCACTTTGCTGAACGGCAACTTCTGTTACTGTTCCTGCAATTTTCAACGCTTTTGTCGTTTCTAGATTTTTCTCACGAACGGCAATTGTTTCCGCAATAATTCTCTTTTGCGCATCGTACGTCAGCAATTGATAATATGAAGAAGCAATTGAAGCTATAAGATCACTTTTTACCGCTTTGTGAGCAGCAACAGTTCCTAAATAAGCTGCTAATTGCGCTTTTTCCTGAGATTTTAATTTACCCCAGATATCTGCTTCAAAACCTACACTTGCAGTAATATCAAGCTGGTTGATGTAACGTCTTGAACCAAATAGCTGTCCGGTTTGTGTATTCAGAGACTGTGTCTGGAAAGTATAGCCCGGTCCTACAGTCACTGTCGGTTCGTAAGCTGCTTTACTCTGCTTTAGATAAGCTTCTGCTGAAGTAATGCTCTGCAAAGCAATTCTTATATCTAAATTGTTTTCTAAAGCTTTGTTGATATGCCCCTGAAGTATCGGATCCGTAAAAATCTGTTTCCATGAAACATTCGCGATATTGGTACTGTCAGAAGGAAGCATATCTGTACGGAACAGCTTTTCGTCCACAACATTTTTCGGTCTTTCATATTCTTTTCTTGTCATACAAGATGATACGGCTGCAAGAATTGCGACTGAAAAAGTTATTCCTTTTATAATGTTTAATAAACTCTTCATTGTTAAAAATTAGAAGTTAGAAATTAAAGGTTAGAAGTTAGAATCAGAACTAATTTTTCTAATATCTAACCTCTAACGTCTTTAATTAAATTATTCTGCTAAATTGATGTCTTCTTTTTTAAGAGGTTTAACCTTTTCCTGTAATGTTTCAAAAATTACATACAAAACCGGAATTACGAAAAGTCCTAAAATGGTTCCTATTAATAATCCGATTGCTGCACCTGTTGCGATGGATCTGTTACCAACCGCACCAATTCCGCTTGCTAAAACCAATGGCAATAGACCGAAGATAAAGGCAAATGATGTCATCAGAATTGGTCTTAATCTCGCTTTTGCAGCATTGATGGCAGACATTACAATCGTTTCACCGTGATGTCTTCTCTGGACGGCAAATTCCACGATCAAAATTGCATTTTTTGCTAATAATCCGACCAGCATGATCAGGGCAATCTGGAAATAAATGTTGTTTTCCAAGCCCATGATTTTCTGTCCGAAATATGCTCCCATTACCCCAAGAGGAAGAGAAATTACAACGACAAGCGGTAAAATATAACTTTCATACTGAGCAGAAAGGATGAAATAAACGAAGATTAAACTTAATGCAAAGATGAGAACCGTTTGCGATCCTGAGTTTAATTCTTCTCTTGTCAATCCTGTGAATTCTACGTCATAGTTTTGATTCAAAGTCTCTTTTGCAACAGCCTGTACCGCAGTAATTGCATCCCCGGAACTGTATCCCGCCGAGTTTGCACCTGTAATTTTTACTGAAGTAAATAAGTTGTAACGGCTTACAGATTGTGGGCCGTATGCTTTTTTCAATGTTACGAACTGTGAGATCGGCGACATAACCCCGGAACCTGTTTTTACATACAATTCATTCAGATTATTGATGTTTTGTCTGTTTTCAGGAAGTGCCTGTACCATTACTCTGAACTGTTTTCCGTATTTTGTAAAGTCAGCGGTATAAATACCTCCGATATAACCCTGCATCGTTGAAAGGATATCACTTACAGAAACTCCCAGCTGTTTTGCCAACGGAACGTTGATCTGCATTTCATACTGAGGATATTTTGTATTGAATGAGCTCTGGGCAAATTCGATCTCAGGTCTTTCTGTCAGCTTACCAATAAATTCATTCATTTTATTGTCTAAATCTGCATATTCCCCACCTGATTTATCTAGCAATACCATCTCAAAACCGGCACTGTTACCAAATCCAGGTACACTCGGCGGCTGGAAGAACACAACTTTCGCATCAGGCACTTTCCCTGAAATACCGAATAAAGTTTTTGTAATGTCTTCAGAGCTTTGACCGTCTTTTTTTCTTTCGTCAAATGGTTTTAACTTAATGAACGCCAAACCGTTGTTACTACCGTTTCCTGATAAGAAGCCTCTACCCGTAGAAATCGTAACGTTTTGTACTCCAGGAACTTTCATTGCATTTGCCTGAAGAGTTTTCAAAGCATTATAAGTTCTTTCCATTGAAGCACCCGGAGGAAGCTGAACGTCTGTAAAGATAATTCCTCTGTCTTCCGTTGGTACGAAACCTTTTTTCATGGTTGTACTTGCCCAATATAGGATACATCCTGTAACCGCAAAAATGATTAATGTGACCCATTTATGTCTTAATAAGAACACAAATCCTCTTCCGTAACGGTCTGTGGTTGTTTTAAAAGCAATATTAAACTTATAGAAAAACTTCTGTAAAAGATTTAATTTTTTATATTCTGCATGATGCGCATCGTGAGGTTTTAAGAATAATGAACATAAAACCGGACTCAGCGTCAAGGCATTAATTGCAGAAATAATGATCGCAATAATCAAAGTAATACCAAACTGTTGGTAGAAAACCCCTGTCGGGCCCGTAATAAAGGTTACCGGAATAAATACAGACGCCATTACCAATGTAATTGAAATAATCGCTCCTGTGATCTCGTCCATCGCTTCTACCGTTGCTTTTTTAGCATCAGAAATCCCGTGCTCCATCTTGGCGTGAACGGCCTCGACGACGACAATCGCGTCATCCACAACAATACCGATCGCAAGAACTAAAGCGAATAACGTTAATAAGTTTAAGGAATATCCAAATAAATTAAGGAAGAAAAACGCACCTACAATCGAAACCGGAACCGCAATTGCCGGAATTAAAGTAGATCTGAAATCCTGTAAGAAAATATACACCACGATAAATACAAGAATAAAGGCCTCAATTAAGGTATGAACAACCTTTTCAATCGATGCATCAAGGAATTCGTTGGTATCAAAGTTAAATGTATATTTTACACCTTCAGGGAAGCTTCCTTCTGCTGATTTTAGATAGGCTTTAATATTTTTGATAATGTCCTGAGCATTCGATCCCGGTGTCTGGAAAAGTCCCATACTGATCGATGGATTATTTCCGTTTTCCCCGATTCCTGTGTAAGACTGTCCTGCCAATTCTACTTTCGCGACATCTTTTAACATTAAATTCTGCCCGTCCGGAAGAGCTTTAATGATGATATTATCATATTGCTCTTTATCGTTGAATTTACCGACATATTTAATGATATATTCGAAAGAGCTTCCGCTGTTTTGTCCGATAGAACCGGCCGCAGCTTCTCTACTCTGCTCGTTGATGGCAGTTGTAACATCATTTGGAGTTAAACTGTAAGCGGCCATTTTTGCAGGATCCAGCCAAACTCTCATGGAGTAGTTTTTACCCCCGAAAACAGTGGCATCACCTACTCCGTTAATTCTTTTTATATTCGGAATAACGTTAATATTTAAGAAGTTCTGAAGATATACATCGTCTAAATCTTTATTTTCAGAATAGAAAGACATATACATCAGGGCACTCGTCTGCTGTTTTTGCGTCACCACCCCTGAACGAGTAACTTCACTTGGAAGCAAAGGTGTCGCTCTGGTAACACGGTTCTGAACATTTACCGCGGCTATATCGGGATCAATTCCTTGCTTAAAAAATACCTGAATCTGTGCTGAACCGTCATTTCCTGCACTGGAAGTGATGTAATCCATTCCTTCCACTCCATTGATCTGTTCTTCCAGAGGCACTACAACACTTTTCATCACCGTTTCCGCATTGGCTCCGGTGTAGTTTGCTGAAACACTTACTGTTGGAGGCGCAATATCTGGATATTGTGTGACTGGCAGGGAAATCAATCCCAACACCCCCAGAATCACAATCAAAATTGAGATTACGGTGGATAAAACCGGTCTGTTTATAAAATTTTTAATCATTTTAGAATTTCGGTTTTATAGATTGAACAAGGCTATCCATTTTTACTGGTTTTTTGATGATGGCAGTTCCCGGCTTCAAACCTCCGATTCCTGCGGCAACAATTACTTCGTTTTTATTGATACCGGATTTTATTAAAGCCATATTGTTGATTCTGTCGATTACATTCACTACAACATTTTTAGCAGTATCTTTATCTACTTTATAAACGTAAACAATGCCCTGCTGCTCGTAAGTGGCACTTTCCGGAACAACCAAAACGTTATCATAAGCTTTTGGAAGCCTGATAGATCCGCTGTTCCCGTTGCTTAATAATTTCTGAGGGTTTGAGAAGGCAACCCTGAACTGAATGGTACCTGTTGTCGCATCAATCTGTCCTGTAATTGCTTCGATTCTGCCTTTTTCAGAATAAATGCTTCCGTTTGCCAGTTGCAATTCAACCATCGGAAGATTTTTGATTTTTTCGGGTAAAGATGCTCCCGGAGATTTTTCCAGGAAATCAAAATACTCCTTTTCGTTCATTGAAAAATAAGCGAACAGTTCAGAAGTGTCTGAAATTGTTGTTAATGCCGTCTGATCCGTCGGGCCAACCAAACTACCTACTTTTAAAGGAAGTTTCCCGATCACACCAGAAATAGGCGCACGAATGACAGAATAGTCAATGTTTGCTGCAACTCCTTTGTAGTTGGCAACTGCCTGACTTTTACCTGCTCTTGCCTGTTGCAACTGAGCCTGAGCCTGAGCTAGATTTGCCTGAGCCGTCTGCAGCTGAACATTACTGATGATATTTTTCTGAACAAGCGGCTTTAGTTTATTAACTTCCACGTTAGCAGCATTTACAGCAGCCTGAGCAGCCGCAATATTGGATTCTGCAGCACCGATTCCGGCCTTGGAAGCAGCCGCGTTTTCGTTCAGGATATTGGTTTCCAAACGGAATAACGGTTGCCCTTTTGTAACATACTGGCCTTCATCTACCAAAACCTGAGTAATGTAACCCTGAATTTTTGCGCGAACATCATTATTTACTCTACCTTGAATCGTAGCCGGAAATGTCTGATAACCCACTATGTTTTTTTCTTCCACACTTACAACAGGATATGGTTTTGGGCCGTCCTGTTTCGGAGCTTCTTTTTTGCAGGCCACCAATGAAAGTGCTGCAATAGAAAGTATAACTAGTTTATTATTCATTTTAAAGTTTATTAAGAGATTCCTGAATATTTTTAATGTTTTTGTTTAAAAGAGCTTTATAAGCTTCCATTTTTTCGTTGTGCCCGTCATCATGATTTTTTTTAAAATTCCCTAAATCTTTTAGTAGTTTTAATTCGTCTTGCATCTTCTGAACTATTTTTTCAAATCTTATTCTCTTATATTCATCATTGGTGAAAAAATATCGTTTCCGTTCATCCATTTTGTTGTGATCTACGATAAGCTGGGCATTAAGCAATAAAGAAATGCTTGTAGAAACCGAACTTTTACTCGCAGAAAGCACCTCCACAAACTCGTCAAAAGTAATACCCGCCTTTTCATAATCGAAAAGAAGATAGGCATAAATCTTCGAGGCTAAGGGAGGAAGGTTGAAAACGGTACCATAAAACTTTACGGCGTCCTGAAAAATTTTTTCATCAATTTCTATACTCTTATGCATGGTATATAAATTTGAAGCAAAAGTAAAAAATTAGTTCAGAACTAAACGAACAAACTCAATAGAGTTTATAAATACATAGTTTTTTAAAAATTCAATGGAAATTGATTTAACTTTTGGCTTAAATTATAATCTTCTCAAAAGCCTTTCTCATTCCGCCGGCCAGAAAAACCTCTCCACAATAGGAATATCCTTTGCTTTCAAGGATTTTCAACATGGGAATATTGTCAAAATTGGTGTCCACTTTTACACTCTGAATTCCCTGAGATCTCGTAAAATCTTCAATATGATCAAATAATTTTTTCACTAAACCTTGTCCGGCAAACTTTTCATCAACTGCCACTCTGTGAACGACTACAAACTCTCCGTCACTCAGCCAGGCACCTTCAATTGTGCTGTAAGCTGGCTCGTCATTCAAAATTAAGGCTGTATAAACGGCAATTTCTCCATCAATTGTCATTACATATCCGAATCCTTTTGCAATATCACTTTCAACCGTGTCAAGATTGGGATAGCCTTGTTGCCATTGGGAGCTGCCATCTTGCCTTCTTCTTTCAATTGCCTGCTGTAGAATGCTCCAGATTATGTCTCTGTCTTCAATTTCCGCTTTTCTTAGTTTAATTTCTGAATTCATTGTTCTTTGATTATGAAATTAAAAAAATCAGAGATTAGTTTTAATAAATAGGATAATGGTAATCAAAATTTTATCTTAATTTCTAAATCTCAGAATCTCTTAATTATTTTTAAATATTTAATTAAAAAACCGAAAACTAATTAAAATTAATTTTCGGTTCGAAGTAGTAAAATTTAAAATTATGAAATTGTTTTTATTGATTTTCATTTTGTTGAAGATAAGCATCAATAATCTCGAATGCTTTCTTCTCATCCAGCAAATCTACCATCACTTTCAACGAAGTGGCCGTTGGCGTTGTTGTAAAAGTAAGGTAATTGTTCTCGACCGCATTGGTAATCTGGGCATCGTCCAATTTTGATTTGATTAGCTGAATTTCTGATGGTTTGTCACTTTCAAAAACTGATACTCTTGTACTTCTTTCCATATTTCTATATCGTTTGAGTATCTAAATGTACAAAGTTTTTTTTAAAATTACAAATTTTGGATTTTAAATTTTGTTAATTTGATTTTCAATTTTATCCAATGCCAATTGAATTTCTTCTTTGGTAACATTTAAATGTGGCCTGAAGCGAAGTGACTGATCTCCACATCCTAAGATGATCAAACCATCATTGAAAAGTTCGTTTCTCAGGAAATCTCTTTGTTCTCCGGAAGGCAGATCGATGGCGCACATTAAGCCTCTTCCTCTTGCATTTGAGATTTTTTCAGGATATTTTTCAGCTAACTTTTTCAGTTGTTCCAGCAAATAATCACCAACAATTCTTGCATTTTCTACAAGATTTTCTTTTTCAATTACATCCATTGTCAACTGAAAACGAAGCATATCAACAAAATTACCGCCGAAAGTAGAATTAATTCTTGAGCTCTCTCTAAAAACATTATTCGGAACTTCATCAAACTTTTCTTTATTCGCTAAAACCCCACAAACCTGTGTTTTTTTACCGAAAGAAATGATGTCAGGTCTTACCGAGAAATGCTCAAAAGCCCACATTTTCCCTGTAATTCCGATGCCGGTCTGCACTTCATCAAAAATAAGAAGGACATCATTCTGATCACATAATTTTCTTAATTCAACAAAAAATTCGTCTCTGAAATGGTTGTCGCCACCTTCTGCCTGAATCGGCTCGATGATGATGCAAGCCACTTTATCAGGATTCATCAAAATAGATTCTTCGATCTGAAGTAAAGCTAATCTTTCGTTTTTAATGGTTTCTTCTAAATTTTCTTCCGTGATTGGGAAATGTAATTTAGGATTTAAAATTCTCGGCCATTCAAACATCGGGAAATATTGATATTTCCTAGGATCAGAAGTATTTGTTAAGCTTAATGTATAACCGCTTCTCCCGTGAAAAGCCTGTCTGAAGTGAATACAGATGCTGCCTTCCGTCTGAATATCTTTTTGAAAATTTTTATGCGTTTTCCAGTCGAAACAAGCTTTCATAGCGTTTTCAACACCTAAAGTTCCACCTTCGATAAAGAAAGCATACTGCAATTCCTGAGGAATGACAACTCTTTCGAAAGTTTCTAAAAACTGGGCGTATTCTTCTGAATAAACGTCAGCCAGAGTCGGTTTATTGACCGCCATTCTGCCTAACCAGGCTGATTTTTCAACCAAATAAGGATGGTTATAACCTACAGCAGCAGATCCGAACATGGAGAACATATCTAAAAATTCTCTGCCGGTCAGCCTATCGTAAAGCCATGAGCCGTGGGATTTTTCAATATCCATCACGAAATCAAAGCCGTCTGCCAAAACGTGCTTTCCTATTGTTTCCTTAACTTTATTTGCTTGTATATCAATTATTTGTTCCATATTAAATAAATCTTAGGTAATGGATTAAAAGACGAGCATTAAAAAATTGCTTAGGGACAATTTCTGAACTCTGAATCTCTTAATTTTTAAAATTAAATGTTTATAAATCAAACTTAATTCCTTGTGCTAAAGGAAGTTGAGCAGTGTAATTTATAGTATTGGTTTGTCTTCTCATATAATATTTCCAAACATCAGAACCGGATTCTCTACCGCCTCCTGTTTCTTTTTCACCACCGAAAGCACCACCGATCTCAGCACCGGAAGTTCCGATATTGACGTTGGCAATTCCGCAGTCTGAACCTGCATGAGAAAGGAATAATTCCGCTTCTCTTAAATTTTGTGTCATAATCGCAGACGATAACCCTTGAGGAACGTCATTCTGAACAGCAATCGCTTCTTCCAGCGTTTTGTATTTGATTAAATATAAAATAGGCGCGAAAGTCTCGTGCTGAACGATTTCGTAAGAATTTTTAACTTCAGCAATACAAGGTTTTACGTAACAACCTGATTCGTATCCTTTTCCTTTTAAAACTTCACCTTCAACGATAAATTTTCCACCTTCTTTCTTACATTTTTTGATCGATTCTTCGTATTGATTCACCGCAGCAACATCGATTAGCGGTCCGACATGATTGTTTTCATCCAAAGGATTTCCGATCTTTAATTGTCCGTAAGCCTTTATCAGTCTGTTTTTTACTTCGTCATAAACATCTTCATGAATAATCAATCTTCTTGTCGAAGTACATCTCTGTCCTGCAGTTCCTACAGCCCCGAAAACAGCCCCGATAATCGACATATTGATGTCTGCATCTTTAGAAATAATGATAGCGTTGTTTCCACCTAATTCAAGGATAGATTTCCCGAATCTTTCAGCAACTTTCGAAGAAACCATCCTTCCGACTCTTGTAGAACCTGTGAAAGAAACCAGAGAAACTCTTTTGTCATCCACTAATTTTTGGCCGATCTCGTGATCCGCGATCAAAACACTTGAAATACCTTCTGGAAGATTGTTTTCCTTTAAAACTTCATTCATGATATTCTGACAGGCCAATGCACAAAGCGGTGTTTTTTCTGATGGTTTCCAGATCGTAACGTTACCGCAAATCCAGGCTAAAGCCGTATTCCAAGCCCAAACTGCAACCGGAAAATTGAAAGCGGTGATAATTCCCACGATCCCAAGAGGATGATATTGCTCGTACATTCTGTGACCAGGTCTTTCTGAATGCATTGTGTACCCGTGAAGCTGTCTCGAAACTCCAACGGCAAAGTCGCAGATATCGATCATTTCCTGAACTTCACCAAGACCTTCCTGTAAAGATTTACCCATTTCATAAGAAACAAGCTTACCTAAATCGTCTTTATATTGTCTTAATTTTTGACCTAACTGTCTTACGATCTCTCCTCTTTTCGGAGCCGGAATCGCCCGGAATTCCTGAAAAGCTCTTTGAGCTGTTTCAATTACTTTGTCATAATCACTTTCCCCGGAAGTCTTTATTTTAGCAATTAAATTACCATCTACAGGCGAAAAACTTTCTAATATTTTCCCGGAAGCAAAATATTTTCCACCGACTGAAGTTCCTTTATTCTCATCTTTAATTCCTAGATTTTTGAGTGTTTTTTCGATCCCAAAATCTTTTACTTTTTTAGACATAAAAATTCTACTTTTCGTTTCCTCTAAAGATAAAAATATTATGTGAACCGCAAAATTTTAATTTTAACATGATTTTTATTTGGACTAATTATAAACATGCTTATCTTTGTAAGGTAATCATTTGAATTTCAGAAATGGAAAATAATAAGAGTATAAATGAACCGACAGAAGAAAAGAAAAGCTCTAAATGGAAAAGTTTAGTTAAAAAATTCGGAATTGGCGGTATTATTTTCTTTACCGTAAAGGGAATTATCACTTCTACCCTCATCTATTTCCTCGGAAAAAATTTCTGGACTGTTATCAGCAATTACGTCACAACAATATTTGATTAATTTAATTGATATATTTCAAATAAAAAAGCAGAGAAAATTTCTCTGCTTTTTTTGTTTTTTTAAGGTTAATTTATAGTTTAATTATTCTTTTTTCTTTCTTCCCGCTTCGATCAAACTTTGATGTAGCAAATACTCAATTTGCCCGTTTACACTCCTGAATTCATCATTCGCCCATTTTTCGAGGAGCTTGTACGTGGACTCATCTATCCTTATAACGAAGGATTTTTTTCCTTTGCTTTCGGGAGAGTTTTGAGCTTTTTCTGATTTCATTTTTTGTTACTTTTCTAATTTCTTGTCTGATGCTTTTTTGTTTTTTAACGCAAAGGACGCAAAGATTTTCTTTGAATTACTTAATGTTTTTAAGTTCGCAAAGGCGTTTCACTTAGCAAAGATTATAAGAAATTTAATTATACAAAGTTCCTGCATTTAAAATCGGCTGTGCTGCTTTTTCTCCGCAAAGAACAACCATTAAATTACTCACCATTGCCGCTTTTCTTTCATCATCAAGCTCAACAATATTTTCCTCGGAAAGCTTTTTTAAGGCTAAATCTACCATTCCGACAGCACCTTCAACGATTTTGGTTCTTGCTGCAACGATTGCTGTTGCCTGCTGTCTCTGAAGCATTGCTCCTGCGATTTCTGAAGCATACGCCAAGTGTGAAATTCTGGCTTCCTGAATGATGATTCCCGCTTTCGAAAGACGGTCTGTCAATTCCTGCTCCAGGATAGAATTAATCTTGTCACCGCCTTCTCTTAAAGTAATCGGCGCATGGTCATCTTCTAAATTATCATAAGGAAAACTCATCGCCAAATGACGCACCGCAGCCTCACTCTGCATTTTCACAAAATCTGAATAACGCTCAACATCAAAAGCCGCTTTATAGGTATCTCCTACCTTCCAGACCATTACGACAGCAATTTCAATTGGATTTCCCATTTTGTCGTTTACTTTTAAGGTTTGTCCCTGTAAATTTTCAGAACGAAGAGACATTTTTTGAGATGAATACAATGGATTAATGAAAAACAATCCGTTGTCTTTTACTGTTCCGACATATTTTCCGAAGAAGTTCAGCACTCTTGAGTGATTCGGCTGAATGATCATTAAACCTTTCAGAAAAAAGCACGATAATAAGAAGCAAAGTATCGCCAAAACAGCAAAAGTGATATTTTGATCTACCCCGTTAATGAATAAATAAATTGAAGCTACAAACAGGATTAAACAAATAATTAATGTTAAATAGCCCGACATTGGTTTTAAGACTTTTTCCATACATGTAATTTTAAAATGATATTATTTTGATATCATAAAGATATGAAGGAGTTTTGAATTATGAATTATAAATTATGAGTTTTTTTTATGCTTTAATTGTTATTTATTAGAGATGCTTCGACTCCGCTCAGCTTTCTAGGTCGTTTAATAGATACAATGAAAAATCCCGGAAAATAACTTCCGGGATTAATTTAAATATGATTTTGAAATTTATTTCTTATTTAAAGTTTTAAACTTAAAGAAAGAAACAAGTGCTAATAAAAGCATCGTTGAAAGCCCGATGTACACCCAGGCCGGAACAGGAACAGGATCTCCTGCCGCGTAAGAGTGAAGTCCGCTCAGGTAATAATTTACTCCGAAATAGGTCATTACCATCGAACAGAATGCAAACATTGCTGCTACATGGAACGCCCATCTGCTTCTCAATCCCGGAACTAATCTCATGTGGAGAACAAAAGCGTACACCATAATTGAGATGAAAGCCCATGTTTCTTTCGGGTCCCAGCTCCAGTATCTTCCCCAAGATTCGTTGGCCCAGATTCCTCCTAAGAAGTTTCCTACTGTTAGGGCAAAAAGTCCGATGGTAAGAGACATTTCAGAAACGATTGCCAGTTCCTTCAAAGTTGTATCGTGATGAATTTTGTATGTTTCTTTACTAGAAATAATATAGAATACCAAACTGATTACCGCAATGATCATCGACAGGGCAAAAAATCCGTAACTCGACGTAATAATTGCTACGTGAACGATCAGCCAGTAAGACTTCAACACAGGTACAAGCGGCGTAATCTGCGGATCAAGCGCTGAACCTCCGTGTGCAAATCCCATCATAATTACCGCTACCATAAATCCGGCTGCCGGAATCAATGCATTTGAATTTCTGTACAGTAATAAACCTGCCGAAATACCTACCCAGGAAATAAAGATAATCGCTTCGTAACCGTTACTCCAAGGTGCGTGGCCCGAAATATACCATCTTGCAACAAGTCCTAAGAAATGGAACAAATATCCAACTACACCAAGTGCAATAATGACTTTAATTATTTTATTTAAAATTTTATTTGGCTTGAATAATTCAACAAAACCTAACAGTAATAATAAACCTCCGATTAATGTATAGAAAATTAATAATTTGAAGTTAATGTTTACTTTATTCATGAAAACCTCAAGATCAACTTTAGATTTTGTAGGAACGACTGCTTTTCCCCATTTTTGTTGATACTCTGAAAGTTTCGCCAATTCTTTATCAGCCTTACTCCAGTCACCGGATTTTTGAGCAGCCAAAGCTTCCGCAAAATAAGGTCCCATTACTTGCTGAGATTCCATATCCGGTTCGAATTTTTGGTCAAGCCATGAATGCCAGGTGTGGTTTGCATCGTTTTTCACAGGAACAATTCTCATAAACTGTCCGCTGAAAAATTCGTTAAAAATCTGAACTCTTTCGTTGACAGAAATTACTTCTTTGTCATAGTTCGTTTGTTCAGACGGCTTTTTACGGAATGCAGTATTGTAATCGTGCTCTAAAATATAAGTCAGATTTCCATTTGCATCAGCCGGGAAAAGACTCATTAACGAAGTGTAACCATCGTCGTTTGCTTTCGTTTTGTTCTTTAATTCGTCACCACCTTTTGAGCCTACATAGATGATCGGAACCATCGTCCAGCTTGGTGTATCTGTATTGATTGAAAGAAACCATTGATTTGCCGTTAAAGATTTTCCGTCTGAACCCTTAAACTCATCTTTTTTGTATAATTTTCTTAAAATATCAAGCGCTTCCGTATTAATAGGAACAATTCTTCCTTCAAAATTCTGTACCAAAAGATACCCGAATTTATCTGCGTGCTCTTTGCTGATCTTATTTCTGGCGATAATTTCGTCTGCAGAAATAATTTGCATTTTGCTCAAAGGCGCTGCCAAAGAATTTTGCTGTGGCTGAGTTTGTGAAGCCTCAGGAACCGGAACATGATTGTGATTTTCACCTTCTACATGAATGTGTTCCCTGCTTCCGTCCGTTGTTCCGTGGGTTTCGATTTTCTGAGCATTTAAGCCTAAACTTAAAAGGAATAAAATAACTGTTGCCGTTCTTTTTTTGTTAACATTTTTAAGCAAATTATTTAATTTCCAGAAATGTGTTCCTTTCCAGAAAAACATGACGAACATTCCTCCAAATAAAAACGTATATCCGATATAAGAGATTATAGTTCCCCAGAAATCGTGGTTTACAGAAAGTACCGTTCCCATTCTGTCCGGATCAAAACTTGACTGGAAAAATCGGTATCCTCCATGATTCAAAACATGATTCATATATATTTTATAAGGAGTCTGTGTTCCTCTATCGATGATTTTAACATGACTTTCATAAGCACTTGGAGACGAGCTTCCCGGATATGTTTCCATTACGAAATCATCTAATTTAAGTGCAAAAGGAGTGTTGTAAATCTTCGGACCGAATCCTACCATGATATTCAATCCATCCATTGTTACTTGTTTATAAGCGTTAGGATTGCCTTTTTCAACAGAAAGATCAACCAACTGCTTGGTTTTAGGACCTTGAATTTCAACGGTCAACATATCAGGAACGTTGGCATCTTTTTTCCTGTCGCCTTCGATAGACATTAATTTTCCTTTCTTAAGACCTTCCGGTACAACTAATTTTAGTTCATTAATGCTATATAAGCTCCTCAAAGCCAACGGTTGAAATGCATCTTTCACTGTATTTCCCGTAGCCTGAGTTGCCATCGTCATATAAGTTGCGTCAACCGGTGTTTTGATGAATAATTTTCCGCCTTCATTTTTGAATTCTACCGCACCTTCGATCGCTCTGTTGAATGTCACCAAAGTACCGTTGATAGACTTCGTTTCGCCCGGTTTTATGTAAATATTCTGTCTTCCGGTATTTCCTGTTGATACCAAATGAAGATATTCTGCACCGCTCGGATCAGCAACTAAACTGTCTTTTTTTCTCTGAATGTACTCTTTAGCTTCTACGGTTATTGTTTTTCCGTGAAAATCGTAAGTTGCATTAAAATCTTTATGCAACGGGGACATTAAATAAGGAACATCCTGATAGTTAAGAACGTCTCCTTTTTCTTCAATCTGAATTTTAAAGAAATTTTTGTCAGTTACAATTTCATTGGAAGTCTCCCCTTCTCTGATATGCATTGTCCCTTCAAAGCTTACATATCTTGTGATCGCTCCACCGATGAAAATTAAAATAAATGCAAGGTGAAAAACTAAAACAGGCCACTTTTCTCTTTTCCAAAGTCTGTATCTGCCGATATTTCCGATGAAATTAAGAATTAACAAAAGCATGATTAATTCAAACCATTTTGCTTCATAAATTAAAGCCTTTGCTGTTGGTGTTCCGTAATCATTTTCTAAAAACGTGGCATAGGCCATCGAAAATGCGAATGCCAGCAACAATACAGCCATTGTTCTGGTTGAGATAAGAATATCCTGGATCTTCTTCATGATTTTTTATACTTGACATGCAAAAATAAGGATGATAAACCACAAAGAGGATAAAAAAAGCTGTTTTTTGTCACTTTGAAGGCTATTTATGCTATTTTGAATCGTTCTTAATAACATTAATTTAATTAAAGAAAATTCAAAAATAAAATTTTGTAAAATATTAATAAAAATCATTTATCCAGATAACTGGATTCATTTATTTGCCAAGTGTTGTTTTTTTTCTGATTTTGCTTAAAAATTCATGTGAAATTCCCAGATATGATGCAACTTGCTGTTGAGTCAGCCGTTGCTCCAAGCTTGGATATTTTTCTAAAAATTCGAGATAACGTTTGTCGGCAGTTTTATTCATTAAAGATAAAATCCGTCTCTGTAAAGCGATGGATGACTGTTGATTCATGATCCGGAAAAGTTTTTCAACCAGCGGCATGACCCCATAAAGAAGCTCTTTATCTTTTTTTGAGATCATTAAAACCTGGCTATCTTCCAGAGCTTCAATATTTAAAACACTCGGAACATTGTTGATCAGGCTGTCAAGATCAGTGATCCACCAATTGTCAACTGCAAAATATAAAGTTTGTTCGGTCCCTTGTTCATTTAAAAAAAACACTTTAAAACAGCCATTCAGAACAAAACCTTCAAATAAACAGTATTCTCCTTCATGAAGAATTATATCTTTCTTTTTATAGCTATGAAGTTTAAAATATTCAGAAAAATCTTCAAATTCCGTTTCCGAAAGTTGAATATATCTGCTTATATTTTTATACAGTGAATTGAACATGATGAATTTAAATAAGTTTAAACACATAAAGATACCAACATTTGCCGGTATCTTTATCTGAATATGTTTTTTCTTTAATTAATTATTTTCCATTTAAAAAATCTTGTGTATTAATAACACGGGCGTAAAGATTTCCCAAAGCAGAAATACCTGCAAGAATTGATTTTTGTACATCCGATGCTTTTACGATCTGCCCGAATAATTCTCTGTTTCTGGTTGCAGTTGCATCGCCAATCACCGTATTTGTAAAGCCATAATCAAATGCTGCTCTTGTCGTAGATTCGACACAAACGTCGGTCATCATCCCTGTAATAACAAGGTTTTCAATCCTTTTTGAATGAAGATACTCCAAAAGATCCGTCTCTCTGAAACTGTTGGGATAATGCTTTATAATAACTTTTTCACCTTCTTTTGGAGCGACTAAAGGATTGATTTCTGCACCCGAAGTATTTGGTAAAAAGAATGTTGCCCCTTCATTCGTAGAAATATGTTTAATATGAATGACCGGTAACTTATTTTTTCTGTAAAACTCCAATAACTGTTTGGCTTTTTTACCCGCTTCCTCTGCTCCATCCAACGTCATATTTCCTTCTTTAAAATAATCGTTTTGAACGTCAATGATTAATAATGCTGTGTTTTCCATGTTCTTTTTTTGTTGTGCGTTGATTTGTATAAGTGAGATTAAAACTAGACATAAAGCCAAAGTGCTTTTGAATACATTGTTCATAATTTTTGTTTCTAAAATTCTATGAGACAAAATTATGCACTCCCGAATCGCTGACATTTGAACTAGTTCAAAAAAGGAAAAATATTTTTAATTAAAAATTATTAATACTATTTTTTCGTTTACTCTCATGTAAAGACAGAAGAAAATATTTATCAATAATTAATTTATTTTGAATATTTTTAATCATTATTAATCAATTGAATTAAAATAAAAACTCTGAAAACCGAGCGGAATTTAACAGTTCTTTTGACTGAAAAATATTTTTTAGTCTTGAAAAAACACTAAATTTGCCTCATTGAATTATGGATAAAAAGACACAAAAACAACAACCGGAATCGCCTGAAAAAGGCAGGATTTTATCAAAGCCAAGAATATTTTCAGGGCTTACTTTTATACTTTTTTCTGGAGTGCTTACCTTCTCATTTATCTCCTATCTGGCGAACTGGAAAGCAGATCAGAGCCAGGCAGGAACGATGCTTGACAAGAGTATAAAATCTTCAAATATTTTTGGAAAGCTTGGCGATTGGCTGGGAAATATATTTATTTTCGAGAGTATCGGTGTTGCTTCTTTTATTATAGCGTTTCTTTTTCTGGTTTTCGGGACAATGATCCTTAAAAAGAAAATTTTTAAACCCTGGAAAACTGTCGGACACTCCTTATTTTTCATTTGCTGGCTCCCGATTTTGTTTGGAGCAATCACAAAAGGACAGGGTGTTTTAAGCGGTGTTTATGGTTATCAGATCATGGATTCTCTGAATGCTATTATCGGAAGTGTTGGTCTTTGGCTGGTTTTGGTGGCAAGTATCGCGTTGTATTTTATTTTGGAATTTAACCTTCGTCCAAGTTCTGTGAAAGCAAAACTGGACCAGATCAATGAAAATACCATCGGAAAAGTGAAATCCATGATGCCGAGTTCTGACGAAAACTTTGAAGCTGATGAAGAATTAATTGAAGAAGCAGAAGAAAATCAGTCAAAAATATCGGTAACAGAAGTTGGTGTAAATAATAATATAAAAGTACAGGATCCTGAACCAATAAGTGTTCCCAAAGGTTTTCCTGAAGTGCCTGTTTCAACCAATTTAGAAACAATTACAACCCCGAATCAGACTTCTTTTGAGGATGATAAAAATGATTTTTCACAACCTCTTAATTTAAATCTGAATACAAAACCAAGTTTTCCGACTTCAACTCCTGAACAGGCTTTTGATACTAAAATTTCAACGCCGGTTTCTACCATGGAGAAAGATATTAAATTTAATGTAGAAGTGGCTCCGGTAATTGATGTTTTGGATGATACGGATAAAAAATCTCAGGAATTGGTGCAAAAACATGGTCTTTATGATCATAAATTAGACCTTGCCAATTTCCAGATGCCGACGGTAGATTTACTGACAGATTACGGAAACGAGGAAATCTCTATTAATAAAGAAGAACTAGAAGAAAATAAAAATAAAATTGTCGGACTTTTAAAGAATTTCAATGTTGGAATTGCTGAAATTAAAGCGACAATCGGGCCAACGGTAACCTTATATGAAATCGTTCCTGAAGCAGGGATCAGAGTTTCAGCGATCAAAAAGCTGCAGGATGATATTGCATTGAATCTTTCGGCTTTAGGAATCAGAATTATTGCTCCGATGCCAGGAAAAGGTACGATCGGAATTGAAGTTCCGAGAAAAAATCCTACAATGGTTTCGATGCGTTCTGTGATCGCGTCTCAAAAATTCCAGAATACGGATATGGATCTGCCTGTTGTTTTCGGTAAAACAATCTCGAATGAGATTTTCATGGCAGATTTATCAAAAATGCCTCACTTATTGATGGCGGGTGCAACCGGACAGGGTAAATCGGTGGGAATTAATGCGATTTTAACTTCACTTCTCTATAAAAAACACCCGAGCGAACTGAAATTCGTAATGGTGGATCCTAAAAAAGTGGAGCTTTCTTTATATTCAAAAATTGAAAGGCATTATTTAGCCAAGCTTCCGGATTCGGAGGATGCGATTATTACTGATACCAATAAAGTAATCAATACGTTGAATTCCCTTTGTGTCGAGATGGATCAACGGTATGATCTGCTTAAAAATGCATTCTGTAAAAACTTAAAGGAATACAATAAAAAATTCACGGAAAGAAAATTAAATCCTGAAAACGGCCACCGCTATTTGCCATACATCGTTTTGGTGGTCGATGAGTTTGCTGATTTGATCATGACTGCCGGAAAAGAAGTTGAATTACCGATCGCAAGATTAGCACAGCTTGCCAGAGCGGTAGGAATTCACCTGATTGTTGCCACGCAAAGACCTTCTGTTAACGTTATTACGGGAATGATTAAGGCTAATTTCCCGGCTAGAGCGGCATTTAGGGTAATTTCAAGTGTAGATTCAAGAACCATTTTGGATTCTACTGGTGCAGATCAGCTGATCGGAAAAGGAGATATGCTTTATTTTAACGGAAATGAAATTTTAAGGCTTCAATGTGCTTTTGTCGATACTCCTGAAGTTGAAAGACTTGCGGAATTTATCGGTGAGCAAAAAGGCTACGCTTCGGCATTTCTGCTTCCCGAATATGTTTCTGAAGAGTCTACAAGTACGGTGGGAGCCTTTGATCCGAATGAAAAAGATGTTTTATTTGAAGATGCCGCAAGAATTATCGTTTCAACACAGCAGGGCTCGACTTCAATGCTTCAGAGACAGTTGAAGCTAGGTTACAACAGAGCCGGAAGAATTATGGATCAGCTGGAGGCAAGCGGGATTGTCGGAGGTTTTAACGGCGCTAAAGCAAGAGAAGTTATCATCAGCGATCTCCACTCTTTGGAACAGTTTTTGGAAGATTTGCGCAGTTAGAAGTAAAGGGTAAATCATTAGGTTTAACTTTTACTATTGAAGAATGTCTAAAGATAAAGATTTAAATAAAATGAGAAATATTATTTCAAAAGTTATAGTTGGTAGTCTGGTTGTAGGAACGGTGGGTTTTGCCAGTGCTCAGAAAATTGATGCAAAAGCAAAAAAAATCCTTGATGATATTACAGCCAATTACAAATCTAAGAAAAATACCTACTTCAAGTTTTCTTTTGGAAGCGGTGTCAATGAGCAGGTTGCCAAAACAGAACCCGGAATTTACTACGCTGCAGGAGATAAATATAAGTTGAAAATCATGGATACAGAACAGATTTTTGACGGAAATAAAATCTACAATATCAACACCGATGATATGGAAGTAACGATTGCTAAACCAAACGGAAGCAGCACCATGTTCTCCCCTATCAATTATCTTTCAACCTACAGAAATGATTATAATGTAACGTATGGAGGAAAGAAAAATGTAAACGGTGTAAATGCAGATTTCATAAAATTAACTCCCGTAAAAGCAAACGGATTAAAATACGTCTATATTTTTGTAGATTCTGCGAAAAAACAAATGGTAAAACTGGAACAGCACGGAAATAATAAAGATGTTGCCGTCATTGCCATCAAAGAATACAAAGAAAACCAGGAATTAGACCCGAATATGTTTGTATTTGATAAAAATAAGTACAAAAATTATGTGATTACCGAGCTTTAAAAGTGATGAAAGCCAATAAGCTTACTTACTTAATAATAAAGTTTCATAAAATATACAGGCTGCAAAGTAAACTTTGTGGCTTTTTCATTAATTTTGGCGCATGTTAAAAATACTAGACCGATATATTATAAAAACCTTCTTTGGACCGTTTTTCTTTATATTCAGCGTATTGTTTTTCATTTTTATTGTAAACATTATCTGGGTTCAGTTGGGACAATTTATGGGTAAAGGACTGAGCTACTGGCAGATCCTTAAGCTCCTTTTTTATCTTGGGGTAAGCGTTATCAGCATGGTGCTTCCGCTTACGATTCTTCTGGCGAGCATTATGTCGTTCGGAGAATTTGGGGAACGGTACGAGCTTGCTGCCATGAAAGCTGCCGGAATTTCTCTGACCCGCGTCATGATGCCGCTTTTGGGAGTGGTCACCATTATGTCTGTCATGCTCTACTTTTTTTCCAATAATATTATTCCTGATTTTCAGCGGAAAGCCAAAAATATGTTGTTTAATATTGCCCAGACAAAACCTGCACTAAATTTCACTCCAGGCCAATTTATTGATCAGATTCCCGGATATATGGTGAAATTTGATAAAATTTATGGGGAAAACGGAGAAAATATCGAAGGCGTTTTTGTTCACAGAAAAGCAACAACTTTTGAAAATCAACAATCAATTGTCGCCGAAAAAGGAAAATTTGTACAGGCCGCAAATAAAAATTATCTGAAGCTGGTTTTATACAACGGCTATGTATTTGAAGATAATTTTGCAGGAAAAGGGGAAAATGTAAGGCTTAAACAACCTGATCAGGCTATTAAATTCGATACATTGGTTTCGCATTTTGATGTAAGTGAAATTATTAATAAAGCCATTGAAAAAGAACAAATTACGGATGATTACCGATTTCAGACATATACCGAGCTTAATAAAACCATTGATAATAATAAGAAAGACAACACAAAATTCTTTACCAATATCAGCAATGATGCATTAAATCAGGCAAATTCTGTGGTAACTTATATGGATGTAAATAACAAATCCAAAGCTGTTGCAAAGCCGCAGATCAAATTAGATACTATAAAAAGTGATAAAAAGCTTGAAATTATTTATAATGCTTATAATAGATTAGATAATTTAAAATCAGTCTTAGATTCAAAAAATAATGAGCTGAGCCCGACTATTAAATATTACAGTAAAATGGTTATTTACCAGCAGAGAATTGTTTCCTATTCCTTTACGTGTATTATTTTCTTCCTGATCGGGGCAAGCTTGGGTTCCATCATCAGAAAAGGAGGAATGGGGCTTCCGGTGATTATTGCGATCGTTATTTTCATTATATTTTATGTCATGAATGTTGCGATAGAAAACGTTGCCTGGTCTGGAAAAATCAATCCTTATCTGGCAGCCTGGGTTCCCAATCTCATCCTCTTTCCTTTTGGAGTTTGGATGACATACAAAGCGCTTACCGATTCTCAGTTGTTTGATGCTGAAAAATATAAAGCATTGCTGAAGCCTATCACAAAAAGATTCGCTAAAAAGAATACGGAACATAAAAGATATCAATAGCTTTTAAGATTAAAAATTATAATTTGTAAAGATTCAGAATTTTCTGGATCTTTTTTTTATGGTATGTTAAAATTTTTCGTTTATTACTTGTTTCGGTATAAAAAATTATCTTTGCGTGAATTAAATAAAACTTGTATGAAGAAATTATTACTTATGGGCTTATTTGGGCTTTTATCATTAAATATGAATGCCCAGGAAGAAACAGGAACTTACAATGGTGAAAAATATGGCTATATTATTGATAAAACCGGAAAGAAAATTGAGGGGGTAGTTCATTTAAATGGCGGCTATTCCAGTCCGTGGCAAAATCAGTTAAAAGTGAAATTTGCCGGTGTTGCGGATATTGATAAGGTGAAAAACAAGATCAAATTCAAAACGTATGATGCTGATGATATCAAAGAATATATGCTGTACGAAGGTGATACACCAAGAATTTTTAAATCTGTAAAATATACCAACACAAGAGAAGCTCTGAACAGCTCTGACACTTCAACAGGTTTGGGCGCAAGCATTAAAGCAATGAATAACCTTACCAGAACGTCTCAGTTTGCAGAATTGGTAACAGAAGGGAAAATTACCGTTTATAAATTGTACGGTTATCCGGCAGCCAATTCACAGGATGCGGCAAGACTGGCAGAAAACCCGAATTATATTTATTCTAAAAAAGGAGGAAAAGTTGAAGAGCTTACGCCTGCAAAAGCAAAAATCATCATTGCAGATTGTCCTTATGCAAAGGCGAAAGCGACAAAAGGAGAATACGGTTCGCTGAAAAATGAAGAAAAGAAAAGATCCGGTCTCGGAAAATTCATCAGAGATGAAATCACCAATTCAACGACAGACAAATTATCTATCGTGAATGAGGTCATCTACGATTACAACGAAAATTGCAAATAATAAACAGATCCGGAAAAAACTCCGGGTCTTTTTTATTTTAAGCTAAACTTAATTTTGACCATTTTTTTTAATTTAAATCAAAATATTTAATATGAAAATTTTACTTTCCGTTTTAAGTTTATGTTTAATTATTTCATGTCATAAAGAAACAAAAACAAAGCTTCAAAACAAATCATCTGAAGGCATTGGAAATCTTAAAAAAGATTCAGCAAAAATTCAAAATGACAGCATAAAAACAGTTGATGATATAAAAAAAGAATACAGTATTCTTAATACGCTTTTAACTTCAAAAAAATTAGATTCCACAAGCTTTAATTATAATTGTGATGAGCGGGAAGGTGAAATTGTTTTATACTATCAAAATAAAAAGCTGAAAATTGTAAAAGATTTTTATTCGGAACACAGTCATTTTTCGTCGTCAACAAAATATTTTGTGAATAATGATCATGTTTTTTTCATTTTCAAAGAAGACACATCCTGGAATTTTGACGGCGGAACTCCCGAAAAACCCATTACGAAAGATGATATTACTGAGAAAAGGATTTATTTGCAAAATGGAAACGCTATACAATGTCTTGAGAAAGAATATTCAATAAGATCTGTTGGAAATAATCCGGATCCGGATAAAATAACCAATAAAGAAACGAAATGTGATATCGGGGAATTGATGAAAAACTATCAGTCCATCCTTAAAAATAAAGATAAAAAAGGCGAAATCAAATGCCTGTAAACAAAAACGGCTTCAAAAAATTTGAAGCCGTTTTTTATGTTCAAAACTGAAAATTATACTTTCATAATTTCAGCATCTTTTACTTTCAGATGGTCATCACAAGCTTTTACATACTTGTCGGTAAGCTCCTGGATATCAGCTTCTACGCTTTTTATAGCATCTTCAGAAACCCCTTCTAATCTTTTAAGCTCTTTCAAACCTGCCTGTCTTGCGTTTCTAACAACGATTTTTGTATCTTCAGTTTCTGCTTTAGCCTGTTTTGCCAATTCTTTTCTTCTTTCCTCTGTTAAAGGCGGAACATTAAGGATAATGTTTTCTCCGTTATTAGAAGGCGCAAAACCTAAATTAGAGTTCACGATTGCTTTTTCAATAGCGTTGATCGCTGTTCTGTCCCAAGGTTGAATAGAGATTGTCATCGCATCCGGTACAGAAACGTTTGCAACTTGGTTAAGAGGAGTGAGAGCCCCGTAATATTCTACCATCACATCCTGAACCATATTTGTAGAGGCACGCCCCGCTCTGATTCTTTGAAATGCATGATCCAAGTGCTTAATAGCCGCTTCCATGTCTTGTTTTACCGTTTCTACTATAAGATCTAATTCTTCCATTATATATTTAAAATTTGAAAGGTTACACATTTTTTTATAAATGATAATTGATAAGTAATCAATAATGAGTAAAAATCTTTTATTTTTTTAATCATTAAATCTTTTAATTAAAAATTCTTTCTACAAATCAACTAAAGTACCAACATTTTCTCCGTCTACAATTTTAACTAAATTACCGTCTTTATTCATATCAAAAACAATGATCGGCAATTTATTTTCGTGGCTTAAAGTGAAAGCAGTCATATCCATTACTTTAAGATTTTTCTCGAAAACTTCGTCGAAAGATAATGAATTATATTTTACTGCATTTTCGTTCTTTTCCGGGTCGCTGTCGTAGATTCCGTCTACTCTTGTTCCTTTTAAAATAACATCGGCTCCGATTTCGATAGCTCTTAAAGTTGCCGCTGTATCTGTTGTAAAATAAGGATTTCCTGTTCCGGCTCCGAAGATCACGACTCTGCCTTTTTCAAGATGTCTTACGGCTCTTCTTTTGATGAAAGGCTCAGCTACTTTGTCCATTTCGATGGCAGACTGCAGCCTTGTTTTGATTCCTGCATCTTCCAGAGCGCCCTGCAGAGCCATTCCGTTGATTACGGTGGCAAGCATCCCCATATAATCACCCTGTACTCTGTCCATTCCTTTTGCAGCACCTGCTACTCCACGGAAAATATTTCCTCCTCCAATGACAATGGCTACCTGACAACCTTTATCTACAACTTTTTTGATCTCTACTGCATACTCCTGTAGTCTGTCATTATCAATACCATATTGTCTGTTCCCCATCAATGCCTCTCCACTTAGTTTTAGAAGGATTCTATTATATTTCATCTTTAATTTTTAATAACTTTTTTAGTAGGGATGGTTTCCCCGAAATTTGATTTTGCAAATATAATCATTAAAAATATTGGAAAAAGAAAAATATTTAAGTAGAAATAATATCAGAAATATTTTGCTACGTACGAAAAAGGATTATTTTTGCATTAATTATAAATTGAATTGAAGAAAATTATCATTTTTTCATTATTTCTGTCAGGAATTGTTTCTTATGCACAAACAGGAACAAATGTTTATCCGTTCTTAAACATTCCTGTATCTGCAAGACAGGCTGCTTTAGGTGGTGATGCAATTTCCGTAAGAGATTATGATGTTTCCTTTGCGATTGCCAACCCGGCTTTGTTGAATAAAGATTCTGATAAACAGCTTTCTGTAAATGCTACGGCTTATCTTGCCGACTCAAAATACGGAACCATTGCCTTTGCCAAAGACTTTGATAACGGTCATATGGCGACGATCAATGCGAGATATATGAGCTATGGAGATATTCCGAGAACAGATGACAGCGGTTTTGAAAACGGTACTTTCTCTGCTTCTGATGTAGCCATCGGAGCTGGTTATGCCTATCAGTTTGAAGAAGACTGGACGATCGGTGGCGGACTTAATTTTATCACTTCAAAAATTGACACATATTCATCTTCTGCCATTTCAGGAAATTTAGGTGTTACGTATCACAACAAAAAAAATAAGGAAGTTCTTTCTGTAGTGGCAAGAAATTTCGGCTATCAGTTCAAATCATTTAACGGAACGAGAGAAAATCTTCCTTTTAGGGTAGATTTGGGATATACCAGAATTTTGAAAGCGATTCCGCTTGCGATTACAATTACGGCACACGATTTACAGCAATTTGATATTTCGTCTGATTATAATGTAAATGGACAGGAAGTCAATGTCGGAAGAAAAATCGCCGACCATTTCTCCATAGGAGCCGAGCTTTTCCCTGAAAAAGGCTTTAACATCAGATTAGGTTACAATGTAAAAAGAGGAAATGAGCTTGCCGTGGCAGATCAGAGAAACTTTTCAGGTCTTTCTGCCGGTTTTGGAATTAAAATCTCAAAATTCCGTGTAGATTATGCTCACGTAAGATATCACAACTCATCCAATGTGAATCAGTTAGGCGTTTCTATTGACCTTAGTGGACACAGAGGAGAATAAGTTTTTCCTTCTTAAAAAATTTAAAAAGCATTAAAAAATATTCAGAAACCTTAAGAAAATATCTTAAGGTTTCTTGGTTTTTAAGAAAATTTCAAGAAATTTGTCATATGAAAAAACCAGTAATAGCTATCGACGGATATTCGTCTACCGGAAAAAGCTCGATCTCTAAAATCATTGCCGAAAAACTAGGACTCATCCACCTGGATACCGGTGCGCTTTACAGAGGTGTTACTTGGTTTGCCCTTCAGAATTGTCTTAATGATAATGGGACTATCAATTTGGAAAGGTTATTTTCTTCTTTTGATCAAATTGAGCTGGAGTTTAAAAATCAAAATGGCGAACTAGTTCTTTTTCTTAATCATATTGATATTTCAAAAGCTATCCGTTCTAATGAGGTTTCGGATAACGTAAGTTTGGTGGCAAAACAAAAAGAAGTAAGGGATTTTTTACTGGAATCTCAACGTTCCTTGGCTGAAAAAGGCGGCATTATTATGGACGGCCGCGACATCGGAACCGTTGTTTTGCCTAATGCAGACTTCAAATTCTTCCTAACAGCCAGCATTGATGAAAGAACAAAAAGGAGATACAACGAGCTTTTAACCCTTGGAATTGAAGCTGAAGAGCAGCAGGTTAAGCAAAATCTCATAGAACGTGACAAAATAGACAGCGAAAGAGAAATTGCGCCATTACGACAGGCCGAAGATGCCATTGTCATTGATAATACCGATCTTACAAAAAAAGAGACTATACAGGCTATTCTAAATCACATTCAAAAGATTTAACAATTTTTAAATGCCAAAATCTTCCTTTGGTATGTTAATTGTTGTCTTAGTTACTGTAAAAACTAATTTTATTAACTATTAAAAAAAACGAAAATGTCTAGAAAAGGAAACAATACAGCAGGTATATTAGCGGGACTTCTTGCAGGTGCTGCTGCAGGTGTAATCTTAGGAATGCTTTATGCTCCGGAAGAAGGTAAAGAAACTAGAAAAAAAATCAAAACAAAGGCCAACGATCTTAAAGATCAGGCAAAAGAAAAGTACGGAGAAGTTTCTGAAAAAGTAAAAGATCAATATGGTAATATTTCATCTACTTTTAAAGAAACAGCTAGTAATGTAGCTCATACCGTAAAAGATGGTTATGACAAATACAAAGATCAGATCGTTTCTAAAACTACAGATGTAGTAAAAGACGTAGAAGCAGGATTGAATGATCTTAAATAATAAATAATTTATTTAAGTAAATTATGAGAAGGAACTTTTTGCATTAAAGTTCCTTTTTTTATAACTTTAAACAAAAACAATGATTGAAACTATAAAAGAATATGCTTCTAAGAGGATAGATCTATTAAAAATCGAAGCCACGGAAAAGTCTTCTCTTTCGGCAGGTATGATCAGCTATTTTGTGATTCTGCTTGTAGCGTTCGGCTTTTTCATCATTCTGTTTAATTTCGGGATCGCATTCCTCATAGGGCGGGCTTTAGGCGACCACTCCTATGGATTCCTGATTGTTGCGGCTTTTTATTTTCTGGTAATGATTCTTATTATTATCTTTAAGAAGAAAATTGTAAATTACGTTGCCGATCAGGTCATTAAATTTTTAAATCATTAAACTATGAGCAGAAAATACGAAAGCTTAGAAGAACTTAGAAGAAAGAAAAAACTTTTAAAAGGTGAGATTAATGATTTGGAAAACCTTCTGACATTTAAAAACACTAAAGAAAGTTTAAGTGCTTTTACAAACGGGCTTACCGACCAATATCTGCAGGAAAAAGTAGATGACGACGGTGACGAAAAAGTGGTTCTCAGAAAAGATGTTATTGCAAAACAATTAACTTCTGAAGTTAAAGATTTGTTTATCAACAAAAATACAGCAATGGGAATTGCTAATTCAGCATTTAAAGGAAATGCCGTTGACGCACTTATCAAGTTGGGAATTACAGCATTTGTAGGGAATTTTGCCAAGAAAAACATGAAAAGCCCCAACTGGAAGAAAAAAATGCTTGGGGTAGCCATGATCTACCTCGCTCCTATTGCCTTAAAATTCGTAAGGAAAAAATTAGAAAGCTATCAGAAAAATAAAAGTGTTTCCAGTATGGAACAACTTATATAATGTTGTAGAGTTTTAGCGTCGGAGGGCTTTAGAGTTTTATTTTAATCACTCTTAACTCTAACTCTAAAACTCTATTACTCTCGACCTTTAAAAAGTTGCAGAATTTCGTAAATCAGAATTTTAAAATTTTTATTGATAGTTCTTAACTTCAACTCTAAAACTCTATTACTCTCAAACCCTTAAAAAGTTGCAGAATTTCATACCAGAGAATTTTAAAGTTTTATTAATAGTTCTTAACTTCAACTCTAAAACTCTATTACTCTAAAACTCTAAAACTCTCAAACTCTAAACAGCTGCCCCAAAATAATCCCCGCCGCCATTGAAACATTGAGGCTTTCTGTGGATTGTGATTTCCCGAATCTTGGGATGCTGATGTTTTTTTGGAGTAATTTTTCGGTTTCCGGGCGCATTCCGTTTCCTTCGTTTCCTAAAATTAAATTTAATTTTTGAGGTTTTTCAAAAGTATAAATATTCTCCCCTTCCATATCCGTTCCGATGTTTACATTCTCTGTGTTTGATAGGTATTCTACCAGGTTTGTGTAAACCATATTTACCCTTGTAAAAGAACCCATGCTTGCCATAATGACCTTCGGATTATAAAAATCTACGGTGTCTTCGCTGCAGATGATTTGCTCAATTCCAAACCAGTCTGCCAGTCTTATTATTGTTCCTAAATTTCCGGGATCTTGAATACCATCCAACACCAATTGTATTTTCTGATCTTCCAATTTCTCTTCTGATTTCAGATAACAAATTGCTACAGAATCTTTAGGATGTTGAAGAAAACTTATTTTTTTAAGCTCATTTTCAGAGATATGAGTGACGGGCGTGTCGGTACGGTCCAATTTTTGCGGATCGGTAGATAAAATTTCTTTAATTTTAAACTTAGAATTAAAAAGTTCACAAATGATTTTATTGCCTTCAACCAAAAACAAATCGTATTTTTGTCTGAACTTCTTTTTATCCAAAGATTGTAAAACTTTTATTGTATGAGCTGTAAGCATTATAAGAATTCTCCTCAAAAATATTACAAAATTATATCATTTGCAACATTTGTAGGTCTCCTTTATGCTTGTAGTACCACGAAAAAAGTTCCGGATGGCGAATATCTGCTTACCGAAAACAAGTTTGAGTTTGAAGATCAGAAGCAGCCTTTCGATAGCGAACTGAAAAATTACGTACAGCAGAAACCCAATAAAAAGCAATTTCTGTTTATGCCATTAAGCTTATGGCTCTACAATGCTGCAAATCCAAAATACGATACCATTCTTAATGAATATATGACGTATCCGAGTGAGATGCGAAATCAAAAGCTGCGGGATTCTCTTTTCATTAAATATAATATGCAGAGCAGTGTCGGGAAAAGCCTTCTCCTGGACAGATTGTATCACAATTGGGGATCACCGCCTATTATTCTCGACCCTACAAGAACAGAAAAAGGAGCACAGTCAATTGAAAAAAGATTAACCTATCGCGGATTTTGGGATGCTGAAGTAAAGTTTAAGCAAAAACTGGATTCAACCGCAAAAAAAGCAGCAGTAACTTATTTTATAACCCATAATGATCCTACTTTAATTAAAGAATATTATTATAATATTCCGGATCCTGTTGTTAAAAATATTTATCAGCAAAAAATTCATGAAACGAACATCAGATCAGGGCAAATTCTGGATCAGACCGTACTTGAAAAAGAAGTGGCAAGGCTTAATGAATTAATGCGGGATTATGGCTATTACAGATTTAACAGCGGCGCAGATGAAGTTTATTTTGTTGCGGATTCTTTAAAAAGCAGAAAACAGGTCCCTCTGACCTTGGAAATTCACCGCGATTCTCTGGATACTCCTTATAAAGTGTCAACAATCGGGAATATTGATGTCGCAATCGTTGATGAAGCCGGAGATTTTCCAAAAAATACAACCAAAGACAGCTTACGCGGAATTAGATTTCATAAAGTTAATGACCAATATAAAGACCGAGCCATCTGGAGGTCAATTATTGTAGGCAGTAAGCAGCCTTACGACCAAAAAAAGCTTGATCTTACGAAGAGAAACCTTTTGGCCATGAATAATTTCAGTATTCTAAAAGCTAAAGATTCCTTGAGACGGGGCGGCGAAATTGCTCCAAATGACAGCATTGTTGACGTTTTATATTTACTGAAGCCGCTTCCGAAATATGAGCTGAAAGTGGGGACAGATATTAATTATTCACAATTATTAAACCTTGGAATTTCTCCATCGGTCGATCTTACAACAAGAAATGTTTTCAAAGGCGCGGAAAACCTTTCTACAAGCGTTTCCGGAACATTCGGATCTATCAGAAGTCCGCAGGATATCAGCAAAAGGATTTTAGCCTATGAAATCTCTGCGCAGGCATCCCTTAATTTCCCGAGATTGCTGTTACCTTTTGATTATTACAAATTTATCCCGAAAAGATACAGCCCGACTTCATCTATTGTTTTGGGTGCTTCAGTTCAGAATAATATCGGATTGGGAAGAATAAATTTCAATACAGGCTTAAATTATCTTGCAACCGTAAATGATAAGATTTCACATAGATTAACCCTTTTCAATACGCAATTAAGCTTAACTAAAAACAAAGATGCGTATTATGACTATTTTGTGAATGATGATGCAATCAGGTTTGATATATTTGAGAATTATTTCGCTTATAATCCTTCTGTTGAGCAACAATATAATTCCGGTCAGCTTACGATAGATCAGGTTTCTGAGCATATAATTAATGATGAGCAGTACAAGCAAAACTTAAATCCTGCGGGCCTTGACCTTTATACAGCATTTAAGGGGATATTAATTAATAAAGACCGGCAGACCGAAGATGTTTTTATTTCTTCAATGATCTATAATTATATTTATAATGAAGTTGGGAAAAAAGAATATCCAAATGCTTTTTATTTTAACGGAAAAGTAGAGCTTGGAGGAAATATTTTAAGCATTTTTAATCAAAAAAGAAACGATAACTCCATTACAGAAGAACCAAGGCGAACAATTTTTGGAATTCCTTATGCCCAGTTTATAAAATTTGATTTTGATATAAGAAAATATTTTAAATTTAATAAAAACACCCTCGTGCTCCGTCAATTTATCGGAGTCGGAATTCCTTACGGAAACTCGGAAAGCATGCCTGTTATCAGATCCTATTTTAACGGAGGTTCAAATGATATCCGGGCCTGGGTGGCTTTTGGAGGACTGGGACCCGCGGATTCTCAGGTAGATGAAAGGGTTCGTAACTATTTCACGGATAATATTAAGCTTACAACAAACATAGAATTCAGAGTGCCTTTCAGTGATATGTATGAAGGCGCAATTTTTACGGATATCGGTAACACATGGAGCCTTCATAATTATAATGACGGTTTTGGTGATGAATTCAGATTTAATAAGTTTTTAGGTCAGGTGGGTGTAGGTAGTGGTGTCGGATTGAGGATAAATGTGGCTTATATTACGCTTAGACTTGATTTAGCCTATAAAATTTATGATCCGAACAAACCTGATGGTGACAGATGGAGGTTCAAAGATTTCCAGCCCTTTAAGCCTACTTTAAATATCGCGTTCGGATATCCTTTCTAAAATTAATCGGGCGAAATTCCTAATAAGAAATAAACTACAGCAATCATTCTGGCGAATATCTCCCGGAATTGATTTCTGTAGTAACTTTCTGGTTTTGTGACATCCTGCGCATCAAAACCCAATGCATTCATATTGTTATTCCGGGCAAAAAACAAAGCCCTGAGATTATGAAACCCCTGTGAAACAATGATTACATTTTTCTTTTTGTAAATATCTTTACAGCGCAGAATGCTTTTATAAGTATTAAAACCTTTAGGGTCTTCTATAATAATTTCTCCGGGTACACCTTCCTGAAAGATTAAATAATTTTTCATGGCAGCGGGCTCATTATAGCCTTTACTTTTTTCACCACTTACGATAATTTTCTTAATTTTTCCGTGATGATAAAGCAAAGCGGCGGCATCCATTCTTTTTGTAAAATAAGGATTTGACTGCCCGGATTTCATTTTAGGAGAAGTTCCCAATACCAAAGCTACTTCACGAGGCGGGATTTTTGAAATTTTCGTATAAGTTCTACCGCCTGTAAGCGCAAAAACCCACGCATTGGCAAGGCATATGAGAAGAATACCAATTTCTATCGATATAAAACCAAGATTAAATATGTTTTTTACAATTCTCAAATAAGATCAAAGTTAAGTTTTATTTTTTTACTTTTTGCAATCGACATACACGCCAGAATATGCCCTTTAGCTTCCTCTTTTTCAGTCAGATACTCATTTTCCAACAGCTCGACTTCACCCTCTTCCAACATACATTCGCAGCTTCCGCAAATTCCCGATTTACAGGAATAAGGAACATCGAATTTCTGAACCAGTAACTGCTGTAAAATTTTCTCCTTATTGTTCGGAATCACTGTATTATATTCTTTTCCAAACATTGTAAAATCAATTTCTACATTTTCAATCAGAGGAAATTCTTTTTCTATAGGATAAATATCGTCATTAAATTCTTCAAAAAGCTCAAAGTGAATATTTTTCTTTGGAATTCCGTGATGATAACATGCATTTGCCAGCGTTTTAATCATTTCTCCCTTTCCGCAGATCAAAACTTCATCCACTGCATCCCAAATTGTCGACTCTTCATCCGTATCATCTAAATGCAGTATCTGGTTGATAATCAGGTTTAATTTCTTTGCATCAAGCCTTCCGTAGAAAAATTGATCAGCTGTTTTTTCCCTGGAAAAAAAATAAAAGATCTGCAATCTGTCGCTATATGTTTTGGCTAAAGTATCCAGCCAGTCTCTATAAACCAATTCCTCTGAACTTTTATTTCCAAAGAATAAAAATAACCTTGTTCGGGGTTCTTTATGAAGAATATTTTTAAAATGGCTTAAGATCGGCGTGATTCCGATTCCTGCAGCAAAAGCAACAATCGTCCTGAATTCGCTTGGTTTTGATACAAGAGTAAATCTTCCACTCGGTTCACTTACCAAGAGCTCATCTCCTACCTGATAATTTTTGAATAATTCGGCGGCGGCTCCTTCGGGAGAATTTATTTTTATGCCTAAAGATATTTTTTTTTCGTACGGTGCGGAAGTCATTGAATAATCATTAATAACTTCTGCCCCATGAGATTGAAATTTTACACTTACGAACTGCCCTGCCTCAAACTTGAAATTATTATGTAAATTCTCCGGAATTTCAAACTCCAGAGAGAAAGTATTTTTGGTCAGTTCTTCCTTTTTCGCTATTTTTAACCAATGAAACTGCGTCAGTTTCCCTTTATAGATTTGTTGTTCCATAACTTCAATTCAAAAATAGATAAAAAATAATTATGAAGAAGATAATTTTATCCACGTTGGTCTTACTTGCGGTTTCTGCCTGCAAAAAAGAAAATCAAAAAATTGAAGACAATGCAACACCTGTAGATTCAGTTGCCACCCATGAGCCAGCTCCTGCTGCTGCGGCTTTAAAAATGATAAATCCACAACAGACTTCTGAGTTTTTGGGTAAAAAGAATGATACCTTATATGTAACAAATTTCTTCGCAACCTGGTGCGGACCATGTGTAAAAGAAATCCCGCATTTTAAGAATAAAATCAAAGAATTAAACGGAAAACCCGTAAAAATTACATTCGTAAGCCTTGACAATAAAGACGTCTGGAATACTGATGTTCCACTCTTTGTGGATGAACAGGGAATTCGTGAAAATACAGTTTTACTTGACGGCCAGCTTCTTGACGGAAACTTTTTTAGAGGGAATTTCAAAAAATGGGACGGCGGGGCAATTCCTTTCACATATATGAGAAAAGGCGATAAAACCGATGAATATTTAGGAATGATGACCGAAGAATTACTAGATTCAAAAATCAAATCTTTTCTAAAATAAATTTTACAGAATTATTTCTGAATAATGTCAAATAAATTTAAAATCCTGTGTTTTCTGTTCTTAATCGCCATTATTTCTACTGCGATCATTAACCTGAATACAGGATTTTTAAGTTTAAATATAAATGATTTTTTTAGTGAATCAATAAACAGCCAGATTGCTGAAATCCGTGTTAACCGGGTTTTAGTAATGCTTTTGGCAGGAATTTCAATTCCGACTTCAGGTTTTCTGATGCAGGAATATTTTCAAAATCCTTTAGCCGGACCCGATATTCTGGGAATAACTTCTGTAGCGAGCTTATCGGTTGCGTTTTACATCTTTTTTTCGTCTGATATTCTCCTTCCCGATTTTCTGCAAAACAGCTTCCTGAGCTTGTCTGCCATTATTGGAAGCTTGTTGTTGATGTTGGTTTTATTGTCAATGTCTAATAAATTTCAGGATAAATCATATTTAATTATTTTTGGTTTTTTGGTTTCTGCTTTTGCCGGAGCTATTGTTTCTATGTTGCAATTATACGCTGAAAATCAAAGTTTAAAGAATTATATTTTATGGTCTTTCGGAGCTAACAATATGGTGACGAGAAATCAGATTATTGTTTTATCAATCTTGGTTTTAATTGGGTCTTTTATTTGCTTTAAAACTATAAAACCTTTGATAGGAAACTCACTGGGAAGTTCTTATGCACAAAGTTTTGGGGTAAATCTGCAACATTTAAAGCTCCTGATAATCGTTGCTTCTTCCTTACTTTCAGCTTCAATTACAGCGTTTTTGGGGCCTATTTTATTCATAGGAATTATTGTTCCACATTTTTGCAGATTGATCTATAATCCCGCAAAGCTTTGGCAGCAATGGATTTTAAATATGTTTTTAGGAATATTGATGATGCTGTTGTTTTCGATCGTTGCAGAAAAAACGCAGATTCCTTTAAATGTTATAAGTTCAATTTTTGGAATTCCTGTGATCTTGATGATGCTTTTGAAACATAATAAAGTGTGAAGGTGAATTGTGAATGGGTGAATTGTCAATTTAAAATAATACGTTATACTTGTCATTCCGTAGGAATCTAAACTACTTTGTAGAGATGCTTTCAGCATGACAGATAAACCGGAAATAAAATCAGCAAAATCTGCAAGAAAAAAATAAAGATAAGAATCCAGGAAATAAAAGATAGAATATGCACCTACAAATCAATCAAGCAAATATCGGGTACAACAAAATCTTAATTTCAAATGCAGATGCAACATTGAATTTAGGTGATGTATGCTTGTTGATTGGTAACAACGGGGTTGGCAAAACAACTTTAATTAAATCTATTTTACATCAAATTCCTTTATTAAGTGGAGAAATTTCTATCAACAATAAAAATATAAGAAACCTTTCCGTTAAAGAAATTGCAGAAAACATTGCGGTTGTTTTTTCAAAATCAATTATTCCGCAGAATTATACGGTTGAAGATCTTATTTCTCTGGGAAAATATATTTATTATCCTTTTTATTTTGAGCTTAAAAAAGAAGACAGAGAAGAAGTTTCGGAGATTATTACCGAATTGGATTTAGATCAGTATAAACATACTTTATTGAGAAATCTTTCAGACGGAAACCTGCAAAAAGCCTTTATCGGAAGGGCTTTGACACAAAACTCCCCTATCATTATTCTCGATGAACCGACAACGCATTTGGATGAAAAAAATAAAATTATCATTCTTAAAACCCTCCGGAAATTAGCCAAAGAGCAAAATAAGCTGATTCTTTTTTCTTCCCACGACTGGCGCCTGGCAAAAGAGTTTGCAGATAAATTATGGTATGTAAAAGACAATCATTTATATTCGGGGATTGTTGAGGATGTTTTGCTTCAACATGACGAACTTACCAATGTTTTTTTGTTTGAAGTCAATGAAAAATTTGTTGCTCCAAAAATTTCAGCACCATTTATTTATAAAGAAATGCTGTATTCTCTTTTGCAAAAAAACTTCCAAAAAGACCTTTCTTCATTCCATTTTGAGTTCCAAAACAACTTTTGGATTATTTCTAATGATTCAGGAAAACAACAATGTGAATCTTTCGAAGAAATCATTTATTTCGTTAAGAACATTCATTAATACTGAGGTTTCTTTACATATTTCATATACTATGCATGCATAGTATTATGCTTATCATACAATTTAATTATCTAGTTATCAAGTTATTAACAAAATTTAACTTTAATAAATACTATGCATGCATAATATTTACTAAATTTGATAAAAACCATTACAGCTAAAAATGATGGACAATAACAAAGATAAAATAGAAAATGTAGATTTAATTTTAAAGCAGACCTGGTTGGCTGTTTCTAAAATGTATACAGATCTGGCTCAGGAGCATGATTCCACGGCGGTTCAGGCCCTTACTCTTCTTAAAATTGATCCCAAAGAAGGAACAAGAAGCACCAATTTAGGTCCTAAAATGGCGATCGAACCGACTTCTTTAACAAGAATTATAAAACTTCTTGAAGACAACGGATATATCTATAAGGAAAAAACCACTACAGACAAACGTGAAGTGATTATTAAGCTTACAGATAAAGGCCTGAATTCCAGAAACATGTCTAAAGAAGTTGTCGTAAACTTCAATAAAAGGGTCATGGAAAAAATCTCGCCCGAAAAATTAGATACTTTTAAAGAAGTAATGGTTGAGATCATGAAAATCGCTGTCGATTTAAACAATAAGAAATAATATAACAAATCAATAAATCAAATGAAAAGAAGAATCAAACACGTTACAGTTCTTGGTTCAGGAATCATGGGAAGCGGTATTGCGGCTCACTTTGCCAACATTGGCGTAGAAGTTTCGCTTTTGGATATCGTTCCTTTTGAGCTTACTGAGGCTGAACAGAAAAAAGGTTTGACAAAAGATGATGAAGCGGTAAGAAACAGAATCGCTTCTGAAAATTTTGAAAAACTGAAAAAAGCAAGTCCGGCTCTACTCTATTCCCCAAAATTTGCAGATAGGATCAAAGTCGGAAACTTTGATGATGATTTACCAAAAATAAAAAATACAGATTGGATTATTGAGGTTGTAGTTGAAAGGCTTGACATCAAAAAATCGGTTTACGAGAAAATCGAACAGTTCAGGAAACCTGGCACTTTAGTTTCTTCAAATACTTCGGGAATTCCTATTAATATGTTAGTAGAAGGAAGAAGTGATGATTTCAAACATTATTTTGCAGGAACGCATTTCTTTAATCCTGTAAGATATCTTCCTCTTTTAGAAATTATTCCTACCAACGATACAGCTCCGGAAGTTATTGATTTCTATATGAGTTATGGAGCAAAATTCTTGGGAAAAACAACCGTTTTAGCAAAAGATACGCCCGCGTTTATTGCGAATAGAATTGGGGTTTTCTCAATGATGGATTTACTTCACAACGTTCAAAAATTAGGATTAACAGTTTCCGAGGTTGATAAATTAACCGGTCCGGTAATCGGTCGTCCAAAATCTGCGACGTTCAGAACAGCTGATGTTGTTGGTTTGGATACATTGGTGATGGTGGCGAATGGCGTTCGTAACAGCGGTGTTGAAGCTAATGATTTCAATGATGTTTTTGCCCTTCCAGGTTACATCCAGAAAATGGTTGATAACAAATGGTTAGGTTCGAAAACTGAGCAAGGTTTCTATAAAAAAGTGAAAAATGCAGAAGGAAAATCTGAAATTCACGGATTAAATCTTGATACCTTAGATTACGAACTTCAAGGAAAATCTTCTTTCCCGACATTGGAATTAACTAAAAATATTGACAAGCCGATTGACAGATTCAAAGTCTTAATTGGCGGAAAAGATAAAGCCGGAGAGCTTTACAGAAAGTCTTTAGGTGCATTATTCGCTTATGTTTCGCACAAAGTTCCTGAAATTTCTGATGAAGTTTATAAAATCGATGATGCCATGAGAGCTGGTTTCGGTTGGGAAAACGGTCCATTTGAAATCTGGGATGCCGTTGGCGTTCAAAAAGGTATTGAATTGGCTAAAGATGCTGGTTATGAAGTTTCAGACTGGGTAAAAAATGTAGAGACTTTCTATAAAGTTAATGATGATGGGCAGACTATTTTCGTTGATAAGAATTCAGGAGAATACAACAAAATTCCGGGTCAGGATTCTTTCATTATTTTAGATAATATTAGAAAAAATAAAACGCTTTGGAGTAATTCAGGGGCTGCAATTGAAGATTTAGGCGACGGAATTATCAACTTTGAGATTCGTTCTAAAATGAATTCGCTTGGCGGCGAAGTTTTAGATGGATTAAACAGAGCGATCGATTTAGCTGAAAAAGAATATGACGGTTTAGTGATCGGAAATCAAGGGACAAATTTCTCTGTTGGAGCTAATTTAGCGATGATTTTAATGATGGCTATCGAGCAGGATTGGGATGATTTGAATATGGCAATTGCCTATTTCCAAAAATCGATGATGAGAGTGCGTTACTCTTCTATTCCTGTTGTCGTTGCTCCTCACGGAATGACGCTTGGTGGCGGTTGCGAAATGACCATGCACGCAGACAGAGTGGTTGCAGCAGCAGAAACGTACATCGGATTGGTTGAAACCGGAGTGGGAGTAATTCCCGGCGGTGGCGGAACGAAAGAATTAACATTGAGAACTTCAAGAGAATTCCACAGCGATGATGTTAAAAATAACAGACTTCGTGAAGCTTTCATGAATATCGCGATGGGTAAAGTAGCAACTTCTGCTTATGAAGCCTATGATATGGGAATCCTTGAAAAAGGAAAAGATATTGTTGCAGTTGATAAAAGAACCCAGATCATGACTGCAAAAATGTTGGCTAAAAGTTTGGCAGAACATGGTTATACTCAACCTATCGAGCAAAAAGTGAAAGTTTTGGGTAAAGATGCCTTGGGAATGTTCTACGTTGGAACTGACCAAATGTTAACCGGAAATTTCATCTCTGCCCACGACAAGAAAATTGCTGATAAGCTCGCGAATGTAATGGTCGGCGGAAATCTTTCTGAGCCAACGATCGTAACTGAACAATATCTATTGAATCTTGAAAGAGAAACTTTCTTACAGCTTTGTGGTGAAAGAAAAACGTTGGAGAGAATTCAGTATATGTTACAAAACGGAAAACCTTTGAGAAATTAACCGTCAGGTTTTTGAGCCACGAAGTGGCGAAACAACAATAGCATCGGGTAAAACCCGGTGTAAAAAATAAAAAAACAAATAAAAATGTCAAAGACAGCATATATAGTAAAGGGTTTCAGAACTGCCGTTGGAAAAGCTCCAAAAGGAAGTTTAAGATTCACGAGACCCGACGTAATGGCGGCAACCGTAATTGAAAAATTAATGGCTGAGCTTCCGCAATTAGACAAAAACAGAATCGATGACCTTATCGTAGGAAACGCAATGCCGGAAGCCGAACAAGGCTTGAACGTAGCCCGTTTGATCTCTTTAATGGGATTAAATACAGACAAAGTTCCCGGAGTTACCGTCAACAGATATTGTGCATCAGGAAGTGAGGCGATTGCGATTGCTTCTGCAAAAATTCAGGCAGGAATGGCTGATTGTATCATTGCAGGAGGTACAGAATCAATGTCTTACATTCCGATGGGTGGCTACAAACCGGTTCCAGAAACTGAAATTGCCAAAACAAACCCTGATTATTATTGGGGAATGGGCTACACGGCAGAGGAAGTTGCAAAGCAGTACAATATCACAAGAGAAGAACAGGATCAATTCGCTTTTGAATCTCATATGAAAGCTTTAAAAGCCAATCAGGAAGGTAAATTTGCCAATCAGATTGTTCCGATTCCTGTTGAGTATAATTTTTTGGATGAAAACCAGAAAATGCAGACTAAAAAGTTTGACTTTTCAGTTGATGAAGGTCCGAGAGCAGATACTTCTTTACAAGGTTTGGCTAAATTAAGACCAGTTTTCGCCAACGGAGGAAGCGTAACAGCCGGAAACTCTTCTCAAATGAGTGATGGAGCCGCTTTCGTAATGGTGATGAGCGAAGAAATGGTCAAAGAATTAGGATTGGAGCCTGAAGCAAGATTAGTAGCTTATGCAGCTGCAGGTCTTGAACCAAGAATCATGGGAATGGGACCAATTTACGCTATTCCAAAGGCTTTAAAACAGGCTGGATTAGAATTAAAAGATATTGAATTAATCGAATTAAACGAAGCATTTGCCTCTCAATCTGTTGCTATTAAAAAAGAATTAGGCTTAAATCCTGATATTCTAAATGTAAACGGAGGTGCCATCGCTCTTGGTCACCCTCTTGGATGTACCGGAACAAAATTAACCGTTCAGCTTCTTGACGAAATGAGAAAACGCGGAAACAAATACGGAATGGTTTCTATGTGCGTAGGAACGGGACAAGGCGCAGCTTCAATTTTTGAGTTATTATAGATAAAAAGAACAAAGAATAAAGAGAAAAGACAGAGGTGAAACATAATTTTAAGAATTTAAATATTTGGAAATTAGCTATTGAATTGGCTAATGACGCTTATATTCTTACTGATTGTTTTCCTAAAAATGAAGAATTTGGATTAAAATCTCAACTTAGAAGATGTTCTGTTTCGGTTGCTTCAAATATTGCTGAAGGATCAAGCAGAAGTTCAAATAAAGATTTCAATCGATTTTTGGAAATAAGTCTTGGATCTCTTTACGAATTACAAACTCAAATTATAATTTCTTCAAACAGAAGTTATTTTGATTTATCTAAACTTGAAAATATAGAAAATAAAATCACAGAATTACAGAGAATGATTTCTGGCTTTCAAAAAAAACTAAAGTTGTAAGTCTTTATTCTTTTCTCTTTATTCTTTAAATCTAAAAAATTAAAACAATGAGTGATACACTTAATAAAACATTAAAAGGCGGTGAGTTTTTAATTAAAGAAATTCCTGCTAATGAAATCTTCTCTTTGGAAGAACTTTCTGAAGAACAAAAAATGCTTCGTGATTCTGCAAAAGAATTTATTGACAGAGAAGTTGTTCCACAACATGATCGTTTTGAGAAAAAAGATTATGCCTTAACGGAAGAAACCATGCGCAAGCTGGGCGAAATGGGATTGCTAGGAATTACCGTTCCTGAAGAATACGGCGGTCTTGGAATGGGATTCGTCAGCACCATGTTGGCTTGTGATTATGTTTCAGGAGGAAACGGCTCATTAGCAACAGCTTACGGAGCTCATACAGGAATCGGAACCCTTCCGACACTTCTTTACGGAAGTGAAGAATTAAAAAAGAAATATCTTCCTGATTTAGCGACAGGAACAAAATTCGGAGCTTATTGCTTAACTGAGCCTGATGCCGGTTCTGATGCCAACTCAGGGAAAACAAGAGCAAAATTATCCGAAGACGGAAAACATTACATCATCAACGGACAAAAAATGTGGATTTCAAACGCAGGTTTTGCAGATACTTTCACTTTGTTCGCTAAAATTGATGATGATAAAAATATCACTGGCTTCGTAATCAATCGTTCAGAACTTGAAAATCCGGAAAGTTTGACTTTCGGAGAGGAAGAGCATAAATTAGGAATCCGTTCTTCTTCTACACGTCAGGTTTTTTTCAATGATATGAAAATTCCGGTAGAAAATATGCTGGGCGAAAGAAATAATGGTTTCAAAATCGCTTTAAATGCCCTGAACGTCGGTAGAATTAAATTAGCCGCCGCAAATCTTGACGGACAAAGAAGAATTTTAAACCACTCAATTCAGTATGCAAACGAAAGAAAGCAGTTTGGAGTTTCAATCTCAACTTTCGGAGCAATCAGAAAGAAAATTGCGGAAATGACAACCGGAGTTTTCGTAAGTGAAGCAGGTTCTTACCGTTTAGCAAAAAATGTTGAAGATAAAATTGCAGAATTGGTTGACGGCGGAACAGATCATCAACAGGCTGAATTAAAAGGAGTTGAAGAATTCGCAGTTGAAGCTTCTATCCTTAAAGTTTTTGTTTCTGATCTTACTCAAAAAACGGCTGATGAAGGAATTCAGATCTATGGCGGAATGGGATTCTCAGAAGATACACCAATGGAATCTGCATGGAGAGATGCCAGAATCGGAAGAATTTATGAAGGAACCAACGAAATCAACAGACTTCTTGCTGTTGGAATGTTGATCAAAAGAGCAATGAAAGGAGAATTAGACTTATTATCTCCCGCAATGGCGATCAGCAAAGAATTAATGGGAATTCCTTCATTTGAAGTTCCGGATTATTCTGAATTTATGAGCGAAGAGAAAGCAATTATCGCAAATCTTAAGAAAGTTTTCTTAATGGTTTCAGGTGCTGCTCTTCAAAAATATATGATGGATATTGAGAAACAGCAACATTTACTATTAAATGCTTCTGAAATTCTTAACCAGATCTATATGGCAGAATCTGCAATTTTAAGAGCTGAAAAACACTTCTCTGCTGATTCTGTGGAAGCTGCAATGGCTCAATTAAACCTTTATAAAGCTGTTGAGAAAATCACGGTAGCAGCTAAAGAGGGAATTATTTCTTTCGCGGAAGGTGACGAGCAGAGAATGATGCTTTCAGGATTAAGAAGATTCACAAAATACACAAACAATCCGAATGTGGTGGCATTAACTGAAAAAGTGGCGGCTCACTATATCGAAAAAGGACATTATTAGTCTTTTATATATATAAATTTGATTTCAAAAAACGTCTCATTTTGTGAGGCGTTTTTATTTAAAAGCTTTTAACGATGAAATTATCAGAGAAGTAATTGTACAATATAAGAAATGTTATGGGAAAAAGCATAAAATCTGTGAAAATACTGCTCTGGGGTGCTTTTATAGAGGGTAAACAAATTAAAATTATTATTTAAAATAATTCATAAAAAAGCCTCAAAGTTTTGGGGCATTTTTTATTTTTGTAATCTATTTTTAAATGGGATGACAAAAGAAGAGCTATTGCATAAAGCAATAAAAATCGCAGATAAAGCGCATAAAGGTCAAACAGACAAATACCATGCTCCGTATATCGCCCACGTGATGCGCGTGATGGAATATGGTAAAACAATGGATGAAAAAATCGTCGGCGTTCTACACGACGTGGTAGAAGATCATCCTACGGATTTTAGCCTTGATTATCTGAGAAGTGAAGGCTTTCCGGAGTATATTATTTTTGCGATCAGCTGCCTTACAAAATTCGATCCTGAAGAGGATTATGATGATTTCGTCAAAAGAACCGAACGTTCTCCCCTGGCCGTTGCCGTAAAGTTGAACGATCTTCGCGACAATATGGATCTGAGAAGAGTTCCCGGAGAATTAAGCCCTAAAGATATTAAAAGATTTAATAAATATTTAAAGGCTTATCATTATTTGATAGATAAATATTAACAAAGCAATGGCTAATAACCTACCTCCTATTTCATCAGCTTACAGAACTAAGCTGACTTCTGCAATTGTCTCTATTTCAGTGTTTTTTATAGTTTATTTTATATTAATCCTCATTTCGCTCTTCATGCTTTTCTTATTAGGTTACGGAGCAGTAAAATTAATCTCGTTTTATGCAAATTATTTCACGGCCGTTATCGCATTGGGAATGATAGGCATAGGGCTTGTGGTTTTTTATTTTTTAATCAAATTTATTTTTATAAAAGACAACTACAGCAACAGACATTTAATTGAAATTGACGAAAAAAATCAGCCTGAATTATTTGCCATTATTAATGAAATTGTTGCCGAAACTAAAGTTCAGAAACCCGGAAAAGTTTTTCTTTCTCCTGAAGTAAATGCGAGTGTAAGCTACAATTCTCTTTTCTGGAGCATGTTTTTACCCGTAAAAAAGAATCTTACCATCGGCATGGGATTGATTAATTCTACAACCGTGGGCGAACTTAAAACCGTTTTGGCTCACGAATTCGGTCATTTTTCTCAGCGAAGCATGAAAATCGGAGGCTATGTAAGCCAGGCAGAGAAAATTATTTTCGATACCGTTTACAACAATAAAGATTTTGAAAACACTATCAAAAATGGTTCGGGACATTGGGTATTTCAGTTTACGGGATTCGTTTCTGTAGGATTTATCAGTGTTTTTCAATATATTCTAAAGATTTTTTCTGATTTTCTGTTTAAAAATAACGCTTCTTTACGCAGAGAAATGGAATTTCATGCAGATGCGGTGGCGACCTTTGTTACCAATCCTAAAGAACAGACAAGTTCTTTGTTGAGACTTGATCTGAGCAGTGCTGCTTTCAACAGCTCTTTTATGTTTTATACACAAAGTGAAAATAAATATCTTCCTGAAAATCTTTTCGAAAACCAAACCATTTTAATGAAAGTTTTCAGTGAAAGAAACAATCATCCTTATGAAAATAATCTTCCGAGGGTGGATCTGGATGATCTCAATCGCTATAATAAAACAAAAATTGAAATTGAAGACCAATGGTCATTCCATCCCGACACTGATAAAAGAATAGAATCGATCTGGAAAAACCAAACCAAAAACCACCCTGAAAATAATGAACTGGCGAAGAATATTATCCGTGGATTTGATGAAATCGGTAAGGCTTTAACCAGTAAATATCTAACTTTATATCATATTAAAAATGTCGGCGAAATTGTGGATAACAACGAGAAATTTCTGCAGCTCTACAACGAGAAATTTCCTTATCACAGCATCTATTCGGATTTTAACGGATATTACGAAAGACATAATCCTGTTCTGGAAAATCTTGAAGAATTAACGAATGACGAAAAACCTGTGGAAAATGATTTATTTAATGATAAAAAAGTAGCATTAATCCATGAAAAAGTAGGTATCGAAAGCGATCTTTATACCCTCAATCAGCTTGTTGCGAATCCGAAAGTGATTACAACTTTTAAATGCAACGGAAGGTTGTACAAAACGGGTGAAGCTAAGATTTTAATTTCAAGATTTACAAAAGAGCTGGAAACTGTTCAATCTGAAATTGTTGAAAATGACAAAAATATTTTCCGTCATTTCTATCAGAAAGCAGATGAAAATAATAAAAAAACGTTACTTGAAAAATATGCAACGCTTGCAAAGCTTGACAGTGAGTACGATATATTTCAGAGTGCAATCAATAATTTCATCCCTCACTTGCAATTTATGATGGTGACTTTGAAGGTTGAAGAAATTCGTAACCACAGAGCGAACTTGCTTAAAAATGAAAAGCCTTTCAAAAATAGCATCAGACATTTTATCGAAGAGTCTGCTTATAAAGATCTTTTATCAATAGAAAACAGACAATTGCTGAAAGATTTTTCTGATTCGGAATATATCTATTTCAACAACGACAAATATATTCAGTGGGAGGTGGATGCAGTATTCAATATACTCAATGAATATCAGGCGATCCTCAACAAAACATATACGGATTACAAAATTCAGCTTATAGATTTCCAGGTGGATTTGGATAAAGCATCCTAATCCGCTCCCGGATAATCAAACGTTTTTACTGGATGATTTGTTCCGTCGATATTGATGTTTAATGCAAGATAAACGAAATGAAAATTTTGGTTTGCAGATGCATTAAATTCTCTCTGCCAAAGATATCCTGCTGCAATTCCTAAATTATTATCAATTTGATAACCACCTCCCGCGTAAACTCTGTTTCTCGCAAAAGTAGGTTTCATAGGTGTTACAAGAAAAATCTCGTCATAGACATTCGCGAAAACGGTTCCTTTTTTCACTTCTTTTGCGTTTAAAGGAACACTTACATTCAGACGGTAACGGTAACGCATTCTCTGAGAATTTTTATCCGTTTGAGGCTCGTAAAACCATGATTTTTCAATTCGAAAACGGTTTTCAAATTTCACAACACCTTTTTTAACGTCAATGACATCCTGTAGCCAAACTCTGAACTCTTCTTTATTAATTTCGTGATCTTTATAAGTTGCGTATCGTCCTAAACCTACAAAAGGTTTGTGATTTTTAGTAAGATTATATCCCAATCCACCTTTTATTTCATAATAATCCGGATATGTATAGTCCTCAATACTTCTCATTTGTCCTTCTGCATACAGGAAAAACTTCGGATGAAACTTATATGTTAAAGTCAGAGCATTGAAGGCGGAAATATGTTCCTGTGCCTTGAGAAATGTCACACCTAAAAGTAAGCTTAAGCTTAAAAACAGTTTCATCTAAAAAATTTTTGCAAATGTAAACGAATTAACAATTTCGTAATATTAACTTTAATTCATCATTAGTTAACATTTACTTAATATTGATATTATAAGAAAAACCAATGTGGAACCATCTTTGCGGCATTTTGACACCAAAGGTTTCTGTATATTCTGTATTTGTAACATTATTAATTAAAACATACACCGAAAAGTCTTTTTTAACGAAACTTAATTTTTCATCCAACAAATTATAGCTTCCTAAATTTAACCTGTCATTATATCTGTAAACCAATTCGTTTGTGAAATATTTCATAAATTTCAACTCTAATTTTGATACAAACTGATGTTTTAGATTATCCAAAACATATCTTGAAACAAAATCATTCGGCGCCTTAAATTTATTATCCAGATAAGTATATCCAACGGAATATTTTAACCAGTCCAAAATCCTGTGGTTGACTTCCACTTCTACTCCTTTTACATTTGTATCTCCCACATTCTGAGCATACCATACAGGATCATTTAAAGTAATTTTTGTCCAGTCGATTGAGTTGTTAGCGTTTCTTACAAAACCACTGATTTTAGCTAAAATATTTTTATTTTGGAACTGATATCCGATTTCCGTATAAACTGCATTTTCAGGTAACAAATCTGGATTCCCAACTTCTGTTTTGCTTACATAATAAAGATCTGTAAACGTCGGAACTCGATGTACTTTTGAAATATTTCCGTAGATTTTATTGTTTGAATTGAAATTATATCCTACATCTAATCCCGGATAGAAAAAATTTCCTTCATTCGAATAATTTGCCCATGAAATTCCTGGTGTAATATTTAATTTTTTATCCAATAACGAAAAGTGATGCTCAAAGAAAACCTGAGAAACAAAACGCTGCCTGTCGCCTAAATTATTACTCGCCAAAAACTCTTTTCTCAGCTCAACCCCCAAACCGGTCGTTCCCAAACTTGATTGGTAACTTGAATTCACTTCTCCGCCGACATTGTTTCCGATGTGCATATTTCTATAAATTTCAGGCTTTTCACGATTGAATAAATACATATCCTGCCCTCTTCTCCAGTAAATATTTGAGTTGATTTTAAATTTTCCGAAGGTCTGCTGATGCGCTAAACTGATGATTGAAGCCTGCATTTCTTCGTATTGTTCCGTAGCAAGTGGAGACGAATAGAAACCGTTTGCCCCAAATTTTTTCTCTGAAAAGCCCGCCTGCAAACGAAGATCACCATTTTTTATGTTTAATTTATTCTGATAAAAAACATTTCTGATCTCATAATCCGTATTATGCATATAACCTTGTGAAGAACTGGAATTTGCCTGAAGCGAATTAGAAAATTTCTCATTTCCCAATTGTGCATTAAATCCGAAACCATAAGTTTCATAATCACCACCTTCTGCGCTTATTTTCACTCTTTTTCCGGGATTGGTTTTGGTGATAATATTAATTACCCCGGCGTAGGCATTTTGTCCGAATCGTCTTGCTGCAGGGCCTTTTATGACTTCAATCCGTTCTACATCCTGAAGATCAACGGGAATATTCATAGAATTATGCCCCGTTTGAGAATCATTCATCCTGATTCCGTTTAACAACAGTAAAACCTGCTCAAAAGAGCTTCCGCGGAAGCCGATATCACTTTGTACACCATTCGCTCCTCGCCTTCTGATGTCCATTCCCGGGATTTGCTGAAGGATTTCGTCGATACTTTTTGCCGGAGAATTTACAATTTCTTCTTTTGTGATTACTGTAATATTCTGATTAGCATTCTTATAAGGTGTTGAAATAAATTTTCCCTGAACCTCAATAGTCTCAATATCCGTAGATTTTTCCTGCGCCTGAATTGTCAATATACTGCCAAGAAAAAAAGCAGCTCCCAGTTTTTTGATCATGTCCCTTTTGTTTATTTTTTTGTCTTTTAAGACGCTCCAAAAATAGAAGTCTCAGTTAAGACTTAAAAATGATTCTTATCATAAAAAAAAGATGCTGATATTCTCAGCATCTTTTTGGGAGTAATTTCGTTTTTTATCTTTTTCTCATTAAATGTGTAACTAGATCTCTGAACAATTTTCTCATTTCTATATTACATATTTATGAATACAATTTTAAATAATTTTAAAATACAAAACAAGAGTAAAATAAAAAAATATAATGAATATGATAAAATTTAACATTAACCATCAATTATATTCAATGAATAAGATATTCTGATTAATTATTGTTTAATTTTAAATATAAGTAGGAGTCCACCAATAGGAATCTTTCATTTTTAAATCAAGATATTGTTTAATTTTTTCATTTTAAAAAAATTGATTATAAGCTTTTAAATATTTTTATTTTTAACGGTTTGTGCTGCAATTTTAGCTTAAATTAAAAAACAATTGCTGAAGATCTCTGATTTTCTTGCGTCTTATAACAATATTTATGGATAAAACTTTGCGCTTTTGCGAAAAACCAACAATTAACATGAATGTAATGATTCAAATTCGTAGTTATTTGTGAAAATATCCGTGTAATTTGGCTTTAATTAAAATATAAAAAATTCGCTAAAAATTCGTAATTTTGTTAGTCTTAATTTTACTATGGCTAATACAACAGAAATAGATATAAAAAAACAGGTCTTTGTTAAAAACGCACATCTTAACAACCTGAAACACATAGATGTACTCATCCCGAAAAATAAACTGATCGTCATCACAGGAGTTTCCGGAAGCGGAAAATCTTCTCTTGCTTTTGACACGATTTATGCAGAGGGACAAAGAAGATATGTCGAGAGCTTAAGCTCTTATGCTCGTCAGTTTTTGGGTAAATTAGAAAAACCAAAAGTTGATGATATAAAAGGACTGGCACCTTCAATTGCCATTCAGCAGAAAGTAATTTCGTCAAACCCGCGTTCTACCGTAGGAACTTCAACGGAGATTTACGATTATCTGAAGCTTTTATTTGCAAGAGTCGGAAGAACATTTTCCCCCGTTTCAGGTGAAGAGGTTAAAAAAGATTCGGTTTCTGATGTGATCGATTATATTAAATCTTCAAAAAAAGATACTGCATTTTTATTGACAGCGCCACTGGAATATGATGCCGCGAATTTTGGTGAGAATCTGAATGTTTTAAAACTGGCAGGTTTCACAAGATTGGAAATCAACGGAAATCTTGCGGGAATTGAAGATTTGGAAAGTTTTGGCTTTACCCCTGAAAAAGGAATGATCATCAATCTGGTTATCGACCGTTTTTCTTACGAAGAAGATGAAAGTTTCCTTCAAAGATTGGCAGATTCTATCCAGATGGCATTTTATGAAGGCCGAGGATATTGTTCGCTGAAAAATATTGACACTGAAAAAATTAAAGAATTTTCAAATAAATTTGAGCTCGACGGTTTGGAGTTTTTGGAGCCGAATGTTCATTTTTTCAGCTTTAATAATCCTTACGGCGCGTGTCCAACTTGTGAAGGTTACGGAAAAGTGATCGGAATCGATGAAGATCTTGTTATTCCCAATAAAACGCTTTCCATTTTTGAAGATGCTGTTGCTTCATGGAAAGGTGAAAGTATGAGCGAATGGAAAAAAGATTTCATTAAAAAAGCAAAAGACTTCCCTATTCATAAGCCTTACCATCAATTAACCAAAGAGCAGAAAGCTTACCTTTGGAAAGGTGACGGAAAAAGCACATTTCCATCGATTAATAATTTCTTCAAAATGCTTGAAGAAAATTTATATAAAATCCAGTATCGTGTGATGCTTTCCCGTTACAGAGGAAAAACGCTTTGTCCTACTTGCGAAGGTCTGAGATTGCGCGAAGAAACGAGTTGGGTAAAAATCGACGGACACAATATTCAGTCGATGATCGAGCTTCCTCTGGATGAGCTTTTCCCATTAATTAACAGCTTAAAATTATCCGAACACGATCAGGAAATTGCCAAACGCCTTTTATATGAAATCACGACCCGCATTGAATTTTTATTAAAAGTGGGATTGGGATATTTAACGATAAACAGAACTTCAAATACGCTTTCCGGCGGTGAAAGTCAGAGAATTAACCTGGCAACAAGTTTGGGAAGTTCTTTGGTAGGTTCCATTTATATTTTGGATGAGCCATCGATCGGATTGCACTCAAGAGATACGGAAAATTTAATTGAAGTTTTAATGAATCTCCGTGATCTCGGAAATACAGTAATTGTTGTAGAACATGATGAAGACGTTATGAGAGCTGCAGATTATATCATCGATATCGGTCCGGAAGCCGGTTATCTTGGAGGTGAGCTGGTTTTTGCAGGTGATTATAACGAACTGAAAAATGCGGATACATTAACTTCAAAATATTTAACCGGAAGATTAGAAATTGAAGTTCCTGCAAAACGCAGAAAAGCAAAAGAATGGATTCATATTAAAGGAGCCCGGCAAAATAATCTTAAAAACATTGATGTAGACGTTCCTTTGGAAAGTCTGGTCGTAATTTCGGGAGTTTCCGGAAGTGGAAAGTCTACTTTAATGAAAGAAATTCTGACGAATGATATTCAAATCCAGTTAGGAATGGGTGGAAAAAAAGGAGATTACGATTCTGTGGAATTTCCTAAAAAATTAATTAAGAATATAGAATTAATTGATCAAAATCCTATCGGAAAATCTTCCCGTTCGAATCCTGTAACGTATTTAAAGGCGTACGACGATATCAGGGATCTTTTTGCTAAACAAAAAGTGTCGAAAATGATGGGCTACAAGCCTAAACATTTCTCTTTCAACGTTGATGGCGGAAGATGCGACGAGTGTAAAGGTGAGGGTGTGATCAATGTTTCGATGCAGTTTATGGCTGATATTGAGCTGGAATGCGAAGTTTGTAAAGGTACACGTTTCAAAAGTGAGATTCTGGAAGTAAAATTTGACGAGAAAAACATCTCCGATATTCTTCACATGACCGTTGATGAATCTTTGGAATTCTTTAAAGATAATAACGAAGACAAAATTGTGACCAAACTAAGACCTTTACAGGAAGTTGGTCTAGGTTATTTACAATTAGGCCAGAGTTCTTCTACTCTTTCCGGCGGTGAAGCACAACGTGTGAAACTGGCTTCTTTCCTGGTAAAAGGCGTTACAACAGATAAAACCTTGTTTATTTTTGATGAGCCATCGACAGGTTTGCACTTCCATGATATTCAGAAGTTACTGAAATCTTTGCAGGCATTGATTGAGCTTGGGCATTCCGTGATTGTGATTGAGCATCAGCCGGACATTATAAAATCCGCTGATTACGTTATCGACATCGGTCCGGAAGCCGGAAAACATGGCGGAGAAGTCGTTTTCACGGGAACTCCGGAAGAACTGGCAAAAAATAAAAAATCTCATACAGCAAAATATATCAAAGAAAAGCTGGAGAAATAAAATAAGAAAGAGAGTCGTTTTGACTCTCTTCTTTTGTTTAAACACTAATACCACAAGTACTTTGCAAATATTCACAATTTGAAAATAGTGTTATTCGTGAAAAAAATTTAGTCTAATTTGTGTTTAAAAATATTATACAAAAACGGACTTTCTCTTATATAAGTCTCATCCTCAATCTGAGAAACCAAAAATTCGGCAAGATCTGTCGCGCTGATATTTTCACCTTTACAGTCTTCCAAATTTGTCTCTGTAGGAAAACTTTCCGAGGTCTGAATAATCATCGGAAGCCTGACTAAAGTCCAGTCCAGATTACTTTTTAAAAGAATTTCGTATTCATCCTGTTTATCCTGAGTAGTTTTTGGATAATTCTGATACATCCATTCGGTAGCCATTTTTACCTTTTCATTTTTATTGTCAAATGGTGTATCTACATTCAAACCTGTGGTTACGATATATCTCCTTATTCCGTGGAAATTCATAGATTGGATAATATTTTTCGTAGAGTCACTGAAAATCGATTCCTCTCCAACCGGCTGACCAATTGTACTGATAACGGTATTACAATCTTTAATTAAATTATTAATCGCATCATAATCTCTTGCATCCCCTTTTACAATTTCGATTAAAGGGTTTTTGATCTTAAAATTTTCGGGATTTCTCAGTAAAAGTTTGATTGAATATTTTTTATCTAGTAAATTTTGAACAAGATATTTTCCTGATTTTCCTGTTCCGCCGATTACGGCAATTGTATGTGTATTCATAATGATTTCTCTTTATTGTTGTTAATGACAAAAACAAATGACAGAATAACAGTCAGATATTTTTACTTTAAAATAATAGATTATATGGGTCCAGGAATTTTGAACCTAATGTTTTTCAGGCTTTTAGAATGTGCCTGAATATAAAATGATATTTATAAAGAGATTTTAATGAAATAAAGTTAATCATTTTTTTGATTTTGAGAAAACTTTATTTACTTATAAAACTACCTTCAAAGTTATCCACAAAAAAATGTGGATAAGATGTGAATTTTAACATTTAATTTATGTTTCGTATTAAAATAATTCCTACATTTACTCTGTAATAATCACAGACGTGGAAACAAATTTTGCTTTTTTCAGATCTGAAATTGCAATTAAATTTATAAAAATTTAAGCACAGCATTGTCGGCTGTGCTTTTTTATTGTTGTCTAATTAAAAAAATGAGATGTATTTATCTACTGGATCCGCTTCTAAAGAGCGGATTCTTTTATTTGAATTCCTTAAAGTTAAAATTATTCATCATATTTTACATTTTAACGAATTAATTTTATAATTATTAAACTTTGATGCGCCGTATTTTCAAATAATTTATTATTTTTATCATTGCTTCTTATTGTTGAATACATAATTTATTATTCAATTTTCACATAATATTACAGATTAAATTTCAAAACTTACACTATAATAAACATATGGTAATTGCTGAGGATATTTTACTTTCGTTGGATGCGGAAGTCCAGAGTTACAAGATAAATGACATCATATTTAATGAAGGTGATCAGCCTAAATATTATTATCAGATCATCAGCGGAACGGTGAAGCTTAATAATTATTTCGAAGATGGTAAAGAAATCATTCATAGTGTGCCTTTTGACGGGCATTGCTTTGCAGAAACATTTTTGATTTCAGATAAAAAATACCCAATTAATGCTATTGCGATGAACGATTGTGAGATTATAAAATTAGAAAAATCAAAATTTATACATCTTATTAAAACCGATCCTGATTTGTTGCTAAAGCTCTATGAATACACGGCTGAAAGAATGTATTACCGATATATTATGTTTAATGCGATCTCAATTACCCAACCTCTTGAAAAAATAAGAAAGGTTTTGGATTCATTTAAAACTTACAATAAATATACGCTGCCCTACTCCTATCAGGTTCCCTTTACGAGGCAACAATTGGCTGCACTGGCGGGATTGAGCGTAGAAACAGTCATACGAACTGTCAAAAAAATGGAAAAAGAAAAGACCGTTAAAATTGAAAATGGTAAAATTTTCTATTAAATCTTTAATTGATAATAAATTTTTCACTTTTTATTATCATCTAAAATTAGTTCATAAAAGACTGTTTGTAACTTAAAGGAGTGGTATTCATCTTCTTTTTAAATAATTTATTGAAAGACTGGGCATGCTCAAACCCAAGGTTATAGGCAATTTCTGCAACAGAAAAATTGGTTGTTGTAAGATACTCTTTTGCTTTTTCAATTAATTTTTCATGAATGTGCTGTTGTGCATTCTGACCGGTTAAATTTCTCAGCATATCACTTAGATAATGCGTTGAAAGATTTAGCTTTGAAGCAAGAAATTCTACTGTAGGAAGTCCTTTTGTTAATGTATCCTGTTGATTAAAATATTCTTCCAGCAGATCTTCCATTTTTGAAAGAAAATCGTTATTTATAGCTTTTCGGGTAATAAATTGTCGTTTATAGAATCGATTGCTGTAATTTAATAATACTTCAATGTAAGAAACAATTACATCCTGACTTACTTCATCGATGGCATTATTCATTTCGTCAAGAATATTATTCATCAGGCCTACAATCGTATTCTTCTCTTTATCAGATAAATGCAAGGCCTCGTTTGTATCATATGAAAAGAAGCCATATTTTTTTATGTTTTTAGCTAAAGGATAATTACGGAGAAAATCAGGATGGATTAATAAGGTATATCCATGATATTCAGCATCTTCTTCTGTAAATAAAATCTGATTCGGCGCTGTAAACATCATTCCGCCTTCGTTGAAATCATAATATCCTTGTCCGTAACCAATTTTGCCGTTTTCAGAAAATTTATATGAAATTTTATAAAAATCAAAGACAAAACTTCGGTTAAGCATTTCCTTGTTCACGCTCATGCTTGTATTATCAACCAGACTGATCAACGGATGAAGAGGTTTTGGAAGGTTCAAAATTCTATGAAGCTCAGAAATTGACGAAATTTTTAAAGGAGAATTATCTTTCTTTTCCATGATTTAAAGTTACAAAATTATGTTTGAGTGTTTTAGGGTAAATAGCGTTTGAGTGTACAAAATATTTTAAAATTCAAAAAAGATAAACTCTAAAATACACCTACACTCAAACTCTCAAACCCAAATTAAATTTAAATAAACTGTTTCCCGAATTGCTCTCTGAAGGCTTCAGCTCCCATTTCCTGACGTTGTGCATATAAAGCTTTTGCATCTTCACCGGCGATATATCTCAATTGTTTTTTACCATCGGTTGCTGCTTCATAAACCACATCTGCGATTAGTTCCGGCGCAGAAGCGTGATCCATCATATTTTCTGTATTAGAAAACATTTTATTAACCAGATCGGCATATTCCGGTTGATTTCCTGTATCTAATGAACGGCTGATAAAATCTGTTTTAATTCCGCCCGGAGAAACGGTTTTAATGTCGATTCCTAAAGTATTCAATTCAAAAGCCAGACTTTCGCTCCAGCCTTCCAGCGCCCATTTTGTTGCGTGATAAATTGAGCTTAAAGGGAACGTTAATAAGCCACCAATCGAAGTTGTAGAAATAAACATTCCTTTGCCTTTTTCTCTGAAATAAGGTAAAAAAGCTTGCGTAACGCGGATAACTCCCAATAAATTAGTTGTTATTTGCTTCACAATCTGATCATCTGTTAAAGATTCCAAAGGCCCTATCAATCCGTAACCTGCATTGTTGAAAACTAAATCGATATCACTTATTTCCAATGCTTTTTTTGATGTTGATTTAATCTGATCCAAATTTGTAACATCCAAAGGAAGTAATGTAACATTGTCTAATTGAGTAAGTTCTGTTTCGGCTTCAGGATTTCTCATTGTTGCGATAACGTTCCATCCTTTGCTTTGAAATAATTTTGCTGTTGCTTTTCCAAGTCCTGTTGAAGCACCTGTTATGAAAATTGTTTTCATTTTTTTATTTGTTTAATTTTTACATGACAAAGGTGAGAATTAGTGAAAAAGATAAAGTTGCCAAATCGGGTAAAGATGTAGCCAAAACGGAAAACCGATTTTATTGTAGAATTTATCCAAAAAGAAAACCGACAGAATCTAAACTGCCGGTTCGAAAAAACAAAAATTGATATGGATATGATTAGATATGTGTTTTAATTTTCCTAGACAAATTTATTCTTATTTAGAATCAGTAAAAATAATAACCTGATGATATTTGTCACTTATTCACAATTAATTGTTTAATCAAAAATAAAAAAGCCACTAAAAAGCGGCTTTAACATAAGTTTATCAATCTAGTTTTGATTATTTATTAAAAAATTCTCCAAAATGCCATAAAATCCCGGATGGATCATGAACGAAACATTCTTTGCCCCAATCCAATGTTCTGACGGGTGCCAGTTTTACATTTTCATATTTCTCCGTAAGATTTAATGTTAAAAGTTCAGTCCAAAAAGCGTCAGCATCTTCTACTTCAATGAATAGCATGGTGTTTTCAATCCAATCTTTAGTGTAATAATTTTGTAGATAAAAAGCTATTCCCTGTTTTTTAAATACAGATAAATTGGGTTCTAGCACAACTTCTTCAAAGCCCAGATCTTTGTAAAAGTTCCTGCTTATTTCAAAGTTTTCAGCTCCGATAAACGGACGGATAGATTTTATATTTTGTTTCATTTTTGTATGATTTTTCCAGTTTTTTAAGGTCATTTCAAATTTTACTTCTCCTTTTCCGTGGGTTCCTATCTTTTTCCAGCCTGATTTTCTGTAGAATGTTTCAGCCCGTGTGTTGGGTGAAGTTCCGAGCCAGACATTTTCTTTAGTTTGCTTAAAATACCAATCCAACATCACATCGTGAAGTTTTCTTCCAATGCCCTGTTTTTCAAAATTGGGATCTAAAAATAAAGCCCAGATATTGTTTTCCTGAAGATCAACAATCGAGAAGCCTACAACCTGATCGTCAATTTCACAAACCCAACCTTTCCCTCTTTCAAATAAAAATTCTTCACAATCTTTATCTGTAACGAGATTGGGGTCAGATAATGCGTTTTCAGTAACGGCATTTCTCACGACCTGAATTTGTGGAATGTCTTCTATTCTGGCTTCACGAATTATCATTCATATAAGCTTTAATTAAAATTTATAACATTCTATTTATTAGACAATTATTCTTTTCTATCAACTGCAATTCTATCAGTTCTGTTCGCTAGTTCCCAGGCCGTCGCAAAAACCAACTGAGCCCTTTTTTGCAACAATGAAAAATCAATTTTCTCAACATCATCGGTTGGCTTGTGGTAATCTTCATGAATTCCGTCAAAGAAAAATGCCACCGGAATATTATTTTTTGCAAAATTGTAATGATCTGATCTGTAGTACAATCTTTCAGGATCGTTTGGATCGTCGTATTTGTAATTTAACTCTAAATTATTGGTTTTTTTATTTGCTGTTTCGTTAATAATTTTTAATTGAGAGCTTAGCATCTCAGAACCAATTACATACACGTATTGCTTTCCTCTGTTTTCGGGATCATCACGACCGATCATGTCAATATTCAAATCAACAACTGTATTAGCCAAAGGAAAAACAGGATTTTCAGAATAGAATTCAGAACCGAATAAACCGTGCTCTTCCCCTGTTACATGAAGGAAAAGAATCGATCTTTTCGGGCCATTTCCGGATTTTTTTGCACTTTGAAAAGCTTTTGCGATTTCCATAACAGCTACGGTTCCGCTTCCGTCATCGTCTGCACCGTTGTACACCACTCCATTTCTGGTTCCTACATGATCGTAATGCGCAGAAACAACAATGATTTCGTCCGGTTTTTCCGTTCCTTCAATAAACGCTAAAATATTTTCAGAATCAGGAAGATTTCCTCCGCCTCTTTTTTTCATGAAATCTGCCGGAACCTTTTGATAATAAGATCCCAAAGCTTTTGGAAAAGAAATTCCTTGATTTTTATAAAAATTAATCATGTACTCGCCCGCTTTTTTCTGCCCCGGACTTCCCGTATCCCGGCCCTGCATCTCATCAGAAGCAATAACAGTGAGATTTTTCTTTAAATCTTCAAGTTCAATATTTTTATAGGCAGCCTGAAAAGCTTTCTCCGCTTTGGTTAAACCTCTCGAGGATTTGGATGTATTTTGTCCGTTATCAGAAATTTTTGCCGTTCCGCAGCTCGCCAGAATAGCAATAGAAAATAACGGGATAAGTAGTTTTTTCATTTTAATAATTTGTTTAAAAATAACAAAATTTTATTTAATCCGTAACAGATTCTATTTTTTCTTATATTTGAAATAAATGCAAAGGATATGCAGAATATTTACGGATTTACTCATTACTCATTTTTTACGGAAATGTCTGATCTCGCAACAAAGAATGATAGTTTTGACTTATCTTTAGGGTTGCCCGATTTCGATATTGATGGAAAGCTGAGAACTTTTTTAAAAGAAGCTGCAGACCATAACACCCATAATTATGAGCCACTTGCAGGAAATCCTTTGCTGATAGAAAGCGTTATTAGATTTAATTGCAGAAGAAAAAACAGCATTTCACTGAAAAATAATGAAGTAAGCATTGTTCCGTGTGCAACCTTTGCTTTATATACTTCCCTGAAATGTATTTTAAATCAAGGAGATGAAGTCATCGTTATCCAGCCTTCTTATTATACTTACGGGCCGTCTATTGTCTTAAATGGTGGGATCCCTGTATATTATGATGTTGATAATGATTTTGAAATAAATTGGGAAAAACTTCAATATTGCATTTCTGAGAAAACCAAAGCTATTATTGTAAATTCTCCACAAAATCCTACAGGAAAAATCTGGTCAAAAAAAGACTGGAATCAATTGTATGAATTAATTAAGAACCGGGAAATTTATTTGATTTCAGAAGAAATTTATGATATGTACTGTTATGACGGGGTTGAACATTACAGTTCGTTCCTTCATCCTGAATTAAAAAAACGTACGTTCTGTATATTTTCTTTTGGTAAAATGTTTAATTCCACCGGCTGGAAAGTGAGTTATCTGCTGGCTCCGGAAGATCTGACCGCCAAATTCAGATGCCACCAGCAATATATTTCTTACAGCGCCAATGCGCCTTGTCAATATGCCATAGCAAAATACCTTGAAATTTTTGACCCTTCTCAAAGCCAACGTTTAATGCAAAATAAAAGAGATATTTTTCATGAATTAATAAGAGAAACACCATTTCAGGTTGAGAAAAAATGTGATGGAGCGGTATTTCAGATCGTTAATTTCAGGAAGATTTCTAAAACAATGACCGATGTAGAATTTTCAAAATGGTTAACAGTTGAGAAAAAAGTGGCGTGTCTTCCACTTTCTGCTTTTTATAATTCGAGGCAGAATTCTGATTATGTACGTTTTAGTTTTGCTAAAAAAGATGAATTGATTATTGATGCTTTGGAATATTTGATAAAAAATCTTTAGTGTCATTTCGAGGAATGAAATGACGAAGCAATCTCTTTAAAATTATTTCCTGCCACAGATTTCACTGATCTTGTGTTTATTTGTGAAAAAATTCGTGCTATTAGTGTTTAATTTAAATAAAAAGCACCGCAAAATGCAGTGCTTTTTTATTTATAAATTTGATTTAAAGAGCTAAAATCCTTACATCAATTCTTCTGTTTTTGGCTTTACATTCATCCGTATCATTGGCCGGACAAACCGGATATTGAGAGCCGTAACCTTCTGCTTCTACCCTGTCACCGGAAATTCCCAGCTCCAGCAATTTAAGCTTGGCAGTCTGTGCTCTTAAATTTGATAATTTCTGATTGCTTTCTTCATTACCCGTATTGTCTGTGTAGCCTCCTAATTTTACTTTTAAATCGGGATAAGCATTTAAAATTTCAACTAAATTAAGCAATTCTACTTCTGATCCCACTTTCAGATCGCTGGAACCTGTCTGAAAATAAAGATTTTCAATCGTGTACCATTTATTCGGGTCTAAAGCTGCCTGATCTTTCTGATTAACAGCATTATAAAATTGTAATAATTGGCTTCCTTCACCCATTTTGATCGCTTTTCCGCCTTTCAACTGCACTTCCTGAATATTTCCTGTTTCATACACAAAATCACCATCTTCATTCAGATGTCCTTTGATTTCTGTCGGAATCAAAACAGGTGCTACAGCTCCTGAAGTCATATGAGTTCCCGTAACTCCCATTAAAGCTTCAATTTTTGTTTTTCTATTGGCATCAATTTTATCTTTATGTAAAACAGCTAAAGTCGGTGCAATTACCAACGACACAATTGACATTAATTTAATCAAAATATTCATTGATGGCCCTGAAGTATCTTTGAACGGATCTCCCACTGTATCACCCGTCACGGAAGCTTTGTGAGGCTCGGAACCTTTGTAATAAGTCTGCCCGTTGATGTCAACTCCTTTTTCAAAAGATTTTTTGGCATTATCCCAGGCTCCACCTGCGTTATTCTGGAACATTCCCATTAAAACTCCGCATACTGTAGCTCCGGCTAAAAATCCGCCTAAAACTTCAGGTCCGAAAATAAATCCGATCAAAAGTGGCGAAATAATAGCAATTGCTCCCGGAAGCATCATTTTTCTGATAGATGCATCAGTAGAAATGGCCACACATTTTTCGTATTCCGGTTCCGCTTTTCCTTCTAAAATCCCGGGGATTTCACGGAATTGTCTTCTTACTTCTTCCACCATTGCCATTGCAGCCTGCCCAACCGCAGTGATCGCCAACGAAGAAAATATAAACGGAATCATTCCACCGACAAACAGACCTGCCAAAACATCGGCTCTATAGATATCAATACCGTCAATTCCTGCAATTCCAACGAAAGCGGCAAACAAAGCCAAAGCCGTCAAAGCTGCAGAAGCGATCGCAAAACCTTTTCCAGTCGCTGCTGTTGTGTTTCCGACCGCATCTAAAATATCTGTTTTTTCACGAACTTCTTTTGGTAACTCGCTCATCTCGGCAATACCGCCTGCGTTATCGGCAATCGGTCCGAATGCGTCAATAGCCAGCTGCATCGCTGTCGTAGCCATCATTCCTGCTGCTGCAATAGCAACACCGTACAATCCGGCACATAAATAAGAACCGTAAATTCCGCCGGCTAAAACGAGAATTGGAAGCAAAGTAGATTCCATACCAACGGCAAGCCCGCCGATAATATTTGTTGCATGGCCCGTAGAAGATTGTCTGACAATGCTTTTAACCGGTCTTTTACCCATTGCGGTATAATATTCTGTAATGATACTCATCAAAGTACCAACAACCAATCCAACCATGATAGCCCCGAAAACACCCATTTTTGTGAATTCATGGCCTCTTAAAACCATTTTATCAGGTAAAATGTAAGTAACTAAGAAATATGAAGAAATTGCCGTAATCACGATACTTCCCCAATTCCCCAGATTTAAAGCATTCTGAACGCTTGATGTAGAAGATTCTTCATTATCATTAATTCGGACAAATAAAGTTCCTATCATTGAAAAAATAATTCCGGTTCCTGCAATCAGCATTGGTAAAAGTATAGGTGCAAAACCTCCGAAAGAATCTACAGAAACTGTTTCTCTTCCTAAAACCATGGTTGCTAAAACTGTCGCTACATAAGAACCAAATAAATCGGCTCCCATCCCGGCAACGTCCCCAACATTATCACCAACATTATCTGCAATTGTCGCAGGATTCCTTGGATCATCTTCCGGAATTCCGGCTTCAACTTTTCCTACTAGGTCGGCTCCCACGTCTGCCGCTTTTGTGTAAATACCACCACCTACTCTTGCAAACAAAGCAATAGATTCGGCTCCTAATGAAAATCCGGTAAGAATTTCAATGGTTCTTTCCATCTCATGAGAATCCACTGTTGAATGAGGGGCGAAAATCTGTTTTAAGATTAAAAATAAAGCACCTAATCCTAAAACGGCTAATCCCGCAACTCCCATTCCCATTACAGAACCTCCTGCAAATGAAACCTTTAAAGCTTTTGAAAGTGAAGTTCTTGCCGCTTCTGCTGTTCTTACATTGGCTTTTGTGGCGATCTTCATTCCTATAAAGCCTGCCAATGCAGAAAAAAAAGCTCCGAGGGCAAAGGCAAGCCCGATACTCCAGTGTGAGTTGGCATTGCTGGATCCCATTACAGCTAATAAAATAGCTACAACCACAACAAAGTAGGTTAAAATCTTGTACTCAGCCTTTAGAAAAGCCATTGCACCGTCAGCGATATGTCCGCTGATAATTTTCATTTTGTCATTTCCGGCGTTTTGCTTATTTACCCAGTTACTTTGCAGAAAAGTGTAAATTAAAGCGATAACACCAAAAATTGGCACTAACACAAATAAGTCCATAGTTTAATATTTTTTTGGTAATAGAGAACTAAATATAATAAATAATTCCTATCAAATTATTAAAAAAACGTTCTACTATTTAAAAATAAGTGTTTAAACGCTTAACCAAGTTTTGGATTATTATTTAAGTTTTGGGTTTGTAGTTTATATTAGTTTACTCAATTCAACGTTGTTTTTGTTGAAGAGAAGAATAAAATTAATCTCTAATACTTTAGCCTAGATCCTTTCAGGATGACAAACTTTGTGGAAAATTGTATTGTAAAGGTTTTGCTTAAGCCAGTTTAATTTTGGAAACCTGTAAGGTGTATTATGTTTAGAGTTACAGCCAGACTTGAGTGGAGCACATTTTGTATTTTTGGGAGGAAAAAAGCGAAGGCAAAAAATACAAAATTGCGAGAACGGAAGGCGGAAATAGCTGCCCAAAAAAAATTAATGCTTAAAGTTTTTAGTTTTTGGTTCTACTAACAAAAAAAGGATAAACGAAAAATCATTTATCCTTTTTTTATCTTCAATTAAGAGAATTTTATCCTCCGAATTTGTCTGCGTAATCTTGCTGAGAAGCTTTGATCACAAGTCTTGCGTGCTCAGCTCCGTAAACCTCCTGAATTCTGCATTTTGCAGGCTCATCCGGTAAGTTTTTATACGTTAAAAAGTAATGCATTAATCGTTTCACTTCTGCTTCAGGCAATTCCGTGATATCTCTGAAATGTCCGAAAGCGTGGTCATTGATCATTACGGCTACAATTTTATCGTCAGCTTCACCTCCATCGATCATTTTGAAGCCACCGATCGGAATAGCTTCCATCAGTAAACCTCCAGCATGAATATTGTGTGAGCTCAAAACACAGATATCAAGCGGGTCATGATCTCCCATTGTAACGTCTGTAGCGCCTCTTTCAACCGCTAATTTCATTACTGCATCGTTACAGTAAGTTCTTGGAACAAAGCCGTATAATGCCGGAATAATATTTGAAAATTTCTGAGGTCTGTCAACCTTTAAATATCCAGTTTCTTTATCTATCTCGTATTTAATAGTGTCTGAAGGAACGATCTCCACGAAAACATTTACAACATTTGGCGCATCTTCTCCTGCAGAAATCCCGTGCCATGGATGTGCTTTAAAATTTGGAATCATTATTTTAATTATTTATTTTTTAATTACGTTATTATTAAAATTTCTCGTCTTAAATCTTCAATGGTTGCTGCGATATAATCTTCACTTTCCATATAATTCATGATAAATATGGTCTTGAACTCGTCAAGATTGGCATTCCCATTCAAGCCTTCGTAAGTTTTGTGAAGCAAATCTATCACTGCATTCTTTGAATCTACAATATTCTTCCATGAATTTTTAGTTAAATAAAGCTGCTGTGACGAATTGTAGTCAAATTCTTCATTAATTGTTTTCTCTGTAAGGAAAATAAACTCATGCGCCTCCAGGCCTTTATCAAATTTCTGAATAAGATTTGAAGGTTTTATTCTTTCTAAAAATAGTGCCATTCTTTCGTAAGAATGTGTCTTATTTTCTGTATTAGATTTCACGGAAAGAAGCTTAATTTCCTGATTCTTAAGCGTGATATAAGAATTTACGAACTGCCTCAGCAAAACCAAAAACGGAATTGCAACAATCAATGCAAAAGCATACGGTAGATATTCTGAAAAATTTGCCATAAAATTAGGTGGCAAAATTACTAATATTTTCTGAAATTATAACTCAAATAATGCCGGTCTTTGCGTTACTTCGTGATAACACACACTATTTTCGTCAAAATAATGATAAACCAGACTTTTTCTCGTTCTGGACTTATCTAAATGTGGTTCGCCGCCATGTAAAATATTGGCATGCCATATCAACAAATCTCCCTTTTTTGCTTTAAAAACTTCTTTCTTTAATCCCAATTCCTTTACTTTATTTTCAAGAAATTCTTCATAGGCCTTGTAACTTTTTTTACCAATTCTGATGGCATCTCCTTCATTTTCATAATCGGAATTTAAAAAATAAGGTAATTTATGACTTTCCGGAATGTAGTGAAGAGCTCCATTATTTTCATCAATATCTTCCAAAGCAATCCAGACTCCCAACAATCCGCCTAAAGGATAAGTTGTCATATGAATACTGTCTGAATGCGTTTTTTGCTGACTTCCGTTAATAAAATTGATGCTTTGAAAAAGTTTCGCCTGTCCGTCAATTAAGACAGAAAGAAATTCAGTTAAATCTTTATCATTACCAATATTTTTAATGATTTCAGAATGATGAATGACAAACATTAATTTCCCGCCGTATCGGAATTTTATGGTTCCGTTCGCCATTAATTTATCGATCTCTTCATTAATCTTATCTGCAGTTTCTGTACTCAGATAATTTTTCAAGATCAGATAGCCTTTATCATCAAAACCAAGGACACTTTCTTTATTGTCATCTGAAAGTTTTTTATAAAAGGTAGTGTTAATAAGCTTTTCATGATCTATTTTTCTTTCAGCAGCCGGTAAATGCTTAAAATCTTTGCTTGAAATGCTTGAGAAATAACTTTTATTAATTCCATACTTTTTGTACAGCGGAATATTGTGCTGTAATTTCCTCTTATTGAAAAAGTTATAAATAATATATGGTAATTTGTAATTACGAATTTGCTTTAACATAACGGGAACTATTGAAATAAATTTATCTTATAAAATTACGGATTAATATTTAGAATTGGTCTAAACAGCATTTTTTTCTTAAGAAAATATTTTTAGAAATTTATTTTCAGTGAAACAATAATCATGCAGCTCTCCACCAAAACTCTTGAAGAAAAGTTCAATTCCACGGATATTGCTTCCCATAAAATTAAACCTTTTTTCATGAATATAAAGATTCAAAATCCTGTCAATAAGAAAAGACGGACCGTTTTCATTTTTAAAATTTTCATCATTAAAAAGAGCCAGCAAAGACAATTGTTGAGGCTCGGAAACCAAAATAGCCAGATTAATCAACTTATTCTCCAAATATGCACCACTTATTTTCAGGCTGTTTTTTTTCTCAAGAAAACGGAGGTATTTTGTAAGCTTTTCAAAATCGCTTTTTTTATCCAGCCCTTTAAAATTACTTTCTATAAAAGAAAAACATTCGTTATCCAGCTGAATTTCTTTATAAAACAAATGCTGCGCCCATTTCGCGGTAGATTTTCTGCCTTTGAAATATTTTTTTCGCCTTAAAATGACATAATCAGAAACCGGAACGATATAATTTTTTCTTTTATTTAAATTTTCAGAAAAAATATTATGGTGATTAAATGAATACAGGAAAACTTTATATTTTTTTTTAAAAAACTTTAAGAACTGATCATTAATTTCGGGTTTATCAATTTTTGAAAAAATTCCCAGTTGTTGACAAAAAAGGGGCATATGAACAAAATTAAATCCAAACTTTTTCTTAATGTGAATAGGCATAACAGCCTCATAATCACCACAAATCAACAATTCCCAATTCCCTGAAAGCTCATCTAAAACTTCTTTCTTAGCATACCAGTTTTTTTGCTCAGAAAAATCTAAACAATGGCTGTATTTTTCGAAATTAATTTCGTGATATTTCAGTCTTTTAATCATAATAATCCTTCGTCTGAGAAGCTAAAATATGAATTCTGTGTGACAATCAAATGATCCAAAAGCTGAATGTTTAAGGTATTTCCGGCTTCTTTTATCTTTTGAGTAATATCAATATCTTCAATGCTCGGTTTTAAGTTTCCGGAAGGATGATTGTGTGCAATAATGATTCCCGTCGAAAAGTGTTCTAAAGCCGTTTTAAATAAAACCCTCAAATCCACAATCGATTGATTGATACCTCCTTGCGTCAATTGTGCAATATGAATAACTCTGTTGCTCTGATTCAGAAAAACAGCCCAAAATTCTTCGGTTCTTAAATCTGACAAATGATTTTTTAAAATTTGATACGCATCATAACTTTTAGAAATTACAGCTTTTTCAGGGACTTCCTGACTGGCTCTTCTTCTTCCGATTTCCAAGGCAGTTGTAATTGAGATTGCTTTTACTTCACCCACGCCTTTAAATTTCGTCAAATCTTTTACAGAAAGTAAGCTTAACTGATGCCAATTGTTATTGACGGAAGCCAAAATTCTTCTTGCGAGTTCTACAGCGGTTTCCTCTTTATTGCCGCTTGCCATAATAATCGCCAAAAGTTCAGAATCGGAAAGTGAGCTTTTACCTTTTGATAAAAACTTTTCTCTTGGTCTGTCATCTTCTGCGAGAAATTTTATGGACATATTTATCAGGAATTAGATTTTAGGCTTAGTTAATAGAAAGCGTATAAAATGATCGGTTGTTTTGATTGATCGATGTATTTTGCAGTTTCGTTGAAGGCATTTTTTGAAAGCATCGGGCAACCAAAGCTTAAACAGGTAGGATTTACCGATTCTTTATCCGGCACGCAATAGTATGAATGAAGAACAATCGCTCTCGACATTGCATTGCTGTTAGTTTCATCAAGACCATTTAATCGGTAAGCTTTTCCGAATTTTCCGGTATAGCTTTCCCGAATTTCATATTTACCTAAAGAGGACTGGTGAGAACCGTCAATATTACTAAATTGTAAATTATCTGAATTAGAAATTACAGAACCCTCACCGTGGGCAACGACCGCTTTCTGCAAAATTTTATTATTTTTCAGATCATAAACGAAATAACGGTATTTCCCGGAGTGAATTTTAAAATTAATAAAAACAGCCAAATCCTGATTGTAATTTTTTCCTTTAATATAACTCTTAATTTCTGAAATTTTTGATTTCGGCAAATAATCAATTACATTATTACCCTGAGATTCAAATTTTGAACAGGAAATTATAAAAAGGAAGAGAAAAATAAATTGTTTCATCATCAGTCCGGAATTTTATTCGATAATCATTCCGTCTTTCATGACTAATTTTCTGTCGGTAATCTCTGCAAGATTAGGATTGTGGGTTACAATAACAAAGGTCTGGTTATATTTATCTCTTAAATCAAAAAACAACCGGTGAAGGTCATCGGCATTTTTTGAATCTAAATTTCCTGTCGGCTCATCCGCAAAAATGATTTTCGGAGAGTTGATTAAAGCTCTTGCAACCGCTACTCTTTGCGCTTCACCACCGGATAGCTGGTTAGGCTTATGATGCAATCTTTGTTCGATTTTCAGATCTTCAAACAAAGCATATGCTTTTTCTATCGCTTCCTTTTCATTTGCTCCTGCAATTTTTGTAGGAAGCAAAACATTTTCCAACGCTGAAAATTCAGGTAATAACTGATGAAACTGAAATACAAAGCCAATATTCTGGTTCCTGAATTTAGAAAGCTGCTTGTCATTCATATTGATGAACGATTCTCCTGCAATAGTAATTTCAGTTTCGTTCTGCTTAGAACTCGTAGGCTGATCCAAAGTTCCTAAAATCTGCAAAAGCGTAGATTTTCCCGCCCCGGATTCGCCGACAATGGATACCACTTCACCTACTTTTATGTGAATATCAACACCTTTTAATACTTCTAAATTCCCATAAGATTTATGGATATTTCTCGCTTTAATCATAATTCAAAAATAGTAAATTGATTTGAAATATTGAATAGTTTTAAAGGGATTTATAACAAGAGCTTTATACTTTGTTATAAATTTTTATTCGTTAAATATTATCACTAATAGAGATGCTTCGACAAGCTCAGCATGACATCTCTAATACTGTTCGCTTAAAAAATCAATAAAATAGATATTAAAACAATTAGTATTCGCGTTGTCATGCTGAGCTTGTCGAAGCATCTCTATTAAACGATAAATTTCAAAAAAAACGCTTCCCAAAACTGAGAAGCGTTTTTAATATTTACAAATTAAAAAATTACAGTAACAATGTTAAAGGACTTTCTAAATATGTTTTTAAAGTTTGTAAGAACTGAGCACCAGTCGCTCCGTCTACTACTCTGTGGTCACAAGCTAATGAAAGCTTCATGATGTTCCCAACTACGATCTGGCCGTCTTTTACGATCGGTTTTTCGATGATGGCTCCTACTGAAAGGATTGCAGAGTTTGGCTGATTGATGATGCTTGTAAATGTTTCAATTCCGAACATACCCAAGTTTGAGATTGAGAATGTAGAACCTTCCATTTCGTTTGCCTTAAGACCTTTAGACTTCGCTCTTCCGGCCATATCTTTAACAGCAGCAGAAATTTGAGTATAATTCATCTGGTCTGTATTCTTAAGAACCGGAACTACCAATCCGTCAGGAATTGCAACCGCTACCCCGATATTGATGTTTCCTCTGTGAATGATCTTGTCACCCGCCCAGCTTGAATTAACCTGAGGATGTTTTCTTAACGCAACGGCAGTTGCCTTAATGATCATATCGTTGAAAGAAATTTTTGTATCCGGTAAAGAATTGATCTCTTTTCTGGCCTCAATTGCTTTATCCATGTTGATCTCCACCATTAAATAGTAGTGAGGAGCAGTGAATTTACTTTCAGCAAGACGTTTTGCGATGATATTTCTAACCTGAGAGTTTGGAGTCTCTGTATCTTCTCCCTGAACAAAACTTAATGCAACCTGAGCTGCCGGACTTGCAGTCGGTGCAGCAGAAGCTGGTTTTGCCTGAGATGGCTGATAATTTTCAACATCTTTTTTAACGATTCTTCCGTTTTCACCAGAACCCTGAATCCCGTGAATATCAACTCCTTTATCCTGAGCAATTTTTTTAGCTAATGGAGAAATCGCAACTCTTTCGTTGTTGCTGGCTGCTGGTTGTTGGTTTTCAGATTCTTGTTTTGGAGCTTCAGCTTTTTGTTCAGCAGGCTTTTCTGAAGACTGAGCCGCAGGTTTTGCAGCACCAACTCCTGAAACGTCTGTTCCTGCAGGGCCGATGATTGCCAATACTGTATCAACAGGAGCAGCACCACCTTCTTCAACGCCTTGCTTCAATAAAACCCCGTTGAATTCAGATTCAAAATCCTGAACCGCTTTATCTGTTTCGATTTCAGCAAGAAGATCACCTTCTTTTACTGTATCACCAACATTTTTGTGCCATTTTGCTACTTTACCTTCTGTCATTGTATCAGAAAGTCTTGGCATAGTAATAACTTCTACACCAGCTGGAACTTCCGCAGAAGCCTGTTCCGGAGCAGCAGTAATAGCTTCAGCTTTAGGCTCTTCTTTTTTCTCTTCAGAACCACCTGCAGAGGGAGCAGCAGCTCCACCAGTTAATCCTGAAATATCTTCCCCTTCATTACCGATAATTGCCAAAACAGAATCTACAGCAGCGGCAGCACCCTCTTCTACACCTACGTATAAAAGTGTACCTTCCATCTCAGATTCGAAATCCTGAACGGCTTTATCCGTTTCAATTTCAGCTAAAATATCTCCTTCTTTTACTTTATCTCCTACTTTTTTATGCCATTTTGCCACCTTTCCTTCCGTCATTGTGTCGGAAAGACGAGGCATTGTGATTACTTCTGCCATAATTTATTTTTTAATTTGTTAATGTGATGAAGTGATGATAAGATTGTGAATAAAAATAACACATCAACATATCACCGTATCAGCAAATTATTGTATTAGTTTTCTAATTTATCTAAAAACGGATAGTTTTCCTGAGAATACACATATTCATATACTTTCTCAGCAGTTGGATACGGAGAGTTTTCCATGAATTCGATGCATTCTTCAACAAAATCTTTTGATTTGTTATCCATTGCTTCCAATTCCTCTTCTGTCGCCCAGCTGTTTGCTAAAATTCTGGATTTTACCAACTCGATAGGGTCATCATTTTTATGGATAGCAACTTCATCCTTAGATCTGTAAGGCTCAGCATCAGACATAGAGTGACCTCTGTAACGGTATGTTCTGGCTTCGATGAAAGTTGGTCCGTCTCCTCTTCTTGCTCTTTCGATAGCTTCGTAAGCAGCTTCTGCCACTTTTACAGGATCCATTGCATCTACGGCAAGACAAGGCATTTCGTATCCCAGACCTAATTTATAGATATCTTCGTGGTTAGCAGTTCTTTTTACAGAAGTTCCCATTGCATATTGGTTGTTTTCTACAACAAATATAACAGGAAGTTTCCAGTTCATTGCCATGTTAAACGTTTCATGTAATGAGCCCTGTCTAGCCGCTCCGTCTCCGAAGAAGCAAATATTTACCGCTTTTCTGTCAAAAAATTTATCAGCAAAAGCAATACCTGCACCCAAAGGAATTTGTCCTCCAACAATACCGTGACCACCATAAAAACGGTGCTCTTTACTGAAAATGTGCATAGAGCCACCCATACCTCCTGAAGTTCCCGTAGCTTTACCACAAAGCTCGGCCATGATTCTCTTAGGATCCACTCCCATTGCCATTGGATGGATGTGACATCTATAAGCAGTGATCATACTATCTTTAGTTAAATCCATTGCATGCGTGAAACCGGCAGGAATAGCTTCCTGACCATTATACAAATGTAAAAAACCTCTGATTTTTTGTTTTAGATAAAGAGAACGGCATTTGTCTTCAAACCTTCTCCACATTGTCATATCTTCATACCACTTCAGGTATATCTCTTTAGAAAATTCTTTCATGTGTTAGCTCTTGCTTATTTATTATGAAATAGTTGAGCAAAATTATAAAAAAAACTTTGTTTTTGTTGTATATAAACCAATTGTTTTTTTAGTTATAATATTATATTTACATTATTAAACTTAAATATGGACGAAAAACAACCTTCATTTATCTATAAAATTTCAAAAGTAATATCTGATTTTTTTAATCCTCTTATTTCTCTGTTTATATTTTTCGTTTATATGAGCGTTCGGGAATATTCCTTAAAAGATGCCCTGTTATATTTCCTTCCTATATTGGTAATCGTCATCGCCCCTGTTATTTCCTGGATTGTCTGGAATGTAAAAACCGGCAGATATACGAATATGGACGTCTCTAATCGTGTTCAGAGAAAGACTTTATATATATTTATTGCGGCTTGTGTAATCGCTTACATTGCTTATAATTATTTCAAAAACGGATATATTGATTTTGTGATGCTGTTTATTCTGATTTTGCTTTTCGCATTACAGATCAGCAATTTTTTTATCAAAAGCTCGATGCATACAGCATTTAATATATTTGTAGCAGCGTTATTTTTTGTCTTAAGTGTAAAAATGGGAATTTTCTGGCTGGGAATAGCAATTTTAGTAGGAATTACGAGAATTATCCTGAAAAGACACACTGTACAGGAAGTTTTTATGGGTGCAGGAATAGCATTTGTGGTATCTTTTCTTTATCTTTATTGCAACATACAATTTCAACATTAAGAGTATTATATGAAAATAAATCATCTTACATCTGCGGAAGAAAATTTAATGAAACAATTCTGGAAGCTGGAAACCTTTTATTTAAAGGATGTTATGGAAAAGCATCCTGAGCCGAAACCACATCAAAATACAGTTTCAACTTACTTAAAAATATTGGTTGAAAAAGGATATTTATCTACTGAAAAAGAAGGCAGAATTTTCAAATATAAAGTATTGGTTCCTTATGAAGAGTATAAAAAATTCTTATTAAAAGAGTTTTCAGTTAATTTTTTGAACAATTCAGGAAAGGAGATTTTAGAATTTTTATTTACTGAAAATATAATTTCAAAGGATGATTTGCAGGAATTCGCCGATCTTAAACCTGCAAAAGCAAAAGAACCGAAACTGGAATATGCTAATGAAATTTTAAATCCCAAGAAAGATAAAAAAATCAAGGACAAAAAGAAAAAGAAGAAATAATTTTAACTATAAGACATAAAAAAAGCGGCTCAAAAGCCGCTTATATTTTTTACCAACGTTTTCCACCGCCGCCATTTCCACCACGGCTGTTTCCACCTCCGTAGCTTCCACCGCCTCCGCCGTTTCCACCTCTGTTGTTTCCATAACCTCCGCCGTTTCCACCGCTTCTGTTGTTATCAAAACTTCTTCTTGGTTTCTCTTCTCTTGGCTTAGCCTCAGAAACGTTAAGTTCTTTTCCATTAAATTCTTTCCCGTTTAGAGCTTCGATAGCTTGTTGACCTTCTTCGTCACCCATTTCTACGAAACCAAAACCTCTAGAGCGACCAGTTTCTCTGTCTGTTACAATTTTAGCAGATGCTACATCGCCAAATTCAGCAAATAAATCGTGCAACTCATATTCTTTAGTTGCGTAATTGATGTTTGAAACAAAAATGTTCATTTTAAATAAAAATTAAAAATTAATAAAAATTTGGTATATAAAAGAAAAACAACATAAAGTCAATGAACAAATATTGATTCCAAATATAACTGATGCAAGATACGATTAAAAAATTTATATCAAAACATTTTTTAGTTTATTTTATTCCTTTACTAAGATTTTTCGGAATTAAGTTTTTCAAACACTACAGAAACATTTACTACGAAAGGTTTTAAGCTCGGTTTTCATCATAAAATCAATTGAGAAAATAAATAATCCGTTTAAGATAAGTAAATCTCATTCTGTTGAAAAAGCCAGTTTTTAACACTAAATTTGTCATGCAAAAAAATAAAAGCATGAATTATCACACCAGAAAATGGGTAAAGCCTGAAGATTTAAATCCCAATCATTCACTTTTCGGAGGAAGATTATTGCAATGGATCGATGAGGAAGCTGCGCTTTATGCCATTATTCAATTGGAAAACACAAAAGTTGTCACCAAATTTATTTCTGAAATCAATTTCGTAAGTTCTGCAAAACAGGGAGATATCGTCGAGATCGGAATTGAAGTTTCTGCGTTCGGATCCACTTCTATCACCTTAAAATGTGAAGTGAGAAACAAAATGACCCATCAGACGATCATCACCGTTGATAAAATTGTGATGGTAAATCTTGGAGAAGACGGAAATCCTGTAGCTCACGGCAAAACTAAGGTCGAATTTGTAAAAGACAGATTAAACAATCAATTATGAAAATTTTCATAAAAAATATGGTTTGTGGAAGGTGTATTTCTGCTGTTGAGACAATTTTTAATGACGCTAATATTAAGATTAAAGCAATTAATCTCGGCGAAGTTGAAACCGAGTCTGAAATCCCGGAAAACGACTTAGCCTCTCTTGAAAAAAAATTATTGAAAACTGGATTTGAAAGAATAAAAGACTCCGCACATCAGCTTATAGAGAAAATTAAAAACTTGATCATTATTAAAATAAGCGAACTGGATATTGATGAAAATTTTCTTTTATCTGAATTTTTAAGCTCAAAACTTCATAAAGATTACAGCGCGCTTTCAAAAACTTTTTCACAAAACGAAAATATTACATTAGAACAGTTCTTTATCCTTCAAAAAATTGAAAAAGTAAAAGAGCTTCTTTTATATAATGAATTTACTCTAACGGAAATCGCCGGAAAGCTAGGCTACAAAAGCGTTCAGCATCTATCATCACAATTCCGGAACAGCACAGGTTTCACTCCTACCGAATTTAAAAAACTGAAAATTCACAGTAGAAAAGCTTTGGATCAAATCTGAGTTTGAGAGTTGTAGTGTTTGAGAGTTTTTTGAGTTTTAATAATTATACCTATAATATTTAACAACATAAAAATCTGCGTAAAAAGCAAAACCTTTATACTCTGGAACGCTCCTACCCTCAAACCCTAATACACTCCCACTCAAAACCTCTCAAACTAAATTCTATAAACATTATCCTTAAATTTATAACAACCTTACACTTTCATTTTGGAAATTTGTAGTATAAATTAAAGGATCATGCAACAACAATATAAAATTCTGGGAATGACCTGCTCCGGCTGTCAGAAAAAAATTTCAGAAAAACTCAATATTATAGAAGGAATTACAGCTGACATCAATCTCGAAAACAGCACTGCAACAATAACTTCCGACCGGCCGATCGAACTTGCAACTTTAAATAAAGCTTTAGAAGAGATCGGAAACTACAAGCTTGAAGATCCCGAAAAAGCCTTTGTAAAGCCACAAGATCGCATTTCGCCGTCTTCAGTTTATTATTGCCCGATGGAATGTGAGGGTGATAAAGTTTACTTTCAACAAGGCAAAAGATGTCCGGTTTGTAATATGTATTTGGTTCCGATTGAGGAAAAACACGCTAAAGATCCGAATTATAAACCTACTTTTTCTTCAACAAATCTTCCCGAAAATTTTAAAGATAATGTCGGAAAACATTACTGCCCGATGTTCTGTGAAGGTGATAAAATTTATGATGAAAAAGGTGATTGCCCGGTTTGTCATATGCATTTGGAGGAAATTACAGAAGATCTGGTTAAAAATTCAACAACACATTCACACGATCATTCTCATCATCATCATGAAGCTCCGAAACTTACGGATGAAATGGCTGGAAAATATTATTGCCCGATGTATTGTGAAGGTGATAAAACGTATGACAGCAACGTTGGTTGCCCTGTTTGCGGAATGGATTTGGTGAAATATCCCGAAAAGAAAATTGCAAAATACACCTGTCCGATGCATCCAGAAATTGTTCGGAACGAACCAGGCGACTGCCCGATCTGTGGAATGGATCTCGTGAGAATGCCCGAAAAAGATGATCATGAAGAAGACGAAACGTACAATATTTTAAAACGTAAATTCATTATTTCACTGGCATTTACCATTCCTGTTTTTATTCTTTCGATGGGTGGAATGTTGATAAATTTTCCTTTTTCACATCAGATTCAGGGAGTTATTGAATTGATTTTAACGCTTCCTGTTTTATTTTATTCAGGATGGTTTTTGATGAAAAGAGGTTGGGTTTCGTTCAAAACCTGGAACTTAAATATGTTCAGTCTGATTGTTTTGGGTGTTGCAGCAGCATTTATTTTCAGTATTGTTTCTTTGATTTTTCCTGATATTATTCCGCATGAAATTCGTGGTCACAATCATGAAATTCCGTTGTATTTTGAGGCGGTCTGTGTGATTTTAACGCTTGTCATTTTAGGCCAGTTAATGGAAGCTGCTGCCCACAAAAAAACAGGAAATGCAATTAGAGAATTAATGAGTCTTTCTCCTGATGAAGCGAATTTGATCATTAATGGTGAAGAAAAAAAAGTTCTCCTTTCGCAAGTGAAAATCGGAGATTTATTAAGAGTAAAACCAGGTGAAAAAATTCCTGTCGACGGAAAAATTACAGAAGGAAATTCCATTGTTGACGAAAGTATGATCACGGGAGAACCCATGCCTATTGAGAAAAATATTGACGATAAAGTAACTTCCGGGACGATCAACGGTAATCAGGTTTTCATCATGAAAGCTGAAAAGGTTGGCGACGAAACTTTGCTTTCTCAAATCATAAAAATGGTCAATGAAGCGAGCCGAAGCAAAGCGCCCATTCAAAAACTGACGGATAAGGTGTCTAAAGTTTTTGTTCCGACCGTTATTTTGATTGCTGTTCTGACTTTCATTTTATGGCAGTTTTTCGGTCCGGAAGGGAAAAAGAGTTTGTTTGCTTTTGTGAATGCTGTTGCAGTTTTAATCGTGGCTTGTCCGTGTGCGTTAGGATTGGCAACACCGATGTCTTTGATGGTGGGAATTGGTAAAGGTGCAAAAAACGGTATTTTAATTAAAAACGCCGACGCCCTTGAACAAATGAATAAAGTAAACGTTCTAATCACTGATAAAACAGGAACTTTAACAGAAGGAAAACCATCAGTTGAACATATCGAAACGATTAATAATAATAAAAATTTGATCTTAAAATTGGCTTTTTCCTTAAATCAAAATTCAGAACATCCGTTGTCAAATGCAGTTATCAAAAAAGCAAAAAGTGAAAAAATAAATCCGGAAAAAGTAGAAAATTTTGAAAATATTTCAGGTAAAGGAGTGAAAGGAAACATCAACGGAAAAACAGTCTATTTGGGTAACGAAAATCTTTTGACATCTCATCAAATTTCAATTCCTTATGTTTTGAAGCAAAAAGCTATTGAAGTACAGTCAAAAGCCCATACAATCTCTTATATTGCTCAGGATAAAGAAGTTGTAGGCTTTATAAGCTTTACGGATAAAATTAAAGAAAGTTCAAAAAAAGCTGTTCAGCAATTGCTGGATGAAGGCATTGACATCATCATGATGACCGGAGACAACGAGCATACTGCAAAAGCCGTTGCAGACGAATTGGGTATTAAACATTTCAAAGCAAATTGTCTTCCCGAGGATAAATTAAATGAAGTAAAAAAGCTTCAGCAACAAGGCAAAATTGTAGCAATGACCGGCGACGGAATCAATGACTCTCCCGCTTTAGCCCAGGCCAATATCGGGATCGCAATGGGAACAGGAACCGATGCCGCCATTGAAAGCGCAGAAATTACTTTATTAAAAGGCGATATTCTTGGTGTTGCAAAAGCCAAATTATTAAGTGAAAAGCTTCTGAAAAATATTAAGGAAAATCTGTTTTTTGCTTTTATTTATAATGTTTTGGGAATTCCGGTTGCGGCAGGATTATTGTATCCTTTTTTTGGAATTCTATTGTCCCCGATGATTGCAGCCGCAGCGATGAGTTTCAGCTCTTTATCTGTGATTTTGAATTCATTGCGATTGAATTCGGTTAATTTAGATATAAAATAAAAAATATGAAAAAAGAAAATCTTTATATCGGATGCTCAGGCTTTTACAACAATGACTGGAAAGGATCTTTATATCCTGAAGATGCCAAAAGTAAAGACTTTCTGACCTTATATTCTCAGGAATTTAATTCCGTTGAAATCAATTCTACATTTTACAGAAAGCCAACTGCCAAAACATTGCTGAAATGGGTTGATGAGACGTCTGAAGGTTTTAAATTTTTCATTAAAATTCCAAAAACGATTTCTCATGAAAAGCGATTGAAAGATTGTAAAGAAGAAATTTCAGAATTTTGCATTCACATTCAATCTCATCTAAAAGAAAAACTTTCAGGGTTTTTGTATCAATTTCCGCCATCATTTAAAAATACTCAGGAAAATATTGATTTAATTCTTAATAATCTTGATTTTAATTATTTAAATGTCATAGAATTCCGTCACGAATCCTGGTGGCGGGATGAAATTTTTAACCTTTTAAAAGAAAATAATTTAATTTTTTCAGGAGTCAGTTTTCCTGGAAATTTGCCGGAAGATGTAATTGTCAATCACTCTGATATTTTATATTACCGACTTCATGGTAAACCTGTTCTCTATAAATCAGAATATGCTGAAGAGTTTCTCTCTCAGTTAGCTGAAAAAATTAAAGAAGAACAAAAGAAAACGTTTATATTTTTCAACAATACCTGGGGAACGGCAGCGATTAAAAATTCACTGTATTTAAAGAAAATTCTGGAAGGTTAACTGCTTAAAAATAAATTTATTAAAAATACCTTAAAAAGTTTAAGTTTAAGGAGAATCGGCATAGATTTTGTTAAGAAATATATAGAAATTTTAACAATTTTTAACAATTAAATTCCAATAAACTTTATGACAAAAATTTTTGCAGAAAAGTCTCGAAATAAGACTTTTCTTGGGATGTTTGCAGTGATGAGTGCAACTTCAATTTTATTTAACGGCTGCAGCCAGGAAAAAGACAAGAAAGAATCTGAAAAACTGATTCCAAAAAGCCATCCCGTCGCAAAAATAGTCCCCAAAATTGATGATGAAAATGTTCCCTCTGACAAAAGAGTTATTTATCTTACTTTCGATGACGGCCCCAATCGCGGAACCGAAAATCTATTGAAAATTTTACATAAAAGAAATGTTTGCGCCACTGCTTTTTTAGTCGGAAAACACGCCTATGGAAGTAAAAAACAGAAAGATGATCTTAACCTTTTAAGAAAAGATCAGCTGGTTGAACTGGCAAATCACAGCTTCTCGCATGCCCACAACAAATACAATGATTTTTACAAAAATCCGCTTGCGGTAGTTCAGGATTTTGATGCTGCAAAAGACAGCTTAAAGCTCTTTGATAAAATTGCAAGAACTCCCGGAAGAAATATCTGGAGACTCAACAATATTACGGTAACCGACCTGAAAAGTTCTACTGAAGCGGCTAACAGCCTGAAAAAAGCAGGCTACAAAGTTGTAGGCTGGGATCTTGAATGGAAACCGACTAATAAAATGGCTTTGAAAGGAAATCACGAAGCTATGCTTAAAAGAGTTGACAGTATTTTCTTCAATGACCTTGAAAAAACTTCAAGACACCTGGTTTTTCTTACTCACGATCAGTATTTAACGGATTCGGATTCTGTGAATGAGCTTGATCTTTTTATTGAAAAACTTCAGAAAACTAACCGATTTGTTTTCAGAAAAATTTCAGAGTATCCCAAGATTAATGAGGTTTTGAATTAGCTTTAAAAATAAGTTTTCTATCAACAGCTTTTAATTAAAATTTACATTTTACTAGTTTTTTGCTTTTAAAATTCAGAAATTTGCAATTATGGGCATTCAAGAAAATTACAAACATATAAAAAGCCAGCTTCCGGAAAATGTTCAATTGGTTGCTGTTTCAAAAACTCATCCTGTTTCTGCAATTCAAGAAGTCTATGATCTTGGTCAAAAGGTCTTTGGAGAAAATAAAGTTCAGGAATTAATGGAGAAATATCCTCTGCTTCCGAAAGACATTCAATGGCATCTGATCGGGCATCTGCAAACGAATAAAGTAAAATATATCGCTGAATTTATTGACACGATTCAAAGCGTGGATTCCGAAAAATTATTATCTGAAATCAATAAAGAAGCAGGCAAAAACAACCGTACAATTAAAGTTTTACTTCAAGTAAAAATTGCAGAAGAAGAAAGTAAATTCGGTCTTGAAATTAATGAGGCAAAAGATTTATTTGAAAAATTTATGAATGGTGAATTTCAGAATGTAGAAATCACGGGCCTGATGGGAATGGCAACTTTTACTGAAGATGAAGATCAGATCAGAAAGGAATTTTTAATTCTAAAAAAGCTTTTTGATGAATTAAATCAATTAAAAACTCTAAATACATTATCAATGGGAATGAGCGATGATTTTCCTGTTGCCATTGAATGTGGTGCTAATTCTGTGAGAGTGGGATCAGCAATTTTTGGAAGGAGAGATTATTCAAAATAGAAGATTTAGGTACGCTTTTTGCTAATAATTCAATCAAAAAATCTAAATTTGCAACTATGCAAAAAATCCTTATTGTAGAAGACGAAAAAGCAATTTCCGGAGTACTTCACAGTATTCTTTCTGATGAACTTACTGAATATGAATTCGTTATAGCCGAAGATGGCCTTGAAGGCTTTAAACAGGTAGAAAAAGAAGATTTCGCATTGGTGATCTCTGATATTAAGATGCCAAAACTTTCAGGGACAGAGCTTTTAAAACAAAGTTTAGCTTTAAAACCTGAATCCACTTTTATCATGATCTCAGGTCATGCTGATATTGATTCTGCAGTGTCTTGTCTGAAAGATGGTGCTTACGATTTTATTTCTAAGCCTATCGATATCAACAGGCTGATTACGAGTGTAAAAAATGCTTTAGCTAAAGAACATTTAAAGAAAGAGAATAAATATCTTCAAACTGAAAATAAAACCTTAAAGAAAAAGGTTAGTAAAAAATACCAGATGATCGGTGAATCAGCTGCTTTGCAAAAGATTCAGGATATGATCGAAAAGGTAGCCGCTTCTGATGCAAGGGTTCTGATTACAGGTCCGAACGGTGCCGGAAAAGAGCTTGTTGCTCACTCTATTCACAATCAAAGTGAGAGAGCAAGAGGTCCGATGGTAGAAGTAAATTGTGCCGCGATTCCTTCAGAACTTATTGAATCTGAATTATTTGGGCATGTAAAAGGTTCATTTACCGGAGCAATTAAAGACAAGCAGGGAAAATTTGAACAGGCAAATGGAGGTACGATTTTTCTGGATGAAATTGGGGATATGAGCCTTATCGCTCAGGCAAAAGTATTGAGAGCCCTTCAGGAAAGCAAAGTTTCTCCTGTCGGAAGCGATAAAGAAATAAAAGTTGACGTAAGGGTACTTGCTGCAACCAATAAAAATATGCAGGCGGAAATTGAAGCAGGAAGATTCAGAGAAGACCTTTACCACAGACTTTCTGTGATCGAGATCTATGTACCGCCATTGGATGAAAGAAAAGAAGATATCAAATTGTTGGTAGATCATTTTTCAGGATTGATTTCCGAAGAGCACGGTACAGCGTTAAAGAAATTTGATGACAAGGCTATTGAAGCGTTAAAAGCCCTTTCATGGACCGGAAATATCAGAGAATTAAGAAACGTTGTCGAAAGACTGATTATTCTTGGCGGAAACACGGTTTCTGCTGAGGACGTTGCAAGTTTTGTAAGGAAATAATTTAATTATTATTTTGAAGATATATAAAGATTTGCAGTATTTACGCTGCAAATCTTTTTTTTGAACTATATGAATATAAACTATTATGAACTTTTTACACAAAAACTATACAAAAGAATGCCTGACGCTGGCTCTTCCTGTGATGTTGACGCAGGTGGGGCAGGTCTCGGTGAATTTGTTTGATAATATTATTGTTGGAAAATTACTGGGTGCAGACGCTTTGGCTTCTGTTTCCTTGGGAAATGCTGTGTTTTTTTCCATGTTTGTGCTGGCATTGGGATTTTCTTTTGCCATTCCGCCATTGGTCTCGGAGGCGCATTCTAAGGGAGATCACAAGACTATTAATTCAGTTTTCAGCCATGGATTTGTGATCAATATGACAGTTGGGATTATTTTAATGGGTATCCTGCTTTTAGGGTTGCCACTACTCTATCATTCCGGTCAACCCGCGAAAATTATTCCTGATACAGTCGGGTTTTTAGGAATAATGGCCATCAGTATTGTTCCTTTTATGGCATTTCAGACTTTAAGAGAAGTTTCGGAAGGATTATCTTATACCATCGGGGTTACAAAAGCAACGATTATTGCGAATGTTATCAATATCGTACTAAATTATGTTTTCATTAAAGGACTTTGGATTTTCCCTGAAATGGGTGTAAAAGGGTCTGCTTTGGCGAGCTTAATCGCAAGGGTTTTTATGGTGATTTTCCTGTATTTTGTGCTTTTAAATGAGAAGAAAACAAGACAATATATCAAAGATTTTTCGTTAAAAATCCAGGTTTTTACGAAAGAAATGTTTGAAAGAATGGTGAGATTAGGATTTCCTACCGCTTTACAGATGTTTTTTGAAGTAACGGCTTTCGCGGGAGCTGCTTTTATTTGCGGATTGATTTCGGCTCATGATATTGCTTCTCACCAGATCGCGTTGAGTATGGCTTCTTTTACTTTTAACTTATGTATTGGTTTCAGTGTGGCTTCAACCGTCATGATCGGGCGAAAACTGGGTGAAAAAAACTTTGTTGAATTAAGAAAAGTCGGTATCAACAATTTGAAAATAGCTTTTATTTTCATGTGTATTTGTGGAGTTGTATTTATTTTAGGGCGAAATATTCTTCCTACATTCTTTACAAAAAAAGAAGAAGTTGAAGTAATAGTATTAGCCTCAAAATTAATGATTGTCGCTGCTTTATTTCAATTATCAGACGGAATTCAGGTGACGGCGTTAGGAATGCTAAGAGGTTTGCAGGATGTGAAAATCCCTTCTATTTATACGTTTATCGCGTATTGGGTGATTACTATTCCTTTGGGATATTTCCTTTGTGTGACGTTGAATATGGGAGCATTTGGAATGTGGATCGCTTTAGGATTGGGATTAACCGTTTCTGCGGTTATGCTGGTCAAACGGTTTTTGAATCTGTCTGCGAAAAGAATTAAGCAGAATGCATAAATTTAAAGCGGTCTTCGGATCGCTTTTTTTATTCAAGTTTTTCCAATGTTTGTTTTTCCGTAGGAATTGTGACTCAAAATAATGTTTCTTTATAGAAATTGCTTCGTCGCTAAGCTCCTCGCAATGACGGAAATATATCGCTAATATTATTCTTGATATCCTTTGACTACGTCAAACCTAAAGGTTTCAGGTTGACAAACTGGATATTGAATTTTTGTGATACATTAAGATAACAACTGCAATCCTAGCCCCGATTGGAGCATCTGTTTGAGCTCATTTTATTGGATTCGGCGGCGGCTTTGCCGCCGCCGAATCCAATAAAATAGCGAGTGCGGAAAGCGGGAAATAGCTTCTAAAAGACAATTAAACTGTTTTAAGATTGCTTCGTTGCTGTGCTCCTCGCAATGACTACCCAATCCTCTTTCCTAAAATCACCAAGCTCCTTTCTACGCCATCCAAAACTGCTACATCGGGAAAAACACCCCAATCTTCAAAACCGAAGTGTCTGAAGAGTTTCAAGCTTGGTTCGTTATGCAGAAAGATAAAGCCTAATAAAGTTTTTACCCCAAATTTTCCGGCATTGTCGATGCAATATTGAAGAACTTTCTTGCCGAAGCCTTTTCCGCGACAGCTTTCATCCATATAAATGCTGATCTCAACCGTTCCGTTGTAGGCCGGGCGCCCGTAAAATGATGAAAAGCTTACCCAACCAATCGTATTATTTTGTAGATCTTCAATCATCCAAAGTGGCCGGTTTTCGGTATTATGCTCTTTGAACCATTGCTGCCTGCTTTCCACAGAAACGTTTTCTGTATCAGCGGTTACCATTCTTGACGGAATGGTTGAGTTGTAGATTTCTACAATTTTTGGCAGGTCTTCAGGGGTTGCATTCCTGAATTTTATTTCTTCCATTTTTTATGATGATTGAGTTGGCAAATATCTTAAAAATCAAATTTAAAGACACAAAAAAAGCAGTAAAAATTTCACTGCTTTTTATATTTTTTATGTAAAATTCATTACCAATCCGAAGCTCTTTTTCTTTTTTCAATCATATAATCAACAGAAAATTTTCCTGCTCCGAAAGCCATTAAAAGAAGATATATCGATAAATAAATTAATCCTATTTCCTGTTTTTCAAAAGGGTCTGCACCATGAACTATAAATACAGCAATAATCATTGTAAAGATCAAAAATCCCAAAGAAATGCGTGTAAAAAGTCCTAAAATAAGAAATATAGAACATACAAATTCTGCAAAAACCGTAAGAATTAAAGTGATCTGTGGCCCTAATCCCAGAAAATTAAAGAAATCAATTTTATCGCCTTCCAATAACATCTGAAGTTTTGGAAAACCGTGAGACAGCATTGCAAATCCAATGAAAACCCTCACAATTAATAAAATAATATCCCTAAATACTGAGTTAGAATTTGAGTTAAAATAATTCATGAAGTGGAAAATTTAGACTAAAGATAATAAAAACTCTTTTAATATAACGCCTTTATGCTTCTTTTAGTCTATCTATAACCGAAATTCTTTAGATCCCTGTCATTTTTTCGCCAGTCTTTTTTCACTTTTACGAATAAATTAAGGTGGATTTTTTTCGCAAAGAATTTCTCAAGATCAATTCTCGATTCTGTTCCCACTTTTTTAATTGCTTCCCCTTTATGACCGATAATAATTCCTTTTTGCGTATCTCTTTCTACATAAATGATAGAATCAATGAAAATTATTCCTTCTTTTTCCTTAAACTGCTCAGTAACTACTTCTACAGAATATGGAATCTCTTTATCATAATTCAGAAGAATTTTCTCACGAATGGCTTCATTAACGAAAAATCTTTCAGGTTTATCTGTATATTGATCTTTATCATAATAAGGTGGATTTTCCGGAAGCATTGATTTTAGCTTAGGTAAAATAACCTCTGTATTAAATGCATTCAACGCAGAAATAGGCAAAATTTCAGCCTTTGGAATCCTGTTATGCCACTCTTCCACCAGTTTTTCAAGACCTTCCTGATTCGTCTGGTCAACCTTATTTAATAAAAGTAAAACCGGAACCGGGATTTTATTTAATTTTTCGATTAAAAATTCGGAAGGTTCCGATCTGTCTGTAACATCTACAATGAATAAAAAAACATCTGCATCCTGTAAAGAATCCTTTACAAAATCCATCATTTTCTCCTGCAAACCGTATTTCGGGTCCAATACTCCGGGAGTATCAGAAAATACGATCTGCAAATCTTCTTCATTATAAATTCCAAAAATTCTGTGACGTGTTGTCTGAGCCTTTTGGGTAACAATGGCCAGCTTTTCTCCCATTAATTGGTTTAATAAGGTAGATTTTCCGGCATTGGGCTTTCCAACTATATTTACAAATCCTGCTTTGTGCATAAAAACTATATTACGAGCTGCAAAGTTACTAAAACAAAATCGGTCTTTCGCCCTATCTTCAGATTTAAAACAAAAAAAGCCTCTCCGGTTAAGGAAAGGCCAATCAAATAAATTGATCTAACTAATAATATGGTTTTTCATAAATTCCAGACTTCCAGAAGCAAGTTCTTGTGCATTATGCGGGGATTTCTGCCATAAAGAAACCATTTGCTGCATTCCCGGGACGGATGATGAAAAATTTTCCAAAACCAGATTCCCTTCAAAATTGATTTCTTTTAATGCTTTAAATAATTCATTCCAGTTGACAGTACCTTCTCCCAGCATTCCGCGGTGGGATTCTGTCATGTGAATATGTTTTAATTTTTTTCCTGCTAAAATGATCGGATCATAAAAATTATTCTCTTCAATATTCATGTGAAAAGTATCTAAATGAAGAAATAAATTGTCTTTTCCGGTTTTTGAAATTAAATCCAGAACATTTTTTGCCGTATTGCAAACGTAAGTTTCGTATCTGTTGATTGGTTCAATCCCGATATTTACGCCTTTTTCTTTGGCATAATCTGCCATATTGCTCCATACTTCTGCGATGATTTCTGACTCATTTTCGGTTAACGGATTTCCGGAAAAAACCCCGATTCCGCCATGAAGAACTCCTCCTAAAAAGTCAGTTTCCAGTTCCGAAGCCTTATCAATTGCCTGTTTTATTAAGCTTTCTGCCGCTTTGGGGTAAAATGCAATGTGTGCTTCTTTTGGAAGATTTAACGAACAAGCTGCCTCTAAATTATTATCTTTTAACTGCTGCTTAACTTCTTTTGCATTAAATTCCATGGAAGATGGCAATAGAATTTCAATTAAATCAAAACCCGCATTTGCTGTTTTTTCTATCGCATATTTTCCGGCTTCAGGATTCCAAACGGGTGTTATCCATGAAAGAAGAGACGCTCCAAATTTTATTTTCATATTAATTTAATTTATTTTAGAAAACCCACCATTCTGTCCTCACCCCAAGATACGTTCCGAATCTTTTCGCGCCGGACTGACCCAAAAATGGAGAATATAAGCTATTCATTGCCTGATCATTATATCTTGAAACTTCTGCAATTAACCTGATGTGTGGCCTTGCCCAAACGCTTCTTTCCGCGGTCGGAACGATTGTAGGAGCCAAAACTAATTTCATCATTGATGCTGCATCCTGATTCCCGTCTTTTCTTACCGCATAATGCAATTCCGAAAGGATATGGAACCAGTTATTGAAGTAATACGTCGCTCTAAAGCCAGTGTTAAATTCGGACTTTTTATTGAAAATTTCTCTTTTATAATAATCCATTGCTTTATTGTCACTATTGGCACCCCCTTTACTTTGCGTGTAAACAGCATAGGCATTGACGGACCATTTATCCGAAAGATTCAATAAAATATGCTCAACTGCAGTCAATGAATAGGCGCCTTTATAATTGTGAGTCACTTCGTCCGGTGCACCGTAAGTTCTCCATGTCTGGGTATTTCCGCTATCTCCACCATTGGCAATTCCGGAACCGTATCGCAATGAAATCTGGTTAAAAGATCCCGGAAGCTTTGTTTTTAAATTGGTATTTAATTTTGCTCCCAAAACCCAACCATTGTCGGAAGGATATTGCTGTACAGAGTTTTTTCCGGATTTCTCCAAAACATGAAATTCTGCCAAAAATTTCAACTTATTCTGATTGTCTTTAAACGGAATCGTATGTTCTAAAATAAAAACCTCTCTCTGTCTGTAAATCAGATTTTTTCCTCCGCTGATAACGTTTGTAAAAGAATAAGGTGTTGAATTGCTTGCAGCCGTATCAATCGCCGCCGGGAAAAACATGGAGAACCTTGTATTTTTATGTCTTACTCCCCAACCCGTTGCTGAATGATCATCGAAATAAAAATAATCTGCGACATGTACATCGTCAAATCTCAACCATCTTGATCCTGCCCAAACATCCCAGTCACTTCCCATGATATTTCTGGCTTCTACAAACGCTTCCGGCAGAGCAACGATCATTCCCTGGTTTGATTTTGTATCTACATTTCCCAAGAAAGTTCCTCCAGAATAAAAACTTAATCTCGCCTGCATATCAATTTTTGTACTTTTTGTACTGTCACCTCCCACAACCGGTTGAAAATGGAATGCAGGTAAAAAGTCAACATAATCTCCCTGATCCATTCTTCCTCCCAAAGACCCTTGATTGTTAAGGTTCAATTGCCTACCTGTTCGGCCATCCGCATTGGGTGAATAAGCGGCTCCTATCCTACCTGTTGTACCGAAAGAGAACTTTTTATTAGTAATTACAATCTGTGCGAAAGAACTTTGACTGCATATGATCATCAGCAAAAAACAGCCTTTAAAAATCTTATTTCTCATTGCTATTTAATGGTTTTAGGTTTATAAAGCTTTACAGCAAACAAAATGATGATTACATAACAGATAATTGGCAGCAAATAAGCATGAGCAACGTCCGATTCTGCGATTTTACCCATAATTGGTGTGAAAAAAGCACCACCAAACATAGCCATTACTAAAAATGAAGAAGCCTGTTGAACTTTTCCACCTAATTTTTTTAATCCTAAACTGAAAATGGTAGGATACATTACACTTAAGAATAAATTAAGCATAATTAAGCTTATAAACGAAACCCAGCCAAAACTTTGAGAAATAATCAGGCAAAGTACAATATTACAGGCTGTAAAAATCGCCAATACTTTATTCGGAGCGATATATCTCATCAGGAATGTCCCTACAAACCTGCCGATCATCATCATTGCCATACTTAAAGAGAAATAATAAGATGCCTGAGTTTCTGCAAGGTGCATTTTTTCAACGCCATAATTGATAAAAAATGCCCATGTTCCACCCTGTGCTGCAATGTTAAAAAACTGAGCAATAACGGCAAAAACAAAGTGTCTCTGCTTCCAAAGCGGTGCATTGGCATCTACTATATCAGCGTGATGATCTTCACCTGTTGCATGTTCAAGCATTTCAATCTCTTCCGCATGAGGATCTTTTAAGCTAGGAACTTTGATAAAAGAGAAAATAACCGCTAAAATAAGAACTACAACCCCGATCCAGGTGTAAAGACTTTTCACAGAATCTAACGAGGTATCTTCTGTAGTAGCCCCTCCAAAAATGAAAAAGCCACCCAATAACGGACCAACGATAGCTCCCAAACCATTAAAAGATTGTGCGAAATTAACTCGCTGATCACTGGTTCTTTCATCTCCAAGAGCTGCTACAAAAGGGTGAGCCACTGTTTCTAAAGTTGCCATTCCTAACGCAAGAATAAAAAGTGCCACTCTGAAAAAGTCAAAAGAAGCATTATTCGCCGCCGGAACAAAAAGGAAACATCCTCCCGCAAATAAGGTCAATCCTAAAATTACGCCCATTTTATAGCCAAATTTCTTCATAAAAAGGCCCGCAGGAATTCCCATTAAAGCATAAGCTCCAAAAATTGAAAGCTGTACGAGCCCCGATTTTGACTTTGAAATATGCAAAACATTCTGAAAATGTTTATTCAAAACATCTCCCATTGTAAGAGCAATCGCCCAGAAAAAGAACAGGGAAATTACAAACGCAAGTACCACCAGATACTTTTTTTCGGTAAACTTTACTGAATTCATAATGTGTTTTTTTAGTTAAAGGTTTAAGTATATTTAATTATTTTGATCTCTGAATTTCTCGAATTCATTGTATTGATAATCCGGGCATGCGCCTGATTTTGAAGTAATAAAAGCTCCAAGAGAAATTGCTTCTTTCATAATTTCTTCCGGGCTTTTTCCCTGAATTCTCTTAGAAATAAAACCGGAAAGAAAAGCATCACCACTTCCTACAGTATCGGCAATTGTAATGGGAATGGCTGAAAAACCATAATTTCTGTCACCAACGAAGTATCTTGCTCCTTTACTTCCTTTTGTAAGAATAATTTCCTTAATGTTAAAATGATTTTGAATGAATGTAGCACTGTCGTCTTCACTCGCATATTCTTCACTTAAAAAACTCATGATTTGTCTCATTTCAGCCTTATTCATTTTTACGATATCTGCTTTATGCAAAAGCTCCTGAATAAGATTAATATCAATAAAAGGTGGTCTGAAATTAACATCAAATATCTTAAGCTTTGCAAATTCCAACAGCTTAAGAAGTGTTTCTCTCGTTTTTGGATTTCTTGCCGCAAGACTGCCGAAAACAAAAGCTTCTGCATTTGAAATCAGTTCTTTATGTTCAGGTAAAAATTCTATATAATCCCACGCTACATCATTGATAATCTCATAAGTTGCCTCATTATACTGATCAATTTTTGCAATCACGGTACTTGTGGAATGTTCAGGATCAATTTGTATATAATCCGTTGTAATTCCCCATTCTTGTATCTGATCTGTAAGTTTTTTACCAAGCTCATCATTTCCGATTCTGCTTAGCATTTTAACTTCTGTTCCCGCTTTATATACATTATAAGCCACATTAAATGGTGCGCCCCCCGCTCTGGTACCTTCAGGAAATATATCCCAAAGAACTTCACCAAAACAAACAACATAAAAATCTTTTTCCATAATAGGTTAAACGTTTAATTAAATAAATAAATTTTTTATTTGACTGAATTTTTATTAATCAATTTAGCCGGAAAAGTTATTTTTTTTCCGTCCGGAGTATAATTATTAATTTGTGCATCAAGAAGTTTAATCGCTTCTATTGCCATTTCGGTTAAAGGCTGCTGCACGAAGCTGACTTCCGTAGGGAAAAGATGATAAGCTTCCGTTTCATCAAAAGCAATAACAGAAACATCTTTAGGAACCTTGATATTGTTTTTTACCAAATAGGTCAGGCCTGCAATTCCAAGCTTATTGCTTGAGAAATAAATTGCTGTTTTTTTAGAAAGGTCAATGCTTTCTTCCAATCCTTTATATACATCTTCTGTAATATTATTTAAATCGATCATGATGTTTTTTGCAGGGATTTCTGATGCCGCAATTCGTTTATCAAAACCTTCCTGTCTGTCAAGCAAATGGGGAAGCTTGGTATCATAACCAACATAAATAATTTCTTCAAAGCCTTTATTAATCAGGGTATCACAAATACTTTCCGAGATTTCAGAATTATTGATCATCACCCCGGGAATGTTTACATTTTTAAGATAACGGTCGATTGTTACAACAGGATATTCTTCTTTTATCAGTTTCAAAACAGCTTCATCAGAATCCACAACCGGCGCAATAATCATTCCGTCAACCTGTTGCTCAGAGAAAAGGTCTGTCAGTTTTTTAAACTTTTCCGGCGTTTCATCAGAACTTCCGATCAATAAAGTATAACCGAATTTCATGGCTTCATCTTCAATGCTTCTTGCGATATTCGAATAAAAATCATTGGAAATATCAGCAACAATAAGTCCTATCAGCTTACTTTTATTAGTTTTAAGGCTTTTTGCGATTTTGTTTGGGGTATAATTAATTGTTTCGGCAACATTCAGGATTTTCTCTTTTGTTGCTTCACTTATTCTGCTTCCTTCTTTTTTATTTAAAACATAGGAAACGGTTGCGACAGAAACGCCCGCAATTTTCGCTATATCTTTAATGGAAGCTCTTTTCATTTTTAAATTAATTTGCGCAAAAGTATTTCATTAAATATTAACAAAGCAATAGGCAATTTTTTTTGGTCAGATCAAAAAATATTGTATTTTCGCAGCTTTTTATTTTTACAATTCAAACACAATATAACACATTGATTATCAATTATCTATTCAAAATAATTTCTCTATATTAATTTAATGTTACTTATATATTAAAAGTTAAATACAGACAATAGCAGATTTTTGGTTAAACGTTTATGTTATAAAAATTTAATATTTTTGAAAAAACTTTGTTATTTGTCACATTTTATTCCTAAAAGCTAGTAAAAAACAAATAAATTTAAAGTATTCCAAACCATTCTTTATGAATATTGACCAAATATTAGATAAAATATACCCATTACCTGATTCTTCTAAAAAGAATTTAAAAAAATACATTTCAGAGGTAAATTACAGTAAAAATTTTTGCTTAATGGAAGCAGATAAAATAATTCCTTATATATATTTCATTAAAAAAGGAATCGTACGCGCTTATTCAACTACAGAAGATAACGACATCACGTTTTGGTTTGGAAGTGAGGGTGAAACCGTAATTTCAATGAAAAGTTATGTTGAAGATAAGCCGGGTTATGAAAATATTGAGCTTCTGGAAGATTGTGAATTTTATATGTTAAAAACAGAAGATCTGAGAAAACTTTTTAATGAAGATATTCATATCTCGAATTGGGGAAGAAAATTTGCTGAACGTGAATTAGTAAAAACAGAAGAATTGATTATTTCACGACAATTCAAAACTGCTTTGGAGCGTTATAAAGATCTCATGAAATATAAACTCGATCTTTTAAAAAGAGTGCAGCTGGGACATATTGCGTCTTATTTGGGAATTACTCAGGTGAGCTTGAGCAGGATCAGAAGTGAGATTAAGTGAGTTTTTTAGAGTTTTAGAGTTTGAGGGTATAAGTGTATGAGAATTTGAGGTATAATTTTCATGTTATTCTTATTTTTTAACAATTGTAAAATTTTAATTCCTTATAAATACAGACCTTTGCAGAAGAAAATTATTAAAAATGAATTGGATTATTTTAATTATAGCAGGATTATTTGAAGTGGCTTTCGCCTCATGCTTAGGAAAGGTGAAAGAAACAATAGGAAACACTATGTATTTCTGGTTTGCAGGATTTTTAATTTCCCTGACAATAAGCATGCTTTTACTGATTAAAGCAACACAAACATTACCGATAGGAACAGCTTATGCGGTCTGGACGGGCATCGGTGCGGTCGGAACCGTTCTAATGGGAATTTTCTTCTTTAAGGATCCGGTAAGCTTCTGGAGAATTTTCTTTATCGTTACTTTAATCGGGTCTGTGATTGGGTTAAAAGCTGTTTCACATTAATTTTTTAAACATAAATTTACCCATAAAAACAATAAACGTCCCTAAAAATAGAGACGTTTTTTTATTTTTTAAAAACAACGGGTAAGATTTCATTTTTTCTCAGTCCATATTTTTTAATTTCTTCTTCTGTAAACTGCTGAGAATAAAAATTAGGTTCGGTTTCAAAGCCTGCTTTTCTCAAGCGGTCAAAATAATCCATCCCGTACCAGCGAACATGGTCGTATTGCCCGAAATGCTTTTGACGTTCTTTAGGATCTTTAATGGTAAAATCTTCATAGGTTTTTTCATGAGAATTTCTCATCGGAACCTGGAAAATCCCCCATCCGCCGGGTTTCATTACGCGATATAATTCGCTCATTGCTTTGGCGTCGTCTTCGATATGTTCCAAAACGTGGTTGCAAAAAACAATCTCAAAACTTTCGTCAGGAAAAGGCAAATCCAGAATATCAGCCTTTACATCTACAATCGGAGAAAAAAGATCTGCTGAAATGTAATTAAGGTTGCTCATTCTTTTAAATTTTCTTAAAAATTCCTGTTCGGGAGCAATATGCAGAACTTTATGGTTTTTAATAAAAAAATCGGTTTCATTTTGAAGATACAGCCACATCTGGCGGTGTCTTTCAAGGCTTAAAGTTCCGGGAGATAATGCATTCTCGCGTTGATTTCCGTATCCGTACGGTAAAAATTTTCTGTAATATTTCCCGTCAATAGGATCCTGAAATTTGTCTCCTTTAAAGAACTGATAAATAAGCGGTCTCGCCCAAATGCTCATTTTAATAAGCACCGGACGTGGAATTTTATTTAATAAAAGTTTCGTTACTTTTTTCATTAAAAATCCATTTGGAAAGGCTTTTCTTCATCAGTTTCGATACCTAAAGCTTCGTAAATATATTTAAAAGTAGAAAGCAATACCGGTTTTCCGTTGATTACCGCTACATCATGTTCGAAATGTGCAGAAGGTTGATTATCAAGGGTTGTCACCGTCCAGCCATCATTATGGAACTTCACTTTTTCAGTTCCCAGATTGATCATCGGCTCAATTGCAATGGTAAGACCGTCTTTGATCACTTTACCGCTTCCCTGTCTTCCGTAGTTCGGAACTTGTGGATCTTCATGCATTTTTCTTCCTACACCATGGCCAACAAGCTCTCTTACAACACCATATCCTTCTTTTTCACAATGAGCCTGAATTGCGTGTGAAATATCTCCGATTCTCTTTCCTCTGACGCACTGCTCGATTCCTTTGTAAAGAGATTCTTTAGCAACTTTTAATAATTTTTTCGTCTCCGGATTTACTTCACCAATTTCAAAAGTGTACGCGTGATCACCTACGAAACCATTTAAAACGGCTCCACAATCCACAGAAAGCACATCGCCTTCTTTTATAACTTCATTGCTTGGAAAGCCATGAACGACCTGCTCGTTAGGAGAAATACACAAAGAATAAGGGAATCCTCCGTATCCTAAAAATGCAGGCTCTGCCCCATGATCTTTAATAAAATCATGCGCTAATTTATCTAAATATAAAGTAGTGATTCCCGGTTTTATTTCTTTCGCCAACATTCCTAATGTCCTGGAAACCAACTGGGCACTTTCTCTCATAAGACGAAGCTCGTCTATTGTTTTTAATTGAATCATTTTTTGTTTAGATATTAGAAATTAGATGTTTAGAAATTAGATTAAATCTTATTGCATTTTTTCATAACATCTAATATTTTCTGATTAAAATTTAAAATTAAAAGCTGATTTAAAAACTAATTTCTAACGTCTAGCTTCTAATTTCTTATAAAAATCTACCAGAAAAGTCCTTTTTTCTTTTCTTTTTTAAGTTTTGAATAGGCTAAAACTTCTTTGCCTTCCACACGGAATTCTATTCTTTCATTAATGATATTGTAAATCTCACCCCAACCTGGGAATCCTCCAAGATTTCTGTCATCAATAAACCAATCTGCATCCAGCTTTCTCGACTGATTTTCGGGATCAAAAACTTCCCCTTCAAAACTGGAATTTACTGCATAAAACTCAATTCCGTTCTGCTTGCAGAATTCCACCGCTTCATCTAACGTTTTTCCGTGTCTGTATGTCCAAAGTATCAATCTGAATCCCTGAGCCTGTAATTTTCTAAGTGTTTCGAAAGCAAAAATCTTTGCCTTTCCAATTGCCGGATATGCATCATCTACAATCGTTCCGTCAAAATCTACAGCAATTTTTTTATTATTCATCATTCTATTATGATTTAGAAGTGCAAAGATAAGAAATAAAAAGAGTGCCAAAAACATTCGGCACTCTTACTTTTATAATTTAATGATAATATGGAACTAACTTTTCACCCATTTAAACTGAAACTGTAAATCAGGTGTTGAAATTCTATCTGTAATTTTTTGAAGCCTTGCCGGAAGTTTCATTAAATATTCCTGAGCTTTTTCGGCTTTTTCAGTAAGACCTTTCACATGTTCTATCTTCCATTCATCCAACAATTCTTTCATGATATTGATATAATCCTGCCCTGTATAAACCATACATCTTTGTGCTGCATCTGAAAAATGTCCCCAAAGCTCACCTGCCGCCTGCCCGGATTGTCTCATCATGTGAGCCGGCATGACGATCTTTTTACGCATCATATCTTCAAATGCAAGGATCATTTCTGACGGATCTATTTCAAGGATTTTTGCTACGAAATGTTTGTATGCTTTTGCGTGTCTTGCTTCATCTGCTGCAATCACACCACACATTTTTGCTAATTTCCCGTTTCCGGACTGCTTTGCCAATGTTCCTACCCTTCTGTGTGAAATATTGGTAGCCGTTTCCTGAAAACTTGTGTAAACAAAGTTTCTGTAAGGGTCCATGCTTGTTCCCAAATCAAAACCGTCGTTGATTAAATATTGAGTTGTAATCTCTACTTCACGCATATTCACTCTTCCGCACAGATAAAGATATTTACTTAATAAATCTCCGTGTCTGTTTTCTTCACCCGTCCATGCTCTGATCCAATGTGCCCAACCCACTGATTGTTTTTCCTGATCAATACCTTCAACACCCATCAGCCAGGATTCGTAAGAAGGTAAAGCTTCTTCTGTGATACAGTCACCGATCAACGTTACGAAAAGATCGTAAGGCATTTCGCGGGCAAAAGTCTGGATTTCTTCTAAATCGTACTTAAAATCAGCGCTTGACGGATCCGGAAGGTAATCGGAAGGTTGCCAGATTTTCTCAATTGGCGTTAAAAATTTATCCAGAAAAGAACCTACTTCCTTTTCCAATATTCCCATTACTTCTTTTCTGACAAGGTTTTGATACATTTTTACTATTTAGGTTAGAATATGCAAAGATAGAATTATTTTATTATTTAAAGCATAACAACATTCGTGCCTGATATAAATCATAAAAATCAATCTCGTTATATTTTGTTATAACGGCATTGTTTTAACATTATTATTAAATTTTTAATTAACTAAAATATCTCCGGTCATTATTTCCGGAATTTCTATTCCCATTACTTTTAAAATCGTCGGTGCGACATCGCCCAGCTTTCCGGGCTTTAAATTCCAGGTATGGTCTTTATCCATCACGATGAAAGGAACCAGATTGGTTGAGTGTTGTGTATTCGGGGTTCCATCCGGATTGATCATTACATCTGAATTTCCGTGGTCTGCCAAAATGAATACTGCATAACCATTTTCATAAGCTGTTGTCGCTACTTTTTCGATGCATTTATCAACGGTTTCAGCAGCTTTTACAGCCGCTTCAAAAACGCCTGTATGTCCCACCATATCTGTGTTTGCAAAGTTTAAACAAACAAAATCCGCAGTTCCGTTTTCTAATTCCGGAACGATGGCGTTGGTAATATCATAAGCTGACATTTCAGGTTTTAAATCATAGGTCGGAACATCTTTCGGGCTCGGACAAAGCAATCTTCTTTCCCCGATAAACTCCTCTTCTCTCCCTCCCGAAAAGAAAAACGTCACGTGAGGATATTTTTCTGTTTCCGCGATTCTGATCTGTGTTTTGTGATTTCTTTCCAACACTTCTCCCATGGTATCTTCCAATACGTTTTCATCAAAAACAACGTGTACATTCTGGAAAGTTTTATCGTAATTGGTTAACGTAACATAATATAAATTCAATTTACGCATAAAATATTCCGGGAAATCTTTCTGAGAAAGCACTTCTGTGATCTCACGGCCTCTGTCTGTACGGAAATTAAAGCAGATTACAACATCATTATCAACAATCTTAGCGACAGGAACTACATTTCCGGTTTGTCTGGTATCGATCATGATAATAGGCTTTAGAAATTCATCTGTTACATTATCATTATAAGATTCCTGAATTGAGGCTAAAGCATCAGTTGACTGTTTTCCAACGCCTTCAACCATAGCATCATAAGCCAGTTTTACACGTTCCCATCTTTTATCTCTGTCCATTGCATAATACCTTCCGACAACTGTTGCCAGTTTTCCGGTTGTAGATTTCATATGCTGCTCAAGCTCATCAATAAAACCCAATCCTGAATGTGGATCACAGTCTCTACCGTCTGTGAAAGCGTGAACGAAAACATTTTCATGCAAGCCAAATTCGTGCGCTGCGGTCAATAATCCTTTCAGGTGATTGATATGTGAATGTACTCCCCCGTTTGAAACCAAACCGATGAAATGTACTTTTTTGTTCTCTTTTTTTGCATAAGCGAATGCATCCTGGATAATCTGCTGATGGCCTAACGTCCCGTTTTCAACAGCCATATTAAGCTTAACTAAATTTTGATATACAACTCTTCCTGCACCCAGATTCATGTGACCGACTTCGGAATTTCCCATCTGCCCGAAAGGAAGACCTACCGCCAAACCACTCGCTTCAAGTGTTGTATGGGGAAAATTTTTATAACAACTATCTATAAATGGTGTATTTGCTTTATCTATTGCTGAAACATCCGGATTCATTCCCAATCCCCATCCGTCAAGGATTGCCAATATTGCTTTTTTCGACATTATGTAAACTTTTGTATTACAAATTTATCTAATTTGAAATGAATTCAAGAATTTGAGAGACTTAAATTTTTATTAAAAGATTTTCATTTTCTTTATTCTTAGTTTAAACATAATCATCTGTGCAAATCTGTAGTTTGCTAATTTTTAAATATAAATATTCACTAATATTTTCACGAATGATCACAAGTTTTATTTTCTCCCACAGATTTCACAGATGACTGTGGATATTTTTTAAGTCAAAAGTTTTATACTTGATTTGACTTTTTTGCAATAAAAATAATTATTAATTTTGCCTTATGGATTTACGAGATCAGTTGAAAAACCTTTTTCCTGAGCATGAAGAGCAGGATTTTGAGATGCCTAAAGAAGAATTTAAGCAGAAAGAGCCTTTGGTCTGCAAATTTGAAAAGAAAGGCAGAAACGGAAAACCCGTGACCATCGTTGAAGGTTGGGAAGGAAGTGAAGAAGACCTGAAGAAAGTCTCAAAAAAAATAAAAACCACCCTGGGAATCGGTGGTTCGGAAAAGGATGGAACGATTATCATTCAAGGAGATAACCGTGATAAAATAATGGATATCCTTAAAGAAATGGGTTTTAAAACCAAGAGAGTTGGAGGGTAAATCAGAAATAGATCTGCGTTTGAGGCATCACTTTTTTTAATTCTTCAATTTTTGTTTTATTCATCGGGTTTCCTGTAAGGATCAGTGTTTTCAGATTTTTTAATTCTTTTATTTCGAGGGGAAGGTCTGTCAGTTTATTGTTGGCTAAATTCATGCTTTCAATCATTTTTAAGCCTTTAATTTTAGGTGAGATCTCTTTAATATTATTGTTACTTATATTTAAAAATTCAAGATTTTTTGACCGGAATAATTTTTCAGGAAGCTGAACGATTGCATTTTGCTGTAATTCCAGGTATTTTAACTGTTTTGGAAATTCCAGCTGCCCTAAATCATTGATCTGATTGGCAGAAAGGTTTAAAAATTTCAGATCTTTAATTTTATCCAGATCTTTAGAAATAAAGCTGATCTGATTTCCCTGAAGATTGATCTCTTCCAACGTCGGGATTTCCAGTAAAGCTTCTGGAAAAACATTTAAATTATTGGCATCCAAATGAATGGCTTTTAAATGTTGAAGTTTTGCGATGTTTGGATTAATGGAAGTCAATTCATTCAGATTCATTGAAAAAGAGGTTAGTTTTTTAAGCTCGCCTATCTGATCGGGAATAAATCTGATGCCGTTTTCGTTAACATTTAAAATTTCGAGCTCTTTTAAAGCAAATATCTCTTCATCCATTTTTTCCAGCTTATTTCCCATTAAATTCAGGAAAAAAATAGCATTCAGCTTTGTGATATCAGGCGGAACATTAAACAATCCTTTACCCCTGAAACTCATGCTGTAAACGGTTTCTTTGCTTTTTAAAGCTTCGTCGACATTCGTATAAGTCGGATATTTTATAGGATCGATCTGAGCCTTTATCTGAGAAAGTGAAAGAATGAAAACCGAAAGAAATAGCTTTTTCATATAATAAATAAAGCTGCCGGCAAATGAATTACCGACAGCGATGTAAAAATATTAATAATTATTTTTTAAGGACTTTTATCATTTTCTCAAATCCTCCGTCTGCTTCTACATTTAACATCAGGATTCTGGAAGCTTCAAGCTGTGAAGTAAAATCTAAATTCAAAGATGTATTTGTACCTGTAAATTTCTTGCTGTAAATAATTTTACCATCCATGCTGTAGGCTGTTACTGAGATGTTTTTCAAGCCTTTCGGAGCATTAATTTTCACCAATCCTGAAGTTGGGTTCGGCGAAACGGTTACTGTATTTTCTACATTCTGCTCGATAGTTCCCAATGAACCGGTTGTTCCTAAATTTTCTTTAAGCGCAACAACGATCGTAGCAGATTTTCCTCTGTAATCAATTGTATTTCCTGTAGCATCAATATCTGTGGAAATTGAAGCATCCGGATGCTGGATTGAGAAGAAACCGAATTTATGATCCGGCGTAAATGTAAGTCCTGTCGGTTCTGATCCTGCAGGCATTGACGCGAAAAGTCTTACTTTAGGATTTGCCTGTGTATGATCCGGAGCCACTACCCAAATGTAGTTTTTCCCACCATCCTGAAGCACCCAAAGGTTGCCAAGCTCGTCGAAAGTAAGATTATCATTACCATCTCCCCAAGCTTCAGTTTTTGTCCCTTGAGGAGTGGTGAAAGAATATGTTGTTGTAAGGCCTCCCACGAAAGTTTCAACCTGAGAAGCTGTTGTTCCGTTGTCCTGTAATCTGTACACTTTGTTTAATCCTTTAGCCGTAAAATAGATTTTACCATCTAACGGGCTGATTTCAACGTCTTCTATTCCGTTAAAAGAAGTACCGCCTAAAGATTGTGCCAAAGCAGATGTATTGTTTTGATCTGCCTTAATTTTGTTAGGAACCTGCACCCATGTAGCTGTTGTTGCCACAGGATTACCATTGCTAAGACCCTGATCCAGCTTTAAAACATATAAATTACCTGAAGAAAGGTTATTTGGGGTATCCATAACATATTTATAAACCATATGAGTACCACCGTCTTCTCCGAAATATGCTGTAGTTCCTGCATTGTTTATCACTACATTTTCGTGGTTCATAATTCCCATTTGCCAAAGTTTTCCCTGAGAACCGTTCGTATTCTGAGAAATAACCTGTGCTGTAGCAGGATCGATCTCTACCAGCCATCCGTAATCCTTGTATCCATCAACATTTACGTCGCTCGCAGTTGTCTGCTCTTCTGCTGTAACAATAGTTCCCCAAGGTGTAACACCTCCTGAACAGTTTCTGATGGTCTGAACTAAGCTTGATCCCGAGAAATTCACTCCTCTTGATCTTGTCAGCTGCCAAAGTTTTGTTGTAGCGTTATAGTTAATTTCAGCCATTGTAACACCTCCCGGGTTGGTTTCATGGTTTACTGAAAGATAACCGTTTGTGCTGCTTCCCGTAATCGGAACATATCCCGTAAAGTCGTTCTGACCTCCTACAAGACCACCTCCTTCTGTATAATTATCACCTTCTTTTAAGATCAGCTGGTATTTATGCTCAGCAGGAATAAGTAATTTATTTGTCTGAGCTGTCGGAACGATAGATGTGAAACAACTGATGTGAGTTCCGGTACAATTCTGCGCCTGAAGTGCCGAACTTGTCATTAAACCAAGTACTGCAACTGTTAGTAATTTTTTCTTCATTTTAAATAAGATTTATTAGACCTTGCAAAACTATTTTTTAATCGCGAACCCGCTGTTAATAGGACTTTAAATAAATCTCACGGAATATTAATTAATCTCAAACTTATTGTTAATTAAATTAATTTAACGTTAATTAAAAAAATATTAAAAAAGCGAAAAAGTGGATAATGAACTGCAACTGTGAACTTTTACATTCATTAAACCACCCTTCACCTTAATTATTTTTGGTCTTACTGATGTCTGTCAATGAATTTAAAAAGGCAATGATCTGCTTCATTTCCGGTTGGGTAAGATTCAGCTTGTCGGGAGCGAGGGTCTGGTTTTTCATGGGTAAACCCAAGCCTTCACCTCCACCTTCATTATAAAAATCAAGAACTTCTTCTAAAGTATTGAATGCCCCATTGTGAAAATACGGCTTCGTCAACGCAATATTTCTCACCGTTGTTGTTTTGAAAGAATTTTCATAAATCCATGAGTTTTCCTTTTGTACCGGGCTGTTTATTCTTCCTTTATCAGAATCTAACTCGATGGGTAACTGTTTGATCGGTTTTTTTGTAATTCCCAACACTTCAGATTCATTTTCATTATAAAAAGGAGGAACCAAGCCCGAAAAATGCGGTGCAAAATGACAAGTCGCACAATTGGCTTTTCCCATAAAAAGATTAAAACCTTTTTTGGCATCTTCTGAAATTTCTTTTTCATTGCGCATGAAACGGTCAAAATCACTTTCAAAAGAATACAGAGAGGAAACGTAAGAACTTAATGCTTTTGAGAAATTCTGTTTATTAATTTCACCTTTAAAAGCTTTACGGAAAGCTTTTTTGTATTCAGGTTTGGTTTTTAATTTTTTAATGATGCTTTCGTAGCTTGTGTTGAATTCCTGTTCGTTGTAAATCACGTGTTCTGCCTGTTGTTCCAGATAAAAAGCACGCATATCATAGAAGAATCGTTTCGCGAAAACCGCATTATATAAAGAAGGCGAATTTCTCAGCACCGTTTTTCCTTCCACATTGCTTTGGGATTTTGCTTTTAAATCGGTGAAGGCATTTTCGGGTAAATGACAGCTTGCACAGCTCATTTTACCGTTATCACTTAAATTCTGATCGAAAAAAATATCTTTTCCCAGTTTTTTTAAGTCGGGATTATCTTCCGAAGATTTTAATAAAGTATAAAAATACGGATCAAGAAAATCACTGCTGAAAAAGTTTTTGTTAGCAACATTCCATCCTGAAAATTCTTTCAGATCATCCGGTCTTCCGTCCCAGTTTCCAAATTCCTCATACAAAGGCTGAATGTATTTTTTATAGAATTCTATCCTGTCAAACTTTTCAAAATCTGTATTTTTTGATAGATAATCAATACTTTCAGTTAAAATAGTATTTGCTTTTTCAATATTATAATTTTTAAAATAAGCATCATCATTAATGTATTTTTTGATACCTAACAATGCATGACCTGCTTCTTCCGAAATATTTAACGAACCCGGAGTATCAAAACCCGTTACTCCTAAGCTGTAAATCCTGATCAGCTCAATTCTTAAAGGCAACGTTTTGTTATTTCCTTTGCTTAAACCGTTTTTGGTCGTGCTTAAATAAAAACTTGCATAACTATTGTATAAAAAATCTGTAATCGCCTTAATTTCTTCCTTTTTTTCACCTGCTTCATCGGAAAAAATCAATTCATCCAATACCTGCAAACCTTCGGGAGGCAATGTAAAAGCCTTTGTTCCAGCCGCTTCGATGTGAAATAAAGGCGCAGCATTCAAATGTGTTTTTGAAAATTCAGGGTAATGATAAGCGATGTAAAACTCAATTTCTTTATAAGAATTTCTGGTTTTGCTTAATGTTTTCTGAAGCTCTTCAAGAGAAATTTTTTCCTCGGCAAACAGATAAGCCTCTGATTTTAAGCGGTCAAGATTCGTTTTAAAATCTGTTAACCCTTTATTGATTATTGTATCTTCACTTTTAACTCCTTTATCAACAGGATTAAAAGACATTACAGCAAAACCAATCAAAAGAACAACAATAGCTAAAGGATAAAATCTCATTAATTTTTTGCGCAAAACTATCGATAGCAAACGGATCAGATGTTACCACAGTTTTAAATTTGAATTAAATTATGTTTACATCTTATATAAAGTATTTTTTACTAATTTTAAATCCCGAAAATCAATTTCATTACTTAAAATGTCAATATTTCTTTATTGACCAGTTTTAAAATAAAGACGAAATGATGTTTGGGGAAGATTTTAAAACAATTTTAATTCGACTATTAAAAACATATTATGCTAAATAAACTTGCTGCATCAGAACTTGTTCTGAACGATGACGGAAGCGTTTACCACTTAAATCTTTTACCTGAAGATATTGCCGATAAAATTATCCTTGTTGGTGATCCTGACCGCGTTGCGAAGGTTTCAAAATATTTTGACAAAGTAGAAATAAAAAAGAATAAAAGAGAATTTTACACCCATACAGGAACGTTACGCGGTGAAAGAATTACTGTAATGTCAACCGGAATCGGGACTGAAAATATTGATATTGTGATGAATGAGCTTGATGCTCTGGTAAATATCGACCTTATAAATAAAGAATTTAAAACCGAACATAAGGCGCTTGAGCTTTTCAGAATGGGAACCTGCGGAAGTGTAAATCCTGATGTACAGGTCGATAATATGCTGGTTACCCAAAATGTTGTCGGGTTAGACGGATTGATGCATTTTTATCAGGATTATGAATTTGAGAATGAATTTTCGAGAAACTTTTTAGAAAAATTCCCGTATGCAAAGATAAAACCGATGCTCTATTTTGCAGATTGGTCGGAAGATCTTGGTGAGCTCTATAAAGATGCCAAATACCATGGAAACACCGCCACTTTCCCGGGTTTTTATGCTCCGCAAGGAAGACAGCTTCGTCTGAAAGCGCTTGACGATCAATTTCTGGAAACATTAAATGATCTTGATATCACCAATTTCGAAATGGAGACTTCTGCGATTTATGCCTTGTCAAAACTGTTAGGTCACAAAGCAGTCACTGTTAACAATGTCATTGCCAACAGAAGAAGAGGCGAATTTTCTACCGATCACCATACTTCTGAGAAAAATCTGATTGAATGGGTTTTAGAGAGGATTATCAACTAAGCGTAACAGTAAAAAAGAAGAATTTCAAATTGAAATCCTTCTTTTTTTAAACATGCTAACTTTTTTATTATTTATTTCAAACTAAAATTCATTGATCGTAACATAAAAATGACTAGAATATAAACTTTCCGCACCATTTGAAATATTAATTAAATTAATAGTAATCACTGCATTTGATGTCATTCGTGGGTTTGAGATGGCAAAATTGGCATTTCCTGCAAAATCTCCGGCTGGCGAAACAACAATCGTTCCTCTTGAAGTACCCGGGATTAAAGCGGGAGGAATTGTAATATTCAAAGTGGTAGATTTTCCTGATGCCAGATTATTGATAGAAACGCTTGGCCAAACCTCAAAGTTGATCTGGTTTTTATTTACTGTTCCTCGGTCTCCAAGCTTATATTGGCCGTTTACGTCTAATTTTGCCGTATTGTTCGGTGTATTTGTTCCGATACCAATATTGGCATTATTATCACCCAAAACAATCGCATTTGCCTGTGAAGTTGATGCATTATAACCAATTGCAGTAGAATTTTGCCCCGTCGCAGAAGCTCCTGAACCTAAGGCTGTAGAATTCTGGCCGTTTGTTTGTGAATTAATTCCCAGCGCAGTTTCACCATTTGATGACGTTTTTGCGTTATATCCCATTGCAATCGACTGATAACCATTGGCTAAAGAGTTTTTCCCGACTGCCGTTGCATCATTCACAGAAGTTTTTGCATTAAAACCTAAAGCAATAGATTGAAAACCTGAAGCATTGGCGTTATTTCCTACTGCAGTTGCTTCATTGACAGTTACTTTCGCATTATAACCAACTGCAGTAGACTGATAACCTGAAATTTGTGTATTTGCCCCAATCGCAACCGATTCGTTTGCGTTTACGGAAGCGTTTGTTCCAATGGCAATGCCCTGATAGGCGCTGCTGGAATTTCCCAATGCAATGCCATTTTGCGCTGCATTGGCCGCAGATCCGAAGCTTATGGAATTATTAGCTCCCAATCTGCCCATTGTTGCTGAATTTACTTTCAGAACAAGATCATCTAAAGTATTTGTTCCCAGAGACAAACCTGTATTTGCCCCGCTATAATTACCGCTGTTGGTCCCGGTAAGATTCCAACCGGTTGAGTTTATATTGTTATTCGGGCTGTTGGTCCCGCTTGTAGAGATAAAATTCCACTGAAGATTGTTCCAATAATAAAATCCTGCTGCCGACAAACCTCCCGAACCGTTGTTCCAGACCAGTAAACCCTCTGCAGGTGTAGGAATGGTTGTATTGTCTGTTAGAGATTTTAAAGCAATACTTGGGAAAAGCACCCCTTTATTCGCTGACTTGATATCAAGCATTGCGGAGGAATTAGGGCTGGGCGTACCTATCCCTATTTGAGCATATGCAAAATTATTTAGTAATAAAAATAATAAAGCGTATTGAAGAATTGATTTTGTTTGCATTGTCTTAGTTATTCGCAGTAATAGTTTACGGCTACAAATATAATAAATTTTCAATAAAACAACAAAAAAATTACATATTTCGCAATAAATACACCTAAAAGTGAATAAACCTAGATTTAATCACTATTAAATGAATCGAAACTTATCTTTAATAAATTATTAAATGCATTAATAATGAGGGTTTCAAGTACGTCTTAATTCTTTACACAGTGTTTTAAAATTACAAAATATTTAAAAGAAGTCACTTAAATTTGAATAATATTTAATTTATCACCATATAATGAAACACTTAAAAATATCGATTTATTATAGCTTTACTATTCTATTATTTAATTCATACATAAATGTAAATATTTGTATTCCAATTATTTAAGTTTTAAATCAAAATCTTTATAGGTGACAATAATAAATATAATCTCAGAATTTATATCCATCAATTCAATTTCAGATAAATGCTTAAAATATTTGTAAAAAACTTCTAATTTTTCTGAACAAACCGGAAATTATTCACATTGATGCTTTTGACTAAGGTTAATATAAAATACCATTATGAAACAAAAACAAAATATTGTGAAAAGTTTAACAGACCGATTTAATTTTAGGAATGGTTCTTGTTTATTCATCAATAACACTCTAAAATTCAATATTATGAACAATTCAGAATACAACAAAGCAGAAGATGCAGTAAACAACACAGAAAATTCTTTAAAAAATGCTGCAGAAAATGCAAAATGGAAAGTTGAGGAATTAGCAGACAGAGCTAAAGATTATATCAACGAAAAAAGAAATAATGATGAAGAAGCAAGACAGGAAGATTGGCTGGACAGGGCAAAGAATAATTTAGCCGATGCCTGGGACGATGTAAAGGATAAGGCGAATGATGCCTGGGAAAAAACCAAAGATGCTGCAGAAGATGTAAAAGCAGAATGGAATAAGAAAACCAACTAAAAATTTCAGTCATATAAATATTTTCAAAAAAAACGGAGCCTTTTTATACAAGGCTCCGTTTTTTATTATGCTCTAAAGACAAATTATTGCTACATTTGTAGTATTAATAAACATTAAAAAATTATGTCATACGGTTTACTTAAAGGCAAAAAGGGAATTATTTTTGGAGCCCTTAATGAACAATCAATCGCATGGAAGGTTGCAGAAAGATGTCATGAAGAAGGCGCTGAATTTATCTTATCAAACGCTCCTATTGCTTTGAGAATGGGAGAACTTAATGGTTTGGCCGAAAAAACAGGCTCTGACGTTATTGGTGCAGATGCTACTTCTATCGAAGATCTTGAAAAGCTTTTTGATGCTGCAATTGCAAAATTCGGGAAAATAGATTTTATCCTGCATTCTATAGGAATGTCCGTAAATGTAAGAAAAGGAAAACATTATACTGAAATGAACTACGACTGGTTGGAAAAAGGTTGGGATATCTCTTCCGTTTCTTTTCACAAGGTAATGCGTGTGGCTTGGGAAAAAGACTGTATGAATGAGTGGGGAAGCATTCTGGCGCTTACTTATATTGCAGCTCAAAGAACGTTCCCTGATTATAATGACATGGCGGACAACAAATCTTATCTTGAAAGTATCGCAAGAACATTCGGGTATTATTGGGGTGAGAAAAAAGTACGTGTGAACACAATTTCCCAGTCTCCTACTCCAACTACTGCAGGAAGCGGTGTGAAAGGCTTCGGAGGTTTCATGGGTTATGCTGAAGATATGTCTCCGCTAGGAAACGCTACCGCTCTTGACTGTGCCAATTACTGTGTAAGCATGTTCTCTGACCTTACGAAAAAAGTGACCATGCAGAATCTTTTCCATGACGGAGGTTTCAGCAGCTCAGGAGTTACGCAGAAAGTAATCAATAAGTATGATGTTGAATAATTAAGAATTATTCTCAAATATATAAAACCAAAGCAGATTTGCTTTGGTTTTTTTTGTGAGATGTAAATATAAGATAAATCGGCGGCACCTTTGGTGCCGCCGATTTTTAAAATAAATGTTAATATGAAGTTTATAAAATTACTGTTTGTATAGAATGTGCGGGTGCAGATAACTTTGCTGACATTCCTTCAATCCATAGATTGGTATCGATATCATTATCGGAATCATTCATGATGACGGTAACTAGCTGTCCGTTTTCATTCATGAAAGTTGTTGAGGTTAACGCAGCTCTGTTGGATGAGGTTCCGATTCTTTGAGCATTTGGCTTAACGAATTTTGAAACGTGCCCAACATAATAATATTCATAGGTATAATGCACTTCTCCGGTTTTCGTGTCCGCAATAATAGGTGCAAAACAGAAATTTCCAACATGATTCGGCCCGCCGGTTTCGTCCAGAAGCACATTCCAGTCGGTCCATAAAGCGGTTCCTTTGTTGAAATCGTTGATCATATTTCTTCCGTATAATTCCCCTAAGCTCACTTCGTTAATTTTAGACCTATCAAATTGCTCTTTACAACCTTCCGTAAAAGCTAAAAACTTATCTGGAAAAGCTCTTTGAGTTTCCAGTAAATTATCGAAAAGCTGCGTTTTGTTATTCCATGTTTCGTACCAGTGGTAGCCGATTCCGGAAGCATATTTTGAAGTTTCGGGATCGCTCAACGTTGTTGTGGCTCTTTGATAGATTAAATCACGGTTGTGATCCCAGATCATCACTTTTTTATCTTTAAAACCATTTTTCCAAAGGGTTGGTCCCAAATTATTTTTAAGAAAAGCACCTTCCTCTTCCGCAGTGTAAATACAAGATTCCCAGGTTTGGGTTGCCATTGGCTCGTTCTGAACCGTCAATCCCCAAACATTGATTCCTCTTTTTTCGTATTCTTTGATGAATTTCACATAATAATCTGCCCAGGTTTGATAGAAAGCATTTTCCAATCTTCCGCCTTTCAGCATGCTTTTGTTCGATTTCATCCAGGCTGGTGGGCTCCAGGGAGAAAAATAGAAGGTAAAATTATTTCCGATCGCCTTTTGAGCTTCTTTGATCATCGGAATTTTATACTTTTCATCATGAGAAACATTGAATGATTTTAATGAATTATCATTTTCCGTTACATACGTATAAGAATCACTTGAGAAATCACATGAATTCATATTGGTACGGACAACCGTGTATCCCAAACCGTTTTTTCCATAATAAGCGTCGATAATTTCTTTCTGCTTATTCTTTGGAAGCTTATAAAAAGTTTCTGCAGCAGCATCTGTGATTGCCCCACCGATTCCGATAAGTTTTTGATATTTAAAATCAGGATCCACAAAAATACAGGCATCAACTTCTTTAGGCTGATCCATTTTTTCGAATTTTACAGTTCCTTTATCAACCATTTTTTCATTGGTTTTAGAACTTGTAAGAATCACTTTCGCTGTCTTTCCTGCGTTTTTTTTCCAGTAATTTTGAGCATTGGCAGTAAAAAACATACCGGCTACAAAACAACTTACAATTATTTTCTTCATATTTCTTCTATTTAATTGAGAGAAAACCTCTCACTTCATTATTTATTCTCATAGACTCTTACATAATCTATCTCATATTTTTGAGGAAAAATCGTATCATCGATTCCTTCCTTTCCGCCCCAGGTTCCTCCAATTGCGAGATTTAGAATAATAAAATACGGACGGTTAAATGGCCATGCTTCATTGGTTTTTTCTTTATTCTCGTAAGTAAAAAACTTTTGATCATCAATATAAATGTCGATTTTTTCGGGGGTCCAATCTGCTTTATACACGTGAAATTTTTCACTGGCATCTTTTACTATCAATGTGTCTGTTTTCTGAGACCCGATGATATGGTTGTATTTTTTAGTATGTACCGATGCATGAATATATCCCTGATTATATCCCACATGCTCCATGATATCCAGCTCACCGTCGTCCGGCCATTTCTTCATATTTTCACTCATCATCCAGATGGCAGGCCATGTTCCGCGACCTTTCGGAAGCTTTGCACGCACTTCAACCGTTCCATATTGAAAGGCAAATTTTCCCTTCGTTAAAAGTCTCGCGGAAGTATACTTACTGTTTTCCCAATTTTCTTTTTTGGCTTCAATAACAAGATTTCCGTTTTCCATTCTTGCGTTTTCCAAACGGTTTTTGGTATAAAACTGAGCTTCATTATTTCCAAAACCACTGCTACCGACATCATAATTCCATTTTGTGGCATCGGGTAATCCTTTTCCGTTAAACTCATCATTCCAGATTAATTTTCTGTTGGGATCGGGTTTGTTTGAAGCACAATTTAACGATGAAAAAACCAAAGTTCCGCCAATAACTAATTGAAAAATATGTTGAAGTTTTGTTTTCAAAATTTTGAATTTTATGATGATTATTTTCAGCGTTTGTCATTGGCTACGCCGAATCTAAAGATTTCTGACGAAGGAAGAATCTCAAATCCGTTTTAATAGATTCTTCTATACGCTGCGCTTCTTTCAGAATGACAAACAATGCTTTCTATTAATGCTCTTATAAAAAACGTTCAGTCTTTTACCACCAAAAGCGGGTTTTATCCCGCTCGTGTTAAAAACTAATCCTATTATTTATTCCAGTTAATTCTTTTTGTCTGAACATGCTGAGAATCGGTTCCGACCATAATGTCAAATTCCCCGGCTTCCCAATCATAATTCAGTTCATCATCATAAAATTTAAGATTTTCGGGAGTCAGCGTAAAATTTACCGTTTTACTTTCCCCTTTTTTGATGAATATTTTCTGGAAACCTTTCAGTTCTTTCACCGGTCTTACCACTTTTCCGAATAGATCTCTGATGTACAGCTGCACCACTTCTTCACCGTCATAATTTCCAGTATTGGAAACATTTACACTGATATTTAATGTCTGATTTCCTTTAAGATTTGTCGAACTTAAATTCATATCAGAATATTTAAACTGAGTATAGCTTAACCCATACCCAAAAGGGAATTCCGGATCATTATCTAAGTCGATGTAAGCCGAAACATAATTTCTGTCTGTATTATTTTTCGCGGGTCTTCCCGTATTATAATGATTATAGTACACCGGAATCTGCCCTTCTGTTCTTGGGAAAGTCATTGGAAGCTTTCCACCAGGATTTACCGTTCCGAAAAGGACATCTGCAATAGAATTTCCCGCTTCCGTTCCCAGCCACCAAGTGTATATGATCGTCGGAATATTGTCTGCAGCCCAGTCAAAAACCAACGGTCTTCCTGCATTGATCATTAAAACGATCGGTTTTCCTGTTTTTGCAATTTCTTTCAATAAATCTTCCTGAACTCCCGTGAAATGTAAGTTACTTCTGCTTTTTGCTTCGCCGCTCATTGCTGAACCTTCGCCTAAAGTCATAATCACAACATCTGCTTTTTTTGCCGTTTCCACCGCTTCTGCAAACATGGATTTATCCTGATCATCAACGTTGGCGCCTTTTGCGTAGAGTAAAGTTGAATTTTTGTCTAACTGATTCTTAATTCCGTCAAACTGAGTGATGATTCTTTGATTATCATCTTTAAAAGCAATCGACCAGAAACCGTGGTTTGCAGAAGTTTCTTTTCCGAAAGGTCCGATCAACGCAATTGTTTTTGTAGATCTAGAAAGAGGAAGAATATTCTTTTGATTTTTAAGCAAAACAATACTTTTTGAGCCAAATTCTCTTCCGAATTTTCTGTTTTCCTGATTATTTAACTGTTCTTTCTGTCTTTTTTCGTTGCTGAATCTGTAAGGATCATCAAATAATCCCATCTCGAATTTTTTAACTAAAATTCTTCTAGCCGCATCATCAATTAATTTAGGATCAACTTTTCCTTCCTGGACCAATTTTGGGAGTTCAGCCATATAAGCACGGCTTTCCATATCCATATCGCTTCCTGCATTAATCGCTTTTTCGGCAGCTTCTTTGTTGTCTTTTGCGTAACCGTGAGGCACCATTTCGCCGATACTTCCCCAGTCTGAAACTACAAACCCCTGATAGTTCCATTTTCCTTTTAAAAGATCTCTTAAAATGTATTTGTTTGCCGTTGCCGGAATCCCGTTGATATCATTAAAAGAGTTCATAAAAGTGGCAACACCCGCTTCTGCTGCTGCTTTGAAAGGTGGCAGATAAGTTTCGTTTAATTGTCTTAAGCTCATATCAACAGAATTATAATCTCTTCCGCCAACTCCGGCTCCGTACGCTGCAAAATGCTTTGCACAAGCCATAATCGCATCAAGATTTCCCAAACCTTTTCCCTGAAAACCTTTGATTCTTGCCAAACCAATCTGCGTTCCCAAGTAGGTATCTTCCCCTGAACCTTCCATTACTCTTCCCCATCTCGGATCTCTGGCGATATCGACCATTGGGGCAAACGTCCAGTGAATTCCGTAGGCTGAGGCTTCTGTTGCGGCGATTCTTTCAGATTTTTCGATTAAACCTAAATCCCAGCTCGCGGCCTGCCCTAAATTCACGGGGAATGTTGTTCTGTATCCGTGAATGACGTCCTGACCGAACAGCAAAGGAATTTTTAATCTTGATTGTAAAGCTAATTGCTGAAATTTTCTGGTTTCTTCTGCTCCCGCTACATTCAGCATTGAGCCAACTTTTCCTTTTTTAATTTCATCTAAAACTGTTGCAGAATTGGAATTCTGAGGACCTGTCGCATATTCAAAACCGCTATATTGAACGAGCTGCCCTACTTTTTCTTCCAACGTCATTTTAGACAACAGCTCAGAAACCTTCTGATCGATTGTCTTTTGCCCATACGCATTCATCCCAAATGCTGATAATAGTAATAAGAACGAAATTTTCTTCATTTGAAGTTTTATTTTAAGGTCATTTGAAATCACAAAATAGACAGACTTTTAATTAAAAAACAATGCAGCGATTTCATGATTTTATTTTAAAAAATATAAGTTGCTGTTGAGACTCCCGGCATTGTTACGGAAGCCGTTTTCTGATTATATTTAATGTTAAATGTCTTGTCTGTCGTATTGCTGTTCTGTACAATTAAAACAGTTTTTCCCGCAGGAGTTTTAAATGCCACCGTTGAAAGGTTATCCCCTTGCGAAGAAGCTATTCTCTGAGAATTTACAGGAACGAATTTTGAGGCATGAGCAATAATATAATAGGCAACATTTTTGTCATAACCTGAGCCTCCTGTCACCGTAACTGCACCTTTACACTGTGTACAGCCACCTGGTGTATGAGGTCCGAATGATGCGTCATTTGCCACATTCCATTCTAATGCTGTTCTGCTCCAGTTTCTCATTGATCCAATAATAACATTTTTCACGTGCCAATCCAAATCTCCGGAGAAATTTCCTGTAGAACTCGTCCATTGTTCTGTGAAATATAGGTTTTTATTAGGAAATAAATTATGAACATTATTTAAAGCCGAAATATCCCCCGCATATAAATGGAAAGCAGAACCGTCAACATATTGATTGGCTGCTGTATCATTTAAAATACTTAAAGGATAAACGATATTGTCACAATTGTGATCATAAACAATAATTTTAGTATTGATATTGGCAGCCTGAAAAGCCGGACCTAAGCTATTTTTAATAAAAGTTCCCTGATCCGCAGCCGTCATATACATGCTTGGATTGTTTCCGGGGTGCAATGGCTCGTTTTGAGGAGTTACGGCATCAATTTTAATTCCCTGAGCCTGCATTGCCTGAATGTATTTCACAAAATATTGCGCATATACATTATAATATTCAGGTCTCAAACTTCCACCGATGCTGTTTCCGTTGTCTTTCATCCAAAGCGGGGCCGACCATGGTGTTGCTAAAATTTTAATATTCGGATTGATCACCAAAATATCTTTTAGCATCTGAATAAGCGCCTGATCTTTATTTAAGCTAAATTGTGAAAGAGTAAGATCAGTCTGTCCCGTTGGTAAATCATTGTAAGAAAAAACTTCACTGTTGAGATCGGAAGCTCCAATGCTTATCCTTAAATAACTTACGCCAATACCTGTACTGCTGAATAAATCATTTAATAATTCTTGTTTTTTGGAAGCCGAAAGCTGATTAATGACCGCCACACTTCCTCCTGTAAGCGTATATCCGAAACCGTCAACCGTCTGAAAAACCTGTGAAGGATCAATTTCTACGGTAGTTCCTGAGCCGGAAGCATTAGAAAAATACGCTGTACTTTGCTGCTGAAGCTTTACGGATTGATCCCCTTTTGTTATCCAGACTTCAACAGGGTCACCTGTGGAATTTCCGCCGCCGTTTGTGGGATTTTCATTATTTGAAATATCCGAAGATGTACTGCTACAGTTTAAAAAAGAAAGAAGTGCTACACCGCAAAGCGCAGCACCTCTAACGAAACTATATGAATATTGTAATTTCATATGATATTTTATGGTTAATTATTGCATTCTACGGAACTCAACTTTGTCGATACTTAAGCTGTTAACGGTTTGTCCGCCGCATTTGATTACCAAATAGACAGTTCCTGTTGCGGTAGCTGTATAAACACCTCCGTTTTTAGAAGAATTACACCCTACAGATGAAACTTTTCCTCCGAATTTGCTTGTACCACAACCATCCCATGTATTAATATTTCTGTAAACAGGTCCGCTGACATCCTGTCCTGAAGCCGGAATACTGTTTAAAACATACACTTCAAACCATGTATTTACCAAAGGAGTATCAGAAGATGCCACCATATCAATAGAATATTGTTTTCCTGCTTCTACACTTACAGCCTGATAAATTGCCTGCTGATTGTTTCCGGTTGCCACAATTGTAGCATTACCATTAGCAAAAACCCATTGTGCGCCAGAAGGGCTGATAATATGTTTTGACCATTTTGCAACTTCATCAGGAGTATCAAATCTTCCCCCTTGAATCATATTTCCTGAAACGGGATCCGATGTAGGAACAACGATAGTCTGGCTCGCCGTACCAGCAACCTGACCTCCAATTCCTACAGCCTGGTGCTGAATAACATAAGTACCTGCATCCGGAAGGAAAATATCCTGTGTGCTTTTTCCTGTGTTATAACCATCGTCATCGATATTCCATTTTGAAAGAATATAATTGTTGGTAGCCGCTTTTAACTGGTATCTGTTTTCTGCTGTTTTTGTTGCTGTAAATGATGCATCTACTGCTTCCTGTGAAAGCCCGTTACCTTCCTCGACAGTATCCGGCGTGCAGCTGGCCAATAAAAAAGCCGCCGAACATAATAAAAGGCTTTTATTAATATATTTAGTTATCATATCTATCAAAAATTAATAATTAGGATTTTGTTTAAGGATTGTTCCTGTAAGCTCTGTGTAAGGAATAGGAAGAATTTCATTTTTCCCTGCTACAAAACCTCTTGAGGCTAATTTTGCCGGCGCTTCACCCCATCTTACCAAGTCAAACCAACGGTGGCCTTCTCCTACCAATTCTCTTCTTCTTTCGTCTTTAACGGCTTGCATAGAAATAGGAACCGATGCCAGACCAACTCTTGCTCTTACCGCGTCTAATAAAGCCTGAGCCCTTGCGCCTGAACCATTCAATGCTTCAGCCTCCATTAAATAGGTATCAGCTAATCTGAGATAGATATAGTTTTGACGATAATTTAATTCTGCAGGGCCGGGAAGTGTTGTTACTTCATCCTTTGTAGGCATATATTTGTTCAAAAAGTATCCTGAATCCATATAAGCCGGCGAATAATCTGCTTTACCTTGCTGTTTAAGAAGCTTAACATTCAAGATGGTTGCATTCATTCTTGGATCTCCCTGCATAAAGTTGAATAAATCAGGAGTAATAGCATTAAATGCCCAACCGGCAACAACGTCCGGCGCATCAGTTGTTATTTTGCTGTAACCTCTCGGAGCCACCATAATGTTGATAGAATTGCCTTCATCATTACCCTGCCCCCAGAAACTCCAGTCTGAATTTCCTTTATTGGTATGCATTACCTCAAAAATAGATTCTGTAGTAAATTTATTATCTGTTACCCAAAGGTCTGCAAAATTTGGCACTAATTTATATCCGTATTGGCTTGTACCTCCCGGCGTTCCGTTTACTTCAGCAAATTGTGCTGCGGCTTCAGCTTTTTTATTTTCATATAAATATACTTTTCCAAGCAATGCTCTTGCTGCACCTTGTGTAAATCTTCCTCTCTGATCCCCTGAAACCGTCATAGGCAGATCTGGAACGGCGGCCGATAAATCAGCTTCTATCTGAGCATATACGTCATTAGGGTTTGCCTGAGGAATATTATAATAGTCGTCGTTTGCATTAATTTCAGTAAGAATTAACGGAATATTTTTAAACATTGTTAATAATTCAAAATAATATAATGCTCTTAAACTTTTAGCTTCTGCTGTGAATCTCTTCTTGATTGCATCACTCATATTAGCCTGAGGAATTTTTTCAATCAAAACATTGGTTCTTGAAATTCCCTGATAATAATCTCTCCAATAGCTTGCCGGCATGGTATTAGGGTTTATCTGATAATTTGAAAGCCCCTGAATTCCGGCTCCGTCTGTAGAGCTTCCTCCTCCCGCATAAAAATCATCGGATCCTGCATTGAAAAATGTCACCATGTTTTCAAAACCTCCCGCATATTTTCTTACCGGATCATAAGCTCCAACGAGGGCAAAAAAACATTCTTGCTCATTTCTGAAGAAATTACTTGTATCAAATGCACCAAGATTTTTTACATCTTCAAGATTATCAGTAGTACAGGCAACGTTCATTAATCCTGTTCCTAGTAATAATGATGCTGCTATGCTTATTTTAAATATTTTATTTTTCATTTTAAATCGTATTAGAATGTAACATTTGCTCCAAAAAGGAAAGTTTTAGCCTGAGGGTAATATGCTCTGTCGATACCGAAGCTGTCACCGGCAGCAATTTCAGGATCGTATCCTGTGTATTTTGTAAAAGTGAAAAGATTTTCAGCAGTTACATAAAAACGAAGTTTACCCACACCGAAATTTTGTGTCATGCTCACAGGAAGCGTATATCCCAGCTGAACCAGTTTTACTCTTACATAATCTCCTTTTTGCAGATAATAATCTGACATCCAGGTGTAATTATGGTTTGTATCATTCGTTGTAACTCTTGGCGTTGTGTTAGAAGTTCCTTCCCCTGTCCAACGATCCAAAATAGCCGTCTGATAGTTTGCATTTAAAATATCAAGACGTCTAAGACCCTGGAAAATCTTGTTTCCTGCCTGTCCCTGGGCAAAAACCATGAAGTCCCAATTTTTATAGTTAAGATTTACCGTCATACCAAAAGTATATTTCGGAACAGAATTTCCTAAATTTACTTTATCAGCATCAGTGATTTTTCCATCTCCGTTACTGTCTGCCCAGATAAAATCTCCGGGTTTTGCATCAGGAAGTATCAGCTGGCCGTTTGCATTTCTATAAGCATTAATTTGATCCTGATTCTGGAAAATACCTAAATTTTTATATCCGTAGAAAGAGCCGTAAGATTCCCCAACCTGAATCCTGGAAACAGGACCCATTGACTGAAACCCTGGCCCGTCGATATATAATCTTCCCTGCTCAAGGCTTGTAACCGTATTTTTCAGATAAGCAAAATTTCCGTTAACTGAAACTCCGAAATCTGTCCAGTTTTTCTTGTATCCTAATTCCACTTCTACTCCTTCATTTTCCATATCTCCGATGTTTGCGGTCGGAGCAACAGTCACCCCAACATAACCAGGAATCTGAACCTGTCTTAAGATATCTGAAGTTTTCTTTTTGTAATAATCAACCGTTAAATTGAAATTATTTAAGAATTTAATATCTGTTGCAATATTCAGCTGAGAAGTAGATTCCCATTTCAGATCCGGGTTTGCCAGCGTATTAGGAATATATCCAGGCATAATTACGTTGTTTCCGTTTGTGTAATTGGCTCCCGGTACATAGAAGTTGGCAAACAGGAAATCTCCGATCCCGTCATTTCCTAAAACACCGTATCCTCCACGAATCTTTAATGTATTAACGATTTTATTTTCAGGCCAGAAATTTTCTTTATCCACATTCCAACCTACAGAGAATGCAGGGAAATTTCCCCAATGATGGTTTGCACCGAACTTGGAAGATCCGTCACGTCTGATCGTTCCTGTGAATAAATATTTATTTGCATAATCATACACAACTCTTCCAAAATAAGATGCTTTATGTGTATTAATATTATCCCAGGCATTCATATTTTTCTGATCCTGAGGAACATAATAATTAAACGAAGCATCTTCATAGCTGCTGATCGGCAAATTTGTATGCGTTACAGTTTGTCCGAATCCGATGTTGTATTCGTAATAACCTGTTCCTGCCAAAACATTTAAACTATGCTCGCCAAATTTTCTTTGCCAGTTTACTGTATTTTCAAAACTCCACTCCAGTTTTTGTTGTGTTGTTCTGCTTAAGCTGTTGAAATTTAAATTACTGTAATTTGGATTTAAATAGAAAAGCGGTGTAAAGCTTTGGTTTCCCCAATACGCTTTTTTACCGTTAATTGATGATTTGAAAGTAAAATCTTTCGCGAATTTCACTTCTGCAAAAATATTGGCAATAAAATCATCAGACCATCCGCTGTTTCCTAATTGTGTATATCTGAAAGCAAGCGGGTTAGACATTTCCTGACCAACCAAAGTAGAAATTCCGTAAGGATTTCCATAAGGATCTCTTACAATATTAGGATTTGAATAGGTATTTGGATTTACAGTAGACATATCGGTTACAACCGTAGGCGTTGTAGGATCTAAGTTTACGGCAGAGCTCAAAGGTCCTCCAAATTCACCATTTGCATTAATTCCTTGAGATTTTGTGTGGGTATAAGCAAAAGTTTGCCCAACTGTTAACCAATCTGTAACTTTATGAGTAGAGTTTAAACGCCCTGTTAACCTTTTGTAATAAGAAATATCACTCATAATGATACCTGTCTGATCAAAATATCCGAATGAGCCATAGAAAGTAGACTTTTCGTTTCCTCCGCTGATGCTTACCTCATGGTTTGATCTTTCTCCTGTACCAAAGATAACATCCTGCCAATCTGTTCCTTGCCCTAAAGATTGTGGATTCTGGAATACAGGGTTCTGCCCGCCATTTACATAAGCTTCATTTAAAATGGTTCCGTACTGAGTTGCGTTCAGAAGATCTAGTTTTCTTGCAGCTCTTGCTGTACCATAAAACCCGTTATAAGAGATATTTAATCTTCCTTTTTTACCTTTTTTAGTCGTTACCAAAATTACCCCTCTTGCGGCAGATACACCATAGATTGCAGAAGAAGCACCATCTTTCAATACTTCCATGCTTTCGATGTCTGATTGATTAAGCCAACCGATACCATCTACAACAATCCCGTCAACTACCCAAAGCGGATCGTTGTTTGAATAATAACTCGTAATACCCCTTACACGAATTGTCGCTGCAGAGCCAGGCTGCCCGGAGTTCGAGATTACATTCACACCGGCAGCTCTCCCCTGTAAAACCTGTTCAGGCTTACCGGCCGGAATATTTTCAATGTCGCTGGCTTTAATACTTGAGATCGCTCCTGTTACATTACTCTTTTTTTGAGTACCATAACCGATCATTACCACTTCCTCAATTTTTTGCTCTTTTGGAAGCGTGTCTTTGGCCGTGTTCTGGGCACTGAAATTTGCAGTAAAATATAGCACTGCAACCATTCCCAAACTTCTAGTTATTCTTACATTCATATACAGTTAGTTTTTTAATTCTCAAATTGAGACAATAAAAATATATTTTTTTTTAAATAATTAACATTATATTAATAATTATTTTAATTTTTCGTTTATTTTTGGGGGTTGAAAGGCATAAATTTTAGCCAATAAATCATAATTTTTCATAAAAAATCAATAAAAAAGATCCCCAAAATGATATCCAAGCCGGCCAATATTTCACTTCCGTTAAAACTGACTTTTCTAATTTTTTCAATGGTTTTGAACTGTATGGGCATTGTAATTCTTCAACTTTCGGAGGCGAAAATCACATATGATAAATTGGGATTTTTAGAATCTTTTAAGGATCTTCCAATTGCGTTTATTTCACTTTTTGCCGTTAATTTTATCAGTAAAATCGGGACAAAAAAGGCATTGATTTTTGCGTTAATTGTTGTCGGAATCTGCTCCGCAATATTACCTTTTGTTGAAGTATTCTGGTTTTATAAACTTTGGTTCGCAATAATTGGGACGTGCTTTGCAATCGGTAAAATTTGTGTTTTCGGAATTATCCGGAATAACATTTCTGACGAAAAATCGCTCGCGAAAACCATGAATAGCGTTGAAGCATCATTTATGATCGGTATTTTTGTGGTCAATACAGGCTTTGGATGGCTTATATCAAGTCAGTACTCCGAATTTTGGAAATTTGGCTTTTTGTCGATTTCGGTTTTATCGTTACTTACGATTTATTTATTTTCAAAATTACCAATTTCAGAGCCTGAAAAAACTGAAAACAAAGGCATTATCTCTGATTTATCAGAATTTGTAACGCCTTTAACAGTTTCTTTTTTAGGCGTCATTTTCTTTATCGTTTTTGTTGAGCAAAGCTTTAATTCCTGGTTGCCGTCATTCTATAAAAATCATTTAAAGGTTAATTCTTTTTTTGCACTTCAGGCATCTTCATTTTTAGCACTTTTCTCTTATGTGGGGAGAACAATTACATCCAGCATCATCCAAAGATTCTCATTATCAAAATATTACACATTATGTTTATCATTAATTGTAATCGTCTTAACCGTCATCTTGGGAATACAGTTTTTATATTCGGAAAATTCGCTTGTATTACTGTTTTTATTCCCTGTGATAGGCTTATTTCTTTCACCACTTTACCCTGTAATCAATTCTAAAATGATTTCAAAGATCAATAAGGAAAAAATTAATCTTTTTACTTCATTAATAGTAATTTTTTCTTCACTGGGAAGTTCTGTAAGTTCCATTATCATGGCATTATTATTCGGAAAACAGCTTTTGAGCTTTTATCCGTTATATATTTTACTTGCTGTAACTGTGCTACTTATAATTAGTTTGATTTATTTTAATTTTGCTGAGAAAACATATAGAAAATAATTTTATTTTTACTGTCATGGAAATCAAGGATACAAAAAACAAAGAAACATTACGGGAACTTATTGATACAAAAGACTTTGTAGCTCATGTATCGGTGGATTGCACCATTTTTGGTTTCCATAATAACATTCTGAAAGTCTTGTTGCTGAAGTATCATGACCTTGATTTGTGGTCTCTTCCCGGTGGTTTCGTGTTTAACGATGAAGATCTTCGTGAGGCTGCAGCACGTGTTTTGCATGAAAGAACACATCTTAAAGATATTTTCCTAAAACAGTTCCATACTTTCGGCAGAATCGACAGAACGGAGAATAATGTTCATCAAATCCTGCTTAATAACAAAGGAATTAAAGTTCCTAAAGATCACTGGATTTTCCAGCGGTTTATCACAGTCGGTTATTGCAGCTTGATTGATTTTTCGATTGCCAATACATTTCCTGATGCATTTAACGAAACTTGTGAATGGTTTGAGGTGAATAAACTTCCAAAAATGGCATTCGATCACGACAGAATTATCGAAACCGGGCTCGAATATCTTCGTATGAATATCAATACCGAAGTTGCGGCCAGCAATCTTCTTCCCGAAAAATTTACGATGAAAGACCTTCAGTCTCTTTATGAAACAATTTTAGGAGAAAAATTCAGGCGAAATAATTTCCAACGTAAAATATTGAGCTTAAACATTTTAGAAAGACTGGAAAAGCTTTACGACGGTTCTGCCAACAAAGCGCCATATCTGTATAAATTTAAAAACAGAATTTATAATCCGACCAATCACTACCCGTTTTCGAATGAAGAAGAGGTCTAAAATTTTTAGTTAAATCTATCTTTAAAAAGACATTCAAAAAAATTTTCCTGAAATGATGAAAAGTGCTATTTTTAGGAAAATTAAATTACATGTCATATTATCCTCTTACAAGCATTCCAGACTATTACGGAATTGATGCTTTACTTACCGAAGAACACAAGCTGATCCGCCAATCAATAAGAGAATGGGTCGAAAGTTTTGTAATGCCGCAAATCGATCAGGCTGCACAAAACCATACAGATTTACCCAACTTAATGAAGGAATTGGGAAAAATCGGTGCGCTTGGGCCTTATATTCCTGTTGAATACGGCGGTTCCGGGTTAGATCAGATTTCGTACGGTCTCATTATGCAGGAATTGGAAAGGGGCGATTCTGCGGTACGTTCTGCGGCTTCTGTACAGAGTTCTCTGGTGATGTTTCCTATCAATGAATTTGGTTCTGAGGAACAAAAAAGAAAATATTTACCTCAGTTAGCTTCCGGTGAAATGATCGGTTCTTTTGGCTTAACAGAGCCTAACCACGGGTCAGATCCCGGTTCTATGGAATCTCATTTTAAAGATATGGGTGATCATTATCTTTTAAACGGTGCCAAAATGTGGATTACCAACGCGCCTTTATGTGATATTGCTGTAATTTGGGCTAAAAATGAAGAAGGAAAAGTACAGGGACTGATTGTAGAAAGAGGCATGGAAGGTTTCACAACACCTGAAACCCATAATAAATGGAGTTTAAGAGCTTCAAAAACAGGGGAATTGGTATTTAATAATGTAAAAGTTCCTAAAGAAAATCTACTTCCCGGAGTTACAGGATTAAAAGGCCCTTTATCATGTTTAAATTCAGCAAGATACGGGATTTCATGGGGTGTAATCGGTGCTGCAATTGATTGTTATTGCACTGCCGTTCAATATTCAAAAGAAAGAAAGCAATTCGGGAAACCCATCGGCTCCTATCAGTTACAGCAGAAAAAATTGGCAGAATTTTTAACTGAAATTACTAAAGCTCAGTTACTTTGCTTACAATTGGGAACACTTAAGAACGATCATAAAGCAACTCCTGCACAAATTTCTATGGCAAAAAGAAATAATGTGAAAATGGCTATTGATATTGCAAGAGAATCACGCCAAGTCCTTGGAGGAATGGGTATTATGGGTGAATTCCCGATGATGAGACATGCCGCAAACCTTGAATCTGTGATTACTTATGAAGGTACGCACGATGTTCACTTATTGATTACAGGAATGGATATTACGGGTTTCAATGCTTTTTAAAATTAAAATATAAATAATGAAGAGCCTGGTCTGCTTACCAGGCTTTTTTATTGGTCAATGCAGAATTTGTATTCGACGAATAATTATTAATTAAACAAAGTAGTTGCAATTTTATTAAATAAAACTAATTTAACAACCAATAAAAATATGAATTATGAAAAAGATTAATCTTTTATTATTAAGTCTTGTTTCACCGTTTTACTTTTCGCAACAGGCAGGCGATGTAGTAAGCTTTGAACAAAAACTTGATTTAACGCCGCAGGGAGCCGTTAATTTTATCGCAAGCAGTCTCGGAGAAGAAAGCACGCCAGATTTTGTGAATTATCTGAATGGTTTTAATATCGGCTTGAAAGCTTTCAAAATCACTTATTACACTAAAAACGAAAACAATACGCTGGTTAAAGCAACAGGTCTTGTGATGTTTCCAAACGTAAATTACAAGCTTTCCACGGTTGTTTCCGAGCATGGCACAACAGATACCAGAAATAATGTTCCATCCAATCTAAAAGGTACTTTGTATGGTGGCTTTGTTGTTGAACTTTCATATGCCCTTAACGGTTATATTGTGATGGCACCTGATTATGTAGGGATGGGAACAGGCGATGGTACACATCCTTATGTACACTATCCTACCGAAGCCTCAGCTACTGTCAATTTCGTGGCTGCAGCCAATAAAGTTTTAACTCAGTTAAACATAAAAAGGTATGATGAATATTTCCTGACCGGCTATTCTCAAGGTGCTCACGCTGCAATGTCAACTTTAAAAAAGTTAAATATTTCAAATCCCAATAACCTGAATTTCAAATATGCTTACATGGGAGACGGACCTTACGATTTTTCGGGAGTAACTTTGCAAAAAGGAATCATTGAAAAAGATGTTTATCCGTTTACAGCATTTTTAGCTAATGTTGTAAATACCTGTAATAATGTAGGTTATAAAACTTATACTAACAATATTTCAGAGGTGATTTCTGCAGAATACCTTGATAAATATAACGAAAATGTGATCAATGAGCATGGTGGATTATTATGGGGACCATTGATTTGGAGAAAACTTTTCACAACAAATTTCGTTAATGATGCCACAAATAATAACAACAGCAAACTAAGACAATGCTTACGGGCTAGCGATGTTTACGATTGGTATAACAAAACCCCGATGACGTTGGGTCATTCTACGGTAGATCTTGCAATTCATCCGGAAAATACCTCCAAAACAATTGATACTCAGCGTGGTTATTATCCTTGGTGGGACTTGAATAAATACAAGCTGGAAGCTTTTTATTGGGGGCCTTTAGGACACGCAGGAGGAATTTTACCTTTTGTGCTAGCGTCAAATGCAAAGTTCAATTCTTTAAGAAGTGGCGGACTTTTCAATGAATGGGCAATGTTAACTTCAAAAAATACCGGAGAAAATCAACCAAAAACAAATTCGCTGTTTACTTCTCAGATTAAACCGGATGTAAAAGACATGAATCTCGTTGAAATTACAGATTTTAACACCCAAAAAGCTGAACGTAAAGCAATAATTACCAACAACTTATCAACCTTAAAAGATGGTGTTTATTTGTTAAAAGTTGCCGAAAATAATACAGATAAATTTATTCCTTATATCAAAAATACCCCTCAGATTATAGCTGAAAATCAAATTGTTACCTCTGAAAACAATAATATTTTAAGCTTAAAGATCAATACTGATGATATATTATCGGTAAATATCTTTGATAAAGACAAAAATTTGGTTAAAAGTATTTCAAAGGAGCAATTTAAAACAGATGGAGGAATTAATCTAAATGATATTGATAATCAAAATCATACGTTTGAAATTGTTACTCAATTTTATAATCTTCAATTTGATAAACAAATCAACGGACTTGCTTCAGAAAATACAGCGGAAGTTTACACTCAAAATCACCAGGTTTTTGTAAAATCGAAAAATGAAATCAAAAATGTTACGATTTATAGTATTTCCGGTGCATTGATTCAAAATCAGGAAGTTAAGAAAACTCAATTTGAATCAAACAGCTTACAATCAGGCATTTATTTGGTCCAAATCACGGTAAGCAATGGCAAAATAATCAATAAAAAAATACAGCTGTAATTCCTGCAGTTTCCTTTATATCAATTGTTAAAATGCACTTCAGAAATGGAGTGCATTATTGATAAGATTTAATATTTTCTATAAAATTAATGTCTGGGTTTAAAATTTCCAGAATCAGGCTTTTAATGGATTTCATTGCATCATCAATATTTCCTTTGTCAAATTGCAGAGAAACAACTCCTTTTCTGGCTTCCGCAAAGCTCCAGATTCCCGTTTCAACCGGAAGTCCCCAAAATTCAGGAAGACTCTGAACAACATATTGATAAATACATAGTTGTAAAGCCTGTTTACGCTCACCATTATGAAAATATGAATCCACATTTTCTTCATCAATTTTAACTGTTAAGTTTTTGATTTTAGCCGTTTTATAATCAATAATTCTCACCGTCCCGTTCAAACGGTCAATCCTGTCAATAAATCCGAAAAACGTTATTTTATCATTCTCATCAAGATAAAAATCTACATTTTCAAACCTTCTTTCAATGGCAATTATTTCAAGTTTATTTCCTTTTTTAACAAGATCAAGATCGTGATTTAATATGCTTTCAATGACTTTTTTAGCAATTGCTTTATGAATGAAATTCATTCCTTTTTCATAAAATTCAGGCTGATGCTTTAGCTTTTCAATTGCAATTTCTATATATTTATCTATTGCTTTAATTGATTCCTTTAAGTCATTTTCTTTTAATACTTTACCTTTTAATACTTCATATATTTCTTGAAGTGAATAATGAACTAAATTTCCATAATTTTTTACAGAAAGCTCTTCTTCAATTTCGTCTGTTTCAGAGGTATTTAAAATTTTTGAAAGATAAAAATCAATCGGATTATAAAGGTAGCTTGTAAGGTGTGAAGCGGAAACTTTTTCCTTCCATTTTTCCAGTCGTTCCAGCACAATATCTGTCTTCGTAAATTCAATCGGCTGGCTTAAAATTGGCTCTGAAGAATTTTCAATAATCAAATGCTCGATATGATGAGAGCTCTCCATTTCAATTTGTGTAATAAATCTACTTTTTTCACCCGTATTTACACCTGAGCTTAAGGCATTAAAAAGTAAATGAACATTTTTGGCATCCTGGATTAACCGGTAGAAATGATAAGCATAAATGCTGTCATTTTCCAGGAAAGTATGAAGATCAAAAAACCTTCTGATATCAAAAGGAATATAAGTATTTTGTGAATTTCCCAACGGTAATTTTCCTTCATTTACAGAAAGCATGATTACGTTTTCAAAATTCAGGAGACGGGTTTCCAAAAGTCCCATAATTTGTAATCCACGCAACGGTTCACCTTGAAAATCAATACTTTCAGAATTAATATGCTGATTGATCAAAATCTCCAGCGTTTCCATTTTAATTTCAAAATTATAGGGTAAGATCTGATTCTTTATAATTCTGAAAGCATTTTCGAAGTGAGAGACGTTTTCGTATTGAATATCATCTATTTCCAGCCATTTTACATGCTTGCAAAAATCGATAAGAATATCTAAATATTCGTTTGTGGAACCGGCTTTTTGAAGAAGGTTAAAATAAGAAAGTCCACTTAACATTTCTACCAAAAGCTTTCTCGATATATAAACAATATTCCTTTCTTCTATTTTTGATTTAAATTGAGAGATAACTTCTTCATCTTCAATAGATTTGGGAAGCTCTTCCAAGATAGGAAATATATCTTTGTAATAGTAGGAAGATTTGTTTTTTTCAAGCTGTTTCTGAAGATAAAAAAGCTGTTTCACTGCATTTGAAAACGACAGATTCTTTAAAGGAAAACCCATTGTAATATTCAGATTCTGAACACCATACATTACATCTAAGCTTGCAGGCAGCAGATTTTCGTCGAGTAAAACAACTGCGGTATTTGAATAGGTTTTATTGTCGATTTCTTTGAAAATTTCAGGAAGGATTTTTGTCTGAGTAACGTTTCCTGAAACTTCGTAAACTTTTATATTTTTTGGCTGGTTAAAATCATCTTCAATCCATTGAAAAACTCTGCTATCATTGAATTCCTTCCATGTTTTATGATTTCGGAGAAATTTTCCGGCTTCCTGCCTTTCATCATCAAAATAATAATGGTCAGCCTGAAAGAAGCATTGTCCTTTATCCCACTGTAAAAGGCTTCGAACCAATTTTTCTTCAACCGGAGTAAAGGCATTAAAGCCACAAAAAACAAATTTTTCAGAAGTATTTTTGGCAAAATTTTCAATTTTTTTCTTTGCCGTTTCGTGAATCATTCCTGATGTTGCCCAATTTCTTTCGTTTAATTTCTCTTTTAAAACGGGAAGGAAAATATTCATATTTCTCCAGAAATTAAGGAATTTTTTTCTAGGAACATCTTCATCATCTCCGAGGTTTTGGGCCCAGTCTTTAATTCTTTCTTCATCAAACATATACTGTAAAACTGCCTGATCACCGTCTGAAAATTTTAACATATCGTCCCAATCTTTCTGCAAAGTCGGGAACCATTTTAAAAATTCAGCAAAATCATCATTGGGGATAAGATTCAGGCTTTTGTACACGTCAAACGCAAAAAGCCATAAAGAAATTCCCTGAATCGCTTGTTTATCAGCAATTCTGTCTATCAATTCTTCAATAGTAAAAAAATTCGGAAGAAACCCTGAATATTTATTTTCCTCTAAAATCTGTTTGATAAAAACAATGGGTCTTTTCCCGGGCAGAACAATGTTAAACTCAGAAAGATCCGGGTTTTGGGCTAATAATTCGTGAATGATTTTGTTGAGAAATTTCAAGAGGCTTTATAACTTTTTAAATTGTCTAACTCTTCAGCAATAATACGATTATATTCTGATTGTTTCTCTTCAACAATACCGTTTTGTGTTTCGGCATCATAAGCTCTCTGGAAATCCTGATATGATTTTAAAACACGATTATAAATGTCTTTAAAATATTTGTCAAAATCGGAAGAAGTCTTTATTTTTTCCGCTATTTCTTTTCGCAGTTTTCTTGAAAAAAGTTCGGCAACATCAAAATGTTTTTGTTCATGCAACAAGATATAATCATTGATTTTTTTAACATCTTTCCATGATTTATCTTCATTAAAAACGGTTTCGATAGTTATTTTTACGGGTGTTTTTGGATTTGAAGATTTCACATACGAATATACCCAACCGCAATTTGTATAAGCAACGACATTGCTGCCGCGCTGATTATTAATATTACTTTTAAAATTGCTCCATTTCAATTTTACATTTTCTTTCCAGATGATTTTTTGTGAAAATAAACTATTGGAAATCAGAAAACAAGCTACAAAAATCCATTTCATTATTTTATTCTACTACAATTGTTCTGGTAATCCAATTACTACCGCCGTTCCAAAATTTAAAAGTGTAAGTTCCTGTTTGCCGAGGACTGAAATTGATCTGGTTGATTCCTGTAAAACTGCTTTGAACACAAGGCCCGTTGGTGATATATTTATATGCCGTAACAGATCTTGTCAAGTTATCATTATGAATGTAATCATAGCCGTAAAAGCCCTCACAATGAGACGGATAAGTAGAATAAGTCCTGATACTCTGAACAGTAAAAACATCCATCGTATCATTTGCAATTTTAACACTATCGATTTTTATTTTGTCGATAGATTCAATGGTCTGATAATCGTCGTCGTCATTACATGAGGTCAAAAATAATCCTAAAATTATTGCTGAAAACCCAATATTTAAAAACTTTTTCATAACACTGTATAAATTTCGATTATTACTAAAATTTGAGCAAAAATTATTCCTTAATTATGTTAAATTTAAGAATTAAAATTACCTTTCGATACATAAACAACTTTTTTTGTATCAAAAAATTCTTCATCAAAATAGCTTTTAAGATTAAAAATTTCACATTTAAGTCCGGCCAGCTCTTCTGCAAGATCGCCGCCTTTTAAATATAAAATTCCGTTATGTTTGGGATTAAACTGTTCTTTTTCAAATTTGCCTTTTAACCATCTCAAAAATTCCGGCATCTGAGTAACCGCTCTGCTTACTACAAAATGGAATTTTTCTTTTACTTTTTCCGCCCTTCCGTGGATTGCAGTGACGTTTTTCAATCCAACTCCTTCTGCAACAGCATTTACTACACTTATTTTCTTTCCAATAGAATCAATTAATGTAAACTTTACTTCAGGAAATAAAATCGCTAACGGAATTCCGGGAAAACCACCACCAGTCCCGATGTCTAAAACTTTGGTTCCCGGTGCAAATTCCATCACTTTTGCGATTCCCAAAGAGTGTAAAATATGCTTTTCATACAGCGATTCCATATCTTTTCTTGAGATGACGTTGATTTTTTCGTTCCATTCGTTGTAGAGATTTTCTAGCTGAGTGAACTGGTCAATCTGTGTTTCTGTAAGATCCGGAAAGTATTTTAATAGTAACGATATAGACATATGAATTATTATAGTTGGCAAAAATAAGTTTTATTTCACATTGTATTCAAATTAAATTCTGAATATCCGCTTTAATTATAATGCCTTTTTTAACGCAAGGCACGCAAAGATTCTTCAATTTTCTCAAATTATGGATAATCATAAAGTATTTGAATTTTCATCACCTCAGATTATTTTGCAATACTAGGAATAACAGGCAAGCTTAAATTTCCAGTGTTACTAACTGCCTGTACCGCAAAGATATAATTATCCTTTGACAACGGAATCTTAATAGAAAGCTGTGTTGTAAATATTTCTTTTTGCCATACAGGGCTATCCGTTTCTCTTATCAGCACAAAATATCCTGCCGGTGTTCCGGATTTCGGCTTTTTCCAATGTAACGTGGTAGAATTGGTAAGTTCTTTCACCTCTACTTCTACATTCTCAGGCTTTGAGGTAGATTTGGCAAGATTGGCTAGCACGGCAACATTTGCAGCAACATTTTTTTTGAGATAATCATGATCTATAAATTCCGGAAGGTCGCCATACTGAATATTTTTTTCTGTTCTTACATCCTGATGCTGATGATTGTAATTTTCATAATATTCTGTCAATCTCACTGATGGAAACCCGTAATTAACAAAGCTGGAATGATCTCCGCCACGTAAGAATCTGTCATTTCTATAGATTAATTTTACATCTAATTTTTTGACATATTTCTCTGCAATTTCTTTTATGTATCTGGCTAACTGTCTGGAATCTCCGTCATTTTCGAGTCCGATATTCCTGATTGCCATGGCTTTTTTATCAATATCCGGATAAGGAAGCCCTTCACTGAATACCCGAAGTGTGCGGTCATTTGTTTCGCCCGTTTCTCCGGCTTTAACGTTGCCGATCATGTCATTATTTAGAACAGCTTCGATTTGAAGACCTTCTTTTTTAGCTTTTTCCGCCAACATTTTAGAGCCAAGGAGCGATTGTTCTTCTCCTGAAAATGCGACAAAAATAATAGTCGCCGGAAATGAAGATTTGCTTAAAATTCTTGCTGCTTCAATTACTGCACTTACTCCGCTTCCGTCGTCATTTGCGCCCGGAGCAAAAGAAGTTCGATTCATAATATCAGTAACACGCGAATCAAGATGTCCGGAAATCAGAAAAATTCTTTTATCATTCAGGTCAGTTCCTTTTAGATATGCAATAGGATTTCCGAGGTTAACTCCCTGATCTACACGCTTTCCATCAGGCTGAAGATCCTGTTGCTGAAGATAAACTTCCATTCTCCCACCAGAATTTTTTGAATATTGTTTAAATTTTTTAAGAACCCAGTTTCGTGCTGCGCCTATTCCTTTATTTTGATCATCAACTGTGCTCAAAGTATGTCTTGTATGAAAGCTGACAAGCTTATTGATATAAGATTTTAAAGAATCAGCATTAACCTCAGAGACATATTTTGTTATTTCATCATCTTTTTTTAAACGGGCCTGCGAAAAAATGATACATGGAAAAAGCATTAAAAGAAGAAAATATTTCATAACAAGTTAATTTAAAACAGACATTTGTAAATATAATAAATCTATATCTTGGATTATTTGTTTTTTTTGATCACATTTTATTCAGATTAAGTTTTTATTATATATTTGTTTAAATGCAAAAAACTATATGGACAAACTTTCAGATAGAGTACAGAGACTCGGTTACTCGCAAACTTTTGTAATGTCTAACAAGGCTAGAGAAATGAAAGCCAACGGAATAGATGTTATCAGCTTAACTCTCGGCGAACCCGATTTTGATGTTCCCGATAATATAAAACAAGCCGCTTTCGATGCTATTAACCAAAATTACAGTCACTACTCTCCTGTTCCGGGATTTTTGGAACTTCGCCAGGCAATTTCTGATAAACTTAAAAGAGATAATAGTTTAGAATATAAACCTACACAGATTTGTGTTTCAAATGGTGCAAAACAGGCTATTTTAAACGTTTTGGCATCACTGCTAAATGATGGAGACGAGGTCATCCTTCCTAATCCGTATTGGGTAAGCTATGATGAAATGGTAAAAATGATGGGTGGAAATTCTGTAATGCTTCCGACATCTTATATTACTGATTTTAAGATCACTGCAGAGCAACTGGAAGAAGCAATTAATGAAAAAACAAAAGCAATTTTGTTCAGCTCACCTTGCAATCCTTCTGGTGGTTATTATACCTATGACGAATTGAAATCTTTAGCTAAAGTTATCGCTAAATATCCTCATGTCACGGTAATTTCGGATGAGATTTACGAATATATCAATTACGAAACAAAAACAACTTCCATCGCCCAGTTTCCGGAAGTGTACGAACAAACTGCGGTAATCAACGGAATGTCAAAAGCTTTTGCAATGACAGGCTGGAGAATCGGATATTCTGCCTGCCCGGAATGGCTGGCAAAAGCCTGTGAAAAAATACAGGGACAAATGACGAGCGGAGCAAACACAATGGCGCAAAGAGCTTCCATCACAGCGTTACAAACCAATCCTTCCGAGTACAAATTTATGATCGATGCTTTCAAAAAGAGAAGAGATCTTGTGTATGATTTAATTAAAGAAATTCCGGGTTTTAAGGTTTTGCTGCCAAAGGCTGCCTTTTATTTCTTCCCTGATATTTCTCATTATATTGGTAAAACTTTAGACGGAACAGAGATTAAAGATTCTGATGATTTCGCTATGTTTCTTTTAGAAAAAGCTCATGTGGGCTGTGTGGGAGGAGTTTCTTTTGGAAGCCCGGAATGTATCCGATTTTCATATGCAGCTTCAGAAGATGATTTGAGAGAAGCCATGAAAAGAATTAAAGAATTACTCGAAAAATTTAATTAGTCTTAAAAATTTTCATCTTATTTAAAAATCAAGTCTAAGTTTAAAAGCTTAGGCTTTTTTATTTTTTTCTAATAGACGAAACCTTAATCAAAAATAAAAAATTTGTTTATTAAAATAGTGAAAAACACCAGTTTAAACACATTTTATTCTATTTTTAATCAAAAACAATTATAGATTTTATTTATCAATATCAACTTGTTCGATAGACAAAATAGTTATATATTTGCATCAGAAAATTATAATATAAAAACGAGAAAATTATGTCTTTAGTAGGAAAAAAATTCCCGAATGTAACAATCGATGCAATGTCTGAAATGGGTGATGATCTTAGAATCAACATCTTTGAAGAAACAACAAAAAACCAGCAGAAAGTAGTTTTGTTCTGGTATCCGAAAGATTTCACTTTTGTTTGCCCGACTGAGCTTCACGCTTTCCAGGAGGCTTTAGGTGAATTTGAAAAAAGAAACACTAAGGTAATCGGTGCTTCTTGCGATACAAACGAAGTGCATTTCGCTTGGTTGAACGTATCAAAAGATAACGGAGGTATTGAAGGGGTAACTTATCCAATTTTGGCTGATACACACAGACAGTTGGCAAATATGTTGGGAATCGTTGATCAGGATTTCGAATTTGATGAAGAAGGAAATGAAATTTTCACAGGTTCAAACGTAACTTACAGAGCAACTTATTTAATTGATGAAACCGGAAAAATCTTCCATGAGTCTGTAAATGATATGCCTTTGGGAAGAAACGTAAAAGAATATTTAAGATTAATTGATGCTTATACGCACGTTCAGAAGCACGGTGAAGTTTGCCCTGCAAACTGGGAAGAAGGAAAAGAAGCGATGAAAGCCGACAGAAATTCTACTGCTGAGTATTTAGCTAAGAACTAATACAATGTGTTAATTTGAAAATGAGATAATTTGAGAATTAGTCACATTGATTATTTAAGAATTATCTCATTTTCTATTTTAGTAAATCCCAAATTTTCAATTTAAATTATGTATACAGAATTAACAGAAGATACGCTGCAAAATATTGTAAGCGACAATGAAAAAGTTGTGGTGCAGTACGGGGCAACCTGGTGCGGAAACTGCAGAATAATGAAACCGAAATTCAAAAAATTAGCATCGGAAAATGAAAACATTCCTTTCCTATACGTAGATGCAGAAAAATTACCGGAAAGCAGAAAATTAGCCAAAGTTGACAATTTACCTACTTTCGCGATCTTCAAAAATGGTGAATTGGTGAATCAGGTTCAATCTAATCAGGCTGAAAGTTTAATTAATTTATTTAACGAATTATAAGCTATGAAATTACCCGTAATCAGACAATTTTACCAGAACCAAACGCCCGAAAATCTTGAAAAAACATTAGAGGTTTTGGAGAGCTTCAGCGAATTCAGAGGTACAAGTGAAGAGGACTTAAACGTTGCAGGTGAGTTAATTACAAACATCTGCGGAGCCTTGGAAGTTCACGCCAACGTACAAAACGGAATGAGTGAAAAGGATGCTTTAAATTCTTTTGCTCAAAAGGTTTTAGGATCCATTGATAAATAGCTTTTTTATTAAAAGATTGAAAGATTTAATAATTGAAAAATTATTGACTTCACATAAAAAATCCCGATGAAAAGACATCAGGATTTTTTGGTTTATAAAAATGAATTTAAACATTTTGAAAAATTCATAATTTAAATTCATAATTTATCACTTTTACATTAGCTTCTTCTGCTCATAAGAATACTTAAAATATACCAGAACAGCAACATAATAGATGCAAAAAGCTGTAACGAAGCTCCCACATATTGGTTGACACCATAAGAATCTTTAAGCTTACTTGTCTGATATAAGATCGTAGCAGAAGCCAAAATCACCATTCCTACAGAGAACCAAAGTCCAAGATTGAACCCGAAAAGCATTCCGCCAACGATCAATCCCAGTGAAATAAATCCACCGATTACGATGATATTCCTTAAAAAAGAAAAATCTCTTTTGGAAGTAAACGCTACTGCAGAAATTCCGGCAAACATCGCCAGAGTAAGCATTGCCGCCTGATAAATCACCTGTCCGCCAGAATAAACAATTGCTATATAAATCAGAGGCAAGAAAATTACCGCTTCCAATAAAATATAAAATCCGAGGCCGAAATACTGTGTTGCCTTACTTTGAGAAAGAGACCATTTTGTAGCTAAAACCGAAGCCAGCCAAAATACTCCGATAATCAATAGCCAAGCGTACCTTTGAGCAAACATTGCCAAGATCAATTGTTCCGGAACCACTTTTAATAAAACCGTTTCAACCCCGATAAATAAAAGGATTGATACAGCAACGTGTAAATACGTTTTTTTGTAAAAACTTGCCTTTTCCACGTCTTTAGAATTCGCAACTAAAACATCTGTCATCATAGTTTATATTTTTATTTAAATATATAAAATTAATTTATTTATTTTGTTTGTTTATAAGGCTTAATTCCTAAGATTTTGCCATTTTCTTCAAAAACAGCCGTAATAATTTCTTTAGGCTCAGTCGACTTATCATCCGAATATTTATACTGAATCATTGGGTAATTACCACCTCCGATCAACGATTTATAGCCTGTTTTAAAGATTTCAAGCTTTTTATCAAAATGAATATCTTCCGTCAGCCTTTTATAGACTTTATCCGTAACAGCTGTTTTTGCATTGTCAGAAAGCAGACTTTCCATTGTCTTTTTATCGGAAGTTTTTAATGCGGTGATAAACTGCACAAATTTCCCGTTGAATAATTCAATTTTGTCTTTGCTGAGCTCAAGCTTTTGCTCAGTCGTCTTGGCTTCTTTTACGGTAACGCTTTTTACTTTCTGTGAAAAACACAGGTGAACTGCAAAAACAGAAAGAATTAAAAATATTTTTTTCATAAAATTCGGTGATTTGATGTAAATTATTATTTAAGACAAAGACAATTAAACCAGCTCTAAAAACTTCATTGTGTCAACATTATCTGCATAGGTGTCTAAACTTGGGTTTTGCGCCTGCCCAAAAGCAATGGTATCAAAACCCAGTCCATTTTTCGCAACCACACATTGAATATTCTCTTCATTTTCAGCAATAAAGCTTTTAACATCCTCCAAAGAAGAATATCTGCTGAAATTAATTACAGAAAGTGGGCTAAACAGTTTATCATCTTCTTTTAACATAACGAAATTATTATCCCAAAATTGTTCTTGATTTAAAAGGTAAACCGCTCTGTTGTATTCGTAATTATTCGCATATTTATTATGATTGATAATATCCTGAAAATCAATGAAACTTTCAAATAATCTGTCAATAACAAAATCCTGCGGAATAAAAATTCTTGTTACATTTCTGCAACCTAAACCGAAATACTGGAAAATATCATTCGCTAAAAGTTTTAATTCTTCTACAGTTTCATCACCTTTCAGAACAGCAATGGAAGTTCTGTTTTTTCTGATGATATTTAAATGGTTTTTAAAATAATATTCAAGGTATCTTGCTGTATTATTGCTTCCTGTAGCGATTACGGCATCGAAATTCTCTAATCTTTCAACAAACTCATATTCAACATTATCATTAGAAAATTCTTTCCATTTTTTCAACAAAAAAGGAATCATGTATCTGTCTTTTGAAGACAATTTGATTACCGGAATATGATTGCTCAAAACCACAGAAATCACATCATGAAATCCCACCATAGGAATATTTCCGGCCAGGATCAATCCTACTCTTTTAGGGATTTTTGAGATCGTATATGCCTGAATCCAATTCTTTATATTTTCTTCGGTTAATAAATCTGCCCATTGTTTTAAGGCAAATTTCTGATTTTCAATTGTGAACCACTGGTTCTCTATTTTTGATTTTTCTAACAATAACTCAAAATCAGAATCATTTTCATTATAATCCTCAGGATTCTTTGTTAAAAAATCTTTAATATAATTGCTTACCTTCGTAAGTCCTAAAACTTGATTTTCAATATTCATAATTACTGTAAAATTGGGGAATATTTTGTAATTTTGTGCAAATTTAAAAAAAATTAGCGATGGCTATTAAAATAACTGATGAATGCATTAATTGCGGGGCCTGCGAACCAGAGTGTCCAAATAATGCAATTTATGAAGGAGCAGTAGATTGGAAAGCTTCCGAAGGTACTGAGCTGAAAGGTACAGTAACATTAACATCAGGACTCACTGTGGATGCAGATTCACCACAGGAGCCCGTAAGTGATGATGTGTATTTCATTGTAACAGATAAATGTACGGAATGTAAAGGCTTCCATGAAGAGCCGCAGTGTGCAGCGGTTTGCCCTGTTGACTGCTGTGTTCCGGATGAGGACCATGTAGAATCAGAAGAAGCACTGCTTAATAAAAAAGCATTCTTACACGGTGAATAAAAAACGCCGTCTCATCAAGCATGAGACGGTTTTTTTAACTATAAACTTGAAAAAATCCAATAAAATATTAATTCTGAAACCGCAAGAGATTGATATTCTTGCAAACCAAAAAATAAAAATATGAGCAAAAAGCACAACTTCAGCGCAGGACCATGTATCTTACCACAAGAGGTATTCGAAAAGTCGGCAGCAGCTATTTTAGATTTTAACGGTATAGGATTGTCTCTTCTTGAGATCTCTCACAGAAGCAAGGATTTCGTTGCGGTAATGGACGAAGCGCGTGCCATTGTAAAAAGACTGATGAATTTAGGCGATGATTATGAAGTTTTGTATTTGGGTGGTGGTGCCAGTCTTCAGTTTGCGATGGTGCCTTATAACTTGTTGAAAGTTGGCGGAAAAGCAGCTTATCTAGATACAGGAACCTGGGCTGCTGGAGCTATAAAGGAAGCAAAAAAATTAGGAAATGTAGATGTTGTAGGTTCTTCGAAAGAGGAAAACTACTCTTTCATTCCAAAAGATTATACGGTAGGATCAGAGTACGATTATTTTCATTGTACTTCAAATAATACAATTTACGGAACTCAGATGAAGTCTTTCCCTGAAGTGGAAACTTTGATGGTTTGCGATATGAGCTCTGATATTTTCTCAAGACAGCTGGATTTCTCAAAATTTGATTTAATCTACGCCGGAGCCCAGAAAAATATGGGACCTGCGGGAGTTACTTTAGTAGTGATCAAAAAAGAAATCCTTGGAAAAACAGGAAGAGAAAATATGCTTTCAATGTTAGATTATTCTCAGCATATTTCTAAAGAATCAATGTACAATACGCCACCGGTTTTCCCTGTATATGCGTCTTTACTGACTTTGCAACATTTAGAAAATAATGGAGGAATTGCAGCTGCCGAAGCCAGAAACGAAGCAAAAGCAAAACTTTTGTATGACGAAATCGACAGCAATCCGTTATTTGAAACGTTCTGCAAAGAAGAAGACCGCTCGTTGATGAATGTTTCATTTAAATTAATCGATGACAGCAAAAAAGAGGAATTCGACGCTGCATGGAAAGCTGCCGGAATCAGCGGACTGAACGGACACAGAAGTTTGGGAGGTTACAGAGCAAGTTTATACAATGCTTTACCGATCGAAAGCGTGCAGGTTTTGGTGGATGTAATGAAGTCTGTTAAATAATTTAAATATTTAAAATTCAAAGATTTAAGGATTATTTATCATTAATTAAATTTTCTTAATTTGCGCAACTATTTAATTTTTAAATATTGCAATCTTTAAAATTTTAAATTAAATAAAAAAACCATGAAAGTTTTAGCAAACGACGGAATTTCGAAAGCTGGAGAACAGGCATTAAAAAATGCCGGAATTGAAGTGTTGGACAACAAAGTTGCACAGGACCATGTGATCAATTTCATCAATGAAAACAACGTAGATATACTTCTCGTAAGAAGCGCTACGAAAGTAAGAAAAGATATGATTGATGCTTGTCCAAGCCTTAAAATCATCGGAAGAGGTGGTATCGGTATGGACAATATCGATGTTGAATATGCAAAAAGTAAAGGAATTAAAGTAATTAATACCCCTACAGCATCTTCAAAATCGGTTGCAGAGCTGGTTTTCGGGCATTTCTTTTCACTGGCGAGATTCCTTCATGAATCGAACAGATTGATGCCTTTGGAAGGAGAAACTCATTTCAATGCCATGAAAAAATCGTTCAGCAATGCGTACGAGCTTTCAGGGAAGACGTTAGGAGTTATTGGTTTTGGAAGTATTGGTCAGGAAGTTATAAAAATCGGGATTTCTTTAGGAATGAAGGTTAAAGTTTTAACAAGAAAACCTGCAACGGAAGTTTTGACATTAAGTTTTTTTGACGGCCAGTCAGTGAACTTTGAAATTACTTCTACCAACAATACGGATGAGTTTCTTAAGGAAGCAGATTTCATCAGTATCAATACGCCGAAGACCAACGAATATATCATAGACACGCCTCAGTTTGAAAAGATGAAAGACGGAGTTTATATTGTAAATACTGCACGAGGCGGCGTTATCAATGAAGTAGCACTGATCGATTTTATTGAATCAGGAAAAGTTGCAGGAGCAGCACTGGATGTTTTTGAAAACGAACCAACTCCGGAACTGCCTTTATTGATGAATCCTGCGCTATCTCTATCCCCACACGTTGGCGGAAATACGGTAGATGCCCAGGAAAAAATCGGCGTCGAATTAGCAGAACAGATTATTAAGCTACAAAAAGAAACTATACAATAAAATATGCCTGTTTTTAAACCTTTCCGTGGAATAAGACCTCATAAAGACTTCGAGAGCACCTTCCCTACTCATCCGCTGGATAATTTTACCCAGGAAGAAATAGCGGAGAAAGCCCAAGTTGAAAATACTTACATCAACATGATAAAACCTTATGTTGTAAGTAAATCTAAAGATATTGATAGGAATTTAAGGAAAATCCGATCGACATTTGAAGAGCTGGTTGAAGAGAAAAAACTCATTCAGGACAGCTCGGCCTATTATCTTTATGAGCAGATTTATCCCAGCAAACAGGTTTTCAGAGGCCTTTTAGGATTAGCGAGCATCGAAGATTTCTGGAACGGCAAAATTAAAAGACACGAGAGCACAATTCCTCAGAAAAAGGAAAAGCTGGCTCATTATCTTGATAAGGTAAATCTACAGGCAGAACCTGTTTTATTGACCTATCCCGCCAATTCCAAGATTGAATTGCTGATGAATCATGAAGAAAAAAATGTTCCGATTTTCAATCATGTGGATACAAAAGGAATCAGACACAAAATCTGGAGGATTGATAACCGTCTGAAACTGCAACAGTTTAAAGAAGTAATCGATCAGATCGATGCATTTTATATTGCGGACGGCCACCACAGGATTGGTTCCACAGCGCTTAATGCAAAGCTTCATAAAGACAAAAACAAAAGACATAACGGTACGGAAGCTTATAATTTTGTGTACAGTTTCATCGTTTCCAACCAGTCGATTAAAATTCATGATTACAACAGGATTTTAACTGATCTTAATGGTGTTCCAGCTGAAGATTTTTTAAAGCAGCTTGAAAAATATTTCCTTATTCACGAAAAAGGAGAAGCACCTTATTTTCCTTCGCAGAAATTCCATATGTCAATGTATATGGACGGTAAATTTTACTCTCTTCACGTAAAGCACGACCTTCGCTCTCAGGAAATGTCTTTAGACAATCTTGACCACCATCTTTTAGATAAATATATTTTTAAAGATATTTTAAAAATTGAAGATCCGGACAGCTCAGATAAGATTTCTTATGTAAAAGGAACTTCCAACATCGAAGGGATTAATCTGTTAAAAGAAAAAGTAGACAATGGTGAAGGAAGAGTCGGTTTTGGAATATATCCTGTCAGTTTTAATGATATGATTAAAATTTCTGATTTAAAACTGAGCATGCCTCCAAAATGTACATTTATTGAGCCCAAATTGGTTACAGCCTTATTAATGTACGATATGAAACCTTAATTTATTCCTATATTTTCCCTACTTTTATCAGCGGAAAAAGAAAAGGTAAATAAAAAATGAAAAAAATATTCATTATAATTCCACTCTTTTTGAGTGGATTTTTATTTTCTCAAAAAAAACCTCAGAAAAAAACGGTAAAAAAGACAAACGTTTCGGCAAAATTCAACTATCATGATGAATTTAAAAAGATTTCAGACGAAATCATGACCAATGGAACCGCATACGACAATCTCGGACAATTAACTAAAGGGGTCGGACCGCGTTTCAGCGGAACTCCCGGCTATGCAAAGGCTGTTGAATGGGCAGAAAAGAAGTTTAAAGAGATCGGAATAGAAATGATCTGGAGACAGGAAGCAAAAGCTCCGGTATGGATCAGAGGAAAAGAATCTTTACAGATAAAAACAGCAAACGGAGACTGGAGAAACATCAGAATGCTATCTTTCGGAAATTCGGAAGGTACAGACGGAAAAGATCTCACCGGCGAAATTGTCTTAATCAATACTACTTCTGAGCTTAATGCTTTATCTGTGGGACAGTTAAAAGACAAAATTGTTTTCGTCAATGTTCCCATGGATCCGAAAATTATTAACACCAGTGATGCTTACTTAATTGCAGCAAAATCAAAATTGATTTCTGCTTCTGTCATCGCTAAAACAGGAGCAAAAGCTTTAATTATAAGATCATTAACAACAGCTAATGACGATGTTCCTCATGCAAAAATGATTTATTACGAACCGGATGATAAAGTAAAAATTCCTGCCTTATCAATCGGAGTAAGATCTGCTGACGAACTGGAAAAATTAGTAAAAAAACAAAAAGTCACTGCTAAAATAAATATGACCGCCGAATCAAAAGGCGACACCACCAATCCGAATATCATTGCTGAGATTCAAGGAAAAAAAGACTCTAAAGTGATTGTGTTAGGAGCTCAGCTGGATTCCTGGGATTTTGGAGAAGGTGCGATTGATGACGGGACTGGAGTGGTTCAATGTATTGAAGTTTTAAGAACCTTAAAAGCGCTTGGCTTTGAAAATAATCATACGATCAGAGTTGTTTTGTACGCCAACAGTGAAAACGGCGGACAAGGGCGAGAAATGTATGCGGCTTATGTTAAAAAGAAAGATGAGAGACATGTTTTCGCTTTAGGAACGGATGCGGGAGGCTATTCTCCACGCGGTTTTTCACTGGATATGTCCCCACAAAGGAGAAAACAGATTTTTGAATGGAAAAATTATTTCCTGCCGTACGGTATTTATGATTTTGATCAGACGGAAGCCATTCAGGATATTTCGCCTTTAAAAAAGTTGGATATTCCTTTGGCAGAGCTGGTTGTAGACACTCAACGATATTTTGATTATCACCATTCTACGGAAGATACTTTCGATAAAGTGAATAAAAGAGAGCTTCTTTTAGGCGCCGTTGCCATGACACAGCTTATTTTCATGATCGATAAAAACTGGTAAAAAATGAAAAAGATAGTAGCAACATCATTATTACTTTTTAGTTTGCCGGCTTTTGGTCAGGCTAAAGAAGATTCCATACAATTCAGTAAAATTTCTACGGAAATATTAAATAAAGGTAAATCTTACACCGAATTAAGAGATTTAACTAAAAACATCGGTCACCGTTTAAGCGGTTCCGAAGCGTATAAAAAGTCCGTGAAATGGGCAGAGCAAAAACTTCGCGATGCAGGTGCAGATAAGGTCTGGTTTCAGGAAGTAATGATTCCCGTTTGGGAAAGAGGAAAAGAATCTCTACAGATCAAAATTTCCGACGGAAAATGGAAAAACCTGAAAATGCTTTCTCTGGGAAACTCTGAAGGAACAGGCGGAAAAGACGTTTCAGGAGAAATTATCATGGTAAAATCAATGGAAGAATACGAAAAGCTTCCTGCCGAAAAGGTAAAAGACAAAATAGTTTTCTTCAACTATCCTTTTAATCAGTCTTATATTCAGACATTTAAAGGATATAGCGATGCAGCCAAATATCGGGTGAATGCTGCTTCATTAACCGCAAAAAAAGGCGGAAAGGTTGCTATTATCCGGTCGCTTTCTTCTGCGTTTGATGATGTTCCTCACACAGGAGCAATGCGTTATGAAAACGATCAGAAAATCCCTGCCGTAGCTATTGGAAATACCACAGCAGACGAATTGGAAAGGTTATTACAATCACAAAAAATCACCGCAAAGCTCAACTCCAGCTGTGGAATGAAAGGTGAAAAACTTTCACATTCCGTTATCGGGGAAATTACGGGTAAAAAAGATAAAAATGTCATTCTTGTCGGCGGACATCTCGATTCTTGGGATGTCGGGGAAGGCGCGCATGATGACGGAACGGGAATTGTGCAGAGCATTGAAGTCTTAAGAACCTTCAAAAATCTTGGCATTAAAAACAATCATACCATACGAGTTGTATGTTTTGCGAATGAAGAAAACGGCGTAAAAGGTGGCATACAATATGGAAAAACAGTAAGAGACAACAACGAAAAACATCTTTTCGCCATAGAAACCGATGCCGGAGGTTTTACGCCCAGAGGGGTCTCCTTAGAAATGGACGACCAGAAAAGAAATCAGATCAAAAGCTGGAAACCTCTGTTCGAGCCTTACGGAGCGACCGATTTTGAAGGCAGATATTCTGGGACGGATATTTATCCGCTTCATGATATGGGCGTTCCAACAGCTGAATTAGTTCCCGATTCCCAACGATATTTCGACATTCATCACACGGAAGAGGATACTTTTGAAAAAGTGAACCGCCGAGAATTACTGCTCGGTGCCACAGTAATAACACAGCTTATTTATATGATTGATAAGAACTGGTAAGATAATGAAACCGCCTTTTAGGGGCGGTTTTTGTTTTTTTAAATACTTGAGTATAATTTATCAGGAGCTTTTTCCGGCTATCCACTCATACTCCTCACGCCAACGCAATCCCACACCGAAACCTCACCATTTCCACTTCTAGTTGCGGGGTACCCGTTGCTATCCGGGCTAGGAAAGTGAATCGTCAATAAATGATTGTTAATTTAGATGAAGCTTGAGAAATTAACCATTAACATTCACTCCGTTAAAAACCATCCCGTCAAAATTCTTTTAGAATTTTCGCCACCTTCCGAAGAAGGGGAATTTTTCGCCGCACATACTGAGGTCATTGCGAGGAGCGCAGCGACGAAGCAATCTCATTGTTTACTTAGTTTTTTAAATGATTAATGTTTTAACTGTTTAGATCCTTTCAGGATGACAAAGTGTGCGCTTATTGTGCGGTTAGCTTGGTTTCCTATTTGTTTTTAGAGATTGCTTCGTCGCTCCTGAACTGCGTTCGCAGACCTTCAGTCTGTTCGCAATGACAGAAATATATCGCTAATACATTCTTGAGATCCTTTAACTAAGTCGAACCTAAAGGTTTCAGGATGACAAACCGGGTATTGAATCTTTTGTGATATATTGAGATGACAACTGCTCCCCTAGCCCCGATTGGAGCATGTGTTTGAGCTCATTTTGAGGATTTCGGCGGCGGCTTTGCCGCCGCCGAAATCCTCAAAATAGCGAGTGCGGAAAGCGGGATTAAGCTCCTGAAAAATACAGGTTTTCTTCGTCGGGTTTTCCGATAGTGAGCTTTCTTTTAATTTCTCATCACGGGGATTTCCGACAGGCTCATCTTATTCTGATTCTCTTCGCCGGAGTTTCCGGTGGCGTAGGAAAGTTTTGATTTAGTCCGTCGGGAATTCCGGTATTGTAAACCGGTAATGTGTATCACCGGAAGCGGTTTATATGATAGATATCTATAATGATTTACTAATTACTACAGAAAATAGATAATTGGCATAAAATTAGCTACATACAACTTTGAAAAAAAATTCTTAAAAACACACTTCGATGAAGAAATTAATAACTTTGGACCTTTCAAGGCTCCATCATGCTGAATTTGGGCAGTTTATTGTCCGCTTTTTTGAAGACTTCGGCAGCTCAACCTTAAACGCCAATACGGATTCTGATTTTAAGAGAATGTCTGATGCTATTCAGGCTCAGATCCCGATGTTCAACAGCGCGCTTGATCAGGTAAGAGCGAGTGAAGAGTCATTAAAAATTGCTGATGCAGACGCGATTCGTGATGCCGATCTACAGGCATTGAGAGATGCTATAAAGCCTTACAGAAACGCCAAAACCCAAATCGAAAGAGATGCTTATACTGCCATAAAGCTGCTATTGAATGAGTATAAAAATGTGCAATATGCCTCTTTTGAAGAAGAAACAAACAAGCTGAATATGCTTGTCGATCAATTACTCTCTTCAGAATACAGCTTCCATGTTTCTGTATTGAGTATCGTGAAATTCGCCAATCATCTGTCGGATTCCAATACGGCATTCAACACTGCTTTTGCAAAGCGTTCTTACGAGACATCGCAAAAGCAAACGTATGATGTAAAGGCATTGAGGAGAAATCTCAGTCACGATTATAAACAGATGGCCAACTACATCGCAAGCTTAGCCAACGTAAAAAGTGATACTTTTTACACCGATGTATTAGCAATTCTGAACAACGGAAGGGCCTATTTGTCGGGCATCGTTCTGTCAAGAAGAAATGGCAATAAAAAAGAAATTAACAATTAAAATAATTCATGATGAAGAATTTAATGAATATGATGTTTAAGAATCAAGAAGATTCTATGAAAATGAAAGTATGGAGTATTATTTTATTAATTGGATTTGCACTTTTCTCTGTGCTGATATTCGTATCGAAAATCACATTTAATAACCTGATGATTTATCTTGTCGCTTTTGTGGCGTATGTAGGTTTCAGCCTGTTTTTCATCAGTTCTCTGAACGGTGATCACAGCTCATTTGAGATGAGAAAGAGAATGAACAGACACTCATAACTTCAATTATAATTTTACGAAAAAAACGCTCTTTCAGGGCGGTTTTATATTTTGAAAGGTTCTTGAATTATTTTAAGTATTCTCTTTTATCTAGTTTAACATCCAGAATATTTCCGTTTCTTTTTAATTTGACGTTGATGCTTGTTGCATTTTCCTCTACCCTGTTGATCATATAGTTACATGCAGATTCTGTGTTGAGATGATCAAGATTTACATTGTTTATGCTTATAATGGAATCATCAATTTTCACCGGAAAATCATTCTCCTGAAAGACCAGAACCACGACAGGCTTGTTATCTACAAAACGATATCCGAAGCCGAAAGATTCCAGTTTTGGAGGATCGTTTTTGATGCGCTTCATGTAGATTTTATTATTCGCCCAGTCTAACACAAAAATAAAGTTTTTGAAGAAATCATTTCCGATAAGGCTTGAATTTCCGGTTGTGATCATTTCATTCTGGAAAATCTGATTGCCTAAAGATAATTCAGCGGTTCTAAAAATATATCCTTTCGTAGGTTTTCCCGTGCCATAGGCTCCTACAGAAGTCGATCCGTACGTTTCTACGAACTTTTTTACTTTTTGAGAATCGAAATTATTGTCGGTTACTTTCATTCTTCCTGAAAATCCGGTATCAAAGGTAAGCTCAACTTTATTATTTAAAACCTTGGTTTCTACGATAGGCGTTTTCTGTGCCCTTGCCTCAAACGGAATGGTCACATCGTAGCCATTTAAATCAAATTTTGAAAGGTCTTTTGTAGCTTCCAGTGAATTTTCAGAATAATTAATCCTCCAGAAAAGTTTAGCCATTTGATTGGCTCCGAGGATTCCGTCGACTTTGAAGCAGTTCATTTCGGCAACATTAAAATCCATTACAATTACTCCAATATTTTTGAAAACTACATTATCAACCACCATTTCCGGAAGTTCCGTAAAGATCTGCGACTGTTTATTTTCCTGCGAATCTTTTACTTTTTTCTTATGCTTTTTCTCCAAACCAAGTTCTGTATAAACAGCCGTGGAAATAACCGTCGGAGCTCCTGTATCAAACAAAAAATTGTATTCTTTCCCATTGATATTGACTTTCACATACGGTATATTATTGGAAAAGTTCAAATTAATTTTCTCAACCGGATTTTTGAGTTGCGCCTCACCTCCTTCAAAGAATTTTTTTCCTTGCGCGGAAAAGGAAAGTGCTGAAAACATCAAGAAACAGTACAGGAGTTTTTTCATTGGAGAATTTTGAACTAAAGTAGGGAATTTTTGTGGTTTTTGGAAATGGGAAACCGTCCTCACAAAAGGACGGTTTGGATTACATTTCTTGTTCTTTTACAATTTCTATAAACGAATCAAAGCCATCTCTTAAAGCTAGTTTCTTTAAAGTGTAGATAAATCTTTCAAATTCTCTTTGAATAATTGAATCATAATCTGGACTCATTTTATTAAAATCATTTGGCAATAAGTTCGAAATGGCATAGTTTATTCCAGAAAGAACTGTTGGAAAATCAATTATAAATACCTTATTATCGTTTATTATAGCTTCAACTTCTATATTTCTTGGTCTTCCTGCATAATCAAAACTTAATTTTTTCAAAGAAAACTTTCTTTTTATATTCTGAAATTGAAGATTTACATCAGTTGTAAGCCTTTCAGGTATTATTATTTTCAGTTTACATTCTTTATATTTTGTTCCTTCATCATCTAATCCATCATTATTAACTAAATGAGTACATGTCGGTTTTATAAAATTTTCAAAATAAACTGAAGCCAATGTAGATGAAGGAAAAAAGTTAATATCTGAATCTTGTTGGCTTTTAAACAAATCTCCAATTTGCCTTATTGATTCATGAAAGGACTTTATGTCATTTTTTTTAAATCGTGCAAGGGAAATTCCTTTAATATCAGATAAAACTCTAATATCTTCATCAATAATAAAAGCACAATTGTTAAGTCCCAATCGTCCTATAAATAATCCTAATTCAAAAATCACATTATCTCTAGGCTGCAAATAGTCTTTTCCTCTAACTTCAACTTTATCATCTTGGGTTCCCAATAAAATACCAAAATCATATTGTAAACTTGCTTTAATTAAATCATTAAGATAATTATTATTTAATTTAAAAACAGCATTATCCCATAATTTTTCATTCCAGATGGTAACTTCAAAGTCCCTTTCTAATATCATTTTAGCAGCCTCTGCTAAATGTAATTCCTCTGACGAGGAGCCTATAAAAATTCTTTTTTTTCTCATTATAATATTTATGAATAAATTAATTCCCCTTTTTCAAAATATGAATTATAAAGCTCTTTACTTACATCTTCAATCAATTCATCTAAATCTTTTTTCAAGTTCCTCATTTCTGAAACACAATCATCTGTTAATGGATTTTCTGTTCCATTTGGACTCTTTATACTTTTCCTTAATTCAGAGTTGTTTATCAGGTTTAATAATTGATTTGATATTACTTTAGCTATTTGAACTTCTTTTCCTGAATGATAATAAAGTAAATTATCTTCTATTGAATGAACAATAGTAGTTAAATCAAAACTACTCAGTTTTATTTCTTCTAAAGAATCAGCCTTTAAAGTTTTTAATAATCTAATTGCCTTTCTAGAGCCATCGTTTGTAGTCTCTCCCTTAGCATTAACTTGACTGATATGTGCAAAAGGAAAATCCGAAATCTTTTCATTTTCAATAAAATCATACAAATAAATTCCTCGATAATACTCATTTTGTGTTTCTATATAATCTTGAGTATGATACCAAAAACAAAAAACTATATCTACTTTTCTATTTAGTGATTTATTAAAAATAGAAATATTTTTTCTTCCTGTTTTATCTACTTCATCATAAATATTTGACATAATATTTTCTGATTGTTTTCTTAAGTCTTTAATATCATCAGTATGATCAGTATCTGTATAAGGATTATTAATAGGTACATTTGGTCCGTTAAAATGATATTTATTAATGATTACTAATAAATCAAAATCGCTATGCACCTTTATATTAGTTCCAGTAACAACAGAGCCCTGTGTTCTGTACGCTCTATCAAAATGTAAGTTAAAATTTCCTTCTAAATGTTTCTGTACTCTATTAGCAGCATCATAGGTTCTTTCATTATATTTTGAATCTATTTTACTCATGGATTCATATAAATATTTTATATTCTTAGGAATTTTATCATTACTAAAAGATTTCGAAATAACTGATTCATTCAGTTCATTATCATATCTTCTTGATTGTAGATTACTTAATCTTCTCTCATAATTTAATGGCATATCTTATCTAAATTTTAATTAAACATTGTATAATTTTCAAATCTAGCTAATGTAACATATTACTTCATTACGGGAATCCGTATTTCTACGTAATTTTCAATCACTTACCATCAGAAAACAAAAAAGCCATCCTTTCGGACGGCTTCCAATTTTATAAAAATTTCGATTAATGTACTTTTACAAGCTCAACATCGAAAACTAACCATGCGTTTGGTGGGATCACTCCACCTGCACCTCTTTCTCCGTAACCCATTGCTGGTGGAATCAATAAAGTAGCAGTTTCACCTTCTTTTAATAAAAGGATACCTTCGTCCCATCCTTTGATTACTCTACCCATCCCGATTGGAATATCGATAGGCTCGTTTCTGTCGAATGAAGAATCAAATTTAGTTCCGTCAATTAACTTTCCAGCGTAGTGTACAGATACATTGTCACCAGATTTTGGAGCTTTTCCGTCAGTTGTTTTTGTGATTTTGTAGTAAAGACCGGATTCAGTTTTTTGCATTCCTGCTTTCTGATCTTCAACCATTTTCAACTGATTGGCGGCAAATTCCTCTTCTTTTTTCTTTTTTTCAGCTTCTTCTTTAGCGATGAATGCTTTATTGTTTTCTGCGATCTTCGCTTTTCCTTCCGTGAAAGTTTTTGCAGGATCGTAGTTTTTGTACTCGTCACCTTTGCTGAAAACAGAAACTTTTTCTAGAACGATATCTGTTTTGGGTTTGTCCTGAGCTCCTTTTTCTACGTTTGCGATCGCATCGATCACATCATCACCTTTTACTACTTTTCCGAAGATCGTGTGTCTTCCGTCTAACCAGGGAGTAGCCACTTCTGTGATGAAAAACTGAGAACCGTTGGTGTTTGGTCCTGAATTCGCCATAGAAAGGATTCCTTTTCCTGTATGCTTAAGGTCGTTTTTTTCGTCCTCGAATTTATATCCAGGATCTCCCATTCCCGTTCCCTGAGGATCTCCTCCCTGGATCATGAAATCTTTAATCACCCTGTGGAAAATCGTTCCATCATAAAAAGGAACTCCCTTAGCCTTAGCTTTGTTATCGATTTTACCTTCTGCAAGACCAACAAAATTAGCCACAGTTACCGGTGCTTTTTTATCTTCCAGCTTTACGATCAGATTACCTTTTGTCGTTTGAAGATTAGCATAAAGTCCGTCATTAAGACCTTCGTAAGTTTCTTTGTCTACGTTCATTTTTTTATAAATTGGTGTACAACTCATCAGCGAGATACTTGCCGCTGCCAGAATTATATTCTTGTTAAACAATTTCATTTATTATAGCGCTTTTAATTTTATGATTAATGGGATGTCGTTATCTATTTTTTTCTCGTCTCCATAAGTACCGTACGCCAAAGAAGATGGAACTAAAAGCGTAACTTCCTCACCATCATGTATAAAACGCAAAGCATTTTCTACAGCTTTCAATTCATCAAAGTGTCCGAATTTTGCGTCTCTTCTTTCGAAAGGCGCATCGTAAATTTTCGTCTGGTCAAAATCATATAATTCGTAAGAGTACGAAATCAGCGTATTGTCCTGTCTTCTTTCCCTTTTATCGAAATTCTCGGCATTCGTCCAGTAATTAAGCTGTGTAGGATAGAATTTCACTGGTTGCGCATTGATCCAATCCTGCATATGTTTCCTTTCAATAATATTGAGGTTTTTCATCCTCTCTTTAGAAACATCAAGGTCGTTTTTACTCAAAACACCGCCTACAGGAGGATGTGCCTGTTGCGAATTTCTATTACAGCTCATTAAGCTTATCACCGATATGAAGAGTATTTTTTTCATAAACTTTTGCGAAAATACGCATTTCGGGAATCATTACAAAACTTGTGTAACATTGAATTAAAAGTTTTCTCATTTTCTCTGTCACCTGAGCGCGAAGCAGTTGAAAAATCTTATCAAATTGTTATTTTTTACCAGGTCTATTTAATTGAAGCTTTTTGACTCCGTCGAATTGTATTTTTATTGTTTTTTAAGGAGCAATTTGATTACATCGAAAAGCTATTTTATTTTTTTTATTTGAAGCTTTTTCCAGCTTTCCGCACTCGCTATTTTTTTAGTTTAGGCTGCGGCGGCTTCGCCGCCGCAGCCTAAACTAAAAAAATGAGCTCAAACAATTGCTGCAATCTGGGCTAGGATATTTGTCGTTTTTTTTAATATTTCCAAAGCGATTGTGTAAAAAGTGATGTTGAGATTTATCATTTCACATCGTTTCTTTCAGGATGACAAACGCGAACCTATAATCATAAAACAAAAAAAGCCAGGAAAAACCTGGCTTTATATCAATTTTTTACGTTAAATTAAACTGTTTCCATAACGTGATCTACCAAAACCCTCCATCCGAAAGGATCTTCCGTAACGTTATTTTGAATGTTTACCAGATCATTTTTAAGCGTTGCAGCATAGCTTTCTTCATCTGAAAGTGTCGGCAGCTGTAATTTCTCACCCTGATATCCTAATGCCTGGAAAACGGTAGTCACAACTGCTGTTCCTACTCCCCAAACTTCTTTTAAAGTTCCGTTTTTCTGAGCTTCGATAACTGTTTTTACAGGGATTGGCTCCACTTTTACTTCGATTCCTCTTCTTTTTGCCAATTGAATGAAGCTGTCTCTTGTAACCCCGTCAAGAATTTTTTCAGAGGTTGGCGGAGTGAAAATCGTATCGTTGATTCTTACGAAAACATTCATTGTTCCACTTTCCTCGAAATATTCGTGAGTCGCGTCATCCGTCCAGATAATTTGCTCATATCCTTCTTCGATTGCTAATTGAGTCGGGTAAAAAGATGCGGCATAATTTCCTGCTGCTTTTGCAGAACCTACACCTCCGTTTGCCGCTCTCGAATAGTGGTCGGAGATTTTTACTGAAACTGGCTCTGTATAATAGCTTTTCGCCGGTGTAGCAACGATTGCAAACATATATTTATTAGCAACTCTTGCTTTTAATGCTTCTTCTGTAGCGAAGATCAATGGTCTGATATATAAAGATAAACCTTCTCCGTAAGGAATCCAGTCTCTGTCAAGATCAACTAAAGCTTTCAACCCGTCAAGGAACATTTCCTCAGTCACTTCCGGCATTGCAAGACGTGCAGCAGATTTATTGATACGTTCAAAATTCTTTTCAGGCCTGAAAAGGAAAACTTGACCATCCTTGTCCTTATAGGCTTTCATACCTTCAAAACAAGCTTGCCCGTAATTCACCCCCATCATCGCAGGAGTAAATGCCAACGGACCGTAAGGAACTACTTTTACATCCCCCCATTTTCCGTCCTCATACTCGCATATTACCATATGATCAATGAAAGTATTTCCGAATGAAAAATCGCTTGGGTCGAATGTAGAAATTCTGGAGTTTTCAGTTTTTTGAATTATCATTTCTAAAATTTTTTATGATGTTCTACAAATTTAACATAATTTTCTAAATATAAAAATTTTACGTTAAATTTGACAAAAAAAAGCGTGAAAAGAGAAATTAAGACCACAAACGACGGTAGTAAAACATTGTTTATCAATGACTTAAATGAAAACTACCATTCTCACCACGGAGCGCTCCAGGAAGCAGAACACGTGTTTATCAAAAATGGATTAAATTTAATAAATGATTACGAAATTAATATTTTAGAACTCGGTTTTGGAACAGGTTTGAATGTTTTGGTTACAATTAATGAATATTTAAAAACTGACAAAAATCATATCATTAACTATTTTTCACTGGAAAAATATCCCATAAATGAATCTGAAATTAAAGATTTAGCCTATTTTGACCTTTTTGATAACCCCGAATTTAAAAATATTTATCAAAAAATTCATCAATCAGATTGGGGTAAATCGGTTGAAATTATTAATGGATTTAACTTAAAAAAGATAGAATGTGACTTCTTTAACCTGAAAGACATTGAGTTACCAAAAATCAACCTTGTCTATTACGACTGTTTCGGAGCAAGAGTGCAGCCTGATTTATGGGAAAAGCCGCTGTTTGAAATGGTTTCCGACAAGATGAATATTAACGGGCTATTAACAACTTACTCATCCAAAGGAAGTGTCAGAAGAATCCTTCAGGAGCTAAATTTCAAAGTAGAAAAGAAACAGGGACCGCCGGGGAAAAGGGAAATGATCAATGCGGTAAAGCTTTAATAGTTTAACTTATAACTTTTAACAATTTTTCTTACATTAGCTATACAAAATATTATTTATGATCGATAAGATAAACATCAGAGTTTATGCTTGTGCTGTAAAAGACAAAAAAGTTTTAACATTGTTTGAAGAATACGCCGGCGAGCCATTAATGAAATTTCCGGGTGGCGGGCTGGAATTCGGTGAAGGATTGATCGAATGCCTACACAGAGAATTCGATGAAGAATTAAATGTAAAAATCGAAATTGTAGAACATTTTTATACTCAGGAAGAATTTCTCGTTTCGCGGTTCAGAGAAAACGAACAATTGCTTACCATATATTATATAGTAAATATCGTCAATGAAGAAGATTTTCTGATCCTCGATCCGTGCATTGAAAAAACGGAATGGCTTGAGATCGACAGACCCGATAATCCGTTTCCCTTGCCTATTGACAAAATTGTTTTCGATAAACTAAAAGAAAAATTCCTGTAAAGCTTACAGGAATTTTCATTTCTAATTTTATATTACTTTGGTATTTTAAACTGATTGGCTCCCGGATAAGGCTGTAGATAACCAGAATTCCAGTTGGATTGCAGAAGCGATTCCAGAAACTCATCGGTTCTGTTTTTATGAGGGTTATATTGATCTTTTAAATCAATATCTGCCATTTTTCCTTTTACATTCCACCAGAATGCACTCCATCCGCCTCTTAATTCTTTAATGATCTCATAGACATTTTTTCCGGTCGCCCTGTTCATTAATTTGGCAAAAACCTGTCCTTCAGTAGTCGTTAAATCTCTTAATTGCTTTTCATATTGGTCTGCCAGCATATTTTGCCTGTCCTTAACATATTTCCTTTTGGCTTTGCTGTCAAGATCCGTCATTTCTTTCTGAATGTCTCTGTATTGCTGTAAAGCGGTTAAAAATAACGGATAAACCCTATATAATTTTTTATTTAGAAAATAATAATAATTCCGGTCTAACTGATTGTTGAATTTAGGTTTGTTTAGTAATACCAACTCATCCATCACAACGACTGTTTCCCCGTTTATTTCATAGATTCTGGCTTTCTGTCTTTCGTCGTAATAATATTTATTTCCAAATTCATCTACTTTTAGTAGCTCTGCAGGATATTGGCTTAAGGGTTTTGCAATCACAGAATCCTTTTGCGCAAAAACGCAGACACCAAAAAAGAGGAGAAAAAGGCAGACAATCTTACTAAAATTCATTATTTTTACGCGTATTACAGTAAAAATTAAACGCAAAAATCATTCCTTTTTATGAAATTTGAGAAGAAATCTTTAAAATTTTTGGAAAAATATTTAAACACTTCATCACCAACAGGTTACGAACACAAAGGTCAGGAAGTCTGGATGGACTATATCAGACCTTATGTTGATAAAATTGAAGTAGATCATTATGGAACTTGCTATGGTATAATCAATCCCGATGCCGAATTTAAAGTAGTGATTGAAGCTCATGCCGATGAAATTTCGTGGTACGTTAATTATATTACAGACGATGGATTGATCTACGTTATCAGAAATGGAGGCTCAGATCAGACGATCGCGCCGTCAAAAGTCGTTCATATTCATGGGGAAAAAGGTATTGTGAAAGGTGTATTCGGATGGCCCGCCATTCATACAAGAGGTGCGAATCAAAACGAACCCATTCCAAAAATCGAAAATATCTTCATCGATTGCGGGGCAACGACAAAAAAAGAAGTTGAAGAAATGGGAATTTATGTAGGTTGCATGATCACTTATCCTGATGAATTCTTTGAATTGAATGACCGCTATTTCGTTTGCAGAGCTTTAGACAACAGAATCGGCGGCTTTATGATCGCGGAAGTCGCAAGACTTTTAAAGGAGAGCAAAAAGACGATTCCGTTTGGTTTATATATCACCAATTCCGTTCAGGAAGAGGTTGGTTTGTACGGAGCCGATATGATTGCAGATACGATCAAGCCAAACATCGCAATTGTAACAGACGTTACCCACGACACGACAACTCCAATGATCGAAAAGAAAAAAGAAGGCGACCAAAAATGTGGCGACGGGCCGGTAGTTTTCTTTGCGCCAAGCATTCATCATGTGATCAGAGAATTAATCATTGATACTGCAAAAAACAATAAAATTCCTTTCCAAAGAGCAGCGGCAAGCAGAGCAACAGGCACAGATACAGATGCTTTCGCCCACTCCAACGGCGGTGTTCCAAGTGCTTTAATTTCCTTACCTTTGCGCTATATGCACACAACGGTAGAAATGGTTTCTAAAGAAGATGTAGGAAATGTAATTAAGCTGATCTATGAAACTCTTTTGAAAATTCAGCCGGAAATGAAATTGAAATATCATTAAGAAAGAAGTTAGAAATTAGATTCTAGAAGTTAGTTTTAATCTAACCTCTAATTTCTAACTTCTAAAATCTAAATATAAGTAAAAATGAAAACGAAGCTTATTGCTCCTTCCCTTTTATCTGCAGACTTTGGGAATCTGCAAAGAGACATTGAAATGTTAAACAACTCTCAGGCTGACTGGTTCCATGTGGATGTGATGGACGGGAGATTTGTACCCAACATTTCATTCGGTTTTCCGGTAATGAAAACTGTTCAGCAGCACGCCAAAAAGTTTGTTGATGTGCATTTGATGATCGTTGAGCCCGAAAAATATGTTGAAGAATTCATCAATCACGGGGCAGATCTGGTTTCTGTACATTATGAAGCCTGCACTCATCTTCACAGAACGATTCATCATATCCAGAGCTTAGGGGCAAAGGCAGGGGTTGTTTTAAATCCTTCCACACCGGTTTTAATGCTGGAAGATATCATTGCTGATGTAGATTTGGTACTGTTAATGAGCGTAAACCCAGGTTTTGGAGGCCAAAAATTCATTGAAAATACCTATAAAAAAATCGCTGAAACAAAAGATTTAATTTTAAGCAATAACTCTACCGCTTTAATTCAAATTGACGGTGGTGTAAACCTTGACAATGCTGCAAAGCTTTTCGAAGCCGGAGCAGACGTTCTTGTTGCAGGAAATGCTGTTTTCTCGGCAGAAAGCCCTGAAAGAACAATTGAGCTTTTGAAAATTTAATTTCAAATCTATTTAAATAAATAAAAGGCAGCCAAATTGGTTGCCTTTTCTCATTGAGAAATTTGAGCTTCGATGGTTATTAGTTTCTGTCCTGAGGACTTTGCATTAAACTTTATATTTTTAATGCGCTGTAAAGATGCAAATAAATTATATACAAAGCATCCGTAAAAACACTGAATTTTATTTTAAGTATTTCTACTTACTATTAAAATTATTCATTATTCAATTTTATTCCAGATGCAGGCGCAAACGGCTGATATTATTGTTATTAAAGAAAAAACGGTTCTGATATTGTTAAGAAAATTCCATTTGCTTTCGAAAGCTTCACGCATTTTCCTGATATTTTCTGTTGTTGAATTAACAATATCAAATTGATCCAATTGATCATTTAACGGAACATTTCCAAACATTGTTACCCCAAAAACCCCGATCAGATAAGCAATTGATGCCAAAAGAAGAAAAACAAAAACCGGGCCTTGTGACCGAAAAAGAAAGGCGGAAACAGGAAGCAGAATTGCTGTTCCCATAAAGCTTATAAAAAAGACCGGATTAAGGATTTCCCGGTTAATTGACTGCATGGATTTCAGATATTCAACATCGGATAATTTTCCTAACCCTAAAACCACAGAACAGGAATAAGCATAAAAAAGTCCGGCTATCAAAGCAGTTAACGTAGCCGTGATGATTAAAATAATTGTCGTCATTTTCATCTATTTTATCTTTATGATTTAAATACTATTGAAAAATAAAAATAATACATTAAAAGAATAATAATACCGAATATATTTAATTAGTGAAATGAATATTTGATTTATTTTCATCATCATTGAATTATTATTGATGAAAACAAGGTTTTACAGCTCGCATTGATTATTTTAGCGGCCAAACAATAAAAATGAAAGGAAAAATTGTTGCAGCCTCTTTTATAAGCTTACTATTTACTTCAAATATAAAAGCACAAAACAGCCCCGATGATAAAAAAATGGAATGGTTTCATGATGCTAAACTGGGAATCTTTATTCACTGGGGAATTTATTCTGTTGACGGAATCCCGGAATCATGGTCTTTTTTTAATAATTATATCAATCATGAAAGGTATATGAAGCAGCTGAATGGCTTTTCCGCTTCAAAATATCAACCGGGCGAATGGGTAAAGCTCATCAAAGATTCAGGAGCCAAATATGCAGTCATTACTTCAAAACATCACGACGGCGTTGCTCTTTGGAATTCAAAAGCGGAAAAAGCAACAACAATTCCTAAAAATTCTTTAGCTAAAAAAGATGTTCTTACCCCTTTTGTTTCCGAGCTTAAAAAAGCGGGATTAAAAACCGGTATCTACTACTCTCTTCCCGACTGGAGCCATCCTTATTATGACATCAATACCAGGGTAAAAAAGCGGTATGAAATTAAAGATGATCCTAAACGCTGGCAAAGTTTTGTAACCTATTATCAATCTCAATTAAATGAAATCTCAACGCAATATCAACCCGATCTTTTATGGTTTGACGGAGATTGGGAACATTCTTCGGAAGAATGGCAGGCACCGAAAACATTAGAAAATTTAAGAAAATACAACCCGGATATCATTATTAATTCAAGATTAAATGATCACGGGGATTATGAAACTCCGGAGCAGGGAATTCCGGTTATAAATCCGGATAATAAATATTGGGAATTATGCTACACGATAAACGATGCCTGGGGATATCAGCCTTATGACCGAAATTATAAAACTCCGAATATGATTATCAGAACCCTGGTTGACGTCATCAATATGGGTGGCAATTTACTGCTGGATATTGGGCCGAAATCTGATGGAACAATTCCCCAGGAACAAGTTGAAATTTTAAAAAGCCTCGCAAGGTGGACTTCAAAATATCCTGATGCCATCTACGGAACAAGCACAGGTTTACCTTTTGAAAATTATAAAGGAAAATCTTCGATTTCTAAAGACGGTAAAAAATTATTTCTTTTTTTAGAAGAAGCAAAAGATTTCACAAAAATTTATGGATTAGGTTATCCGCCAAAATCAGCAAAAATCATCGGAGATAATATTGGAAAAGTCAATTTCAAAGAAGATAATTCCGGAAATTTGACTTTAAATTTTTTAAATGTTAATTTCGATCAGGATGTTACTGTTGTTGAGCTTGATTTTAATGAAAAAGTAAGCACAAAAGCCATTAACAAAGAAAAATATTCCTTATCTCAAGTTCTTGAAAACAAAAGTACAAAATCTGCGGTCTATGAAATTGCCGATCAATTGCATGAAGGAAATAATATTTTTGTAAATTCAGGATTGACAGGCGATGGTTTGGATATGAAAATCGCTGAAACACCGAAAACAAACCCCGAAACCCTAAACTGGATCAGTAAAAATGCAGATGCGCTTTTTGAGACAGAAAAAGGTCTGCCAAATGGCCATTTCTCAGGAATGAGCGTGATTTCGAAGGATAAACAAACAATTTATCTTTTTGTGGAAGGTACACCAACCGGTCCCGTTGCTTTAAAAGGAATTAAAAATGAAATTGCCAGAATCCGTATTGTCGGAGATGGTTCTCTTCTCAGTCATAAAGTTTATAATAAATTATATTGGAGCTCTACGCCCGGAATTATTTATATTGATGTTCCAGCAGAAAGGCTCGACAAAAATATGACCGTAATTGCTGTTTTGCTGGATAAACCTCTTGAATTACAAAGAAAAAAAGTTGGCACCATTGAAAACAATCTATAAACCAGACAAATAACAGGACAGTATGGCACATAAAAAGCAAAAATCCGGAAAATTTTCCGGATTTTTTTATTTTGATAAATTTTAATTAAAAAATTTCTCTGCCTGAAAAATGAAATTGAGCTTCGATAAGAGCATTCTCATCAGAATCAGAACCGTGAACTGCATTCTCTCCGATGCTTCTTGCAAACATCTTTCTGATTGTTCCTTCAGCAGCTTCAGCCGGGTTTGTAGCTCCGATCAAAGTTCTGAAATCTTCAACGGCATTGTCTTTTTCAAGAACAGCAGCAACGATTGGCCCTGAGCTCATGAAATCAACTAATTCCCCATAGAAAGGTCTTTCAGCGTGTACTTCATAGAATTTTTTTGCATCAGCTACAGTAAGTTGAGTTAATTTTAAAGCTTTGATCTTAAATCCTCCTTCTGAAATCTTACCTAATATAGCACCGATATGTCCGTCAGCAACAGCATCAGGCTTAATCATAGTGAATGTAATGTTAGACATAAATGTATATTTTTTTAATGGCGCAAAATTACAAAAAATATATTTGATTTTAATTTAATTTTTTTTTAACATAAAAATAACTTTTATTAAGAAATTATGAACCAAACTTTGGCACAGTAATTGTTTATTCTATTGCGATTCTCATGTTTAATTTGAGTTTTCATGGTTATTAGTTTTTACCCAGCTTCGGCTGGGTTTTTTATTGATCGATGTTTCCCGAATTCTGTTCCTAATTCGAACATTATTAAATAGTTAAACTCCTGTTTAATTATTTTAAACAAGATATATTGCGGTTTGTTAATATAAAATTGAATTATATTTTAGACAATTCTTCGGCTTCTTCCATCAGCTTTATATAAGTAGAATATCTGGAATGTTGAATTTCGCCGGTCTCTAAAGAATCAAGAACGGCACATTTAGGCTCGTTGATGTGAAGACAATTATGAAACTTGCACTCTTTTCTCTTTCTGAAAATCTCCGGAAAATAATGCTGTACTTCTTCTTTTTGAATATCAATCATGGCAAATTCACGAACTCCGGGAGTATCGATTACATTTCCTCCAAAATCCCAGAAATGCATCTGAGCGAATGTTGTTGTATGCTTTCCTTTTAAATGGGTATCTGAAATTTCAGAAGTTTTTAAGTTTAAGCCCGGCTGTAAAGCATTTACCAAAGTAGATTTTCCACATCCGGAATGCCCGAAAAATACGGAAGTTTTATCTTTAAGGATTTCCTGTAAATCTTCTAAATTAAGTTTTGAATATGATGAAATTTCCAGGCTATTATACCCGATTTCCTGATAAAGAAATTCAATATCTTTTACAAGTTCTATTTCTTCATCATGCAAAACATCCATCTTATTGAATAATATTAATGGTTCAATATTGTAAGCTTCACAACACGCCAAAAACCGGTCGAGGAAGCCAAGTGACGTTTCAGGATGTTTGAGGGTAAAAATAAAGCATGCCAGATCAATATTAGATGCAATGATGTGTGCTTCTTTCGAAAGGTTGACGGATTTTCTGATCAGGTAATTTCTACGCGGATCGATTTTTGTGATCCATGCAATATCATCCTGTTCCAGTTGAAATTCCACAAAATCCCCTACAGCAAGCGGATTGGTAAGCCTGGTTTTAATTAATTTAAATTTTCCCCTGATCCTGGCCTCAAAAATCCTTCCGGTTTCTGTTTCCAAAACCTGATACCAACTTCCTGTAGATTTAATGATTTTCCCTTTCATATATTAAGATGGTGCAAATATAAGCAATTAGGATTAGGTTTGAGTGTTTTAGGGTTTGAGAGTTTGAGAGTTTAGAATAGCGGATTTTATATTACGCGAATAAACTCTCAAACTCTCAAACCCTAAAACTTTACAACTCAATTACCTGTCAATCATAATGCTATTCTGCACTTCAATAGATTCTTCATGGATCGCTTTGAAAACTTTCTCAATAAAATCCTGAGACAATCCCGTTTCTTTGGCTTTTTGAATCGCATATTCCGTGATCACTCTCCAACGTTCAGGCTGGAAAATCGCGATGTCATTCTCTTTTTTAAGCTTACCGATTTTCTCAGAAATTTTCATTCTTTGAGAAAGAAGCTCGATCAATTGGAAATCCAGATCAGAAATTAAAGTTCTGTGTCTTCCCATTTCGCCCTCAAAGCCGGCTAAGCCTGTATTTCTTACTTTTAAATTGCTTATTAATTCAGCCAGAACTTCAGGTGTAATTTGCTGTGCCGCATCACTCCATGCTTCATCGGGATTACTATGCGTTTCGATGATAGCTCCCTGATAACCAACGTTTAGAGCCTCCTGAGTAATATCGGCCAAACCGATTCTGTTTCCGCAGATGTGGGAAGGATCGATCAGCATCGGAATATTCGGGAACTGACTTTTAAAATCCAAAGCGATCTGCCAGTTCGGGTTGTTTCTGTATTTCGTTTTTTGGTATGTTGAAAAACCTCTGTGAATTACACCTAAATTTTTAATATCCTGTCCTACAAGCCTTTCCAGAGCGCCAATCCATAAAGATAAGTCCGGATTTACAGGATTTTTTACAAAAACAGGCTTATTTGTTCCTTTTAAAGCAACTGCAATTTCCTGAACTGTAAAAGGATTTACCGTAGAACGCGCGCCGATCCAGAGAATATCAACGTCAGCTTCCAAAGCCGCAAAAACGTGGTGGGCATTGGCAACTTCTGTCGCAGTTTTGAAGCCGTATTCTTCTTTTACTTTCTTTAGCCAGTTTAAACCGATAACGCCTACGCCTTCAAATCCGTTGGGTTTTGTACGGGGCTTCCAGATTCCTGCACGAAAAATCGGAACCTGTGCGTTTGTTTCTCTGATTCTTCTTGCGGTTTCCAACATTTGGGCTTCACTTTCCGCGCTGCATGGTCCTGCGATCATCAATGGTTGAGAAAACTCATTGATCCAATCGTTGTTCAGGTCTTTTAAATTCATATTGTTAATTTATTATATTCTTATTAAAAAAATTTACACCAATAGTTATTTGATTATAAAATTACTTTATAATTCCTTTCAAAAAAATGCCGTTAAAAAAATTTAGTGGGAGTAGGAATTTTGAATAGAAAATCAATTATTCCAATATTTTTTGAGAAAGAAATTTAGCTAGCAGTACCAATAAAATCGATAATACTTTCTGAAATTTCTAAAATAGCTAAATGAAAAGCCAAAATAACCGCTAAAATAATTAGCAGCTACAAAACCAAAATGGTTTTCAAGATTCGATTTATGTGAGATAAATTGTTGCACTTGTTTACTGTGAATCGTTTATTTCTAGCTTTTCAAATAATAATTTGTTTTTGTTGAAAAATTAATTTCCACAAAAATCTTTGACAAATATATAAAAAATTATGACAAATCAAACTTCATTAAATCATCAAGATCTTTCAGCAAAGGATTTTTCTCGATAAATTTTTCGAAGATCTTCTTTTTGGTAACAACTTCAATTTTCAGGTTTTCAAAATCTCTTTTGTATTCAACTTCAATAGAAAAGTTGTGTACTTTTGTTTTAAAATGATTAAAAAACTCTCTGCTGACCTTATCAAATTCGACTTTTGCGGAATCTGAAGGATATAAAACCGTGATTTGGTTTTCATCGGATTTTACAAGCTTGAATGTCTTAATGGCATTATAAACAAATATATCTTTGTTCTGAAGCTGTTTTAATAACAAATTCCATTCCGATTGTAAATCTGTTTCTGTAAAATGATTTTTGGGTAATTCTTCGGTTTTTACGGCGTTATTTTCTTCTTCAGCTTCAATTTTTTCTTCCTTATTTAAAAAAGAATTAATACTGAAACCTGAAGAAATTCCCTGTCTGGATAATGGTTTGGAAGTTTTTTTAATTTCCTGGGGAACCTGCTCAGTAACGATAGGCTTTTCAGCCTTTTCCTCTTTTTTTTCCTGAATCTTCTGCGGAATTTTTAATTCCTGCTTTTCATCAAGAAACGGGGCTAATATTATAAACTTTTTTTTTTATTAATATCGCCGTTAGCCGTTATAGAAGCCAGCTGCATTAAAGCAATTTCTACTGTCAGCCGCGGATTTTTTGAATTTTTATAATTAATATCTGCGTGGTTGCAAATTTCAATGGCATCAATTAATTGTTGGGCATTCCATTTTTGGGCCTGCTCTACAAATTTGGTTTTTGTCTGTTCGCCAACTTCAATCAAATCTATTGTCGAAGCATTCTGAGCCATCATTAAATCTCTGAAATGATTTCCTAATCCGGCAATAAAAATATGAGAATCGAAGCCTTTTTTCACGATTTCATTAAATGCAGAAAGTACTTCCGGAATTTTGTTTTCTTTGGCTAGATCTACAATTTTAAGATATTGGTCGTAATCAAGGATATTTAATACTTCAGCAGCTTTTGCGAGCGTAATATTCTTTTGGGAAAATGTGGAAAGCCTGTCAAAAATAGAAAGGGCGTCTCTCAGAGCTCCGTCTGCTTTTTGAGCAATAAGATATAAGGCATCATCTTCATATTGGATGCTTTCTTTTTGCGCAATATTTCTTAAATGACCCTGAATATCCTCAATAATGATTCTTTTAAAGTCATAAATTTGACAACGTGATAAAATTGTAGGAATAATTTTATGCTTTTCTGTCGTAGCCAGAATAAAAATAGCGTGAGCCGGCGGCTCTTCAAGTGTTTTCAGAAAAGCATTAAAGGCAGCAGAAGACAGCATATGCACCTCGTCAATAATATATACCTTGTATTTACCGACCTGGGGAGCAAAACGAACCTGATCGATCAACTCACGGATATCATCCACCGAGTTATTTGATGCAGCATCAAGCTCATAGATATTGTAAGCAAAGCCGTCTTCTGAAACAGAGCCGTCTTTTTCGTTGATCTTGCGGGCCAGAATCCTGGCGCATGTAGTTTTACCCACACCACGAGGTCCACAGAAAAGCAAAGCCTGTGCTAATTGATTTTCTTCAATAGCATGTTCTAAAGTATCTGTAATATGTGACTGCCCAACTACAGTGTCAAACTCCTGTGGACGATACTTTCTTGCAGATACTATAAAATTTTCCATTGGTCAAAATTAAGAAATATACTTCTAATTTGAAAATATAAGCTTTCAAATTTCTCAATAATTTTTAATTTTTCTAATAGAAAAAGCCTCTTTGTGTTTTTATTTTTTCTGGTAAGCAAAATCGATGATCTCTACAAGAGCTTTTTCGATTTCACTTCTACCTTCATCTGTTTTAAGGTCAATCCCGCAGAATTTGCTTGCGTTATACCCTGTATAAAGATTTAAGTAATAGGCACCGGAAATAATCAAAGCCATAATTGCCCTGTATCTTGTGGCATCTTCGCCAAAGTAGGGATCCGTGATGTGTTTAAACATGACATCTCCGACTTCTTCACGCTGCTCTACCAGTTTTCTCAGAATAGGCTTGCTTTCTGAAAGCTCCCAAAGAATAATTTTCTGTAGCTCTTTATTCTTTTTAAGACTGTCAAACTGATTAAGCAGCGCCAGTTTAGAAAGCTCTTTTCCGCCGTCTGAAAGGTCTACTTCTATATTTTGGTTTACTTTGCTCCAATAATCCTGAGATTTGATATATTCGTCGATAAGCTTTTCCGTACTTCCGAAATATTCGTAAATCAGCTTTTTATCAAAGCCAGCTACGGCTGCAATTTTGCTTACTTTAAGTCCTGAATAGCCTTTAACTCTTAAAATTTTTCCGACTGCGGCCAACAGCTTTTGTTTTGTTTTTTCTTTGTCCCGGATAGGACCTTGCACAACTTTTCTAGGCATATGTATTTTATTTTTTTGCAATATGCAATTTTTTATTTATATCTTCAAACGCATTGAGCGTCTTATCAAGATGTTCTTTCTCATGTCTGGCCATCACGCTCATTCTGATTCTTGCATCCTTCCTTGCTACGGCAGGATATAAAATCGGGTTGGTATAGATGTTTCTGTCAATTAGTAGCCTTCCTACATCACCTGTTACATGTGGGTCGCCAATTTTTACAGGAATAATGGCAGAACGTGTGATTCCGGTGTCTAAACCAAGATCATCCAGCCCTTTTTTGAAATAATTAATATTACTCCAAAGCTTTTCTCTCCATACCGGCTCTTCGTCAATAAGATCAATCGCCTTAATGATCCCGGCGGAAGAAGGCGGAGCGGTTGCCGAGAAAATCTGCTGGCGAGACTGAAATCTCAATAAAGCCGCAATTTTTTTATCTGCAATCACATATCCTCCCAAACTTCCGAAAGTTTTACTGAATGTGCCTGTTATAATATCGATTTTATCCAGTAAATTGGCCTCTTCCAGCGTTCCTCTTCCTGTTTCGCCCAAAATCCCTACTCCATGTACATCATCCACCATTAAAAAGGCGTTATATTTTTTTACCAAATCATAAATTTCATTCACATACGAGGTATCACCATCCTGGGAATATACTCCATCTATAATTACGAGTTTTGTACGATAAAGGTTTTCAGAAGTTCTCAAAATATGTTCTAAAGCCTCTAAATTGTTGTGAGGAAATGTTTTTTTATTGGTAAAAGCACATCCTTCATACATACTTGCATGCACCGCCATGTCTAAAATAGCAAGATCTTCTTTTTGCATTAAACATTGCAGTGAAGCACTATTCGCAGTATATCCCGTTGTAAAAACTACGGCTTCATCTTCTGTTCTTCCGAAAAATGAAGAAATTTTCTTTTCTAATCTGTTATGATAGTCAAAATATCCTCCGATCAGTGGTGTGGCACCAGTTCCTGTCCCATATTTTTCTATCCCTTCTATCGCTGCCTGCTTTACTTTCGGATGTTGAGTAAACCCTAGGTAATCACTGGAAACGAAACTTACGTATTCTTTATTTTGATTCTCAATATCTACACTTACTACCGAATTGGTACCTGTGGTATTTTTCAGTCTGTAGTTCATGTGTCCGTTTGATTTCATGTATTCTAAAAATTCATAAAAAATCTCCGCCCTTTGAGCGATATTATAATCCGGAATATTCTCAAAATCCCTAAATGTGGCTGTTGTAAAGTTTATGTTCATCCTTAATATTGTTAGCTGTTTAAAGAACAAATATATGACTATTTAACATCGGTTAGATTGAATTTATCAGTAAAATTTGTTATGCATGTAATATTTTTATTAAAAACTCTTAAAATCAATACATTTCGATAATATAAAGCAAAAACGATTAAGTCTATCATATTATATAACAGACTTAATTTAAATATTTAACTATAATTAAAATCTTTAATTAAAAACAATTCAGAGTTGAAAAAATTCAATCATGGCTGTAGTTTTAATGAAAACTATCATTAAAAGCTTTAATAGAATTTTTTACATTTAATTTTTCAAGGATATTTTGCCGATGCCGGCTTACCGTATTAACACTTATTGAAAGAAAAGCGGCAATTTCTTTACTTGTAAATCCTTCTCCGACATACTGCAGAATTTCCAGCTCACGTTGTGAAAGAATATTTTTATAATTTAATTTATCCTCACCTACAATTTCTGCCGTAACCGAGTTTATGATCAAAAATTCTGATTGCAAAAGCGGCGACTGGTCCAAAGAAATACTATACAGGCAAAGCGCAAACCTCAATTTCCCGTTTGTGGCCGAGTAAAAATAAAACATCCGGTGCTGCACAAATCTGTAGACATTATTTTGATCCTTCATTTTGATCCTCGAGGTTACGTTAAATTGGGCTCTTTCTTCAGGTTTTAAAGAATCCATCATTTTAAAAAAACGCAATTCATGAATATATTTTTTAAGCTTATCATCGGGATGTATTTTTTTCAGAATTTCTTCTTCCCAGATCGAATTAATAACCGTAGGATTTTCTTTAAACTTCAGACCTAATTCCGAGGCTGTCTTAGACTGATAAACAAAGCTTTTGTTCTCCTGCATATCACTTAAAACCGAAATAGCGTTTTCAACCTGAGAATAGACCAATGCAATCTGTTTGTAGGTTTCTATATCAAGCGAACAGGTATTTTTGTTCTTATTAAGCAATGTTTTGTTCAGGGTTTCAACTATTTTCATAAAAATGGTTATTTATCAGTATTGATGATAAAGGAGTGATGTTTTACTTTTGCTAAATTAATCAATAAGTAACATTCATCGAAGAATGAAAAAAATATTTTTAGGCTGTGCTTTATTAATTGTTCAGAAAAATTTTGCGCAGACATTAGAAAAAATGACATGGTTTAATGAGCCCGAAAAATGGGAAATTAAAAATAATGCTTTATCCATGCTTGTTACGCCTCAAAGCGATTACTGGAGAATTTCGCATTATGGTTTCACGGTAGACGACGCTCCTTTTTTATACACCACGTATGGTGGAGAATTTGAAGCAAAAGTGAAAATCAGCGGAAATTATAAGGCCAGATTTGACCAAATGGGACTAATGCTGAGGATCGACAAAGAAAATTATATAAAAGCAGGGATAGAATTTGTGGACGGAAAATATAATTTAAGCACCGTTGTCACCCATAAAACCAGCGACTGGAGCGTTATTACCTTAGAGAAAACGCCTTCCGAAGTCTGGATAAAAGCTGTCAGAAGGCTTGATGCTGTTGAGATTTTTTATTCTTTCGATGATAAAAACTATGTAATGATGCGAAACGCCTATTTACAGGACAACTCGCCGGTAATGGTAGGTCTAATGGCTGCCTGCCCCGACGGAAATGGTTTCAGTGCTACTTTTGAAAATTTTAAAGTGAAACATCTTGCTGATGAACGCCGCTTGAAATGGCTTGAAAACCACAAATAAAGTGATTGAGTTTTATATTCAATATTGAGTCAATTTTTTTTACCTCTCAGCAATGGGAGGTTTTCTTTTAAATGGATTTGAAAAATTAATCGTAGTAATTTTAAACAATTTAGAATCAATTATTAAATAAAAAGGCCAAAAAACTTAGTTAGAAATAAGCATTCAGCCTTTAGCATCTGTATTTTTAGAATCTCAGCGAGCAAAATTATTTGATGGTAATCTTAAGGCAAAAATAAGGTTAGATTCAGCGTTAAAAAAATTATTATTGTAGAAAAATACTCACATCGCGTAGAATTAATTCTACAAAAAGCTATAAAAATGCAACTCTCATTTAATTGAAAAATAGTTAAGAGATACCACAAAAATCCGATTAATCATTCAAAATTTACCCATTATGATACATTTTTAAAGATAATTTTTAGATTTTTTTAATATTTCGAAATAAATTATTTAAGTTTGGTTAGATTTTTGAATTGAAGAAACTGAAAAGTAAATTCACGGCTTACTTTTCCACCTCACACCACTAAATATTATTATCATGGAAACAGGAAATTTTACTCCTACTAAAACCAGACTTCTTCTTGTCCTGAAAAAGTCGTACCCGATACCCGTCTGTTGATCTTTCAGCAATCTATTTTTCGTGTTTCACAATTTTCCCCGAACAATTTAAACTTAAAGATCATGATTTTTGAAGATGACCAACATTCTGTAATTCAGGATAAGCACAACTTGTCTTTTGTGACAAATATTATAAATTTCCATGGAGATAAATCATTCATTTTAAATTCCTTACAAAAAATAAAGAACAATACCATCTGTAAAATAAAAAGAAAAGTAATCAATAAATTAATTAAAGATTACACACGTCATTTGAATCAGTACATTGAAAATGAAGATATTAACGCAAAACCGGACAACTACGAGCTTTCACCGGCTTATGCAAAGCAGTCTTATCATAAAGTATTGAAAGAAGATGAATATCTGCAAAAGCTTTTCTCCATTTTGAATGATTAAATTTTAACCAAAATTAATTAATAAGGCGAATTCTTTCCTCTTCAAGATCAATATTCATTAAATGTTTTCGGATGATGTCTTCATCAACCTCTGAATGAGTGTGATTCTGATCAATGAGCCACATTCTCTGCTGGTTTAAAACATCAAGATAGGCTTCACGCACTTCCGGAGTAAGCTGAATCTCGTAATCGTCATTCATTTTTCCCTTCCATTTTTCATGGATCTGTTGCAGGAACCGGCTTTTTGCTAAAATGCTTTTATGATTTGCATTCATGTGATCAAGCGTAAATTTTGCCATTCCGTGCTTTATTTTTTCTTCCGCTTCATCTTCGGGCAGATAATCATTGTAGGAAGGCATTTTTATTTTTTTAATCAAATAAGGAAGCGTTAATCCCTGAACGACAAGGGTTGTTAAAATCACAATAAACGTAATAAATAGCACTAAATTCCTTTGGGGGAAAAGCGGGCCTCCTTCACATAAATGGGTCGGAATAGACAGAGCCGCCGCCAGAGAAACTACCCCTCGCATGCCCGTCCAGCCTAAAATAGCAGGAATTTTGAAACCCGGACTTCGAGTATCGGCAACGGTGATATAATTTCGGGCAATTAAAGTAATAATAACGGCCGCATAAGCTGATATGAGCCTTACAACAACCAAAACTGCAGTAATTAAAAGTCCGTACCCGATTGCTGCTGAAATACTTACTCCTTCCAACCCGGAAGTAATCTCCGGTAGATCCAGGCCGATTAATATAAAAACAAGTCCGTTTAACACAAAAGCAACACTTTCCCAAACGTTGATTCCTCTTAATCGGGAAGATGTATTTAAAAACTGATGCCTGTTATTTGAAAGTAAAAGTGCGCCGCTTACCACCGCCAAAACACCTGAACTGTGAACTTCTTCAGCCGCAATATACATTACGTAAGGCGCAACAATAGTTAAAATGGTATCCATATTAGCGTCTGTGGGCAGAAACTGCTGACCTTTCATAAAAATCCAGCCGACCAGAGCTCCAATTCCGATCCCGCCGATCAGCATCCACGAAAAGCTCAATGCCGCATCATGCCAGACAAATTGCCCAGTCGCAACTGCAATCATTGCAAAACGAAAAATAATCAGTGATGAAGCATCATTCAAAAGACTTTCGCCTTCTAAAATTGAAGCCATTCTTTTCGGAACTTTTACAAATTTCAAAATTGCGCTTGCGCTTACTGCATCCGGAGGAGAAACAATTCCGCCTAATAAAAAACCAAGCGCCAGGGAAAATCCGGGAATAAAATGATTGGCTACCAAAGCCACAGTAATTGCTGTAAAAAATACCACTACAAATGCAAAGCTTCCTATAATTCTCCTCCATTTCCATAATTCTTTCCATGAAATTGCCCATGCCGCTTCATATAATAAAGGTGGAAGAAAAATGATAAATATAAGTTCGGGATTTATTTTAATCAAAGGAATACCCGGGATAAAGCTTATCAGTAAACCCGCAATTACTAATAATACAGGATATGCTACCCTGATTTTATTGGCAAGCATAATGAGCAGCACAATCGCTACGATAAGGGATAAATAAAACGGAAAATCGTCAATCATTTTGTGTCAAATATTTTAAATATTTACAAGCATGACAAATTAACTAAAATTTTTGAGATTAAAATTAAACTGAGTTTCAATTTTTCTGAAAACTGTTATATGAGAAAACACTTTTACATCCGGACTTATCATATATTTTTATTAAACTAAAGTTTTAGATTATTTACAACAGATACCACACACGTACCACTTTTTTAAAATGTTTAACATCTGTTTAATCCTTTGAACTTATCCTTTTCAACACATAATGAATTATTTACGAAAAATATTCATTAATTATTTAATAAAAGTTTAATTAATTCTAAAATGTAAGGCATAGTATTTGCAAAGATATTTATACCAATCATCACCACTAAAACTCAAGATATTATGAACGTAGCAGATCTTAAAATTAAAAACTTAGTCGAATACAAAAATCAAGTTTTTACAATAACTGAAATATTCCAGCATAATAATGAATATTTCGTTAAAATTGAAAATGATATTCATAGTATTTCAGTGCCCGCCAAAGCTATTACGCCTATCAAAATTACGGAAGAATGGCTTGAAAAATTCGGATTTTCAAGAACTTACAGCTCAGAACAGAGAATAAGATACGAAAGACCTGAATCTTTTATAAAGTACGACATTGATTTAAGCTCAAGAAAAATTGTAGAAGGATTAAAAATTTATGGCAATTCGATAAAATGTAAATATATCCATGAATTTCAAAACCTTTTCTCGTGTTTGTTCGGAAAAGAAGCCACAAGCAGCAATTATTTTTTAATGAAGACCGAATCTTAACTATAATATATTTACGCTAAAAACGGCTGACCAGAAAATGGTTAGCCGTTTTTTTGTTTTTAAAACATAGAATACAAGTACTAATAGATGATTAATTAAAAGCTGTAAATTTTAAATTCCAATATCAATTTATCTAAACTTAAATCTTAGAATATTTAAAAATCCCGTATTTTTTCAATTAAATACCTAAAATAATACCAATAAAAGTAAAATATCAATAATATAAACTATATTTACCCATTAATTCAAATAACAACGAAGATTCACCTCACTATGAAAAAAACTCTACTGACTTTTTTATTACTTTCCTCTTTTTTTAAATCCCAGACAACGATCAATGTCTTTTCGCAGGCTGTTTTTTATGATGGCTATGCTGCAACGGTTTCAAACCCTGTTCCGGCAAATGCAATCAGGCTGGCCAATTACAGATACGCAAAAAAGCTGACTGATGCTGAGCTGAACAGCTTTCAGAATAAAATCAATTTAAATGTCACCATCGGTGCCTTATGCGACAATTACGACAGGCTCGGAGGTGTACATATTGCGCTGGTTCCCAAAGGACAGGCCACTTATACCCTGACGGATACAACGGTGCAGAGGTTCGAAGTCGGCAGATACATCACTCCTTTTATGAATAAAAATGCCTCGCTGACTACCGTGCCTTATACTTATGACGTGAGCAATCTTTATTCTGTTTTCAGTAATTTATCATTAAGAAACACGTATGATATCTGGGTTGAGCTTGATGTTTTCGGGGTTCCCTATGCTGCCAATACCCAAATTGCAGGATGCGCAGGAAGAAACGATGTTTTTACCGGAACTCTTGATTTTGTAACCTCTACAGACCCCACCATTACTGCATCTTCCAACAATATTCTTCCTTTATCGGATTCAAGGGCCTTAAATAATTACAATAATACGGATGTGGCGGGGCAGACCGTTCGCCTTATTAATTTCAACCTTGCACAAAGCACCACGAATGCTAACTTTTATGTGATCGCAACTCCTCACGGCGCCAATTCCGGCGGTGAAGAATATGTAAGAAGACAGAACATCATTTCAATGGATAATTCGCAGATTTTCACGTTTACACCCGGAGGAAAATCTTGCGAGCCTTACAGAATATACAATACACAGAGCAACGGGATCTATGGGAATTCCCCTCAAAGCGGCGCGTGGTGGACTTCCTGGAACAACTGGTGCCCCGGAGATGCCGTCCCGATCAGGAATTTTTCTTTTACAACATTGTCAGCAGGAAGCCATACTTTAAAATATGAAGTCCCGACAGCAGTTTTCAACGGCCAGCAGGGCGATATTTTCCTTTCTATATATATGCAGAGCACCAATCAGAATTTATCTGTAAAGGATATTTCTACGGTTGATGTTTCGGTTTATCCTAATCCTACGACAGATTTTGTGAATATCAGATCTGAAAAGAAAGTGAAAAATATTACCGTATTTTCAACAGATGGCAGAATAATTTCAACTACGGGCCAGTCCAGAATAGATTTCACAGCCTACCCTTCAGGAACCTATTTATTAGATATTCAGCTTGACGGCGGAATCCGTTTTAATCATAAGGTCATTAAAAAATAAGCAAATCTTTAAACTTAAATATATCCACAGCTTACCGTTGTGGATTTTTTATGCTTAATTCTGTATTTAATTAAATGATTAATAATTCCATGTTCTGTAAATGATTATGTTTAATTTATAAGATTTCACAGAAATTATTAACCCGACATCCCTCCTTCTTTAAGGGTCTACCCCCCCTTCACTAAGGGGGGTATAGACCCTTCTGAACCCCCTCCGGACACTTGTACAAGTCCCTTCAACCCCTTGTATAAGTGGTAATAACCGGTTAGACAAGCCTCCAAATACGGTTCTGCAACGGTCCGCGGCCCCTTGACCAAGAGGATAACGGGGCTTCAGAACTACCCGAAGCCCCTTGATAAAGGGTCTCTGATGGCTTATATAACCGGCTTGAGATGGTAAGACAAGCGGGTAAAGCGGTGAATGAGAATGAAGATATTAAAAAATAAAAAACCAATCCCTAAAATGAGGATTGGTTGTTATTGAATGTGAGTGCAATAAAAATTAGCTATTATTCAGCTTCATTATATTTCCAGATTCCTGAAATGGTCAGTAAGTTGAGGCCCGGCTGTTTTTCTCCGTAGCTGAAAACGCAGATGTATTTTGAGTGGCAAGACGGGCAATCGGTCCCGAAATACAGGGTTGGTAAATTATTTACCGTTAATTCTCCAAAATGCTGCGCGTTTTTCTGCGTTTCGGTTACCATTTTATTTTGCAATAATTCGCTTTTAGATGCTATTTTATCTTCATTATATATTTGAAAAACAGGAAATCCTGATTCATAAGGGATAATCTCTACGGTATTTTCATGACCGCAATGGAGGCAGGTGAATTTTGTAACGGCAGACGGAACAATTTCATCATTGCTGAAAATACTCTTCACAACAGCAGCCTTTTCTCCGATCTTTATTTTTTTTGATATTGAATACATCCGAAATATTTTATTGAATAACTGTTCCTGCCAGGTTGTTGTAATGGCCGCTCGGGCTTTTTTTGATCGTAACTTTTATATATCCTTCCTGCGCAAGCTTATTCCATGTTTTCTGGTATCCGGTGTTGGGATCGATCGGGATTTTCCACATTGTCTGCTTCCCTTTTCCAACCTGATTAAACCAGGGGATAACATCTGCTGTTTGCCCTTTGAAAGGTAAGGAATTATTCAATACTTCTATTTCGTAATAAAAATCATATGCACTTTCAGGCTGATTTAAAGCCCTCTGTGAAAAAGTATAGACATATCCATTGATGATCGGGCTCGTAAAGCTGCCGCCCAAAGTAGGAATTCCGGTCCCGTTGTAGCTGCCGACCGCTCCGCTGTATCTGTCAAATTTTTGCCCGGCCACAAGCGGAACATCATCAATAATATTGAAGCCTCCGTTGGCGGGAGGCCATCCACCATTCAGATTATTAGCTTTAAATAATGCTTCAAGATCACTCCATTTTCCTTGTTTATAGAGATCAAATGCCTGATCTCTGATGGGCTGGCTCACGGTTCCTGAAGGATCATAAGTTAAGGCGAATTCATCTGCATTTTTATAAAATACGTGCGTAACTTCGCTTGCTGAATCATTAAAAAACTCATCTCTATCTGAGCTGCAGGAGACTGAAAATAAAGCAATTGATAAAAATAAAATGTGCTTCAGTAAATTTTTCATATACATATTTTCGGGTTTTATGGTTAAAAGTTGTAATTGATTTGTTAAAATAAAACAGCCTTCAAATCACCGATTTCAAGGCTGTCTAACTAAAGGACCTTAACTATTTAACATTTAAAAACTAGAGTTGATTCGTTTTTTCCAAAAAGTGGATTTATTCCAACGCTGTTCTTTCTGATAGAAAAAAAACTTGGTCTGTAAATATTGATTGTAAATCTCATTAATACTGTTCTGATAGTATAAAAATGTACCTTCATGGCCGGAATCAGCATCGATTATAGCCTTTGCAGCGTGGCATGACGAGCTTATTGCAAATCCTATCCCCATTGACGAAATAGGATCAAAAGAAGCAACTGCATCTCCCACAGCCAGAAAATTGTGCTTTGACCTGATATCTGTGATCTGCGAAAATGCGTTTTTAACCCAGGTATTGCTCTGCAGCCTTGCTTCAGAAATTTTATGCTTAATATGTTTTGTTTTTGCGAGCAAAGCATTCCAGTTTTCTATCTTTTCAAGATGTTTTTCCTTAATTATCGTAACATCGGAGAAAAAAGTAAGCGTCATCGGTTGATTGGGCAGTGAAGCGCAATACCACCATCCGTCTTCAATAGATTCTACAACGATATCCTGTTCCTGCACATCAGATTCTTTAAAATATAAAAACCTTCCGATCGCAGCGAGGTCGTCATACCGCTTGGATTCTACTCCAATTTCTCTACAAATGCTGCTCTGTCTTCCGGTGGCATCAATCAGATATTTAGCTTGAATGCTGAAACTGCCTTTTGTCTTATTTTCAACATTAATTTCCCATTCATGGCTGTCATTTTGAGTGATTTTCAGGCATTTGGTATCCGTGAAAATTAATCCGCCTTTTTCCAAAACTTTTTCCTGCAGCATCAGATCAAACTGTTCTCTGTTTAACTGAAAACTTTCCGTTTCTGCTGTAAAAACAGAATCACGAACTGCAATTCTCGGGCTTCCCCACGCCGCTGTACTGCTGTAACCGTGTATAAAACCGGAGTTTTCGATCGTATGTTTATCAACTCCTATATATTCCAGCAAATCAAATAAATTTGCATTTACCTGTTCACAGATTTTTATAGATTCCTGATTCGTTTCTTCAATAATTGTAACTCTTAAATCTGAGTATTTAAGTAAATTTAATGCCGTGGAAGCTCCTGCAGGGCCGCCACCAACAATAAGGACATCTGTTTCTAACAAATTCTTCATCTTATTTTGTGTTTTTTGGCAGCAGAATCTAGAATAGCGGTCTGTTGCCTAATAATTTTTTATATCAAACTTTTCTTAAATGTTTCATCGACAACCTCATTTTGTCTTTGATAACTTTGGTTTTTTTATTTTATGATTGTGCTGACTTCACTTTGAAATGCCTATTTAGGAGTGAAAAATGTTATTTCCTTTTCTGTTTCCAAGTAGAATCGGAACTAACAGCCGTATCCAATTATGGATGAACTTGATACTTTCATGGTTTAATTTTTTTTCCTACTCTGTTTTTGGCTTTTCGGTTACGCCTTGTTTAATGGTTATTGTTTTTAGCTTATCCGGCACCTGAATCTGCACAAAATCTTCTATCAATATCACTTTGAAGTGACAAAAATAAAAGCAATTTTTATTCAAAAATTCTTTTGATAAATGGCACATAAAAGATAAAAATCTTTCGAGGATAAAATTAAAATATTTTTTTCAATTAATAGTGAGTTTTATTAAAAATAATGTAAAAATTTTAGCAAAAGTATAAATTTAAGTAACTATAATATAGCCTATCATCTTACAGAAATTCATAATACAATAAAAATGTGGTACTTATATTTAAAAGCATTCTCTTTTTTGGTCTTATTATTGTAATATTTGCTGCATAAACAACCAACTTAAATATTTTATTATGGAAACTAAAGCAACCGCTACAAAAAAAACAACTTCTACAACAGGAAAAACAACGGCAAAAACAGCCACTAAAATTCCGGCTAAAAAAGGTGCTGCAAAAGATTTAAATGATCTTTTTGAAGATGCACTTAAAGATATCTATTGGGCTGAAAAAGCCTTGACCAAAGCACTTCCTAAAATGCAGAAAAATGCAACAGATGAAGGTTTAAAGAAAGCTATTGAAAGCCATCTTGTTGAAACAGAAGAACATGTAGCAAGATTAGAAGAATGCTTCTCCGCATTAGGAAAAAAAGCTCAGGCTAAAAAATGCGATGCCATGCAGGGACTTTTAGATGAAGGAAAAAGCATCATGGAAGAAACAGAACCAGGCGCTGTGAGAGATGCAGGAATTATTGCCGCAGCACAAAAGGTAGAACATTACGAAATCGCAACTTACGGAACACTTGCTGCTTTTGCAAAAGTTCTTAAACAGGATCAATGCATGAAGCTTCTTTTACAAACGCTTGAAGAAGAAAAAAACTGTGACCAGTTATTAACAAAAATTGCAGATACTACTTTAAACAGTAAATCAAAATAAGTAAAATCCAGTGTTTATTATTTGAAATGAGGCTCCTTTAAATTAAATTTAAAGGGGCCATTTTATTAAAAATTGAATTAAACAGCAATTAATAAATGAATAAGTCAATTCTCATTTCATATAGCTGTCATTAGTATTTTCTATTTTCATACGGTGTTATTAAGCTTATAATTTCATAACTTGTATCGTTAAAAAGTAAGAAATTACAGAAAAAAATTGCAGCAGCATCTTATGACGAACAAAGATTTTAATTTCAAAAAAGGTTTTACTTTCAGTAAGCATATTCCGGAAGAAATTTCGCATTTTGACCGGGTTTTCGATGTCTTTAAAGATTTGCTTACCCACACTTCCGGCGATATTGAAGAAGCTTTTGATTGGCTCGATATGCTTGATAAGGAATATGACATTTTTAATGATGAATATTCTCTTGAAGATTTTGAGGAAGATTTAAGAAAGCGCGGATATATCAAACGTGAAGATGATTCTGAGGACGGAAATTCCGGAAAAGGAAAAGGCAGAAATATATTAACAGCCAAGCTTGAGGCCGCTTTACGCGAATATGCTTTAGATCAGATTTTCGGGAAACTGAAAAAAAGCGGCATAGGAAATCATAGAACAACAAAAACAGGAGTTGGTGATGAGCGTGACGGCGAAAACCGTTCTTTTCAGTATGGGGACGATTTATCGACTGTAAATATGACCGAAAGCTTAAAAAATGCGCAGATCAACAACGGAATTTCAGATTTAAGGTTAACAGAAGACGACCTTATTGTAGAAGAAACCAAGCATAAAGCGCAAATGAGCACGGTTTTAATGATCGATATCAGCCATTCGATGATTTTGTATGGCGAAGACCGCATCACACCCGCCAAAAAAGTAGCAATGGCACTGGTGGAATTAATCAACAGAAAATACCCGAAAGATTCCATAGATATCATTGTTTTTGGAAATGAAGCATGGCCAATTAAGGTTAAGGACCTTCCCTATCTTCAGGTCGGGCCTTACCATACCAATACTGTTGCAGGCCTGGAGCTGGCCATGGATATTCTTCGCAGAAAAAGAAATACCAACAAGCAGATCTTTATGATCACTGATGGAAAACCAAGCTGTATCCAGCTTCCGACGGGTGAATTTTACATGAACAGCAATGGTTTGGACGAAATGATTGTCTCTCAATGTCTTAACAGAGCCGCACAGGCCAGAAAACTGAAAATTCCCATCACTACTTTTATGATTGCCCAAGATCCTTATTTGCGGCAGTTTGTAGAAGCATTTACCGCCCAAAATAAAGGAAAAGCATTTTTAACAGGGCTTTCAGGATTAGGGCAAATGATTTTTGAAGATTACGAAAAAAACAGGATTAAGAGAATATGATTAAATTTAAAATTTTAGATTTATAGTAATAAATTCTCACTAAATAATTAGTACTTACAATAAAAATGAAAAAGGATATCACATTTAAAGAATTAAAAAATTCCGGATATATTGACAAAACGATTAATGAAGAAATTCAGGCTAATTTAATTACAAAAATTAAAGCTAAAGAACCCGTTTTTGAAGGACTTTGGGGCTATGAAGATACGGTAGTTCCTCAGCTTAAAAAAGCGATTCTTGCCGGTCACCACATCAATCTTTTGGGGTTGCGGGGGCAGGCAAAAACCAGGATTGCGAGAAGCATGGTCAATCTTCTTGATGAATATATGCCGATTGTAAAAGGCTCAGAGATTAATGACAGTCCGTTTCACCCGATTTCAAAATTTGCAAGAGATCTTATTGCTGAGCTTGGTGATGACACTCCCATCTCGTGGGTTCACCGTTCCAACCGTTTCTTTGAAAAACTGGCGACTCCTGATGTGAATGTTGCTGATTTAATTGGCGATATCGATCCCATAAAAGCGGCGACTTTAAAATTACCTTATTCCGATGAGCGCGTTTTACATTACGGAATGATTCCGCGAGCCAACCGATGTATATTTGTATTGAATGAATTACCCGATTTGCAGGCGCGAATTCAGGTTTCTTTATTTAATATTTTGCAGGAAGGTGATGTTCAGATTCGTGGTTTTCAGTTGAGAATGCCTCTTGATATTCAGTTTGTATTTACGGCAAATCCCGAAGATTATACCAACCGCGGAAGCATTGTAACCCCTTTGAAAGACAGGATCGGTTCTCAGATTTTTACACATTATCCAACCACAATTGCTCTCGCAAGGCAGATTACAGAGCAGGAAGCAAGGATTTCGGATGAAGATAAATCACAGATTCAAATTCCTGATTTAGCAAAAGATCTTTTGGAAGAAGTAGCTTTTGCAGCACGCGACAGCGAATATGTTGATGCAAAAAGTGGTGTAAGCGCACGTCTTACCATCAGTGCAATGGAAAATTTAATGGCAGCAGCAAAATTACGTTTAATAGAATCCGGAGTTGAAAAAACGACGGTCCGTTTACTTGATTTCATGTCGATTATTCCGTCTATCACAGGAAAAATAGAGCTTGTTTATGAAGGCGAACAGGAAGGTGCAGATTATGTTGCAAAAATATTAATTGATAAAGCGGTAATGATGCAGTTTGAAAGCTTATTTCCGCGAATCTCAAAATTGGAAAAAGAAAGTATAAAAACGCCTTATACAGATTTAATTAAATGGTTCAATAAAAATCAGCTCGAACTTAATTATACCGATACGGATGAAGAATTTTACAGTAAGCTCAACAAGATTACGCCTTTGGTAACGGTCGTTGAAGAAAATACGTCAGGATTAAGCCCTGAAGATCAGAATTTCTGTAAAGAATTGGTTTTATGGGCATTAACAATCAGTAAAAAATTAGATAAATCTGAAAACCAAACTGCTTTCACTTTTGATTCCGCAGATATCGGTCAGTTTTTACGCAATTAAAAATTTTCACTCTCAATACAAATCCTCTGAATTATCGGGGGATTTTTTATTTTAGAAATAGCCAATTCTTAAATAATTTATAAATATTATATTGTAATTTTCGCAAAACAAAAAACAGCATTAATTTTATGCAATCGATTACAAATATTAATAAGCTATTTGAATTTTGAAATGCCGACAGTGCAGGATAATTTTTAATTACAATAATTTTAGATTGCAAAATGAAAAGAAATTTTTTTAAATATTAATTTCTCTTTAAAATTTAAACAATTTGTTGGTATTATGAAAAAATATGTTTTATTCTTTTTTACACTGTTATTTTCAATCCAGATTTCGGCTCAATATAAGCCCTGGACTTCAGCACAACAACCTTTAAAAGAAATTGATGCGCTGAAAAAACAAATTGTAAAACCCAACTTCAGAAAAAAAGACTATCTGATTACTGATTTTGGTGCCGTTGGTGACGGAAAAACAAAAAATACGGAAGCCTTTAAAAAAGCAATTGAAAAATGCAATGCAGAAGGCGGAGGAAGAGTTGTTGTTCCAAAAGGAGTTTTTTTAACGGGTGCTATTTATTTAAAAAGTAATGTTAATTTATATGTAAGCGATGACGCCACCATTTTGTTTAGCCAGGACAGCAACGATTATCCGATTGTTTTTACAAGATGGGAAGGTATGGAATGTATGAATTATTCATCCTTAATCTATGCTTATGAAGAACAAAATATTGCCGTAACCGGAAAAGGTACATTAGACGGAAATGCAGATCTTGATCACTGGTGGTTTTGGTGTGGAGCCAAACAATACGGTTACAACGAATCCCGCCCGGGAAGGCAAAACCCTGCACGCGCAAAGCTGCATGAATACATGGCAGAAAAAAAGGATCCGAGAGAAAGAATTTTTGGTGACGGATATTATTTAAGGCCAAATTTCGTTCAGCCTTATAAATGTAAAAATTTCTATATGGCGGACGTTTTGGTTAAAAATTCACCAATGTGGAATCTTAATCCTGTACTTTGTGAAAACGTTTTAATTGAAAGAGTAAAAGTTGTCAGCCACGGCCCAAATAACGATGGCTGTGATCCGGAAGCTTGCAAAAATGTCTGGATTAAAGACTGTTATTTCGATACCGGAGACGACTGTATCGCAATAAAATCCGGAAGAGACGAAGACGGAAGAAGCATCGGAAAACCTGCAGAAAATCATATTATCGAAAATTGTGAAATGAAAGACGGCCACGGCGGTGTTGTCATCGGAAGCGAAATTGCAGGCGGAGCCAAAAATATTTACGCCATTGGAAATGTGATGGACAGTAAAAATCTTGACAGAGCACTTCGTATCAAAACAAGCTCAAGCCGTGGCGGAACAATTGAAAATGTCTTTTTCTATAATACAAAAGTTGGTGCTTACAAAGACGCAGCGGTACTTTTTACCATGTTTTATGAAAAACCGGGTAATTTTATTCCGACGATCAGAAATATCTGGGTAGAAAATTTACAGGTAAAAGATGGCGGAAAATATGCCGTGCTTTCCAATGCGTATGAAACTTCGCCTGTGACGGATTTCACGATGATCAACGCGAAAATTGACGGCATTGAGATTCCTTACAAAGTTGATTTCTTGAAAAATGTGACACTGAAAAATGTAACCGTTAACGGAAAACCTTTAACCAATTTTAAATAAAATGCGAAAAAAATCCATTTTAGCCGGTTTGATCGTTTTATCTGCATTTTCATATTCTTTTTCCCAATCAAAATATGGGCAGGAAAACGAAAGAGAGCTGCATTATAAAGAAGATAAAGGCGATTTTTTATTGGTTAACGGAAAATACAGATTCAACCGTGCGCTGTATGGAAACAATCTCGCTTCAAGGGTAGAAGCCGGAGATTTGCCCGAATTTGCCCTATATCTTCCCGGAATGGGCGGAAATCTTCAGTTTGTCATTCAGAAAGGAAATTCGTTTAAAAAACTAATTCAGGCAGAAAAAATTGAAACCCGTTATCGTCCGGGCTCAATGCTTTACAATATTAAAGATCCTATTCTTGGATTTGGAAGCTTAAAACTGACGGTTTTAGCACAATCCAAAGAAGAAGGGCTGGTTTTAAAAATGGAAACTGAGAATGTAGATTCCGGCACAAAAATTTACGCTGTTTATGGCGGTGTGAGCGGAAAAACATTCAGCAGAAACGGCGATATTGGTGCCGATCCGGAATCAGGATTCTATTTGCTTCCTGAATATTGCATCGGAAATGAATTTCAAATTAATAAAAATCAGTTTGAACTTTCTTATGTAAATAAAAAAAAGGAAATTCAGAGTATTAACGGAAGTTTTTCAAACATCAGTTCATTACAATTAACTGATGCTAAAACGCTTGAAAACCTGTCTCAGCTTACACAAAATAATGCCGGGCAGTCTCCTATAATTTACGCAACCTATTCACCACAAAAAAAGCCTGTTTACATCCAGATTACAAAAGGAAAATCGACTTCAAAACCTATATCAGACGAACAGCTTGCTATTATTTTTAATGAATCGGAACAATCCAGATTAAATCTCACTAGCCGGGTTCAGCTAAAAACTCCGGACTCAGATTTAAATAATTTTGGAGCAGCTTTAGCCGTTGCTGCAGACGGAATTTGGGAAAGCCCGACCTATTTACACGGCGCCGTAGCCTGGCGTATGCGTTTAAATGCGTGGCGAGGGGCCTATGCAGCCGATGTTTTAAGCTGGCACGACCGCGCAAAAGAACATTTTCAAAGCTATGCCAATTCTCAGGTTTTGGAGCCTCAAACCGGATCTGTTGAGATGGATACCCTTTTACATTTGGCTCGAAATGCCGAAAAAATGGGGAATTCAGTGTTTTCAAGCGGATATATTTCAAGAAATCCCAATGACAATTCAAAGCCGCATCATTATGATATGAACCTTGTTTTTTTTGATCAGATGTTTTCTCACTTTAATTATACCGGAGATATTGAATTTTTAAAGAAAATGTGGCCCACGATGGTTCGCCATATGGATTGGGAGAAAAGAAACTTTAAAAGAAACGATCTCTATGATGCTTATGCGGCTATTTGGGCAAGTGATGCGTTGCAATATTCGGGTGGAAAAGTTACTCATACTTCTGCTTATAATTACAGAGCCAACATTGAAATGGCAAAACTGGCGAAAATTATTGGCGAAAATCCTCAATCTTACGAAAAAGAAGCTGAAGCCATTTTAAAAGCAATGAAAAACCAGCTTTGGATTAAAAAAAACGGTTATTTTGCTGAATATAAAGATGCTTTGGGTAATCAGATTCTTCACGATAAGCCGGGAATCTGGTCGATCTATCATGTTTCGGATGCTTATATTTTAAGCGAATTTGAAAATTATCAGAATACGCAATACATTAATAATTATATTCCGCGCATTCCGGTGCAGGTAAAAGGAGAATTATCTAAAAATTATTATACATTATCTACAACCAATTGGCAGCCTTACACATGGTCGATTAACAATGTAGCATTAGCAGAAAATTTACAAACCGCGTTAGCTTACTGGCAGTCAGGAAGAAACGAAGATGCCTACAGGCTTTGGAAAGGAAATCTGGCGGAAAGCATGTATTACGGAATCAGCCCGGGAAATTTTGAACAAATTTCTCATTATGACGCTTTTCGAGGTGAATTATACCGTGATTTTGCCGATCCGATCGGAGTTGCTGCAAGAACTTTGACAGAAGGGCTTTTTGGGGTTTATCCAGAATTGTTAGAGAATAAAATCAACATACATCCAGGTTTTCCCAAAGATTGGAATTTTGCAGAACTGAAGGTTCCAGATTGGGAATATAAATTCAGCAGAACAGCTAAGCAAACGAATTATTGGTTTAAATCAAATTTTAAGAATGAAATTTCGCTCGAAATGCGTATTCCGGTAAATCATACTCAGATACAATCGGTAAAAGTAAATGGCAAAAAAGTAGACTGGACGATACAGCCCAATTCTATTTCTCAACCTTTTGTAAAGCTGGAAACAGAAAAAGCAAAAGAATTTACTATTGAAATTACCTATTCGGGAGAAGAATTAAAAACTGAAAAAACAGACTACATAAGCTATATTTCTGAAAATCTTCAACTTACCTTAGATTCAAAAAAGAAGATTAAACAAATCTATGATCCACAGGAATTAATAAAATCCAGAAAAAATAACCGGTTTGATTTAGTTAAAGAAGAAAGAAAAGGAACTTTTTTCGTTCAACTCGAGCAAAACGGAACCAAATGGTGGCATCCTGTGAATGTTGACATTCAATATCCTTTACAAATCAACTGGAAAAATAAAACATTACAAATTCAATCAAAATCATCTGAAAAAATTAATGGAAAATTGAGTATCAATGGTTTTGTGAAAAATTTTTCAACACAAAAAAATCAATCAACATCAATTGAAATTCCGACCATTGCTTTAAGCAAAGGAACCAATTTTATTGAGCTTGACTATAACGGAATTAAGCAAAATATTGACATTACAGATTGGGAAATTGAGAATAAAGGCGACTTTACTCCTGTTTCATTACAGTCAAAATATAACGAAAAGGTTACCAATATTTTCAGCCAAAAATATCTTTCACCACGTCCAAATATCCCTACTCTACAACTTCCGTGGCAGGGAATCGGAAATTGGTGCTATCCTTTGGCAACAGCTCAAATTGATGACAGCGGAGTAATGAAAAATCGGAAAAACGGGAAGATCGAGTTTCTTGGAATTCCTTTTTTAATCAATAATGACGAAAAAAATATTGCTTTTACAAGTCAATGGGATAATTTTCCGAAATCTATTGAAATCCCAGTTACGGGAAAAGGTAAAAAAATCTATTTTCTGATGGCGGGGTCTACCAATCCGATGCAGTCGCAAATGACAAACGGTATAATTACTATTAACTATTCTGACGGTTCTCACTCTGATTTAGAACTTAAAAACCCAGTCAATTGGTGGCCGATTGAGCAGGATATGTATGATGATAATTTTGCTTTTGAAATTCCGGATGATAAAATCCCGTACAGAGTAAAATTAAAAACCGGAGAATTATATAAAGGCGGAAGCTTAGCGAAATATTCAGAAATTAAAGGCCTTACAAACCGTGCTGTTGAAGGCGGTGCGGCAACAATTCTGGATTTGCCTATTGACCCTAAAAAAGAATTAAAATCAATAAAATTAACAACAGTGAGCAACGATGTTGTCATCGGAATGATGAGTGCAACTGTTTTAAAATAAATTTATATCATCAATAGGAACGGGCTTTAGCCCGTTATAAATAATAAAAAAACCATCAAGGCTTTAGCCGAAACTTATTTTAAGATCGACAATGCCTGATTCAATAAAATAATTTAAAAATGAAGAAATTAGTCATATATCTGAGTCTATTTTGCATTGGATTTTCTTCTCTCAATGCCCAGAAAATTGACCGTCAAAAAGTCGTCCAGCGTCATAATATTGTCAATACAAAAGTTGATACGTTATCTTCTTTAACGGTCGGTAACGGAAAATTTGCCTATACCGTTGACATTACCGGAATGCAGTCATTTCCTGAAGTTTACAAAAACGGAGTTTCTTTGGGAACTCAATCCGAATGGGGCTGGAACAGCTTTCCGAATACTCAAAATTATACATTTGATGAGACCTTAAAAGCTTACGATTTCAACAATACCGGCCGAAAGGCATTGTATAGTGTCCAATTAAAAGAGCCTGAGCGAAATAAAGGAGCCGTTGAATATTTCAGGGTCAATCAACATCGTCTGCAACTGGGAAATATAGGCATCGAACTGTATAAAAAAGACGGCGAAAAAGCCAAAATTTCTGATCTGACCAACATTAAACAGACCATCGACCTTTGGACAGGAATTATTACCAGTGAATTCTCTTTGGAAGGAACACCCGTGAAAGTCTGGACCGCTTCTTTTCAAAATTCTGATAAAATCGGGGTAAAAATTGAATCCGATTTAATTGTTCAGAACAAATTGAAAGTTTTTGCGCACTACCCTTCTCCGACCGGACAATTTTTGGATGACGCAGCTTTTTACGGCAATGAAAATGATCATTCGACAAAAATTATTTCGTCACAATCAACACAAGGATTAATTCAGCACAAACTGCAAAGTACGGATTATTATACTCAGTTTTATTTCACAGATGGAAAATTAAGTGAAGCCGGAAAACATTATTTTGTGTACGAGCCTTCTTCTAAAAGCAGGACAATAGAATTAAGTGTTGAATTTTCATCTAAAAATCCAAAAAGCAGTAAAACATTATTTTCTGATGCTCAAAAAGAAAGCACTTCAGGATGGAAATCTTTTTGGGAAAGCGGTGCTGCTGTTGATTTTGAAGGAAGTACAGACCCGAGAGCCAACGAACTGGAACGCAGAGTTGTTTTATCTGAATATTTAACCAAAGTGCAATGCGGAGGAAGCAATCCGCCACAGGAAACAGGTTTAACTTTCAATAGCTGGTACGGAAAACCACACACAGAAATGCATTGGTGGCACGGCGTACATTACGCTTTATGGGGAAGGCCTGAAATTCTAGAAAAGCAGTTGGATTATTATTTCAGATCGTTTGAAAAAGCAAAAGCTTTAGCTCAGAGACAAGGCTATAAAGGTGTAAGATGGATCAAAATGTCTGACAATGAAGGAAATGAAAGTCCGTCTTCTGTTGCGGCATTTCTAATTTGGGAGCAGCCTCACCTTATTTATATGACTGAGCTTTTATATCGCAATAATCAAGATAAAAAAATACTTGAAAAATATAAGGATCTGGTTTTTGCTACAGCCGAATTTATGGCAGATTTTGCTACTTACGATAAAGAAAAAAACCGTTACAACTTAGGTAAAGGAGTGATTCCGGCACAGGAAGTTTTCCCTGCAAAAGACACTTACAACCCTACATATGAAGTCGCTTACTGGGATTGGGCACTAAAAACAGCACAGCAATGGAAAGAAAGATTGGGCCAGCCAAGAGATAAAAAATGGGATGATGTAATTACAAAATTAGCTCCGCTTCCGGTTCAGGATGGGGTCTATCTTTCGACCGAATCGGCAAAAGACTCTTTCACATTTCCAAAATGGATGACCGATCATCCGGCTGTTTTGGGAGCATTGGGAATGGTTCCCGAATCTCCGAAATTAGATAAACAAACCATGAAAAACACCCTTGATATTGTTTGGGAAAGATGGAGCTGGGCAAATACCTGGGGCTGGGATTTCCCAATGACTGCCATGAATGCAGCACGATTGGGGCTTCCGAATAAAGCGCTGGATGCACTTTTCATGAATATTCAAACCAATACTTATCTGAAAAACGGCCATAATTATCAGGACGGTCGACTGCGTATTTATCTTCCCGGAAACGGTGGAGTTTTGACAGCTGTTGCCATGATGCTTGAAGGTTGGGACAATTCGAAAGGTAAATTTCCCGGTTTTCCGAAAGACGGGAAATGGAAAATAAAAGCAGAAGGTTTCAAAAAAATGCCTTAAAAATTTTACATTCATATAGTTTGAAGTCTGTCGGAAACGGCAGGCTTTTTTTGTTATAATCGCATTAGTTTTTTTTCCAATCAAAACACTGTGATATAAAAGATTTACAAATATATTTTAATCTATTTTTAAAGTTTTTACCTTAATTACATTCAATTCTTACAATAGATCATTACAATTAATGATATAACATTATTATATTAATTGAATCAAAGAATAAGTTGTAAAAAATTTGTAACTTGTATTCGGTTATTAGTCAATTTTTTTATTAGTTTTTAGCACTAAAATATATCCCGTTCCTGAAAGTCATGGCAGAAACATTTGAAATCAATATCAATGAACACTCCAGAGTTCCTAAATACAAACAGATTGTAGATTCTATTCTAAACGGAATTGATGGAGGAGAAATTAAGATCGGAGAAAAAATCCCTTCTATTAATGAGCTTAGTGAATCGTGTTTTCTCTCGAGGGATACCGTAGAAAAAGCCTATAAAGAGCTTCGTAAAAGGCAGATTATAGAATCTGTAAAAGGAAAAGGATATTATATTTCACGTATCAATAAAAATGATATCATCAATATTTTTTTCCTGATCAACAAACCAAGTACCTATAAAATGATGATTTACAATTATTTCGTCAACGCAATCGGTACAAAAGGGAATGTTGAAATGTATATTTATCACTGTGATGAAACGCTTTTTATTAATTCGCTGAAAAAGAATCTTGGCGGATTTGATTATTATGTAATTATGCCCCATTTCCGTGATGAACAGTCAAAACACACCAGTTCGACACAGGAAGTGCTCGATATGATTGAAAAAATTCCGAAAAACAAACTGCTGATCCTCGACAATACAAAACCCAATATTTCAGGGGATTATGGCTCTATTTTTCAGGACTTTGAGCATGATATTTATGATGCATTAAAGGAAGGTTTAGATAAAATAAAGAAATATGAAAAAATAATTCTTGTCTATCCTGACAAATCCATTCATCCCTATCCTTTCCGTATTGTTCGCGGTTTTGAAAAATTTTGTAAGGATTTTAAACTTGATTATGAGATTCTTGACGAAATTTATCCCGATATGGAATTACAGGATAAAGATATTTTTATCACCATTCGGGAACGTGATCTTGTGAATTTGGTTAAACAGATCAGACAGAAAAATCTTCAATTAGGAAAAGACATCGGAATTATTTCATATAATGAAACTCCATTAAAAGAACTGCTCGGGATTACTGTGATTACAACAGATTTTAAAGCAATGGGAGAATCTGCAGCTTATATGATTCTGAAAAACAAAAAAGAATCGGTGAATAACGTTTTTAAATTTATCCAAAGAGATTCTCTGTAAATTATCATGTAAATAATTTAAAATAAAGATTTACAAATAAAACAATGCAATCGATTACATAAAATACAATTTTAATATAAAATGTGATTTAATTATGATTAAAAAATTAATTTTTACCATAAGTTTTTTAATGGTACTGGCTGTTTCAGGACAGAAAAAAAATGATAAAGATGCAGTGACTGATGTTGCTGAAAAGCTGAGATTAGCCATGATTAGCGGTGACAAATCAAGTTTAGAATCTTTGATTTTACCGGAGCTAACTTACGGACACTCAGGGGGACATATAGATGATGCTGCCGAATTTGTTGACAAATTAGTCAGTAAAAAATCAGTTTTTGAAACGATTGATATTACGAATCAAAATATTAATATTGTTGGCAACACGGCAATTGTCCGTCATCATTTTTACGCAAAAACCAATGACTTTGGAAAAGGTCCGGGCGATGTGACATTGGATGTTTTACTGGTCTGGGCAAAAGTAAAAAACGACTGGAAATTACTGGCCCGGCAAGCTGTAAAATCTGAAAAGAAAAAATAAACTTTAAATTAAATTATAATAAATAAAATTCGCAAGGCTTACTTTGCGAATTTTTATTTTGAAGCTGTTGAATTTTTTTGACGCAAAGTTTTATTTATGATCTAATATTTTAAGTAAGCAAAGAATGGATTAATAAATTGATTATTAATACATTATATTCATCAACGGTTTTATCGCTTTACTTTACCTAAATATGCATTTTCCAAATTAAATCTTTTTAAAATATTCTGAAACAAGCAAACAGAATTGTAAACTTTGACTAAAGTCAATAAGAATCTGTTACAATGAAAAACGGGCTAAAGCCCGTTCCTATTGAATATTAATATACTTTAAAGATTTTACTTCACTCTAAAACTCTGCAGATCTTCCGGTTTTTCACAGCAAACCTGCTCCATTACCTGTCTGAACTGCATTTTAAGCATTTCAATGATATGATCACCACCTTTTTCACCTAAAGCACCGACTGCATACATAAAAGTCCTTCCCATAAAGGTAAATTCTGCACCACAGCTCAATGCACGGGCAATATCGGGACCGGTTCTTACGCCACTGTCCATCATGATTTTGATTTGATCTTTGTATTTTTCGCTGATTTCCTTAACAACGGAAATGGTAGATTCTCCCGCATCAAGCTGTCTTCCGCCATGATTGGAGATAATCATTCCATCGAAACCTAAACGTACGGCTTCTGCGGCATCTTCATCGGAAGCGACTCCTTTGATTACCAGCTTTCCTTTCCATTTGTCGCGGATCGCTTTTATCCTGTCAGGATTTAATCTGCCGGAAAAAGTAGAATTCATGAACTGCCCCAGCTGTTTCACATTCATGTTTTTATCCATATATTTTTCCATCGTCTTAAAGCTCGGAACACCATGTTTCAGCATTTCCAGGCACCATTGAGGTTTTGCCAACGCCTGAGAAACGTTTCTAAAATTCAATTGAGGAGGCATTGCCAACCCATTTCTGATTTCTTTAGCTCTGTAACCAAAAGTCGGAACATCTGCTAAAACTACCAAAACATCATATCCGGAAGCCTCACAACGGCTGAGAATATCGTCACGCAGCCATTCTTCTCTTGGGTGGTATAATTGATACCATGCTTTTCCTTCGGTTAATTCTGCAATTCTTTCAATGCTGCTGGTCGTAACTGTACTTAAAATAAAAGGAATATTGTGTTTAAAGGCTGCTTTTGCTAAGATTTCGGGGGCATTAGGCCACATTAATCCCTGTAAACCAACAGGAGAAATTCCGAATGGTGCAGAATATTTTACCCCGAATAATTCAGTTTCCATATTGGCTTCCGCATAATTATTATTCAGGTATTGCGGACGAAGCAGAACTTCTCTTAGTTCGCGTGTGTTTCTGTCTCTGTTAATATTTTCATTACAGCCCCCGTCGAGATATTCAAAAGCGAAACGAGGCATTCTTTTTTTTGCCTTTTCGATCAGAAGTTCAAGGGAAGCGTATCGGGTATCAAATGGAAATGACATGATTTATAAATTAAGAATTAAAGGTTGGAGCACTTTCATCTGATAATGCTGCTGTAAAAAAGTTTCATCAATTTCCTTATTGGAAATTACCATAGAAGCTCCTAATGCCGAACCCAGCGGAGAATGGGTGGACATCACGTTATAGTCCTGAAAATGATGAGACATCAGCTTCATAAACACATCATTATCTGTGAATCCTCCGTCAATGTAAATAGTTCTGATTTCCGAATTTCCGATGGCATTTTTAATCGTGTGAATCTGCAGATCCATCAATTCTATCATTAACTGATGATAGGCTTCTTCAAAAGTTGTAAATGATTTTAAATCTGTTTCATTAATCATTTTGCGTTTTAAAGCAATTCCTTCAAATCGGAAATAAACGGCTTTATTTTTCATTAAACGCAGGTACAGATCCTGATCAAAATGAACTTCCCTGTGAAAACCGTATTCTTTTCCGTAATAATCACATAATTTTTCAACCTGAATTTTGTATTCATTTCCCATAAAAAAACGGGATGCTTTTACACGTTTTCCGTCGATACGCATATAATTCAGGCAATTATTTTCTATATCTTCATCGGTTAAGCTTTCATCATTAAAAGGATTCAGAGAAATGCTCCAGGTTCCCGTTGAAAGCAGTAAAAACGGTTCTTTTTTGCTTAAAATATAAGGTAAAAGCGCGGAAGAACTGTCATGAATTCCCACACCGATTTTAATTTTTTGGTTTCTGTATGAAGTATTTATGCTTGCTGAAGTTGGTACGATTGGTGCCAATAGAGCATCAATTTCTTCTTCATACACCCAGTCGTGATAATCTGCTTTGTCATAATCCCACAAGTTGGTGTGGCAGCCTATTGAGGTAAATTCGGACACACAGATTCCTGTAAACAAATACGACAAATACTGAGGTAAATGAAGGCTGTAACGAATTTTTTTAAATACTTCCGGATGTTTATATTTTAACCAAAATAGCTGCAGTCCGGAATTCAGCATTCCCGATTGAGGAGATGCCGTTTCGCGGGCAATTTTCAGTCTGCTTCCATGTTTTTCATAAAACAAATCCAATATTTCCTCGTCCATCGGCTTAGTGTAATTGTACAGAGGCGTCAGAATATTCCCTTTCTGATCCAGGTGCACAAAACTCGCTCCGTAGGTGGAAAAATTGATCGCTTTTACTTCAAATCTTTCATCCTCAAGAATGGCATTAAAATTATCTTTGATCCAGTTTTGCAGTGCTGCAAGGTCTTCCGTAGGATACCCGTCTTCATCAGTTGTGAGCGATAATTCTGTATATTCCCGAACGACTTCTTTATAATTTTTATCAAATAAAAAGAATTTTTTATTGGTTTTCCCAATATCAAATACGATGGTTACCTTCTTCTTTTTGGACATTCTTGTGATGAATTAATTTTTGTCATTGCGAGGAGCGAAGCGACGAAGCAATCTCTTTATTTTAACACAAATAGCGCAAATATTTTCACTAATAGCATTAATCTGTTTTACTTAAATTTTAAACGCAAAGTCCGCAAAGTTTTTTTGACTACTATACGTTTTTAAGTTCGAAAGGGCGTTTCACTCAGCAAATGACAATTATGTTTATTGAATATTCATTTAAATTAATTTTTTTAAAACCATTAAGGAGTGTTTAGCTATTAAGGAAATTAAGAAAAAATCCACTGATTTCTTAAAGTACCGAAGTTATACTTAATATTCTAAACACAATTGCCTTAACGGTAAAAAAATAAGGATACATATAACTAAACTTTCGATTGCACTCAAAAGTTAAAATTATCAAATTTAATAAGGTTTTATAATCCTGTTGCCTTTACATTCAGCCCTCTTTCGGTAATTAAATTTTCTCTTACCTTCAAGTTTCTGTAAGCTGCAACCGGATCCAATGCTGCGCCTGTTTTTAATCTTGCAGCCTTTAATAAAGGACGGACATCTGTTCTGTACGCATTCTGTAAAATATCCTGTGCACCCACAACATCATTGTTTAACTGTGCTGCTTTTAAAGCTTTCTGGTCAACCAAAAGTGCCTGGGCATATGCAATTAAGATAGCTTCCAAGGACTGTAATAAATCTTCCAGCGGATCTTTGATGTTATGACTTGCATCGATCATCCAGGCCGGATAAGGATTGTTTGGGTTGTTTTCCATTCCGTACACCAATTCATTGAAAATCAAGAACAAAGCGTATGGCTTAATAGAACCAACCGTTAAATCATCATCTCCATATTTACTGTCATTAAAATGGAAACCGCCTAATTTTCCTTTATACATCAATGTTGCAACAATCTGCTCAATATTTGTATTCGGTAAGTGATGCCCCAGATCAACTAATGTGTAAGCTCTTTCGCCACAAGCATTGGCCAGCATGAATGAAGTTCCCCAATCCTGAATTGTTGTTGAATAGAAATTCGGTTCGTAAGGTTTATATTCGATGAATAATTTCCAGTCTTCAGGCATTCCTGCGTAAATTTCTTTTAAGCTTTTTTCAGTATTTGATAAAGCCGTCTGGAAATTCAACTGTCCCGGAAAACTCGCTCCGTCCGCCAACCAAACGGTTAAGCTTTTTGAGTCTAATTCTTTTCCGATTCTAATTACTTCTTTATTGTGTTCTACGGCATAAGCTCTTGCATCTTCATTCACAGCGTTTAAAGAACCAAATTTATAAGACTGTTTCGCGCCCGGCTGATCCTGAAACGTGTTGGAATTCATGGCATCAAAAATAAGTCCGTGAGAAGCAGCTTTTTCTTTAATTGCTTTCACATCACCCGGAATATCCCATGGAATATGCAATGAAACAGCTCCCGCAGAATGCGTTAAGGCATGAAGCAATCCAACGTCATCTAATTTTTGTTCCAAAGAAGAAGGTTCGCCACCGTAAGAAAATCTTCCAAAACGGGTTCCACCAGCTCCTAAAGCCCAACTCGGAATTGCCACCTGGAAATCAGAAATTTTGTTGACAATCTCAGCAACATTTACCCCTGATTTTGTTAATTTATTTTGTAGAAAATCAAAATCTGCCTGAAAATTTTCAGCTTCATTTTTATTGTGTTGTTCAATGATATCTTTTCCTATAATCATGATTTGATTTTTTTAAAATCTTTATTCATATTGTTCACAGAGTTTTTACCCTATTTCGCACACAGGTTTTATCCCGAATTCTGTTTCGTTGTTCACAGGGTTTCACCATGTGCTATTGATATGTCGCCACTTCGTGGCTCTCTATGAAGAAAATTGTTTTAATTAATTGAAGGCTTAATTTGATAATAAGCCTTCAATTTAATAAATTATCTTTTTTAAGCATTAAAAAATTTATCTTGGGAATGCATTTGCCATACCTCCATCGACATTAATGATATTTCCTGTGCTTTTATCTAAAATGGCGATGCATGCAAAAACTCCGTTGGCGATGTCTTCCGGAAGGATAATTTCGTTTAATAAATTTCTTTTTGCGTAAAATGCGGGTAATTCTTCTACAGAAATTCCGTTTGCTTTTGCACGGCCTTCTGCCCATGAACCTTCCCAGATTTTACTTCCAACGATCACTCCGTCAGGATTTACTACATTAACACGGATTTTATCAGATGCCAGTTCTGCTGCCAATAATCTTGTCATGTGCTGCTGAGCTGCTTTTGCGGTTCCGTATGCAACGTTATTGGGTCCGGCAACCAAGCCGTTTTTACTTGCAATATTGACGATATCACCTCCAAGACTTTGCTTTTTCATGATTTCAACGCCATTTTTAGCTATTAAAAACTGACCTTTAACCAAAACATCTTCTAATAAATCCCAGTCTTTTGTTGTGGTATCTTCCAGAGATTTAGAAATTGCCAAACCTGCAGAATGAACAAGAATATCGACTCCACCAAAAGCTAAAACAGTCTCTTTAAAGGCATTGGCAATGGCTTCTTCGCTTGTCACATCGCAAGTAACGGCTACTGCCTGATCTTTGCTGTATTTTGCTGTAACGGAATCCAGGGCGTCCTGATTTAAGTCTGTAAAAACAACAACAGCACCTTCCTGAACCATTTTATCAGCAATTGCCTGTCCGATTCCTCCGCTGGCTCCGGTTACAACTGCGATTTTTCTTGAAAGAGGCTTTTCTTTAGGCATTCTTTGCAATTTTGCCTCTTCCAACAGCCAATATTCGATGTCAAAAGCTTCCTGTCTTGGTAATGAAGTGTACTCAGAAATAGCTTCTGCCCCACGCATTACATTGATTGCATTTACGTAAAATTCACTTGCAACACGAGTCGTTTGCTTATCTTTTGAGAAACTGAACATTCCTACTCCCGGATAAATGATGATCACAGGATTCGGATCACGCATTGCAGGGCTGTTCGGATGTTTACAAGCTTCGTAATATTCTTTGTATTCTTGTCTGTATTGCTCGAAAAGTGGATTTAATTTATCTAAAATAGCTTTAGAATCACTTAAATCTTCATTTTTATCCAAAGTTAAAACCAAAGGCTGAATCTTTGTTCTTAAAAAGTGATCCGGGCAAGAAGTTCCCAATGGTGCCAAACGTTCAAGATCGTTGCTGTTGATATATTCTAAAACTACGTCGCTGTCTGTAAAATGACCTACCATTCGGCTTTCAGAAGATGCTAAGCCTCTTAATAAAGGCATCAATTGAGCGGCTTTGTTTTTACGTTCATCAGCCGGAAGAGATTCCACTTTTTGTCCGCCAAAAACCTGTCCGTTTTCCTCTATTTTTTTAGCAATATATTCAGAGGCCATTTCGATAACTTCCAAACTGTTGATGTAGCATTCATAAGAAGTATCGCCCCAGGTGAATAATCCGTGGCTTCCCAAAACAATCCCACGAATTCCCGGATTATCGTTTAAGCATTTTTCCAATTGTAATCCAAGATCAAATCCCGGACGTTGCCATGGAACCCAGCCCATAGTGTCTCCCCAGATTTCTTTTGTAATCGCTTCACTATCTTTTGCAGCAGCTACAGCAATTAAAGCATCCGGATGAAGGTGGTCGATATGTTTGAATGGAAGTAAACCATGAAGAGGTGTATCAATAGAAGGCGCTTTGCTGTCCAGATCAAAAATACAGTGATTGAATAATCCTACCATTCTGTCTTCGTCTGCTAAGCCTCTGTACACGTTTTTCAGGTTTCTCAGTCTTTCTGTGTATAATCCGGCGATTCCTTTTCTGGTTAATGTTCCGATATCGCCACCAGAACCTTTCACCCACATTACTTCAACTTCTTCGTTGGTTAAAGGATCTTTTTCAATGGTTTTGCAGCTTGTATTACCTCCTCCATAATTGGTAATTCTCAAATCTGCCCCTAATATGTTTGAGCGGTATAAAAATAAAGCCACCTGATCATTTCCTAAAGAAGCCGCTTTGTTTTCGTCCCATAAATAGTCTACGTATTTGAATGTTTTTACATTTTCCATTTGTTTTCTTATATTTCTAGATTTTCATCCAAAATTAGATTGTTATATCGTTTACAGCATCCCGTACTATACTGCTAAACACTGTATTTAAAGATAAATTAACGTTTAAATCTTATTTTACTAATTAATTTTTACAACAATCCCATTAAGGTATTTATAATTAATATTTTGTGATAAAGGCTGTATAAAATTTAAACATTAAGAACAGTTTAAATCGACTTTATGAGCCCAAAAACTTTCTTAATGTTTAAACTATTTATTTGATTAATATCCGGGAAGCTGAGTAAGATTTGGGTTATCAACTAAAGGATGACCTGCTGCAGCGGCTGCAAAAGGAAGTAATTCTGTTTTATTGGGTACAAATCCGTAGAAAAGACCATCTCCTCCACCTTCGATCCAGTTTGGATAGGTTCCTCCGTTTTCAGCAGAGCCTGTTGGTTTTGTATAAATAATATTTCCAATCTGAAGCTGATTAAATCCTGCTAAAAATCCTGCTGCTTTTCTTGCATTACCGTTAAAAGTGCTGGTATATGCTTCAAACATTTTCGTAGGATACCATTTGTCAGTTGGCAATACCGTTTGCCCGTGCGCTGTAGCAATAGCGGCTAATGCGGTTTGATAAGCAGCATAATTCGCTGAATTTGTAGGAACATTTTGAGCCGTTGCAATTTCTGCCGGGTCTGTAAGATCAATATAGGTAAGCGCTAAGAAAGGATCTCCGTAAATTTGCGCATTCTTTTGCAATTTATAAAGGCGTAAAGCAGGGGTATTTGCGTATGGTCCTGTTTTGTCGGATAAGTTTTTCATGGCCTGTTTTGTGGCTGCAATTTCGCTTGCCAGACGATTCATTCTGATTAAATCTGTACGAAGATTGAATTCTCCTGCAAATTCCCATTTACGCTCCTGAACAATAGCAGATTCAAATGCCTGCTGGCCGGTTGGTATCGCAAGCGAACCTATTCCTGCACGAGTTCTCACCTGTAATAAGGCAGCATTTGCAGCAGCTGTAGGCCCACCGTTTAAGTAGTTTTGAGTTTCGGCATACATTAATAAAACATCAGAATATCTTAGAATCGGAATGTTAAGATTACGTGCATCTGCCGCCTGTGGCGCTACACACCATCCCATTCTGAATTTACCTGATAAAATACAAGAGAATGTAGTTCCTGCATTTACCCAAGTGTCTGAGGCATTTCCGGTATTTAAGAAATAGATGCTGTAAGAAGTACAAGAAACATCTCTACGCGTATCTCCCTGATTAAAAGATAAATAATAAGTCGGCAATATAAACTGCAGTGCTTTTCTGGAACCATAAGTTCCTCCCCGGGAACCTTCATTGGCATAAACTCCAAAAGCTGAGTTTGTGTTTGGACCGTATTCAGCGATATGCCAAAGCATTTCCTGATTTGTCACTGCAAAATTTCTCTGACAGAAATTGAACCATAAAGCCTGGAAGCCACTTTTACCGCCCTGAGCCTGTACTAAACTATTTGCACCGCCATTGATCACAGCTGCGGCAGCGTTATCTGCAATTTGGTACAGCTGCTGAACTCTTGCATTATCACTTCTGCGAGACATTGTACCGGCAGCTCCGGTATTAAGATCCCATCTTAAAGAATATCCTGCTGCATACAGGGCAATTCTTGCTAATAAAGCATTCCCAGCCGGTTTCGTTAAACGCTCTGTTGTTGTTCCGGTAGCCGGTAAATCATTTACAGATTCCTGCATATCAGCAATAACACGATCGTAGATTATATCACGTGAGGTACGTTTTGGATATAAAGTATTTGGATCATTCGGATCTGCATCTTCCAAAGGAATCCAAACGGCAGGAACATCTCCATACACTCTGATCAGATTGTAGTAGCAGAATGCACGAATGGCTTTTACTTCTGCCAATAAAGAATTACGCTTTGCGCTTGGTTCCATTAAACCTAATCTGGCGATGGCAATATTGGTTTTCTCTATGCTGGCATACATCGCGGCATAAATTCCCGTAACTGTATTCGGTGTATAAGCATCATACTGGTAGTTGCAAATGTTGTATTTGGAATTATTAGTGGATCCGTCTTCAGCAGAATGAGTTACGGTATCTCCTGCTCCAAGCTGATAATACATTTCTGTAGGAACCAAACCTCTGTAGCAGCCCTGAACAAATAAATCTGCAGTATCCAGGCTTTCAAAAACCGTATTGGTATCAGTAACATTATAGGCAGGCTGATCCAGAAAATCCTCGCTACATGAATTGATAAATAACCCGGCGATTAAAAAAGATGGAATTACTATTAATTTTTTTATAAATGTTGATTTATTAATTATATTTTTCATGATCTGAATATTAAAAAGTTAAATTGACACCAAGAACATAACTTCTTGAACGTGGAAAGGACGAAGTATCATATCCCGGCGTCACTGCAACACCGCTTGCTGCCGAAACTTCAGGGTCATATCCTGAATATCCTGTTATTGTCGCTAAATTATTAACCGTAACATAAATACGTGCATTCGTTAACGAAACATGCTGTAAAAATTCTTTATTAAAGCTGTATCCTAAAGTTAACTGAGCAATTCTCAAATATGATCCGTCTTCCACATAATATGAAGAAGGATAAGCTATATTAGCCGTATTGGTGTTGCTTAAGCTCCAAAGGCTTGAATCTTCATTAGGATTAAGCTCTTTTAATCTCACCAAATTTGTTGTTGCCTGCCCTGTATTAGGATCAATTAAATGATAATAATTGTTTCCGAATTCTGTCGGAACGTTTTGGTATAAAGCATATGGGCTTAAACTCTGCTTGGTGGCATTGTAAATATCTCCGCCTACACTGAATTTCATAAATATCGCTAAATCAAAGCCTTTGTAAGAAAAATTATTGCTGATACCCCCGATAAAATCAGGTGTTCCGTTTCCAATTTTCACTAATTTTCTTGTAAACTGGTCTCCGGCCTCATTATCTGCGGCAAATTTCATATCTCCGGGTTTTGGAGTTCCGGAAGAAGGTTTTACCACGCCAGGCTTCAAGGTAAGGGTTCCGTTTGGAGCCTGTATGAAATCATCCGTCGTATAAATCCCCTGATAAACGTATCCGTACATATCTCCAAGCTCTTCTCCCACGGTAGCATAATAAGTCACCAATCCTGATCTGCTGCTTCCTACGCTGAATGGTCTTGAATCTCTTCCATCCAGAGCAAGAACTTTTGACTTGTTAAAACCAATATTTGCATCTGTAGACCATCTGAAGCCTTCCGTTTTAATATTAATACTGTTAAGGGTAAATTCCAGACCTTGGTTTCTCATGCTTGCAATATTTTCATATCGTGTACTATATCCTGTAGAAACCGGCAAACCAACTGGCAGCAACATCCCATTAACATCATTTCTGTAAAGTTCGGAAGTTAGTTTGATTCTGTTGTTGAATAACCCTAAGTCCACTCCAATATTGGTTGCTTTCATCTCTTCCCACTGCAGGCCTCGGTTACCGACAGTATTGCTTGTTGTATAAGCGGGATTACCCGGTGTATTATTGATCGGATAATCGGTAAGTACCAGATTGGTAGTGTATAAGCTGTTTCCTATATCGTTATTTCCTGTAATTCCGTATTCAAATCTGAATTTCAGATCATTGATGACATTATTAATCTTGCTGTTTTGCCAGAAGCTTTCCTGAGAAGCACGCCATGCAGCGGCTACTGACGGAAAATTTCCCCATTTTTTATCCGGGCCAAATTTTGAAGATCCGTCTCTACGAAAAGTTGCCGTCAATAAATAACGATCATCATAGTTGTAGTTTACACGTCCAAAATAAGAGCTCATGGCTGTACTTGAATGACTTACATCTTTGTCGGATATCGTTGCATTTGTAATATCATCCAATCCATAATTAAAGATAGGGAATTTGATGAGTCTCATACTGTTCCCTTCAGACTCCTGATAAACAGCTTCCTGCCCGACCAAAGCGGTAACCTTATGCTTTTCTCCGAATGTTCTGTTATAAGTTAAAGTATTGGTAATCTGATAACGATAATTTTCCGCATTCGCTATACTTCCGTTGATTCCTGTGTTTACAGGATCTGTTAAATAAGCGCGGGAATTTGCATCTGAAAATGAAGTAGATTTACTATTGTTCCAGTTATATGATCCTGCTGTTCTGAATGTGAAATTCTTTAAAAAATCAAATTCGATACCCGCATTGGCTACAAATGATCTAAAACGTTTGTTAGATGTAGATGCCTGAGTTTCTATATAAGGATTTTCTGTGTCAAAACCAGAATCCAAGGCTGAATAATCAGGGAAAGTCTGTGTATTAAACAGTTGATCCTGAGTAAATTTCGTTCCTCCCGTAATTGGTTGAAGAAGGATTTTTTTCATTCCCGAATACGCTCCTCCTCCGTTGGTGGAATTGGAATTAAACATCGAGCTGAAATCTACTCTTATTCCTTTATATAATTCGGAATTAATGTTAGCCCGTAATGAATTTCTTGTTTCATTGAAATTTTGAAGCAAACCCTCCTGCTTATTGTAATTATAACTGATGAATGCCTGAGTTTTTTCGTTTCCAACAGAAATATTAACGTTTTGATTTTGCGTTACCCCTGTTCCGCCCAGCATTTTTTCCTGCCAGTCTAATGCGGAAGCCGACCCATACCGATTGCTGATCCTGTTAAATGCTCCTGTATAAAATCCCGGTGAATCTGTTCCCAGGCTGTTATCGAAAACATTGCTCCATTGAGTTGCTTTTCCTCCCAGCTGAGCCAGCTCGTACTGATATTTCACATACTGTTCGGCATTAGAAAGCATATCCAGCTTCTTGGAAAGCATATCAAAGCTCATGAACGAGTTATAATTAATGGTCGTTTTTCCTTTTTTACCGCTTTTAGTTTTAATGACGATAATACCGTTGGAACCACGGGCACCATAAATTGCGATTGCGGAAGCTCCTTTTAATACATCAATACTTTCAATATCATTAGGGTTAATAATGTTTAATGCATTATCAAGCTGGAAACCATCTACAATATATAATGGCTCTGTACCTTGAGTAATTGAAGCACCTCCACGAATGGTAACGTTTGCTGCTGCTCCCGGCGCACCGCCTGCAGTCACGATATTTAATCCCGAAGCTCTTCCCTGTAAAGCCTGTAAAGCATTCATCGCCGGTGTGGCTGCCAGATCTTTTGCAGAAACTGAAGCTACAGATCCCGTTAAATCTGATTTTTTTACTTTTCCATAGCCGATAACAACAACCTCTTCGATCTCTTTCGTTCCTACTTTTGCAGTATCCTTAATTGTTGTTTGCCCAAAGACAAAACCAGACGCAAGCAGAAATAAAGGTGCAATTAATGGCTTTAAATTCTTGTTTGTAATTTTTAAAGACATATATTAAGTTTTAGTAACATTCAATTATTATTTAGCCAATGTACACTGTTACAAAAATTCTGGCATCCTGCAATATCCTGCATCGAAAATTCTTAATTTATCTTAATTATATGTAAAAATTTAAGATAAAAATTAAAAAATATAGCAATTTGATTAAATTATTAAAAATAAAATCTGAAATCTGTAACTCACTTTACAACAATGATCTAATCTATTAATTTGGAATGTAATTTTCAAAAAAATATACTATCATGCAACATAAAAAAAGGCATCTGAAAAAAAATCCAGTGCCTTTACAAAAATTAAACTATATAATCTGATAAGAATATCCTGCTAAAATCTGAATGCAGAAAAAGCCTCTATCGCAAAGAATTTCCGTATCCTACAATTAAAATAGAGACAAACATGACGATCATTCCGATAGCGATGGTCGTGATCGTTTTCTTGGAAACTCCTTTCCATTCTTTTATGATAATTCCCCATAAATTGGCAATTAAAATGATAAATGCCATGTGTAATATCCATGAGCTGGCACCATTTCCCATTTTGCTTTCTCCCATTCCGTAGAAAAAGAACTGTAAAAACCACATCGTTCCTGCAAGCGCGCAAAAAATGATATTAAGCACAACCGGCACATTTCTTTTGCTGTAATCTGTATACGATTTATTTTTAATGGCTAAATACAGGCAGCCGATTAAATTAACGGCCATCCCGCCCCAAAGCACAACGACATAGGTTACGTTATTCTGAAAAAGAAATTCTCCCTGTCCCGGGTTTGCGTTTTTCCATAATTCGTTTGCAATATTGGCCATTGGTTTTCCGGCTTCTAACCCGAAATTAAAACAGGCGCTTAAAACCCCTGATATTAAAGAAACAATTAATCCTAAGCCAAATTTGTATTCTGTTTTTACCTGTACACCGTGCGGATCTGTTGTTTCGGCATCGACTTCTTTTTCTTTCATCATTCCGGCTTTTCCGCTAATGATAATTCCTATCACACAGACAAAAAGCCCTAATAAAACCATCTGCCCCCATCTGCTGGAAACCATCAGGCCAATACTGTCTTTGCCTGTCTGCGGAGAAAATTCATAATAAATTGATGGAACTAATGAGCCAAAAACCATACAAAGCCCCAAAATAATGCTGCTTCCAAGTGCCACACCTAAATACCGAACCCCTAAACCATAAGTAAAACCTCCAATTCCCCATAAAGCACCGAATAAAAACGTCAGTCCTAATATAGAAGAGCTCTCATTCTGTATAATTTCCCAAAAATTTGGAATGGTAAGAAAAGCTGCTAACGGCGGAACTATGATCCAGGAAAAGATCCCTCCTATCAGCCAATATGTTTCCCAGGACCATCCTTTTACTTTTTTGTACGGTAAATAGAAACTTCCCGAAGAAAACCCTCCTAAAAAATGGAAAAAAACTCCTAATAATGCATTCATAATTTATCTTATGGTTAGAATTTGAAAATTAAATATATGAAATCGATTGCGCATCTTGTAGTGTCATGCAATTGATTATATTGTTTTCTTTTCGATAATAAAATTAAGGTTTTTTCTTAATCCTATTAATATTAATTAAATATTGTTTTAAAATTGCATATCATTTTACGCAAAGATTTTAATAATAAGTTTTGGCTAAAGCCTTATTGCAATCTCATTTTATAGTCGGACTAAAGTCCGACCCTATTGATTGTAGATAAATTTAAGTTCACAGCATTAATTTTCTTAACGCTCCTGCTTCCTAGGTCGATTAATTTATTGAGTAAAATTCAATAAGTTCTTAAACTTAATATTTACTTTAATTTGTAAACTTCACTTCCTGCAAGCAACAGACAACCTAAGCCATAGTCTTCAAAATCAGGTTGTTTGTCAACGGCAAGTGGCTGACCGTCTTTGGGCTCTTTTCCAGTTCCCTGAACCCAACCTAAAAACCCATTTGGCTGAACGGAATCTTTTGCAATCGCGTTCCAGGCTTTGATGACAACCGGTAAATAGGTTTCTCTGTCAATCAGACCTTTGTTGATTCCATAAGCCATTCCGTATACGAAAAGGGCGGTTCCTGTCATTTCTTTTCCTCCGAAATTGGTCGGATCGTGTAAGCTTACATTCCAAAATCCGTCTTCTCTCTGAATCGGAAGCAATGCCGATAACAAATCTTTGTAATCCTGTAAATATTCCTGATAATGAGGATCTGATTTCGGCGTATCTTCGAGTGTGCGTGCCAGTGCAGCAACTACCCAGCCGTTTCCGCGGCTCCAGTAGCAGTCTTCACCGTTTGGCTCTTGATAAGGTGGGACAAAGCTTTTGTCTCTCCACCAAAGCTTGTCTTTCGGATTGTATAAACCGTTTCCTCCGTGCTTGTATTTTGTGAAGGCATACATTTCGTAATTTTTATCGAAATATTTTTTCTCGCCGGTCATTCTGCCCAGTTTTGTAAAAATTGGCATTCCCATCTGAAGCGCATCAATCCACCACCAGTCGTCTGCTTTATTGGTAGCCATCATGCTGTCTATGGAGGCTTTAACGAATTTTATTCTCTCAGGATTCTTTTTACCATCGATTTCATAAAGATCCAAATAGGTTTGTCCACAAGCCTGATTATCAGCGTTACGCGTATATGTATCACGCATCATGTCCCAATTATGCTTTTCAGACCATGACATGGCGTAGTCGTAATATTCTTTTTTGGGATCTACTTTATACAGTGCGATTAATCCTTCATAATAAACGGCACGCGTCCAAAGGTTACTTGGCCACACTTTTTTACCTACAATTTCTTTCCCGGTATCCGGCCATTTGTTCATGAAATATTGGTTGGCTCTTTCTGCAATTTTCAGGACTTCCTTTTTATTGGGAAGATCAATATTTTTTGTTGTCGCCTGTTTTTGCACTGAACATGAGGATAAAGCCCCAAAAATCATAACAAAAGCAGCACTTTTCATTAGTATCTTTTTCATAATTATAATATATTTTTATCTATTTAATAAAATTAGCTTTGATTTAAATTATAGTTTGTTTAAATTTTAGCTAAAGCAAAATGAAGATTTCATTCTTTGAAAACGGGCTTGAAGCCCGTTCTTATAGATTTAAGCTTTGAAATTAATGTTTTACAGCAATTACATTTGGTTTCGGAACTTCTTTAACCGATTCGTCCAGATAATAATCCGTGTGCGGAGGCTGATTGTAGCCTACATTTTGCCAAACGATGCTCAAACGGTACTGTGGATTGTGCATCAGCGTGTACAAACGGTGCTTCGTAGGAATTGTTGAGCTGAAAATTCTCAATTCCTGATTGTCTGAAGTTCTGTAAATTACTTCTTCTCTCCAGTCTCCAAATAAATCTGCCACTAAAGAAGGGTTTTTCTTGGTTCCGTTGTTTGATTCACACTGAAAATTTTTGGCATCAAATATCAAATTTGATTTCTCATTTTTCCAATCCCATTTTGATATAGAAGTTCCGTCTAAAATTTCACTTAAAAAATCACCATCCCAATAAATTCCCATATTAACAGCCGGATTTTTCTCGCTGATTTTGTTTCCTTTGGCATCATAAAGACCTTTCACTCCCGCTCCGGCAGCCCAGCATTCAGAACCTTCATAACGAGGATCAATATTTAAAGACAAACCTCTTCCCGGACCCTGGAATTTGCCCTGCTTGCTGTAAATTAAAGAAGGTAATTTCCATAAAACCTTTCCTGTTTTTCCATCTCTGAAGTGCGCACCTGCATCATCAAATCTCTCCTGAATATCAAAGATTTCCAATCCCGGATTTGAAGGATCTAAGTCTCCAACATGTAAGGCATCGCCATGACCGTAACCCGTACTGTTGAGTACTTTTCCGTTGTCATCGACGGTCATTGCCCCATAAACAATTTCATCTTTTCCGTCGTTATCAACATCTGCAATGCTTAAATTATGATTTCCCTGTCCGCGAAATTTTTTATTTTCTTCTGAACTTTCGGTATCAAATAACCATCGTAAACTGAGTTTTTTATCTTTATAATCCCAGGCTGCAATTGCTGTTCTTGTGTAATATCCTCTCGACATAATCACGCTTGGCGTTTTACCGTCCAGATAAGCGACTGCTCCCAAAAACCGGTCTATGCGGTTTCCTTTTGCATCGCCCCAGGTTTCGGTCATTTGCTCATCGGTTGGGTTTAAACTCCCTGCAAATCTTGGAACCTGGTAATTAACCGTATTAATTTCCTCACCTGTTTCTCCGTTAAAAACCGTCAGATATTCTGGTCCAGAAAGGATAAATCCGTTTTCATTGACATAATTTTTTGTGGCATCTCCAATAACTTTTCCTTTGCTGTCTTTTGAACCATCTGCGGTTTTCATCACGATTTCTGCTTTACCATCTTGGTCTAAATCGTACACCAAAAACTGTGTATAATGGGCTCCTTCTCTTATGTTTTTTCCTAAATTGATTTCCCATAAGAATGTTCCATTAAGTTTATACGCCTGAATAATGGGCTCATCAGTAATCCCTTTCTGACTGTTGTCACGTGATTGTCCGGTTTGATGAAGGATAATTTCATACTCCCCATCGCCGTCCAGATCTGCAACAGAAATATCATTTGGCGTATATCCGGCAGGCGTTTTTAAAGGAATAGAAAAATACGGCTTTTGAGAAGCAACATACTTCGCAGAATCATCATCCACCGTTTTATCCTGAGTATTGGATTTCACGAAATAAGTGTAATTCTTTCCTTTATCTGCTGTTTTGTCTAAAAAATTAGTCTCGTTGAGCAGCGGCTTTTCATTCAATTTTTTGGTTGAATTATTTTCAGTTCGATACAAATCAAACTGGGTATTTTGAGCTTCTGTTCCAAGCAAACGCCAACTTACAAAAACCCCTGATTCTGCAGGGATGGCTACGATTCCTCTTTTCAGGTATTCCATTTGTCTTTGGGCAAAAATTGTTTGCGAAAGAAAAATAGCGGGTGTAATAAAGATATACTTGATTTTCATAATTCTACGTTATTATTTAGTAAAATTTTTATGGTTTGGCTTAAGCCGAATTTTTACGTACTCTTTTGCAAACGGGCTAAAGCCCGTTCCTATTGATATTGAATCTCTCGCAGCCCGACTTTAACGGAAATCCTTTTTGTGAAACGCAGTGTAACAAAAAGATTGGGAGTCCTTCGACATGCTCAGGATAAATTCAAGTGGATTAAGCCCAAAATAACTATCAAATAATTCAATCGATTGCACAAATTCAATTATTGATCTTATTTACTTTGTTTTAACAACCATTTCACCAATTCTTCTGCTCCCTGATAATTGGTAAAATCAGGAGTTAATTTTTTGCCGTCTGTATATTCATTGTAGCACCAAGGATCTCCCAACGCGAAAACAGTTCCTTTTCCGAGTTTTGCAATCGCAGCTATATTTTTACCTTCTGCAGACAAAATAGCTTTTGCGGGTGCTTTTACATCAATTGAACTCACTTCTTTCATGTATAATTTTTGTGCAGAGAAAATTTCATTTCCCACCGGAACATTTACTGCGCCCTGCTCAAATTCTCTTCCCTGAACTCTGTTATAACTATCGTCATTGAAATGAATTCCAAATTCTCCTGCTAGCTTATTAAAGTGCTCAAACTCAGAATTTCCGTGATCGTTGCTCAATAAAACCAAGACGCCGCCTTTTTTCACCCATTCCACCAAATTTTTAACGGTTGCAGGATCTATCAGATTGGCCTTTCCATTAAAAGCTTCTTTATCAATATCCGGATCTACAATAATATAAATGTTAGCATTTTTTAAATCTTTTTTAGAAGGAGCCGTTTTAAGCGTGCTGATTTCTGCGCCCTGTTTTGTAAAGATTTCTCCCAACAAAGAAAATCCGCCACTGGTCGTGTCATCCCATGTGTAGTGCCATGATTTTACTTCTCCTGTTTCTTTGTCCGCCTTTTTTTCGTTGTTGAAAAAGTTATCCAACACAACTTTCTTTTGAGAATAGGAAAAGCCAAATGTCAACAGGCAGGTTCCCAATGCGAATGTTTTTACTATTTTATTATTCATTTTATTTAATTTTTATTTTGTCCAATATAGTGGAATTATTTGAATTTCCCCATCCAAACCGGAAGGCTGAACTTTCCAGTTGGAAGCATCAAAAGCTTTATAATCGATATTTACAAAATTAATCTCATTATAATTACGCCACACCATTTTTTTCTGATCCATGTATCGAATTCTGTTTGCCATTAAATTACAAACTTCTATTTGAATGGTATTTTTGCCTTTTTTCAAGTATTTTCCGATGTTGATTTCAAAAGGAATGCTCCAGACAATTCCTGCATCCTGACCATTGACAATTACTTTTGCGCTTTCGTAGAGTTTATCAAATTTTAAAAGATAATCGTCTGCATTTTTCTTTATATTTAAAGTCGTCGTGTAAATACCTGTTCCTGAGAAACTTTGTGTTGCAGGATCGTCAGAAAAGTTGGTCCAGGGTTCTAATTTTTTTAAATTTCTGGATTTTGGAAGTTCGGGACCGCCTTCTTTGAAGCTCAATTGCCAAGCCTGATCTAGAATTATCGGAGCGTCTGCTTTTTCTGTATATTTCCATTTTGAGATAGATGATTCAACAGCTTCAGAATTTTTTAAAATTAAAGATTCTCCGGATTTTAACTGAATTCGAACAGAATTATTTTGCATTTCGGCAACTCCAAAATCTCCGTTTTCAGGATTCATTATCGTCGTTTGCTTTCCTGTATAATTAATCGGAACGAATTGATTGATTTCTTTTGAAGTGTGATTGACAATGTAATAATATTTTCCGCCGTCAAACTGTCTTCTTATAAATTTCAATCCGGTGTCCGTTAATTTTTCCCTTTGTATTTTCAAATATTCCAATCCTTTTTCTACATCAGAACTTAAAACAATCTTTCCTTTTCCAAAGCTTGCAATTTTCACATTTTCGCCTTGATTTTGAAACAGAATTTGATTCCATAAAGATTTTAACTGATTTCTTCTTTTCTCCACTTCAAAGTTTCCGGGAACATCTTTTGGTTCGTTTTGAAAAATTATTAAAGCTCCATTTTGAGCTAATTTCAGAATATCCCCCAACGTAGTTTCCGGCAAATACGTCAATTCCGGAATGATTAAAACCTGATAAGAAGATCCTTCTTTTCCAGTCTGAATTTTCTGGTTTTCCGACTTCGATTCACTAATGATTTTATCCGAAATCATATCCAAAGAATATCCCATCTTGCCTAATTTCTTCAAATCATCATAAAAAGGTGTTGGCTGCAGCCATTTTTCAACATTATGAACTTTAAAGGCGATATCTTTTCCTTTTGGAGTTGCCCACTGGTCGTAAATCGGCCAATACATGAGCAATTCATTATCAGATTTTCCACTTTGCAAAACAGATTGAGTACGTTCGATATAAGAGTTTAATCCTTTCAAATGTGGCCACAAACTGTTTTCGGGAACAAAATTCACGGAGGCATAAAACAGCCACCCCGGAAAAGGGACATCGGCAGGTGTATACGTTGTGCCGTGATAAAAAACGTGATTGATTCCCGACAAAAAGACCTGCTCAACTTCCGGTTTTGCTTGTGACCAGGAGGTTTTGAAATGTTCAGTCAACCAAGTAAAAGTCTCGTTTGACGTTAATTTTTTGCCCGTCACATTCGCAGCAGAAGAAGCAAATTTCAGCATATTAAAATCAGGCATATCTGATTTTTGAATATCTGCGCTGTCTCTTCTCAAGCCAGGAATTTCAAAAATAGAACTTCCGAAAGTTTCAGATTCCGGAATATCCACTGCTGCGTACAAATCCAACAAATTTCCGGGTGAACCGTGCGCCTGATTCGTGTTTTTTGAGTTTTTGGAATGTGCCCAGTTGGTAAAATTATCGGCAAAATTATGTAAAATCAATTCGCTCAAAGTTTGTCTGTAATCAGATTTAACCCTTGTTGTTATTTCGTTTTCATCATTATTAATTAAATATTTGATGTACGGACTCAAGTCATATCCTCTCCTTTTTTTAAATTCATTTTTAAAATCAGGCGTCCAGTCGGCATTGTAAACTTCATAACTGTCATTAAAAAAAGAACGCACCCCATAATTGGAATTTCCAAATGCTTTATCGAAAGTTTTAAGATAATTTACCGTTGCCACAGGCGAAAAATGATCCAATGTATAACCTTCACCACCGGGAGCAGCACGTTTCACCTTTTGAAGTGTTTTTCCTGTAAAAACTGCATAGATTGCCCATTTCCCGGAATCGGGTTTCCAGTTGAGAGACCCCTCGTTTGTGATTTTATCGGTTAAGACAACGGCTTCATTTTTTTCATTGTAAGCGGTTGCAATATCGAGTTTTATCGTTTTTAAATTTTTAAGCTTTTCATCATTTAAAACAATTTTTTCTGAAAATTTTTCACCTGATGAAATCGTATAAGTCTGAACAATCATTTTTGTAGCGGCATCCTCTTCACTCACCTGCGGACCACCGATTGGCCAGCCTGTTCCGACCGCCATATCAACGCCCATATTCAAACTTTTTGCTTTGTTCGTCGTGAACTGGAGCATTTTCATCCATTCAGGAGAAAGATAATTGATGTATTGATTTTCAAATCCTTTTGCTCCGTAAATCGGAACGATTTCAATGCCTCCAAAACCTGCTTTATTAAGTGTTGTCAGCTGCTTATCCAATCCTTTTTCATCAACAGCATTTCCCATCCACCACCAGCGCGTCCATGGTTTTGCAGTTTCGGTAGTTTTTGGCCACGGATTTTGTGCGGAGAGATTTCCGAAGGCAAAACAGATTAGACTGAGACTGATTATATTTGTAATTTTCATTTTTTGATTCCTATTTTTCAAATCTGGTTTTACCTAATGAGGTTTCATATTTCACCCGATTTCGCATGATGTTATTTACATTATACCGGTTTTTTCAGGATGTTATTCATATTTTTCACCGGGTTTCACCCGATGCTATTCATATTGAACCACTTCGTGGTTCTTAAACTTTATGTTTAAACGCAATTTTTAATTTCCATCAGGTTTTAAAGATTCCATAAAAATACTTTCAGGCCAATAAAATTTTTCGACGGCATCAGGCTTTTTGGGATCAAAATCTTTATAATTTTTGGAAACAAATTTACTCAAAGGCAACTTTTGATCTACAATACTTTTTACCACACATTTTGCCAGTTCATAAGCGCCATACGTATTAAAATGAGTGTCATCCGCCAAAGCATTCGGTTGGTTTGGATAAGAATTTGCGGGATAATAAACAAATGCTTTTTTAGAATTTTCCGAACCCATCGCTTCGAACAGCGTTTTGCTCATTGCATTTAAATCGATTAAATATACATTTTCTTCTTTTGCAATTTCTCGCATTGCAGAAGGAAAATCATCCAAAGTATTGACAATTTTATTGTTTTCATCAAAAACATGACGGTTCATCGAAGTTACCAAAACCGGAATTGCTCCCAACTGTTTTGCTTTATTAATCCATTCTGTTAATCTTTTTCTATATCCGGATTTTGTGCTGTTTCCGGCCTTTTGGTCATTGTGTCCAAACTGGATAAACAGGTAATCTCCGGGCTTTATCTTATTCCAAATTTTATCAATCCGGTGACGGTCTTCAAAGGCTTTCAAGGTTTCTCCGCTTTCGGCATAATTGGCAATGACAATTTCTTTCGGAACAAAAAAATATGGCAGCATTTGTCCCCAGGAAGCCCAAGGTTCGTACTGCGCATCTACAACCGTAGAATCTCCTGTAAGATAAATCGTTTTAGCTGTTTTATTGGGTTGAATGATTACAGCGCAAACTTTTGGAGCTTTATTATTAAATTCAATCGTTAATAAATTATCCCAATGTAAATATTTTTTTTCTCTCGGTTTTAATTTTACAATCCCGATCTGAGTTCCGTTTTGATTGCGAATAATACTGTCTTTAACATGAACGGTTATTGTTTTCTCGACAATTTCTCCTTCTTTTGTTTTTACATCATTCAGCATCAGACGACGGTTTTCTACACGAACTGTTGTTTCAGAACTTCCTTTACTATCGCCTAACGTTAATTTTATGTCATAATTTCCTTCAGGAATCGCCACCGAAAAATAGAAAGGCTTGTCGCTGGTGATATAATCTCCTGTTAACGCATTTCCTCCATTGTCAACGGATTTTAAGCTGGAAATATCCATAAATCCATAGCCGATTTTTTTATCAAATTTTGAAGTTGAAGTGATTGGAATAAAGCCATTTTCTGCTCTTTCACCACCAAAATCAAATTTGAAAGTCGTTTGTTGAGCAAACATCAACGAACCTAAAAAAAGCATTAAAATTTTTATAAAATTCTTCATCATTAATCCGTTAAAATATTTTCTTTTGGCATGGTAAACTGTTTATTTTCATCGCCTAAATCCGGCAGACCGAAATAGAAGTAAAGCGTTCTTTTGAAAGTTCTGTTGAGATGATTCAACTCACTTTCCGGTCCTAAAGATTCAGTTTTATCGTTAATATTAAACGCCAAAACAGTTCCCAATGGCGGTATTGCGTCTAAAAATGAAATATTTCCGCCCGGTAATTTCGGATAACCTTCTGCTCCGTAAATTCCATAAAAATCAAAGAGTCTTACAAACATCTTTTCTTCTTTTGTTCCGACCGTTATTTTTCCTTCTGCCGTATTCAGCTGCAACCACGAAACATCATCAAAATATCCTTTAAATTCAGGATAAATCCAGGGTGAAAAACCTGTTCTGGTTGAATTTTTCAAATTTTGCCAAACATTATAAGTCTGTCCTTGAGTTCTGTTTTTCCAAACGTGATAAGGACCTTTTCCCAGCCATTTCGCACTGATGACATAATTTTCAGGATAATCAAAACTTACGCCTGCAAACGGATAATCACCTGAAAGTGCATATTCGTAATTTAACTCTAAAATTCCGTCAGGATTCAGCTTCCAGATTATTTTATTTCCGTTTTTATAGGATACTTCAATGAGTTGATTTTTCCCTTGCGCAAGAGATTTTATAGATGATAATTCTACTTTTTCATTCACGAAAACCGGTCCGTTTCGGAAAGTCATTTTTTTGCCTTTTTTATCTAAAATAACTGACTTTAATAATCCGTCTTTTTTGCCGATTGAAAATTCTTTTTCGTCTGATTTTAAAATAAATAAAGAATCATTTTCTACAACAGAAACCGGAAATTCTTTGGTTAAAGTTTTCTGAAACTGTTTTGAAATTTCATCATTGGAAGCAATTTTCCAGGTCCAGGTATACATTTCTTTTCCGAAAGGATCGGTCGCGGTTAACATTAATGCTTCACTTCCTTTCCAGTTTTGAGGAAGATTTAAATTAATATTTCCTTTTTGTGTAGGTTTAATATTCGGAGATTCTGCTTTTCCTTTTTGAAGAACATCAAATCCTGATTCTGAGGAAAATGGTGTCTTAAATTTCACCAATTTCCATTCAAACTGGCATTCATTTAAATTCGTGAAATGATATCGGTTTTCTAAAGGAATTATTCCGTTAAAATCATTTGAAATTGTTTTAATATTTACTTTTACCGGACTGTAAATTTCGCGGATCGCATAAAAACTCCCTTCCTTTTCACGATGCGGACCCAGAACTCCATCCGGAGCATTGATGGCATTTACATCGATTTGATTGTTGAAATCGGTTCTCACCAAACCTTCATCCGCAAACGCCCAAATAAAACCTCCAGCGCCTTTTTTTGAGTTCCAGTGCAGTTCCCAATAATCGGCTAAAGAAGTTCCGCCGCCGCCATCATCCTGCGCGTGTAAAAATTCGGTCGGCATATAAATATTTTCGCCTTCGAGAATCGTTTTTGTGCTGTAATAATCTTCGTAATGGTTGCAATCAATTCCATTAAAAGCATTTCCAGGCTTGTGATGCGCGTGAATGACCGGGCGATCTGACACATCATATTTTGCGAATTCTGCATCCAGATCAAAATTATGTCCACCTTCATTTCCATTGCTCCAGAAAATGATCGAGGGATGATTTGCATCTCTGGTAACCATTTCTCTGACGAGCTTTTTACCAACTTCGGTACTGTATTTTTTTTGCCAGCCCGCCAATTCATCCAAAACATACAATCCTAACGAATCGCAAATTTTTAAAAATGATTTATTGGGCGGATAATGCGAACAGCGAACAGCATTCATATTCATTTCTTTAATGAGCTGAACGTCCATTAAATCAATGTTTCTGTTCACTGCTCTACCAGTTTCCGGCCACCAAACGTGTCGGTTGATGCCTTTCATCTTAATTTTGGTTCCGTTGATGTAAATTCCGTCGCCTTTTCGGATTTCGATGGTTCGGAAGCCGAATTTTTCTTCGGTTTCGTAAATTCTTTTTTTATTTTTATTTAAGCTAAATTTTGCTTTGTATAAATTCGGAGTTTCGGCCGTCCAAAGTTTGGGATTCTTAATGGAAAACTGAATTTGTTTTACAGTATCTCCTTTTTCAATTTTAACCTGAGATTCAGCAACCAGCTTATTTTTAACATCAAATAATTCTACTTTTAAATTATTGACCGATTCAATTCCTTTTAAATGAATATTGGAGCGAAAAGTTCCATCGGCTTTTGCATCAATTGATGTCGATGATATATTTTCTTTTGGAAGAGCTTCGAGATAAACCGGCCTGAAAATCCCTCCTAAAATCCAATAATCTGCCAGACGTTCTGCATTATTGACGGATTTGTCGGCGGACATTTTGGAAACCTTGACTTCAAGAATATTTTCTTTTCCGAAATTTAATTTATCGGAAATATCATATTTAAATTCGTAAAAAGCGCCTTGATGGATTGCTCCGGCAAGCTTTCCATTAATTTTCACTTCAGTATCGGTCATTGAACCTTCAAAAACGATGCTGATCGATTTTCCTTTCCAGGAATTTGGAACCAAAAACTTGTGCTTGTATAAACCTATTTCATCGTTAAATTTAAAATTTTTGCCGTACGTTACATAATCTCTTCCATAATTGTACGAGCCAAATCCCTGCTGTTCCCATTGAGAAGGAACCTGAATTTTATCCCAATTTCCGGATTTCCGACCTGCATTTATCCAAAAATCCCATTCTTTCGTATGCTCAGAATCTGTCCCGCTCAGGAATTGAATTTCCTTACTTTGAGCATGCAGCAATTGGAAGCACAAACATAACAGGAAGAATATTTTGGAAGAATAATTCATTATTTTTTGCCTTCGTCGGAATCGTCTTTTTTATCGTATGATTGACCTAAAGAAGCTACTTTGGTAACGTTTACATTCGTTTTCTTTACATTTTCAATAACATTCAAGTTTTGCTCTTCAGGCTTTAATGCTTTTATCTTTAGGTTTTCAAAAGTAAAATCTTTCAACTCGTATAAGTCTGATTTTTCAATATCAAAAGCTGTTTCACAACTGATGTCGATATTTTTTAAGACAATATTGTTTGCTAATCTTCTTTTCGGCGCTTCTTCACCTTTCAGATCAAAAAACTGGCTCCAGCCTTTTACAAATAAGAACGTTTTTACGTTTCCTTTGATGTTATCAAGTGTGATGTATTCGTAATGTTGCGGCGTGTCCGGACGCATTTTCAAATGCAGTAATCTTGAAGCATCTTTCACCGTTGAGTTACGGAAAATAATATTATAATTATGAATCGATTCACTTCCGCAAGTCAGTGCAGAGTGGCAAAATCCGAAAGTATTGTTTTCAATGATGATGTTTCTGTTTTCTCCATTATTTGGGTCTTTATCGGCTTTTGGACCTTTTCCGCCTTTTAAAGCAATGGCATCATCGTTCACTGATAAATAACAGTTTTTAACTAAGAAATTAGAACAAGCATCAATATCAATTGCATCTGTACTTGGTGCTTTTACGGGTTCTTTCGGAGCTAAAATTGTTAAGTTTAAAAGCTTTACGAACTGACTTTTATAATAATGGGTGCTCCAGAAAGGTGAATTTTTTACGGTAATGTCTTCAATCTGCACATTTTTAGAATTTGAAATATAGATGATACGGGGTCTCATTTCATCCATATTGGTGCATTTAGGATTCCATTCGCGTCTTTTCCAGAATGATTTCCAAAAGCGAAGTCCATTTCCGTTCAGTGTTCCTTTTCCTGAAATCGTAAAACCGTCTAATCCGTCAGCGTTAATTAAAGCCGGAAAATATTTTACGGTTTGACCTTCCATTCTTGTTGTTACGATCGGAAAATCATTAATATCATCGCTTCCCTTTAAAACTGCTCCTTTTTCTAAATGTAAATGTGTTCCCTGTTTAAAAAAAATAGAACTTATCAAAAATGTTCCTTTTGGAACGATAATTACACCTCCTCCATTTTTAGCGGCGTTATCAATAACCGCCTGAACCTGTTTTGTTTGAAGGACTGTGCTGTCATTTTTAACTCCAAAATCTGTAAGAATATATTTTTTGCCTAATTTGTTGATACCTGTTGATTTATTATCTTTAAACCATTGCGGAACAGCTGTTCCGTCCGGAAATTTATCCTGACTTTTCACCACTGATGAAAAGAAAAAAAGCATAAAAACAGATAATAGGAATTTTGATATATTTTGAAATTTCATAATTATTTTCAGTAAATCCTGAATTATTTTAATTAAACTAATTAACAAAAATAAAAATATACATTTTGGGAGCTTGCAGTATCCTGCTCTTTCATGTTGGCGATTTCTGAATGATTGGATTTGTAAGTAATTCGGATTGCGGACCGAAAAGTAAAATATTACCTTACTTTTATTTATTTTAGCCAATCGACGGCTTGGGGCATGTAATTCTTGGACGTTTTAGTTTTTATTATTGATGTAAAGAAGTTTATTAATTGTTAACTCGCAACTCCATCAATAAACACTTCTACAAAATCCTGCACTTTCTGAATAATTCTTCTTCCGATATTATTACGTTCAGTAAGCTTTGGTTTTATTTCAAGTAGCTTTAGTGTATCACTTATTTTAGGAGTTTTGGAAGTAAAAAGAAAATCATCAATAGCATCTCTGAATCTATCTTTATTCAAAGATTCTTCGGTAGCAATTTTCTCAAACGCTGATGTTTTTTCTTTATTCCAATATTTTTCAAACTCTTCATTGACAATGTCTCCATCAGAAATATGAGGAAGGTTTTCTTCTATAAATTTTTCTATCAGCTCTTTTTTGCTTCGTAATTTTGCGTCGCCGGAAAGAATATCTCTGATTTCTTTTTTCTTTTTTTCTAATTTATCGCCTTTTAGATTTGAATTGGTAAGATTGGCTAATAAAGTAAGAATATAACTTACATTAATTTCATCACGGTGTATCAGTTCTAACTCAAAATCCACATCATCTAAAATGCTTGCTTTTCCTTCTCCTCCTTTTGGTTTTGTCTCATTCCAAATATCCAAATATTTGCTTTTGTATCCGTCAAATTCAAATTCAGTCATTTCCAATTTCTCAAAATCGAAATCTGCAAATGATTTTAAGACATTCAGAACACGCATTACCTCACGGAAAGCGGTTATAAATTCAAACTTTTCCTGTTCGGTTTGATAACTGTTGACACTGTCAATTTCAGGGGCTACCATCTTTAATGTATCTAAAGCAGCGTTGAAAAGCTCAATGTAATCTTCAATCGGTAGAATAATAATTTCCTGAATTGCTTCTTTATTGGAAAATAAAGTTACCGCATCATCGGTTGCAGATTTTAGATTTCTAAAACAAACAATATTTCCTTGCGATTTTTTTTCGCCTAACAATCTGTTGGTGCGTGAGAATGCTTGAATCAATCCGTGATACTTTAGATTTTTATCAACAAATAAAGTATTTAATTGTGGACTGTCAAATCCGGTCAGAAACATATTTACAACAATGATTAAGTCAACTTCTTTACTACGAACTCTTTTGGCGATATCATTGTAGTAATTGTAGAAACTCTGGCTGTCTTTGGTCGTAAAGTTGGTTCCAAACATTTCATTGTAGTGCCCAATATATCTTTCTAATACATTTCTGCTATGAGAATCTCCATATTGCGCCTGCAGTTCTGCAACCATTCCAAATTCGGGTTCTTCATAGGTCCCATTTGCATCTTTAGATTCTTCATTAGTTCCATAGCTGAAAATAGTTGCAATTTTTAAGCTGTGTTTGCCTTCCTCTTTTTTCTTTTGGAAAAGGTCATAATACTTCTGCAAAACATCAATACTACTTACACAGAACATTGCATTAAAACTACCGCTGTGAGTTTTTCTTGCATATTCTGCGATGAGATAATCTGCAATTTTCTCAAGTCGTTTCGAGCTTTCAAGAAGTTCCTGTGTATTTATTGCTTCAACATCAGTATCAATGTAAATATTGCTTCCTTCTTTTTCCTTGTATCTTCCAACATATTCTACGGAAAACTTCAGAACATTGTCATCCCGAATCGCATCTGTAATTACATATTTATGCAGACAATCTTCAAAAAGCCTATTAGTGGTTGCCGGAGCTCCGTCTATTTTCCCAATTGAATTAACTTCAGAAATCGGTGTTCCCGTAAAGCCAATCATTTGAGCGTTCTTAAAGTATTTTTTAATATTCTGATGGGTATCTCCAAATTGGCTTCTGTGACATTCATCAAAAATGAAAACCATTTTCTTATCTTTCAGTTGGTCAATTTTATTGCCGTGTTTTTCTTTTGTAATTGCTGTATTTAACTTCTGTAAAGTCGTAACAATCAATTTTGTATTATCAGAAAGTTGCTTAACCAAATGTGCTGTATTTTCAGTAGCATCAACACTTCCTTTTTCAAAAGCATCAAATTCTTTTTGGGTTTGATAATCCAAATCTTTTCTGTCAACCACAAAAACAACCTTCTCAACTTTAGGAATTTCTTTCAGGATTTGACTGGCTTTAAAAGATGTCAGTGTTTTTCCCGATCCTGTTGTATGCCAGATAAAACCATTCTTATCTGTATTTCTTACCCTATCAACAATTTTCTCAACTGCATAATATTGATAAGGTCTTAAAACCATCAGTATCTTATTCGTTTCATTCAAAACGATATACTTGGTAATCATTTTTGCGATATGACAAGGCTCTAGAAATGCAGGAGCAAAATGGTCTAGTTGAGTGATGTTATTGTTATGTTCATCAGACCAAAAGAAGGTTTGCTTAAAAGTCTGCTTTGCGTTGTTGGAGTAATATTTTGTATTAACTCCGTTACTGATGATAAACAGCTGAACATAATTAAACAATCCACTTCCTGAATTGAAAGACTGATGATGATAACGGTTGATTTGATTGAAAGCTTCTTTCATTTCCAGACCACGACGTTTCAATTCAATCTGTACCAAAGGCAATCCATTGATTAGGATGGTTACATCATATCTGTTTTTGAAATTTCCTTCCTGAGCAATTTGATTCGTCACCTGAAACTGATTTTGGCACCAGTGGTCTTGGCTGATAAATTCAATCCATTCGGAAGTACCGTCATCTTTAAAAAAATGAAAACGGTCACGTAATGTTTTAGCTTTTTCAAAAACATTTCCTTTGGAAAGATGATTGAGGATTTTTTCAAACTCAGAATCTGAGAATGTTTTTTTATTATGAGTTTCGAGCTGAGACTTTAGATTTTTAATAAGGTCTGCCTCATTACATATTGTAACTTTTTTGTGACCTAACTGCTGTAACTGTTCTATTAATTTCTGCTCTAAAATATATTCCGGCTGGCTTGACATTCGGTTTTGAGTTTTGGTTAAAACTTTGTCAAAGTTCCGAAACTTTGACAAAGTTATTTCAGTTTTACCAAATGTAAGAAATTATCAATGATAACTACAACTATTTTAGTGCCTTAAACATTTGGTCTATTGCTTTTTTCTTCTGTTCCAGATTAGGATGTACGTACAGATTCAAAGTTGTACTGATATTGGAATGCCCCAGCAGAACACTTACGGTTTTATAATCGCATTTGCTTTCAATACACCGTGTTGCAAAACTATGCCTCAATCCGTGAAACTTAATATCCGGAATTTCTAAAAATCTCATCAGATTTTTGTAATAGCTTCGGTAAGTTCTCGGTTCTGTGGGTTTAGAATCATTGGTTAATACATAGAAAGCAGGATTTACAATTTTCTTGAAAGGTTTCAACATCCTCAACAAGTCTCTGCTCATCGGGATTTCACGGATTGAATTTTTAGTTTTTGGGGTATCAATTAATAATTCTGTTTTTCTTTCTCCATCTTCAATGACGTAAATTCTCTGAATAGTTTTTCGGATATTAATAATCCCATTATCGGTATCAATATCTTCCCAGGTTAAGGCACAAATTTCACCGATCCGCATTCCTGAACAAAGACAGATATAAACACCCAGATTTCTAAAGGTAAAATGCTCCTGAATATAGCTCATCACTTTTTTCTGATGTGTTCTGCTCAAGACTTCAATCGTATGAGTTTCCCTAACCGTAGGATATTGCACATCAAAATTGATAAACTCAATCCATTTATTCTTTGCACCAAACTTCAGCACCATTTTCAAAACAATGAGAATGTCTTTGATACTTTTCTGACTTAATCCCTGCTCCAATTTTTGAAACACAAACTTCTGTACATCTTCATCTTCAATCTCGGAATAGTCTTTAAATACAGGCAATAAATGGTTTTCCAGCAACAGCACATAAGCCGAAAAGGTTGATTTTTTCACGTACAGCTTTTTGTCATTCTTCCATAGCTCAGCGATTTCTGCCAGTGTTTTCTTTCTTGTCATAATTTTTTTGATTTTAATATTTATTATTTAAAATCCTAAAGTTAGTGATGATTAGAAATTATCTCCTCTACAAAGAATTAAGGAGCAATTTACTCCTCAATCTTATTTAGTCAGAAAAGACCAATTTTATTTCCTACCGGAGGATATTTTGAGATTCCTAGACTTAGATTTCCTGAATTTACAGGAGTTTGGGAGAATAAACGATTAGGAGAATTATTGGAATT
>NZ_FNKL01000003.1 GCF_900100115.1 Chryseobacterium soldanellicola
GCTACAGCTGCCGGAACAATGGGCGGAACAAAAACACCTGTCGTTTTATCTGCAACGGATCAGACTTTAGTAGCAAACGCTCCGCTTGGAAGCGCTTTAACACTGAATTTAGACTACACGATTCCAGCTGCGAAATCATCATCTTCTGATATTTTAGGTAAACCAGCCGGAACTTATACGCAGACAGTTACGTATACTGCAACTGCTTTATAATAAAAATAAGGAAATTTTATATAAGCCCTCAGCACTTTCTAAGTGTTAAGGGCTTTTCTATTTAAATCAAATGAATAAACCGTGTAGTTATTTTACTACATCAACTTCCAGTTTCCACTACAAAGAAACTTTTATTGCCGCCGTAGATTTGTAATGTTCAAAAGAGAACAATTAAACAAGAATAAAAATTAAATAATATTATCATGACAAAACAAATTGTAATCGCAGCCTTAACTATCGGAGCAATCATAGTAGGAACTAACAATGTTCAAGCTCAAAATACTACCGCAACAACAACCGTAAACATTACCCTGAACGATGTAATCTCTATCGATGCGGGAAGTACTGCAATCGGTAATACAGTTGATTTCAACTATGCTACTGCAGCAGATTATAACTCTGATCAAACGGTTACGAAAGCCAACTCTTTAAAAGTGACTTCAACAAAGAACTTTAATGTTAAAGTAAAAGCAGGAGGTGCTAATTTTATGAATGGAACCAACCTAATCCCTGTCAATGTTTTGACAATCAAAGCTGCTACAGCGGCCGGAACAATGGGTGGAACAAAAACACCTGTAGTTTTATCTGCAACGGATCAAACCTTAGTAGCAAACGCTCCGCTTGGAAGCGCATTAACACTGAATTTAGACTACACGATTCCAGCGGCAAAATCATCTTCTTCTGATATTTTAGGTAAACCGGCCGGAACTTATACGCAAACAGTAACTTATACTGCAACAGCTTTATAATAAAATTTTTTAGTTTATAAAGGTTCCTTTTGTTACGTTTTCAGTAGTTTTGGGAATCTTTATTTTTAAACAATTTACACCATGCGCAAGTTTATTTACCTTTTCATTTTCTTTATCCTCACAGGGTCTTCTTCAATTCTGGCACAAAGCATCTCTATGTCGCCAACACGCTTGTTTTTTACCGGTAATCCAGGAGAAAAAGTGACAAAGACAGTCACGCTTCAAAACAGCTCGGATAAGGATTATGTTTTTAATCTCAACTATAAAGATTGGGTTAGAGAAGAAGACGGAAATAAGGTTTATCTTGATGCAGGCAGTTCAAAAACTTCCAATGCTTCCTGGATGTCCACCTTAGAAAACGCTGTAACAGTTCCTGCGAAAAGCACAAAGGAGATTGCAGTAACCATGCAGATTCCGGCAAACGCATCAAAATCTGCCGTTACGAACAGCATGTTGTTTTTCACCCAACTTCCTCAGCAGGCAGATAAGGCACGTATTCAGAATGGTATTGGTATTATCACCTTATTTGAGGTGGGACTTCACATCTTTTATACCCCACCGGGGAACCATGTAAAAAGTCTGGATATTACCAATATTTCAGAGATGAGCACTGGGAATACATCGAACAGAAAAGTCGCAGTAAGCATTCATAATGATGGAAACACCATCAATGATGCCACTGTTGAATTTGAACTGACCAATACAGATACTGGCAAGGAAATAAAATTACCCGCAATTTCCATCTCCATGCTTCCCGATACCAATCAGGTCGTTCAATTTTCTTTACCAGAGAACATTTCAGGGAACTTCCTTGGCGTGGCAATTATCAAAATGGCAGAATCCAATGATTTACGCGTAGGCGAAAAAAACTTTAAATTTTAAAAATCAAGTCTTGAAACCACAGAATGGAATATCGATATCAATCGTAAGAAGAACAATCTTATTTTTTGCATTGGCTCTTCTGCACTTTTCGTTGGCCTTTGCGCAGGAAAAAAAGGATGTCCAAATCCATTTTGAAAATGACAGTGTAGCTGTTGAGAAGGGTTCTACTTTTACTAATTTCCTTGTCATTGAGAATAAAAGTTCTGAAGAGATTACCATTCAGAATATCATACCTGAGGAAAAATATCCGGGATTGCTTTTCTATCCCAAAAATGACTTTACCTTGGGTGCGGGTCAGTCTAAAAATCTTCCTGTAAAACTGATCGCCAACGTGGATTTTATGAAACTTAGATCCAATGAGATCAAATTCAAGGTTTCATACACTACCCCAACGATCACCAACACTGAAAGCGCCTCATTCTTCGTTGGCAAAGACGAGAACAAAAACATCGCAATTTATACGGCCACATACGAAAATTTCATTAACCCTGCTGTTCCTGAATCCTCAATTCTGCTGATTGTAGAAAACCAGGGCTATAGTAAACGAACCGTTAAGATTGATTTACAATCCATTCCTGATGGCTTGGAAATGATGCCCAAACAACAAACCGTATCTCTGGAAGGTTTAGAGAAACAAACGGTAGAGATCAAAATTAGAGTCAGACAACAGAATACGCTATATCCGGAATTTAATATTAATGCAATCGCAACTGACCTGCTTGATAATAAAATCGTTGGGAGCAATACCCTTTATTTAGTTATTTTATCGCACAACAGACAAATTGCCCGTGGAAACGAAGCGGTGAGCGGAAGTAATTTTGCTGAATTTAGCTATAATGAAAACAGTTCAGGTTTCAATTATCTTCAATTGAGAGGAAACACAGCGTTTCGTGTGACTGAAAATTTGAAATCGCGCTTCAACATGGGAGCAGATTACTATCTTGAAGACGGCCGTTATAATCTGTATGATACCTGGTTGGAACTGGAAAGAAAAAATACGGTATTACGGGTGGGAAATGTGAATAGTAACGATTACGATTACCCGGTTTTCGGAAGAGGTGGGAAAATTTCTACCAAATTTGGTGAAAATAATCAGATTGAAATTCTTGCGCTGGAAAATAATTATAATCTGTACGGTACTTATTTCAAACAAACAGAAGGGTCTACCATGGTGGGTGCAAAATATGGTTTTGGAAATGCTAAATCTTTCAATGGAAAATTGTCCTATATATTCGACCATGATCCGCACTTTAACGTAGATACACAGGTCGCGAATGCGGTAACATCATTTTTAATTAATGATAAAAATACCATCCGCACGGAGGTTGGTCTGAGCCACGAAAAAGGCCTTTCAAACAGAGATGAAAACGCAGGAGCTTTAATGGGAGCCAATTACGAGGGAAAAATAGGGAAATGGGATGTCCAATCTGTTAATTCCTTTGCCACCAAAAGTTATGCAGGGATCAAACGGGGATCTTTCCTCTCAAATCAACGGATCGGCCGCCAATTTTCTGATTCTCAGCGCGCTTTTATACAATATCAGAATTCGCAGACAGACCCCGAGTTCCTGAGTTTCCAGAGTGCACCCATCCAACCTGGGAATACCGCTAATCTGCGTTATTATTTCAACAGCACAGAAGTTTTGGGAACAGGTTACCAGTTTTCTTTAAAAAATTGGAATTTTCTACTGGCTCCGAAGGTTGAAAGGCAAAAAACAGCCAATTTTTATACATCGCAGGAACTTTTTTCTTACCGGCTGGAAACCAACGTAAGTGCTACATTTGGTGCCCACGGATTGAATTGGACGGCGGAATATTCTTATTCAAAAGCAAAGAATAGAGACGATTGGTTCAACAGTCTGAAAACAACCTTGTCTTACAGATATAAATCCTTCTCATTAAACGGAACCGCCCAATGGAACGCAACGAGTGTCTTTGATTTAAATTCTTATTACAATACAGACCGTAATTTTGCCAACTACAATGTATATGCTTCGTATAATTTCCAGATGATGAATAATAATCTGACAGGATCTTTTTCAGCAGGAACTTCCTATTCGGAGCTTTATAAAAATTTAAACAGCAATGTGAGCGGTAATCTGGAATATAAGATTTCACCTTCCTGGTCCACCACAGGTTATTTTAATTTTTCCGGTTATAAATCTACGGCTGATTATGCAAGCAGTGGCAGTTATTACCAGTTCAGAGTGGGAATTAAAAAATATTTTGCTGCAGCTACAGCCCTTGGAAATCATAAAGTGACGTTCCAGTTATTTGAAGATAAAAATTTCGATGGACTCCTGGAGGCCGGTGAATCGGTACTTGCAAATGAAATAGTAAAACTGGACAATTATGTAGCGATGACGGATAAGAACGGAAAAGTAGTTTTTCAGAATGTGCCTGAAGGTATGTACACCCTGAAGGTGAACGAAAGTGCGGGTGCCCGATTGATGATGGATCCTGCAATTATGGTCAATAACAACATCAACCGCAAAGTAGGCTTGGTAAAAAACATCAGGGTAAGTGGGAAATTAACAGAGATCAAACAAGCCTACGATGTTTTGGAAACGGATGTAACCGGAATCGTAGTGTATGCAAAAAGTGAAGACGGTAAGATCTATACCGCTGTGGTTAATCAAAAAAATGAGTTTGAGTTTTTCCTGAAAGATGGACAATACGACCTTTATATTGAAAATGATAAATACAGCTATACAAAACCCATCCAAACTATAAAGGTGACAAAAGAAGGTTTTTCAGAAACTGTGGTTTTTGAATATAAAAAGAAAGACACCACGATAAAGGTGAAAAAGTTTTAATTTAGATGATATGAAAACGATGAGAGCTTTTTTAATAGGAATTTTCACTGTATGCTGCGGGTCAACAGTCATGAAAGCTCAGGATGTGTACCTGTCGATTCCTGAAAATAATATTTTTAACAGAAGCGAATTTACCTCAGTCCCTACAAGGGTAATGACGAACGCCAACAGAACAAACTGGGATTATGCCTTTTTGGGCTTACTGCCAACGGCTCCTACATTTACCTCTGTTTCCGGACTTACTTTTACTCACTCGTCTTCCTCATTTACTTTACCCAGCTCCACTCTTCTGTGGCAGTTAGAAAGTATGGGCGGTCAGCTGCCCTCTACTGGATATTCGGGTTCTTTACCTGGTTTCCAGTCGTTCAGTACAAGCGCTATAAAATGGTTTGAACCGCCAGCGTCCATTATTTTTGGAGGAGGATTCAACCGGGGAAATATCAATTTCATATTTAAAATTCCTGCCGCACAGTTTGCTGCTAATGCCTACCGAGCCGGGAATTATTCCATGGATATCACTCAGAATTATAACGATTTCACGCCACATAATTTTAAAACAATTTTAGTCATTCCTTCATCCATCAGATGGCTCACCTCATCTTTAACAAAATACATAGAAATATCTTCTTTAAATGACTACCGAAGCACAGGCACGCGGGTATTCAGTTTAGATAATGCAGAAATTGCGCATACGGTTGATTTTAATTTATGGGCGAAAGCTGCTTCCACCAATATTCAGTTCACTTCTTCAAAAGGTGTTCCGGGAACCAGAAATATAGCAAGCATTAAATTGGGCAGCAGCAGTGGATCTGTACTTACGACTAAAGCCTTATCTGCGGATTTTCAGAATTTTTCCGCTGCTAATTTCAGTGTTGTTGCGGGAAACAGAAACAATTTCAGTCCAGAGCTTTATCTGTCTGCAGAGGATTTTAAAAACCTTTTTTTTGAAGCCGGAACTTATACGTTTGAATTAAACTTCAATGCTAAAAGTACAGATAATTCAATTAACAGTTTGCAAAATACGGCTGTTCAGTTAAAGGTGCTTCCTCTGTCGGAAATCACCATCCCAAGTTCCGGGCGAAATGTAAACTTCAATTTTAATACAGCTGCCCAGTACACCAATGGTCAGTCACAAGTGATCCCAAACCAAATTGTATTGTCCAATAATGAAAATTTTGAGCTCTATGTAAAATCGGATGAAAATTATTTTAAGAAAGGCGGTCTGCAGACGGACATCAATTCCAACATATTACAAATTGGCGTGGATGGAAATTCTGTAACTGCTCCATTATCCAAAACTCCCCAAAAAATACTTTTTAACGGAACACCGGTTTTGGACCGGCAACTGAACATAAGATATACCATACCAGCTGCAGGTGCCCAAAGCTTGGTAGGAAAGGAAAATACCACTTACTCTATCAATGTTTATTACAGCTTTACGGCAATTTAACAATACTTTCTAAAACAATTCTTCCTTATGGACCATTTTAACAGCAATAATCAATCGCCGGATCAGCACTATCATGATAAATTAAATGCATTCGAAAAAAAATATGCCGATGTTTTTGATTTCTTAGTGTTCGCGGCTGCTAAAATGACCAAGACGGAGCTTTGTACCATGAGTATTACATCGGAAGGGCAAGTTTACGTTATTGCTTCCAGTGATGCATCCCTCAATCAGATTTATCCTCAGAATCCTCATTTTCTTTTGGATAATCAGACTTCAGTTTATGAATTTAAAAACTCAGAATTTAAATTTCATAAAAGTTATCCCATCCCGGGTCTTGAGGACAATCTTATTGCTCATTTAAATTTATTTGACAGGGAAGAGAAAAATTTAGATAAAGCAGAGGAAGAGTTCGTCAATAAGATCGTAAACCAAGCGTCAAAATGGTATTTGGGTAAAGAAAAAGAGGTGGCAGAAAAAGCCTATGTTTTAAAATCGGAGTTTGTGGCCAATATGAACCATGAAATCAGAACCCCATTAAATGGTATAATCGGCTTTACAGAGCTTCTTTTAGACACCAATCTGAACGAAACACAGAGACAGTATTTAGAAATTATCAATCAATCCGGAGTTTCCTTATACAGCATCATCAACGATATTCTGGATTTCTCAAAATTAGAAAAGGAAAATCTTAAGCTAAACCTTGATAAAGTAGAGATCGAAGAACTGGTTTCAGAAGCCTTCAATATTCTTGCGTACAGTACTACCAAAAAGCAGCTAGAAATGCTCATCGATATTGACGACACTATGCCCAGGTATATATGGACTGATGAGATGCGCTTAAAGCAGGTTTTCGTCAACCTTTTGAGCAATGCTTTAAAATTTACCGAAGAAGGCGAGATTGTTTTATATGTTAAAGTTTTAGATGATTTAGGAGAAGGAAAAAAAAGAATCCGATTTGGAGTTCGCGATACCGGTATTGGAATTAACAGCGAAAAACAGGCGGAAATTTTCAACGCATTTTCACAGGAAGATGGCAGCATTACTAAAAGATATGCGGGTACTGGCCTGGGACTCACCATTTCGAACCAAATCTTGGCGCTTGCCGGCAGTGTTTTACAGGTCGAAAGCGATCAGGGAAAGGGCAGCGATTTTTTCTTTGATATTCAGTTTGATACGGAAGAAGAGGAATATGATTTAAGCTTAACTGATATTAAGAGGGTTTTGATTGTGGATGATAATGAAAACAACCGGAAAATCCTGAAAAGGATGCTGGAACGGAAAAATATCGAAGTAATAGAATGCGACAGCGGGTTGAAGGCTTTGCTTTTGATCATGGACAAGTCCGAATTCGATGTCATCATTATAGATTATCATATGCCCATTATGGATGGCATTGAAACCATTAGGAAAATGAAAAATATTATTCCCGACGCCAACCACGTAGCGCCATATGTTGTTTTATACAGCTCGTCCGATGACCCTGATTTACAGGATGCATGTGACGAATTAGAAATAGAAAACCGGCTCGTAAAACCGATTCGCATGAAGCAGATGTACCAGGTTTTATCCACCTTAAAGAGTTCTGAAAAGAAAAAGCCGGAGCAAATGAAAAATGTCGCAAGTGAAGGGAGCAAGCACGAAATAAAAATTTTAATTGCTGAGGATAATGCTATTAATTTACTTCTTACCGAAACTTATTTAAAGGATATTATTCCTCAAGCTTTGATCATCGAGGCAAAAGATGGTACTGAAGCGGTTGAAAAATACGAAAAAGAGAGCCCTGATCTTATTTTAATGGATATTCAGATGCCCCATCTCAATGGCATTGAAGCAACAAAAAAAATAAGATCCTTGGAAAAAAATATCGAAATACCTATTATTGCACTAACGGCAGGAAGTCTTCCTGGTGAGAAAGAAAAGTGTCTTCAAGCCGGAATGTCAGATTTTTTAACCAAACCTTTATTAAAACAAACCCTGTCTGATATGATTCAAAAGTGGATTGGTATAGAAATCGTAAAAAATAAATAATAAACTATGCTTTAAAAATACTGAAGAATTTTTTAAAGCCATGATACTGAATTTATGAAAGACCTTATCAAGGAACTACAATTAAAAATCGAAAAACTGGAAAACGAAATCAGTTTTAAAAACGGACTGATCTCGATATTATCTCATGATTCAAAAGAACTGTTTGGAAATTTTCTCTGGCTTATCGAAGCCGTGGAAGAAAAGACCATAAGTGAGGAAGATTTTTTTAAGTTGTTGCCGCAGGTAAAAAGCGATGCCCAAAAGAATCTTCAAATCGTTCAGGACAGCACTGCCTGGTTAAAAACACAATACGGGGAATTTAAAATTAAACCTGAAAAAATCATGGTGATGGATCTTTTTCACCATTTTGAAGAAAAATATGCTGTAAAATTAAAAGAAAAAAACATTAAATTTCATTTTAAAGGAGATCCCAATGCATTTGTTACAACCGATCGTTTGTTGCTGGAATATGTTTTAGACAAGATTCTCAATAATGCACTGAAATACAGTTTTTCCGGGCACGATATTCACCTGCAGGAAGTTACAGAAGATCATCAGGTGATAATTTCTGTGATCGACTTCGGAACAGGAATGGATGAAAAATATTTATCTACGGTCTTCACTTACGGTAATCCCATATTCCATGGTACTGCTGGTGAGAAAGGAGCTGGATTGAGTTTGAAAATTGTAAAAAATTTTGTATCCTTGATGCATGGAAACATCGAAATCTTTTCGTCTGAAAATACAGGCACTACGGTTTCCCTTTTTTTACATAAATTTATAGAATGATGGGTTTAAAACTAAACGTTCATATTATTGTAGCAGACGATCATGGTATCGTCCGGATGGGTTTACTACAAACCATCAAACGCCTCTTCCCTGATGCTATAATCTCTGAAGTAGAGGATTTTAAATCACTGTACAAAGTAGTTTTGAAGGAAAAATTGGATCTGGCCATTATGGACGTCAATATGCCCAATGGTTCTGTTCAGGAAGCGATCGATTACATAAAAATACACCAACCCAGCTTAAGAATTCTTATATTTTCTTCTCAGGATGAAGAGCTGTATGCAATGCGTTATTTAAAGATGGGTGCCGGTGGCTATCTAAACAAGCAAAGCTCCACTGCAGTAATCGAAACTGCTTTAACGGCGATGCTTAGCACTGGCCGATATGCAAGTGAAGACCTAAAAGAGGCGATGTTTTTAGAATCATTAAATGGTGCTACAAGCAACTCACCCTTTGAAGTGCTGTCAGACCGCGAACTGCAAATTGCCAATAAGCTGGCAGAAGGCCTTCCCCTCAAAGAAATTTCTAATCAACTAAATCTCCATTCATCGACGATCAGCACTTACAAAAACAGGTTGTTTGAAAAGCTGAAAATACGGTCCATACCCGAATTGGTGGAGATTCTCAGGTTGTATAATACGTAAATAATCTATTATTTTTCCGCTTTATTATCCCAAGGAATCTTTTAAAAGTAAAAGCCATATAGTAAAAAATAGTGCAAAAAAAATATTAGTAAGCTCCATTAAATATACTAATTATAATAAGTGAATAAATTGTTAAATCAAATTTTCTCAGATTTTTCAATTGCTCACTGTTCCAGATAAAATAACTACTTCCCAGAAATCAGCTTTTTTTGTTTTTGTCTGAACTTTTGCAGCAACCGTCATTCGGAATTATTAAATAACATCCCTTTTATAAATCTGACATATATCCCCGCTCTGCAATTATACATTCCCGAATCTTCCTTCCCGCTATAATTGTATTTATGAGCAGTATTGTGTCCTAAAAAAGTTAGCAACCCGATTGAGTGTTCTGTAGTTTTTATAATCTTTTTTATCATTTGTTGACATTTATCAACAATTGCAACTTGGAAGATATTGTACCTTTATCCAAGAAGGGTTCGAAGAACGAATTCTATAACAATTAAAAGTAAATCATATCATGGAACTCGAAAAATTACAAAATGTGCATGTTGCCGCCTGGAATGAAAAAGATGCTGCTGAACGGCTAAAATTGCTTAATAGCATTTATGATGCTGATATCAGGATGTATGACAAAGACTTTATACTTACTGGCATAAAGGAGATCTCTGATTTCATAGAAAAATTACAGAGTGATCCTCAATTCTTTTTTTCGTCTACCGGAGAAATAGAAGGATTGCAAAACAGTGCCAGGCTCTATGGCAAAATACAAACCAGCGGACCAATGCTTAACAGCATGGATTTTTTTATTCTGGAAAATGGCAAGGCTAAACATTACTATGCATTCATGAGCCCAGAACAAACCAACGCCCATATCAATGAAATTTAAAATAAATAGATGGAAGTAGGAATTGATAGTTTCGCATCAGCTATGTATGGCAGCACAAGCCTCAATAGCGCTGATGCAATGGAGCAGCTTCTGGAACGAATTGAACGCGCCGATCAAGTTGGGCTTGATGTTTTTGGTATTGGTGAACATCATAAAAAAGAATTTTTAGATTCAGCACCTGCTGTAATTCTTGCTGCAGCTGCAACAAGAACCAAAAATATTCGATTAACAAGTGCCGTTACTGTGTTAAGTACATCTGATCCTGTTCGTATTTACCAGCAGTTTGCCACACTTGACCTGATATCTAAAGGACGAGCTGAAGTAGTAGTTGGTCGCGGATCAGCAGTAGAATCTTATCCTTTATTTGGATTTGAATTGAAAGACTACGATGAGTTGTTCAAGGAAAAATTGGAATTATTTTTACAGATTCAAAATCAAGAATTTGTAAACTGGAAAGGTAAATATAGGCCGCCTCTTCACAACCAGCCGATTTATCCAAGGTCGTTACAATCCAAATTGCCAGTATGGCTAGGAGTAGGCGGAACACCAGAATCCTTTCAACGAGCCGGAAAATTGGGATTACCTCTAATGGTGGCTGTAATTGGTGGAGAAACTGAGCGATTTGCTCCTCTCATAGACTTGTATAGAGAAGCAGGTCACAGGGCTGGATTTGCTCCCGAGGATCTAAAAGTTGGATTGCACTCACCGGGTTATGTCGCAGAGACTAGCGAAAAAGCAGTTGCCGATTATTATCCAGGCTATCAGGAACTTTGGACAAAATTAGGAAAAGAGCGTGGATGGCCGCCCGTAACACGTAGTCGATTTGACGCTCAAAACGGAGCAAAAGGGGCATTACTGGTAGGCGGACCGGAAGAAATCGCAGAAAAGCTGCTGAGGCACAGTAAATCGCTTGGCGGAGTGGATCGGTTTACATTTCAAATGGATAATGCAGGACTTAATCATAAGCAACTTCTTAGTTCAATTGAGCTTATAGGCTCCAAAGTAATACCGCTTTTAAAAGATAGAAAGGATTAAATAGTAAAGTCATTAAATTAATTCACAAGGTCATTTTCATTCAGAGAATGACTTTTTACTTCAGTAATAAGTATAATGTCCATTTTTTAAATATCTAAAATAATTATCAACTTGCTTTAACAAATATCATCTTCATCCCATAAATTTTCTTGTAAATTTGCCATTAATAATTTTAAAGGACTGGTATGCAATATTTTATTGCCGGTTAATTTCTAAACGATGTAATTGCTGTATATTTGCATTAATGCATACAACACTTATATCATACATAAAAGCTCATGCAAGTAGTCCATTGACTGATAAAGAAATTGCAATACTTCAGGAAATTTTTATACCTCGAAAGTATTTAAAAGGGCAGTTTTTGTTACAGAATGGTGATGTATGCAAAAATTATGCGTTCATTTGCAAAGGTGCAACTCACAAGTTTGCTGTCAATGAAAAAGGTATAGAAAATATTGTCGCTTTATCAATTGAAAACTGGTGGGTTGGTGATAGAGATAGCTATTTTCGCGAAATTCCTACAATTTATAATATTCAGGCTTACGAGAATTGTGATACACTCCTATTTAGCAAAAAAGATTATCCAAGACTACAAGAAATTCCAGCTTTCGTTGAAATGAGACTAAAGTTGGATGAAAATCATGCTATAGCAAATGAAAGAAACAAATTGTTGCTTATAGGATATTCAGCTGAAAAACGATATGAAAACTTTTTAAAAATGCATCCTGACCTTGTGAAGCGTTTTCCATTGTGGATTATTGCTTCTTATCTGGGTATCACAAAAGAAACGCTAAGCCGCATTCGTCGCCAGACCAATATCTAAATTCAGAAGTTTTGTAAATTATTTTGCTTCATTCTAAGTTAGCTATCTTAGATTATATTTTATTTTTACAGGCAATTTTTTCCAGCTATTTCAATTAATATTATATAAGTTGCTACCGACAAGGGGTTTCTTTTTAAACGTAAGGACGAGATTGCGGAAATGGCACTACATGATAAACCAGTAATCAGAGAATGATTTCGAAAAAAGGATAATAATGATGATTATCTTTTTTTAAACAAAAAAAATCCCGGATTAACGGGATTTTAATTTATCATATTTACATTTATTTGATCTCTACGGGAACTGAGATTTTATCCCAATCCATTGTGAATCCATTATTGTTTATTTTATAAACTAAAGTTTCCTGTGTTGCCGGTAAAGCTTTTGTTTTCACATCAACACGTAAAGCATCTTTAGATTCTTCGTATTTATAAGCTCCCCATTGTTTTGGTTCTTTGTTAAAAATCGCAGTCCAGGTTCCGGATTCTTTTGGAATCAAGAAAAAACTATATTTACCTTTAGGCAGCTTTTTACCCTGAACGGTAATATCTTTATCCGTTTCGAAAGTGGTTGCTTCATTGGCTCCCGCACGCCAAACTTTACCATAAGCTTCTAGACCACCCCATATTGTACGCCCTTTTACAGAAGGACTGCTATAAGCTATTGTAATGGTAGCATCTTTAATTTTTCCTGTTGCAGTAGCCGGAGGGCTCGCTGGTTTTTTTGTTTCCTGTGCAAATGCATTTACTGAAATCGTCATTGCAGCAAAAAGCATGGTAGCAGATTTAATCATTGTTTTCATACTATTTTATTTGTTTGTTTATTGATTACGAATTTACGGCTTTCGGTTTATAAAACAGTAATCCGATTGCTGAAAATATGATGACTGCCGCGGCTCCGATTACATTGAGCCAAAGGAAAGAAACAATATCGAATTGATAAACGGCAATAACCGTAATTTCTGATAAAATTGCAGAAATAAATACATTGGAACCTGTGATTTTCTTAAAGTAAAAGGCAACAAGAAAAATCCCCAGTATCGGGCCGTAGAAAAGAGAACCCAATACATTAACCGCTTCAATAAGGGAACCCATCTGCGTGGCAAACATAGCTACACCGATTGAGAAAATTCCCCAGGCTAACGTATGTAGACGACTGTATTTCAGCTCAGTTGCATCATCAGGAATTTCTTTTTTAAATATCAAATGAATATCTTTTAATGAGCAGGCGGCAAGGGAATTCAGTGCTGCAGAAATTGAGCCCCAGCTGGCCAGAAAAATGACGGTAAACAGTAAACCGATCATCCCGACAGGCAATGTATTTTTCACGAAATACAGGAAAATATAGTTTGTATCTGTTTTCTCTGCGTTATAGTTTGAATGATTGATTGCTTCCTCTACCCTTCCGTGAAGAGCTTTTACCTGGGTTTGCGTGTTTTTAAAATCCTGAATTGTTTTGTTAAGTTGTGGAGAATGAGTTTCTTTCAATTGTAGAATTTCTTTCGATTCTGCATTAAATTTTAGTTGTAAATCCTGATGCTCTTTTTCAAAAACCGCTGCCTGTTCGGGTTTTGTTTCCTTTAAATGCTGATAAGATCTTTCATTAAAATAAATCGGAGCCGGTTTTAGAGAAAAGAAAGCGAAAAGCAACGCACCAATCAAAAGAATAGCAAACTGCATCGGAATTTTAACCAATCCGTTAAGTAGCAAGCCCATTTTTGCGTTGGTATTGTCTTTCGCCGTAATATACCTCCCAACCTGACTCTGGTCGGTTCCGAAGTAAGAAAGTGCCAGAAAAAAACCACCAATTAAGCCGCTCCAGATATTGTATTTATCTTTCCAGTCAAATTCTGTGGTGATGACATTGAGCTTTCCGGATTTTCCCGCCAGATAAAGTGCATCCTTAAAACCAATTCCGTTCGGCATATTTTGAATAAGCAGATACCCGGCAAAAGCCATGGTTCCCAGGATAATGAGAAACTGTAGTTTTTGGGTATGCGCGATCGCTTTTGCACCGCCAACATAGGTGTAAATCAACAGAATGCCACCTGTTAAAACATTGGTTAAGTAAATATTCCAGTTTAAAACGCTTGACAAGATAATACTTGGAGCATAAATGCTGATTCCTGTTGATAAGCCTCTGGAAAAAAGAAAAAGCAGTGACGTGAGCACTCTTGTTTTTTTATCAAAACGGTTTTCCAGATATTCATAGGCCGTATAAACATTCAAACGCTGAAAAATCGGAATGAAAGTAATGCAAATCACAATCATCGCCAATGGCAGACCAAAATAATACTGTACAAAACGCATCCCGTCTGTATACGCCTGACCCGGCGCTGAAAGAAACGTAATGGCACTGGCCTGCGTAGCCATAATACCGATCAGCACAATATACCACGGCATTTTATTATCTGCCTTCAGGTATGAAGCATTGCTTTTTTGGCCACGACCGATAAAAACGCCGTAAACAACCACTGCAACCAGTGTAAAAATAAGAACGGTCCAATCTATATTGCTCATGCCCAGAATTTAGTAAACAGATAATAAAATACGATCTGACATACCAATGCAACGGCTAATAATATGTACCAGATGTTCCAGTTTTTAAGTTGCTTGTTCATCAGTTTTTCTGTGCAGATAAAAAGTTTAAAAATAAACGTGCCGCCCCTACATTTCCCGCAGGCAGCTGTCTGAAAAATGCTAACGGAGTATAAATAAAATTACCTTTCCCGTATTTGGCATATAAAGTTGATCCCTGCAGAGGCTCTTCACCGGTATCGTGCATTTCAAAAAGCGGTTCATACGCTGCATCCCATTGATCAGGGAAATAGGCTCCACGCTCCTGTACCCAGCCTTTAAAGTCATCAGCAGTAATTTTGTTTGGAAAATTCAGTAATTTATGATTTGGATTTAAAAATTTAACCTCAGCGTTTTCTTCTGTCACGCGCTTATTAGCAATACTGAAATTGTACATTCCCAATTGGTTAACGGTTGTGTCCTGATTAGTGTTATACTGCATCACCAGATTACCTCCGGATTTTACATAAGACCATAAAAAAGGCATCCATCGACCCAGCTTTTTCTCCGTATTATTGACACGAACACCAAGAACTATGGCATCATATTGTGACAGTTTGTTCTGACTTCCATTTCCGCCTGATTCATCTAGGTTGCCATAAAAATCTTCGTCTTTCAGGACTTCTACCTGAATACCTGCAATGCGCAGAAACTCAGGGATGAAATCGCCCGCACCTTGTACATAACCCACTTTTTTAACCTTGGTCTGAATATCACCTTTCATCACCGTTACCGTTGCAGGCACAAAATATTGTAAAGAAGGTAAATGCGGGTACTGAATTAATACCTGTTTTTTATTATAAGTGACTCCGTCTGCAATAAAATTGGCATCCAACTGCAAACGATTTGAATTAATTGAGGCAAGTTTAGCCTTTGGAATAACATAATCAACGGTAAAATCTTTCCCATTGATTGACTTTAATTCGCCGCCCCCCAATGTTTCTCCGTTATAGATCAGGTTTATTTTACCATTACTGAACTTTTTATTGGAATTAACCTTAACATTTAAACTCAAATGTAAATCTTCATTTTCTTTAACTAAATAAAGAGGTTGTGTAAACTTCAGTTCCAATGCAGGAACGATGCGCAGGGATTCAACCACATCACCACGCACAGGATCTAATTTTTTGAATGATAAAGGAAGTTTAACCTGAAACTTTTCCGATCCTATTTTTAAATCAAGCAAAACATTTAATGGTGAATCTGCTTCGGGCAAACCGATTAAAGTATCATTCGGAACAGAGAAAGTTGCCGCATTGATAGAAGGTTTTGCCAACCAATAAGGTTCTGTGAGCGCTGTATCCCCAGGAATCTGAATGTCATGCTGAATGGTGATTAAAGAATCTTTTGATAATTTTCTGGTAAAGCTTTCTGACTGACTCAGCCATTTTACATTTTCTAAAATAACAGGATTTTCAGCTCTTGAAATCAGATTTAACCTGAAATTGTAGTTATCTCCGGCAACAGCCTCAGCCTGACTGGTAACTACCTCGCCCATAAATCCGGCACAGCTTAAAATAATATTGTCAATAGATTTAATTTTATCTTTTTTCAGATCTGAATCTTGCAACACCATTACTTTTTTTCTTAAAGCAAGCAAAGCAGGCAAGCTCTGGTCTGGTTTATTAAAATTGAAAGCGAAAATAATTTTATTTAATTCCTGGTCAATGTCAGCATTTCCTTTTGCGGTCCAGGTTTTAACTATTCCATCAAAAAGTGTTGCTTTGGCAGGCTCACCTGCAACGTGGGCAAAATATTCAGTTTTGATGCCGGCTACAGACTGCGTTCCTGCACCCTGGCTTTTATGTAAGCTTCTGCTTAATCCCGCCAATTCACCATAGCCCATTCCCAATTGCGCATCATATTGCCCAACGGTAACTTTCAGTTGATTTTCAGCAGTGGTATTGATCCCACCAAATCGGAATGTATTCCACAATACACGTTTTGGCTGCCATACATTGACATATTTTAGTTGATTTGGGAAAGCATTTTTATCGCCTGCCAATTTAAAGGCTTTTTCAGCAACCACAGCCGAAGCCGCATGTTGTCCGTGACCTGCCGCGGCAGTAGGCGGAAAACGACAAATGATAACATCAGGACGAAATTTACGGATGACCCAAACGACATCAGCGATAATGCTGTCTTCATTCCATTGTTTAAAGGTGTCGGTCGTATTTTTAGAGAACCCGAAATCAATCGCCCGGGTAAAGAATTGCTGGGCACCGTCTAATTTTCTTGCTTCTAAAAGCTCATGTGTTCTGATTAAGCCCAATGCAGCCCCCTGCTCTGTTCCCAATAAATTCTGACCACCATCACCTCTTGTTAATGATAAATAACCGGTTTCTACATTTTGGTCGTTGATTAGCCAGGAGAGCAATCCTGTATTTTCATCATCGGGATGAGCCGCCAGATATAAAACTTTAGGAATATTTTTAAGGGTTTTGATTTCACGGTAAATTTCAGATGATTTGGAGGGCCGAACCTGTTGGGCCGAACAAAAAACCGAATAAAAGCCAAGAATAAATACAATGATTACTTTTTTGAACATTTGAATTTGCTTTGCGGGGCAAATATAAGTAAATCGTTTTTCTTTCAACCTTAAAAGAAAAAGCAGTTAATGACTCCAAATATTCTATTATATTCTTTATAAAATCTTTGTGCGAAGTTAGAAAAAACAATCAAAGCAAACTAAAGATCAACTCTCAACTTTAACGGAATAAATTTCTTTTCGGAATATTACCAAACCCAATCTTGTTGCTGTTTTTTTTATTGAATTTAGAAATTAATTATCATACTTTTCCACGCGGATCGTCTAAATGAATGTTACAAACTCTTCAAATGGTTTGCGTACTTTTTTTAGTTTTAGATTCCAGTCATTTTCTTCGTCTCTATATCCCAAAGCCAACAGCATTGAGCTTCTTAAACCTTTGGATGGAAGCTTCAAAAATTCGTCCAGTGCTATCGGGTCAAACCCTTCCATTGGCGTAGAATCTATTCCTGCAGAAGCGGCCTCAACAATCGCTAAACCTAGTGCTATATTTGCCTGCTTAGCTGCGTGATGAAAGTTTTCTTCGATACTCATATTTCCGAAAAACCGTTTCGAAAATTCTCTTTGTTTATGATACTTAGTAGAATCAACGTTGCGTTTTTCTGTCAGATAATCAAAGACTTTATCTATCCTTTCTTTAGAATATTCATCCCAGACTGCAAAAACCAAAAGATGTGAAGATTCTACAACCTGAGGCTGATTCATTGCGATGGGTAATATTTTCTTTTTAATTTCAGGATTGCTGATAACGATGATTTCGTAAGGCTGTAATCCAATTCCTGATGGAGCCAAATGAGCCGCTTTCAAAATAGCATTGATTTTTTCATCTTCTACTTTCTCACCGGTCATTCTTTTGGTCGCATATCGCCAATTGAGAAGATCTAATATATTTTCCATTATTTATAAATTATTAAAATCAAGGCAATTAAATATTTAATCACCTTGATTTATTTTACATTAAAAAACACCTAACTGACCCAAAAGTATAGTTGCTGCAGTGTAACAATGGAATGATTTTATTTTCCCGTTCTCGATTTTAAAAACATCACAACAAGGGGTCTGCATTGTTTTATTTGTCGCCGGAATCGTTCCTGAAGGTAGCTGAAGCGGGCCGTTATGAGTTCCGTTTAGAGATAATTCCACAACAACGGTATTCTCATTTTCCAAAACGTACAAGTCATACAATTCTCTGTGCATATCCGGAAAAGCTGTTGCATAAACATCTACTGTTTTCCCGATGTCCTGCCCATAATACTTGGTTCCCGCAGATACATCCCAAAAGTATCCGTCTTCTGCAAAAAGGCCAACAAAACCTTGTGTATCCTGTTCTTCTGCGATTCTGTATAACTCACGGATTAATTTTTCGTTTTCTGAATTTTGATTGATTACTGATGCTTTCATAATTGATTATTTTAAAATTGTTAATTTTTATTTTGATGTAAACTTTAATTGCGAATTGATTATTTGTTGTCCACAAAGACATATAATTTGGCTGCTTTTCCGTTTTCGAAAACGAAGAGATCCATTCCTGTTACGGCATCCGGTTTTTCAGGAGTCCCGTTTTGCCAGTAGAGTCTTGCAATGTTGTGATTAACGTCTATCGCTTTGATATGGGAAAATTTAGACTGAGGACTTTTCTGTTGCAATCCATCCACAAAACCATTGATTTCTTTGTGACCGACTGCGATAAAGTGACTGTCTACCATTTCAATATCATCAGCATAGATTTTTGCCATTAAAGCTTCACGCTTTTTAAGGTCTTTTTCGTTCCAGATGGCTAAATGTCCTTCTACCAAAGAACGAATCTCCGCTTCAGAAAGTGGTTTTGAATCTGATTTTTTACTTTCATTTTTCACAGCATCTTTAGGAGACCATAAGATGGTTGCAGGATTTTTTTTCTCATAGCCTTTTCCGTTCGGATAAGAAACCAATTCCATTTTAGAACCCCAAGGTGTTACAAAATAGACCCAGGTTTCGCCTTCCGTATCTCCCGATGGCATTAAAAATGGTTCTCCCAAGAATTGTACGCCTTTGCTTTTCAGATAAGCTACACTTTTGCTGATATCATTGGTATAAAAAGCGATGTGGCTGGCTCCGATATCATCACTTCCCGGTTGTTGGGAATTTCCTTTGTTATCCTGATATTCGAATAGTTCGATGTTGGCTCCCGTGCCTGCTTTTACCATTTTGATGGTTACCGGACCGGTTTTAGCATTCATATGATTGTTCTTTTTCCACGTATCATCTAAAGGAATCGGTCCTAAAGTTGTTACCGCCGAAAATCCTAAAACATCAGTGAAAAAGCTTACCGCTTGTTTCATATCCGGAACGTTGATTCCCACATGGTCGATTCCAAGAATTCCTGTTTTTTCCTGTGCCGCAGTTTGTGAAACTGCTGTTGATAATAAAAGTGCACTTGCTACAGCTGCTGCGTTGGCTTTGATTTGTTTTTTTAAATTGCTCATTATGATCATTTTTTATTGTTATTTTATGAAGCAAATTTCCAACATTCAACAGCCTTCTTCCATTGACAAAAGCTTGAAAAAAAAGCAAACAAATGTCAATGAAATTGAACTTTATTTAAGATTCAAATCGATATTTGGATTTAATATTGAGACATAAAAAAAAGGTCGAAGTGTAAATTCTTCAACCTTTATCTATTTATTCGAAATTAGTTAATCATTATATTTTGCAAGCCATTTGGCTTTCATTTCGGCTCTGGCATTAATAAATTCCAAATCTGTTCCCTGAGCGACAGCATCCAATGGAAAACGTAACGGACGAGAACCGGCTTTCATTTGAATCAATTCCAAAATTCCGTCTGCAATGGTTTGCGGATTCATATTAAATTCTTTCATTTTTCCAAATAATGCAGCACCTATTGCATTAAACTGCTCTGTTGCAACCGGATTATAGGCTTCAGAAATTTCAGGTTTATCTGAATTAACGCCGGCTTTTTCACCCGTATTCATTTCTGTGGGGTAAACTCCGGGCTGGATAGAAACGTTGTCGATATTGAATTGTTTTAATTCATCCTGCAAGCCTTCGGTAATACTTTCTACTCCAAACTTGGACGCAAAATAAGGAATCATAAAAGGAGAAGTATGGGCGCTTGCTCCGGAACTTATATTGATGATCAAACCACTTTTATGTGCTCTCATAGAAGGCAGTACAGCCTGATAAGTACGGATCACGCCATAGAAATTCACTTCAAACATTTGGCGGATTTTGTCCAGGCTATATGATTCCAATAATCCGAAACCTGAAACGGCGGCATTGTTGACCAATACATCGATTTTACCATATTTTTGAAGTACTTTTTCGAAAGCATTATTTACCGAAAGATCATCCGTTACATCAATTTCAACGACTTCTATATTGGGGAGAGCTCCCAATTCTTTGGCTACTGTTTCATTTTTACCGTTGATGCCTCGCATTCCTGCAATGACTGTGTACCCTGCTTTTGCAAGAGTAGTTGCTGTTAATTTTCCAAAGCCTGTGCTTGTTCCTGTGATAAAAACTGTCTTATTCATTTTGTCTTATTTTTAATTGTTATTTTAATAAGGCAAAGATGCAGTCATAAAGGATTATTTTCCATTGACAAAAGCTTGAAAATAAAGCAAACAAATATCAATGAAATGAATGGTTTTTATTTCTTAACCATATTTTTACGCAGTCTGGTAAGGGTTTCGGGAGTAATGCCAATATACGAAGCAATCATATGCTGAGGAATTCTGTTGACGATATGAGGATATTTTTCAAGGAAATTCTGATATTTTTCTTCCGCGGTAAAACTGATATTAGCTAAAATTCTCCCTTGGGAAACAATAAAACTTTTCTGAATAATCTGATTAACCAATTGATTGAGCCGAGGGATTTCTGCACATAGCTTTTCAAAATCTGATTTTTCAATTAAAATCAATTCTGTAGGTTCGATTGCATCGATGTTTAGACGTGAGGGATTTCCACTGTGAAGACTCTCACGATCTCCCGTCCAATAATTTTCCGGGGCAAAGCTGATGATATGTTCGGTTCCATTTTCAGCGATAGAAAAGGTTTTTACCAATCCTCGACAAATAAAAGCGTTATAATGCCAAACGTCTCCTTCCTGAAGAAGGAATTGTTTTTTACGAAGCTTTTTTGGTTTACATACAGATTCTATTAATTGTATTTCCTGGCTAGAAATTTCTATTTTGTCGGTAAGGTATTTTAGGAAAATATCGAACATTTATTTCATAGTTATAGAACAAAGTTAGAAATTTAAAATAATTAAATTATTTAAATTTTTTCTAAAATATAATTTGTTAAAGCTAGATTTTTTCTTAGTTATAAATTTTTTTTACCTGACCGTATGTATCAAGCTCATCCCAACCACAAAAATAACAGATTGGAAGATTTTAAAAAAAAGGCAGTGGCTATACCACTGCCATTCCCATTAAATCTGTTTCGTTTACAATAGCTCACCCATGCCGAATACCTTCAATCCTTTGGCAAATTGTTCGGCCACGGCCTGGTTGGCGGCGTCAATGTATTTTCCGGTTATGGGGTCAACCACGGTCCGTAATGGGCGGGTGCCTTTTGGAGTACCGATAAGTTTTACAATAGCATCGGCAACATCCTGCGGGTTAGGATTTTTAGCCTGCATCTCTCCACCCAACGCGGCTACCATTTTATTGGGAATATCAGCAATAGCACTGTAGCCCTCAAATACTGCCTGATCAGATGCGGGGTTATTCTTCTGCTGCATTTCTGTAGGGAAGGCACCCGGCTCCACAATGGCTACATCAATACCTAATCGTTTTACCTCGTAATGCAGACCCTCACTTATTCCTTCAAGCGCAAATTTTGAGGCTGCATAAATGGTAGCGAACGGAAATGACACCCTTCCAAAGCCACTGGTTACGTTAATGATCAGCCCATCGGACTGCTTGCGCATGGCAGGCAATACCTGTTTCATCAGCCGCCAAGGGGCATAAACATTGATATCAAAGGTAGTGTGCACATCGGCCACGGTAAAGCTCTCCGCAACACCGGTCATACCGTAACCGGCATTGTTCACCAGCACATCAATAGTGCCTTCTTTCTCCAAAATAGTGTCAACTGCCTTTTTTACGCTTTCATCGTCTGTTAAGGTAACATCTAAAACGGTCACGTTATCTATAGCCGAAAGCTCTGCGGCTTTATCAGCATTACGGCCGTGAGTATCGCGCATCGTAGCGTACACCTTATGTCCTAAAGCAGCTACGCTGTGGGCGGTAAGCCAGCCAAAACCACTATTTGTTCCAGTTATTAATACAATCTTTTTGCTCATCTTTTTATTATTTAAATGAATATGCAAATATTGAAAATTACAACAAAAAAACATTTACCAAATGGTAAAAAGTGTCGTTAACGAATATTCCGGCGTATACGACTTAACGATTGCTGGGTGACACCCAGGTATGAAGCCACGTATGACAGCGGAATACGGTTGATGAGATTAGGGAAAGCCTCAATAAACGACAGGTAACGTGTGGTGGCATCTTCTGAGACCAGCGGACTACGCCGCTCCATGGCCAGCGTCAGACACTTTTTTACCATCTTTGCCTTCATCATTTCCCAGCCCACAATGGTATTAGATATATCGTCCCAATCCTTTTTATTAAAAACAAGCACTTTGCAGTCGGTTACAGCCTGTACATATTCCGAAGCAGCGATCTGCGATTCGAACTTTTCGTTATCGACTACAAAATTGCCTTCGTCCACAAAATAATTGGTAACCTCTTCGCTCTTGTTGTTATAATAACAAAAGCGAAACACACCTTCCAACACGAATGCCACATAGCGGGGCACCTTCCCGGCTTCCGACAGGTAGTCGTGTTTTTTGAATTCAAGAATTTCAACCTTACTCAGCAAAAATTCGATCTGCTGTTTGTTCAGGTCACCAAATTGCAGGATAAGATTTATTAGCGCTTCCATCACGTAAAGATAGTACACATCTTAAAAACAGTCACTTACCATATGGTAAAAAATGAGGTGAGCAGGATAAATCGAGTAAGTTGTCAGAGCAGGTCTTCCTGCTCCGCCTGATAGACAGTTCTTACCGATGCCTGAAAGCCCAAACTGCGGGCCAGAGAGGCATCAGCATGCAGATACCAGGGATTGACCAGCGGCTCTGCGGATGAAGTCATCGGTTCTCCAACTAGCTGAAGTAATTCGTAAAGTGTTGTTGGTGCTTCATCTGCAATATTGACCACCCGCCTGTCCATGATTCCTTGTAAAGCCATTATGATAGCCGTATATATATCGCGATGGTGAATGGTACTCATGCGCATCGCCGGATGAAATTTGGCAGCAACTACATGTTTAGGCAATTCTTCCAGGTGTCCATCTCCATCTCCATAAACAAATGGGAAACGAAGAACTGACCAGTTCAATCCGCTTTCACGTAACTCCTTTTCCGCAGCCACTTTGCTTGCCGGATAGGCATGTTGCGGGTTAAGTGCATCATCCTCCCGGCCGGGATGTGGATTGTTGATATCGTAAACGTGGCTGGTACTTGCAAAAATGAAGCGGGCATCCGGGGAGTTGCGTTTTACGGCATCAATGAGGTTGCGCGTACCTTCGAGGTTACTTTTCCAGATCAGTTCTGTGTCCGGTGAACGGAATACGGCTGCCAGGTGAATGATGGCTTTTGCGTCTTTTACCGCTTTTTCCAGCGTGGCGGGATCAAACAAGTCCCCGTCTATCGCCGTTACTCCGGATGCAACTTCTTTGCCACGTACCAGAGCGAAACAATCGTATCCAGCTTCAACAAGGCGGGGCAAAAGCCTTGAACCTACTAAGCCGGTTGCACCGGTTACCAATATTTTACCAAATTGTCTGTCCATAATTTATTTATTTTAGACAAAGGTGGTGGTAATATAATCGGATGATTCGGACAAAACCCGTTTTTATAGGGACAAATCCTGGTAAAAGTCAGCTATCGTTTTGCCGGTTACTTTTTTAAACAAACGTGAAAAATAACCCGGATCATTAAAGCCGAGCTCAAATGCCAGTTCCTTTACCGACGTAAGTTGGTTATTATATATCCTACGCCTTGCCTCGATGATCAAACGGTCTGTAATAAATTCCTTTGGTGAAACGCCGGAATGCTGTTTGACAATCCTATACAAACAATCTGTGCTTAAGGCCAGCTTTTCTGCGATCTCTGTTATAGTTGGCTGATCAGTAAGATGATCTTCTACAAATAGCTTAAACCCTAAAAACTTATCAATGTTTCCTGTCGTTTGCTTTTTATGCATTACAAAATAAGCGGCATTTATTTCTGTAAGCAGGCTGTTCAGGTAAGCCAGGATCAGGTCCGGATCAGTATCGGCAGTACGCAACAGGTCATTTAAAGTTTTAAATGTAGTACAAAGCCTATGTGCAGCATCAGGCATAAAGCTTATTTTCTGCTGGTTGAGGGGGTTGAGCAAAAAAGGGAATTTTCTCGGCAATCGCGAAAGACACTCATCGTCAAACCCCAGTTTATAGTAATCTGCGCTGTGACGAGTTGTGGCCAAATGCCTAAGCTGGTGGGGTAATGCAAAAAAAAGTTCATGTTTACCAACTTCTATAGTTTCTCCGTCGATAAACTCCTGACTGTTCCCATGCAGCACGAAAAGGAAGAAATAATAAGGCAACCGTTGCGCAGCACCATACTGAACCGCGGACTCAGGCGATACATGCCCGAACTCCGGAGAAACAATACGTATAGACAGCCCTTTGTTTTGACTCAGATTTTCGGGAAAAGTCTTACTGCGCATAACTTCTGATGCTTATTATTAAGCAAAGTTACCAATTAATTTCTATTATCTATTTTAAATGAGATTGGAACTTCCCTACTCTTTGAAGGCTTCTTACTCTGATTTGTATAAGAAAATGAGCCTTTGCAAACGATTTCCCGCTAACCAAAGATTTAGGGGGAGCTAAATATTGATTAAAGTATGGAAAAGCTTATTTAATTTTTCTGAATACTATTTTAGAGTTTGAAGATATATATACGATTCCATAACGATCACCGTTTCCGCCACGTCCCAAGCGGAGATCCATGCTTTGTCCTCCAGAAGGTATGGTAATGGTTGTTAGCCATTGTGCTGTATATCTAAAAGGAATTCCGCAAGTGGTTGGAATATCAGAAAGTACAGTCTTGGTAGTGCCATTATCCGGAAAATTCATGAATAAGCTATTGATATTAAAACCGGGACATGTTCCCGAGTTGTTGTAAACATCAATTAAGCAGTAATCTCATGAAGAATTCAATACACAATATGAGCTAATAGTTAATAATAATGAACTGGTCGCCAGGCACAGCTCGAATAACGACATCATTTTACATCCATTTGCCAAAAACAGCTTTTATTCGGATGAGGGATTTTTTGGAAAGCTTGTCGTCCAGAAAAATATAAAAGAAAAGATCACCGGATTCTCTCTGTCAGGGCAAAACTTAAATACTATTTTATTTGTAAAGATCAAATGAGCAATTCCAAAAGCATGCCTTATTCACCACCCAACTTTTAGTGATCTTTAAATCAAGCAACAATCGGCAATTACTTTACCGTATAAAAGGCAGAATTTCATTGTAAGGTTTTCCGGAAATAATTCCATATAATGAAACAGCAAATAAAACTGTTATTATGATTAAAAAAACAGGCTTATACCTGAAAACCATCCCTTTCTTCTGCGTATATCTGTAATTGATGTAGGAACCTATCAAAAAAAGCCCCGTAAATAAGAGTATGAAATAATTTACCTGCATATTATATTTTTAATTTGACACTGTTTTCAGGTTTACCAGCAAATGTTTTGATCCATCTGTACTATTTTACTTTGTCAATTCTTACTTCAAAAGGATAAATTGATGCCTTCCCGACCTCAAATGACACTTCAACTTTGTCATTTGTTGAAATTGGCTTGCCCTCGTTATCATAAAATATGGTCTTATCAGATCCTCGTCCTGCACTTTCGGGAACAAAAACGCTGTTATGACCGTTTTCCGCCCATTTCATCTCTACAGGGGTTATTGTTTCTCCGTCATCGCCTGGCAATGTATTTACGTAGACCGTTTGTGGCCTGTCAACATAAACGGTCATTCCAGCCGAATAATTCAAATAGCCGGTGATGGAAAAACGTTTCCCTTCATTCGCCTCTTTGTTGTCTACGATCTTTTTTACTGCAGCTTTTGAGGATTCCATAGGCGTGCCTTTTTCACGGTTTTTACCGCTTTCAAAATAAGAGCACGACGTAATTGCTAAAAGTGTTCCTGCAACTGCTGCGGTCAATAATGTTTGAGTTTTCATATTAATTTTGTTTTTTAATGATGTTATCCTGGAATGCACTTTATATCCCTTGTTACTTTTTTTGTGTGCTACATAATAATTATTACTGTTTTGAGTCATTCCTTTGTTTTTAGAATATTAATATTCGCAATCAATAGTATCTTTCCAATAATGGATGGAGGAAACGGCTAAATAATATTATGGATTATATTAAACAGGTAAAAGATTCCCTTTGCACAATATCCATCCATTTGTCAGAACAAAATACCAGTAATAACTCCATACCCTATGGTTTGTGAATTATTTGAGAGCTCAAAATCCATTCCTTCATATAATTTTTCAAGAAAAGGCTCAGCATTAATTAAAGTGATGTCTACAGTAGCGGAATCTCCGGGAAAAATAAGTTCATCATCCGAAAATGTCTGAATTCCCAAATAAGATTTTGATTCTAAAGGAAATGTAAGGGTTGACCGGAAACCCGATGATATTGGAGAAACGAGCCCGCCTCTTTCAGAATCATAATAATTGATTAATGCTTTAAAGTGTACGTTTTTTTTCATGATTAAACTCTCTAAATCCGCCTTTTATTTCCGGGCAATTTACAAAAAGGGCATTAAATTATATCAGTATCTAAACTTTCAGCTTTTATGAACCTATCTTTTTTAAAGCCTGGGATTTATGAACGGCAGTTTTACCCGTCTTTTCGCTCATCACCTCATATTGTGGGCTCTCTTCGGATGCCCTTCTTTGTTTATCCATAAAAACAAAATCACGGGTATGGATTTTTGTCACTATCCCATAAGTCTCGCCATATCGGAATTTCCATTTGACCTTATCTCCTTTTTTCAGCATATGCTTGTTTATAATTAATAATATTCATTGAAGGTTGTTTAAAATATCAAATATCATACCTGCTATCATTACTATGTGAAATTTATACATTTCAGGAACGTAAAAATATTTATTATTGTAAAAAAGGTTACCGCTTTCAATAAAACTGATGAAAACTCTTTAAAATGGTCACAGTTTTGATGTGTTGTAAAAGCCATATGATAATAAAAAATTTTAGCTAAAAAGATTTTAAAATATAACAGTAACGAATAGAATCATTCCTTCAAAATAAAAATCGATTAAAATAATAGTTAAAGCAGAAATATAACTATGGAAAATAAAAATATCATCCAGAAAAGCATTGATACAGTACGGGTTTTAGCGGCAGATGCAGTACAAAAAGCAAATTCCGGACATCCCGGAACACCAATGGCTTTAGCCCCATTAGGTCACATATTGTGGTCTGAAATTATGAATTACAATCCCGAAAATCCGCATTGGGCAAATCGCGATAGATTTGTTCTCTCCTGCGGTCACGCATGTATGCTTCAATACAGCTTTCTGTACCTTACCGGATATAAGGTTACGCTCAGTGATATCGAAAATTTCAGGCAATTACACAGCATTACTGCCGGCCATCCGGAATATGGGCTCACCCCGGGAATTGAAGTCACGACCGGCCCATTAGGACAAGGTTTTGCAAATGGCGTAGGAATGGCCATTGCTCAGCAATATATGGCAGAACGTTACAACCAGCCGGATTTTAATATTTTCGATTATAAAATTTATGCGATCTGCAGCGATGGCGATCTTATGGAAGGTGTTTCTGCTGAAGCTGCATCTCTTGCAGGACATCTGGGATTGGGAAATCTGATTTATTTTTACGACAGCAACCATATTACCATTGAAGGTGATACCGATCTGGCTTTTGATGAAGAGGTATCTAAAAGGTTTCAGGCTTACGGATGGCATGTTCAGGATCTGCCTGATATCAATGATCTTGAAGCAATATCCGGGGCGATTACCAATGCCCAGAGAGAAACTGCACGTCCCTCGTTGATTAAAGTTCGCAGCCATATCGGTTACGGAAGTCCCAACAAACATGATTCTGCGTCGGCACACGGCTCACCCTTAGGCGAAGATGAAGTGCGTTTAGTTAAAGAAAATTTCGGATTTGATCCTGAAAAAAATTTCATCATTCCTGATGAGGTCTTAGATTTTTATCGTAAAGCGGGCAGAAAATCTTCTAAAAAAGAAGAAGAGTGGAATGAATTATTTAAAAATTATAAAAAAAGACATCCCGATCTTGCCGAAGAATATGAGTCTGTCATTTCCGGGAAATTACCTCAGGGCTGGGAAGAAAAACTGCCGGTTTTTGAGCCTGGTAAAGATATCGCGACCAGAAAAGCATCTGGTCAAACGCTGAACGCTATTGCCGAATATTTACCTCAGCTGATCGGTGGTTCAGCAGATTTGTCACCTTCCACAAATACAGTTCTTGAAGCCTATAAATCATTTTCAGCAAAGCAGCGTGACGGGCGTAATTTCCATTTTGGAATACGGGAACATGCGATGGGAGCTGTTCTTAACGGAATGGCTTTAAGCAATTATTTAATTCCATATGGCGCAACATTTTTAATATTTTCAGATTATATGCGACCTCCACTTAGGCTCGCTGCCATTATGAAAATACGTCAGATCATGGTTTTTACACACGACAGTATTGGTCTTGGTGAAGACGGAACGACCCATCAGCCCGTAGAACAGCTCATAGGATTGCGTACCGTACCCAATATGACGGTAATTCGCCCGGCAGATGCCAATGAAACCGCTCAAGCATGGCGCGTTGCCATTGAACATAAGGATGGGCCCGTTGCACTTGCATTGACCCGACAGGAAATTCCGGTTATCGATCAAAAAAAATACACCGGGGCACAAAACCTTGAAAAAGGGGCTTATATTCTGTCGGATTCCGATGGAGAGCCTGATATAATTCTTATTGCGAGTGGATCGGAAGTTCATTTAATTTTGAAAGCACAGGAAGAATTAAAGAAAAATAAGATCAATGCCCGTGTGGTAAGCATGCCTTCCTGGAATTTATTTGATAAGCAAGATGCTGAGTATAAGGAAAAAGTTTTACCTAAAAACATCCGCAAGCGACTGGCTGTAGAAGCAGGTTCATCGGTCGGCTGGATAAAATACACCACCGACGACGGTGATGTCATCGGAATAGATCAATTCGGAGAATCTGCACCCGGAGAAGAAGTAATGAAAGAATATGGGTTCAGCATTGAAAATGTGGTAAAAAAAGCAACTGCTTTATTTTTGAAAAACATATAATTTTTTTTACGAACTTAGTATATCTTCTTTGCGGTTAAATATCATCTTGAATTAAATAAAAATTGGAATGTCAGCATTCATAAAAAAAATTGGAATCTGTGCAGATCACGGCGGTTTTGAACTTAAAGAAAAAATAAAATCTTTTTTAATTGAAAATCAATTTGAACCGGTAGATTATGGCGCAACAGAGCTCAATGACTCTGATGATTTTCCGGATTTTGTAATTCCACTTGCGCAGGCAGTGGCTTCAAAAGAGGTTTTTCGCGGTATCGCAATTTGTGGCAGTGGCGTTGGCGCCTGCATTGCAGCCAATAAAGTCCCCGATGTCAGAGCAGCATTAATAACAGATCATTTCTCGGCACACCAGGGAGTGGAAGACGATGATATGAATTTACTCTGTCTCGGCGGCCGTGTGACAGGTTATGCAAGTGCACAGGAGCTAATTTTGGCTTTTCTTAATGCCAGATTTATTGGCGCTGAAAGGCATCTGAGACGCCTTAAAAAAATTCAGAACTTGGAAGACCGTTCTTAGCGTTCTGGTTTTCCATCTATTAAAATATAGTAAACTAAAAAATTCTACAAGTAAGTAGCATCATGAAACAAGAAAATCAAAATCAAAATTCATTCGGAATGATCGGGTTGGGAACAATGGGCTCCAACCTTTTACAAAATATTGCAGACCACGGATATAGCTGTGCCGGATATGATAACAGTGCCGAGAAAGTAAATGCCCTTAATGCTTTGGATAGTGAAAATATTCAGGGCTTTTCAAATTTAAAGGAATTTACAGACAGTCTTAAAAGTCCGAAAATCGTTATGATGCTTGTTCCTGCCGGTGAAATAGTCGACAATGTAATCGATGAATTATTGGCTGTTTTAGACAAAGGAGATATCATTATTGATGGAGGAAATTCACATTATACAGACACCGAACGACGATATCTGGAATTAGAAGGCAAAGGTCTTCATTTTGTAGGAATGGGTGTTTCTGGCGGAGAAGAAGGCGCAAGAAGAGGGCCAAGTATGATGCCTGGCGGTGACAAAGAAGCCTATGAAGCCATAAAGCCTGTTCTGGAAAAAATTGCAGCCCAGGTTAATGGTGAGCCTACCGTTGCCTTTATGGGAAACCGTTCTGCAGGACATTTCGTGAAAATGGTACACAACGGCATTGAATATGCGATCATGCAATTGATCTCGGAATCTTATGAAATTATGAAAAGAGGCCTTCAAATGGAGAATGACCAAATTCATGAAGTGTATAAAAAATGGAATCAGGGCCGCCTGAAATCTTATCTCCTCGAAATTACCACTGATATTTTTGCTTTTAAAAACGAAGGCGAAGAAGGTCTTTTGCTGGATAATATCAGAGATGAAGCAAAGGCAAAAGGTACCGGAAAATGGACTTCCCAGGGAGCAATGGATCTGCATCTGCCAACTCCAGTTATTGATATTTCTGTTTCTATGAGAGACCTTTCTTCCTTAAAAAATCTGAGAGTTCAGGCTTCAAAAATATATCCGGATTTAACAGAAATGCATTATGGGAAAAACGTAAATGATTATTGTGATCAGCTGGAGGAAGCTTTTTATTTTGCCATGGTTTCTGCGTATGCCCAAGGAATGCATTTGCTCTACCAGGCGAATATAGAATTTAAATATGATCTGAAATTGGATCTGATTGCAAAAATATGGCGCGGAGGATGCATCATCCGGTCCGAATTCCTGGAAGATATTTATGCAGCTTTTAATAAAGATCCTGAGCTGCAGCATTTACTTCTGGATAAAACCGTTGCGGGAAATCTTATTCAAAGCATTCCAAGTGCTCGCACGATCGTTTCAGATGCGGCAATCCACGGTATTTCAACTCCTGCATTTTCTGCAGCATTAACGTATTTTGATAATTTCCGTTCTGAAAGTATGCCGACCAACCTTATTCAGGCACAACGCGATTATTTCGGTTCGCATACCTACGAACTGAAAGCCAAAGAAGGCGTCTTTCATACCAAATGGATAATGGAAAATATTAAGCAATAATTATTTTAAGATCAATATTTTAAGAATTAAATATGTCAAACACTACAGATACAAAAGTAAACCCGACCATTATAATTATTTTCGGGGCAAATGGTGATTTAACCAAAAGAAAAATTATTCCTGCGTTATATAATCTGTTTCTTGAAAACCGGCTTCCTGAAAAATTTGCTATAATAGGGACTTCAAGAACGGAATTCACAGACGAGAAGTATCGTGATTCTCTATTGACAGGAATCAATGAATTTTCTCGAACCGGTAAGGCCAAAAAAGAAGATTGGGATAAATTTTCCTCAAATATATCTTATCAGGCAGCGAATATAAAGGATGTCGCTTCCTATAATGAATTCTATTTGAAAGTAAATACATTAAAAGAAGAATGGAAGCAGGATCCCTCAGTACTGTATTATTGTGCTGTTTCGCCTGATCTGTTCTGCACCATCGCAGAAAATATTTCAAAAAGTAAGCTTGAAAATAATAAAGAAACGACCCGCATCATCATTGAGAAGCCTTTTGGAAGGGATCTGGAATCTGCAAAAGCTTTAAATGCTAATTTACTTACTATTTTTGATGAAAAGCAGATCTACAGGATAGACCATTATCTTGGAAAAGAAGTTGTTCAGAATGTAATGGCTTTCCGTTTTGCCAATACAATTATGGAACCGCTATGGAACCGTACGCATATCGAGCACGTCCAGATTTCGGTGACCGAGCAAATTGGGGTGGAAGACAGGGGAAGCTATTTCGACAATGCCGGAATTTTACGTGACATGATCCAAAATCACCTGCTGCAATTATTGTGCATCATTGCTATGGAACCCCCTGTGAATTTTGACGCAGACCTTGTGCGGGACCGTAAAGTTGAGGTTTTGAAAGCAATGCGAAAAATTGTACCGGGAATGATTGACAGTGTTGCTGTGAGAGGGCAATATGGTGCCGGATGGGTAGAAGGAAAAGAAGTGCCGGGTTATCGTGAAGAAGTGGATGTAGCCGGAGATTCTAATACTGAAACCTACGCTGCGATGAAGTTTTATGTAGATAACTGGCGTTGGCAGGGGGTACCGTTTTATTTGCGTACAGGCAAGCGGCTTTTTGAATCGGCTTCGCACATCATCATACAGTTCCGGGAAGTCCCGCATAATATTTTTAACAATGATGAAAGAAATCTGCCTAAACCAAACAGGCTTATCATCAGTATACAGCCCGATATGGCGATCAGATTCCAGCTGGAAAGCAAAACACCCGGTCTTGAGATGACTTTGAACACGGTAGATATGGTATTTGATTATTCAGGAAAAACAAAAATAGATTCACCGGAAGCTTATGAAACGCTTTTGCTTGATGTAATTTCCGGAGATCAGACTTTATTTATGCGCGCAGATCAGGTAGAGGCCGCCTGGGAAGTGGTGATGCCAATCATTAACTATTGGGAAGATAATAAAATGACCAATTTTCCGAATTATCCCGCAAATTCCTGGGGACCTGAAAATGCAGAAGCACTCATCGCAAAAGATGGCTTTCACTGGATCAATGTGCCTAAAAAAAAGAAAAACGTATGATTGAGTTAAAAATATTTAACGATGTTGAAGAGGTAATAAATGCACTGGCAGAAACCATTTGCGAGATATCAAAAAAAGCAATTGAAGAGCGCGGGCAATTTAATTTTGTGCTTTCCGGTGGAAGTTCACCTAAGAAATTATATGAATTGCTGGCATCCGAAAAGTTTAACAATAAAATCGACTGGGAAAAGACCTATTTTTTCTATGGTGATGAAAGATTTGTTCCCGCAGATGATGCTCAAAGGAATTCTGTGATGGTTAAAGAAGCCTTATTTAATCCTTTAAAAATCAATGCATCGAATATTTTTGAAGTAAATACTTCAGGGACACCGGAAGAATCGGCACAATGGTATTGGGACTCTATTTCAAAACATTTTTCAGGAAAGCCTGTTGAATTTGATTTTATTCTTTTGGGTCTTGGTGATAATTCTCATACAGCCTCACTCTTTCCAGATACTTCAGTGCTGGAAGAGACAGAAGCTACTGTAAAATCAATTTTTGTGGAAGAGGTTGATATGTTTCGCATTACGATGACCGCACCTTTGATTAATCAGGCAAGAAACATTGCATTTTTAGTTTTTGGAGAAGGAAAATCTGAAGCCGTATTTCATATTTTGAAAGATAAATCAGGCTCAATCCATCAATATCCTGCACGTTTAATTAAATCAGATAAAAAAGTAGAATGGTTTTTGGATGCTTCTGCAGCTTCAAAACTCTGAAATTCACATATCCTCTATAGCCAACATATGATTCAGCGAATGTTGACTATAGAGGATATTTTGTTTCTATTTTTAAAAAATCCGTGTGTTTTTCGATTGTAGTTAAAATTTTAGTTTTAAATAAATAATTCCAGTTATGACCTCAACAGAATTCTGTCCAACCATTTTAGACAATGTTTTGATAATCTAACTCTAAATATTCTTTATTTCACTTTTTGGCATGGGCTGTATGAGCTCACAAGGAGATTTTGATATTTTCATAATTTTTGGATTTTGAGCAATAACTTTCTCTAAAAAATCCCGATTTTCATCACCCCAGACATTCATGGCATCGATAATGGGCATCAATGACCAGCCCATCTCGGTAAGTGAGTATTCCACCTTAGGAGGTAGCTGATGGTAGACTTTTTTTTGGATCATTCCATGCTCTTCGAGTTCTTTCAGCTGTACATTTAAAACACGGCGCGTGGCATCCGGAAGTATTCTCAAAATTTCACTTGGCCGTTTCACATCCATCGAAATTGCATTGAGTAACGCCGGTTTCCATTTTCCGTTGAGTATTTCTCTCGTCAGGTGCAGTCCACAATCAATAGTAAGAGGAATCTTTCTTTCGTACATAAAATTGAAATTTAAACAAATATACATTATATTACCTAAAAGGGGCATAGGGATAAATTTATCCCTATAGTCTTAATTTCTCCTATATTGTTCTTTTATTGTTATTGTATGAACTTTGTCAAGGTTAAAATTTAAATAAACAACAATGAAAAATATATCACAACCTCTTTTAGAGGAGTATCAATTAGGAGATTTGAAATTAAAAAACCGGGTGGTAATGGCCTCATTAACCCGTGCCAGAGCGGCTAATCCCGGCTTGGTGCCTACAGCTGTAATGGCAGAATACTACGCACAGCGTGCCTCTGCCGGACTGATCTTATCAGAAGGTACCTGGGTGAATCCGCAATCCATTGGTTTTATTAATGTTCCGGGTATTTACACCCAAGAGCAGGTAGAAGGATGGAAAAGCGTAACTAAGGCTGTACATGACAATGGCGGTTTGATTTTTTCACAATTGGGACACATTGGCGCAGGAGCACATCCGGATTTGCAGAATGGAGAGCTTCCTGTCGCCCCATCAGCAGTTAATATACAATCACAATCTTTTACTCCGGAAGGTTTTAAGGAAACTGTAACACCGCGTGAAATGACAGTTGCTGAAATTCACAAAACGGTACAGGATTATAAAAAAGCTGCTCAAAATGCAAAGGATGCTGGTTTTGACGGCATTGAAATACATGCAATAGCGGGCATGCTCATTCCACAATTTCTTAGTACAGCTGCTAATCAGCGCACCGATGAATATGGCGGAAGTATTGAAAACCGTTCTCGCATTATTTTTGAAATATTGGATGCCGTTGCAGAAGTTTGGGAAAGTGGCCGTGTTGCCATAAAATTTAGTCCGGTCATGTTAAGCAGTGTTGGAATTGTGAAGCCGGATGAAGAAACAATTCCTTTATTTAAATATATCTTAAATAAGCTGGATCATTACAACTTAGCTTTTGTGCATATCGTAGGACCGTCAGAAGACTTATCAGGAACTCCTGTAGAAGAATTGCAAGAAAATTATTTTGCTCATTTTCGCAATAATTACCGAGGAAGAATCCTGGCTAACTTAGGCTTTTCTAAAGAAAGCGCCAACGTAATCCTGAAAGAAGGTAATGCAGATTTAGTATCTTTCGGCGAGCCTTTTATTGCTAATCCTGATTTGGTTGAAAGGTTCAAATACAATTTGCCTTTATCGGAAAGTGACCGAAATACCTATTACTCGGGAGAAGATAACGGATATATCACTTATCCTAAAGCAGTATACTCTGAATCTTACAAATAAAATTGATAAAGAAATCTTAAAAATCGTAAATACAAAAGAGATTCTTTTCTTTTGAAGGGATCTCTTTTTCTTGGTATCTCATTGATTAATTCAAATGCATTTGAGTTTTTTATAAGCTAGTTAACTGAGAATCTGCTGTTAAATTCTTTTATATATAATAATAAACTTCTGGCTTTCCCGCCAAAGTATTGTAGCCTTCATGCTTTAATCCGAAAGGATAGTAGTTTGTTTTCTTCAAGAACTTCTGCTCCCGAATCATTGTTGAAGTAGCTTACACGCATATTTTCAGCTGGTCCGTATAGCTGTAAATATAATTATTATTTTCAAAATTGAAATAACCTTCTGAAGTTGGTACAAATTTAAGAACCGGTGAAACGATGGTATTGGTAGTCCCGGTCTGTAAGTTTCGGTTTGTTTATCGCCATTGCTTTATATTCTTTATTTTTCTTTAAATCACACTATCAAAAAATAGTATAATATTCGTTTTCCATTAGAAAACGAAACTACGTATAACACAAAACCCACTGCAATTGCAGTGGGTTATTTTTAGGCAAAGTCAAAGACTATACAGCAGATTAACTATATGGATTGTTTTGTCTAGTATGACATTTGGAACATTCAATTATCCCATTTTCTTCATTTGTTAGCTTCCAAGAATTATCACAATTACAACACATTACCCAATTATCTCCAACAGAAATTGCACTCTGTAGTTGCTTGTCAGGAAATTCATTATTAATTAAATTTTGATATTTTTCAAAAATAGCATTAGCATTTCCTACATTATCCATCATTTCTTCTTCAAAGTATTTATTATGTCTCCATTCTTTAAAGGTAATCATACTTGGAAAAATAGGATCTATAGGATAACTTTCTTTACCAGTAAAGCCTTCCCAATATTTTGACATTCTCTTGTCTGTAACAAGAAAAAATTCGGAAGGATAATTATATGGATAAGTATTACCTCCTTCATCTAAAATAAAAAAATTTATTTCCCCTTCTTCAGTGTATTCTATTGCATAAACAGTATACTCTTTTCCTATAATTAGAGGGAAGCGTTCATAAGGTATTTGCCAATTTATTTTATATTTTACCTTTTCTGGATTGTCTATTTTTATATATTTTACTCTCATTAAATATTTTTTATATGTTATGGATAGCGATGTCCCCTACTTTTAGCATTAGTTCCATCTTTTATTTTAAATCCTGATCGCTTTCCAGTTTGATTATTTATATCGTAATGAACCTCTGTTTTGGTACCATCACCATGATCATGAGTGTGTTTCATTTTTGTATTATGATTATACTTTGGGTCTTTCAGTTTTCCAGTCATAATTGTATCTCCTTCACCTGATTCTGCTTCCTCAATAGATAACTGCTCTTGTAAATCTTTTGGCTCATATCTTGCATCTGGCTTTCCTTCTTGTGGTACTTTCACACCATTTACATCCTTATCTTCTTCCGATTCAGAATCAGAATTGAGATTTCTCATTCCCGCTCCTGGATCAGCAATGGTTGTATGGGCAGGTGTAAACCATTCATAAGAAGGTTTTGTAGCTTGATCTATAAACCAAAGGGCTCCTACGGCAACCAATATAGCCCAGCCTCCAGGGTTTTCTCCATTGGCCAATCCTAAAGCCGTTGCAGTTGCATATTGACCATTATTATTGTTACTATTTTTAGTATTTAGTATTGACACTTGCGTTATTACTGCGCTTTTGTTATTGGCGTCAATCCAAGTACCTTTTTTTGCATTCCAAGTAAATAAACCGTCCGAATCATGCCATACTTCTCCATCTTTTAAACCATCACGTATTGGAAAACCCAATTCTCCCTCCATACCGGTAGGATCATTAAAACTTATAGGATTATTCCAAACGTAATTGTAAGCTTCATGAGTATATTGACTTCTTGGATCCACAACACCCCATCTTCCAATATCCGGCATATAAAATCTTGCTCCATAATCATACATCCCGGATTCTTGTTGCAATTCCTTGCCATTATACTTGTAATTATATGTAGGATTTCCGGCTAAAGCATTATAGCCTTCATGCTTTAAACCAAACGGATAATAGTTGTTTTCTTCAAGAACTTCTGCGCCCGAACCATTGTTAAAGTAGCTGATACGTACATTTCCTAAATGGTCAACATAATTGTAAATATACTTATTATTTTCAAAATTAAAATATCCTTCTGAAGTTGGGACAAATTTAAGAACCTGTGAAACGATGTATTGTTAGTCCCGGTATGTAAGCTTTGGTTTGTTTATAATCATTGCTTTATATTCTCTACTTTTCTTTAAATCAAGCTATCACAAATAGTATAACATTCGTTTTCCATTAGAAAACGAAACTACGTATAACACAAAACCCACTGCAATTGCGATGGTTTATTTTTATCTACGCAAAGTCACAGACTTTGCGTAGTGAGTGGGTTACAGACACTCGTAATGATCAGTCCAGGTTTTGGTTTCTTTGATATTATTCTCTTTATCAAAAATCAATAGGTATTTATTAATACTACCACAATATTTTAAACCTTCACGCGAATTTGATATAACATCAACTCTTAAAGAATCATTTTTGAATTCATTAAAAAATGCTATATGGGAAGGTCCTTTAAATTTATCCTTAGTAAAAACATTTTGGTTTTTGTAGTAATCTGATGATTTCCATGATTTACCCCAATATTTTTTATTTAATTTAGATAAGCAGTTACTTTTTTTTATCGGCTTAGTTTTTTCAATATTTAACCAACTAAAATAATTATCAGACTTATATAATGGAAAAATACTTTCATAAATGGATATTCCATAAGCTCCGGAATTTAAAATATCTTCATAATACTTTTCCGTCCCTTTATTTTTAAAATCTTGTTTTATATATTCAATCCCTTTTTCATATCTCTCACATACACATTGTCCATATGTTAAAAGATTAAAGCATAAGAATAAAATGATCATTAAATATTTCATTATTTAGTTTTTGGTGTTAGCATAAATAAATTTTTCTTTACATTAATTTTATTAAAATTACCATCCATAACAGCAGGCGCTCTTTCAAAAGGTGTAAAATTATGCACCTTTCCTTTATATAAGACATCTATTGGACTATATGAATTTCTTTGGCCGAATGGTAAATTAAATTGCCCAGAAGCGTCTAGCTCTCTTCTAATAGTATTAATAACTTTTTCATTCGGACCAGCTGAACCATAAATTATATTTTGATCTTCCAAGTTATTATATTTATGACTTATTTCATGTAAAGTAGACATGCCATATCCCATAGTTAATGGATTTAGAGCCTCGCTAGTTCCTGCAACAAATTTATCAATTTGATTAGTATTAATATTTAAATCATATGTTATAGTTGCTCCATAAACCCCATCAATTGTTTCTCCACGAGAACCGACAGTATCAATTGATGTACTTTTTGTGTTATCAGAATTAACCTGATAATCTGTTCTATGGTTATCAATGGCTCCTTTCAGCATATCACGAGCTGTTTTACTTCCTCCTGCATCAGCAGATTCTTTATAACTTAATTTACCATCATCTCCAACAGATAAAGTTAAACCAGTTTCTTTCTCTAAATCACCTACAATTTTATTTTGTGTATCTACTGAAACACTTTTTCCAAACGTTATATCCTTATTTTGCATTCCATCAGGATCTATAAAACGGATAGGATTATTAAAAGCATAGGTATAAGGCGACCAACGACGAGAGGTTTCCGCGAGCGGGTCCACCTTTCCCCATCTCCCAATATCCGGCATATAAAATCTCGCCCCATAATCATACATCCCGGATTCCTGCTGCAATTCCTTGCCATTATACTTGTAATTGTATGTAGGATTTCCGGCTAAAGCATTATAGCCTTCATGCTTTAAACCAAACGGATAATAGTTGTTTTCTTCAAGAACTTCTGCGCTGGAACCATTGTTAAAGTAGCTTACGCGCACATTTCCTAAATGGTCAACATAATTGTAAATATACTTATTATTTTCAAAATTAAAATAGCCCTCTGAAGTTGGGACAAATTTAATTGTAGGATCTCCGCTTGTTGCAATTATTTCATACTGAAAACCATCCAGATACTCTGTTGTCTTTTTTTTGTAGACAGAGTTTTCACTGTATCGGTGTTCTTTCCTGAACTTTACGCCGTCTGCTCTGTAAAAATTGTAAACATTCTCGTTTTGCCACTGATTTCGGGTAAAATACTGCCTGTCAAATTCTAAATAATTAGGTAAATTTAAATGATTGTACCGAATCTGTAGAATACCTTTGTCCTTCTGGTCTTTCATATTTCCGTTATCATCATACGCAATGGTATTTCCTGAAACATCGGGATAACCTCTGTAATTCAGTTGTGTCTCATTAACGGAAGTCAATCTGTTTCCGGTATAATTGTAGTTCAGGTTATCAATTAATTCCGCTGATCCTGAAAGGCTTTTACTGTTTCTTTTCAGGTTGGTTATATTTCCGTTAATGTCATAAATCAATTCCTCATTAAAGAAATTATTTTGAGGAACCGATGAGCCCGGCTCTGAGTACAAACCTTTCTGTAACCTATTGAAAAGATCATACTGATAGTCATATCTTCTCAGCACTCCGTCATTGGAAGTCTTCCAGTCTATCTCTGCGATATTTCCGTTAAACTTACCCGATGCTAAAGATGAATAGACAGGGTTTGTGTATTTCACTTCATATCCAAACAGTTTTCCATTAAGGTTTACGGGATCATTAATTTTAGTCATCCAACCTCGGATGTTATATTTGTAATCAACCGTTTGCAGTGGCTGTGCCGGATTTGTTCCACCTACTTTTTTACTGCTTAATTGAGAGAGTTCGTTATACTCGTTCTGCGATAAGTATTCTTCAGGGTTACTATCAATTTTATGTTTATGCGTCAAAGGTCTGTTTTGGTGATCATACGTGAATGTTTCTGTAATCATTCTTTCTGTGTCGCCAATTAGTCTCTTATGCTTTGTTATAGTTTGATTCGGAAGACCTGTAAAGTTAAGCTCTGTATCTGTTTTGGTGTATCCACCTAAATGGTTTGTTTCTCTGGTCCCGATAAGGCGTCCTTTGGTATCATACAGCATAAAGCTTCTTGTCCAGTCATCGCTTTCAATATTTTTGATGTATGAAGCTAAAAGCAAACCTTTCGCACTGCCTGTTTGAGTATTAAGAATTACATTCTGATTAAGTATAGTTCCCGGAAGGTCACTAGGAAACCAAGGATCTCTTGGAAAACTGTCATAATAACTAATGGTAAATATCTTAATCGATGCCGTAGGATATGCTGTATTTGAATAATTAAGTGAAGTTACACTACTGTCAGGAGACGAGCCTCCTCTTGTTTCATTATTACTTCCTAAAGCATTGACATTATTTTGCTCCGTCTGTCTGCCTTCCATTCCATAAGCTACAGTGCTGGTATAGATTCCTGTATAAGCTACCCTCCCGAATGAATCATATTTTGTGAACTGCCACTGATTATTTTTCCCCAATTCTGCATCCTGGCTCAGTACTATTCTGTCCTGTTTGTCATACACTACATATTCCCAGCTTTTTCCCGGAAGTTTTTTGGCAACCATTCTGTTTCTGTCATCATATTTGTACGCATAACACAGTGTATCCAATACAGAATTCACATTAGATGCTGTAGCTGCCAATGGTGGAATAACAAAAGCTAACTGATCATATTCATTGTAAACATAATAGGTATCTGCATTTTGCGTTGCATTCAATGCTTTTCTTACTAAGATGACTTGTCCTTGACTGTTTTTAAATTCTATAGTCTTGTTTCCATCTTCATCAGTCACTGTAGTTGAATATAAAAGTCCTGTTCCGTATGTTCCTGAAAGATTTATTGCAGAAGAAGTGGCTCCGCTTGCCCAGCTGGTTACAACTACATATTTATTTACATCTCCAGATACATTGGTTCCATATTCCATAGTCATTGGTTTATCATTCCATGCATTTCCCACTTGCCTCTGTTCAAGAACTCTATCTAAGGGAGAACTTTCCAATATTTTTTCTGTATAAATTTTCTCCGGTCCGTAAATATTAGGATTTGTAGTAGGATAACTTAAAGGGTTTGTATAAATAGCTCCATTTAAAGTTCCATGTTGAGGAGCAGGAAGGTATTCCTTAACCTGTCTCCCAAAAGCATCATATTCTACGTGGGATACCACATCATTTGCTTGTGGTGAGGCTTTAATATTTATCGTTTGTTTAGGTCTTGCTAATCCATCAAGGTATTGTACACTTACAGCCGTTTTAGGACTTCCGCTTGAAGGATAATCAAGATAGGTTGTGCTTTGCACATAATTTTCATTCGTGCTGGTTTGGGCATTCATGATTCCCGATGCTAATAATGATATAATGATAGGTATAATTATTTTTTTCACGATTCTTAGTTTTTATAGTTATATTGGAACTGTTTTACCGTTTTCTCGCTACCTGCAACAGCATTGGCATCTCTCTGTTTGATTTCTTTAAGTCTGTTAACAGAATCGTAGAAATACAGTTCTTTTATTCCGGTAGGCTGGGTAATAGTTCTTACTCCTACAAGAGGATCATATGTGTATGTTGTCACCATATTCTCACGTGCTCCTAATGCAGTTCTAAGTGCATCTAGCGTCGAAAGCAAACTGGCTTCATTTCCTGTAGGTCCTGCTGCTGCATCTGCATCAGAAGCTGTAATAGCCGCCGTAAGCTGTGAGCCCGCAATTTGCATTAATGTAGTATAATCAATACCTTCTATCTTGGCAATAGGCTGGGTACTGTTATATCCCCATACGATTGACACTGGCGTTCCATCCTTTGTTTTATACTGCTGAAGATTACCATTCGAATCGTATTTTTCATAAGTCAATTCTGTATATTCAGTACCCGTCAATCCTGTAGATTTTACAGAGCTTGGTAACAGATTTGGATTAGAATATAATGTTTCTACTTTGTTCTTTGTCTGACCATTTTTTTTGGTTTCTGTTTCCAAAGGAATTCCAATCATATTAGCATTAATCAGTTGTTGATTATTTTTCTCCTTAGCATATTTATATGATGACGTATAAGTATCTCCGCCCTGAATGCTTTGGGTTATAAGCGTAGGATAATCATCCGGATTGTAAATTGTACTATTATTAGTAACAACTGAATTCTGGATTCCGTTTTTATAAAAATAATCGGTTGTTTTCTTTTCTGTAGGAAGTGTAACTCCGAATTTTTCAAAACCTTTATAAGGAGTTGTAAGGAAAACATCAATGAGTATGTGGCTGGCAAACTCCTCATATGTACCATAAGCATAATATTGTGATGTCTGATTATACTGAAAATTATCAATAATTTTCATTACAGGATTTTTTTCAAATTCCGTAGTGACGTAATCAGTATTAGTTTCTGTAAGAAGTTGCCCGCTCTCGCTATAAACCTTTTCTGAAGTTACTTGCCCTCTTCTGTAATCCTCATTAGGAATCTGGTAAAAAGGCTGTTGAGTAGAAAGAATCCCTGAATTAGGATAATCAATAGGAGATCTGAAAGTATATTCCGTCTTTCCTTTTGAATTCCCATCCTTGTCCACCTGTTTTACTGTCACATACTTATATCCCACAGGTGAACCCTGTGTAGTATCTGAATAAATGACATTGGTATCTGAGCTAATATCAAGTTTAGCACTATAAATTATAGTAGTATTGAGCTCATTGTTTTTATATTCATAGGAAACATCAGAATAATTTAGAACCGGCACTGGAAATACCAACATTCCACTGCTTTTCTGAAGGTCATCGATTTGACGATAATCATAAATATATTTTTTTGCAGGATCTGGTGAATTCTCATCTGCAAAATAGGAAATACCATTGATTCTTAATCCGCCTCCACCACGTATTTTTTCATCAATATAGACATTTTCGTTTGTGGTAGCCTCAAAATAGTCAAGTGTATCATCAGGATTCGACGGTGAGTAGCTTCCTGTTAAAGAAGCATAATAAACACCCGGCTGAAGAGATACTTCATCATTTATATCAGCTTCAATTTCTCCGCTGGCATTTAGTCCCGTTATCGGACATACAGGAGGTTGTGGTCTGTTACAGGTCTGATTCCCTCTTGAATAAGTATGTACTTCGGTAAATGTATTATCTGCATTTTTTTTATAAATATGAAGTTTCCAGTTGAAATTGATTAAATTTCCTAAAGTATAATGCAGGTGAACATTCTGAGCTGTAATTACAGTAAAGAAGTATTTTTTCGTATCACTAAGCTGTCCAAAATTTACATTTTCAATATTTCCCTGAGGCTCCCAATGTCCGGTTACCTGTTCAACGGGATTTCCTTGATTGATTCCCGCAAAATAACTATATGTATTAGTTCCAAAATCAAACTTTGTTTTACCCTTGGTAGGATAAGTAAGTGTTTCCAGAACATCTGTTTTAACCGCATTTGTTTCCCCAGTGTAATAACCCCAACCATCTTTTGAAACCGTACCCAATCCGCCACTATAATTCATGTCATATTCTTGGTTTTGGATAGTAGGATCAGGACTAACTTTTGTGACTTTTGTAAGAAGCATTTTACTAAGAGTTTCCATACTGCCCCATTTAGGCTTAAATGCTGTATTCGAATAATCATAATCAAAAATATATTTGTCTATATATTTAGATGGATCATTCTGCCCAATAAAGTCTGATTTTACAGATTTTAATTTATACAGTTGTGATGGTAGAAAGTAATTGGAATCTTGTCTGCCCTGTTCATAGGTAAATGTTATCGTTCCTTTCCCCGTTACGTTAATACCTGTCAGAAGGCGTGTCATGGAGTCATTGAATGTCTTTTGTGTATCAAACATTCCCAACATACTTCCATCAGGAATTTGAAAATTTCCACTACCATTTCCCACTGTAGTATTCTGATAATTGACGTCTTTTGCAATTCTTTGTGTCGAAACAACGGATTCATCGTATTTAACTTCTGAACTAAGGCCGTAGGTGAAAGTTGCGAGTATAATATTATTTTGATCTTTAATAGTCGTTAGATGAAATGCTGTCCAATATGTAGAAACATCAAAACCTACATCAAAATATTGATTTGCAGTAGTCATTCCAACTTTAGTACTGCTATTGGTCTTTTGAGACGTTTCCATCGCTTCAAAAATGTACTTGATTCCTTTATCATCAATAATGGTATAGGAATTAATAATTCCAGAACTATCCGTACCTATATTAATCTGTAGATTATTTTTATCCAATTTCTGAACTTTTAAAGCACCTGTTTCATCTTTTGACACGTAGAATCTTCCGGATTGCCCTATGAAATTATATTGATACAAATCATACTCCGTATCATATCTTCCTAATCCAGTATAAAACCTATACCTAGTCATATCAACATTTTGAACTTCGTCTCTGATCAATAAACCGGTAGGGTTATAAGCTTCATTATATATTCCAAATTTTTTCCTTAGAGGAACAGAACCGATTATGGATGCATCTTTTTCATCAGGAAGTCCTCCTTTTACCGTTCTTGAAATTGTACCTCCAGCTATTAAGCTCCAACCAAGACCGGTCTCCCCAGCTCTATCATCTGGTTTAGCATTCAACGGGTGGTATTTCAACTGAACATTAATCGCCACATTAGGGTTAATTGTAGGAATACTGATCATCGGAATGCTGATATCTGGAATACCTGTATAATAACTTACAGGAACCTCTTCAAATTTCATCAGGTTACTAGTTGTAGGTGCTGCTGCAAACATTTTATTAATACCATCCGTATAGCTTTTGGGATCATTTACGGCCGATGTTTGTGACTGAAAAGTATTGTTGAATGAAGCTAATAATAGAATTATAGCTATTGTGGTTTTCTTCATCTCAATTATTTCTTAATAAGTTTCGCGTTAGCGGTTTTGTTCGTATCAGTTTTTATGGTAATTAAATAAGCTCCCTGAATTAAATTTTGCGTATTGATCTTTGTGACTTTATTCTTGGTGTTTAAGCTTTGTAATTGTCTTCCTGACATATCGTAAAGGATGATTTCAGCATCCTTAAAATCAAAGCCGATTTCTACATACGCATAATCCGAAACAGGATTCGGATAAATTTTAATATCCTGTTTTACGATCAGCTGATCAATTTGTTTATCGCCCAGCTTTACAATTTTCCAGTTCTCTTTTCCGAGCTCTTCTGCGCTGGTTCCGGCTAAAATGATCGAACCGTCTCTGTTGAGCTTAATATCAGATAATCTCTCCTCCTTCTTCCTTGATTCTCCTTTCACGTGCTTTCTCCACTGCTCATCACCATTTTCATCCAAATACAACATCCAGAAAGTTTCATCGTCACTCTCTATTCTTTCTTCCGCCTGAGTGTAACCTCCGAGCAAAATTCCTGTTGTAATATCTTTATTCTTTTCTCTTTGTTCCTGGCTCTGATTGATAACGCTCATTCCCATTAAGACATCCCTGTTTTTGAAATTGTAAGATTTCTGCCAGATTTCTTCGCCTCTTTCATTGAGTGAGAGTAACCAAAGGTCTGTTCCTTCTTCGATTCCAACGGTTTTATTTCCTGATCTTTCTGAGCGACTTTCGCCACCAATTAAAAATCCAGTTGATGTTAACGCTAAAGTTCTTAAATGATCGTCTCCTTTTCCTCCAAAATTCTTTTCCCATTCTACTTTTCCGTCTTTTGAAAGCTTAATGATCCAGTAATCACCTTCGCCAAAGTTTTCCGTTTTCTTGGAACCATTAGCGCTGCTTCTTGAATAAACGCCGAGTAAAGCCCCGCCATCTTTTGTGGGAATCATTTTCTCAACTTCATCCAAACCTTTTCCTCCCAATACAATTTGAGAGGCTATGCCTCCGTTTTTATCTAATTTTACAATTAAAACATCCTTGGAACCATAACCTTTCGGAGAGTTTTGTACATTCCCAGCCACAAAAAATCCTAGATCTGTGGTCTGAATGACAGATCTTGCTTCTTCATCTGAAGTTCCGCCAAGAGTTTTCTGCCATAATTCATCTCCAAATTCATTGATTCTGATAAGCCAAATATCTGATCCTCCTTTGGAATCTTCTTTTTTATCTAAAAATTTACCCGAAAATGACGTTCCTGAGATCAAAAATCCGCCTTCCTGGGTATTTACCGTAGCAGAGAGAAAATCATGGTTCTGTCCTGAGAAATATTTCTCCCAGACTTCTTCGCCTTGCTGATTTAATTTTACCAAATGGAAATCGTAGCCGTTATTCTGCTTACTGCCTGCTGCCTGAAGCTTACTGCTCTGAATTGAGCTTCCTGTGATTAAGTATTGCCCGTCAATGGTGGTGGTTACCTGTGAAAGAAAATCCTGGGTACTGGATTTGATGTCTTTCTGCCAGACCACTTCCTGAGCTGATAGGCTCAAAAATGCGCACATGGTAAGTGCACTCATAGAGAGTTTTTTCATTCCCGTGTTTATGTAGTGTTAATAGTTTATTTTTTTTTAAAATCGTGCAAATTTATTATTTTACAGCGAGTTATACGTTCATATTACAATGATTTAATTCATTCCGGTTTATTATTTTACTGTTTATAGTCTTTCTAATGTTTTTTATTCTCTGCAAAGATATTTCTAGAACGCGACAAACCATGTCGTATTATATTATAGATGTATTTTTATTCTTTTTGGTTGGAAGACAAATATAAACGAGACTATTTTAATTTTATTATGGGATTCAATAGTATAGATTTTTAACTAAAAATGCTATTCTTATCAGTAAAAATGCAGGAATCACAAATAGGTATAGGAACCCAAAGAAATTATTGAAGCTGCTTTCTGGAGAAGATAGAAATCTGAAAAGCCTGAAATAGCAATCTGTACCATCATTTAATAGAGAAACGATGATGCCTGAGAAGATGGATTAGTGATTTGTTAAGGTTCAATAATAACTTCAAACTTAGCGGTAGCCATTATCAAAAAATTAGGAATTCTTTTTGACGACATCTATCATATGATCAATATCGAAAGGCTTTTGGAGGTAATCATCCGCTTTGCATTCTTTAGCTGTTTGGGGCAGGTCATTTGAAGTGGAAGTAAGTATAGCACCGATTTCCTCGGTGTTAGGATCAGATTTTAATTCTTCAATCACTTTTGACCCTTTTTTGCCACCTTGGATGTGATCATCTATGATGACTACATCCGGATCAATTTCTTCAATTTTTTCTACGGTTTCGGTATTTAATGATGGAGTAACGGCAAAACCTTCATCCTCCAATACCTGATCCATAATATCCAAGATTTCTTCATTGTCTTGGATAAGGACAACCTTCTTTTTCATAAGAATTAATTTTATATAAAAATAATGAAAAAAACATTATGACTTTAAATATTCGCAGGATTTTCAATCAGAATTATATAATTCAAATCAATTTAAATTGTAAAGTATAAATCTTTAATTTTCAATAATTTATTGTTTGTTTTATCTTCCAAAATAAAAGTGCTGTTTGTTTGGCTACGTAAATAATTTGTAAATTAACAACGAATAATATCCCGATGATTTAAGTTTATGACAAAAAAAATAATAATTCCTTTGTTCTTTTTTAAAGCCCTTAATCTCAATAGAGATCAAATCGACATCTATTGATCCATACAGGAAAGCACAATACAATCACTAAAATTATTTGAATAGTATGATAGAAAAGCTGCTTATTAAAATACGCTCTATTATTGAGATAGATTCAAAAGAGGCAGATTGCCTGCAAGCTCTATTTAAGCCTAAATTTCTGAAAAAAGGTGATTTTTTTCTGGATGAAGGCCAGGTTTGTAAACACGCAGGATTTATTACCAAAGGATTAATGCGGTATTATATTAATCATGATGGAGAAGAGCAGACTTACGATTTTGCCCAGGAAAACGATTTCATCTGCAATTACGAAAGCTTTATCCCTAAAATACCTTCAACAAAAATTATTCAGGCTTTGGAAGACTGCGAAATATTACAGATCTCTTATGATGACCTGCAAACCATGTATACTGCCCTACAACAGGGTGAGCGGTTAGGAAGACTGGTTATTGAACAAGTATTTATACACACATTACTGGGCTTAAGCTCATTTTATACCGACACACCAGAATTAAGGTATAAGGAGTTCGTAAAAAAACACCCCCAATTGCAGCAAAGGCTGTCCCAGTACCACATTGCATCCTATGTAGGAGTAAAGCCACAGTCGCTAAGCCGGATCCGTAAAAGAATGTACGACAAAAATTGATTTATTAACCCAGGTGCATGAATTTGGTATTCCGGTTACCGAGCTTTGTATTATAATTTTAAATAAAAAATCATGATACAAAAAACCGCAACCGCAATTGCATTTCTAACAGGCTTGGGAATGATCTTCTTAGGAGCAAGATTTCTCCTGTCTCCGGAAATAGCCGAAACAGGATATGGCTTACATTTTAATGAGCAGGGAGATTATTCGTTCCACTATATCAAAGGTATTCGTGATCTGTTTTCAGGTCTCATCATCTGTCTTCTCGTTTTAAGCAAACAAAGAAAAGCATTAGGCATAATACTGCTGACAGGAACGATGATCCCGTTGATGGATATGTTTATCGTGCTGAGTAAAGATTATAACGACATCGTACAGGCCATCCCACATATCTCTGCAATAATAATTTGTGCCGTTACCGGTATAATTATCATGCTTCATAAACCTTCAATCAAAAATACCCGCAAAGAACAAAATTACATCAGGCTGCTCAACAGTTATGACAATGATGGGATAAGCATAATGGAGCTGAATATTCTTCCCGGTGAAAAGACGCCGTGGCATTATCATACTCTTTTTTCCGAGACATTCGAAATCATAAAAGGCACACTGGAAGTCGGTAAAGGAAAATCCGTAGTCAATTTAAAACAGGGTGAAGCCGCTACCATTGAGCCAAACGAAAAACACTATTATCACAATAGATCACAAGAAGAATGCGTAATAAAAGTAACTGTTAATCCCGGAAATAAAAATTTTGAAAAATCGCTTTTTTTACTGAAAGGGCTGGCAAAAGATGGCTTGTCGAGCAATACCGGGGTGCCTAAAAAATTTATTGATCTGGCCGTTTTCGTTTACTTAAGCAACTCAAGAATGCTCGGATTCCAAAAAGTTGCAGAACCCTTATTTAATTATATTGCGCATTCAGCGTTTAAGAAAGGATATTTGGATGACCTCGTAAACAAATACTATATCTGAGACGTAAAAATTAAGATAGAAATGATTGGTACAAGTTGATTAAAAGGTGAAAAATTTCAATTATTTCAACAAAAAGGAATTAAATCAGGTTTAAATATTAATTAAATAATTTATATTAAAGTCATGATTTTTAATATTAAATGTCATAATATGATAATCCTGCATGATAATTTAATCTGTTTTTTATTCCTTTTACCTTTGATTTTTTTAATTTAGTCTGTAAATAACACATTTGGTTGTTTTTTTTGCGCTCATCCACAAATAATAATGAAAAATTTACCCAAGAATACACAATATGGAAAATACCGGTGCATCTGTAGTTATTACCCATCATATAATAGATGGGAAACAGCAGGAATATGAAAAATGGCTTGATGAAATAGTTCCTATAACTAAACATTCAGAAGGCTTTATCGATCTTCAGTTTGTACGGCCGATTCCTAAGCTGACCTTTGTTTATACTGTAATTATCAGGTTTGATACGATTGATAACCTTAAAAACTGGATGGAATCCGACAGTCGTAAAAAGCTGATCGAAAAAGCAATGCCTCTTTTTAGAAAAAATGACAGATACAAGATAAGTTCCGGTTTGGATTTTCTTTTTAACTCAGAAAATGAAGGAAATAAAGTACCCGTGCGCTGGAAACAATTCCTGATAACCTGGTCGGCGATTTATCCGCTGTCTTTATTAATGCCGGTAATCTTATTTCCTGTTCTGAGATTCTTGAATATCCCTGAATATCATTATTCAGATGCTTTTTTCAGCTCAGGAATAATTGTTTTGCTAATGGTATTTATAGTTATGCCAAAATATACATTTCTTATCCGGAAATGGCTTTATAAGTAAAAACAGATTATCTGAAGCCTCAAAAATCCCTGGCTCATTAAAGAAACAGGGATTTAAAAGAAAATTATAATTATAAAAGCTTAAAATCCGTACATACCGCCCGACACGGAAATTTGCTCACCTGTAATCCAGGCTGCATCGTCTGAAGCAAGAAAAACGGCAGCTTTTGCAATATCTTCGGGCTTACCTCTGCGGCCAAGCGGCGTATTGGCTATAAACATTTTCTCATATTCACTTCCGGCAGTGACACCCGCACTCGCTGCACCTTCTGTTTCCGTAGCGCCTGGTAAAATAGAGTTGATCCGGACGTTTTTTGAACCCAATTCTTTTGATAAAGAGATTGTTATGGCATCCAATGCCGCTTTAGTTGCAGAATATAAGGAGACCCCCGCCATTGGCGATTTGCTTGCGCCGGAGCTTATATTGATAATATTTCCGCCCTTGACGCCAAACAACTTCAAAGCCGCCTGAATGGTAAGTACAGGACCTAAAACATTAACATTGAAATGCTTGTAAAAAGCTTCCGCCGATGCCTGCTCAACAGGTAAAAACTGCTGATAGACCGCGTTATTCACCAAAATATCCAATGCGCCGAAAGCAGCCTTAGTTTCTTCAAACAGCCTGGTAACATCGGCTTCTTTCGATATATCGGCCTGTACCGAAAGAGCAATTCCTCCATTGTCGGTTATTTCTTTAACGACTTTATCCGCATCCTCTTTACTTGAGGCATAATTTACCACTACCCTTGCTCCTTCAGCGGCAAAATGCTTTGCGATCGATGCGCCTATTCCCTTCGCAGCGCCGGTAACTACAGCTACTTTATTTTTTAATTTATTCATTTTAAAAATTATTTTAATTGTTTTTATGATCCCAGATTCTAATTATTTAGCCAGATAAGTCATACCACCATCAACGAGTATTTCGGCACCAAGTAAAAATGAGGAATCATCAGAGGCCAGAAAAACTGTGGTTTTACCAATGTCTGACGGTTGACCGATTCTGCCTGTCGGCATTTCACCTGCGAAATGTTTTTTTATGGCTTCAATCTGTTCCAAAGGGACAAATTTTTCAAATGCAGGTGTATCTGTTGTACCTGGTGTTATTACATTTACCCTGATTTTTCTCCCTAAAAGATCGCTTGAAAATGCTTTTGCAAAAAAGATAACAGCAGCCTTTGCAGCACCGTAAAGCGTAAAATTCGGATATGCGCGATGTGCCGCGTTTGAACCGATCAGAATAATTGAGCCGCCATCATTCATATAAGGCAGCGCTTTATGAACTGTGAAATAAACACTTTTCAGGTTTAAATCCATTGTTTTGTCATAATCGGCTTCACCGATAGTTTCCACGGTTCCGACAGCTCCACCACCTGCATTGGCGACAATTACATCAATTTTACCAAACTTTTCAGATGTCTCCTTAAACAGTCTTTCAAGATCGTCAAGATTGGTCACATCAGCATTTATAGCTTTAAAATTATCTCCAAGCTGAGCTACGGAACGGTCTAAAGTTTCCTGATTTCGCCCGACAATAACTCCTCTGGCGCCTTCATTTTTTAGCTCCTGCGCAATACCGAATCCAATGCCGCTATTTCCCCCTGTGATAACCGCTACTTTGTTTTTTAATTTATCCATTATTTCTTTTTTTAATGATTAAGCGGCAAAGTTAGATCAACTAAGTTATTTTAAGTAACTTTGTACTGAAAAATAACAGTAACACAGATGTAACTGAGTAACATTATGGGGTGTAAAATAGAAGAGTTCCAGCAGGAACAAAAGAAAAGAATGAGATCTGTTCAGGATGCAATGGACGCGCTGAATGGGAAATGGAAGATTGCTATAATTTCCTCTATTTGCTGTTACGGCAAAAGAAGGTTTTCTGATATTTTGGGTGATGTCACCGGAATCTCCAACAGAATGCTGAGCAAGGAATTAAAGGAACTGGAAATAAACCAGCTCATAAAACGGACCGTTTTGAATACACAACCGATAACAGTTCAGTATGAACTTACAGAACACGGCGATACGCTGCAAACCATAATCACTAATCTTTCAGATTGGGGAATTGCGCACCGGAAAAAAATTGTTGGAAAATAAGCATCAATTTAAATCTGTTTCCCTTTTTAGATTTATTGAAATATATATACTTTGAAAACAAGATAGCTATAAATAATTGCTGTTTTCATGAAATTTGTATTAAATTTAAAATTTTCACGTTAACGTATTAATAATGAGTAAATATTTCATTTTTTAATAGGTATAATACTTTTGTTTCAGTCCTGTCGGAAGCAGAAACCAATAATCAACTGTATTTGAAAAGCAATAATTTAAAATGACATCAAAAACAGAACATATAACTGTTGGCGGCCTCTGCAAAGCAAAAAAATTATCAGGACAGTGTTTCTTATTATTCAGCTCAATGCAAAACTGTAGAGAAAACATACAAACCAGTTTTTAAGGGATGGAAAATTACTCACAGCTATAAAGCCAATAACGGTTTTGGAATTCCGGTGATACAACAGACCACTTTTTATTTTGACATACCGATCACGAAGATTACAGGACCTAAAGAGATTACAGAATCTGCCCGGTAGACTTTTATTTCAAATATTGCAATACATTTTTCTTTTCCAGAGTAAAGGTTTTATGAGCGTTATTTTCTATGGTAATCGTCTGGCTATTATCAAGCATTGCTTTTATTTCGCAGAAAGTTTCACCATTTATTTTAGAAACATCTTTATTATTGATTTTAATGATTTTATCCGTCAACTGTAATCCCGATAATTGAGGAATTTCCAGCTTATTTACAATGACAAGGCTGTTATCAACCGGCGCAAATGCAACCCCGAAACTCTGATATTCAGGAGCTTTTCCTGTATTGGCAAGAATAATTTTATTATTAATGAAATCAAGGTCAACTAAATAATTTTCTATAAATCTGGTGCCAATCAAATTGGGTGAATCAGAGCTGCTGTCTACTATTTGGCTACCTAATTTTGTGTTATTAAGTTCAATATCCATCAAATCAACCTGTCTTTGCCCTTTAACGATACTGTTTAAAGATTGGGAAAGAAGCCCTTCAAAAGTCAAAAAATCTTTATCTTTTATTTGATCATAAGATTTCTGATTTACCGTAAAACCCATTCCTGAGCCGGTATCAAATATAAATTCTATGTTTTGATTTCTTATCTTAGCATTAATTCTTGGGACACTCGTGAAGTTTTCTTCAGAAAAAGGAATCGTTGCAGCATTATCGGGAAGGTTCTGCGGCTTATCAAATACCGTAATCGTATTACTTTTAAAATCAATCCGCCAAACTTTGCCTTTCATCATATTAGCTCCAAAAATTCCACTGATTTTTTTACATGCCCGGCCGCTCATCCAGCTTATATCTGCAAATGAAAAGTTGACGCCTTTGAGGTTTAAATCTGCGACCTGTAAATTATCTGTAGAAAAAACTTCCATCTTTGATTTGGCATTGTTTGCATCAATTCCTTCAAAAACAGTTGTACTTTTCTTTTCGTTCAACTGATTTTTCAGCTCAGATGAAATAATCGTAAAAGCCCCTGAATCAAAAATGAAATTATGCGGATTATTTTTAATATTTAGTTTCACAATGATCTTTCCGTCAATGAATTCAAATGGTATTGTTGCCGCATTAAAAAAGAAAGGAAACAATAATAATAAAAGTAAAAACAAATGCTTTTTATGATTTCTCATTGTCTATTGATTTATGGTGTCGGACAAATATAAGAAAAAATAAAGACTGCCAATGAGGCAGTCTTCTGAGTTAATTACCAAGACCATTTGATGCCTACAGAACCTGTTACGGTTGTAGCACCGGTCTGAGGATTGGTTGTTGTGCTTACATTGGTAGAAACTTCTTTCTTTTTCTTACCTCTTGCAGCAAAAGTGGAAGGAGGTGTTGTATCCTGCATATTAACAGGAACTTGTCCTAAAAATCCGATCGCCAAGCTGAATCCCGTTAGTCTTACATCCACTAATTCAAGTTCTCTGAGATAAGACTGCTGCTCATCTGACATCTCGAAATTTTCGGAAATAAATTCAACCGGCTTATTGGCTACATATTCAGCAACCTGTAATCTTTCGTCGATTGATAAAGCGTTAAGCTCTCTTTGTTTTGCCTGTACTCCTTCAGGAGTAAATGGAAATTTTTTCATAATAAATTGGTTAAGTTAATTGGTTAATAATTAATAAAATCACAGAGCTCTTATCCTGTTTTCTTACTCATACAAAGATAGTTTCGGGTGGCGACAGAACTCGTCGTGTTAAAATTAATTTGGTTAAAATTTGAAAATTTTTAAGTAAAAATAAAGGCCGTCTTATCGACAGCCTTATAAAATAAACTGTCTTTAGATTACCAAGACCATTTGATGCCTACAGAACCTGTTACGGTTGTAGCACCAGTCTGAGGATTGGTTGTTGTGCTTACATTGGTAGAAACTTCTTTCTTTTTCTTACCTCTTGCAGCAAAAGTGGAAGGAGGTGTTGTATCCTGCATATCAACAGGAACCTGCCCTAAAAACCCAATCGCTAAGCTGAATCCCGTTAGTCTTACATCCACTAATTCAAGTTCTCTGAGATAAGACTGCTGCTCATCTGACATCTCGAAATTTTCGGAAATAAATTCAACCGGCTTGTTGGCTACATATTCAGCAATCTGTAATCTTTCGTCGATTGATAAAGCGTTAAGCTCTCTTTGTTTTGCCTGTACTCCTTCAGGAGTAAATGGAAATTTTTTCATAATAAATTGGTTAAGTTAATTGGTTAATAAAGTAGTAATTAGAGATCTCTTCTTGTTTACTGATACAAAGATATCGGCGTATGGCGACAGAACTCGACGTATTAAAATAAATGATAATTTTTTTTTATCTGTATATCCAAGACTTAAATGATAATCTACTTTGATACCCCCAGACCTATTTTTATTTAGAATTGATGAGAAAAAAAATAACAGTAATAAAAAGTAAGATTGTATTTCAATCGATTACAACAACATAATTAATTATGATTCACAAATCTATATTAATTTATGTTAATTCATTACTGTGTGTATTATATTTTTATATTATATTTATAAAAATTAAAATCTTATAACTATGAAAAAAATCTTCTTCTTTGTTTCTTTACCAATCTTCGGAATTATGACTGCCCAATCCGGAAATATTGGTGTTAATATGTCTAATCCCGGCTCGACATTAGACATTAACGGTTCGCTGTCCGCACAGTACAAAGCAGTTTCAGCATCCACTTATGCAATGACAGGTTCTGATTTTTATGTTGCCTATACCGGAGCCGCAAATTCTTCTTTCACCCTACCTGCAAGCGTAGCAGGACCTGGAAATTTTAAAGGCCGGATGTATACAATTAAAAATAATTCTTCCTTTACGGTTACCGTAAGCCCCACAACCCCTGAAACGATCAACGGAAATGCGAGTATACTAATACCAGCAGGTCAAAGCGTAGAATTAATCAGCACAGGCCAGACAGGAGCAGCCTCAACTTGGGAGCTTTCAGGTTTCAGATCTGCGACCTTTCCTTTAACAACAGCCAGCAATGGTCTTACTGCCGTAGCTACCGATGTCCGATTAGGAGGTACTCTTTCTCAGGCTACCGACATCGCAACCGCCGGAAATAATTTTATCATAAGCGGAGCTGGAAATGTAGGGATAGGAACCGTCTCAGCACCTGTTTCAAAGCTGGAAGTCAACGGAAGCTCTACCAATTCTACCTCTTATAATGCTGTTGCATCAACAACAATAGACTTTTCAAGAAGTAATCTGGCTTACACTACTGCTAATGCCGGCGCATTTACACTGCAAAATATGAAAGATGGAGGAACATACACATTGTCAGTACGCGGAACAACAGCCGGAACATCTGTTTTTACAGCAACCGGATTCACTTTCAGATATATTAATAACCGTGCAACAGTCGCCAATACCCATACCCTTTACACTTTTGTGGTAATGGGCACATTCATTTACGTTTATATTGCAACTGCTGTTTAATTTTTAATTGGTTAAACATGAAAGCTTATATAAAAGGAATCCTTCCTATTATTCTACTGGGAGGAATGATTACAAGTAATGCTCAGGCAGTAGGAACACCTTATATCCCCATGATCGATATCCCCTTCAGTTTTCTTTACGGAGGCAACGGGGCAGACAGCCCAAGGACCCATGCGCTGTCTTTGGCAGCTGACGGAGGGTATTTTGGTGTAGGAGATTCCACATCATCCGTTAATGGAGACGTCACCGGAACAAATGGAGGAAACAGGGATAACTGGGTGACAAAATGGGACACAACAGGAAAAATAGTCTGGCAGAGACTTGTTGGAGGAAACGGAATCGAATTAGGAACTGCCATCACAGCAACCTCAGACGGCGGATGCATCGTGGTTAGCAGATCCGGATCTAACAATATCCCTGGAACTACATTCCATGGGGGAACTGATTTGTTAGCTGCCAAACTAGATGCTTCAGGGAACATCCAATGGCAAAGGCTTGTCGGGGGATCAGGAAATGATGAGCCTAGTAAAGTGGCAATCGGTACAGACGGAGGCTATATAATTGCCGGAGTATCTTATTCAGTTGATGGAGATCTTACGGGAATCCCAAAATATACCGGCGGGACATTCGGAACTGATGCCTGGCTTGTGAAACTTAATGCAGACGGCACTATAAACTGGCAAAAAAGATATGGTGGTACAGATGAAGATTCTTTTGGGAATGTTATCGCTACCAATGACGGCGGGTATTTATTAACCGGTACTACCAGCTCAGGAGCGGTAGGTGATTTTACCGGATTACCGGTCTTTGCAGGACCAAACCCATTTGTAATGAAAACAGATGCTTTGGGAAACAGAACCTGGATCAAACGTTTTGGAGTTTCTGCAGCAGCTAATCCATTTACATATGATGTGCGCCAAATTACTGGCGGAGGATATATTTTCGCTATCAGGACCGGTGATTCAAATACAGGATCTCTCTCAGGAATCGTCGGATTTGGAGGGAATGATATCTGGATTATGAAACTTGATGCTGCGGGAAATTTAGTTACTCAGAAATTATTTGGCGGAACAGGCTCTGATATACCGACCTCGATTAATGAAACTCACGATGGCGGATACATGGTTTCAGGTGGGTCTGCCTCTTCAAACACCGGTACTTTAACAGGAATTGTTTCCCACGGCGGTAATGACAGCTGGGTTTTTAAATTAGATGCCTCATTAAATGTAACTCAACAAAAATTATACGGAGGTAATGGTAATGAAGGCTCTACAGGTGCTTATCTTTTACCATTAACCAATGAAAGCAGCTACCTTTTATTGAGTGATTCCGGATCATCCAGTAATGGCGATGTAACGGATGTAAACCACGCACCCGGCACTGCCGATTACTGGCTTTTAAAGCTGCTTCCATCCGGTGAAATAACCTGGGTCCCGGATGTCGGGCAACGTTAATTCTTATTTTAATCCCTCATATAAAAACGCAAAGTTGCTAAAAATGCTGTTGCACTATGGATTCTAAAAACACTTTTGTAAAGCCGTTCACTGGAACGGCTTTTTATTTATAAAGCATTTAGAACAAAGATAAAAGTCAATTAATATTTATTTAATAAACAATTGATTTGTAAATCTTTAAATTTTCTTAATGATTTCAAAAGATTGTGATATTTATAAAAAATAATAAAAAAGCCATGTAATAAAACCGGCAGCAGAAATGTTTTATTTAAAAAAGCTATGACAAGATTTCTCAAATGGACAAAAAGAATAGGATTAGGATTAATTGCATTGGTAATATTTTTACTCGTAATAGGATTTATTTTTGAAAAAATATCCCGTAATGATGCTGAAAAAATCGCCCCTGACGGTAATTTTGTAAAAATTGAAAACCATCGCCTTCATTATTATAAAACAGGAAATGGAGGGCCAACTGTTGTATTTGAGACTGCATTTGATCCGGCTGGGCATTTACAATGGTATAACATTCAGCAAAAATTACCGACTTCTTTTACAAGCATTTCATATGACAGAGCAGGAATTTTATGGAGTGAAAGAGGCCAAAATCCAAAATCAGGCGAGCAAATGGCCAAAGAATTACATTTATTGCTTGAAAAAGCTAATCTTCCCAAACCCTATATTCTTGTTGGTCATTCATTTGGAGGAACATTGGTCCGGTTTTTTATCAATAAATATCCTAAAGATGTTGGAGGCGTAATACTTACGGACAGCCAATGCCCGGATGATAAGAGATATCTATCGCCGGAACTCTATAAAATGGTAAATCAGGGACTTCCAAGTGGGTTTTTAAAATTTGCCAACAATTTCGGCTTGGCCAGATTGATGTTTAAAGGCATGTTTCCCAACAGTAAAGAATATGAATATCAAAACTCTATAATGCCCGCTTTACTTTACAAAAGCGCAGATGTCGTGTTGGAGGAGCAGGATAAAATGAATTCTATAAAAAAAGAAGCATCAAAAATAAAATCTTTTGGCAATATCCCTCTTTTGGTATTGACTGTTACGGATAAAAACCGCTATGATTCTTTTATTAAAGATGAAAAATTAAAAGCCGAAATGCTCAATGCATGGAGTAATATGCAAAAAGATTTTTTACTTCTTTCAACAGACAGCAAGCAAATATTAGGCCAAACAGCAGCCATTATATCAATCAGGACCAGCCAAAAGTTATTGAAAATACGATCAATGAGATGGTGAATAAAATATCAACCCAAAATAGTTCTGCAAAAAAAGCGGAGCAAAATTAAAGCTTACTTAAATGGATGATTGATTTTTCTTCGCAAACTGTCTTTATTTCTGACATTTTTTCACTGGATTTCTGACATTTTTTCCAATGTAGGCTTTGGTATATTGTTTGTAAATTTTTTACCGTGATCATTAAATTTATTGTTTAACCTTTAAAAAACTCGTTTGTTATGTCAATCGTAAAAAGAAACAATGGCAGTTTGCTCCCTGCAAATCCACGTACACTGTTCGATGACTTTTTTAGCCGCGAACTTTTTAACTGGGGCAATAATAATTATTCTTCCACTCTTACCACTCTCCCATCGGTAAATATTAAGGAGAATCCGGATAATTTTGAAGTGGAAGTAGCCGTACCGGGTATGGAAAAACAAGATTTCCAGATTACGCTGGAAGGCAATATCCTTACCATTTCTTCATCTAAAAAAAATCAGGCTGAAGAAAAAGAGGACAATTACACCCGTAGAGAATTTAGCTATCAGTCTTTTAAACGAAGTTTTGAGCTCGCCAAAAATGTGGTCGACGAAGAACATATTGAAGCGAAATACGAAAACGGTGTTTTAAAGCTGATGATCCCGAAATCGGAAGACGCCAAAAAGCAGTCTCCGCGTATGATCGAGATCCAATAATTACCAATTCTTTTTCTATATATTGGTTTTCCTCACAGGAAAACCAATTTTTCTATCTTATCTGGAAAGAAACAATTTATTATTAATTTTTACGGAGTATAAATGTATGAACGGATTACTTTGGTCAATTTGTATATTGTGTCTTACTACATTGGGAATAATGTCTGTGCTGAAAAAATTCAACCAGCCTTATCTTATTGCCTATATCGTTGCGGGCATCATACTCGGGCCTTCCGTTTTGGAAATTTTTACCAAACCGGATGAAATAGAAGTAGTCGGCGAGATCGGAATCCTCCTTCTGATGTTTTTTCTAGGAATGTAAATCAATGTCCCGGATAAACGAAGCTTACTCATAAAGCCCATTATCGCACAAAGCATAAAAATAATTCTGAGCATCATCTGTGCCTTCTTAGTTGGCCATTTTGCAGGATTGTCCTTTAACAGCATTATGCTGATCGCTATCCTTTTTATATTCAACAGTACCGCTGTGGTGAGTGAATTTCTGAAGAAAGACAATACCTTAAAAACAACCTTCGGAATAATGATCCTTAATTTGCTCATCTTCCAGGATCTGCTTTTAGCGCCTGTTCTGACCATCCTTAAGGCCTGGAATAAAGAAGATCTTAGCTTTTTAAATATTATACTTCCTGTTTTATTGTGTATTTCTATTTTCTTTATCCTTAAACGCATAAGAACCGTACAGGAAATCAAGTTTCCACGGTTTTTCCATACCATAGAAAATGATCATGACCTGCAGGTTTTTTCGGGCCTGTTTATCTGTCTTGGTTTTGGATTGCTTGCCGAAGCAACCGGATTAAGCAGCGCGCTTGGAAGCTTCATTGCTGGTGTTATTGTAGGAAGGGTAAAAATATTTCATTGGCTTGAGCATTCATTAATACCATTTAAGGTTTTCTTTGTCACGCTGTTTTTTGTATCTATAGGGCTCCGTCTGGATATTTCTTATGTTTATTTAAACTTCAAAATCATTTTTCTCGGAACTTTTTTTGTCCTGATAAGCAACAGCCTGATGTCTGCTGTTATTTTTCGCCTATTGAGATTTAACTGGAAAAACAGCTGGTACGGAGGAGCACTCTTATCACAGACAGGAGAATTCGGTATTCTGGCATTATCTATTGCCTATAAATCCGGAATTATTGAATACAGCCTGTATAAAGCAGGACTTGGAATCACTTGCTTAACCCTTTTACTTTCTACAATATGGATTGCGATACTTAAAAGATTAGTAGTAAAAAGATCATTATTTAATGATAATTAATAACAATTGCGCTTTCCATTTTTATTACTGATACATATAATTCTCTTCAGTTTCAGTACCATAAATCCTTTTATTTACTTTAATTCCCTCATTTATTGTTAATTATAGTATCAATACTCTTTTTTCGTTATTGATACTGTTTTTTGGCATGAAAAATGATATAAGTTTATTTATAAACTATTATTAAAAATATAAGTATATTTATATACAATAAATTATCATGAATTATAAAATCACAAAAGAAGTTATCGGGCTACTGGAAGAGTTTGAAACCGAAAATATACACCATTCTTATTCTCAGGATTTACAGGGTTTTAAGAAATGGATAAGTGATAAAGAATATTCTGATAACCAAAAAAAAGCCGAAGAGCCTTATTGGGAAGGCAAGGAAAACGGCAGAACCCCGGAAAGCGCCATCAGTACGCTTCTTGTACATCTTAACAGGTATGCGAAAACCTACTCCAAATCAGCCATTGCCGAATCCGATTTTTCAACACAGGAAGATTTTATCTATCTCATCAACTTAAAAGCTTTAGGAAAAATGACAAAAATGGAGCTTATCAAAAAAAATATACAGGATAAGCCTTCGGGAATGCTGATCATAGCCAGGCTTTTAAATCATGGATGGATCGAGCAGGCAGAATGTGAAACTGACAGAAGAAATAAAGTCATCAACATCACAGAAAAAGGCCTTGAAACGTTGGAAAAACAGATGAAAAAAATCAGGAGCGCAACAGAGATCGTGACCGGAAACCTTACTTATAATGAAAAAATGGAGCTCATCCGTCTCCTCAATAAGCTTGACCGTTTTCATTATCCGATATTTTCCCGCAATATCAACAGCAAAGACCTCATCAGAACCGTTTACGAAGAATATCAATTCAAAAACTAAAAGAAGATGAAAAAGAAAATTGCGGTCATAGGTTCGGGTTTTTCAGGGTTATCAGCGGCGGCTTATGCTTCAAAAGAAGGCCATGAAGTACATTTATTTGAAAAAAACAACGATATTGGAGGAAGAGCCAGAAATTTTAAAACCGATAACGGATATATTTTCGATATGGGACCGAGCTGGTATTGGATGCCCGATATTATTGAGTCTTTTTTTGAAGAATTTAACAGAAAAGCATCAGACTTTTATACCCTTGTCCCTTTAGATCCGCAGTTTGAGATGGTTTTTTCTGATGGAGTTATGCAAATTCCGCATCATTACGGAGAAATGAAGGATCTTTTTGAAAAAACCGAGCCCGGCGCAGGAAAAATGCTTGACAGATTTATGGAAGATGCTCAATATAAATATGAAACGGGCATGAAAGATTTTGTCAATAAACCTTGCCATTCATGGTGGGAATTTGTTTCACCTAAAATAGCAAAAAGTGCCTTAAAGCTTGATTTATTAACGAATTTTCAAAGTTTTGTAAGAAAATATTTCACTCATCCGAAACTGATTGTCTTAATGGAATTTCCAGTGATATTTCTGGGTGCCGCGCCAAAAGATATCCCGGCGCTCTACAGCCTGATGAATTATGGCGGCTATAAACTGGGAACATGGTATCCGATGGGCGGTTTTTCAAAAATCATAGATGCTATGAAAGAAATCGCTGTAGAACAAGGCACTATCATTAACTGTAATTCCAACGTAGAAAAAATTATTGTTAAAAATAACAAAGTTTCCGGCTTGATCGTTAATCAAAAAGAAATTAATTTTGATACCATTATTGCCTCTTCGGATTATCATCATACCGAAACGAAATTACTTCCTGAAGAATTCCGGAATTATAATGAAAAGTATTGGGAAAAACGGACTTTTGCGCCTTCATGCCTTATTTATTATATCGGATGCAAAGAAAAAATCCCTAATCTCAAGCATCATACTTTATTTTTTGAAAATGACCTCGACCTTCATACGGAAGAAATCTATACTGATAAAAAATGGCCTACAAAACCGTTGTTTTATGCCTGTTGTCCTTCAAAAACCGATCCTTCGGTAGCGCCCGAAAATAGTGAAAACCTTTTTTTGCTGATGCCCGTTGCAACCGGAATAGAAGATAATGAAGAAATCAGGGAAATATATTTTAACCAAATGATTTCAAGATTAGAAAAACATACAGGAACTTCTGATCTTATTTCAAAAATAGAATATAAAAAAAGCTATTGCATTAAAGATTTTAAAGAAGATTACAATGCATACCAGGGAAATGCATACGGCCTTGCCAATACCTTGTCACAAACGGCAGTTCTCAAACCATCACTTAGAAACAAAAAATTAAAAAATCTCTTTTATACCGGCCAGCTTACCGTACCGGGACCGGGAGTTCCACCTTCTATTATTTCCGGAAAAATAGCTGCCCATGAAGCCACCAAAAATTGATTAATATGAAAAAATTATTTGATGAACTCTCTTATAAAATCAGCAAAGAGACGACAAAACAATACAGTACAAGCTTTTCACTGGGAATTCTTGCATTGGAGCACGGGATCAGAAATCCTATCTACGCTATTTACGGCTATGTCCGTTTGGCAGACGAAATTGTTGACAGCTTTCATGAGTATGACAAAGGCAAGCTGCTCCAGCGATTCAGAAATGAAACCTGGCAGGCACTGGATGAGAAGATTTCCCTTAATCCGATTCTCCAGTCTTTTCAGGAAACGGTTCATTTATATAAAATTGATCTCACTTTAATCGATCAGTTTTTGAAAAGCATGGAAATGGATCTTAAAAAAATCGATTATAATTCAGACCTGTATAAAGAGTATATTCTGGGATCTGCTGAAGTGGTCGGGCTGATGTGCCTGCAAATCTTTGTTGAAGGAAATACGGAACAATTTGAAAAATTAAAACCGTTTGCCATGAAGCTGGGCTCGGCTTTCCAGAAAGTCAATTTCCTGCGTGATATGAAAGATGATTTTGATATTCTGGGGAGATGCTATTTTCCGGATCTTGACATTTCCTCATTTGACAATACCGTTAAGCTCTCCATTGAAAAAGATATCGATCAGGAATTCAAAGAAGCCCTTGAGGGCATAAAAAAATTGCCTGCCTCTTCGCGTTTTGGTGTTTATCTTGCGTACCGCTATTACATTTCTTTATTCAGAAAAATCAAAAGAAAATCTGCCAAAACCATTATGAATGAGAGAATCAGAATATCAGGCGGGGCCAAAATTTCACTGATGATGAGCAGCTATCTGCAATATAAAACTTCTCTTTTATAGTAAATTTTTACCTTTTAACAATATTAATATGAATTTTCTTATTGTAATTACTACTTTTTTTATCATGGAAGCAATGACGTGGCTTATCCATAAATATGTCATGCACGGTTTCCTCTGGTCGTTACATAAAGATCACCATGATCACAGCCATGAAGGTCATATGGAAAAGAATGATTATTTTTTTGTCATTTTTGCGGTGCCGACGATTATTTTGATGTATTATGGTACGATTCAAAATTTTAATCATTGGTTTTATATAGCCATCGGGATTGCACTTTACGGTATGGCCTATTTTTTTGTGCATGATATTTTTATTCATCAAAGAATCAAATTATTACGGAATACTCAAAATCCTTACCTTTTGGCAATCAGACGTGCTCATAAGCAGCATCATAAACATACAGGGAAAGAAAAAGGGGAATGTTTCGGTTTTCTGTGGGTTCCGGTAAAATATTTTAAGCTGTTTTTTAATAAAATAAATAAATAAATGCTTTCCTGTACCTATCTTCTCATCGACCTTTTTACCGTTATTATTTGTTTTATTTTTTCATTCCATCATAAAATAAAATTTAACCGTCATTTCGGAGCATTTTTTAAGGCTTCATGCATTGTTGGCCTTGTATTTATTGTCTGGGATGCCTGGTTTACAAAAATCGGAGTCTGGTGGTTTAATGACCAATACATTTTGGGAATCAGGATTTTAAAACTTCCGATTGAAGAAATATTGTTTTTTATATGCATTCCGTTTGCTTGTATTTTTACATATTATTGCCTTGATAAATTTTTTAAGCTCAACTGGAAACCACTGCCGGAAAAGATTTTTGTCATCGTCAGCAGCATTATTTCATTAATCATCGGAATTTATTATCATGAAAAAGTCTATACTTCATTTACCTTTATAACGACTTCACTCAGTCTTTTCATCCTGTATTTTGTTTTAAAATCAAGATGGATCGGTAAAGCTTCTTTCATTTATTTACTGCTGATGCCCGGATTCTTATTGGTAAATGGCATTTTAACAGGCACCGGACTGCCCTCACCTATTGTTAATTATAATCCAGCCGAATTTCTGGGAATAAGAATACTGACGATTCCCATTGAAGACACCGCTTACGGCTACGAATTGATCTTATGGAATATTTATCTATTTCAGAAGTTTAAAATCAAAGAGATAACAACTTCATATGATTAAATTCAAGTATAAATTCCTTTTTTTAGTTAAATATTAATTAACAAATCAAAAGCAGCCGGAATTCATCATTTTCAGCAGGAGCCCTGTGAATGCATGGTAAAACCTGTTGTAAAGGATGATCTACTGCCAGACGCCAAAGATGCCCTGTTCCTAAATTAACAGGTTCTGCACCTGGATCAGGCTGATAATGAAGATCAAAGAAACATTCTGTTAGAAAGGCTTCAAAATCTTCTTCCGGACCGTTGTGTAATTTTTTAAGCTTTTCCCTGATTTCAGGGATTAAAATTTTTTGCTGGGCTTGATCGTTGGGTAAAATATCACTTGCTATGCCATAATATGTACATAAAAAAGTATCCGTTCCAATGGGTGAACGGTCGACATGATACGAATAAACATCTGTTGAGAAGAAATCCAGGTCCTGATCCCGGTTATAATAAGCAATCAGATTAAGAGAAGGCAAAGCTCCGAAATCCGCCAGTAATTGTATATCACGTAAAATAATTTCCCTTGCGAGACTCCCTTTTTCTGATAGTTGTAAGGCTAAAAGATCTTCAGTGGAAACTTCAGTAACATTTTCTTTTACCTGAAGCTTAGACACAATTTCTTTAAAATCTCCGTCCAAATTCCTGGCCCAGCAAAGTGCATTCGTACTTCCTTGGAAATTAGTATTTACAAGCCCTGAAAAGGTAGAAACCACTTCAATCTGGCTGTTATCAGAAAATGAAAATGTATCGCCCATGTTTATTTTAAATATTTTTTTAAAAATTACGGAAATAGGTTAAAAATCTACGCTATACAGAAAAATGGATAAATCGTGAATTTATTTTCCGTTAAACATTTTTTCTAAAACTTCATATCGGTAATCAAAAACATGCTTCAGCTTTTTTCTGACAAATAGAGCATGTGCAATTTCACCCAAAAAACCTAAAGGAAGCTCATAATCCACCGAATCTTTCATAAAAACTCCATTTTCGTTGATTATAAATTCGTGATGATGGTTCCAGAGCTTGTAAGGTCCTTTCTTTTGAAAATCTGTAAAGCTTTTTTGGAAATCAACCTGTGTAATTTCCGTTTTCCATTTCATTTTTATTCCTAAAAGGGGTGAAACATGATAATCAATGATCATTCCTTCAAAAATCCCGTCGTCATCCATCTTGGTAAGCACCGTAAAATTCATATCTTTTGGGGTGATTTTAGAAAGATTATTCGCGGAAGAAAAAAAATTCCAGGCTGTTTTTATATCACAGTTAAGCTGTTGTTCCCTATAAAGTCTGTGTATCATTTCATTAAATTTAATCCTTTAAAAGGCTTTATATTATCAATAATTTCCGGTCATCAAAGATAATTTTTTACCGTGTTATATGTACACTCATATTGAAGAAATCATCTTTAATTTTCTGAAGATAAAAACGTAAAAAAAGCTTCTCGAAAAAGAGAAGCTAAGCGGTAATGCAAGATAAGCACCTATTTATTTTACAGCACTTTTTGCTTTTTCAGATTCCATCAGATGATGTTCTAAAGTTGGCAAAGTTGTACTTGCGAAAGATTTTAAAGAAGCTTCCGAACCATTTGTAGCCTCTTTTTTAAACTCTTCGATATCTTTTTTATGGTCAGTAACCATCAGATCTGTGTAAGAGCGGTCAAATTCTGCCGCTTTTTTTGCTTTCAGATCATCATATTTTTTCTGCTGATCGGCATCTAAGCTTGTTGGCAACGTATACCCTGCCGTTGATGCCCATTTTTTAAGCTCATCATTGGCTTTGCTGTGGTCTTTCACCATCATTTCACCCAATGTTTTTACCGTCTGGCTGGATGCGTTTGTAGCTGCAAGCTGTCCCATCATGACTTCCATCATTCCTCCTTTGGCTGCGGCGTCAGCGAATTTTTTGTCCTGGTCGCTGAGAGCGGTTTTCATGCTGTCAGCCGTTTTAGCCGTATCACTCGCAATAACCCCGGAATCTGCGGGAGCCGCTACTGCAGGGCTGTCTGTAGCGTTATTTACCGCTGTAGTTTCATTTTTCTTGCAAGCCACCATTGCAGTGAAGGCCAGAAATGTTAAAATCGATTTTTTCATAATAATAATTTAAAATGGTTGTATATATGTTGAACTCAATCATCATCTTATGTTCTACACAACAATTTATTTGCCAAAATTTTATGAATTGAATTTAATTTTATTTATACTTGCCAAAAATTAACTGAAAAAATTACCGAATAATCCCCGTTTTTTCAATTTATTATTTTTAAATAATATAAACAAGGAGTTTTACTTTGAAGTATTTCAACTTCTGAGTAAATTTGTAAAAATTTAAATTCATGAACTATACGCTTGAGCTCAATACGCAGGAGCCGGACTCTAATATTGTTTTTAATACAATCGTATTTGATTCATTCAAGGTTAATATAGTTGAAAGATATATTGGGCGGATGAATTACAGCCCGAAACTGTGTCATGTTTTATTTAAAGTCAGGACTTTAGATAATGAAATCATTAAAACCAGGGACGGGAATGCGAGGAGTAAAATTAAAGGTGATAAATTTGAAGAATACTATAAATTATCAAGAATACTGAATTCCTACGATTATAAAAACAGGCTGATCAACAGAAAAGACGCAGAACAGGATTATGTACATTTTATCCTGAGCCTGGTTATTTTTAATTATGAACTTAATTAATTCAGCTTTTTTATAGCTTTAAAAACCATATTCTGTCTTCTTTATAAATTAATTTTTAAAATTCTACTAATTAATTGACGGCATATCCTTTGAATAATTAAATCAAAAATTAATTCTTGATAAATTTACGCTTATGGATAATAAAACAGTTTTGGAAAAAGCAAATGCAGCGATTTCAGCAGGCGATCACGAAACCTTTCTAACGTATTGCACGGAAAACACGAAATGGACATTCGTAGGAGACCGGATACTTTCAGGAAAAGAGGAAATCCGTCAATATATGGCCGAAGCTTACAAAAAACCACCAAAATTTGATGTGGAATACATGATTGGTGAAGGAAATTTTGTGACGGCAGTCGGTACCATAAGCTTATATGAAAATGACATTTGGGTTACATATGATTATTGTGATTTCTGGAGATTTGAAGATGGTAAAATGGCAGAATTAAGAGCTTTTGTGGTAAAGAAATAATGAATAATTTCATTTCTTAAACCTGTTTAAGAAAAAATGAGTTTTTATTTCCCAACTTTGTCATCGTAAACAATTTATACGATGAAAGTTACAGGTAAAATTATAGCCGGAATAAAAATTCCCGACAGCGCAATGGCAACCCAATCAACGGAATTGTTGCGAGAACATGGCAGCGAACTTTTATATAATCACACGTTGCGCGTTTTTCTTTTTGCAGCTTTAAACGGTCAACAAAACAATCTCACCTATAACGCCGAGCTTTTATATGTCAGCACCATGTTTCATGATCTTGGTTTGACGCCTCATTACCGTAGCGATGATAAAAGATTCGAGGTTGACGGGGCCAATGCAGCTCGTGATTTCCTGCGTGGCTACGACGTTTCTCCACAATCGTTACAGCTGGTTTGGGATACAGTTGCGCTGCATACTTCTCCCGGTATTGCCGAATACAAAGAGCCGGAAGTTGCTTTACTCAACTATGGAGCAGCTTTGGATGTCATCGGAAAAGGATATGATCAGCTATCAGACAGCATCCGTGAGGAAATCGTGAGGCAATTTCCCCGAAATGGACTGAAGAAAAATATGATCAACACTTTTTTTGAAGGTTTTAAACACAAACCACACACAACTTATGGCAGCATTAATTCCGATATCTGTGCCTGCATGATTCCAGGATATCAAAAACCGGATTATTGTGATCTGATCCTGCATTCACCCTGGCCGGAGTAATTTACATTTAATCTAAAGGCTTAATTGTGACTGCAAAACCACCACTTCTTGCCATTTTAAAATTAATCTTTGATTTGCTTGTAATCTCTTTTTTGTAAATATTATAACTCTGAGGATTGTTAATGTAATCGGCGTCTTTTCCATCTTCATAGATCGTTGCTTCGTATTTTTTGCCTTTATTTAAAAATGAAAAATCTACGGTATAATCGCGTTTGTTTTCATCTGTAATCCCGCCAACGAACCAATTTTCTGTTCCTTTTGCTTTTCTGGCCGTAATTATGTAATCTCCGGGTTCTGCCGATAAAATTTTCGTATCATCCCAATCTGCTGCTACATCCTTAATAAACTGGAAAGCATCCATGTGCTTTTTGTAGTTTTCGGGTAAATCTGCGGCCATTTGCACCGGCATATACATTACTACATACAAAGCCAGCTGTTTTGCCAAGGTAGTTTTCACAAAACGCTTATCTCCAGGGAAATAATAATCTAATTTGGTCTGGAAAATTCCCGGCGTGTAGTCCATAGAACCGCCTATCCATCTTGTAAAAGGCAAAATCGTCTGATGATCAGGATTATTACCTAAAAAAGCTTCATGCTCTGTTCCGCGTGCGGCTTCTGCGGAAACCCAATTCGGATACGTGCGGCTTTCACCGCCGGGACGCACCGATTCGTGAGAATTAATCATGATTTTATACTCATTTGCCTTTTCAGCAATTCTATAATAATGATTGATCATCCATTGAGAATAATGATGCTCCCCTCTTGGAATAATATCGCCGACATAACCGGTTTTCACGGCATCATAGCCATATTTGTTCATCAACTGGAAAGCTTTATCGGCCCATCTTTCATAATTTGTTGCTGAACCCGAAGTTTCGTGGTGCATAATGAGCTTAATTCCCTTAGAATGAGCATATTCATTCAACATTTTAATATCAAAATCCGGGTAAGGTGTTATAAAGTCGAAAACAAATTCTTTTGAATGATTGATCCAGTCTTCCCAGCCGATGTTCCAGCCTTCAATTAACAGTCCGTCAAAACCGTTTTCAGCTGCAAAATCGATATATTCTTTAACTTTAGTATTATTGGCAGCGTGTTTTCCGTTGGGTTTTATGGTTGAATAATCTGTTTTTCCAATGTGGATATTCGTTTTAGGCTCGCCATAAGCCCATTGCGATTTTCCGATAATCATTTCCCACCAGACGCCCATATATTTTGTAGGATGAATGTAAGAAGTATCTTTATATTTTGTCGGCTCATTAAGGTTAAACAACATTTTGGAATCTAAAACAGTTTCAGCTTTCGGAGCAACAATAATCGTTCTCCATGGCGTTGCAGAAGGAGTTTGAATATATCCTTTTGCACCTTGCCGGTCTGGGGTAAGATGAGTTTTAAACTTAAAATTCTGAGGATCAACTTCCAGATTTGAAGCCGGATAATCTAAAACGGCAGCTTCCGCAACATTGATATATAAAGGCTCTTTTCCTTCTTTTTTTAGCATTAATGGAGATTGCACTGCATTTTGAATCAATGTCTGGGAAGAATGTTTGTCAAATGCCTGCTCCCATTTTGAAGGAATTTCAGAAATTTTCGTGGTCTGATAAGGATATTCCTGTGAATCATAATCTCCAACGATCCACCAGGTTTTCATGTCTGTCGGGAAATCAAATTCAGAATCTTCTTCACGGATAGTGAAATAATTGAGGTTTTTCTGCTGCGGAAATTCATATCTGAAGCCCAGTCCGTCATTAAACAATCTGAATTTAACTATGATATTTCTGTCTGTCGCAGTTTGATTCAGGGCAACCGCCAATTCGTTATAGTGATTAACATAACTTTTCTTTTCACCTAAAATGGGCTGCCAGGTTTCGTTTTTAGCATTACGTTTTTCGTCTGTTTTTGTAAAACCATTGTTAAGATCAAATGTTGCATTTTCAGGCTTTGTTATATCCGGAATAGTTCCTGTAACATTAAATAATCTCAGCCCTAATCTAGAATCTTCAACAACTGTTTTGCCGTTGTATTTCAGGTTGTAATAAGGTACGCCCTGTTTTAATTGAAAGTCCATTTCAAACTTTCCGTCCGGGGATTTTAAAGATTGTGCGTGAAAACTTAGACCAATCATTAAAAATAAAAATGTCTCAACTGTAAATTTTTTCATATCAGATATTTGGTAATTTAAAAACATCAAAGTTTTTACCAAATTGAAAAATCCTTTCCTTTAAAATGATTCAAACAGTGAATAATATTGATAATTTTTAATGAATTTTTTTTAAATAAAATCAAGTTTTCATGTTCAACCCACATCGAGGTGATTTATTCAACTTACACTTATCCCAACATTTACAACACTTAACCTTAATGTAAGCACACTTACTCATTCATGCTGGCTACTTAGCCTTATTTTCTTATACCTTTAGATAAATCCATTTAAACCACTGAATTTAAATGATTTAAACAAATTATTTATTAACCTTTAACCATGAATTATGCTTAGAATTCTTTTAAAACCCCCGTAGATAGATTTTAAATCTTAAAAAAATTATTAACCACCAAACAAAAAATAATCATGAAAATCAAAATACTTACCCTCGTCTTATCGCTCTTTATGATACTGGGCATAAGTGCACAATCAAAATATTTTTATTATTATAACGGAAAAAAATATTTTCTGCAATTAGACAAATCTTCCATTGCAATATCGTCAAGCACAACGCGACTTGCGAAGAATCTAAAACCAAAAACTCCAATTGTTGAAAGTTATACCAAAAACTCACTTTTTACAGATGGCAAAAAGGTTACAGATAATACGAAAACTTTTTATGTTGAAGTAGAATCTGACGCTACAGTTACAGACGAACAATATATCTCAAATATTAAAGAAAAAAATGCTAATCCTGATGTTATTCTGGCTTCTCCATGTTTTTTAACTTCTGAAGGACAAAAAATGGGGATGTCAAATAATTTTTATGTGAAGCTGAAATCAAAAAACGGCATTAAAGCATTACAGGAATTAGCGGCTAAAAATAATGCTGAAGTATTAGGATATAATGAATACATGCCACTTTGGTTTACTGTAGCATGCAACAAAAATTCTACATTCCCGACTGCAATAGAAATGGCTAATTTATTCTATGAATCAGGACATTTTGAAAGCACAGAACCTGAATTTATTTATCATAATCTTCAGACTACAGCAGACCCCTTATTTCCAAACCAATGGTCACTAAAAAATACCGGTCAATATGGTTCTGCATATACAGGAATAGATATTAAGGCAGAGCAGGCCTGGACACTTTCCACTGGTGCCAATGTAAAAACAGCCATTTATGATCAAGGTGTCGAGATGAATCATCCTGATCTGGCCGCAAACATATTCGGAACCGGATTTGATGCTCAAACAAATTCTGCCCCATCAATTGTAAGAGGAGATCATGCAACTCCTTGCGCAGGAATTACAGGAGCCGTACAAAACAATAATCTTGGAGGAAGCGGCGTTGCTCCCAATACAAAATTAATCTCCATAAGTATTAGTCTTGAATTTTCGAATACTCCTCAACAACTTGCCAATGGATTCAACTGGGCAACTGCAAACGGAGTTGATGTTATCAGCAATTCATGGGGAGGATATGCACCTTCTCCTATTATTGAAAATGCAATTACAAACGCTCTTGTGAATGGCAGAGGCGGTAAAGGTATGGTAGTCGTTTTTGCTGCAGGAAACGAAAATAATACCGCCATAAGATATCCGGGAAGCTGGAATCCAAAGATATTGGTTGTTGGAGCTTTAAGCCCTTGCGGAGAGAGAAAAAGCCCGAGTTCTTGTGACGGAGAAAATTGGTGGGGAAGTTGCTATGGAAGTCAATTGGATATCATGGCTCCAGGAGTAAAAATGCCGACTTCAGACAGACAGGGTGCCAACGGATACGATCCTTCAAACTATATTCCAAACTTTAACGGAACATCATCTGCTTGCCCTGTAATAGCTGGAGTTGCGGCTTTAATTTTATCAGTAAACCCATGCTTAACAGCACAGCAGGTAAGAGATATTATAGAACAGACTGCTCAAAAAGTAAGAACTGATCTTTATGCTTACGGATCTGCTTCGGGAAGACCAAACGGAACATGGCATAACCAGATGGGCTACGGATTGGTAAATGCTTATGCTGCTGTGGTAAAAGCTAAAAGCATGTACAGCCTTGCAGCATTCGACAGCGCGGCAGATGTAGGAATTGAGCCAAACCCATCTGCAACAACATGGGCAAATATTTATCAAAGCCCTGATATCTGGAACAGACGTACCAACAGCGCTTTATTAAATCTTACCCATCAGGATCCGGGATACGGAGGTCTTGGAAGCAATGTGATGAGGTTCAGAGTTCATAATATAGGATGTACCACTTCTGCGCCAAGCTTTGCAAGATTATACTGGACGATGGGATCAACAGGCGAAACATGGCCAAATTCATGGAACGGAATACAGCTGATTAACGGATTTTCTGCAGGTGGAGAGCTTACAACGCCTTATACAGGATTTAACTCTTCCAATTCATATGCTACAGGACAAGGATTTAAAATTCCGGCTCTTGCTCCGGGGCAAACTTATATTATTGATGCCAAATGGAATCCTGTAAACCCTGTAATCTACGGTGGCCTTACAGATAATGTAGTTTGTTTCTTAGGAAGAATTGTAACGCCAGGCGACCCGATGTACAACGAAAACCCTGGTCCGGGAGCTCCGATAGAGCCTAATGTAACCAATAATAATAACGTTGTCACAAGAAATACAAGACTGGTTAATTTAAGCGGAACATTCCTTAAGCAAACAGGTTTCTTCTTTGGAAACTATTTTGATCATGACAATCCTTTTGATATTAGATTTAATTTAATAAAAGACTCTAATACGCCATTTAAAAATATTGGACGCGTTGTTATTAAGCTTAATGATATAGCATGGCAAAGATGGGAAGAAGGAGGAAAACAATTAGAAGGTCTTCAGGTTTTAAATTATAATGAGCATGAATTTATAGTAATTGATCCTCTGAATGCCGCTATTAAAAATGTAAATGTAAAGGTTAATGAATATTTCCCGATTGCTTTGACCTTCCAGCAGGAAAATACAAGCATTACGTCACCTGAAAACTATGATTTTGCAGTTTCTCAGAGCGTAACGAATAATCCGGATGAGCTGTACGGAAGCGTTTGCCACTTCCTTGTAAGCATGAATCAGAAGGATGTTGATGACGGCGATCCATTCTGTGATGATAAATGCCGTGAAGCCAAAATGCTGGCAATGGTTTTACAGGACGTAAAATTGTCTCCAAACCCGGCTTCATCCAATGCTACTTTAGAATTTAATCTTATGCAAGACGCAAAAGTGAATATTATTTTAGCTGAATATAACGGAACAACATTAAAAACTATTTCTAATGCAGAAAATCTGAGAAAAGGAATCAGTAAAAAAACGTTCTCAATTTCTGATCTTCCAAATGGAGTTTATGTTGTAAGCATTATTGCGAATAACGAGAAAAAATCAGTACATCTGATTGTAAAACATTAAAATATTTCATTAATCATATAAAAAATGGCCGTTTCACACATTGTGGAACGGCTTTTTATTTAGCAAAAGTGGAAATACAAATAAGCTGTCATCAATATTTAGCCTGAAATCTATCATACTGATCTTTTATAATTTTGAGTATCTTTGCATCTTAATTTTTAGCACAATGAAAAATAATTTAATTTTAACGTTAGCATGTTTCTTACAAAGACCCTCGAAACAAAAATCTTTAATTCTGAAATCTTTAATTCAAATAGTTTAATTAACCGGTTTTTATACAAAGTATATCACTAACCTTTGAATAGAAAAATTAACATTTATTTAAATTGGCATTTACCGGAGGATAAAAAATTGGGTTATATGCTGTCTTCTAATTAATTAGAAAGATGGCACAATTAATTTTAAATAACCTGTACTTTAGCATTATACATATCTAAAAACATCTCAAATCCCTCAAAATAAAGATGTTAAGATACTGTTTAAACTCCAATGAAATGCATAGGATCCTCATGTAAATCATGATGGATATTAAAAAAAATTGTTACTTTTGCCCTCGAAGAATAAAAATTGTTTTTTAACATTTTTTTAGTAATTTAGATATACCAAATTATAAAACATTAAAAGTCATCACATGAGAAAAATAATTCTACTATTTACTTGTATGTTCGGTATTTCAGTTTTCTCGCAGATAAAAGTGCTGAAAAATGAAACTTTGGTGGAAGTTGGTAAAGATAATTCCGTAGGTTTATATAAAAAAGACGATAAATTCACTATCAATTATCAGGATCTTAATACTGCTAACCTTAATACAATCAGATCTTTCTCTTTCCAGAATCTGGACGGAGATGTTGCAGGCCTGTACCAAATGATTACAGAAGGTTTTACTGTTCTTCCGAACGAAAATATTGTTCTTGAGCTGCCAAATGATATCGTTGAACTGCATTACGAAAAAAATTACGGCCAGCCGACAGTACAGTTTATCCAGTATATCAATAAAAACAAAAAATATGTTGGAAAGTCTCAGTTTCTGAACAGAAAACAGGTCGACAAGATTTTTGGAAAAACAAACGGCAGATCAGCCTCTTATGAAAAACCAGCTACGACAAATCATCCGTCGAAAACTACAAATCAGGCTTCTACTGCTACCCCTACCCCAAAAAAAGGAAGAAAATAATTAAATTTTAAAATATTAACCTGACTCATTCATTCGAATGAGTTTTTTTATTTTTATTTTTGCAAAAAGATCGTATAAATTATGTCTCTTCAAATAACTCAATTAACCAAAAAATTTGGTGAACAAACCGCACTCAACAATATTAATATCACAATTGATAAAAATGAAATCATTGGTCTTTTAGGTCCCAACGGAGCCGGAAAATCAACTTTAATGAAATCAATTGTAGGTGCTTTGAAAATAGATGAAGGTGAGATCATTTTTAATGGTAAAAATATTACCGAACACGAAATTGAGAGCAAAAAGAAGATCGGTTTTCTTCCTGAAAACAATCCGCTCTATCTGGAAATGTTTGTAAAAGAGTATCTGGAATTTGTGGCCAACATTCATAAAATACCGACCTCCAGAGTGAATGAAGTCATTGATTTAGTTGGAATTACACCCGAAAAATCAAAAAAAATCAGCCAACTTTCAAAGGGCTACAAACAAAGAGTAGGCCTTGCGCAGGCCATCATTCATCAACCGGATTTACTGATTCTTGACGAGCCTACAAACGGCCTTGATCCCAACCAGATTATCGAAATCAGAAATGTTATCAAAGAAATCGGGCAACAGAAAACAGTTTTGCTTTCCACGCATATTATGCAGGAAGTTGAAGCCCTGTGTACACGCGTTATCCTCATCCACAAAGGAAATATTCTTCAGGACGGCCCGATTGATGAGTTTAAAGGCAAATTCGGCAGTCTGGAAGAAGCCTTTGCAAGTTATACTCAAGCTCAATCAATTTAATTGGCTTCAAATTTGATTAAAACTAATAGAATCAGTTAAATACATTTTCAAATGATTAAAAAAATTCTATTGGGAGCATTTTGTATTGCTCAATTTTCGTTGGTTTCAGCGAATGACTTAAAAAATATAAATCCTGTTTCTCATATAAGAAATAGTGAATATTTTCAAAAAGTGCCGAAAACAGTTATTATTAAGACTAAAAAGTTTAAAATAAGAATTGATAAGCAGCCCAACGGAAAATATCTGTATCAGTCATGGGCAGCCAATGCAAAAATCACTTCAAAACCAAGTATGATTATTCCGGACGGAGAATTGATTCCTGACGGGACCGGCGGTAACTATTATTATGAATTTGTAAATAATGCTTTCACTTATCAAGTTTGGAGAAATTATTTAACCGATTCGGCTAAAAAGGCGCCTTATACTCTAAAAGTTGATGATAATACAGGTAAAACGATCGTTAATCAAGACGGACAAGTAGTAAAAAATTAAGATAAAAAAACTCCCATTTTTACAGTGGGAGTTTTTCTTTTATCTTAAATTAATTTTATTGTTTAGGAGTTTCATCAGATTTTACTGAAATTATTTTTGAACCGTCTTCATTTTTCTTTTGAAGCTGGTCAAGAAGCTGTAAGCCCAATAATCCGCTGATACCGCCATTGGCAGCATCTCCACCGCCACCGATAAGAACATCCGGCATTATTTTCACTTTTTGAGAAGCTATATTTTCCATGATCTTCAATTGTGTGAAATTGTTTCCGCCCATTGCTTCCACCGATAATTTATAAGATTCTGCATTAGATTTACCGATTGCCAGTATTTTCTCAGCTTCCGCATTACCCGTTAAAGAAATCTGCTCGGCATTGGCTTTCGCCAATAATTCTATTTTTTCGGATTCCGCTTTTGCTAAAAGTCTTGTTTTTTCGGCTTCACCCGTGGCGAGTAATTTTAATCTGTCTCCTTCTGCATTGGCCTGAAGACGCACAGAATTGGCATCACCGGTCGCTTTTTTCACCGAAGCATCAGCAACACGTTCTGCAATCCAAACGCCCTGATCTGCTTTTACAATTTCTTTCTGCATATCTGCAACCGCAGTTTCTTTTTCTAAACTTTGTCGGGTTTCCTGTGCTAACATTTCTGTTTCATAGGTGATTTTCTGTTCTTCCGCCAGCTTTCTGTCCGTCAATGTTTTCATAAGGCTTTCAGGAGGAACAATTGCACCAATTAATGTATCAACTGCATTTACATTGTACTGATCTAAAACACTGCTAATGTGTTCTTTCGCAGACTGCTGTCTTTCTTTACGGGTTCCTAAAAACGCAATTACATCACTGTCCTGCGCAGAGTTTCTGAAATAATTTCCGATCGTAGGCTCTAGTACCTGACTCACCAGATTGATCATATTTCCGAAACGGGCAATCACTTTTGGAGCTTCATAGGTCGGAATATGAATGATTTGCGAAACATCAAGATTAAAAGGGAAACCATCCTTACTTCTCACGGTAATCGTTGAAAGGTTTTTGTCTAACTGATGGGATTCACTTCTTTCATACGCCCAGTTTAAAACCAAATTGGTGGTAGGAACAAGCTCAACCTTCATAATATAAGGATTAATAGGGTATTTTCCGGGACCGATCGGTTCTGACCATACTCCTTTATGCCCTTTTTCTACAATATTTCCATGCTTAAAATCAACTCCGCTTAAATCTTTGCCTTCTGCGCCTACGTAGCTGATAATCACACCGACATGCCCGATCGGAATTTCCGTCATATGTACCATTTCAACTTTTGTAAACCAAGGATTTAAGAAGTATGAACCCGCCAAAATTACCTGTTCCTGAAGACCTTTATAACCTCCGTTACCTAAAAATGTATCTACGTCCTGGAATTTGTTGTGACCTTCGACAATTTTACCTGCGATCTGTCCTTCTTCGAGAGGATTACCTTCCATTGTTGTGATCACTCCTACTGCATTATCAGGAATTTGCGTCATATCCGTTAGCTCAATATCAAACAGCAAAGTATTGATTCTGTAAGAACCCGGCGCAATAATCGCAGTCTGCCGCCCTTTTCTACCTCCGTTTTTAAGAAATGCTTCCGCATCCTGAAAAGAATCACAGTTTACTTTTCTCGCCAGAATACGTCCGGTTTCCAGTTCTGTTCCGTCTTTAGCAAGAATTAATCCTAATTTTCCCGTAGGAATTACTGTAAACGGCTGAAATTGAATCGTGTATTGCCAGATCCATTTACCGAAATAAATCCCAGGCGCTAAAGTCTGAGCCTGAAAGCCAGCCTCTCCGTTGATGGCAATGATTCTCCCTTCCGGAAGCTCCTGTTTACCTACCAGCACAAATTTTTTGGTCACCAAACCAATTCTGTCTTCGGGAACGATAACCAGTCCGAAGAAAACTCTTAAGATAATTTTGTAAAAAATTACACACAAAAGCACGATAATAGCCGGAATCATCCAGCCCTGAAACGATAGTTCCATAATTTATTTGTTTAAAATTTAGTTTAAATAAAAGAATGACGAATAACCCGTGTTTTTTAATAATTAAAAAATACGGATAGAATCATATGATTGAATTCTTTCGAAAAGATTAAGAAAGTGCAGGAGGAGAAGTATTAAAAATCGTGAAAATGATTTCTGATACTTTTAAAAGAAAAAACTTAAAATTTGTTAGTTCCATTTGATTTGTAAAGGAGTAAGATCCTTTTTGCTATACAAATGTACGCAACAAAAAATATTAATAATGCAAAAAATCAAAGTATTTTTTAGAGAAAAGTGTAATTTACAGACAATCAGCATTATTTTTTACAAAAATGTTCTGAACATGCTCAAAACTGTCTTTTGCGGCATGATATCCTATATTAAAAATCTCTTCCAAACGTTCTTTTTTTCGTTCAAAAGTCCCGTAGCTTGACAGGTCCTGCGAAGAAATAAACCAGTCACAATAATCAAACTTTACTTTTTCAATTCTGTACGAAAGTAAGTCATAAGAACGTGAAACAATGGCTTTTATAGTTTTAAGATCATCCATTTTAATCTCATGGGGCGGAGAAACGAAAACCCCGATAAGCTTATCGCATTCATCTCTGATGATATCTGCCGGAAAGTTGTTTAAAACTCCCCCGTCGCAATACATTTCATCACCTAAAATATAAGGTGTCGTAACGCCCGGTATAGAACATGAGGCGATCACTGCATCTACGACCTTAAAGTTTTCATCAAAAATTTTCTGAGTTCCGGATACCAGTTCTGTGGCAACAATTTTGACTTCCTTATTTAAATCGCCAAGTTTTTTATCCTGGAAAATAGGCTGTAAATAATTTTTAAAAATGACGGAAGAAACCAGCCCGGGCTGATTAAAGGTAAAATGTTTCCAGTTAAAAAAATACACCGACTGGAAAAAGTCTAAAATTTCTTCCGGTGATTTTCCTACGGCATGAAGAGTTCCGACAATAGAACCTGCACTGCAGCAGGATAAAATATCTACATCGATATTTTTTTCTTTCAAGAATTTTAAGGCTCCTGCGTGGGCAATACCTTTGGTACCACCTCCTGATAAAACGAGTCCTGTTTTTTCAAAATTCATGGAATAAAATTAATAAAACACGGTGAGAAAATGAGATTAATTTTTCAAAATAACTCAATTTTAAAATTATTTTAATAAATCTTTCTTTTATGTTAAAATTATACCTATTTCATGCATAAAAAAACAGAAGCGGTAATTGGTTTCTTTACATTATTTTTGATCATACAGCTTTAGGATTTTTATTATGTCTCTGTCTCCAACCACTTCATCTATTAATGCTGATAAATCGGGATAGCTTCTGAACTTTTCTTTCAATTCTAATATAGAACCCGGTATTTTGAAGTGCATCTCAATCATACTTTTATCTTTACGGAAAAATAGATATTCGGTATTATCTGTTTTATACGTATAAATAGGTCCGGAATAAACACTTTTTCTGTACCAGGCGGTTTTTTTGCCATTATACATCACCTCAAGCAGCCCCACATCTTTAGACAATATTGATGGATCATTCAGAAACTTCCTTTTAACCTTTTCAAGATCAATGATTTCCATATACTTAACATCATTTTCTTTAACCTTGATTTTTTTTCCTGAAGGATCCAAAACCGTCATTTGTCTGATATAAGTTGCAGGGGAAAACTCTTCGTTTCTGTAAAGCCCGACATTCAGGACTTTCGTTTTTATGGTGTCTTTGGAACTTTTCAATACATATTTTACAGGAAAATATATTTCCTGGTTTTTATCTTCCTGCTGAGAAAAAAGAAGGTTAAAACAAATAACTGCCAGTAATAAAAAAGTATTTTTCATAGTGTAATGTATAAAAAAAGCCCAGAAAAAAATCTGAGCTTTATATAATATTTAGTACTATTTATTTCAAAATTAAATATGAATAACCTCACCATATGCAGCGGCAGCAGCTTCCATAATAGCTTCAGAAACAGTTGGATGCGGGTGAATAGATTTGATAATTTCGTGGCCTGTCGTTTCTAATTTTCTGGCAACAACAGCTTCAGCAACCATGTCCGTAACTCCTTCGCCGATCATGTGGCAACCTAACCATTCGCCATATTTAGCATCGAAAATAACTTTGATGAAACCATCCGTATTCCCGTTGGCAGTCGCTTTTCCGCTTGCAGAAAGAGGGAATTTACCAACTTTGATTTCATAGCCTTTCTCTTTAGCCTGCTTTTCAGTAAGACCGACAGAAGCCACTTCAGGGTGACAGTACGTACATCCAGGGATATTGCCATAGTCGATTTTTTCAACGTGCATTCCCTTGATTTTTTCAACACAGGTAATCCCTTCAGCAGAAGCAACGTGTGCCAGAGCCTGAGTCGGGATGATATCTCCGATCGCGTAGTAACCGGGAGCTGAAGTTTCGTACCATTCGTTTACCAGCACTCTCCCTTTATCTGTCTGAATTCCAACTTCTTCAAGACCAATGTTCTCGATGTTTGCAGCAATCCCAACAGCAGATAATAAAATATCAGCTTCAAGAGTGATATTTCCTTTTGCAGTTTTTACGGTAGCTTTTACACCTTCCCCGCTTGTGTCAACGCTTTCTACAGAAGCATTTGTCATGATCTCGATTCCTGTTTTTTTCAAAGATTTTTCTAGGTGTTTAGAAATTTCTTCATCCTCTACAGGAACGATGTTTGGCATAAATTCAACAACGGTCACTTTTGTTCCCATTGTGTTATAGAAATCGGCAAATTCTACCCCGATTGCTCCAGAACCTACAACAATCATAGATTTTGGCTGCTCGGGAAGAGACAATGCCTGTCTGTATCCGATTACTTTTTTACCGTCCTGAGGCAGGTTCGGCAACTCTCTTGAACGAGCTCCTGTAGCAATAATGATGTTATCAGCTGAATATTCAGTTACTTTGCCATCGTTATCTGTCACAGAAACCTTTTTACCTTTCTGAACTTTTGCAGTCCCAAGAATGACATCGATTTTGTTCTTTTTCATTAAGAATTCAATCCCTTTGCTCATTTTGTTGGCAACGCCGCGGCTTCTCTGAATTACATTTGGAAATTCAAAACTTCCTTCCACTTTATTCAAACCATAATCTTCCGCGTGATTGATATAATGAAAAACCTGAGCCGACTTCAACAAAGCTTTAGTCGGAATACAACCCCAGTTAAGGCAAATTCCTCCTAAATTTTCTTTTTCGATAATTGCAGTTTTGAAACCCAACTGTGCCGCTCTGATTGCAGTAACATATCCACCAGGACCACTTCCGATGACAATAATATCGTAGTTCATTAGTATAAAAATTTTTATGCGAATTTACGTAAAAATATTGGATGAGAAACGAAAAAGCAACTATGAAAGCTGCTTCTGTTATTTAAATTATTTTTTACCGTAGGAAACCCTCCAGACAACACCGCTCACATCATCCGCAACGAGTATTGATCCGTCTGCGATCTGCAGAACCCCAACCGGGCGCCCGTAAACATCACCTTTTTCCTTATTGGCAATAAAACCTGTTAAAAACGGCTCATAATTCCCGGATGCTTTACCATTTGCAAAAGGTACAAATGCAACCTGATAGCCCACTAAAGATGATCTGTTCCAGGAGCCGTGCTGCCCGATAAATGCACCGTTTTTGTATTTTTCCGGAAACCGTTTTCCTGTATAAAATGTAAGGCCTAAAGAAGCCGTGTGCGAACCCAAAGGAACATCCGGAACGATGGTTTTAGCCACCAAATCGGGCTTTTCGCCTTTTCTTCGTGGGTCTTCATGCTTTCCGAAATAGGCGTAGGGCCAACCGTAAAATGCCTCTTTTTTTACACTGGTAAGATAATCCGGAACTAATTCATCTCCTAATTCATCTCTTTCGTTTACAACGGTCCATAATTCTCCTGTTACAGGATTCCAGCTCATTCCTACAGGATTTCTAAGGCCTGCCGCAAATATTTTTTCTCCGCTTCCGTCAGGATTTACTTCCAGGATATTGGCTCTTCTCACTTCATTTTCCATTCCGTTTTCACCAACATTACTTCCAGAACCTACGGAAATATATATTTTAGATTGGTCTTTATTTGTCGTTAAATTTCTCGTCCAGTGATTATTATAGCCTCCCGCAGGAAGATTTACAATTTTCTTGCCCGGCTGTGTGATTTTCATTTCTCCTTCTTTATAAGGATACACCCAAAGCCCGTCTGTATTGGCTACATAAAATTTGTCTTTAATAATTAACATTCCGTAAGGCTGATTTAAATTTTCAAGAAATACACCGGAAGATTCCGGAATTCCGTCTTTATTGGCGTCTCTGTAAATCATAATTCTATTGGCTGCTTTACCACCAACTTCGGACTCGCTTTTTCCCGTTATTTTATTTTTTGCAGCTTCCGTTACCGAACGTTCAGAGTTTGAAAGAACGACAAAAATATCCCCATTTTGTGCCTGAATCATATTTCGCGGGCTTTTTATGTTATCAGCAAAACGAGTAACGGTAAACCCCGCAGGTGCAACGGGCGTTTTATCCGCAGGCCAGCCAATAACATTGCTGTATTTCACATGAGAATTTTTTTCGTCGGGAGCCGGTAATTTTACAGTATCAGTTTTAGTTACGACCTCATCTTTTTGAGAGATATCTTTGCTTTTATTTTCTTTACAACTCGCTAAAAGCACAATTACAGAAGGTAAAATTAATTTTTTCATAGAATTATTTAATTATTTGGTGATTTTTAATGAAAAAATTTAACTCATTTTTTATCATTTATTTACAAAAACCGTTCCTTAAAATCAATGTTTAATTTTGAAATATGATAATGGAAATATTCAGATAGTAAAAAAGACCGCCTTTTGGCAGTCTTTATTTTATTCGTTACAATAATCTTATTGATTATTATTTTGCACTTCTTAGAAGACGTTTTTCATTTTGATATCTTACATTTAATGCCTTCAGCTGGTCTCTTTTCATTTTTTTAGTAGCAAGAGGATGATTCAGGATCATTCTCTTTTCTTCATTGTATCTTTTAGCCAGCTCACGCGATTTGCTGCTTACCAGTTCATTTTTTGAAGGATGAGGTGGTGCCGGCGGACGTCTTTGTGCGGCTACATTTACTGATAAGCTTATTAGTATTACTGTTGATATAAATAACTTTTTCATAACATTTAATTTTTTGAATGAATTTAATCAATTAATAATTTTAGATTAAAACCATTCTTATTTGCTTAAATATTACATATATCATACCAATATCCATAAACAAAATTTATTCAACTTCAATATTCTGTTTTAAAGGCAGGTTTTTTGAGGAATTTCCGGCCATAATCCTGTATGTTCCTTTTTCTATGGTCCAATTCATTTTTTCATCTAAAAATTTCAAATCCTGGACCGGAATTTCAATTTCAACCTGCTTTTTTTCTCCCGGTTTTAACTCTACTTTCTGAAAGCCTTTCAACTCAATAATCGGCCTCGACACTGAAGCCAACAAATCTTTCACATACAACTGAACAACTTCGCTTCCTGTTTTTGAACCTGTATTTTTAACTGTAACTTTAGCAATAATTGTTTCATTTTTGGTAAATTTCGGCTTATTTAACTGTAAATCAGAGATTTCAAAAGTCGTATAACTCAATCCAAAACCAAACGGATATAGCGGCTCACCGCTCAGATCATAATAATCATTTCCCCGGCCGGTCGGATGATGATTGTACGTTAAAGGCAATTGCCCTTCCTGAACCGGAAATGTGACCGGCAATTTTCCTGATGGATTTTCTTCCCCGAAAAGCACTTTTGCAACCGCATTTCCACCTTCTTCGCCAGGATACCAAACATCCAGAATTGCTCCGACTTTATCTTTCCAGTCCGTGGTTTTTATGGCAGAACCACCAACCAGAACAACAGCGGTCGGCTTATTTAATTTTGAAATTTCGTTAATAAACTTTTCCTGATTTCCGGGCAAGCTTAAGGAAGACCGATCCTGAAATTCACCTTCATGAATTCCGGCTGTAACCAATATAAAATCAGCATTTTGAGCTAATTTCAAAGCATCATAAAAATCTTTTTGCTCATTATTTAAACCATAATTCCAAATCAGCTCGATGTTTCCTTCGCCTCTGCTTTCATGGAATTCCACGATAATATCAAACTTTTGACCTTTTACAAAATCAACATCAACGGTTTTAGTAGAATAGCTCAACTTTTCCCAATTGTCGATCATTAATTTTCCATTAATATACATCTTAAAACCGTCATTTCCACGCAACCCCAATTTATATTTTCCTGAATTTGGAGCTTCTAATTTTCCCGTCCAGCGAACGCTGTAATTATCCAGCTGCAGTTTTTCAGGATCTGGAGAATATAAGGTCCATTTGAAATTTAATAGTCCGTCTTGCTTTTCAAAATCCGGATTTCCTTTTAAATCGGGATTGGAAAAATAATTGCCTTTTAAACCTTTTTGACTTTCTGAGAATAGAAAATCGGCCGGAACAGTTGTGAAACTTTTCAAATCCCAGTCAATCCCTTTTGAATAACTGACTTCAATATTTTTGTTTTTAACGAAATTTTTAATTCCATCCAAAATACTTATTTTCTGATTTCCAGGCCCTGAATAACCGCCCAATCTTGCATCAACAGCATCAGTTCCAACAATTAAAATCTTTTTATAATTTTCCGAAATCGGAAGCGTTTGATTATTATTTTGAAGCAAAACAAAAGATTCAACAGCAGATTTTTCTGCCAACGATTTATGATTAATTTTCTTTAATTCTTCAATTTCTGCATTAGAAACATAAGGATTTTCAAACAAACCCAATTCAAATTTCGCTTTCAAAACCCTGGAAACGGCATCATCAATTCTTTCCTGAGAAATTCTTCCATCTAAAAACGGGGGAATAAACAATTTATAATGTTGATATTCTGTTTGAAAAATAACATCAAGGCCTGCATTAATAGCCTGTGCAGAAGCATCATCGTAATCTTTTGCTGTGAAATGAAGAACATTTGCTCCACCCACCGCACTTGCATCACTGATGACAAAACCTTTAAAATCCCAGTCTTTTTTTAATTTTTCGGTTAATAACCAATAATTTGCCGTTGAAGGCCTTCCGTCAAGCAAATTATATGAAGTCATAACGGATCGGCTTTTTCCTTCAGCGAATACTTTTTGAAAAGGAATTAAATGTGTTTCCTCCAAATATCTTTTACTCCAATGAATTGGGTATGAGTCTCTTCCACCCTCTCCTACATTCGCTAAAAAATGTTTAGGAGTGGTAATAATTCCCTGATTTTCAAATGAACTGACAAAATTTATTCCCATCACAGAAGTCAAAAACGGATCTTCGCCATATGTTTCTTCTGTCCTTCCCCAACGCACGTCACTCGCCAGATTCACGACCGGCGTTAAAATCTGACGAATTCCCCTCAATCTTGATTCTTTTGCAATTGCCACCGAAACTTCTTTCATTAATGCAGGGTTAAACGTTGCCGACAAACCAATGGCCTGCGGAAAAGCGGTCGCCCCTTCCCGCATTAATCCGTGTAAAGCTTCATCAAAAGGGATAATTGGAATACCTAATCTTGATTCTTCAACAAAATATTTTTGGATTTTATTAATTTTCCTTACTAATTTTTCGGCATTTTCATTGGCATTATAAGTCAATAATTGCCCTGCCGCGCCATTTCCCTGATTTCCCGCGCTTACCTGTAACCCGAAAATCCCATGAGAGTATTGATTTTTGGGAACATTGTCCAAATCTCCGGGAATCATAAAACACTGCCAGAATTTTTCTTCGGGAGTCATTCTTCTCAGCAAATCCTGAATTCTGGCTTCTACAGGCTGCTTCGGATCTTTATATAAAGGTTTTTGAGCCGAAATAAGAACAGAACCCAATAAAGAAATTCCAATTACTTGTAATTTAAAATTCATTATTCTGTTATTTGAATTACTGTTGAATATTTCAACTGATTTTTTTCTTTAGGTAAATTAATTTCAATTGAATTTCCAGTTTTCTTCCATTGAATTTTGCCCGAAATCCCTAAAATTTTTAATGATTTTGGCTTAAAATTTTCCGGAATTGTAAAATTTAAGGTTGAAGGTGAGTGATAATCTGTTTTTTCATCCAGGTGAAAAATATTCACAGTTTTCCGGTCTTTGCTTTGCGTATAATAAAAATTCCCGTCATGATAAGGCGAAACAGCTCTTGTTGCAAAAACTGCAGATTGATTTTTATTCATCCAGCCAGAAATTTCTTTTAATCTTTCATAAACGACGGCATCGTAGTCTCCATTGGGTCCGGGAGCAATATTCATCAGGTAATTTCCGCCTCTGGAAATGATTTTAACTAATGTTTCGATAATTTTTTGGGACGATTTATAATTGTCATTCGGAACGTACGAAAAAGAATCTCCCATGGTCATGCAACTTTCCCAGGGAGTTGAAAGCACATGATCCGGAACGGCCTGCTCGGGCGTCACATAATTTTCCCATTTTCCGGGAACGGTGCGGTCTACAATGATAATTCCGGGTTGGTTTTTGCGAGCCATTGTTCCGATTTTATCCATGTCAATATCCTGCTCGACCTTGATCGTTCTTTGCCATTCTACTTTTGGATCAATGGTGTTGAACGGGCGAACCCAGCCTCCATCAAGCCAAAGAATATCTATTTTACCATAATTTGAAGTAATTTCATTTAACTGATTAAATGTAAAGTTTTTAAAATTTGCCCATCTCTGGGGATATTTTTTAGGATCATAATTTACATTCCGATCTTTTGGAGGAAAGTATGGCCACCAGTAATCGTCTGAATGCCAATCCGGTTTTGAAAAATATGCTCCGATTTTAAAGCCCTCTTTTCGGAATGTATTAAAGATTTCCTTCGTAACATCCGCTTTCGGATTTTTGTAAAAAGGAGTTTTTGAAGATGTGATTTTGTAATCAGACTCTTGGGTATCGAACATCGCAAAACCGTCGTGATGCTTTGTTGTAAAAACCACATATTTCATTCCGGCCTTTTTTGCTGCATCTGCCCATTTTTGAGGATTAAATAAAGTCGGATTGAAAGTGGTCTGAAGATTTTCATAATTTTCTACATATTCAGTGTAAGATTTTCCGTGCTCAGGTTTTCTTTGCGTCCAGGATTCATCTTCGGGACACAGGCTCCAGCTTTCAACAATTCCCCACTGGCTGTAGGTTCCCCAATGCATGAAAAGCCCGAATTTTAAATCCTGCCAGTTTTCAAGATTTTCAACAACAAGCGAGTCCGTAGGTTTTTGATAGCCTTCCGAAACATTGTGAGCCTGTGAAAAAAAAACAGTCGACAGTAAAAATGATGAAAGAAATAAGGTTTTCGTTTTTGGTTTGTTGAACATTGAAGTTTACTTTGTGCTAATTTAATCATCATTTTATAATTTAGCAAACCATTCATTTCATGGCATTTTAGTCGGAAAAATTTTAAAACACTAACGCTATTTTAAGTTAATATAATTCTGTTGATAAAAATGCTGTATAATTCATGTTTAAGTTTTGGCTAAAGCCAAAATTGTATTTTGTTTTTTTAAACGGGCTAAAGCCCGTTCCTATTGATTTTTTATTTGTGTTTATTTGTGAGAACATTTGTACTTTCTGTGGTTAAATCAAATTTTTAAATGCAGATTCGATAGTTGGATAAGAAAATTCAAAACCGTTGTTGACTAATCTTTCGGGATAAACGTTTCTGCTTTTTAATAGTAATTCTGTTTCGGTTTTTAAGAAAATTGATGCGATTTCCAACTGCCAAACCGGCGCGTTTAAACCAAACGGAACTTTCATTTCTTTTCTTAATTTCATCATAAATTCTTTGTTGGATAAAGGATTTGGCGCTGTAATATTGATTACTCCACGCATATTTTCATGATCAATTATATGCTCGATTGCTTTGCAAAAATCATCAATATGAATCCAGCTTACATTTTGATTTCCTCTTCCCTGTTTTCCGCCCAACCCTAGTTTTGTTATTAATTTTAATTTGGGAAATGCGCCTCCATTGTTGCCTAAAACAATTGAAGTCCGTAAAGCCACTTTTCGTATATTTTCATTTTTAACAGTAAAAAATTCTTTTTCCCAACTTTTACAGATATTCATTGAAAAATCATCGCCAATTATGCCGTTTTCTTCTGTGTTTAATTGGTTTTCTGAATGAATATAAATGGTTGCAGAACTTGCATTCAGCCAGATTTTAGGCTTATTGATGCAATGATCAACTGCTTGTTGAAGAACTTTTGTGCTGTTAATTCTTGAAGAATAAATTTCCTGTTTGTTTTTTTCAGTATATCTGCAATCGACTGATTTTCCTGTAAGATTGATGAGAACATCAGAATTTTCAAGCTGATTTTGCCATTCGCCTAAGCTTTTTGCATCCCAATGAATTTCATTTTTACGTTTTGGATTTCGGGTTAAAATATAAACTTCATTTCCTTTTTCAGTAAAATATTTTTCTAAATTTTTTCCCAGAAATCCGGTTCCGGCGGCGACAATTATTTTCATTTTGTTTTGGTTGATAGTTGGCTGTTGCATGTTATAGTTTTTTGTTGAGATGTTTCGATAGGCTCAGCATGACAGCGTGAATACTAATTGTTTTTTAATTTTCTACTTATTATTTTCGGCTACGGTTTTGATTAATTTATTTCGTTCTAATAAGAAATTAGTAAGATAATTTTTAAGGAAAAAATAGTTGAAAAATTTTCCGATGATTCCAAAAGGAGATTCAAAGTCGAAAATATCGGTCATTATTGTGTTTTTGCCTTTTTGTTTAAAAATATGCTGATGTTTTAAGGATTTGAAAGTTCCTTCCAACATAATATCTGTGAAATGACCAGGTCTATTCATACTGATAATTTTCGTTGTTAATGTTTGATAGATTCCCAAATGCTTTGCTTTCCAGGTAACCGTTTCGCCTTCTTCAATAAATCCTGAAATTCTTCCGGCAATTGCTTTTTCATTTGTTTTGGCAGTTGATTTTTGGTGTAAATCAATATCTCTTGCCAAATCGAAAACACTGTGAATATCGGCTTTAATGATTGTTGTTAAATGAATTGTTGACATTTTTCATTTGTTTTTATGGTTGATAGTTAATAGGATTGCATCCCATTCTTTATTAAATCGTCCCTTTGGGACTCTTTCGCATCTCTTTTACTGATTTAACCAAATAATTATTGCTAGAGCTGTTATTCTTAAAAGTTTTCATTGCTATTTATTTAATTTTTTACAATCGATGTGGCAGATTACAGAGTATGTGATGGCAAGAACTGGAGTTCCCAATAATCCAAAACATAAAACAGCATATCCAAAACTTTTATAATACTCATTGTTGATATGTAATCCTGAAAGAAGAACCAGCGATAGCAGACTCAACATAAAAAACATACTGATAAAATAATAGATCTTAAACAAAACAGTTTTTGAATATTGCTTTGAAAAAAATCTTTTATTCGAGCTAACAATATGATTTAAAGCAATTAAAAAATAGAAAACAGCAGATATACAAGATTTTAAAACCAAGATATCAAGAATTAAAAAAATAAAAAACAGAGCAAATAATAAAGATTGGATATTACAATCTATTTTAATAAATTTTTCCATGATTATCAATTCTAAAGGTTTAAAAAATCTCCTCGAGTCCGTTTATTCTTTACTTTGAATGTGAAATACATCCAAATTTTAAAGATCAATGTTTTCATTTTCTATTTTTTTGTCTTTGTTCATCGCGTGTTTACGACCTTTAAGGAAAAGTAACAGATTTAAAAGCATCATTACTCCCAAATAGATAGAGAATCCTCCGATTTTTCTACTTACTGCGACGACCAATCTTTCTACGGTTTCGATCTGGAAAAATTCAATAATACATAAGGCAAAACCAATATTTAAAAGGTAAAAACCAATTTTAAAGAGTGAATTTGTAGCCATTGCAATGTCTTGTTTCTGATGAAAAATATCAATCATAAATGTCTTTGAATTTTTGAACAGAAATTGAGAAACCAAAACTGTAAGCGTGATTACAATTGGTAAATAGATCATATACGCTGAAAAATTGTACGTTTGGGTAAGGATAGTTGCAGTCATGATAATTTTATTTTATAGTTAAATTTTTTCTTAAAAAGTAAAGCGTGAAAATGTTGATATAATGTAATACACAAAGGATCAGCGCTATATTTCCGACACGGATAGCCGTTACGGTTAATAGTTCTTCCATACTGTTTACTTTGTCCCAGGAAGTCAGACTAATCGCGATATAACCTAGATTTAAGAGATAATAACATCCTAAAAGAATCCGGTTAATCGTCAAACATAAGTCTGTATCATGAATAATATATTCCAGATAAAACTTTCCGGCGTTGTAGCATCTTCTGCCTACATCAATCGTGATGTACGAACTGATCGAAAGAAAAAGCAGGTATGATATTATATTGAACATTTTATATATATTATACTTTCAATAATTTTTGAAACTTCATTTGAAATAAAAAAGGATTTTGAAGTCCTTTCTATTTCAACAAGTTGGTGATTTTTCCCACCAGCCAGTGATCATCGCTTTTGATCGCAAGATCCATGATATTGTTGATTTTTCCTGTTACGGAGCTGAAATCATCCATTAATTTAATAAATTCTTTTGCGCCTTCAGAATCTTTGTCTTCAATATTTTTAAGCTCATCAAGAAAGGCAATTACAGGTTCGATCTCTCTTTTTCTGCGTTCTTTTGTAATCTGTTTAAATAAATACCAGACATCTTTTTCAGCTGAAAAATATTCTTTCCTTTCCCCTTTTACGAATTCTTTTTTCACAATTCCCCAATCCATCAAAGCGCGAAGATTCATATTGGCATTTCCCCTTGAAATTTCAAGCTGTTCCATTACTTCGTCGGTAGAAAGTGCTTTACCGCTTGCCAAAAGCAACGCGTGAACCTGCGCCATCGTACGGTTGATTCCCCAATTGGTAGCGAATGTTCCCCAAGTCTGAATGTATTTTTCTTTAGCTTCTGAAAGTTGCATTTTTGTTTTACTTTTTAATTTCTTATACAAATGTAATAATAATTTTTGAACTTTCAATAATTTCTGAAAGTTTATTTTAAAATAAAAACAGACATCCTTTTGAATGCCTGTCTTTAAGTTATTTTTTAATTGATTTATATTTTTCTATGAGATCAACAAATTCTGCACGATAACCGTTTTCATCTTTACCTTTGTTTTGTTTCGCCAGATTTTGAATTTCATTAAGACTTTTCTTTTTAATCAACTTTGAATCCCTTAAAACTAATCCAAACCAGGCCACAGAAGAGGCAAATTTAAAGTCTGAACTCGTTTGGGCAGTTGCAGCATTTGAATTCTTAACAATTTTATTAATTTCAATACTCTTATCTCCTGCAGGCTTTTTATATCTGAATTTAATTGTTGCTAATTCTTCACCATATTGATGAGAATTTGAGGTCGAGGTATATTTAAGCTTACTTTTTTTGGGCAAAAATTCAGAGTTTACATTTGCCGGGATGATTTCATATAAAGCAGTTACTGTGTGACCGCTTCCCAATTCTCCTGCATCGATTTTATCATTTACAAAATCTTCATTTCTTAATTTCCTGTTTTCGTAACCGATCAGTCTGTACGATTTTACATATTTAGGATTAAACTCAATCTGTATCTTTACATCTTTAGCAATGGTATAAATATTTCCTGCAAATTCTTTCCCAAGAAATTTATTGGCTTCCTGCAGATTGTCGATATAAGCATAATTTCCGTTTCCTTTATCTGCTAAAGTCTCCATTTTATTATCTTTATAATTGCCCATTCCGTAACCCAGACAGGTAAGAAAAATGCCGGATTTTCTTTTATTTACAATTAATGCTTCCAGGTCTGCTTCTGACGAATCTCCTACATTAAAATCACCATCTGTAGCCAAAACTACACGATTATTTCCTCCTTTTATAAAATTCTTTTGTGCGAGTTTATATGCCAATTCTATTCCCGCTCCTCCGGCTGTACTTCCGCCTGCCTGCAAATTATCCAACGCTTTAATGATCTTTTGTTTTTCTTTAGCTGAAGTTGGCGCCAAAACCATTCCTGCACTTCCTGCATACACTACAATTCCAACTTTATCTTGCGGTCTCAGTTGATTTAACAAAATCTTAAAAGAAGATATAAGTAAAGGAAGCTTGTTTTCTCTATCCATCGAACCTGAAACATCAATCAAAAATATAATATTGGATGTCGGCAGATTTTTCATGGGAATATTTTTTCCTTTTATTCCTATCTTTAAGAGCTTGTGCCCCGGATTCCATGGAGCAGAATTTATTTCCGTATTGATAGAAAACGGATTATTATCTTTCGGCTGAGGATAATTATAACTAAAATAATTAATCATTTCTTCTACTCTCACAGCATTTTTATCAACTCTTCCATAGTTGATCATTCTTCGAACATTAGAATAAGAAGCATTGTCTACATCAATAGAAAAAGTAGATAAAGGCTGACTTTTCGTAAGCTCAAACTGATTTTCAACTAAAGAATTATATTCTTCATTGTTGTAATCTTCATCATTTTTTAAAACGCTTTTACTGGTGTCATTAATAACATAATCATTAATTCTCCCAACTGAATAGGAACTTTCGACTTCCATTGCCGTCACCGTTTTCGGTTTCGGACAACCGTTATAATCAGGCATTCCCGGAACTGTAGGACACGCATCGTCTTTATCTAAAATACCGTCTCCGTCTGTCTCGGGCCATGGGCAGCCGTTGTTTTCAGCGGGTCCTGCAACTGTCTGGCAAGCGTCGTCTTTATCAATTACTCCGTCTCCATCGGCATCGGGCCAAGGGCAACCATTATTTTCTTTTGGTCCTGTCACATCTTTGCAGGAATCATCCTTGTCAGGAATGCCGTCGCTATCCATATCAGGCCATGGACAGCCTTTATTTTCGAGCGGTCCTGCAATCTCAGGACATTTATCCCGTCTGTTTTTTATTCCATCCTGATCTTTGTCTTTTTCAATACTTAAAGGTTTTGATCCTTTTACAGATTCAGAAACATTTTTAGTCTTACAGCCTGCCAATAAAGTCAAAGCCAATATCGATACACCTATTTTTTTCATTATCATTTTTTCGTTGTTAAATTTTACTTTATACTTACACTTATATTATAGATGCAGAAAAATGAAAAGGTGTCTGATAATTTTGTGATTAATTTCAATTTTAGCTTTAATTTATTTATTTCCAGTATTTTAATTTATCACATCTTTTTTAAAATGAAAAAAAGATTCTTTTCTGAAAAAAATATTTCCTTCAAATGATTAGATTAAAAAAATAAATCTTGATTTTTACAATAAAAATCTATGACTTAGATTACTTTTCTGATGATCCTATTTTTTTGAGTTCATCGATTTTTTTCTTTTCGGATTTCGAAATATCTTTGGTTTCTACGACGATAACACCGTTTGCAGCTTTACTTCCATAAATTGCAATTATGTTGGCGCCTTTTAAAACGGTAATGGCTACAATTTTATTCGGATCTAAGTTTTTAAAACTTTTTGCATCGCTAATTGCTCCATTAATCAGATACAAAGCTTCGGAATCCTTTACAGAACTGTTCCCTCTGATCATAATACTCCCAGAGCCCAGATTCCCGGAAACATAATTATTTGAAAAACCTGCCGCCGAACCCTGAATAGAATTCGCCATAGATTTGTTTGAAATTTTTTCACCCAAAATGTTTTTATCCTTAAAACTTTTTGCTTTTACAAGGGTTTTGCTGTATCCTAAAATTGCGATTGGATCTTTTTTGTCAAAAGAGTCAAGCCTAATTGACTGTGCGGTATCTTCCACAGAATTTACATTTGTCGGGTATCCGTCATTGGATGAAACCCTATATGAGGAATTCAAAACAGAATTTTTGTCCCTTTTAATCCCCATCGCAATCACTTCTTCAATATTTTTTTCTTTAAAAGAATCTTTCTTTTCTACAATAACCGGCTCCATATATTTTTCAGCTTTTGCTTCATAAACGGGACTTGCGGCAATTGTAGGAACAGGCATAGCTGCTGGAGTACCATTAAAAGCAATTACTTTTGGTGCCGTAACTTTAATTTCTTTCTGAATATTTTCCTTTACCTTTTCATCAATTTTTTTGATATTTTCAGGTACAGAAACCGGAGTTATTTCAGAAGAGACGCTATTCTTTGTCATTACAGCATTTGTCTGTTGCGAAGCGGTAATTTTTTCTTCTTTCGTAAAATAAAGAGCTCCAAAACCGATAATTAAACTCGCAGCAATGCCATAAGGAATCCACATTGGAATGATTCGCTTTTTAGCAGCTTTCTTGTCTAATTTTTCTTCGATTTTATCCCAGACCTTTTCGAAAGAAGGAAAAGTCTCAGGCTCATCCAAAGCCTTAGCAGATGCCTCGTTAAATTGTTTATCTATATCGTGATTATTTTCCATTGCTGTAAGTTTAAATGTGTTGACTGATCAGAAGTTCCTGCAGTTTTTTTCTGGCAAAATTGAGCTGTGATTTCGACGTTCCTTCGCTTATAGAAAGCATCGTAGCGATCTCTTTGTGCGGATATCCTTCAATGGCAAAAAGATTAAAAATCGCCCGGCAGCCTTCGGGAAGGAATCTCAGCAATCCCAAAATATCTTTTTCAAACGAAATATTTTCAACCGTTTCAGAAGAAACCATATGATTTTCTTCCAGAGAAATATGCAGCATTTTCTGGCTTCTTAATTTTTGAAGGCACTCGTTTACTGCGATCTTTTTGGCCCAATTTTCAAAAATATCGGGATTTTGCAGCTGACTGATCTTCGTGAATATTTTATAAAAAGTATCCGCTAAAACTTCTTCAATATCTTCGTCATTTTTCAGATAGCGTTTGCAGACTGAATATATTTTACCAGCCATTTTTTCGTAAACTTTCCGTTGTGCATTGCGGTCGTTCCGTTGACATTCTAACAGTAGCTCTCTTTCCATAATCAGGCTTTATACTAATATAGATGCATGAATTTTATAAAAGGTTGGAAACATTCTAAACTTTTTTTAAAAATAGTGAAAATACTTTCATTTTAAATTTAACTTTTCTTGCTGTAACATATCTTTAATAGCAACGACTATTCATATAAATAATCTTTTTTAGTAATGAAAAACAGAAAAATTGCCTCATTACTTTTTGTTTTGTCTGCAGGAAGTATGGTGTTTGCTCAGGATGACTTAATCAACAAGTTAAAAAACAATCAATCTCAAAATGCTAATTTCAAGTTTACCACATTAAAAGATGTCGGGGCAACTTCAGTAAAAAATCAGGGTTCATCAGGAACTTGCTGGAGCTATTCAGGAAACTCTTTCCTTGAATCTGAAATGCAGAGAATGGGTAAAAAGCCCGTTGATTTAGCAGAAATCTTTACCGCAAGAAATTCTTATCACGATAAAGCAAAATTATATGTTTTAAATAACGGAGCAATCAGTTGGGGTGATGGTGGTGAATTACACGATGTTGTGAATATGTACAAAAAGTACGGAGCAGTTCCTCAGGAAGCTTACACAGGATTAAAAGAAGGGCAGAAACTGAATAATTTCAAGGAAATGCAGGAAAAAATAAAGCCCGTTTTAGACAGCCTTGTTCAGGCCGCTACAAAAGGGAAACTCAGCGACAACTGGATGTCTTCTGTAGATGCTATTCTAGATGAATATTTAGGAAAAGTTCCTGCCAACTTTACTTATGCAGGAAAAAATTACACTCCTAAAACCTTTGCAAAAGAAGTGGTAGGCATTAATCCGGAAGATTATGTTGAATTGTCTTCATATAAAGATTATCCTTATTATCAGAAATTTGTTGTTCCGATTCCTGATAACTGGAGCCATGATTCTGACTGGAATATTCCGATGAATGAAATGACTGCAATCATCGATAACGCTGTAAACAAAGGATATTCTGTAGGTTGGGCAACAGACGTTTCTGAACCTTATTTTTCATATAAAAATGGGGTGGCTTATGTTCCTGACGTAGATTTAGATCAAATTACACCCGAAAATAAAGGAACTCTTTTTACAGAGCCAAAAAAAGATAAAACGATCACAGAAGATATGCGTCAGCAAGCGCTTAACAGCCTTTCTACAACCGATGATCACGGAATGCACATCGTAGGATTGGCAAAAGACCAGTCCGGGAAAGAATATTATATGGTTAAAAATTCATGGGGTGTAACGAATGATTTTGAAGGGTATATTTACGTAACAAGACCTTATGTTGAGTATAAATCAACGGCGATTTTGGTGCACAAAAATGCTATTCCGAAAAATATTCTGAAGCAGCTAAAGCCTAATGAAAATATTGGTTTGTAAGAATCACTTTTTGCTTTTAAAAGCATTTAGATATTTAAATCTGTTAAAAACCGTTTCCAATTTTGGGAGCGGTTTTGTTTTGAACCATTGAGATTTTTATTAAGAAGTTAAGGATTTTAAGTTGATAGCTACTTTTAGTAAAAGATTTTTTAATGCAAAGCACACAAAGATTTTTTGACTACTAACCGCTTTTAAGGTTCGCAAAGGCGTTCTACTCAGCAAAGGTCACAGAGATTCTTCAATCATATCAAATTACGGATAATCATATTATTTTTTATAATCTTTAAATTTTATAAGATAATCTATACAAAGTTTGTCATCCTGGAAGGATCTAAACATAGCATTAGAGAATAGTTTGGAAAGATTCGCGCTTAGATCCTTCCAGGATGACAAACTTTGTGTAAATCCTAATTAATAATTTTAAACTAAAAATATAAAACCGCCTCAAGACATGATCCTGAAGCGGTTTTGTTTAAAAATAAATAGGTATTTGATATGTTGAAATATGAAGTGTCAAAAAGTGAATTTTGCTTCGCAAGTGAATCGTAAATTGTCAATAAAAATTGACAGCAAAGCTAATTCACCATTAACAATTGACTTTTTAATATAAATATGATGCAGCGTGAATAGTCAAAAGTGAATTTTGCTTCGTAAGTGAATCGTAAATTGTCAATAAAAATTGACAGCAAAGCTAATTCACCATTAACAATTGACTTTTTAATATAATATGATGCAGCGTGAATAGTCAAAAAGTGAATTTTGCTTCGTAAGTGAATCGTAAATTGTCAATAAAAAATTGACAAAGTTAATTCACCATTAACAATTGACTTTTTAATATAATATAGCCATACTTTCTGCCGAAAAATCCAAGAGATCTTCGGTTTTTCCTTCTTTAACTTTTTTCACCCATTCCGGGTCTTGTAAGATGGCGCGACCTACGGCTACAAGGTCGAAATCACCTCTTTCCAGTCTTCTTGTTAATTCTGTTAAATCTGCTTTTTCAGTTCCTTTTCCTGCGAATGCACCCATAACGTCTTCTTGAAGACCTACAGAACCTACCGTAATTGTCGGCTGACCTGTAATTTTTTTGGCCCAACCTGCAAAATTTAAGTCAGAACCTTCAAATTCCGGTTCCCAGAAACGTCTTTGCGAACAATGGAAAATATCAACTCCGGCTTCTTTTAACGGCAATAACCAATTTTCCATTTCTTCCGGAGTATTCGCTAATTTTGTAGAGTAATCCTGCTGTTTCCATTGAGAAAGACGGATTACAATCGTAAAATCTTCTCCAACCGCAGCTCTTATCGCTTTAACGATATCAACCGCAAAACGAGTTCTTTCTTTCAACGTTTTACCGCCATATTCATCTGTTCTTGTGTTAGTTACATCCCAGAAAAACTGGTCGATCAGATAACCATGCGCACCGTGAATTTCCAAAACATCGAAACCAAGATCTTTTGCTGATTTTGCCGAAGCTGCAAACTGTGCGATCGTATCCTGAATATCCTCCAACGTCATTGTAGAAGCTTTTTCCATATCTACCAACGGATAATCCGGAGAGTTTCTCGTATCACCAACATGCCAGATTTGAGGTCCCATTTTTCCTCCGTTTTTATGAACGGCATCGATTACGTTTTTCCATCCGTTTAATGCTTCAGTTCCGTAAAAATCAGGAATATTCTGCATATTTTTTGATGCAGGTCTGTTGATTACGGTTCCTTCGGAAAGAATTAATCCGACTTCTGAAGCGGCTCTTCTTGCATAATAATCTGCAATCTGCTGTGTCGGAACACCATTATCTGACTGAGCTCTCGTCATCGGAGCCATTACGATTCTATTTTTAAGCTGTAAATTTTTGTATTGAAACGGTTTAAATAATGATTCTGTACTCATTTTTAAATTTCTATTTTTTTTAATTGTTACACAAAGTAACTAATAATAGTTCGTATTTGTACCTTTTAAAAGAAAAAAGTGGTAACTTTGCAGTAACTTACATTAGTAACATAAAGGTAACAATTCTTCATCAATAAACGTATTCACATGAAAAAGAACGAGTTAATGCAATACAGCTGTCCTTTAGGCAAGGCAATGTCTGCCTTAGGAAGCAAATGGAAACCAATCATTGTACTGGTAATCAAAGACCGAAAACTACGTTTTGGAGAGCTTGCCGTGCGTATTCATGTGATTTCAAGAAAAGTTTTAACCGATCAATTGCGTGAAATGGAAGCCGATGGTTTGGTGATCAGAGAGGAGTTTAAAGAAATCCCGCCAAGAGTTGAATATTCATTGACAGAAAAGGGATTGGCGCTGCTTCCTATTTTGTATCAATTGGAAGAATGGGAAACGAAATATCATGTTTATGATCCTGAGAAAGAGAAGGATTGTAAAACTCTTTTAGAACAAAAGAATGTTAAAAAGGCTGTTGTTTAACAGCCTTATCTTATTAAAATATTATTCATTACTTCCTAGAAAATAAATTGGATGTAACGGTAGTCTATTTTTGTCCTCATCTTCCATTTTAATATAAAACTCTTGCCATAATTCAATAAAATTATTAATATCTAATAACTTAATATGTCTATGACTCTCTCTGGCAGATCGTTCAGATTCAGAAGTAAATGCCCCCGAAGTTACAAACAAACCAATATCTCCATCTTTATTTAACAATCCAGTCAAACTTCTAATATCATCAACTGGAACAGAAGAATCTGGTCTATGTTTAACTTGGACTTTCAATCTTGGCGTAGTAGCTCCGAGTGGATCATTATAAGCAATAATATCTAAGCCTCCATCTTTTCCTTTTGGTGAAATAAATGGTGTATGATAACCCATTGCTCTTAAAAGGGCAGCAACCATATCTTGAAATTCATAAGCATTTTTACTCCTAATATAATCTTTTATACCAGCAATAGCCTGTTCTTCAAGCAAATCCAAATTTGCCTTTTGGCTTTGAGTTTTATTTTCTTCAAGTTCAAAAGGTTCATCTTCAACCTCTTTATTTTTTAAGCTTTTATTATCTTTTTTATCAGCAGCCCAAGTCCTATAAAGTTTAGAGGCTGTTTCTAACATTTTGGCAGGTCCAAAATTTATAGCCTTTTCACCTTCTTCTGTAAGATACCAAATTCCTTTATTTTTTAATAAAAATCCAGCTTTTATTGCATCTATAGTATAAAAGTGTAAAATAGATTCCCAGCGAACATAGCCTGTTTTTTCATAGACTTCCTTTTCCCAATTCGTTAAATTATTCTTCTCTCTTATTTTATCAATTACCTGTTTTCCAAGTAACTGGCCTCCTTCTTGTTTAAGAATCTCAAAAGCAGTAAATAAATTTTTAGCCGCTGATTGTTTAGAAGGAGCGAGTTTGTCTAATTCTTTATTCATTCCAATTAAAATATCGCTGGATATTTCATAGGGTTTGTTTCATTAAATAAAGCATAAATTCTTTCAACCATATCATCTGTAGACGGCTTGCTAAAATAATCTCCATCACTTGCATACGCTGGTCTGTGATCATTCGCAGCGATCGTCAACGGATCAGAATCTAAATATCTGAATGCTTTTTGCTTCTCTAAAATCTGCTGCAAAATAAACGCTGAAGTTCCACCTTCCACATCTTCGTCAATCACAACTAATCTGTTGGTTCTCTTCACGCTATCAGCAATTTCGTTTGTTAAATCAAAAGGAATTAATGACTGAACATCAATTACTTCCGCAGAAATCCCTAATTTTTCCAGTTCTTCCGCTGCATCCATTACAATTCTCCAAGTCGAACCATACGTTACCAACGTAACATCTTTACCTTCTTTTGTAACTTCAATTTTTCCGACAGGAACAGTGAATTCACCCAAATTATCCGGTTGTTTTTCTTTTAATCTGTATCCGTTCAGACATTCAACAATTACCGCTGGATCGTCACTTTGAAGCATGGTGTTGTAGAATCCGGCAGCTTTCGTTAAGTTTCTCGGTACCAATACCAAAATCCCTTTTGAAAGATTCAGAATTCCCGCCATCGGAGAACCTGAATGCCAAACTCCTTCCAATCTGTGACCTCTCGTTCTGATGATTACAGGCGCTTTCTGACCACCTTTTGTTCTGTACTGAACGGTCGCCAAATCATCACTCATTCCCTGTAAACAATACAAAATATAGTCTAAATACTGGATTTCAGCGATCGGTCTCAAACCTCTCATCGCCATTCCGATACCCTGACCCAAAATTGTAGCTTCACGGATTCCAGTATCAGCAACACGAACTTCGCCGTATTTTTCCTGCATTCCTTCCAATCCCTGGTTTACGTCACCGATATTTCCGGCATCTTCACCAAAGACCAAAGTTTCAGGGTATTTTTCGAATATTTTATCGAAATTATTTCTTACCACCACTCTTCCGTCCACATCTTCGGAACTGTCGGAATAGATGGGTTTTACTTCTTTTACATTCTCAGCTTTCCACTGAGACTGGGAATATAAATGAGAAGAATAATTGTCTTTTTCTACCTCAAAAATCTCGTTGTATTTCTGCATCAACTGGTTTCTTTCTGCAGAATTTGTTCCTCTTGTCGCTAATAAAGATTTTCTTACCAAATGGAAAACATCTTTCTTAGCTTTTGAAACTAATTTATTGAATTGATTGATATAATTTTCAATTTCAGCATTTTGTCCTTTCAGATTTTCAACTAAAGGTAAAACTGAATGAATTAAATCCGTAATCGTTTTCTGATAATTTTCCCAGGCCGTTTTTTGTCCTGCCTTTACAGTTCTTTTTGCTTCTTCATCAATCGCGTCTAATTCTTCATTTGCGGCAATGATCTGTTCTTTACCGTCAATTTCGATTGAATAATTCAAAATCCATTCTCTGAATTTCACCAATCCGTCAAACTGCGCTTCCCAAGCCAGACGATCTTCATTTTTATATCTTTCGTGCGATCCTGAAGTTGAATGACCTTGCGGCTGTGTCACTTCAATTACATGAACCACTACAGGAACACTTTCCATTCTTGCAAAATGCTCTGCTCTGGCATAAGCATCTAATAATGAGGCATAATCCCAAGCTTTTACCTGGATAATTTCACAACCCTGGAATTCACCTTCTTTTCTTTGAAAACCACTTAACATTTCAGCAATATCAGCTTTTGCTCTCTGTTTCATCGTAGGAACAGAAATCCCGTACCCGTCATCCCAGATCGAAACAATCATCGGAACCTGAAGCGCACAAGCCGCGTTCAAGGTTTCCCAGAAATGGCCTTCTGCTGTAGAAGCATCCCCGATCGTCCCAAAAGCGATTTCGTTACCTTCTTTTGAGAACTTCTCTGATCCGTCAAATTTTACTGATTTATATATTTTTGAAGCCTGAGCCAATCCCAATAATCTTGGCATTTGTCCTGCTGTAGGAGAAATATCAGAAGAAATATTTTTCTGAGCTGTTAAATCTTTCCAGCTTCCGTCTTCATTTAAGCTTCTTGTAGCGAAGTGCCCGTTCATCTGTCTTCCGGCTGATGCAGGCTCTCTTTCAACACTTGTATCTGCGTAAAGCTGTGCAAAAAAGCTCTCAACAGTTAAAGCATTTACGGCCAATGCAAAAGTCTGATCCCTGTAATATCCTGAACGGAAGTCTCCATTTTTGAAAACTTTCGCCATTGCTAACTGAGGAAGCTCTTTACCATCCCCAAAAATCCCGAACTTAGCTTTTCCCGTAAGAACTTCTCTTCTGCCCAGATAAGACATTTCACGAGAAATCCTGCCTAACTTATAATCTTCAAGTATCTGATTCTTAAAATCTTGAAAGGAAATTTGCTGTGTTTCAATATAGGTTGTTTGCATAGCCAAATATAAAAATTTTTAATTTTCCAAGTATTTTGCTAATATACAATTTTTAAATTAATTTTAATTTTTATTAATCTTTTTTAAAAATTTGATAATAAGGAAAATAGTGATTTATTTTAAATAAATTTGTAAGCTATGGAAAAAAAATCAGGTCATATATTGAATGCATCCAGTAATCTTTTAGGGTTTTCATTGCTGATTATTACCTCTTTAAAGATCACAAAAATTAGTGGCAATACGCATTTAGACGAGTTTGCGGGAGTAGCGTGCATATTTTTTGCGTGCAGCTGTTTCTTTTCATTTTTAGCGATAAGATCGAAGAGTGAAAAGCGTGAAACAAGATTTGAAACTATTGCGGATTATTTATTTTTAATCGCCTTATTTTGTATTGTATTAGCTGTTATTATTGTAACGGTGAGGATTATTTAATTTAAAATTTTCGCTCAATTACGTAATCCAGCATAGTTTTTAAAGATCTTTTCACTTCGGAGTCGGGAAATTCATCAAGAATATCTTTCGCTTTCTGCTGAAAATCTTTCATGACCTTAATTGCATAATCAAGTCCTCCCGAGCTTTTAACGAAAGCTATTAACTCTTTTACTCTTTTTTGATCGTTATTGTAACGCTTAATCGTATTAAAATAATATTTTCTGTCTTTTTCGCTGGCAATTTTCAAGGTATGAATCAAAGGGAGCGTCATTTTTTGCTCTTTAATATCAATTCCGACAGGTTTCCCGATCACATTTGAGCTTAAATAATCAAATAAATCATCTTTAATCTGAAAAGCCATTCCTGTAAATGTCCCGAAATTCATCATTTTTTTCGCCAATTCTTCATCAGCATTATTTGATAAAACCCCGATTTCACAACATGCAGCAATTAAGGTAGCGGTTTTCTGACGGATAATTTCATAATAAACATCTTCCGTAATATCTAATTTTCTGGCTTTTTCCAGTTGAAGAAGCTCACCTTCAGACATTTCACGGATCGTTCTTGAAATTACACCCAGTAAATCGTAATCCTTATGATCGGTTGACAGTAAAACTGATTTTGACAACAGATAATCTCCTACCAAAACCGCAATTTTATTCTTCCATAAAGCATTAATAGAGAAAAAATTTCGTCGTTTAAAACTTTCATCCACCACATCATCATGCACCAGTGTCGCCGTATGAATCAGCTCTATCATGGAAGCCCCGCGATAAGTTTTTTCATTAACATCACCGATCAGCTTGGCACAAAGGAAGACGAACATCGGGCGCATCTGCTTGCCTTTGGTGGTAACGATGAAACGAGTGACTTTATCTAATAAAGGTACTTTACTTTGCATTGATTCATAAAACTTCTGCTCGAAAAGTTTCATTTCTTCATTGATCGGTCGCTTGATTTCTTCTACAGTGTTCGCCACAATCTTCGAATGATGGATAAAATTATAATTATCACAAAGATAATTTTTTTCAGTCAATTTTAAGAGAAATTAATCTTTGAGTTTATCTTTTGCAATAAAATAAAGTCCAGGCTTTGTCGTTCCCAACGGAGAATGGAATTTTTCACCGGAAATATAAATTCCTGTTTCATCAACGGCAATACCCTCAATTTGCCCTATGGATAAAGCACTTCCCAGATAATAATGTTTAGGTTTTTCTGTAAAAAACACCCCTGTTTCTGTTTCATTAAAAATATCTAAAAACACTTCTGTTTTCTTTGTATAGCCAATTAAATAAAGTTTTTTATCAAAATAAGCAGCATCCGTCACGACAAAACCCGTTTTATAGGATTCCAGTTTTTCGGCTTTCTGCTTTTGTGAAATTTTTGGGTCAATCAGGTAATGAGAAGTTGATTTCGCGCTCCATTCTTTGGTGAAAATGTGCAGTTTTCCGTTTAAATAAATCATCGCTTCAGCATCAAAATCCGTTTCTAAATTTTTTGGAACAAATTCCTGTTGTTCGGGATATTCAAAGGAAATTAATGTAACAGAATCGTTTTTTAATGAATTATTTTCAAAGGCAATTTTATAGATTTCCAAATCTTTTCTGGTTCCTCCGTTATTTCCAAAATCTCCAATGTAGAAATTGTTTCCGTCGTTTGTTAAGGCTTCCCAGTCTTTATTTTTAGCATTGATTTTTATTGTGTTTAGAGTTTGTCCGGTTTTTTTATCAATTTCAAAAAGTTCGGGAGCATTTCCGCTGTCGTTGAAAGTATATAATTTTCCATTTAAGATATTTAAGCCCGAAGTTTCCTGAATCTTATCATTTAAATCAGCAATTCTAAATTTTTTGATCTTAAGAAAAGCTGTTTGCTGAGAAAATGAGAATGTGGAAATTATGGTTGTTATTATCAGGAAAAGTTTTTTCATGGAGTAAAAATATTTATTTAAATACAAATTGCACAAATATTTTCACGGATAATCACGAATTTATGTGTTTAGCTTTTCATTCTGACGAAGGAAGAATCTCAACCTCAATCATAAAAGTTTAATAATTCAGCAATGACAAAGCAAGTATTTTCATTTAATTCTTTGATTTTTAAGTTTTGGCTAAAGCCTCTTACTACATTCATTAAAAAAGCGGGCTAAAGCCCGCTCCTATTGATATTAATATTGATTTTATGAAGCTATTGAAGTGAAAATTTGTGCTTAAACTTATAACATAAAATGCTTTGTAGAGATTCTTCCTTCGTCAGAATGACAAACTTTACGGTAAAGCAATTCGTTATGAGATTGTGTTTAAGAATCAAGCCGATTTTTTCTGTTTCAGCTTTCTAGCCTGTCTTTCCAAATGCTCTTTTTGATATTGTCTCACCGTTTTTCCGTTTCCGTCATGACGCCAACCCGGTGAATTAAAAAGGTAATTGATTCTGTCTGAAAATTTTAAATCGGGTTGTTTAATATCCTTCCATATTTTTCTCCATTCATACAAAAGAACTGTATCAGGTTTGTTGTCGGGCATTTTTGGGTAAATTCCATACTTTACGGGAACATTGGGATCTTCTTTTTCAAAAGTTCCGAAAATTTTATCCCAAATAATAAGGCACATTCCCATATTTCTGTCGAGATATTTAATATTACAACCATGATGAACACGGTGATGAGAAGGCGTTACCAAAATATATTCTAAAATTCCCATACTTTTTACGGTCTGTGTATGAACCCAGGTTCCGTAAACTTGACCAATTGCATAAACGACCATAATATGCCAGGGATTAAAGCCTAAAAAAGCCAACGGCGAGAAATACAAATATCTGTAAAGCGGCTGTAAAACCGGGCTTCTGAAACCTGTTGTCAAATTAAAATATTCCGAGTTATGGTGTGTAATATGCACCGCCCAAAACGCTCTGGAATGATGATCGACATAATGCAGAACGTAATACGCAAAATCTGTAATCACAAAACAGATCAGCCAATACCAAATCGTGAAATCCCATGAAAAAACGCAATGATTGTAGAAGAAAAACATGACTCCCATTGCAAAAACCTTCATAAGAAGATCAAGCCCGAAATTCATCAATGCTAAATAAATACTTGTTGCGACATCTTTTCCATTGTATAATTTATCCTCAGAAACATGGCTGTAAATCATTTCTGCTAAAATAACCGTAGCGTGAACAGGGATTGCCCAGGCATAGACGCTCTCCAATCCGTCTTCGTTTAAAAAGTAATCCATCATAGCTTACTAGTTTTACACAAAGTTAGGATTTTAAGAAATCTTTAAGAATTATTTTTGAATTTTTTAAGGAAAATTTAATCTGCGTTTTTATTGGCCAGCTGACCGCAAGCCGCATCAATATCTCCACCTCTGCTTTTACGGATCATTACGGTAATTCCTGCATTTTCAAGCTGACGAACGTAGTTTTCTTCCGCCTGTTTGTTGCATTGATCATATTTTCCGTCACCGATCGGGTTGTATTGAATTAAATTAACTTTAGAAGGAACCTGCTTGCAGTATTTAATCAAAGCCTTAATATCCTCATCTCCATCATTAATCCCTTTCCAGACGCAGTATTCAAAAGTGATCACTGATCCTGTTTTTTTATACCAATGCTGAAGCGCTTCCATAATATCTGTCAAAGGAAATTTATCGGAAAACGGCATAATCTCGTTACGTTTTGACTCAATTGCGGAGTGAAGCGACAGTGCCAGTTTCACGCGCAGGTCATCATCTGCCAACATTTTAATCATCTTCGGAATTCCTGATGTAGAAACGGTAATTCTTCTTGGAGACATTCCCAAACCTTCCGGCTGGGTGATTTTTCGGATGGCTTCCACTACGTTTTTGTAATTCATCATCGGCTCTCCCATTCCCATAAAAACGATGTTGGTAAGCGGTCTGTTGAAGTACATTTTGCTTTGGCTGTCAATTAAGGCAACCTGATCCACGATCTCGGCAACTTCAAGATTTCTCATTCTTTTCAGCCTTGCCGTTGCGCAGAATTCGCAGTTTAATGAGCATCCGACCTGTGAAGAAACACAAGCCGTAGTTCTTGTTTCTGTAGGAATTAATACAGATTCTACCAATAAACCGTCGTGAAGCTTCACTCCGTTTTTGATCGTTCCGTCTGTACTTTTTTGAAGAAGATCAACAGAAACGGGATTGATCGTATATTCTTCAGAAATTCTGTCACGAAGCTGTTTTGAAAGATTCGTCATTTCATCAATCGAGTGGAGATTTTTACTCCACAACCAATCATAGACCTGCTTCGCACGAAACGGCTTTTCGCCCAAAGACGTAAAATAATCTTTAAGCTGGTCCAGTGATAAAGTACGGATATCTTTCATAATATTAAAGAGCCAAGTTAAAAGTAAAAATTAAAAAGTTTTTAAAGTTTGGTATTATTAACAAAAGTTCTTGTAAGTAAATCATTTTGTTTCATCTTAACCTGTACTTTTTACTTTTAACTTGGCTCTTTTTACTTATTTTAATTATAAAATTAACATTGCATCTCCGTAAGAGTAGAATTTATATTTTTCTTTTACGGCTTCCTCATAAGCGTGCATTACGAATTCTCTTCCTGCAAACGCTGCAATCATCATTAATAATGTAGATTTCGGCGTGTGGAAATTCGTGATCATTGTATTGGCAACTCCAAAATCGTGAGGGGGATAAATGAATTTATTCGTCCAACCGTTAAAAGCAGAAATTTTTCTGTTTGAAGAAACAGATGTTTCAATGGCTCTCATCGTTGTTGTCCCTACCGCACAGACTTTTCTGTTTTCCTGTACAGCTTTATTGATGATTTCGGCATTTTTTTCATCGATGATGATCTCTTCAGACTCCATTTTGTGCTTAGAAAGATCTTCCACTTCGATCGGGTTGAAGGTTCCTAATCCTACGTGAAGGGTAACTTCCGCAAAATCAATTCCTTTAATCTCCAATCTCTTCATCAAATGTCTTGAAAAGTGAAGACCGGCAGTGGGCGCTGCTACAGCTCCTTCCACTTTAGCGTAAATGGTCTGGTATCTTTCAGCATCTTCAGGCTCAACTTCTCTTTTGATATATTTCGGAAGCGGAGTTTCTCCCAATTCCTTTAATTTAGATCTGAATTCTTCGTAAGAACCATCAAATAAGAATCTCAACGTTCTGCCTCTTGAAGTTGTGTTGTCGATAACTTCAGCCACTAAAGATTCGTCCTCAGTGAAGAATAATTTGTTACCAATTCTGATTTTTCTCGCAGGATCTACCAAAACGTCCCAAACACGGGTTTCCTTATCAAGTTCTCTTAAAAGGAAAACTTCAATTTTTGCGCCTGTTTTTTCTTTATTTCCGTAAAGACGTGCAGGGAAAACTTTAGTATTGTTAAAAATAAACAAATCGTGCTCATCAAAATAATCAACAACGTCTTTAAATAATTTGTGCTCGATAGTTTGTGTTTTTCTATCAAGTACCATTAATCTGGCTTCGTCTCTGTGTTCTGATGGGTGTTCTGCCAATAATTCCGCAGGAAGATCAAAATTAAAATCGGATGTTTTCATTTTTTAAATTACGGTTTAAAAATTTTATTAAAAATTACGAGATGTAATTTTCGGAGTGCAAATATACGACATTCAACACCCCTTTGTCAAGGATTAATTTCAAATGACATGAAAAACCGTATTATCAGGGTAATTTTCGAAGCAAAAAAAGTTTATTAATGAAAACATTGAAGAAAAATAACCACGAGCAAACATTCAATTGAGACTTTTGTAATTATTTATAATTAATTTAAATCAAATGAATTAATAATTAATTATTTTTACCATGAAAGCAATTCAATTTGTTAAAAATAGACATCCATGAAAAATTTCTTGACAATGCTCTTATTAATCATCATTAATTCAGCATATTCACAACTGCAAAAAGTCGAAAAAGTGATTGATTCATGTGTAAAAAAAGACAATTTCAATGGCTCTGTATTATTAGCAAAAAACGGCAATATTGAATTGCTTACTTACAAAGGTTTATCTAACAGACATTATAATATTAATTTCTCAGACGAAACAAGATTTCATATTTTTTCTCTTACAAAAACTTTCACGGCAGTTCTTATCATGCAGCTGTATGAAAAAGGAAAAATTAATTTAGATGCTACAATTTCCACTTACTATCCTGAATATAAAGGTGAAGCGGCCAAAAAAGCAACCATAAGAAACCTGCTTACGTACAGCAGCGGAAGATTTAATAAAGACATCAGCTCGCCGGAGCTTATTCATCAGGCCTACGACAACACCATTTGGAATCTGGATGATTTTATCAAAACATTTTTATCTGAAAAGCTCGTCAGCAAGCCAGGAACAAAATTCGAGTACAACAACGGTGATTACATACTTTTAGGAAAAATCATTGAAAAAATCTACCACAAATCTTTCGAAGAAGTTTTAAAAGACCAGATTTTAATTCCTTTAAAAATGTCTGACACCGGATTTCTGCATCATAACGATATTATTAAAAATCTCGACGAAGGCTATACCGCAGATGAATCTGATCCTTTCGACCTTCATATGCCGACCAATACGTATATCGACAATCTTTACTGCGCCGGAGCAATGTATTCAACGCCTAAAGATCTTTTGACATTTGACCAGGCAATATTTAATCATACTTTAATTAAAAAAGCAACTTTGGACACGATGCTTACGCCTTATAAAGAACTTGGTGACACAGCGTTCAGCTTTTGGGTGTATCCTAAAAAATTCGGTTCTGTAAATACCTTGTTTGCAGAGCGTCAGGGCGAAGGCTATGGGCACAGCGCCAATTGGGTACATTTGGTCGATAAAAATGTTTCTCTGATTATTTTATCCAATACTAAAGATATTAAATACCTTAATAAAATGCGGGAAAAGGTGATTTCGGCTTATTATGGACAATAATTTTTAAGCTAAATCAATAAATTCAAGAATTTTTCTCCAGTCATGCAATTTTCTTTCAAACGAAATTGTGTGAAGCGGACTCGTAGAAGGCAACAGAAACACAGGAATTTTATAATTCTTTCCTAAAATTTTCTGCAGATTTTTATACGATTTTCCGCCATTGCAGAAAATAGCTTTAATATTTGGATATATTTCTAATAATTCTTCAATCTGATTGGCTTCTTCATTTTTAATTTCAGAATCGAGACTGCCTTTTCTTTCGCAGGAATCGATGACATCCCAGATTGCGATATGATTTTTCTTTACAATATTGATTCGTTCTGTATAATCTTCTGTAAATTTTTCATGAAACAATTCGAAAATAATTGTCCAGAATTTGTTTTGCGGATGGGCATAATATTGTTGTTTTTCTAAAGATTTTACACCCGGAATTGATCCTAAAATTAAAATTTCAGAATCATTATCAATAATTGGCGGAAATGAGGAAATTCTGTTTTGCATGATTCAAATATATAAATTTTGGCTAAAGCCACACTTCTTTAAAACAAAAAGCGGGCTAAAGCCCGCTCCTGCTGATATTTCATGAATATCAATTATTTTTAATCTTTAATTATAAAGTTTCTTTCAACCAATCAAAAAATTCTCTTTGCCAAACCAGACCGTTTTGCGGATGAAGAACCCAGTGATTTTCGTTAGGGAAATAGACTAATTTTGTCTTTAAACCTCTCAGTTTTGCAGCCTGAAATGCTTCCTGACCCTGTTCGTAAGGCACGCGGAAATCAATTCCGCCCTGAACGATCATGATTGGCTTGTTCCATTTATCGACAAAATTACTTGGGTTAAATTCTGTGTACGCTTTTGGAAGCGGCTTTTCCCAAGGAGAACCAAGATCCCAATTCGCAAACCAAAGTTCTTCTGTTGTCAGATACCAGGATTTCATGTCAAATAAACCATCGTGAGCGATAAAAGTTTTGAATCTGTTTTCATGAATTCCAGCCAGCATATATACGCTGTAACCTCCGTAACTTGCTCCTACAGCCGCGACTCTGTCTCCGTCAACGTAGGATAAAGTTTTCGCAAAATCCGTTGCCGCCAGATAATCTCTCATCGGTTGCCCGCCCCAGTCTTTAGAAATTTCTTCGTTCCATTTTGTTCCCCAACCCGGCATTCCGCGACGGTTTGGAGCAACAACAATGTATCCGTTAGCTGCCATTAAAGCAAAACTCCATCTTGTGCTAAAGAATTGTGTTAAAGCAGATTGCGGACCTCCCTGGCAATATACCAAAGTCGGATATTTTTTATTCGGGTCAAAGTTTGGCGGATAATGGAACCATACGCCCATTTCTTTCCCATCCGAAGTTTTTACCATTTTTAATTCAGATTTTCCTTGCGATAATTTAGAATATATGTCTTTATTAGCTTCGGTAACCTGCTTCATTTCTCCGTTTTTAAGGTTTACTGAGAAAATATCTGTTGCATGATTGATGTCTGTTCTTCCAACTAAAAGAGAACTTTTCTGATCAGCAAAAATTTCATTTACATCAAAATCACCTCTTGTAATCTGCTGAACTTTAGCATTTTTAGGATCTAAAGAAAATAATTGTTTTGTTCCTTTACAAGCTGCTGTAAAGTAAATTGTTTTAGAATCGCCGCCCCAGAAAACATCCCCGGAAACGCTTTCGTCCCAACCGCTTGTAAGGTTCGAGATCTTTCCTGATTTCCAGTCCAGGATTTTAATATCGTTTTTATCAGCTTCATAGCCATCTCTAGCCATACTTTGCCAGATTAGAGACTTGCCGTCCGGACTGAATTTCGGGTTTACGTCGTATCCTTTGTTTGTTTCAGTTACGTTTTTCGTTGTTCCGGAAGCTAAATCGTAAGCAAAAATATCTGTATTTGTGCTTGTAGCATATTCTTTACCGCTTTTTGGTTTTGTAACGTATAAAAGTTGTGCAGAATCAGGGCTCCAGATGAAATCTTCTGCTCCACCGAAAGGTCTTTGAGGCGAATCCCACATTTTTCCTTCCAATAAATCTTTGGCGGAATCTACTTTTTCTGAAGTATTTACCACAAAAACATGGTTGTATTTTCCTTCATTAAAGTAATCCCAATGTCTGTGATTAAGGTCTGTATAAACTTGTGCAGTTGTTTTCGGAGTATCGGAATATTTATCTTTCCCCATTACTTTTTCCACTAAAACCTGCTTGCTGAAGGCGATTTTTTTTCCGTCCGGAGAAATTACGACATTGTCTGCTTCCCCGATCGTATAAAATTCTGTCCAGGTTTTTCCGCTGTCTTTTGAAAGGTAAATTTTATCTCCTTCCTGAGCGTAAATTCCGTTTTTATCCCATTGGATCAGGGCTTTTTTACCGAAATCTATTTTTGTGGACTGATTATTAAGAACGTTTAGGAAATAGTTCTCACTTTTTGTTTTTTCTGTTTTCAGATCTACCTGTCCTACTTTATAAATAATCGAAGACTGATCCGGTGAAACTGCCTGTACTCCTACTTTTTTCAAAGTCCAAAGAATCTCAGGCGTCATTACTTGTTGTGCGTTCATTAAAAGCGGAGCTGCCAAAGCCAGCAGACTGTACTTAAGTTTCATATGTTTTAATTCAAAGATTGCCAAAGTTAATATTTAAGTTTTATTTTTTAACCAGAAATTGTATAAATGTTTTTCAGAGAGCCTATCAGTATGCTGGTATCTACAAAACCTTATAGATTTTAGAAAACCTATAAGATTTACACTCGCAAGCTCCTAGCCCCGATCGGAGCATTTGTCTGAGCTCATTTTCGGGGGATTTCGGCGGCGGCTTTGCCGCCGCCGAAATCCCCCGAAAATAGCGAGTGCGGAGAGCGGGAAAAAGCTTCAAATAAAAAATAAAACAGCTTTTCGATGTAATCAAATTGCTCATTAAAATAAATAAAAATAACAATTCGACGAATTCAGAAAGCTTCCAAAAAAATATAAGTAAAATAAAAAATTTAATCAAAAAAAATTCGCCAATCAAAACTGACTGACGAATTTATACATATATGAATTTAACTCTTACATTTTACTCTTTATCCGAGAACATCGAGTTGGCCAGAGAGGTGATAATGGAAAGCAGAATACTGAAAATAAGTGCCCACCAAAAGCCGTCAATAACCATGCTATCGATAAAATAATCAGCAATAAGCATAATTAAAGCATTGATTACCAAAGCAAAAAGCCCCAATGTAATAATCGTAAGCGGAAGCCCTAAAATACTGAGAACAGGCTTTACAATTAGGTTTAAAAGAGCTAAAACGATTGCAAATATAATTGCTGTTGAAAATCCTTCAAAATGCACTCCCGGTAAAATTTTTGTTAAAAGATACGCGACGATTGCAGTAATAAAAAGTCGGATAATTAAGTTCATAGTAATTGATTTTTTTAATGTTTATAGGTGTTGATGTACAAAACTTATTCCATTTATATGATTAAAGTTTATTTTATTTTCATCATCGTTACCAAAGAAGTCGCAACATGACTTTCTGACTCTCCGTTTTCATCGACTGTATAAATTTCAGTTCTGATCACGCTGATTTTTGCGCCTCCTTTTATTACGTAAGATTTTGAAATTAAAGCTTCACCAATTGCAGGTCTTAAATAATTCACCTTTAACTCAACAGTCACGACATAACAATCTTCTTCATAATGAGTTACTGCGGCGTATCCTGAAGAAACATCTACCAGAGAAGCGATCATTGCTCCATTAAACATTCCGGCTTTTCTGGTCATTAATTCCATTTTCGGGATCTTCATGGAAATAAAATCGGTGTCAACTTCCAATAATTCAGCCTTATAGAACTGTAAAGTTTCCGAACGGCTGAAACTGTCTGTGATGAGTTGTTTTTTTTGTGGAGTCATTGATTGTTATTTGAATGATAAAGATAATGAAGTTGTTTGGATACTTCGACAGGCTCAGCATGACAGTGCTACAAAATAACCGCTAAAAAAAAGCAGTTAGTATTAGAGATGTCATGCTGAGCCTGTCGAAGTATCTCTTTTCTACATTAAAATAATTTGAAAATCATTACCTAAAGATAAAATTCCTTCTGTCAAACTATCAGGATGCGTTGTAAAACCCTTTAATTTTGAAGTTTTCCCTTTTAAAATTAAATCTAAAAGCTGCTTATCAGAAATCTTTTTTCCTAAAATCTCAAAAGTAATCTTAAAGCCGCAATTTTTAAAATCAGAACACCCGACAGCGGTTTTTCCCTTTATCAGATTATGTTCTTTGCATTTCGGGCATTTAGTTTCCTCCCACGACTGAAGCTCTTTTTTTACGGCAGGCTCGCGTTTTTTCTTTTCAGCAACTTTTTCTTCTTCGTGTAAACTGATTGTTTTTCCTTTTCCGTACACTACTTTTTTGGTCAGTTCCGTTACCATTTGAATCAATTCTTCTTTAAACTGATTGGCTTCATATTCGCCGCTTTCGATTTTACGAAGCTTTAATTCCCATTCACCGGTAAGTTCCGGACTTTTCAGCAATTCATCTTCAATGGTATCAATTAACTGAATTCCGGTTTGGGTGGCGATCAGATTTTTTCTTTTCTTTTCAATATATTTTCGTTTGAAAAGTGTTTCTATGATATTGGCTCTGGTTGATGGTCTTCCGATGCCGTTATTTTTTAATAATTCTCGAAGCTCTTCGTCCTCCACCTGCTTTCCGGCAGTTTCCATGGCTCTCAGAAGGGTGGCTTCGGTGTAAGGTTTCGGCGGTGAGGTTTTCCCTTGGTGAATCATCGGATCATGCGGCCCGGTTTCTCCAACGGTGAACTCAGGAATTGTCTGCTCTTCTTCCTTATCTTTCTCTTTATCAGCAGGTTCTTCTTTGGCGTCTTTCGCATAAACCGCTCTCCATCCCGGTTCTAAAACCTGTCTTCCGCTTGTTTTAAAAGGGATGGTCCCAACCTGGCCTTCCACCAGGGTATTTGAAATTTTACATTCAGGATAAAAAACGGAGATAAAACGTTTGGCTATAAGATCATAGATCAGTTTTTCTTCTCTGCTTAAATTTTGAGAAGGCGGAACTTCAGTCGGAATGATGGCATGGTGATCCGTCACTTTTGCATCATCAAAAACCGCTTTCGATTTTGGAATCGGTGCTTCCAGTAAAGGAGCAATCAATTCCTGATAAAAATGCATTTTCCGAAGAATACCTTCAATTTTAGGATATAAGCTTTCAGATAAATAAGTGGTGTCTACACGCGGATAGGTCACATGCTTTTTCTCATAAAGACTTTGAATATACTTCAATGTGCTGTCTGCAGAATAGCCATATTTTTTGTTGGCCTCCACCTGAAGTCCGGTAAGGTCAAAAAGCCTTGGATTCTTTTCCTTTCCTTCTTTAATTTCAAAAGAAACGATCTCAAAAGGGTTTTGTTTTAAATATTCCAGGCCTTTTTCTGCGCGGTCCAATGTTTTAAGCCTGTCAATCGCGGCATTAAAAATTACGTCACGGTATTTTGTTTTGAGCTCCCAATATTCTTCGGTGGTAAAAGCATCGATTTCTTTCTGGCGCTGAACCAGCATCGCCAATGTCGGGGTCTGCACTCTTCCAATAGATAAAACGGCTTTGTTTCCGCCAAATTTTTTAGTAAAAAGTCGTGTGGCATTAATTCCCAGCAACCAATCTCCGATTGCTCTTGCATTCCCTGCAAGGTAGAGATTTTTATAATCTTCAGCAGGCTTTAAGCTCGCAAAACCTTCTTTAATAGCCTCTTCCGTAAGGGAAGAAATCCATAAACGCTGAATCGGCTTATTGCATTTTGCTTTCTGCAGAACCCAACGCTGAATCAGCTCACCTTCTTGCCCGGCATCCCCGCAATTGATTACCTCATCACATTCTGCTACCAATCTTTCAATGACTTTAAACTGATTTTCAACGCCTTTATTTGGAATTAATTTGATGCCGAAGTTATTGGGAATAATGGGAAGCAGAAACAGATTCCAGGATTTGTATTGCGGACCGTAATCGTGAGGTTCTTTGAGGGTACAAAGATGCCCGAAAGTCCATGTCACACAATAGCCGTTTCCTTCCATATAGCCCTGTTTAGGCGTAGTTGCGCCCAATACTTTGGCGATATCTCTGGCAACACTTGGTTTTTCGGCAATACAAAGTTTCATGAATATTCAGAATTATAGGAAGGGTTGCAAAAATCGGGATTTTTTTTGGATTTTGCTAATTTAGTTGAGAGTTCTTGGTTGAAAGCTGATAGCTTGAATGTTACGGAAAATCAGCATTAAACTATCAATACTTATCTGTTTTAAATTAAAAAAGCTCCCTAAAAAGAGAGCTCACTAACAATAATTATGAAACAAGATTCATTAATTCTTTTTAATTTCTTTAATTGCATCCTGAATTCCGCCGCCGGCAATTTCAAAAAAAGACGGCCCGGCCAGCAGATATACTTTTTCTAATTTCTTCGTATCAGAAAGTTTATGTTCTTTTAAATACGTTTCGAAACGGTTGGCCAACACAATACCTTTTACTACATTTCCGGCTACCAGAGCGGTCGGGGAATCAATTCCGGCATCTTTCAGATCGCTTGCAAATGCGAAGTTGGTAACACCTAATCTCATGGCTTCACGAGCGGCAACTTCAGCAACGGAAGTCATCAGTTCGGGAGTGAATTTATTGCGATCGCCTAAACCTATTAATAACAACTTTTTTGAGGACAAAGAGCCTGCAGGAGGTGTTATTAAAATCGTTTCCAAAGCATGTGCCTGAAACTGTCCCGATTCCCTGATTTTGGTTAATTCACCTTTCAAAGCATCATCTAAATGTACCAAGCCATTTAAATTTGCAGGTAAAGCCTGCGCGCTGTGGATGTCATTTTCTGTATACTCGAAAAGACAGGCCACCTGAAGCTGAGCATCCGCAGAAGATGGCCCCTGAACCAAGCCGATCATTGAAATCCCGTCTACGGAGCCCCAATTCTTTGATGTTCCGACTGATGTTGTATCCTGAGCAGCCAGCGTTAATGATAATAAGCCCGCTATAAAGGATAAAATAAAATTTTTCATAGATTTTAATTTTCAATATTAATTATTACATTGTCATCGGAACTTCCATTAATAAAATTTCGGTATTTTCTGCTGTTGCTTTAATATTCAAATCTGAAATATCCCAAACTCCAAAACCGTCTCTTTGCTCTAATTCCTGATCTTCGATTTCTGCGCTGCCTTTAATGATAAAAGCATAAACGCCGTTTCCCTTCTTCCTGATCTGATAATTGATTTCCTTATTATTTTCAAAATTTCCTAAGTGAAACCAGGCATCCTGATGAATCCAAACGCCTTCATCATCAGTATTTGGAGATAATATCTGCTGAAATTTATTTTTGCTTTTTTCTTTATCCAAGGTAATCTGGTCATATCTCGGTGTGACATTTCTTTTATTGGGATATACCCAGATTTGAAGGAATTTCACTGGCTGATCACTGTTTTTATTATATTCACTGTGCATAATTCCTGTTCCTGCACTCATCACCTGAATGTCTCCACTTTTAATCACAGCTGTATTTCCCATGCTGTCTTTATGCTCCAAATCGCCTTCCAACGGAATGCTGATAATTTCCATATTATCGTGAGGATGTGTTCCGAAACCTCTTCCTGCATCTACTTTATCATCATTTAAAACCCTTAAAACTCCGAAATGCATTCTTTCAGGATTATGATAATTGGCAAAACTAAAAGTATGATTGCTTACCAGCCAGCCATGATCTGCTTTTCCTCTTGAATCTGCTTTATGAATGACTGAATTATCTTTGATTTTCGACTCAGGATTTGGTAAATGATTATAGCCGATCGGTTCTAATGGTTCGATTTCATCAATTTCGTTTTTCATGGTGTTGCCTAATGAAGCTGATGCGACAAACATTCCTGTTCCTAGTAAACCTTTCTTTAAAAAATCTTTTCTGTCCATATCTGTTAGTTATTTAAATTAGGAAAAAGACTGTACACTTCATTTTTTAACAGCCCGCTTCCACCTCCGTAATGATCGATGACTTTAACTTCCTTGTCCAAATTTTCACAAAAAACCTTGATCTCTTTTTCAAATTGTTCATCCAAACCCGAGCTTAAAAGAACAATATCTACTTGGTTTTCCTTAATATATTGATAACAGAAATCTTCATCACTTTGAATTTCTGCGTTCCAGCCTTCATTATTTTCAATAATTCTCTTTAAGGTTTCCAGGATTTCCTGATTTTTTCCGATGACCAAAAATTTCAGATTTTTCATTTTGTCAGTTTAAAATTAATTTTCTTTTAACCAAACATCACTGTATTCATCAGGATGACGCGTGAATTGTGCATGAACATACGGACATAACGCCAAAATCTTCAGATCATTTTCCCTTGCATAAGAAACTAATTTTTCCAAAAGAATTTTCGCAAAACCTTTTCCTTCATATTCCGGATTAACCTCTGTGTGATAAACGGTTAATTTTTTTCCGACCAACGAAATATCCATTTTCCCTGCTTTTTTATCGTCTGAGAAAAGCTGAATTTCACCTTTAATATTTCCTAAAACTACTTCTGTTCTTTCCATAATTTCTGATTGTTTAATGTTTAGTGTTTAAAATTCAATGTTTTTAGTTTTTAGTTGTTAGCTTAAATTTTTGAATCTTTTATCTTTTTGTTTTTAAAATCTTTAGCTAAGGTAGAGTCTTTATCAAAATTGAATAATGATCTATGATAATTTCGTAAGTAGGTGTTATTTTTTTATTTGATTCTAAATTATTTTGATTTAAAATGATGAATATTAACCCATTTAATAAATGCTTTTTCTTTTGTCTTAATGCAAAACAAAAATTCAGGATTAGAAAAATTACATCTTGAAGTAACCAACTGGTTATTAATAACCATTTATTGAAAATCTTCATTTTCTCAATCTGAGATAATAAATATTTTTGCTATTTTTGTTACCAATCAATAAAAAGGCTTTTATGTTAAAGAAAACTGCCATTGTAAGTTTATTCACTTTTATTTCTGTTTCTTATATGGCTCAAAATACTACTCTACCCATTTATTTAGATGAATCCAAACCCGTTGAACAACGCGTTCAGGATGCGCTTTCCAGAATGACTTTGGAAGAAAAAGTGGCAATGCTTCATGCGCAGTCAAAATTTAGCTCACCGGGAGTTCCAAGATTGGGAATTCCTGAATTCTGGACCACAGACGGCCCTCACGGGGTACGTCCTGAAGTGATGTGGGACGAATGGAACCAGGCCGGATGGACCAACGATTCCATCATCGCTTATCCTGCATTAACAGCCCTTTCCGCAACATGGAACAAAAAAATGTCATGGAATTATGGTAAAGCACTTGGAGAGGAAGCCCGTTACAGAAAAAAAGACATTCTCCTGGGACCCGGAGTGAATATTTACAGAACTCCTTTGAACGGAAGAAACTTTGAGTATATGGGCGAAGATCCTTATTTAACCTCAAAAATGGTCGTTCCTTACATTAAAGGAGTGCAATCAAACGGTGTAGCAACTTCTGTGAAGCATTTTGCCTTGAATAATCAGGAAATGTTCCGTCATACAAGCAATGTAAATGTGGATGACAGAGCACTTTATGAAATTTATCTTCCGGCTTTCAAAGCGGCAGTGACAGAAGGAGATTCATGGACGATCATGGGCGCTTATGATATGTACAAAAACCAGTATGCAAGCCAGAATGAGTATCTTTTAAATAAAATTTTAAAAGGTGAATGGAAATACAAAGGCGTTGTCGTTTCCGACTGGGGTGCTGTTAATAATACCGAACAGGCCATTCACAACGGATTAGACCTTGAATTCGGAAGCTGGACAAACGGACTTTCAGCGGGAACAAAAAATGCATACGACAATTATTATTTAGCAAAACCTTATTTAGATTTAATTAAATCCGGAAAAGTAGGGACAAAAGAGCTTGATGACAAGGTTTCAAGACTTTTGAATCTCGCTTATAAAACAACAATGAACCGAAACAAACCCTTCGGAAACATCGCTTCTGAAGAGCATAAAGCTGTTGCAAAAGAAATCGGTGAAGAAGGAATTGTTTTATTGAAAAACCAGGGAAATGTACTTCCGGTTGATATCAATAAAGCTAAAAAAATTGCTGTTATCGGTGAAAATGCTATTAAAATCATGACGGTCGGCGGTGGTTCTTCTTCATTAAAAGTGAAATACGAAACCCTTCCTTTAGACGGAATCAAAGCAAGATTCGGGAAACAGTCGGATGTACAGTATGCGAGAGGTTATGTTGGAGATATTGGCGGGGAGTACAATGGTGTAAAATCCGGACAGAACTTAAAAGACGATCGTTCTGCAGCTGAATTATTAAATGAAGCTGTAGAATTAGCCAAAAAATCGGACTATGTCATTTTCATTGGCGGATTGAATAAAGCCGACTTTCAGGACAGTGAAGGAAATGACAGAAAAAGCTACGGATTGCCTTATAATCAGGATAATCTGATTGCGGCACTCTCAAAAGCTAATAAAAACCTTGCCGTAGTTTTGATTTCAGGAAATGCGGTTGCCATGCCTTGGATCAAGGAAGTTCCGACGATTGTTCAGGCTTGGTATTTGGGTTCTGAAGCCGGAAATTCTATCGCTTCTGTGCTGGCTGGTGATGCAAATCCTTCCGGGAAACTGCCTTTTACTTTCCCTGTTAAGCTTGAAGATAATGCGGCTCATCAATTGGGCGAATATCCCGGACAAAAAGACGAATTTGCTGCCGGAAAAGGAAAAGACCAAAAAAATCCGATCAATATTACCTATAACGAAGGAATTTTTGTAGGCTACCGTTGGCATGACACGAAAAAAATTAAGCCATTGTTCAGTTTTGGGCATGGTTTAAGTTATACCACTTTTGAATTCGGAAAAGCAAAAGCCGATAAAACGACGATTTCTCAAGATGATACCATCACATTCACGGTTTCTGTTAAAAATACAGGAAAAAGAGCCGGAGCTGAAGTTGCCCAATTATATATTTCTGATGTAAAATCTTCTCTTCCGCGTCCTGCAAAGGAATTGAAAGGTTTTGAAAAAATATTTTTAAATCCCGGAGAGGAAAAAGAAGTGACCTTTACGATTGATAAAACAGCTTTGAGTTATTTTGATGCTGATAAACACGATTGGGTTGCAGAACCTGGTGATTTTGAAGCGCTGATCGGTAATTCTTCGGATGCGATTAAGACGAAAGTCAAATTTACTTTGAAGTAATTTTACTTATATTATATTTCTAAAACGGATGCCTGAATTTAATTCGGGCATTTTTTTATGTAAAATTTTAAGAATTAATTACAAAAAGCCGAGAATTACAAACACACTTGTTTTAAATAAAATACAAATTACATTAATCTCGCACAACCCTGTTTGGAACCTTTGTAAGTTGTATGAGGTTACAAACAACCCTGTTTTAAATGAAATACAAATTACATTAGTCTCCCACAACCCTGTTTGGACCCTTTGTAAGTTGTATGAGATTACAAACACACCTGTTTTAAATGAAATACAAATTACATTAGTCTCCCACAACCCTGTTTGGACCCTTTGTAAGTTGTATGAGATTACAAACAACCCTGTTTTAAATGAAATACAAATTACATTAATCTCCCACAACCCTGTTTGGACCCTTTGTAAGTTGTATGAGATTACAAACAACCTGTTTCAGGGTTTTAGTTCTCAAAATATTGGATAACACCGACCTCAGAGAGATTCTGGTGGTCGCAACCGGCATTTATAGTGCTGTTTCTGCTGCTTTCCAAAAAAGAATTGCTGTACAAAATATAAGAAGGCTGCTCTGCAAAACCGTTTTTCAGCATTTGGTGAGCTTCCACAATCGTTTTTCCGTACAGTTTTCTGAAACTGCCAATATTGTACTGTGAAAATTTTCCGTAATGAACGATAAATTTTAATGATAAATCTATCGGAATACTTAATGCTTCTGTAAGCTCCTGCACTTTTCTGTTGAATGCATTCTTCATATTTCGAAGCATTTTCGAAATTTTTTCATACGACGGTTTTGGGTCGTAGCGGTAAAATAGAATGGCGTCGCCTTCGATTTCTGAGATTTTAAAGTACTGATTGTTTTCATCAATCAAAATAGAAAGCAGCTGTCTTACAATATATTCACCTGTAAAAAGTTTTGTATTGAACACAAATTCTGTAAATCCGCTGAAATCAGGAATGAGTATAATACCATCATGTAAATTAGGATTTTTCATAATTAATTTTTGAATAAAATCTTCATAGCCATAGACGTTGCAGGTTTTATTTTACTTTATGAATTGCTAATTTTTTACTATTTAATTTTTAACAGCTTTGCTTTAAAGTATAAATATGATAGTATCAAATCATACTATCATGGATACACATTGAGCCAAAACAAAAAAGCGGCTGAAATATTCAGTCGCTTTTTAAATTCATCTATTTTAAATTAAAATAATTATTTTTCTCCGCCGCCGCCGCCTTTTTCAACATCGGTTTTGGTATTTCCTTTTACTTTTTGGTTTCCGAAACGTTTTACGAAGGTGAGCGAAATGCCGTACCAGTCAGATTTCGAAGCATTTCTGAAAGTTCCCTCCGGGCTAAAAGTTGTTGCATCAAAATTAGGTCTCTGGAAAATATTCATGAGCTGTAAACTGGCTTCCATCTGTGTTTTCGGGAAAATTTTGGTCACAGAAATATTATGGAAAACGTTTGTTCTGTTGGCCAGAGAATTTCCGTTATTCTGATTAGAAAGCTCAACCCAGGCACTTACATTAATGTTTTTATTAAAAAGATTGGTGTAGGAAATATTGGTAGATCCGCCCCAATAGCTGATATAGTTTTTAGGCCCTGAACCGTCCTCTTTATTAAGTCCGTTCTTTGCATTAAAATCACTGTTGTCGATATAATACCATCCAAAGCCTAGATTTACGCTCAGCTTATTTTTAAGAAAAGTCTGATTAGTACTGGCAAAAACATAGTATTTTTCTACTTTTCCGGGGAAATTGCCGGGATAGGAAATGGTTTTATTGTTTTGATAATCATAGGTCGTCCAATAATCCTGGTCGGTGAACATATACCTTGCAGAAAGGAAATATTTCTTAAAAAGGCCTAATTTCATGACAACCCTGTCGCTGGGATTCGGTTCTAAATCCATATTTCCACGGGTATAAATGCCGTCGTTATTAGGAACAAGAAACGGATTAAATTCTGCGTACCACGGGCGCCAAATGTTACGGTTATACGTCAGGCTCAGATCATATTTATCAGAAAAAGAATATTTTAACAATAAATTAGGCAAAAAAGTTCCGTAAGAGTCTTTTCTGCTGGTTCCGGCAACATCTTCACGGACTTTAAAATCAATATGCTCGTAACGAAGTCCGATTCTGGTTTCCAGTTTTTTAAAGAAAGTTTTACTATAATTTACGTAAATCGAATTAATATTATCCTCATATCGGAAAATATCATTCGTTCTGAGATCGCTGTCAAGATGATTTCCATAGAGATTATTTGGGATAATGTTATTGTTAAAATCCATTTTCCCGCCTACTTCCAGTGTCGCTCCCGATTTTCCCAAAGGTTGGGTGTAATCCACTTTCAGATAATAATTCCGCATCTGATTATCAGAAGTAATTCCCAATTCATTCGGTATAGATTCTGTGCTGATATTTTTTACAAAAAAGCTGTTATCTTCCTGGGAATTATAATTGGTTCCGATATTAATATCTAAAATTTTATTTTTCTCTTTATCGTAATATTTATAAAAAAGATTGGTTCCTAATGTTCGGTTTAGCCCGTTTGAATTTTGATTCTGAATATAAGAATCTGTAAAAGCATCATTCATAAAATTAATTCCGCTTGCATCAGAAGAGGAAGTTGTTTTGCTCTGATAATATTCCAGAATAAAGCCTATGTTATTTTTATCATTCAGTTCAAATTCAGATGTTGAGGAAAGAGACGGGCTTCTGTTTTTATAGATGCTTTCGCTCTCTATCTGGGTAATTTTATTGTTTTCATATAACGTGTTGAAGATCGAATTCTGCTGAACATAGGTGTTGTCGCTGTAGCTTCCGATCAATGTCTGGGTAAATTTTTTCTTATGATAATTAAGATTCAGGTTGGTGTATTGGGAGTTTTTCCTGTTTTGTCTGTTGTTGAATGTTGCGCTGCCCTTTAAACCTTCATCATCTCTCTTTTTAAGAACGATATTGATAACAGATCCTGCCGTTTCATAACGAGAAGAAGGACTTGTAATTACTTCAATTTTCAACAGATTATCAGCCGGAATGGTCGCTAGATATTCTTTTAATTCCTTCCCTGTGAAAACAGATTTCCGGTCGTTGATGTACACCGTCACCGATTCACCTTCCGCTTTGATGGCATCATTGTTATCAATACTCACCAAAGGCGTCATTCTAAGGACGTCCCAGGTTGTATTTCCGGCGACAATTGAGCTGTTGGCGACGTTAAAAACCGTTCGGTCAACTTTCGATTCTACCGTCGGTTTTTTTACAATGATGCTGACAGCTTCTATTTCTTTCTGTTTCAGGGTATCTTTGTCTTGTGCCTGTGCAAAAGCAAAAGAGCTTATTAATATAGCGATTGGTGCTAGGTGTATTTTCATGGAAATCAAGTCTTATCTATTAGACAATCATTTCCGGAAATATGTTACATCATATTCTAAAAAAAAATAATATACTTTAAGAAACCGCCATTTCAGCTTTTTTTACTTTTATTTCTTTCAAAATTAAATAGATTAAAATTCCAAGAGCACAAACAGCGTAACCAATTAAAATTTCTAAACTTAAACTTCCGACTGCATTTTTTGACGGAAAAATCTGACTCATTAATGTCATAAAAGACAAGCCGATTCCAGCCCCCAAAAAATAACTTGTGGTGCTCAAACTTGAAGCAACACCGTAATGCGCAGGCTGAATATCTTTAATTCCTAAGATCGATAATCCTGTAAAACAAAACGTCATTCCAATTCCCGAAATACAGGCTGCCCCGAACAAAACGATCGTCAACGGATGACCGGTAAAAACCGAAATCAATAAAGATAAAGCGCCCGTAAACATTGATAACCAGCCTAAAATGCTCATTTGTGCAGAATTTAACCTTTTAGAAATATGGGGTAAAATAAATTTTGAAACCAATGCCGATAAAACACTGAACGGAACCAATAATAAGCCCGCCGAAGCTGCACTGTAATTCATATCTTTCTGCAAGATCAAAGAAATTAAGAATAAAAATCCTATAAAAAACGCTCCCAAAGTAAAAAATACCATATTGGAAACCATTAATGATCTGTATTTGAATAATTTTAAATCAATTAAAGGTTGCGTAACATTTTTTAAACGAAAAAAAACAATTCCCAGAAATAAAATTGATAACAAAATCGAACCTATAATTAAGAATGGCTGTTCTTTAATATGAAGTAATTCGTGCGCTCCATAGGTTAAGCTCAGTAATCCCAAAACCAGCATCAGACCTGATAAAATATCTGTTTTTTGAGACTTTTCGCTCTTCTCATCTGAAGGTAAATATTGATAGGCAAAAATTAGAGTTATCAAAAGAATCGGAACATTGATCAGGAAAACCCAATGCCAGCTTAAATACGTACTGATAATCCCGCCAATTGACAAACCGCTCCCAGAACCAATCGCCGCAAACGAACTGAAAATTCCGATAGCGCGGTTTCTTTCCTGATCTTCTCTAAAAGTATTGGTAACGATCGACATAGCGGAAGGCATGATAAAAGCCGCTCCCAATCCCTGCAAAGCACGGAAAATAGCCAACATTTCAAAATTCGTTGATAAGCCTGCACCTAAAGATGTCAGCATGAAGATCAGTCCGCCCAAAAGGAATATTTTTTTTCGCCCGATCTGGTCTGAAAGTTTTCCTCCGATGATCAAAAATCCTCCGAAAAATAATACATAAAGCGTTTGCAGCCATTGAACCGTTTCTGCACCAATCCCAAATTGTTTCTGAATAGAAGGAATCGTTAAATTAATAATGGCAATATCCAAAGCCTCTACAAAAGTTCCTACCGATGCTAAAATTAATATTAAATTTTTCCTTGCTTCCATTCTATTCAAATTTTCTGCAAAATTAAATTTAATAGAACATTTATAAAAATTATACTTTAAATTTGGAACATATTTTAAAACTACATCAATTTAAAAGAACAAATATTCTTTTAAGCAAAGTAAAAATCATAAAAACAGAACAAATGGCAGCTGAAAATTATACACCTGACGAAAAAGATCTTTCTATCCTGCGAATATTGCAGAAGGACGCAAAATTGAGTATCCGTGATATTGCAAATAAAATTAATCTCAGCCCTACCCCAACCCATGAACGGATTAAACGCATGGAAAAATTGGGAATCATTAAAGAATACACCACCGTTGTCGATCGAAAAAAGGTAAATAAAGGCATGACGGTGATTTGCATGATCGCCCTGAATGTTCACAATAAAAAAACCGCCGGGCAATTTATTGAGGAAGTCAGCAGGCTGAAAGAAGTGATTGAATTTTACAATATCAGTGGGGATTTTGATTTTATGCTGAAAATTCTGGCGGCTAATATGGATGAGTTTCATGATTTTTTTGTCAATAAATTATCTGAAATTGAAGGAATCGGACAAACGAAAAGTATTTTTGTAATGAACAGCATTAAGGAAAGTACTGAGATTGTATAGATTTAACAAAAGAATTTCTACATCAGCAGCCAACAAAAAGCAGCCATACAAAATGTACAGCTGCTTTCCCTAAGATTATTTAATAAGTAAAATTTTCTTGATGAAAATATTTTTTGCAGATCGTTTTACTTTCTACTTATAATTAAGACATTTTTAAACAACAAAAATCAAGGAAATCATTATTTTTTCTAACTAAGCTTTTAAAAAGAGATCAATCCACAGTGGGAATGATCTCAAAATAAAAATATTCCCTTTTACTTTTTATTTATTTCATATAATTCTTAAAAAATTATTTCTTGATGTTTAACTTTCATAAAAATAATTATAAAGAATAAACAAACAGCATTTTTGTTATAATTAAGCAAAATAATCTTTAAAATAAAAATTACAAAGAATATAATTCTGTATATTTGAACAAATATCACTTTAAAAGAATAATATTCTATGGAACAGCTTGACAGTAAAGATTTACAGCTCCTCAGATTGCTTCAAAAAGATGCAAAACTTACGGTTAAAGAACTTGGTAAAGAAGTTAATCTCTCTCCTTCACCGGTTTTTGAAAGAGTAAAACGGCTTGAGCAGGAAGGATATGTCAAAAAATATGCTGCTATTCTTGATGCAGAAAAGCTTAATCTTGGGTTTACGGTTTACTGCCAGTTAAAATTAAAAAGTAATGACAGTTATTTGGCGATAGAATTCGAAAGGGAAATTCTTGAAATTGAAGAAGTTGCAGAATGCTACAGTATTTCGGGTGATTTTGATTTTCTTCTAAAAGTACATGTCCGGGATATGAAACAGTATCAGAATTTTGTATTCAATATATTAGGTTCCGTAAAATCAATCGGAAGCACGCACAGCACATTTGTAATGGCTCAGGTGAAAAATATACATGGTTTAACAATATAATTGCAAAATATTTACAAAAAAAAATCAGAAGAAAAATCTTCTGATTTTAGCAGGCAATAGCAGCCTTCTTTTCTCTGTAATTAAATAACCTAAAAACCAAGCTCACTTCTTTATGTTATATTGTGTTTTTTTAATAAATCAGCTTTTAAGAAGTTGGTTAGCAGTTACGCTTTTACACTATATTTAATTTCATCACTTGCGCTTTTATATATAACTATAGTTTATTATTTTATAGTCATAAATATTTTCTCATTTGTGTTAAAAAATTAAAAACTGAAAAACATTATTTGTTAATTCTGCTCTTTTTGTTTGTCTTAATTTTCTGATACAAAGTAACGACATTGCCGAATAAAATTACGTATAACAGCCATAGATATATATCGATAAACGTCTAGATATTTATCGATAAAACTGCACAAAAAGTGGGCAAATAAAGAAACAGGATGTAAAAGCTTAAATTTTATGGTGGGTTTTAATAAGATCAATAAGCTCAACAAGATTTTCTATATTCAGTTTATCGAATATATTTTTTTTAATCGTGCTCACTGTATTTTGCTTGATATTCAGTTGGTTTGCAATTTCAAGATTGCCGTATCCGTCGGCATACATGTCCGCGATTTCCAGCTCACGTTTGGTAAGGCTGCTGAGAGGATTAATCAAATTCGGATTATAAGCGAACTGTACCAACAATTTTTGAGAAACTGGAGAAAAATATTCGCCTTTATTTATAAAAATCGAAATAGCTTTTCTTACTTCTTCCTCTTCACTTAATTTACTGAGATATCCGTTAGCGCCGGCTTTGATAAATTTCAGCACATGAAGATCTTCCTCAAGGCCCGTAAAAACTAAAATTTTAATCTCAGGATTCACACTTTTCATCTGTGACAAAATATGGAGGCTGTTTCCTTCCGGAAAATGAGCATCAATAATGGCCATTTCTATCCCTTTTGTTTCCACCAGCTCAAGAATCCGCTGTAGAGACGAGGTATGATAGACTTTAGCATTTGGAGCAATATCATTGATAATGATCTCAATTCCCTGACGTACAATGCTGTGGTCGTCTGCTAGAAGGAATATAATCTCTTTATTTTCAATTGGCATTTCCATTGTTGCTGATATTTAAATTGATCCTGAATATTATTTTTGTTCCTTTATATAACTTACTCGAAACGGATATTTCACCATTAAAAAGCTCTACGATTTCTTTACATAAATTAAGTCCTAAACCGGCTCCGAGATTATCAATTTCATCAGAAATCATTCCCTGATAATACGGTTCAAAGATTTTTCCGACATCAGATTCTGATATTCCGACGCCTGTATCGCTGATTACTGTTGTCAGGGAAATGGTGTTTTCGTCAATACGCGCGGTTTCCATTGTGAGATCAATTTGGCCGTTTTCAGTAAATTTATTGGCATTTCCCAGAATATTCATCAATAACTGGTTGATTTTTATATTATCCGAATATACAACTGTATTTTCAGGAATCCTGTCGGATACAATAAATTTATTATTTCTGGTTTCAATATAAGGCTTGATGGCCGTTACGATAGAACTGATCTCGTCTTTAAGGTTAAAAACCGTCTTTACCAGCTTTTGATCGGCGTGTTGGTTTTTGGTGTATTCTAAAATCTGATTAGATTGTATCAGCAAAGTGCTGTTGGTGAATTTTATCGATTTGAGGTACTCTTTTGTGGTCTCGTCATGCGTTGTTCTGTTGATTTTATCGATAAAAATATTAATGATTTTTAATGGTGATCTTAGTTCGTGGCTTAGCATTCCCAGAATTCTGTTTTTGAAATTAAGATTATTTTTAATTTCCTTATTGGCAGCATTCAGTTTCCATTCATAAATAAATGCGACTCTTGTAAAATACATGATCAGAATTGATACCATAAACATTAAGATCATTAATCCCAGCACCAGATAATTCCTGATTTTATTATTGATTGAATTTTGCTTTTCGAGCTCTTTTTCCAGGTCTGATTTAAAGCCTTTAACAGCATTTTCATAGACATTGATCAAACCGTTGCTATAAATCAGCAATTTATTGAAATTTCCGTAAAAAAGCATCATATTCTTTTGATTCTGAGCCGTATGCAGCTGAATTTTCTTTATTTCCGTTGAATAATGCCTGTCCATAGATTTTATGGTGTTATTCATCTCGGATTTTACTTTAGAAAGGTCCGCAACTTTATTATTTGTTAACGTGATAACGGTACTTTCCTTTTGTACATCGACTTTACCGGCAATTGCATCTTTAAGGCGCCCCATGAGGCCTTTCTTTTTAATAGTATCAGAAAAAGTATGCGTCTGGATATTTAAATCTTCAAAATTGTTTTTATATTTTTCCGGTTCAATCTTCTGGTTTTCAATCGTTACGGGCGGCTTGAGAGAAACCTGATAAACGGAATCGATCAAAGTTTTAAACCTTGTAACTTTCAGCGTATCTTTTTGATGCATAGCCACGCTGTTTTCAAGTCTTGGGGCTATATTTTCGTTTTCATTAATTTTATCAAAATTATATTTAAGCTTTCCAAGAGACTGAAAATATAATTTCAAATCTTTGTTATCCTGGCTTATCATATATTTTTGAAGATAACTCTGTGCTTCTATAAAATCTTTTCTTGAATTATTGGTTAATTTTTCCAAAGCCCGGCTTTCCTGGAGCTGACTTTCGATGAATTGCAGTTTTTTCCGATTAATAAATTCATTATAAAAAAAACCTGCAATAATGATTTGTATCAATAACACACACAATATCAATGAATAATGGATAATTTTCCTCAACTTAAAATGTAAGAATTTATATTTCATGTCTATTTTGCAGCTAAATTAGTTCTCTGGCTCTTTGGTTTCATTTTGGTTTAGTTTTTTAAGCATATACTATTTTCACTAAAATATCAGTGATTAGCGAATATTTAGACAAAGTTAAAGTAATTTTTGTTTTTTTCTTACAGTAAATATCAGATAGAATGCAGCGAATAATTCTTTATAGTAAATTTGACCAAAACTTTTAAAAATTTCGGGCTGTTAAAGTTTTCAGAGAAAAAGATGTTTTTTAATTCAGAAAGATATTCAATACTTTAATTCAAAATTGTACATTTTGAAATTCATAAAACTTTTTTATAGAAAGAAATATTGCATTTCTCACCTCGTTATGCAAAAAAAGGAATATAAAAATGAATTTAGAGTATTGGAAAATTTATGATGATTTGTGGCCAATTTCTTCCGCCAACCCTATTAAAAGGCCATCCTTACTGCGAATATAGCAAAGCTTATACGAATTTTCATACTGAACTATTTCTCCAACCAACTCAGCACCAATATTCTGAAGCCTGAAGACCAATTCTTCAATATCCTCAACCGTAAACATAGCACGAAGATAGCCCAAAGCATTTACAGGAGCATTTCTATGGTCAGAAATAACAGACGGACTGATAAATCTCGAAAGCTCGAGCCTGCTGTGCCCATCCGGGGTAATCATCATCGCAACTTCGACATTCTGGGAGCCTAATCCTGTAACACGGCCAGCCCATTCTCCTTCAATAGTAGCGCGCCCTTCAAGCTTAAGGCCAATTTCCGTGAAAAATAAAATGGCTTCATCGAGAGATTTTACAACGATGCCCATATTGTCCATTCGTAATAATTTATTTTTTGACATGCTTATTCCAATTTTTATCTTTTTAAATATACAAAATAGTTGGTATTTTCATCTTAAACATAAAAATTAGTAAACATTCAATCAATAATAAAAAGGCCACGTATTATTTACATGGCCTTCATTAATCTTATTAAATTATTTTACTACCGTAGCTTCCAGCTCTATATTCAGCGTTTCGAAAAGAGCAACCACCTGCATCAGTGTGACCGTTTGTTTCATTCCGTGCTTTGCTACAAAATCCTGGAATAAATCAAAGCAGCTTTCAATAAATTCATCAGAAGAAGTTGAATAAATCGTCAGCCTAACGATATTTTTAGGTTCATAGCCTGCTTCACTGATAACCTTTTCGAGATTTTCTATTGCCAGCCCAAGCTGGGTGCGCATATCGGCATTGCTGGAAGTGCCGTCAGCATGCACTGCTGCCTGACCTGATACATAAAGTGTTCCCTGTACATTTTTTACTTCAACAGCCTGTACATAGCTGAGCCTGTCCTGCCATTGCCACGGACTGATTTCTCTTTTTTCCATTTTTTCTTTTATTTTTGCACCAATCAGTGCGTTATTTAATGTATTATTTAAAATTCAAGCAAATCTTTATGCTTAATTTTATACATCAAATTTCGAAAAAAGGCTTTCTCATTTTCCGTGACAAATCTCACAATTTTTATAGCTGATTATTATTGTGCCGTAAGCCTGCTCAGTGTTTCCCGTGTTACCCCGAGATAAGAGGCAATCAGCGTATGCGGAACGCGTTGAAAAAGTATCGGATATCGTTGTAAGAGCTTATCATAACGTTCTTTGGCGTTGGTGCTGATTAATTCCAGGATTCGTTGTTGGGAACTGATATGTCCTCTGTTGGCCTTCTCAAGAAAAAAATAGGTCATTTTGGGAAAATTCCTGCATAAAGCGTTGTAATCATGAAGAGTCATAGAAAGAACCTGTGTGTTTTCAAGAGCCTGCAGAGACATTGTCGCAAAACTTTGATTAAAAAATGCATGATAATCCCCTTCCCACCAATCTTCCATAGCAAAAGCCACAACATGCTGTCTACCGGATGCATCCTGATAATCAAGCTTTAAAAGCCCGGAAACTACCCAAAATACATACTTAACCGGTTCACCTTCACGAATCAGAAAATCACGCTTTTTGAAATTCATTAATGAAAAATGTGACATGATATATTTGAACTCATCATCAGTAATGGCTACGATTTTTTCTATATGATCTCTAAATAACTTCTCCATGTTGCCTGTTTTCAGATTAAAGCTATGTAGAATCAAATATATTAATTAATGATCAAACTGTTTTTTAATTCTCTTTAAAGTTCCGTATAAAAATGTTTCTTTAATATTTAAGCTTGTTTATACGCTATTTTACAAGACTGTTTATATAGTTTTCCAGATTTGTATATCCTGTTTGAGTTATCGCTGCCGCGTCTGCCGAATTTTTAGCATTCAGCTTATTTTTATTTTCCCAGTTATCGGGAATGCCATCTGAATCTGTATCTTTTAGTTTTGAAGCTTCCTGCTTTACCTCAGGCTGTCCGCCGGCATCAGCTTCAGTTTTAAAGATCTGACCTTTCTTTCCAAGGCTTTTAAAATAACCGATAATGCGTTTATCCACTGCATCACGTTTCAGGGAAGAACCGGCTTTAGCCATGACAATTTTCCAGGCATCATCCGCAGGGCTGATGCTGACATTACTTCTTGATAAGGCGGACGGCTCTTTAACGAGCGTGGCCGTTTGTTTGATAAAATCTGCATCAGTTACCAATCTGCCGTTTACTTTGCCGTCTTTATTAAGGTCTACATAATTATCCTTATGATAAACATGATCTGTAGGGGTAAACATGCTTAAAAAATCATCGGTGGAGCTTGGCCCGGCAATAAAATAATTACCTACAAGGTCCTGATAATGATCTGTAGCAGAATGCCCTCCGATAAAAGCGCTTTTACCCCAGTTATAGACTACATTATTAAGGTATTCGATTTTGGCTTTTGCTTTAGGGCTACGGCTTTGATTTCCTGTCCATAAACTATGATGCACAGTGAGATCTATAGGATTTTCGAGTAAGGCTCCAAAACGTTGAGGATCAATCCCTTCACCTATAAGGCAATATTGCAGTGTAATATTGGAGCTGTTTTTTATATGAAGATTATCCCATCTGCCCCATTCTATAGAAACGTGGTCGAAAATAATATCCTTCAGATCATCTGCCACTACGGTGCATGCTCCTTTAGGCATATTAATGCTTCCTCTGAATCTGATATATCTTACAATAGTGTTCCCGCCAAAAGATACGCCATTCCCATAAACAGTGATACCGGTACCCGGTGCTGTCTGACCTACAATGGTAATTCCGGGGGCTGCGGCAATCTTTTCTTTAATTCTGATCACACCGGCAACATCAAAAACAATCGTTCTTCCCGTCTGGCTGACTGCATCTCTAAATGAGCCTTTGCCTGTGTCATTAAGATTGGTCACATGATAAACATTGCCACCACGCCCGCCGGCTGCAAAACGCCCAAATCCTTCTGCTCCGGGAAAAGCAAGTTGCTGTGCGGTAGTGAATCCAAAGAACAAACTTAAAAATAAAGATATAGAGATTTTCCGAAACATAATGATTGGTTTGATGGCTTAAATACTAAGATTTTTCTGTCTGACTAATCTACCTACAAACCAAAAAAGCAGCATCCTGTCCCATCCTGTCTTATTTCTATGGATCAGTTAATTACAACAGTTATAAATTTTATTTAATATTATCTAGCTGCAACAAACAAAGCAAGCTTAAAATTGTCTTTAAAACAATAAAGATGGTATTACAAATTAATTAAAATGAATAACGTTAAAAATATCTTTCCCCTAGACTATGTGTGAAATATATAATTTATAGTAGCATTAAAAAGTTTTAACAAGGCCGATTCCTACACTTTTATTCTGATAAAAAGGCATCAACATTGTCGCTGAATTTTTGTTTTTACCCTCAAACATATTATTAATTTTAGGATATAACCAATACGCCAATTCTGTGGAAAGAATACCAAAACCCGCTCCCGCCACGACATCTCCAAGCCAATGCTTATCGTTTAACATTCTGTAGGCTCCGGTAAAAACAGCCAAAGAATACCCGGAAATCCCCAGCCAGAAATTGGTGTCTTTGTATTCTCTGAACATAAACTGCGCAGAGGCAAAAGCAATCGCCGTATGACCCGAAGGAAACGATAAATTGTTAGACTGATCCGGTCTTTCTTCTTGAACAATATGCTTTAAAGGAAGTGTAATTACTGATGTGATCAACATTGAAGTTCCGTAGATAATGCTTCTGTCTTTAAAATTATGTTTTCCTTTCACTCCGGCTGCATTTAATCCGTAAACCAGAGCTGCAGGTGCAAATTGAGCATAACTATCCAATTTGATATGATCGGGTTTGTGCTCATTAATTTCTTCTCTGGTAGAAAAATTAATTTGTTTCAGGTCTTTCACCGTTAAGCTGGCGACGCCATATCCGATAAATACCGTAGGAATAATTAAGCTTTTATAATGCAAATGATTTTTTTCGGTTTTCAGTATAACTGCTGTGTCTTGTTGGATTTCCGGAGTCCGGATTGTATCGATATAACTTTGTGCAGTTATCTTTCCGCAAGCTACACTTACCATTAAAAGGCAGAATACTATTTTTTTTAGGAATCTTAACATTTCAAATAACAAGTAATTAATTGATTTTAAAATTTATTCATGGCAATTCATTAATTGAATATTCACCTCTTTAAACTTGGTAAGAATATTTTGACCATACTCTGTATAATATTTATGATCTTTAAAGAAATTGCAGTTTTTTATCTGCCATTCCCTATCCGTATAAGTAAGGCCCAGGTATTTTTCAAATTCCAGTCTTAATGCTTTCCCGTACTTTGGATAATCCGGGCGTGTCAAATGATACATATCTGCATCACACATCACTTTTTCAAGTAGAGAATAAGGTTTTGGAGGATATTTTGTGGAATTAATACAGTTTAAAACAGTTTCTATAAAATCTTTTTCACATCCAAAGTTTTCTAAAAAATTTTTTGCCGTTTTTTTACTTTCATCCTCGTGGCCGATATATGTGTTTACATATCCACAATCGTGAAACCATGCAGAAACCTGTACAACAAGCATTTCATCATCAGAAAGGTCACTTTCTAAACCAATCTCCTGTACCGCACCCACAACATCATAGGTATGACCGATAGTATGAAAAGAAAGCTGGTCAGAAAGGTTTTCCGAAAGAAATAATATCACATAATTGCTTACAGCCTCTAGTAAATTATTCATAACAATTATATTTAAAACTTATACTGAATGCTATATTTCAAATTTTGTAAGATGATTATTTTTGTAGCAATAAAATTCGTGTGTCGGTCTTTTTCCGAAAGTGAAAACTTTTTCAATATAAATAATGTCATATTGTTTTTTTAAGACGTTATATTTTTCTCTGAGATTGTGTGGTAATTCTTCCTGCTGAATCGGTCTTTCTATTTCCAAACCATCATCAATAGCATATTCCAGAACAAAATCGGTGTTTCTCCAGGAAATAACAGAATTCACCTCTTTACCATCATGAATCGTTGAAAAATTAATGTTATCTTGTTTAATAAGCTTGTCGGAAGTTCCCACCAATAAAGCGATTCCGGAAATTACCATCGCTCCGTACCCTATTTTTCTGAATAGATTTTCGCTTAAATAAGGAAGAATATATTTGACAGTATAAGACGAAACTATAGTGGCAACGGCAATTGCCAAACCCAACCATAATGCTAAATGAGAATACAGACCAAGAGAAATATAAATGATCAATTTAATGAAATGCAAAAAAATTTCATTTGCCGCACGCGTAGCTACGATCTCTTCTTTTGTAAGTCCGAATTTCAAATAAAATCTATTGAATAAAAGCCCTATCGCTCCCGTAATTCCTGAAACAAAACCTGCTAGAAAACCAATCATTGCCAATGCAAATTTTGGATATAGCTTTTCTGGCTTTTCTTCTCTTTTCTTTGATTTAAATAGTTGAGGAAGATTACTTATAAGAAACAGAGCAACAATTAATTGCAAATAATTCGGATTAATAAATTTTATCAAATAAGCACCAATTAAAACTGCAGGAATAGAAAAAGGAACAAACCAAAAGAAAATTTTCCAGTTGATATGTTTCTTAAATACGGCTATTCTCGATACAGAACTGGTAAAAGTGCCTACAGTCAAGGAAAATGGGACCACTGATGCAAATAACAGCAAATTCAGAATCGGAATCAGAATAAGACTTGCCCCACCTCCACAAATAGCACTTAGCCAAAACGCAAGAACAGTTCCGCAGAACAGTAAAACGAGTTCAAAAATCATTTTCTAAAGGATTACACTTGTTATTTTATGCTACAAAAGTGCAACCCGATTTTGAAGAAATTTTGAATTTTATATCATAAAATAAAAAAACAGATGAATTATTTTCAAACTGATAATTGATCGTTAATACTCGCATCTAATTTCCTTGTGATGCTTCATTCAAATAATCATTACTAATATCTTTTTCTTTTTTAAAATCCATTTTTCCGAACTTGTAGCTGAAGCTGATCCCAAAAGAACGAAGCGGTAATTCACGTATAGAATACGAGCTGTAATCATCTGTATCAACAGTTGTAATCTGTCTGATGTATTTATTAAAAGGATTTGTCATTGTTAAGCCTATACTTGCCTTTTTATTCCAGAATTGTTTTCTCGCTGCCATACTGTAAGTGATGGACTGAGGATTTTTACCCTGAATATTTTTCGCTGCAGAGTTATAATTCCCAAACATTTCTACAACAAAATCTTTGGGAAACTGATAATTCATATTTAAATTTAATCGATAACGGAAGCCCATGTCCAGATTTCCAACATAAATATGACTGACAATATATCGGTGGAAAAGCATCATATTTCCACGGATATTCAATTTATTATTAAAAAAAGACACAGAACCCGACAAAACCCCTCCGGAATTGTATTCTTTTCCTATATTTTCTCTTGTGGTGACTGAAACATTCGTATAATCTGTGCCATTTACAGGATAAATCGGATAAAAAGTAGTGATTTGTTTTAAATCCTGACTGTTAATCCTTTCTGTAAGTGTAAATGAAATATTACCACCATTTTTGAAATTCTTACTGTATCCAAATTCCATATTATCTGCTATTTCAGGCTTTAATTTTGGATTCCCGGTTGTGATGTTATGAGGATCACTGAAGTTTAAAAACGGGTTCAATTCAGCATATTCAGGTCTTTCAACTCTTCTCGTATAGGAAAGTTTTACTGTTTCTCTACTCTCAAATTTATGAGACAAAATAAATGAAGGCACAAGCAGACTATAAGATGGAATATTGGTATTCTGAAAATCTATTTTAACCGTTGTGTACTCGTAGCGTGCACCGGCTCTTATATCCAGCCAATTGAATAATTTTAATGTAGAAGAAAGATATCCAGCATAAATTTTCATATCATATTGTAAACGGTAAGACTGCAAAGGATCAGTTTCATACTGTCCCGATAAAGGATCTAAAACATTGACATCAGTAGCATTGGTAATATGCTGAAAAATAGCCTTCGCTCCCATTTCAAACGTAGCATTTTCATTGACAGGCTGTACATAATCTACTGATAAGTTATGACTATAATCTGTTCCCGGATTGCTCCCCGAAATACCATTATAGGGAAATAATGCTCCTGTTAAACTCTGAGTCTGAAAGTAATTACTTTTAGGCAAACCGTAGCTTACAACATAATCTGCGGTCAGCTCCTGCCCTATTTTTTCAAAAGTTTTTCTGTAGCTTAAATTTCCGTCAATAGAATTCACCGATGAACGGTTGTCAGAATTTCTGTATCCAATGATCGACTGTTCGCCAGAATTAGAAAAATCGGTGATATATTGTTCCTGGTTAATAAAACCGATGCTTTTATTGGCAAAATCATTGTAAGAAACTGAACCGCTTAATGTATTATTTTTGTTAATTGACCAATCAAAACCTAAGCCTGTGCGATAACCGTGTCTTTGAAAGTCTGTGTATCCTTCCTGTAATAACCGTGTTTGAGTTTGTAATGCAGGATCATGTGAAATCCTGTCCTGTGAAGAAGGTGTTCTGGATTTCAATTGTGCATTTCCACTGAAAAAAGCATTCAGGCTGAAGTTGTTATTTCTGAAATTAAGATTCAAAGATCCCGTTTCGAAGCGCGTGCCGGCAGACATATTAATGAGTCCGTTGATGCCTTTTACTTTGCTTTCATTCAGAATGATATTAATAATTCCTCCCGTTCCCTGTGCATCGTATTTTGCTCCGGGACTTGTTACCGCCTCTATGCTTTTAATCTGACTCGCAGGAATCGAAGCCAGCGCATCGGCAAGACTGTTTCCGAATATGCTTGAAGGTTTTCCGTTGATCAGAAACCTGACATTAGGATTTCCTTGTAATTCCACATTTCCGTCCGCATCTACGGTGACTTGTGGTACTTTTCTTAAAACATCGATTGCTGCCCCGTTTTGAGATGTAAGATCATTCGCAACGTTGTAAATGATCTTATCAATTTTATTTTCAACAACCACTTTTTTACCGATGATGGTAACTTCCTGAATGGTTTTTATTTTATTTTGTGGTAAGGGATCTTGTTGTTTTTCAGTTACTGCTCCTGAATTTGAAGTTTGTGCATTCGTTAATATAAAAAATAGTAATGCCAAAAGGATTGGTAGTTGTTTCACAGTGCTGTATTATTAAGCACAAAAATGATTCTTAATTTTGAATTAATTTTGAATAAAAGAATTATTATGTATTAAATATTGAAAATATGAAGCAAAATAAAAATTTAATTGATAATTCGTTTTTAAACGCAAAGTCTATAAAGATTTTTTGACTACTAAAGTTTTTTAAGCTACACAAAGGCGTTCTACTTAAAAAGAACACAAAGTTTTTCATTTTAGGTTGAGAAAACAGAGATTCAAAAAGTTTATGAAGAAATTTAATTATTCATCATTACAGAAAAAACATGTGAATTATTTTCAAATTTGTAATTGATTGTCCATTGATGGAATTTACAAATTTCACTGATGATTGCCAATCCCAGTCCGCTTCCGTTTTTATCCGTTGATAATTTTGAAAACCTTTTAAACAGTAAGTCAGTGTTCAGCTTTTCTGTCCCGGAATTAGCGATTTCAAATACAGAATCCGTTAATTTCACAGAAATTGTTCCTTCATTTGAAGTATGGCGAATTGCATTCAGTATAAGATTATTAATCATAATTTCGGCTAAGCTGCCGTTTCCGTTTACTTGAACATCGGAAGAAATATTTTTATGAACAGAAATGTTTTTTTGCTCGAAATGCTCCTGCAACATGTCCATGCTTTGATCCAATAATCCGTCAAACTGAATAATTTCTGAGTTATCAAACTGGTTATTATCAATTTTAGCCAACAACAAAAGGTTTTTATTAATTCTTGAACTTCTGGTTAAGGCTTTATTCATTTCCTCTGCAATCTGATATTGTTTTTGCGTAAGATCTTCATTTTGCAGTAAAATATCAAGCTTATTCTTCAGGATTGCCAAAGGAGTCTGCAGCTCATGTGAAGCATTTTCTGTGAATTCTTTTTGAGTTTTAAATACAGAAACCGTATGTTCTATTAATTTATTTAAAGATTGATTAAGTTCTTCAAATTCTGTTATATCCGTCTTTTCAAACTCAATTTTAGTCTGATTATTGAGATTAAATGTTTTAAGCCGGTCTAAAGTATTCCGGAATGGTTTCCAGATCGAAGCAGAGAGTTTTTTGTTTAAAAATAATAGCCCGATAACAATAAGAACAAAGAAAAAAACAGTTATCAGAGCAATGGCAGCAACGGTTTCCTGAGATTCTTCAATATTGGTTTCTATAGTAAAAAGAAAAGCTTTTTTATTGATATAAACTATTGTTTTCAAACATCGGTAGCGTTCTATTTCAGGTTTTGAAGTAAAAGATTTTTGCTTTTCAATCGTGAAAAAGTGATCTTTCTTTACGCACTTGAAGGGCATTTTTTCAATATCAGCCCCCGGCTGGATCTGATTCCAAAGATTGATGCTTTTTTCTAATTCTTTATCCGAAAGCTTTAAATTATTAAATTCATACGCCGTTTTTTCCGCTATCGTGAGGTTGTGCTCATCCAGCTCACTTTTCCAAATCGTATCAACCACAAAATAATATACGGGAATGCTGATGACCAGAATAATGAGGACATAGATAATAAATGGTTTTGTTGTTTTGGTTAATAAAGGCTTCAACGAAATTATGAATTATGAGTTTTTAATGTTATCTTTTTGAATAATAATGCTCAATTCGCTTCCCATTTATATCCTGTGCCGTACACGGTTTTCAGATAATGATCACAGCCTGCGTCGTATAATTTTTTCTTTAAATTTTTCACATGAGCATACACAAAATCATGATTATCCAGCATATCTGCAAAATCCCCGGAAAGATGCTCTGCTAAAGTGCTTTTAGAAATCACTTTATTCTTATTTCCTATAAAATAGATTAAAAGATCAAATTCTTTCTTTGTGAGAATAATTGTTTTACTGTTGATTGTCACCGTTTTAGCTAAGAGATCGATCTGCAGCTCATTTTGCTTTACAATATTTGAATTATTAAACTGTTTTCTACGGATAATAGAATAAATTCTTGCCATCAGCTCCGAAAGATGAAAAGGTTTTGTAATATAATCATCTGCACCCAACTGTAAGCCTTTTATTTTGTCATCCAACGCATTTTTTGCAGAAATAATAATAACACCGTCTTGTTTATCCTGTTTTTCCAATTCTTCCAAAATGGCAAGGCCGTTGCCGTCCGGAAGCATAATATCAAGCAAAATACAGTCATACTGGAAGGCTTCTATCTTATCCATCGCGTCACGAAATGTAGCAGCAAACTCGCATAAGTAATTTTCTCCGGAAAGATATTCGGAAATACTTTTTGCCAATTCTATTTCATCTTCAATGATCAGGATTTTCATTTTGCTAATTTAAACATTCAATTTTGAAGAAATTTTGAATTAATAAATGAAGATACACTTAAAAAATAAAAGAGACTGCCTTTTGAGACAGTCTCTTTTTTATTTGTTAATTTCTAAAGCATTTTCTGCTATTCATATTTAGAAAAATCAACCGCAAATATGCATCGATTCACCTGACTTCCGTTCTGCGCTCCGGCATTGGGCTCAAACTCCGTCAAGCTCCACAGATAATTATATTGAGATTCATAATAGAGCGATTCTGCGCCATACGGCCATCGGTAACGTACCGTATCATCGGCTCCATCGGTATAACGGGCCAATCTTGCATTTGAGCCATAAGAATTGCTTGGAGATCCGGTACATGAAAGCCATGTTCTGTTTCCTTTTCGGAACACCCCCTGGATTCCGTGAGCGTGATTATCTGCGAAAAGACTGTTTTTTGGGGCTACTGCGACAATTCCTGTATTTTGAAGCGTTCCATTTGCATCAACAGGAAAACCAAATACCTGAGGAACAATAGAAGCATCGGCGCTCCCTGCATAATATTGTCCTGTCCAGAACTGCGTTCCTTCATCATTCACCTGAATAGTGGAAAAAGGACTGGCATTGTTGATTTTTTGATACCCTATCTGAGGCAATATATACCGATAATTAAAGGCGAATAAATTCCCGTTGGCATCTTTACCACATTTATCATTGGTCGTGTCACCTGTACTTACTTCAATTATTTTATTTAAGTCAAATACACGAACACCTAAATTCGTGCTGCTGAGATATATTTTACCTTTAAAATAAGCAATTCCACCAGCATGTACGTTCAACGGAGCGTAAGATCCATACTGTGAATAGGTTGTTGTACTTGCCGGAATATCAGGCTGCACTAAAAGAATATGACGATACGTGAGATACGTGCTTGAACTCGGGCTGATGTCAATCAAAGTAATACGGGAGCCTTTATACTCAGCATCATCCTTTGCATACCAGCTCACCAACAGATAACGCACACCATCTTTGGTAAATCCTGCGATCCCCTGAGGCCTCCAGATTGATGTAGTCTCATCATCGGTATTCCAACGGATTCCTCTTACCCTGTTTTCTTCAGGGACATTGAACCCATAGACTTCGGTGTAAGAATTTCCGCCTATAGCCTGACGATTTTTATCAATCTGAGACGGGTTTAGAAAGCTAAAGCCAGAATTGATGTACGTACTTGTATCCACGTAAGCATTGACGCTTACATCCGTAGCTGCTTTATGGGTAGTGATTTTTGAAGAAAGCTCTTCTTCATTTGAAGCTGAAGCGATGTCATTATTCTGACATCCAATGGCCGTTACTGTAAGCAGCATAAACATCCATCCAAGGAGTTGTTGTCTTTGAATCATGATTAATTAATTCTTTTAATAGTTTGTAATTGCCTGCGAAACTATCAGATTCTCTTTTTATGTAGATCACATCATCGTTAATTATGTATTAAATTTATGATTCAAATCCCTATCTCGGATAAAAGCGCAGTTATCTTTAATTTAACTTAATGACATATATTTTTAATCTCCAAATCGTTTGACAAACGTAGCGGACTAAAATTTATATGGTTTGAAAATCTAACTACAACAACTACCAATTAGACTACTTTTTATAGAACGTAAATCAGGAATTTTGTACTTGAGATTAGAATCAGTTTTAAAAAATTAAAAAAAGAATTATGCAAAAAAGAAAATTAGGAAATAGCGGATTAGAAGTTTCTGCACTAGGATTTGGCTGTATGGGTTTAAACTTTCTGGACGGAAAAGGTCTTGATAAAAAAGAAGCCATCACTCTTCTACACAACGCGGTTGAAAGAGGCATTACATTTTTTGATACTGCCGAAGCTTACGGACCTTACACCAATGAGGAACTTGTTGGCGAGGCATTGCAGCCTTACAGAAAAGATGTAGTGATCGCTACAAAGTTTGGCTGTAAAGATGCCAGACCAGCGGTAGGTTTAGACAGTAGGCCAGAAACGATACGAGCAGTTACTGAAGCATCATTGAAAAGATTAAAAACAGATTATATCGATTTGTTGTATCAGCATAGAGTGGATCCAAATGTTCCGATAGAAGATGTTGCAGGAACCGTAAAAGACCTGATCCAGGAGGGAAAAGTAAAATATTTCGGTTTATCGGAAGCAAGTCCTAAAACAATTCGAAAAGCACATTCCATTCAACCGGTATCAGCATTGCAAAGCGAATACTCTTTGTTTTGGCGCGAACCGGAAAACGAGATTATCCCGACTTTAGAAGAATTAGGAATTGGCTTCGTGCCGTTCAGTCCTTTGGGAAAAGGCTTTCTTACAGGTATTATCAATAAAAAATTAGAGGATATTGACCGCAGAAATGTTCTTCCCCGTTTCAGTGAAGAAAATATAAAAGCCAATATGGTTTTAGTTGACGCACTTTATGAGATTGCTCAACAAAAAAATATTACCACAGGACAATTGGCATTAGCCTGGCTTTTAGCTCAAAAACCCTGGATAGCCCCAATCCCCGGAACTACAAAATTACATCGTTTAGAAGAAAATATTGGCAGTACAAATATTGTCTTAACATCTGATGAACTTGAAAAAATCAATAAAACAGTCAGTGGAATTACCCTTATTGGTGACCGTTATCCGGAATTTTTAGAAAAACAAATAGACAAATAAAAAAACGAACAGCAATGCAAAATATTAAAGGAAAAGTAGTTGCCATTACAGGCGCCAGCAGCGGAATAGGTAAAGCCATTGCGCTGGAGTTGGCAAAAAACGGCGCAAAGGTTGTTTTGGGCGCAAGACGAACAGAAAAATTACAACAAATTGTTGAAGAAATTAAAAATACAGGTGGTGAAGCCATTTTTCATCAAGTTGATGTGAAGGATAAAGCCGATCTGGTTCAATTGGTAAATGCTGCGGTTGAAAAATACGGAAGATTAGATGTTATGGTAAACAACGCAGGTATCAGTCAGTTAAGCCGAATTGACGAATTGGATATTGCCGGTTGGGAAGAAATGATTGACATAAATCTTAAAGGCGTTCTTTACGGAATGGCAGCTGCAATTCCCGTTTTCAAGCAACAACAGTCGGGGCATATTGTCAATATTATTTCAACATCAGGAATAAAGATTGTGCCTATGCAGGGCGTTTATGCGGGAACTAAAAATGCCATTCGCACAATTGCAGAAGCTTTTCGTCAGGAATCAGACGGAAACATTCGCATTACAGGCATTTCGCCCGGATTTGTGAAAACAGATTTTGCAAACAACCTCAAAAACGAAGATATGAAAACAGCCATTCAACAAGGAATGGAACAAATTGCAATAAATCCCGTTGCTATTGCGAATGCTGTGATTTATGCAGTAAGCCAGCCTGACGATGTTGAAATCGGCGATATTGTGATTCGTCCGTCAAAGCAAAATTGATTACATTCGTAAAAGAAAATGCAGCAACAATCTAACATACACCATATTAAAAGTATATCGCAACTGGTGCGGCTATTGGGACTTCCTGCGCCGTTGCATCCACTGATCGCATTGGTGGACTACAATACTGTTCCGATTGAAATATTTCCGAAAGGGCAAAAAATAAGCCTTGATTTTTACAAAATTTCCTTTAAGCCATCATTTACAGGACATATAAAATACGGACAGGGCTATTACGATTTTGAAGAAGGCGGACTGGCATTTCTGAAGCCTAAGCAGATTGTTTTTTCACCGGAAGATACAGAAAGCTATGAAGGGATTGCTTTGTATTTCCATCCGGACTTTATCCGGAATTATCCGTTAGGAAAAACGATCAGTCAATATGGCTTTTTTTCTTACGATGTTTCAGAAGCCTTATTTTTATCATTGAAAGAAAAAGAAATTATAGCCGGTTTGTTTGCTTCAATAGCCAATGAATTAGACAATAATATTGACAGTTTCAGCCAGGATGTTCTGGTTTCGCAAATAGAATTGTTATTGAATTACAGCAATCGCTTTTACAACAGGCAATTTATTACCAGGAAAGCAGTCAATCACGACATTATCACTTCTTTGGATAAGCTTTTAAATAATTATTTTGAAAAAGAAAGCAGTCTGAGAAACGGCTTGCCGTCCGTGAATTATATCAGCACGGAATTAAAATTATCGCAGCGCTATTTAAGCGACATGCTGCGTTCATTGACAGGACTGAACACACAACAATACATTCAGAATGCAATTATAGAGAAAGCCAAAGAAAAATTATCCACGACGAATCTTTCCGTCTCGGAAATTGCTTATGAATTGGGCTTTGAGCATTCACAATCGTTCAGTAAACTTTTCAAGACAAAGACAAACGTCTCGCCATTGCAGTTCAGACAGTCATTTAATTAAAAAGTTAGCTATAAGCTGAGAATCACTCAACGGATATTTTTTCTTATCCTGCTTAATGACTGCTGAGTTATACCAAGATAAGAGGCCACATGCGAAAGCGGGACACGGTTGACAAGCCCAGGAAACTGGTTAAGAAATGAAAGATAGCGGCTCGTTGCGTCTTCTGATACCAACGGGCTTCTCCTTTCTATCGCCTTCAGGAGACAGTTTTTGACAATGAGATTCTCCATCTCTTTCCAGCCGACAATAGTATTTCCGATCTCGTCCCAGTTCTTTTTTGAAAAGACAAGCAACTGACAATCTGTTATGGCTTGTATATACTCCGAAGCAACCATTTGCATTTCAAATTTTTGCTGGTCAGAAACGAAATTATTTTCTTCAACGAAAGAATGCGTAATCTCTTCGCTTTTATTATTATAATAACAGAATCTGGTTACTCCTTTAAGAAGAAAACCTACATATCTGGGAACTTTACCAGCTTCCGAAAAATATTCCTCTTTGCGGAGCTCCAGCGTTTCTGCCTTGCTCAGGATCAGTTCAATCTGTTGACTATTCAGGTTACCGAACTGCAGTATATAATTAACAAATTCTTCCATTTTACAAATTTCAATTTATAACGAACCTTATTTTCCGATACAAAAATGAATAACCTTGATAGTCAGCAGTTTAACTTACCACAAGGGGTAAATAGGGTTTGAATTTTTTCCAACTATTAATAATTATAACAAAGTTACGGATTATAAAAATAAATTAAAAACAACTAATTAGATATTAGATCTAAGATGGCTGAAGAATATAATTTTTACAGTTTTTTAAAAAATATAAATATTAAACTGTTGTTAGTCAAAATTCACAATATATTTTTAGTTATCTTTCTCTTTGTGTGCTTAGCGAGTTGGTCATATTTAGCGAAATATTACCCTACTTTTGTAACTTGTTAAATAGGTTCCTTATAACCATTTCATCTTCCATTTCTTCATTTATCACCATTTCTTCCTCAATATCGTTTTCTTCGTAATTTTGTTCTGGAAATTGAATGGAACTAAGCACTTCATCTATTTGTTTGATATATTTATCTAAATTTATTTGAAAGTTTTTTGTAATATATTCTAGCCTAAATCTATAATCATATACTTTATTAGTAATGATAACACCACTACCCATACAAAACTTTATTGCATTTTTTGCTTTTTCATTAATTATATTTGAAAAATATTTCGATGCAATGTATTTTTGATATTTATCTGGAAATATCAATTTAAGTTTTTCAAACGAACTTAAGTCTAGGTCAGCTATTTCAAAGCTATAATTTAAAAAATTATTAAATATTTTATTTTCATTGATGCTAAATTTTGCCAAATCAAGTTTTCCTAATAAGTCCACATATACAGAATCATAAATAAATTCTTCGGAGCTTAATTCAGTTTTAAAATTTCTATAGACAAATTCTTCTATATCTTTATTGTGATCAGATAAACAATCATATAGGAAATTCAAAAATATATAAAAAGGTTTGCCCTTCTGATACGTATGTAAATTATACCCAATATTTATAATATTTATTTTACAAGAGCTTAGATTGTTTTCTATTTGCAATAACCTTGCTGCTACCTTATTGATAAATGTTTGGTCTAAATCAATTGTTTCATTGAACTTTTGGACTGAAAATAAGGTGTGAAATTGTTCGATAAAAATAAAAGAGTTTAGTAGATAATCTACAAGTTTTTCTTTATCAAGTAAGTAATTAAATAGGAAGTCATAAATAGATGGATTTTGATATTTAACAAAAATTTTTCCTTTTAGGTCTAAGTCTGGATCACTTGTATCCCAGCCTCCTACTCTTTTTTGTATTCTTAATTCATCAATTCTTGATTCTGGACCTGTTTTTACTGTATTGATAAACGTGTTTTCTAATTCTCTAATAGATTTTAAAAATTGAATAGGATCATAATTTATTCCTAGTCTTGGATTATTGAAGAAAAAAGACTCTGTTGCAGTTTCAAGATCATCAATTAATACTGGACTTGGAAGAGTGAATAATACCAAAAGTAAATATTGAGAAAATCTATCTATTGTATTTTCAAAGCTATGTAACCAAACAGTTTCCGGATTATCAAAGAAAGCTTTGATGACTTCAAAAAAATGATCTGGTGTACAACTATTCCATATCTTTTGTTTAATAATTGTTTCTATAATTCTGGGATTATAATTAACATGATTAATTAATACCTCATAATTTTTATTCTCAATAAGATTATTAAGATGTGTCTGAGGGATTCCTGCATGAAATAGATGGTTATATAAAATTTTTGCCCGAATTAATCTTGTGTAAATTGATAGGTCAATTGTATTCTTTGCTATTTCAATATTCTCTATCTTGAATTTTTCATAAATTTCTTTAGCTTGGTTTAATATATTTTCTCTTGTGGTTAAAATTAAAAGCTTATTTTGTGCTTTTCTGATATCTTTGATAAATTCGATAATAAGATGGATCCTTTTTGTTCCGTTTTTATGATCAAAAAAATTTTCTCCCAGAAAATCATCAAACCAAAATATTTGTTTTTTGCTATCATTTAGATAAAGATTTTTATAGCTTATGTCCTCACCTAAATAAACTGGTTCATAGTCAAGAGAAAGATAATGGTGAATCAAAGCTTCTAATAGAGTTGTTTTTCCAATTCCAGGAACCCCTGAAATAATAATGTATTGATGTTCTTTTAGTATACTTAGTGAAGTAGAGAAACTCTTATTTTGAACATGTACTTTTATTTTATCCTGTAAATTTCTTAATTCAAAAGGTGTATTGTTATATTTACTTTGTAATACTTTTTTTAATACTCTAATACTTCCAATCCATAGTTTGTAATACATTTCTTCAATATCCCCATTTTCTGCGAGAATATTTAACAAATCATTCTTGCCATAGATATCTTCTGTAGATTTAATATATGGGGTAAAGAGATTTTGTATTTCTTTCTTATTATTAGGAGTTAATCCCACGCTTGTTGTTATAATATAAGATTTTGGAGCTAATTTTTTAATTTTGGGCACCTCTTTTTTTAAACTATTCAACAACAACCTAAAATTTTCATAGCGTTTTGTCTGAATGATAATATCTCCTTCTTTAGTGGAAATTCTAAAATCAATTCCTTCATCTTTACCTGGTGTAAAAGACTCCATATATACTCTTAATTTTCTTTGCAAAAGATTCCTACTGAAATCTTCGAATTCAATTGGAGAAAAAATATTTAGATCATATTGCAACATTATCTGGTCATATTAGAATATATTATTGTTCATTTTCATTGTAATATTGAATATTAAAAATATGAATAAAAGATTAATTGATTGATATAAAATAGTAATTAATAATAAAAAATGGTTTACATCGAATCAATAATCTATCAGTTGCTTTATAAAATATTTCCCTTTTGTATACTGCTGATTTAAAAATCAATTTGAAACAATTGGCCTGTGGAATCTTGAAGTTTTTACTTTGGAATTGAGGGACAAATTCAGTAACTTATAACGTTAATTTCTTTATTTAAAATACGTAAAGCACTGTAAAACAGCACCTTACCGGATATTTCCTAAATTTTATTCTTTTTAGTTTAAGATACTGATTTTCAGTGATTTATTTGGATTATTTCCCGATACAAAATTTAGAGAAAATATTTCCTAATACCTCATCATTTGTCACTTCACCGGATATCAGCCCAAGATATTCTAAGGCATTTCGAAGCTCATATGCCAATAATTCTGTTGAGATCTGAAAAGTGATTGCTTCTCTCACTTTATGTACTGCGTCCGAAGACTTCTGTAACGCTTCAAAATGACGCTGATTAGTAATCACAACGTTATTTTCTGCTGATTTTAGGTGCTCTACGTAAGAAGACAATTCGTTTTTCAGATCCTGGATATTTTGATTTTCTACGGCTGAAATTGTAATGAAGTCAAACTCCTGGGAAATTTCATTTCTGAAAATATTTTCTGCTTTTTCATAGGTTACAGGAGAAACTTCATCAATTTTTGTTGCGCAGATAATCAGCTTTAAATCATCCCTTTGCAAAGATTTAATCATTTCAATATCTTCTGAAAAATCTTCTGTTGCAGCATCAGCCAAATACACCAGAATATTGGCATTCTCAACCTTTTCTTTGGCTTTTTTTACCCCGATGGCCTCAATTTCATCTACCGTTTCACGTAAACCGGCTGTATCGATCAAACGAAAAGCATGCCCTTTAATATGTAGGATTTCTTCAATCGTATCTCTCGTTGTTCCGGCAATATTGCTGACAATCGCTCGTTCTTCTTTCAGCAAAGCATTCAAAAGAGTTGATTTTCCGGCGTTGGGTTTCCCGATGATGGCAACGGCGGTTCCGTTTTTAATGGCATTTCCGTATTGAAAGCTTTCAATCAGGGAATTTAATTTTAATTCAATTTTATCAAGTAACTGATTTAAAGCACTTCTATCAGCGAATTCCACATCTTCTTCTGCAAAATCAAGTTCTAATTCAATTAATGAAACAAAATTCAGTAAATCTGTTCTTAAAAACGATATTTCATTAGTAATTCCGCCTTTCAGCTGATTGATAGCGACTTTTCTGGAAGCCTCATTTTCAGAAGCAATCACATCAGCAATTGCTTCAGCCTGAGAAAGATCGATTCTGCCATTTATAAAAGCACGAAGGGTAAATTCTCCCGCTTTTGCCATTCTTGCCCCGTTTTTGATCAATGTTTCAAGAATACGTTTTCCGATGTGTGGCGAGCCGTGAAAAGCAATTTCCACAGAGTTTTCAGTCGTAAAGCTTTTCGGTGCGAGAAAAATAGACAGCATCACCTCATCGATCGCCTCATCGCCATCCATAAAATATCCGTAATGGATTGTATGAGATTTTTGCTTATCTAAATTTTTCCCGGGAAAAGATTTCTGAACAACCGGTAAAGCATCATTTCCGGAAACTCTGATTATGCCTAAAGCACCTACTCCATTGGCGGTAGCCAGTGCACAAATGGTATCGTTATTCATAGTGCAAATTTAAGGTTTTTAATCGCAAAGAACCATATACATTATCTATTGTGATGATTTTCTGTTTTGTTTTTCACGGTCATTCTAAAAGTAACGAAGCGGAATGAAGAGCTGAAGCAACGAAATCTCAGAACTCGACCAATATTACACGCTCATTATCCACAAAGTTTGTCGTTATTCTTATACCTATACAAATGGCAACCTGAATGTTGAATTGATTGTAATAGATTGAAAGGAACGACAAATACCTAGCCCAGATTGAAGCATTGTTTGAGCTCATTTTTTTTGGAATTTCGGCGGCGGCTTTGCCGCCGAAATTCCAAAAAAAATAGCGAGTGCGGAAAGCTGGAAAAAGCTTCAAATAAAAAAAACAGTTTTTCGATGTAATCAAGTTGCTCCTTTAAAATATGAAGTAAAAAGCTTCTAAAACAAAAAAATCACCCCTGAACGAGGTGATTACTGCTTTGAATTTACTAAGTATATGAAGATATGAATGATGTTTCTTTTTGTTGATACAAAGATAGACCCTCTCAGACTTCAAAAACTCAGGATAAACCCTGTAATTTTATCCGTAAAAATACGGTTGTGAAAATGAAAAAGCCCTGCAACATTGTTACAGAGCCTTTTGTTTATCTAACAATTCTCTTAGTTTAAAGATTAAGGTTCAATGCTTAAAATGATACGTTTAATTTTCCTGTCAACTAATTATAAACCATCAACTATTTTACAGCGGACTTACCAATTCTAAAAACCAGCTTTTAACATCACCTTCTAAATAAGGAGCGATTTTTTCTTCGCAGGTTTTGTGATAACTGTTCAGCCATGCGATTTCTTTTTCAGAAAGGATTTCTTTGACAATCGTATCTTTGAAAAACGGACAGAAAGTTAATGTTTCAAATTCATAAAAGGTCCCGTGAATGGTTGTTTCCGATTCTTTTACAGCGATCAGATTCTCATGACGGATTCCGTAATCTCCTTCTAAATAATAGCCCGGCTCGTTTGAAACAACCATGCCTACCAAAAGATCCTGCGGATTCATGTCTTTTCTGATATTTTGAGGCCCTTCATGTACATTCATGAAGCTTCCCACACCGTGACCCGTTCCGTGGTTGAAGTCTTTACCTTCCATCCACAACGGAAGCCTTGCAACTGCATCCAGATGAACACCTTTTGTACCTTTCGGAAATTTCACCATTGATAAACGGATCATTCCCTGTAAAACCAACGTTGAATTTCTTTTAAACTCATTAGAAACCTCTCCCAAAGCCAAGGTTCTCGTAATATCCGTTGTTCCCTCAAGATATTGACCTCCTGAATCGACCAAAATACTCGAATCATTGGTCACTTCTTTACTTCCTTCACTTTTTGCGGAATAATGCATGATCGCACCATTATCTTTATATCCGACAATGCTTCCGAAGCTTTCTCCGACAAAATTTTCACCTTCCGCACGGAAACTTCTTAATTTTTCGCCGATAGAATATTCGTTCATCGGTTCTTTTCCTGCATTGTGAGTCAGCCAGTAAAGGAATTTCACCATCGCAACACCGTCTCTCACCATTACTTTTCTGAAACCTTCCAGCTCCGTTTCGTTTTTCTGGGCTTTCATTAAATTTCCGGGAACCGGAGCTTTGATGAATTGATTATCAATTTTTAAAGCTTCAAAAATAGATTGATTGCTGTTTGGAGAGATTAAAACTTTTTCGTTTCTGATTGTTCTTAAATGATTATAAAACTCTTCATAAGGCATCATTTTCACGAAAGATTCGTCCATCTGCTTTCTTGCTTCAACCTCCAGCTTTTCTAAATCGGTGAACAGGATCGCATCATTTTTAGTGATAATAATATATCCTAAAAATACGGGATTGCTTTGTACATCGCTTCCTCTTAAATTCAGTGTCCAGGCCACATCATCCAAACTTGAAATGATATGAACGGTCACGTCCTGCTCTTCCATTTTCTGACGGATTGCAGATATTTTATCGGTTACTGACCTTCCTGCCCTTTCAACAGGATGTACAAATATTGGATTTTTTGACGGGGTTCCGCGGTCTTTCCAGATTTCCTTTAAAAGAGGAAGATCAACCAGCGTTATATTTTTTGAATGTAATTTCTGATGCAATAATTCCCAGTTGGCGTGAGAAGTTGCCACACCGTTTACAGCGACTTTTCCGTTGGCAGGAATCTCGGAAATGATCCAGTCGATATAATTGGGAGTTCCTTCCATTCCGTCTTTAAAAAGATCGATTCCTGAGCCTTCTAATTCAATGGCAGCCTGGGTAAAATATCTTCCGTCCGTCCAAAGTCCTGCTTTATCTTTAGTGATTACCACAAAACCTGCAGAACCCAAAAATCCCGACAGCCAAGCCCTTTCCTGCCATTCTTCAGGCAGATATTCACTCATATGCGGATCCGCAGAATATACTATAAATGCATCAACATTATTTTTCTGCATTTCTTCACGAAGCGCAGCTACTTTTTCCTTTGAAGTCATTTTTTAATGATTTTTTTAAAGAGGTGAAGTTACAAATTTTTTGAGGTTTGAGAATGAATTTATGAGTTTTTAACCGCAATGTCTGTAAAGATTTTTAAATTTTTATTTGTTTTGAAGTTCGCAAACTATTTCATTCAATAAAATTTTTTGAATGTAAGTTTCACAAAATCCAATTCACAAAACGGTAAATAATATTGTCATTTAGCCAAAACAAATCATATTATATACCACAAAAATCAATTATTATTAAAAATATAAAGTTTTGGAAAGATTCTTGCAGTATAGCTTCCATGGAAAACCAGAGTTATAAAAATCACAGGAAGTTTTATGCGCCACACCATTTCATTTTACTTCCGTTATTGATTGTTTTAGAAGCAGTTGGAATTTATAAAATAGGGAATGATTCGCAAAACCAGCTTGTATGGATTTTGTTTTCAGTTGTTATTTTTCTGATTTTTTATCTGGCATTCATGGTTCGTCAACATTATGCTTTGGGGCTCCAAAACAGATTGGTAAGACTAGAATTTAAGCAAAGATATTTTGAAATCTTTAATCTGAGATCTGATGAAGTTGAAGAGAAGCTGAAATTCAGTCAAATTGCGGCCTTACGATTTGCTTATGATGATGAATTTAAAATTTTACTTGAAAAAGCTCTTAAAGACGATATTTCAGGAGATGAGATTAAAAAATCCATCACCCGTTGGAGAGCCGATCATCATAGAATTTAAATAATAACACTAAAAAATAAAACTATGAAAAAATTAACCTTATACAGTCTTACAATATTCAGTTTATTATTGTTGACGAGTTGCGAAGCAGTGGAAACAATTTTCAAGGCAGGAATGTGGTGGGGAATTCTTTTAGTCTGTGCAGTTGTTGTAATTCTTTTACTAATCTTTTCGAAGGGTAAGAACTCTTAACCATTTTTTATGGAGAAGAATACAGACTTAGAAATTATTTCTCACCTAAAACCTTCCAAAATTGTAAAAATTATGAAGGATCCGGTGGCATCTGCAAAGGCGGTACATCTTATATATACCTCCGATGCAGAGTCTGCTGGGATCATTCGCAAAAAAAAGGGCAAAAAATACTCCTATTTCAAAGACGGAGAAAAAATCAAGGATAAGGACGAAATTAAAAGAATTAACGGGCTGGTTATTCCTCCAGCATGGGAAAATGTATGGATCTGTGCATTGGATAACGGCCATTTGCAGGCGACAGGCTTTGATGCCAAAAAACGCAAGCAATACCGCTATCATCCTTTGTGGAGCGCGTTGAGAAATCATACCAAATTTTACAGAATGCTTCAGTTCGGATATGCATTGCCTGCCATTCGTCTGCAGGTTGAAAAAGATTTAGCCTTAAGAAATTTCGAAAAAAGAAAAATTTTAGCATTGATTGTCAGCTTAATGCAACGAACAAATATCCGTATTGGAAATAATGCTTATGAAAAACTGTACGGCTCGTTTGGCTTAACCACTTTAAAAGACAAACACGTTAAGATCAACGGACAAAAAATGACTTTCTCTTTTAAAGGTAAAAAAGGAATCATGCATAATATCGACCTTAGAAGTAAAAGGCTTTCAAGATTGGTTCAGAAATGTAAAGATATTCCGGGAAAAGAACTTTTTCAGTTTTATGATGATGAAGGAAACCGCCACTCGATCGATTCGGGAATGGTGAATGATTATATTAAGGAAATAAGCGGTGAAGATTTTACGGCAAAAGATTTCAGAACCTGGTCTGGAACCGTGAATGCTTTAATTGCATTTAAAGAAATCGGTTATGCCGAAAACAATACAGAATACAAACGAAAAGTAAAAGAAGCCTTGGAAATCGTTGCTTCTCATCTGGGAAATACGAGCACGGTTTGCAGAAAATATTATGTTCATCCTTTGGTCATCAACCTTTACGAAAATAATACGATCAAAAAATATTTTGACGAGTTAGAACAAATCGAAGAAAATGACGGTAAAGCGGGTTTAACTCATGAAGAAAAACTTGTGTTAAAAATTCTGGAAAACGAAAAAATGTAGACTTTACTGCCCAGGAACAATTGGTGGAAAATTTTCACCTTCTGTCAGCTCTATTACCTGTGAGTTTTCATCAAAAAAAACATCAACAGCTCCGGATAAAAATCCAGATAAATTTTCAGCACATTTTTGTGCAAGTGATGTAATTTTAAAAGGATGGTATCCCATTGGCATAGTTGTACTGCCATCATTTTTCAAGATCTCATAAGTACCTCTTATTAAACTTTTACAGTTTTTCTGATTAATATTAATCTGGATTTTTTTATCATCGACGAAATTTAATACATCAGGTTTCGTATTGTCTTTATTTAAATACAGCTTACCTTCTTTATAATTTTTCATATCAAAATACCACTTTGAGCCTTTTAAAGTTCCATTTAACAATTGATCATCAGGAGTTTTATATTTTTCTATTTGCTGCTTTAAGGGAATTTTCTCAACTTTTTTTTTCTTGTGCTGTGCAAATACAATTTGCGAAAAGCATAAAAGAATAAAGATTATTTTTTTCATTTTATAAAAGTTTAATAACAAATCAAATATATCATTATTATAACAATAAAATTGAAATAGTTTGTATCGATTTTTTGTACAAATTAATTGTTGTAAATTTGTAACATTAGCAAATTTTAAAATAATACAACGTAATATGTCTAAAGCAATTTCGCAAGTACCATTTGCAATAAATGAGCCGGTAAATTCTTATGTTCCGGGTTCTCCAGAAGTTAAAAGCCTTATCGCTCAATACAAAAAAATGTGGGCTGAGAAAATAGAAATCCCTATGGTTATCAATGGTAAAGAAGTAAAAACTGGTGATACGGTTCAGCTTCAGTCGCCTCAGGATCATGCACATGATTTCGGTTTTTATCATAAAGGAACAATGCAGCACGTAGATGACGCCATCAACGCTGCATTAGCTGCTAAAAAAGAATGGAATGAGCTAGGTTGGGAACAGCGTGCAGCGATTTTCTTAAAAGCTGCTGATCTATTGGCGGGACCTTACAGAGATGTGATCAACGCAGCAACAATGATCGGACAATCTAAAAATGTACATCAGGCTGAAATTGATTCCGCTTGTGAATTGATCGATTTCTTAAGATTCAACGTAGAATTTATGACGGAAATGTATTCTGAGCAACCCGTTTCCGACTCAGGAATCTGGAACAGAGTTGAATACAGACCATTAGAAGGATTTTGTTTTGCGGTAACTCCGTTCAACTTTACAGCGATCTCAGGAAACTTGCCGACTTGTATGGCAATGCTTGGAAATGTAGTAGTTTGGAAGCCTTCTGACAAGCAGGTTTATTCTGCAAAAGTGATCATGGATGTTCTTACGGAAGCTGGTCTTCCTGCAGGGGTTATCAACATGATTTTCACGGACGGAAAAGAAACTGCTGAGAAAGTTTTGGCACACAGAGATTTTGCAGGACTTCACTTTACAGGTTCTACAAAAGTTTTCCAGGGAATGTGGAAAATGATCGGTGATAATATTCACAACTACAGAACTTATCCAAGAATTGTCGGTGAAACTGGTGGAAAAGATTTCGTTATCGCTCACCCGTCTGCAAATGTAGAAGCTGTTGCAACTGCTTTGGTAAGAGGTTCTTTCGAATATCAGGGACAAAAATGTTCTGCGGCTTCAAGAGCTTATATTCCTCAGTCTCTTTGGGCTGATGTAAAAAAAGTAATGGAAACTCAGATCAATTCAATAAAAATCGGTTCTCCTGAAGATCCTTCCAACTTTGTGAATGCGGTAATCGATAAAAATTCTTTCGAAAAATGCAAAGGTTATATCGACAGAGCCAACGCATCAAGCGAAGCAAACGTAATAATCGGTGGAAAAACTGATGATTCTAAAGGATGGTTTGTACATCCAACAGTGATCGAAACGACAAATCCTCAATACGAAAGTATGGTTGAAGAGATTTTCGGACCAATTTTATCTGTTTTTGTTTATGAAGACAATGACTGGGCAGAAACGTTGAAAGTTGTTGACTCTTCTTCTCCTTATTCATTGACTGGTTCTGTGTTTGCACAAGATCGTTATGCTGTGAATGAAGCTTTTAAAGCATTGGAAAATGCATCAGGAAACTTCTATATCAATGATAAACCTACAGGCGCGGTTGTTGGCCAGCAGCCTTTCGGAGGTGGTAGAGCTTCAGGAACAAACGATAAAGCAGGTTCTAAAATGAACTTACTGAGATGGACGTCTGTAAGAAGTATCAAAGAAACTTTTGTTTCTCCTAAAGATTACAAATATCCATATTTGGGTTAATGAGTAATTAGTAATGGGCAATAAGTAATTGTTCGTTAATAAAATATCGCCTCGGAATTTCGGTTTCGGGGCTTTTTTATAAATTATAATTGATAAGTGATAAATGATAAATGATAAAAATTTAAGTTATAAAATTTAAACTAAACCCTACCTTAAGCCCTAATTCCTATAATGTGACACTTTTTAACATAATTTAAACTATTTTATCTGTTTTTTAATAATTTATAAACCTATTTCGGAATAATTATTGAATAATTACTAGTACACCCATTAAACACCAAAATAAAATATTATGAAAAAGTTTTTTTTAACAGCAATAGTTTTAGGAACATTTGCCGTGAGTTGCGGAACTAAAGAATCCTCAATGTCAACAAGCAATACTGATTCTACAGCAGCGGAAACAGCACAAAGCACTCCACCTGCAACAACAACAGATACAGTAGCTTCTCCGACAACAAATCCTGACAGCATCAAGATTACAAAGGATTCAGCATCAGCATCTCCAGCAACCAAATAAAAAAGTCTAACTTTAAAATGGAAAATCCGCAGATGAAAGCTCTGCGGATTTTTTTGTTTATAAATAATCTTTTAATCTTTTAATCTTTTAATCTTTTAATCTTTTAATCTTTTAATCTTTTAATCTTTTAATCTTTTAATCTTTTAATCTTTTAATCTTTTAATCTTTTAATCTTTTAATCTTTTAATCTTTTAATTAAATCATTATATTTGATTACTACTAAACATTTAAAAGAAATTTACTATGAAAAAATTATGGATAGGAGCTGTTTTAGGCTTATTATTTTTAGGAAGCTGCGCGCAGAATAAAGAAAACCGGGAAGAATTTAAAAATGATCACGATAAAAATGCTTTAAGAAACGAAATGGGAGATTCCGCAGTCGCTAATTCTGAACATGCAACGGCAACAGTTTCAGATACTGTAAAAATTAAGGACACCGTAAAAACAAAATAAACAAAACCGCAGATTATTTCTGCGGTTTTTATTTTTATGGAACAATCTTACAGTTAATTTATTCAATAATATATTTAAACAATTTATCAGTAAGTGAATTTTTTAGAATTTTTACGATATTTAGTATAACTATTTTACACTACCGCATTCTTATAATTGTATAATTATTACATTTGCATCAGTAAAAAGTATTTTATGAAAAAAATAGCAATATTATTTTCCTTATTTGTCGGAGCCGTTGCTTTCGCACAAGGAATTAAATTTGAAGACACCAATTTCGCTGCTGTTTTAGCAAAAGCTAAAAAAGAGAATAAGCTGGTATTTATTGATGCGTATGCTTCGTGGTGCGGACCTTGTAAATTAATGGTAAAGAATATTTTTCCGTTAAAAACCGTTGGAGATTATTATAATTCACATTTCGTGAGTGCAAAAATAGACATGGAAAAAGGAGAAGGTATTGAGCTGGCTAAAAAATACAATGTTAAAGCCTTTCCTACTTATTTATTTGTTGACGGAAATGGCGAAATTGTACACAGAACATTGGGATATACAGAGGAAAATGACTTTATTCAGTTTGCAAAAGATGCAGGAGATCCAAGTAAGCGGTTAAATACATTAAAGCAAAAGTTCGAAGACGGCGAAAAAGATCCTGAATTCTTAAAAAATCTTGCAGGGCTTACACTTTACAGTGATCCTACGTTTGCAGGAAGAGTTATGGAACGTTATTTTAAATCAAAACCAAGCCTGGATCAGGAAGATATACAAATGTTGCTTACCGGTACTCAGAGCACAGAAAGCCCGTCATATCAAATATTTAAGGATAGAAAAGCAGAAATTATTAAAATCTTCCCTGAAGATAAGTATGAGAAATTCGATAAAAATATTAAGTTGAATTCTATCGCTAAAAAAGCCTATAATGCAGATACAAAAACTTGGGATGACAATTATTTTTTAACGGAAACTCAAAAATTCTTATCCAAAGATGAAGCTGAAAAAATATTAAAAAGAGCAAAATCTTCCAGAGCTTTAAAAAATAAGGATATTGCAACCTATGAGAAATTGAGCTTAGACCTTAATAAAGATACATCTGCCGCAACTTCTGAAGAACTTAATTCATTAGCATGGAATTTCTTTGAAAATGTGAATACAAAATCTTCTCTTGAAACTGCTGTAAAATGGGCTCAGGAATCTGTAAAAAAAGATCAGAATTATGCGAATACAGATACTTTAGCTAATCTTTACAACAAGATAGGTGACAAAAAGAACGCTAAAATGTGGGCTGAAAAGTCAATCGAGCTGGCAAAAGCCACAGGGCAGGATTCTTCTGACACCGAAAAATTATTGAAAAGCCTTTAAATATAAAACAACAAAACGCATCTAAATGATGCGTTTTGTTTTGAAGATTGTTTATTTATATGTCGATTTAGAATATCCTAAAAGTGTTTTCTCACAGTGATATTAGATGTTGGAACAGTAGATACTGTGCTGGACACCACATCTCTCATCCTGTATTGTATTTGAATTTGTGTTCCCGCAGTAAGCGTTCCCATCCAATATAGGGGCATATCACCTTCATCTCCCCCATTTACTGTCCCATAGTATGAAGTTGCCAAAACTTTAGATGTATTTGCATTAATAATACGGGCTCCAAATGATTTAACATTACCAGAATTAGTTGACACCTCTAATGCTACGATCCCAAAAAAAGAATATAATCCGGTCGTCGGAATTGTAAAGGTACCCCCAGCATGAATATTCCCAATATCCAACCTTTCTGTTGAGAAATCCATATTGGTCCAGGCAGAATATGCTGATGGTGTGTAAGCTGTTGATACTGTGGCAGAATTTCCTGTAAATAACATATGAGTTGTATTTCTGATGCCAATTTCCGTTCGTACATCAGTAAGGTCGGCTATACCTTCCCATTGCGTGCCTGTCCATATGTAGAAAGTATCTTTAAAAACATTAGACGGCGAGGTTCCTGCATTTGATAAATTGTAAACAACCGTGCCCTGCTCCGGAGAAGATGCAGAAGATGTCACAGGAATTGTCGCTGTATCATTAATTCCGGTAAGCTGAACTCTCGGAATAAGTAATCCCTTACTGGTACTGTATAGATCTAAGACAGTATTAGCATCCGGACTGTTAGTGCCTATTCCCACCTGAGCCTTCATAAAAATGCCGAGAAATAATAATGGTAAATATATAAATTGTATTTTCATGATTTATTAATATTTATAAATATTAAGAGTTCCTTTTTCCATTCGGTAATTATTGTCTGTATAGATGTATTTAAAAATTAAAACATCAGTAGATAATAAATTTTGAGTAATTATTAAAGTCGTGTACATCCTGTTTGCTAACGGAATAAATCTTCCATATCCGGTAATTATATTAGTATTTGTTGTACTGTTAGAAATTCTTAAACTCGGTGTTCCTCCCATATTAGCTGCATTAGACATTTCTGAAATATATTCCACCATATAAACTCCGCTAGCAGGTATTTTATATTGATTGCCTGCCGGATTCCACGCAGCATATTTATCGAATAATATTTCCGGTCCTGTTAATGAAAGGTTTGTAAAAGGCCCCCCAGCAGTATATCCCACAGGCACATTAGGTTTTTGTCCTATAGCCGCACTAAATACCAGCAATGGAATATTCGATGAAGAGATAATAGCCTCCGTAGCTGAATAAGAAGCTTCAGAATGATAGCTATTATCACTTCCCCAATATGTCACTCCTTTAGCGATATCAGTATTGATATTGGTATTGGTATTGTAAAGCATAACCCCAGTAGCGGGAGATGCGATAGGAGCAATTGTACTCACTCTATTGGTTACAGATAGATTGGGTATTCTTAATGCCTTATTACCGGCATCTAACTTTAGAATAGCCGCAGGTGATGTATTTTTGGAACCTATGACAACTTGAGCATTTGCTTTTATTGCCAGAAATATAAGAAGCAATGTGATTATTATTTTAAATTTCATGATTAATTATTAGATATTTTTGAAATTGAAACATTAGGATTTACTATATTGTATGATGCATTAGAAGATTGTGCCCTGAAACTGATCACATCTCCAGCAGCAAGATTCAAAGTACAGGTGCTTGATACGCCTCCAAACTGATAATTTTTTTCAGTCCCATATGAACAAGCCGTTGTACCGTTCTTTTGAACATAGATAATCGTTCCAGTATTTGTATCTCCTGATGCATTTCTGATATCAACTGTATAAGAAATTACGTAGCCTCCCGCTTTTTGAATCATATATCCTGTGTACCCTCCCGCTGGTCCCTGTACCCCTGTCGGAAAGTCTTTATATAGTGTATTAAAGGTAATATTACTAATAGATCCGGCTGCAAAAGATCCGGCAGTGGCCATATTACTTGCTGCAAAAACCGGAGTAATAAAAGGAATTTTCTCGATCTCTGTTTTCACGTTGTCTTTGGTCCACATTTTTTCCCAAATTGTTCCATTAAAAGCATACAGGCCTTTATCAACAACGTTTGTACCTACTCCGGAGATAGCCTTATTATAGATAATAAATCCCGTTTTAGGATTGGCAACTGTTGTCAGATCAGTAGCTGAGGTAAGCGAAACTACTGGGAGAAGCATACCTTTATTAGTAGCTTTTATATCAAGAATGGCAGATGGGTCGGGTGAAACAGTTCCTATGCCTACACTTCCGGTTTGGGCATAGATAAAGCCACTCAGAAGAGTTAGTAAAATAATTTTTTTCATTTATAGTGTTTTTAATATATTTTATTTAATAGTCCATTCTGAGGATATGACATTATAATGCTAATTGCCACATCAGTTCTAATTAACTTAACAAGTTCTATTGATAAATCTGTAAAATAATTAAATGGATATTGGATGTAATAACATCCTTAAAGTAAGTATCTGTAAAAAGCTAGTAAAGACATAGAAGTCTATAAGCTGTTATTTTGTTTTTCATTAATGTTGTGTTTAGATTTTGAGACAAAGGAAAGGAAAATCATGCCAATCTCAAAAAAAAGGATATACCATCCATATACTATTTTCAATTAAATACCTAAATTACAGTCATTTACAATAATTCATTACCCTATTTCACTTATATAAATCTGTAAATTGAAGTGGATTCAATATATGTTTGAATGCTTGAAATGCAACATAAAAAGAAAAAGAAAATTCTACTTTCATTTAGAAAATAAAAAAAGAGCCGTCATAAATGATGGCTCTTTTTTTAATCAATTATTTATTTAATTGGCCGGAAAAGCAACAATATTATTCTCGCTTCAGGCACTAGAGCCCAACTTATCAAAACTGCAGGTAGTTCCGTAATTTATATGATTATTCTGTGATAAATAATATGTTTTATTAGCGCCTGAAGTATTATTGATAACAATGTTTCCTGTGGCCATTCCATAATCCGAAGGCCCAGTTAATGCTCCGGAAGCAAACGGCCCACCGGCAATATCACCGGAAGCAGATCCACCGGCTGTGGCGGACCACGTAAGCTTTACCCAGATTGCCTGGCTTACGTTTAGAGCAGTCTGACATTTCAATAATACATTAGTGTTAACAATCCATTTCCCGGGAGGCAGTGTAATATTTGTACCTAAATCCTGAACACCGGTATTAGTACCCGTATATCCGGTAGCGCTAATTGCTGCAAATACAACCGGAATATTACCTGTATTTTTTTGCCATGTAGCACCACCGTTAGCATCACTTACAAGAACTTTATTTGTACCCTGGCTGCCATCCTGCATCTGGAACGCTGCATAGGGCGTCGAACTTACGGTATGTAATTTTGCCGCAGGAGTTGTAGTGCCTATTCCCATATTTCCATTGGGTAACATGGTAGCTACCGTTGTTAAGGTCTGCCCGTCACCATAAGTCCCGACAGCATTAGCACCCACATTAAACTGTAAACCTGAGTCTGCCCCCGATGCATTGATAGAAGGAACAGACGGCCCAACATTAAACCAAAGATTATCCCAGCTCCCGCTTCCAGAAGAATTTTTCATACCAAAAGTTGTTCCTACCATATCTAATTTTGCCATAGGCGCAGTGGTACCAATTCCTATTCTGTCATTTACAGCATCTACAGAAAACGTAGAGCCATCTACAGAAAACGCATTAGTCGATGTGGCATTAAAAGCTAAAGTATTTCCGTTTTGAGTTACCACCCGGTTTCCGGTAAGTGTACCGTCAGCATTGTATATATTGACACTTGCGGGGGCTGCAGCAGGAGCTAAAGTAATTACATTACCACTCGCATCTACTCCTAATATTTGTCCTGTGCTTGTAGGTGAAGCAGAAGTAAGATTTGTCATTCTTATGCCGGAAGTATTGGCCGTTCCGGAATTCACTTCTAGTTTTGCATTTGGGCTTAAAGTTCCTATACCTACATTTCCAATTTCATTGATATGAACCCTGTCTGCGCCCGAAGCACGCAAGGTAAGATCCGATAGCGCCGTTGTACCATCTCCTTTGTAAACGGATACCATCCCGGCATTTGTATAAGAAGAAGTATTGTTAAATCTTGGATTAAAATAATAGGCCCCTACTATATCACCACTTGATAAATTAGCAGGTGCGGCCACTGTTCCCCTTGCGCTGCCGAGGAAAAAAGCAGGATAAGCAGAACTACCAAACCCCGTAAAGTACATATCATTTCCCGCGCCTCCTCCTAAATTATCCATAATAACATCAAGTTTACCGGCGGGAGCTGCTGTTCCCATTCCTATTCTGTTATTAGCGGCATCAACAGAAAACGTATTCCCGTCTACAGAAAAAGCATTGGTAGAGGTTGCATTAAACGTTAATGTATTTGCATTTTGAGTTACCACCCTGTTTCCGGTAAGTGTACCGTCGGCATTATAAATATTGACACTTGCTGGAGGAGCAGCTACAGGATTTAGCTTCACCCATGCAGTAGTAGCAGTATCATAATAATAATATCCCGTTATATCTATATTTGCAGCCTGTCCTGTTTGCGTTCCATTAGAAACATTATTGACGAATATTAAGGTAGAATTTTGGACTCCTGCCATATTTTGGGCTCTTAACCTATCGATTCTCGGAACCAAAAGCCCGTCCGGTTCTGCGCCATTTTTAGCGGTGATGTCTAATGTTGCCTGCGGTGTTAAATTATTAATACCCACCTGAGACTTTATTAATATTGTAGTAGTAGTTAATAATAAAATGCTTAAAATCTGTTTTTTCATCTATTTTGGATTAATAATTTGTCATTAAAATTTCTTCATTAAATAGATGAAAAATTACATCAAGCTCAAAAAAAGAGGTATACCATTTATATACCACTTTCGCATAAATAACTGGAAAACAATCGATTAATTTTATTTTACAATAATTGAATTATAAATAATGTAGTAATAACAATCAATTAGTTTATTAATAATAAAAACAATATTTTATTAATACCATTTTCATATGATAAATAACACGCCAAATTATCATTTCAGGCTTTAGATTTTAAAACAGTAAGTGATTTTCATGCAAAAAACCGCAAAAGATCCGCGGTTTATATTGGTTAATCTTTGTATTATTATTCAAGCAAAACATTTGTTATTTCATGCCTGAAAACAAGATTCAACTCATAATGAGATAACTGTCGTTTTAATTAGTTACCTATTCTAAGTATTGATAATTGGGTTGATTTTTTAAATAGCGTATTTCCCGTACCAGTACAATTTCCGGATGCACCTCTTCCAAGGGCAATCCTCCATACTTTTGGAGTTGTTAATTTTACTGTATATGTAACAGTGCCACCATAATATGAATTAATACCTTCGATATGAGCAGCTGTGGAATGCACTCTTCCAGGATTATCATCAAGACCATTAAATACGACACCCGGAAAATCTACAATATGTGAAGAAATTGTACATCCGGGACTATCGTGCTTTGCTTCATAAACAAAGCTTATCTGGTATAAACCCGGCTGATATGTAATTTGGTTTGTAGACGCATTAAAAGTAATCCCGTTAGCTCCTGTATAATTTGCCACTAATGCCATGGGAACATTTTGTTTACCTCCTTCCGGCACACCATTAAGAAAGTTAGTAATATTTGTCGACAGCTCGAAAACAGCGGGTCTGGGGATTCCCAGATCATCAAAATTAACATTCCCCTCAATAAGCTCTCCATTCGCATTTGTGGCCAGTAAACTATAGTCCGGGTAGTTTTCAAATCTTACAGTTCCTGTAGTATGCAATTGAGATGTAGGTTGGGCAGTGCCTATCCCCACTCGGTTATTAGCAGCATCGACAGACAAAGTATTCCCATCTACCGAAAATGCATTGGTAGCCGTTCCTGTAAATGCAAGCGTTTTATCCACCTGGCTTACCGTTCTATTGCTTGTCAGAGTCCCATTGTCTTTATAAATATTAATATCGGCCGCTGCGGATGTTTTTAATTTTGTCCACACATTTGTTTCATCAAAATAATAATATCCCGGGGCATCGATGTTTATAGCTGTACCGGCAGCAGCTCCTGTTGTGATACTGTTTACATATATCAATGTAGAAGCAGGAACTCCCGTCATGCTTTGAGCTCTTTGTCTGTCTACTCTCGGAATCAAAAGCCCGTCTACATTAGTAGTAGCTCCGGTAGCATTTTTAGCTGCCACATCAAGTGTTGATTTTGGAGATGCAGTATTAATTCCAACTTGTGCCTGTATACATGTAGTGGCAATGGCAAATAATAAAATTGTTAAAGATTTTTTTTTCATCTATCTGTTTTTAAAAATTAGTGTTTAAAAATTTTCTTCGGCAAAGAGATAGAAAATTATTTTAAATTCAAAAAAAATGGTATACCATCCGTATACCATTTTTATTTAAATAACTGAAGTACAATTAATTAAATTTAATTCACAAAATTTAGATTTTACATAAAAAAAGATTTAGATTTTAGAAATAAAACTAAAATTATCAACAATAATCATTAATTCACTAATAAATTCTCATCTAAAAAGTATTATTGAATACGTATAGCCTGGAATGCCTGTTATATCACTATTCCGACTAATTATTTATAATACCGGCATAAAAACAGGTTTAAATTAACTCCAATATTTATGAATATTATATAACGCAAGTAAGAAATGCATAAAAAATATGCATAAAAACAAAAAAACCGCAGAAAATCCGCGGTTTTATATTTATTTATTTTTGATTAATATTCAAACAATACACTTCCCCAGGTAAAACCGCTTCCGAATGCTGAAAGAAGAACCAAATCTCCTCTTTTTATTTTACCCAGCTCAATTGCTTCATTTAAAGCAATCGGAATAGAAGCAGCCGTTGTATTTCCATACTTCTGGATATTATTATGGATTTTTTCATCCGGCAGCCCGAATTTCTGCTGAACAAACTGAGCAATTCTCAAATTCGCCTGATGCGGGATAAACATATCGAGATCTTCAATCTTTTTCCCGGCTTTATTTAAAGCTTCCATCATCGTCTCAGGAAATCTTGTTACGGCATGCTTGAAAACAAAATTCCCGTTCATGATCGGATAAACTTCTTTATTCGTCACATTTTCAGGCTCTTTTCTCATCCTGTCACTCCATCCGTATTTAGAACCCGGGAACTGTGTGCACAATTCATCGGCATATTTACCTTCTGAATGCATATTTACCGCTAAAATATCGCCTGCATTTTCATCTTCAGTTGCGCAAAGAACAATCGCTCCCGCTCCGTCCCCGAAAATAACGGAAACCCCTCTTCCTTCATCAGAAAAATCTAATCCGAAAGAATGAATTTCTGCTCCTACAACCAAAATATTTTTATAAGTCCCTGATTTAATGAATGCATTGGCAACGCTCATCGCATACACAAACCCCGAACACTGGTTTCTTACATCCAAAGCACCGATCGTATCGCAACCCAACATATCCTGAAGCTGAACCCCGCATCCGGGAAAATAATAATCCGGAGACAGCGTGGCAAAAACAATATAATCGATATCTTTTGCAGTCATACCCGCTTTTTCAAGCGCTTTTTCTGAAGCTTTGAAACCTAAATAAGCTGTGGTTTCCTGAGAATCATTCCTGTTTTTTCTGTGTCGTCTTTCTTTGATACCCGTTCTTTCCGTGATCCATTCGTCATTGGTAGTCATTAATTTAGCTAAATCATCATTCGTAACAATGTTTTCCGGAACATGAAATCCGATTCCTTTTATTGTACTTTTAATCATATAGTTTTTTTAATTTTGGCAAAGATAGACTTATTTAACACATAGTATTTCAAAATATTAGTATTTTTACTTTATGCCAATTGATACAATATACAGAGATTCGCATTGCGAATGGATTGATGTAGAAGCTCCTACAGAAGAAGATCTGAAATTCCTTCATGAAAGATACGAAATCAATAACCTCCTGCTTGAAGACACGCTGGATCCCAATCACTTACCAAAATATGAAGAAGACGGAAACGTAAAATTTTTCCTGCTCCGCGAAAGCACGGAATTGGAAAGGAAAAACCTGAATACAATAAGTGACATCAGCACAAAAATCGGGATTTTTCTCATTGACAATACCATAATCACCATTCACAGGATGAAAACCAAAAGTATTGCCCAGACAAAAAAGCAGCTTTCCTGCGCCGAGGGTGAGACAACTTCAGAAAAAATAGCCCTAATGATCAGCTTATTAATCATGAAAAGCTTTGATGATGAATCCATAAGCCTCATGGAAACAATGGATAATATTGAAAATGAAATTTTCCTTAAAAACACCAATCACACCACTCAGATTAAAAGATTATATAAATTAAAGAGAAAAGCAGGATTAAATTCCAGGGTTCTGACGATTTCTACAGATGCGATCGATAAGTTTAAATTATTGGGATTACAGGATTCCGAGGTGGTAGATTTAAAGGATAAGCATAAAGATGTTGTAGCAGATTTTGATCATTTAAATATTCAGATCACCAACCTTATTTCAATGTTTCTGGCCCTTTCTGATCAAAAAGCCAATCAGGTGATGAAAGTTCTGGCCATTTATTCGGTGTACTTTTTACCCATCACATTTATTGCCGGCGTGTACGGAATGAATTTCGACAATATGCCTGAGCTGCATCATAAAAACGGCTATTTTTTCACTTTAGGGTTAATGGCTTTAATCGTAATCTGCACTTTCATTTACGCAAGAAGAAAACAATGGTAAAAAAACAGTAAAAATACCCAGAGTTTTAAATGTAATATTAATTATTTTTAAAACATAAAAACTAATATCCAAACTGTTGTAAATTTATTACAGCAAAAACACCAAACTGAATCATGAAAACCGAAACTCTCAACAAAATTCTGGAGGAAAATGTCCTTTCCAAAGAATCGAAGGAAAAGCTTGCTGCTTTGCATGAAAATATTTCGTCTAAAGAGTTTTCCGATCTTCTGGATGCGCACGGAAACCAATATGTAGAGTTTGTGCAGGAAGGTGGCGGAGTCTGGGGCAGCGCACTGGTCGGATATCTTTACGGACTCGAAATTTTCGGGATCCGTTTTTTAAAAGTTGCCGGAACGAGCGCGGGAGCCATTAACACCATGCTTATCGCGGCCTGTAAAACCAAAGAAGAAGCTAAAAGTGAGCTTATTAAAGATATTCTCTTCAACTGGAATTTTGCCGATTTCATGGATGGAAAATCTTACGTAAAAACGACCATTCATTCGATATTAAACAATAAGAATTTCATCAGGATCAATGCAATTATTGCAGCAGTAATCATGGGAATCCTTGTTCTCGCACCGTTTTTTATTAAGTCTGAGACCACCTTACAGGCCAAGCTGTTTTTTCTGGTTCCTATTATTCCTCTTATTATTGCGTTTTTTTATTTCAGAAAATTATATAAAGACTTGAAAAAAGCCAATTCAGGACTTAATCCGGGAAATACTTTTTTGAATCAGATGAAAAATGTCCTTGAGGGTTTTGGGATAACAACGGTCGCCGGACTTAACGAGAAATTCGTACAATCCGGGAAAAACCTCAACCTCAATTACCGCTACGGAAACGGCATGGAATATTACGCCATTGCCTTAAACAGCATCGAAGAAATCAGAGTGAATAATAAAGATCATATTGATGAGGTACGATATAAAATTTTCTACGAAAGTGCCGTAAACAATGAATATTATAAAAAAGACCCTTTCTACAAATTACAGTCCGAATACGTTGTTATTACGACTGATATTAATGCCAAAATAAAGGTTGAACTGCCCACAATGGCCAATTTATACTGGTCTGAAGAAGAGCTGAAACACATCAGCCCGGCTGAATTTGTGCGCGCTTCGATGTCTGTTCCTTTCTTTTTTGAGCCTTTCCAGAAACAGATCAATAAAGAGGATGATTCCGTAAAATACGCCTGGAAATTCTGGATGAATACCAAGCAGGAAAACATCAATCCTGTCGGCGTTTTTATCGATGGCGGCAGCATTTCCAATTTCCCGATCGACCTCTTCCATTCTATCGATATTTTTTATCCGAGAATGCCGTTATTTGGCGTACAGTTGACCAGCGACTCCGATATTCTCTCCGAAAAAGGAAAAACGAGCCAAGAAATTTTAAAATCACCCTTAACTTTCGCAGGAAATATCATCAGCACTTTAAAAGGTTTTAATGATAAATCATTCCTTACAAAACATACTTTTTACCATCTTTTCAGCATCCAGACCGTAAATTGCGGAACCAGCAACTGGTTGAATTTCTTCATGAAAAAAGAGGAAAAAGAAGAGCTTTTCAACCGAGGCTTTGTAGCCGCCCTCGATTTCCTCAATAATTTCGACTGGGAAAAATATAAATGCGAAAGAATGATGGTCTCTATGAAAGAGAAAAAGATTTTGAATGAGGAGGATACGCCGACAGTGGGGTAAAAGGAATTTGAAAAATTAAATAGGTTTAAATAGAAGTAATGAATAAATTTTCACAAATTATAAAATATCTAACTAAGAATTTTTATATCATTTTAGCAATTTTAATAGTATTATTTATAATTTCCGGTTTCATAAATGAGAAAATTTGGATTGGAAAAATGCTCACAAGACCTAAATATACTATCGCCATAGCCACTACCGATTGGCATCAAAAAAATAATAACGGTGTTGGCACCGATTATAGTTATAAAATCAATAACAAAGTCTATAACGAGACAACAGGTTTTTCATATAGAAAAGGTGATAAATTTTTGATCATTTATGATTCTTTAAAACCTAAAAACGTACAAACTCTTGCATTATATCCCGTTCCCGAAGATTATACAGGATTAAAAATTCCTAAAAATGGATGGAAATACCAAGAAGTTCCTTTTAATATTGACAGTAATGTTATAAGAAAATATTTAACAGATTAACATCATGAATTGGATCATCAGAAATACAAAAAGAATTAAGTTTCACACCAATCTTACTGAAGTTTTAAAGCCAATTTGGAAAGATCTTTTTGAATATAATTGGGTTTTGACGGATTTAGATTTTATGTCCGACGATAACGATATTCACATTGATTTCAACCATGATTATTTTATCTTAAACAAAGAACAGTTTGAAAAACTATATCAATCTGAAACTCAAATTATTTGGGGTATAATTTCTGCCACTCCTAAAAATCTTCAATTAAATACAAATTCAATTTCAAATTTATCTGCTGAGGATTTGAATGCCTGGAAAAATAATCAATTTCTAATTCCGGAATCTTATGTTGAAATTGTAGCTTTTGACAGTGCCTATACAATTGTGAAGTTCAAAGATGAAAAGCTTTCAAATAAGTTTAAAGAATATTTTGAAGATGAAGCTATAGACTTACAAAAGTTTAACGAAGATTATATGACAAAACCGAAAACATAGTTCGATCCAAACAATAAATACGTATAATCTTTTTCGTAACTTTATTCAACAAAATAATAAACTATGAAAAACTCAATTCTTTTACTATTCACATTTGTATTTATCGGTTTCGGGGCTTTTGTAAAAGCTCAAAAAATATCAGACGGACAATCTCTAGATGTCGGCGGAATGAATGTCACGTTCAATATCACGAATAAAGAAAGTTTTCAGGTGGGCGGGAAACAGTTTGACCGTTATAAAGTTTCGGCTTCCGTAAAAAATACCTCGGATAAATCATATAATATCAGATTATCATCGTACCCTCAGATCGTCAGCAATATCGGACTTGTAGAATTAGACTGCATCAACGCAACCGGTGCAAAACTGACTTCCAAAAAGATTCAGCTGAAAATGAAAGCCCAGATCATCAACGTCACTTATTCTGCTTACGACAAATCAGGGAAGTTTACGAATAGCGTAATTCCTGTAACGGGAAGCTATTATTTTGACGCAGGAGATGTCATCACCGATGATGCTATTTTTATTGTTCCGCAGGGTGAAAAACCTGATGTTTCGGTGAGAAGTTTGAAATAAGATATTAAAAATTAAATCATTAAGGATAAATTTAGTGATTAAGATTATTAGATGATTCGACAAGCTCAGCATGACATTTCTAATACTAACTAATTAATTAACAGTCTTTTTTAGCGATGTCATGCTGAGCTTGTCGAAGCATCTTAATATATTATTTATTCACTTTTCCACATGGGGTTTTGTTTCAAAACATTTTTGTAAACAGCACAATTTTCCGAGTGTGCGCCTTTCAGATAACCAATGCTCATTAGAAATTCATTGACAATTTCACCGCCTGTGAATTTGAACGTTTTTTTGAATAATTTCATCCATTCCTGCAAATCTTTAGGATGGTGATGCTCAAGCCACTTTTCAAATGAGCCGAATTCTTTTTGCAGCTCGATAATGGTTTTTGCGTTTTCGATGGCTGCGTTTACCTTTAATTTATTTCGAATAATTCCGGGATCACTTAATAATCTTTCGCGGTCTTCTTCTGTGTAAGCCGCCACTTTTTGAATATCAAAATTGTCGTATGCTTTCCTGAAACTTTCTTCTTTCTTCAAGATCGTTTCCCAGCTTAATCCTGCCTGATTGATTTCCATGACCAGTCTTCCGAACAACTCATTATCATCATGAATCGGAAATCCGTAGTGATTGTCGTGGTAATTTTTATGAAGTTCTCTCCTGCTTTCAGGCTTCATTCCTTCTATGGCTGCACAATAACTCATTTCAGTATATTTTCTGTATTGGTTAAAAATTTTCTAAAGGTTCTTTACTATCAATCCCGTTTTGGTCTGCTAAGATAAAAAATCAGCGGATGTATCGGTGAAGACTGCCCCATTATTTGATGCAATGCTGATCAATTTAAATAAACAGGCGAGTTTGATTTCATATAACAAAGATAAGCCGGGTTTGTGACAACTGTCTGGCAGGAGAGAAAAAATAATGAAGTTATTCACATGTGAATCTTAGCGGACAAGTTGAAAAATATACTGCTAAGTTGATAAGTAACCTTAATTTACAGCTGTTATTTATTGCAATTGAATTGCTAATTATTATGAACAACCAACACTGAGGCAAAGGCTATACCCCCTTCCAAACCCTCTTTATCCACTTCTCTAACCGTCTCCACCTACTTGCATAAGGGGCTAAAGCCCCTCACTAAGTATCTATACCCCGTTATACAAGTCCCGACACCCCCTTCACCAAGGGCATTACCCCCCTTACCTAACCCCCCATAGCCCCTTACCCAACTGCCTGCAACTCCTTATCAAACTACCTTTAGCCACTTCTGCAAGTGGGCAGATTCCCTTACTATCCCTACCATTCCTCTTATGATATTGTTTTTACCATTAAGCAAGCTGCTTCTTTGTTATGATCCTTCGTGAAAAGTTTTGTTGTTTAAAACTTGTAGGAAGATAAGAGTCTCTTTTAAAACAAAAAAACCTCCACAATTGCGGAGGTTTTTTCTATTCATTTAAATTTAGTGCATAGCTTCACTCAAATCTATTTTCTCTTTACTTTTTCGCTCTCTGATGAACAATATAAACGGAATACAGATCAGGAACGCTATTCCCAAATAAAGGAATACATCCATATAAGAGAGTACTGTCGCCTGTTTTGTTACCGTCAGATCAAGCATTTTATAGGCTGCATTCATGGCTGCATCGGGGGTCATTCCTTTGGCTACGAAACTGGCTTTTAAACCTGCCAATCTTTGCTGAACCGCAAAATCAGTTTCATCGAGATGGGAAATCAAATTTACCCTGTATCTCTGGCTGGCATTCGCAATGAATGTTGTAATGGCTGCAATCCCGAAAGAGCCGCCAAGCTGTCTCATCATCCCTGTAAATGCGGCGCCCTGACCGATCTCCTGTCCTTTCAGCGTACTTAATGATAAGGAAGTGATCGGGATAAATAGCAGCCCGAGACCCGCTCCCCTTACCATCAGCATCCAGAAAAAGGCTTCTTTACTGGTATCGGGTGTCAGGATTTTATATCCCCAGAAACTATATATAAAGAATACGAACAGCCCTAAAGCTACCAGGATCTGCTGTTTTGCTCCTTTTGAAAGTAAGCGGCCAATGATCGGCATCATAAAAGCGGTTGTAAGCGCTGCCGGAATCATCAAAGCTCCCGACTGAAGGGCCGTCCATCCCAAAATACTCTGCGTATACAGCGGAACGATAAAGGTGGAACCATACAAACCGAATCCTAATACAAAGGACATGGCCGTCCCGATCCTTAAATTACCGTTCTTCAAAACCCTGAGCTCTACGATCGGATATTTAAAGGTGAGCTCCCTCCAGAGGAAGAGAATAAATCCTAAAACTGCCGTTACGGTAAATGTCACGATCATTCCGCTGGCAAACCAGTCTTCTTCATGACCTCTTTCCAGGATAAACTGTAATGATCCTACTGTAACTGCCAATAAAGCAATTCCCAGCCAGTCGACATCTGAGGCTTTGCGTTTTTCGGCATATTTCGGGCTTTTCACGAATTGTAATGTCATTAATGTTGCGGCAATCCCAATCGGAATATTAATATAGAAAATATATGGCCAGCTGAAATTATCAACAATATAACCTCCTAATGGCGGACCTAAAGTTGGACCGATAATTACTCCTAATCCATAGATCGCCTGAGCCATACTTCTTTTTTCGATCGGATAAGATTCCGTAATGATTGTCTGTGAAGTCACCAGAAGCGCTCCACCCCCAATTCCCTGACATAGCCGGAAGAATACCAATTCCCAGATGTTATCTGCATTTCCACATAAAAATGAAAATATGGTAAAGATCACCACCGAGGCAGCGAAATAGTTTCTACGCCCAAACTGCTGTGACAGCCAGCTCGTCATCGGTACAATAATTACGTTACCTATTGCATAAGCCGTAATTACCCAACCTACTTCAGAAAGTGTGGCTCCCAGGTTACCCTTCATCTCATTCAGGGCAACGTTTACAATCGTGGAGTCTACAATTTCAAGCAGAGCACAAAGAATTGCCGTGATCGTGATGATCACTCTTCGGGCTCCATATTCTACTAATGAATCTTGCATAGTTTTTAATAGGTATTAAAAAATTAAGAGATGAGATTCAGAAATTTTAGAAATCAGAACAAGTTTTTTACGAACTAACTTTATTCTTTTTAATAATTAAATTTCTGTATTGATGATTTTAAGATTGAGGTTAAGTTAAGGTTGAGGTTTAGATAGGTTTTGGCTAAAGCCAATGAGATTTTAATCTTTTTTAAACGGGCTAAAGCCCGCTCCTATTGATGAACCTTATTTCACGCCTAATTTTCTCTTTCAATCCTTAAATCTTTTTAATTTTAAATGATTTAAGTAATTTCCAAATCTCTTAAATCTTAATCTTTTAATTATTTTTTTAAAGTGAATTGTCAATGGTCAATCAACTATGTTGTCAATTTTACTACTTCATTTCCAATTTCATCATTGATTTTCCTCTGCAAACCGGTATCCGCTTCATGATCAATTTTACTGCTTCATCTTACATTTACAATTTGACTTGCCTCTGCAAAACTGACAATTCACTTATTTTATTATTATTTCAAAGAAACCTCTGCTTTCACATTCATTCCCGTTCTCAACTTTTTCGCGATATTTTTATCAAGGTTTACAAAGTCGATTTTTACAGGAAGTCTCTGCACAACCTTCACAAAGTTTCCACTCGCGTTATCCGGAGGAAGAATTGAGAACGTAGCGCCAGTCGCGGGAGAGAATGAGCTTACTACTCCTTCAAAATCCGTATCAGGGAAAGCATCGATCTCGATTTTCACTTTCTGACCTTCCACCATTCTGTCAACCTGCGTTTCTTTAAAGTTGGCCACCACCCATTTCTGGTCGTTTTTAACTAAAGCAAATAATTGCGAACCTGCCTGAAGATATTGTCCTGCCTGAATCGGAACTTTTCCTACGAAACCGTCTTCCGGAGCCGTGATTACTGTATATGACAAGTTTAATTTTGCATTTTCAACATCTACTTCTCTCTGTTTAGCCACAGAACCCGCAACACTGATTTGCTGAGAGCTTGCTGCTGTCTGAGAAGATGCGATTGTCGTTTGCTGAGCAATTTGATTTCTCTGATCAATCAGCACCTGCAGCTGTCTGTCTGCAGATTGTTTTGCTGCTAAAGCCTGCTCATATTGCTGCTCTGTAATTGAATGATCTTTTACCAGAACTGAATATCTTTTTAAATCCTGACCTGTTTTCCAGACATTAACTTTTGCGGCTTCGATCTGTGCATTTGCTGTTGTAACGGCTGCTTCAGAAGAATTAATATTTTTTGAAGTTGCAGTCGTTGTAGCCTGTGCATTTGAGATATTGCTTTTTGCGGTAGATAAAGCCGCCTCAGCCTGCTCTAAAGCCATTTTCTGATCTCTGTTATCTAAAATCACCAAAGTATCGCCTTTTTTAACGAACTGGTTGTCTTTTACTTTTACCTGCGTTACATACCCTGAAACTTTAGAGATCACGGGGCTCAGATTTGATGCGATTTGTGCATCATCCGTTTCCTCGTGGAACTGGCCGTAAGAATACGTTCTGTATCCATAAATCCCTCCCACTACTACGACAACCGCTAAAATTATCGGGAAAACTAAACTTTTTTTCTTTTTAGGTTCAGCTGCTTGTGTATTATTATTTTCCATTGTTGGTCTTAATCTTATTTAATTGTTAAAGTTCCTGTAGTTTGTAATAGTTTTCTGTAAGCCAAGGCTGCGTCTGCTTTTGCATTGATTACTCCAACGTTTGCTGAAATCTGTGCTGCATCTGCATCCAAAAGTTCGGTCATTGTTGCGAGACCGTTATCATATTTATTTTTAGTAATTCTGTAGTTTTCATTCGCCTGCTCAGCAGATTTTTCATATACTGCGATTCTTTTTTTCGAGTAATCTGTATTTTGATATTCTCTGTTGACATCGAGCTTAATGTTATCATTTAATAATTCATTGGTTGCTTCCAGCTGCATTTCTCTTGCCTGAGACTGCTTAAATGCCGAATTCTGCTTCCATAGATTAGCTAAATTATAGGAAATCCCGACTCCCACATTTACAGCATTGTAAACGGTAAGAAATTTTGGGGCATCTGCTGCGATATAACCTCCCGTTAAAGCCACTGTAGGATAATTTTCAGCTTTTGCCGCTTTCGTTCCCATTTGCGCGGCCTTTCTCTGTTGGTCCAAAGCCTGAAGGTCTTTACGGTTTTCTTTTGCTGTATTTACGTAATAATCGACAGGTTTTATTTCCTCAGCTTCATCAATATATTTTTGATCAACTTCAATTTCCGTTGTTTCCGGAAGGCCTAATAATAAATCCATATTGATGTTGGCAATATTGTAGTTGTTTTTGGCTTCCAATAACTGCAATTCGATGTTTGAAGTCTGAAGATTTGCCTTTAAACGGTCATTTCTTGCGATAACGCCGTTGTTTTCAAGCTTAAGAAAAGTTTCGTCCCTTTTTTGAGAAGCGGTAAGGTTTTCTTCTAAAACTTTGATTGACTGATTGGCTTTAAATAAATTATTATAAGCCTGCGCAACGTTATAAGCAATTGAAATTTTATCATTTTCCGTGCTTAATTTTGATGCTTCAACTAAATATTTTGCTGATTCAATTCCGTATCTGATTCTTCCACCTGCGTACAATGGCATTGAAAGATTTGCCTGACCCAGGAAAACAGATTTCGGAGCGGCCATTCCGCCGCCTTCTCCACTACCGGATTCATTTAAAAACTTAATGTCTACTTTTGCATTCGTTAAACGCATGTAGCTTGCCGAAAGTTTAAAATCCGGAAGCTGCTTATTTTTTGCGTCCAAAAGATCAGCTGTAGCTTCTTCGATTTTAGCTGCGTCGATCTTTAGATTCTTGCTGTTTTGGATTCCCAGTTGTACAGCCTCATCCAAAGTCAGTGTTTTTTTCTCCTGAGCATTTGTGTTTGCGATTCCTATAAAAAAGGAAAGAGCAATAACGGTGTTATTTATTTTCTTCATAACCTAAAAGGTCTTTTAGTAAATATTTAATATGTTTATTAAGTTCTGTGTAATATTTTTCATCAAAAACATCTTCATCATCCGTATCATTAAGGAATTCTTTATACATTTCTTTGGCATTTGATGCATAAAATAAAGTTCCGCTTACCGTTGAATGAAGCATGTAAATCGGAGGATTTTTTGTGAAAACTCCTTTTTCCAGTCCGCTTTCCAATATTTTTGAATACATGGCGATAAATCCCATTTTTGTTTCCTTCAGAAATTCCACGATATGAGGGTTTTCTGTGTAAAGCTGCTCCCGTTGCATGATTCTGTAAAAACATTTATTATGTCTTACTTTTCCTGCAAACTGATCTACGATCTTTTCTATTTTTTCCCATTCATTAATATCTGTTCTTTCCAAGATGTCTTTTGAAAAAAACTGACCTTCACTCATCCTGTATTCTACAAGCTTTTCATACAATTTTTCTTTTGAACCGAAATAGTAAGAGATCATAGAAATATTCACATTCGCAGATTTTGCGATCTCCCTTGTGGAAGTACCTTCAAAACCCTTTTCAGCAAAGAGCTTTTCGGCAGCAAATAATATATTCTCTTCTTTTGAAATCATTATATTCTCATTTTTCAAGCCGCAAATGTACAACAGATTTCTGATAAATCAAACGATTGATTGATTTTTTAATTATTTTTTAATATTGACTTATATAAGTACCTGGAAATTATTACATTTAAGGTTAATAAAAATTAAAGAATATACTAAAGAACAAAGAAAACAGTTTAAATTATACTGTTTAGATGCTTCAACAAAGCTCAGAATGACATCGCGAATACTAACTTTTTAATTATTAATCAGAAATTATGCATAATAATTTAACATGTCATGCTGAGTTTGTCGGAGCATCTAAAAAAACAAAACTCCGACAATCGCGCCGGAGTTTTTTTATGAATTTTTATGAATATATCTCGATAATTTGATTCCTAAATCTGTCCAGACAATTTTAGGGTTTCCGTTTCTTGTAAGGTGAAGATCAGCGGTGTTGATTTCTTCTAAAATACTTTCAATATTGGCTCCGCTGATGAATTTTGAAAAACCAACCCAATTGAATCCGTTGGCATTAATTTTTTTATACACTAAATTTTCCGACTGATAATTCTGAAGCAAAGCCAATCTGAAAATCTCAGAACAGTAATTTAAAAAGTTTTTTTGTTTTTCCCTGTTCCAGCCAGCAATTTCTCTGGCCCAAAGAATGATACTTTTCAGAAATTCGGGTTTCTTTTTTACCATAAAAGCATCACGAACCCATTGAACAAACAATTTTTCAAACTCCTCGTTCTTAGTTCCTGAATTCAGTAATTTAATGGCATCATTCAGATCTCCCTGAGCTTCATGACTGATTTCCCTTACTTTTTCTTCGGAAACGGAAAAGTTTTTCCTGATATAATTTTCCAGATCTTCATCAATAATTCTTGGAACTTCCACGATTTGCGTTCTCGAAAGAATCGTCGGTAGAATATCATTGGTAGACTCTGCTGTCAGAAGAATTATCGTTTTTGCGGGTGGCTCTTCTAAAAATTTAAGAAATTTGTTGGATGCGGCAACGTTCATTTTATCCGCTCTCCAGACAATCAGAATTTTGGTGCCGCCTTCATAGCTTTTTAATGAAAATTTTTGATTCTGATCATCAATTTCATCCGCAGAAATGAAAAGCTGCTTATTTTCTGATTCTAAAAATGCCGTCCAGTCATCATAGCTCGCATAAGGAGAAGAAATGATCATCTCCCTGAATTCTTCAAATTTATTTTTACTTAAGGAATTTTTATTATCCGTAAAAACCGGGAAACTGAAATGTAAATCAAGATGGTTTAAATGCTCAACTTTTGAAGCGGCATGTTCATTTTCGCCACTCAAAATCTCTTTTGCATATGCTAGAGCCATCGGCAATGTACCGTACCCTTCTTTTCCTACGAAAAGCTGGGCGTGACTCACTCTGTTTTCAGTGATGCTGTCTTTAAGAAGTTTTTTCAGATTTTCTTGTCCGGCAATGTTCTCCCAATTCATGGCTCAAAGATAAAGAAAATTGTAATTTGATAGCTCGTCAATTTTACTTTGTATGTGAATTTTGCTTCGCAAAAGATAAGGTGAATTGTCAATTTTTGCTTCGCAAGTCAATTGTGAATTTTTCTTAATAATTATAAACAGTTCTTTAAAAATTGACAACAAAGTTAATTGACTATTCATTTGCGAAGCAAAATTCACTATTAATCCCCCTTAACAAACTTTAACCTCATATAATTTTTACAATTCATTAATATTTAAGATATTTGCGCATTGTTTTAAAAATAAAGAATGAAAAAAATCTTTGTACTATCATTTATATCAGTCGGGTACTTCCTAAATGCACAGAGTTTAAGCAACTCGCCATACGCAACATACGGAATTGGAGATGTAAAATATGATAATACTATTGAAACTGCCTCAATGGGTGGTATATCAACAGCCTACGTAAGTGATTTTACGAGCAGCTTCAACTTTGCAAACCCTGCAAATAACGCTAATTTCGAGCTTACCAGTATAAAGCTGGAAGCAACCAACGAAAACAATTATTTCAAAACGAATTATAATGATACGAAGTCTACAAAACATTCTACGTATCTTTCTAATATTTCATTGGCATTCCCGATTTCTTCCAAGATTAAAATGGGAATTTCTTACCAGCCTTACAGCTCAAAAAGCTACGATATCCTTCATTCTGAAACATTATCAGACGGCACTACCGTAGCAAATCGTTTTAAGGGAAGCGGTACATTGAATACGGCACAGGTTGCCTTATCCTATAAAATATCACCTGCCTTTTCTGCGGGTGTGAGAGCAAACCTGTATTTTGGTAATCTGTATGATCTTAATGAGCTTGCGTATTCAAATGCAGAGCTGATTAACGGTTATGAAACTAAAAACAGTATCAAAAACTTTAATTTTACTTTAGGAGCAAGCTATCAGAACATCAATCCCAGTACTGATCATAAATTGACGATCGGTGCCACAACTACTTTTGGGAACACTAGCAATATGTCTACTCAATATACAAATAGCACCTATTTTTATACGGATGCTGCAGGAGAGGCAAAATCTAATGAAAGCATTATTGAGCAAAAGAGCATAAATTCAAAAAATCTTTTACCATTACAGGCTTCAGTTGGAGTTGGATATGGTGATGAAAACCATTGGTTTGTTTCCGGTCAGGTAGATTATAAAAAAGGAGAAAGCATTGCTTATTTTGGAAATACCTTAGATTTACAGGATTCTTACAGAATTGCTGCGGGGGGCTGGTATCTACCAAATGCCAACAACTTCAGAAGCTATTTTTCGAGGGTTGTCTACAGATACGGAGCGTTTTATGAAAAAGGAAGCTTAAAAATCGCAGGAACAAATATCAACAAATTCGGTATTTCTGCAGGCGTTCTTCTTCCGTTCAAAACAAGTAGTATTACGAGAATGAGCGGTCTTGAATTAGGTGTTGAATTGGGAAAAAGAGGAACACTTGACAATAACCTGATCAACCAAAACTACATCAACTTGAGAGTTGGCTTCAACTTTGCTGATAAGTGGTTCAGAAAGACTTTATATAACTAAAATGAAGTTTGTTACAAACATATCATATAAAAATATAGCATACCTTTTTAGTTGTGCTATATTTTTTATATTGACATCCTGTGAAGAGGATCTTACCAAGGCCAACGGCAATAAAAGTAAAAATTTTCCTTCACAAATCATCAATAATGCCAAGATTACCCAAAGAGATTCCGGGTTTGTGACGATGAAGGCTTTAGCGCCGATTATTGAGAAATATGAATTGATAGACAGCCCTTATACAGTGGCAAGAAAGGGGGTTGATATTCAGTTTTTTGACAAGAAAAATCCCAAAGTTCCCGGAACGATCAAAGCAAAATATGCCAAGTTTTATGATTACAAAAAATTCTACGAAGCAAAAGGCGATGTAAGAATTACCACAAATGAAGGTCAGAAATTTGCCATGCAAAGTGTTTACTGGGATCAAAAAAAGAATCGTATTTATACTCACGACACTGTTTTTGTCACAATGGAAGATGGCTCTACCCTTATTGGGGCCAACGGAATGACCGCAAAAGATGACTTCTCGGAATATACTTTTTATAAAAATACGGGAGATTTCAGCACCAAGCAATTATCCGAATCTAAAAAATAATTTTTATGGTCCTGCAGGCGATTGGATTAATGTCCGGAACAAGTTTGGATGGTGTAGACCTCTGTTTTGCAAGATTTGAAAAGCACAACAACTGGGAGTTTCAGATTCTAAAAGCTGAAACCATCCCTTACCCTAAAATATGGGAAGATAAACTTCGGAATTCTATCAATATTTCTGCTCAGGAATTATTAGAGTTAAATTCTGAATACGGATTTTATTTAGGTCAATTGGTTCGTGAATTTATCCAAAAATATAGTCTGAAAAACATAGATCTGATAGCTTCTCATGGTCACACCGTTTTTCATCAGCCTCAAAAGAAATTTACATTACAAATCGGCGACGGACGGGCCATTAAAATAGAAAATAATTTACCGGTTATCTATGATTTCAGAAGTCAAGACGTTTTAATGGGCGGAAACGGTGCTCCACTCGTGCCAATCGGTGATGAATTGCTGTTTTCCCAATATGATGCCTGTCTTAATTTAGGCGGATTTTCGAATATTTCATTAAAAATTAGCGATAAAAGAATCGCTTTTGATATTGTTCCCGTGAATATTATTCTGAATAAATTAGCTCAGAAATTCAATAAAAATTTTGATGAAAACGGAGATTTGGCACGGACAGGGAAAGTAATTGAAAACCTATTAAATAAGCTTAATTCACTCGATTTTTATAAAAAATCACATCCGAAATCTTTAGGAATCGAATGGTGTAATGAGTTTATTTTTCCTCAATTTGAAAATTTCGAAACTATTGATCTATTGGCGACCTTCATAGAACATATTGCACAGCAAATTTCTACAATAATCAATGAATATAAACTGAAAAATATTCTATTTACGGGTGGTGGAACTTACAATCATTATTTAATTCAAAAAATTAAAGAAAAAACAACCGCCGAAATCATCATTCCGGGAAAAGAAATCATTGATTACAAAGAAGCGTTGATTTTCGCTTTCATGGGTGTTTTAAGACTTAATAATGAAATTAATGTCCTATCTTCCGCAACGGGAAGTTCCCGCGATCACAGCTCAGGAATTATTGCTTAAAATCTTACTTACTTATTTTAGAAGCATCAACAATCAGGCCTGCAACTTCTTTCGGATTCGTCATGAAAACACAATGACTTGCGTCAACTTCTATCGTAGTGCTTTTCGCCCTTTTTGCGTACATTCTTTCAAGATCGGGATTGATAATTCTGTCTGATTTTGCAACTACATACCAACTTGGTTTAGTTTTCCATGCCGGATTTTTAATAATAGCATGAAAGGCTACATCAGCAGTTGGCGTTTGTGACATTGCCATGAAATTTGCTTTTTCTTTCGGTACTCCCCCCGCAAAATCGCTTGGGAATTTAGCAGGATCAATATAATTAAATCCATCCTCCCCTTTTATAATAGACTTATAGGCAGGCGGATACGCTTTTCCGTTATCTGCCTCTGACTCACCTTCATCCGGGGCATGGGCTGCAACATACACCAAACCAACAACTTTCGGATTATTTCCGGCTGTCGTAATGATTGCTCCTCCATAGCTGTGTCCTACCAAAATGCAGGGCCCGTCCTGCTGATCGATAATTCGGTTAACGGCTTTTACATCTTCATCAAATGACAACAATGTATGCTGTGTTACAGAAACATGATATCCTTTTTTCACTAAAACATCATAAACTCCCTGCCATCCCGAACCGTCAACGAATGCGCCGTGTACAAGCACAACATTTTTCACCGCTTTATTTTCCTGGGAATAAAAGCTGCTAGTGATCAGTAAAGCCAATATCAGCAATATGGCATTTAGTCTTTCAAAAATCGATTTGGTTTTCATAATAATTGATTAAGGTTAGTAATGAAATATGTAAAGCCCCATTATAAAATTAATGAAAATTCAAGCCCGAAAAGAAAAAAATGCTAGAATTGAAAAAATAGTGTAAAAAAAATACCGCCTTTTCAAGCAGTATTTCTTTTTATTTGTAAGCTTCGATCTTATCTGTAAGCGTATTGATGAAGTTTTGCAGAGGTTTTTCTACCATCATTTTAATGAAAGGATTGAATTTACCTTCAAAAAGCATCTGAACTTCCGTTTGATTTTCATTAATTGGATTCAAAGTTGCCGTTAATGAAAAATCCAGACTTGAACTTGCAGATTTTAAAACCGCTTTCTGCTCGTTTACTTCATCTATTTTGAGAGCAATTTCCGGCATTCCCTGTAACCCGAATTTGAAGCCGTCTTCTCTTGTTTCAAACTTTTGAAGACCGTCCGGCATAAAATCTTTGTAGTTTTCAGGTGATTTTAGTATTTCCGACAGCTCTTTAGATGATTTATTGACAATAATCTTTCGTCCTTCTAAATTCATTTTTTATTTTTGTATTTAATTCTTAATTCTTACAAATGTATAAAGTTTTTGTGAACGAAAAAAAATTATTACTGTCTAAGCAGTCTGAAAACCTTGAAAAAACACTCGGGTACGAAGACGTTACGACTTTAGAGATCGCTTTAGATCTTCTTGAGAATACATCTGTAAAAGAATTGAATGTATTTGGAGAGAATATTGATGAGATTTGGAAGGAATTTCAAAGCCTTTTCAGAATCATTGAAGCTGCTGGCGGCCTTGTCAACAATCCTGAAGGTGATATTCTTTTCATTAAAAGGCTGGGAAAATGGGATCTTCCGAAAGGAAAAATGGAGAAAGGCGAATCGCGGGAAGAGTCTGCTGTAAGGGAAATTGAGGAGGAAACCGGTTTAAAAGACGTAGAACTCGTACAGTTTATCAATACAACTTATCATATTTATGTAGAAAGAAACGGTGAAAAAATCCTGAAATGCACGCATTGGTTTGAAATGAACTTCAATGGTGAAGACACTTCAAAGCCCCAAATCGAGGAAGGGATCACCGAAGTTGCCTGGAAAAATACCTCTCAAATCGAAAAAGAGGTTTTCCCAAGTACGTTTAAAAATATCAAGTTAATTGTAAAAGAATTCTGGGATATGAAGACTAAATAAAGTCTATCGCTTTTTCTAAAGCAATTCCTCTTGAGCCTTTTAACAAAATATTTGCAGAATTAATCTTATTCAATTTTAAATATTCGATTAATTCTATTGTGTTTTCAAAGGAATTTTTAGAAAAATTTACATCTTTAAAATGTATCCCAACCGTGATAATTTCATCAAAACCTAAATCCTGAGCCAGATTTAGTATATTTTGATGCTCTTTTTGGCTCTCTTCACCTAATTCCAACATATCCCCGATAATGATCGTTTTGCTTCCTTCAAAGGTGATAAAATTATGTAAAGAAGCCGTCATAGAACTCGGATTAGCATTGTAAGTATCTAAGACCAACGTTTTATTTTCTTTTTTTACGATCTGAGAGCGCATATTTGTCGGCGTGTAATTCTCAATAGCTTTTTTGATCTTTTCAAAATCGATCTCAAAATGAAGTCCTAAGCTTGCCGCCGCACAAAGATTCGTGAAATTATATTCTCCGGTAAGCTTTGAAACCGCTTTATAAGTCTGATAAGATAATCCAACGAAATGTTCCTCTGAAAAAGCTTCAAAATTATAGTCTGAATTTTCTTTTCCAAAAGTGATTTTTGGTGAATAATTTTCATTTTTTTCTAATTGAATAGGATCATTTTCATTAACTAAGATAGTTTTATGATTATTTTTCAAATAGTCATATAGCTCGGATTTACCTTTTATTACGCCTTCAAAACCACCGAAACCTTCTAAATGCGCTTTCCCGAAATTGGTAATATATCCAAAATCAGGTTGTGCTATGGTACATAAAAACTCAATTTCTTTTTGATGGTTGGCACCCATTTCGATCACCGCCATTTCATGTTCCGGCTTGATGGAAAGGATGGTCAAAGGAACTCCTATATGATTATTTAAATTTCCGGAAGTATATTGAACATTGAATTTTTCTGAAAGAACGGCATGAATTATTTCTTTCGTAGTTGTTTTCCCATTACTTCCTGTAAGACCAATAAATGGGATCTGCAATTGCTTTCTGTGGTGCAGTGCCAATTGCTGTAAAAACTCTAGTGTTGAAGGGACATAGAAAATATTTTTATCCTGATTCTCAAAATTTTTCTGCTCAACGATTGCAGCTAAAGCTCCTTCATTAATCGCTTTTTCTGCTAACGTTGCGGCATTGAAATTTTCTCCTGAAAAAGCAAAGAAAATATCATTTTTCCCGACCTTTCTGCTATCGATCGTTACTTTATCAGCCTGTAAAAATAAAGGATAAAACTGTTCTGTATTCATAGCTCAAAAATAAAAAACCTTCCGAAAATTCGGAAGGTTTTTTGTAAGTATTTTTGATAAATATTATCTTCTAGTTCTAGCCTTGTCATTTCCTCTGGCATCCTGAGCAACACGGAATCCAACCCATCCATAAGCTCTATCCTGGTTCTTATATCTTCTTTGACCCGGATCCAACCAATAAGCGGTGTCTTGCCAAGAACCTCCTTTTACTACTCTAATATCATTAGACATAGCAGAAGTTCTGTCTTTTGTATCTTTCTGTAATATTACTTTACCACCTCCATCTACAATAAATCTTGTTTTAGGAGCATTGTACATATTGTAAGAAGATGCAGAATCAGAGGTGTTTCTGTAATCTAAAGAAGATTGTCTGTCGCCATCTCTGTAGTTTCTGTAGTCACTGATAGTTTCTCTTTCGAACTGACCTGGTAAGTTTCTGTATACTAATCTACCGTCCGCTAAAGTATCATACTTGATATTGCTTTCGTCTACCATTTTGTAAGTACCATCACCGTTTTTCACAACAGCCTGAGGCATATTTCCTCTGTAGTAGTTGAAATCACTGAAATCTTCGTCAATGATCGGTCTGTATACATCGGCAGTCCACTCAGCAACGTTTCCGTACATACCGTAGATTCCTAGGTCGTTAGAAGGGTATTGTCTAACATCAGATGTTCTTGCAGCTCCATCATTTTTCCATCCTGCAATACCTGAGTAGTCACCTTTCCCCATTTTGAAGTTTTCAAGGAACATCCCTCTGTCTCTTCCTTTAGTACCTCTTAATAATTCAATTTCAGGCTTTTTACCTAAATATTGATTGTATTCTCTATTTTTAGCCATTCCAAGAGCTGCGTATTCCCATTCAACTTCTGTCGGAAGTCTGAATTTTGTTACCATTGCAGCGTTTGGAGCTCTGTTGGCAGCAAGCAATCTTTGGTTTGTAGTTTTCAAACCTGTCTTTTGCTGCATTCTTTGTTCATTTATATAACCTTGCATTTCAGGATCATTCGATTTGAATTTATCCATGTTGAATGCTGTTCCTCCTTGGTTATTAGATTCGTTGATATACAAATCCTTAGCGATAATTCCCGCTTGCATTAAAGCTTTTTCGTTCGCTCTGTCAGAAAGCCATTCGCAATATCTGTTTGCCTGTGTCCAAGAAACACCTACTACCGGGTAATAATCGAATTCAGGAGAACGGAAATAAGTTTCGTTATAATCGTTTCTAGATAGTTTGTTATCCCACAATAAGGTATCTGGTAAGGCACCGTTGTAGATTTCCTTGAAACTCGGATCACTTGGTGGGAATACATACTTCAACCATGTAAGGTATTCGCGGTATTCGTAGTTAGTAATTTCTGTTTCACCGATAAAGAATGAGCTTACCTGCATTCTGCGAGGCGCGTTATTCCAATCGTGCATAACATCATCTTTCACTAATCCCATTGTAAAAGTTCCACCTTCTACATATACCATCCCCGGCCAACCTTTTTGCTTTTGTTGCTTTCCTGCAAAAAACCAACCTTGTTTTTCGTTTGGCTTCCAACCTGTCTTACTGACAAATTTTTTAGTACCGCCACCTTTGTTAGTACCTCCGCCACCACAACTGGTTAATGCAAGTGTAGAACTTAATGCTATTAATGAAAACAACTGTAGTTTTTTCATAGTCGATATAAATATTTTCAAAGTACAAAGAAAAAATAAATTATTCAATAAATCAAGTAAAGATTTGATTTTTTTGAAAAACGTTAACAAATTAATTTTATTGTATCACAATTTAATTATAAAATTTTCATTTATTTTGTAATTTAGAAATTTCAATCATAAACATGAAACAAAAAATCACTCTTTTATTTCTAATTACTTTTGTATCAATGCTTTGGGCTCAAAGAACGACCATCGAATGGGACGGATCGAAAATCCAAGACTTTGGCGATACAAAATTAACGCTCCCCCATTTTAAAAATGAAGGTTTTTCATTCAGCCAAAATAACATTTTTATAACAACCAAACAAAAAATTGGAGAAAGACAGCTAAAAATTTCCAATCTTGTTTGGGAAAGTGCCTCTAATAAAGATTTATTTGAGCTTAATAAAGATCTTTTACAGGGGCGCGACATTACAGATATAAGCTATTATTACCTTGAAGGAGAGCGATATGCGAGTATTCATGTGGCGTTATTTAAAAACGTAAAAGGAAAAGCTTTAAGGCTTTCTTCCTTTGAAATTTCTGATAGTGGCTCTTCCAACAAATTCGGCACAGCAAAAGTAGGAACCACTGCAAACCCTTTATCAACCGGTAATTTTTATAAAATCAAGGTTGATAAATCTGGGATTTTCAAAATCGATTCTCAGTTTTTAAGCGCCAACGGAATCAACCCCTCTTCTGTAAATCCTAAAAATTTCAGAATTTATGGTAACGGCGGTGTAATGCTTCCCGAATACAACCAGGATGTAAAATACAGTGCTTTGCAGGAAAATGCCATTCAGGTTGTCGGTGAGGACGACGGAGTTTGGAATGACGGTGATTATGCTCTATTCTACGCGCAGGGACCGAACGGTTACAATCTTTATAATACAACAAACGGTAACGGTTTCAAAAGAGTTGATACGAGAAATGACACGAGTGAAAACTTAAAAAATATTTACGAAGATTTTTCATATTACTATATTAATTTTGACAAAGGGGCCGGAAAAAGAGTTCAGCCGGTTGATGTAAATTTACCCACTACTCCGTTAATTACAAGATATGATGACTATCAGGTAATCAATAATGACCAGAAAAATTTATTGAAATTAGGAAGAATATGGGTGGAAGATGCGCCTTTTACAACGAATAAAGCCATCACTTTAAATACAAAATCTCCAATTCAGAGTGGCGATGTGATCCGGTACCGAGCGCAGGTAATTGGATATAAATCTCAGCAGAACAGTGTTACTTTTAACATCAACAATCAAAATCCCGTAACAATTAGTGTTCCTGCCAATTCTCCGAATTATGCGTATGACTTTTTCCCGACAAGATATTCAGGAACGGTATCCGGACTTAGCGGAAATCAGATAACTTTCAATTATAATCCTAATATCACTGTAAATCCTAATGGCGTTTTTTACCCGGATTATCTGGAAGTACAGTATAAAGAAAACCTTACGTATAACGGAGCCCAGATGAATTTCAGGGACTTTTCCCTCGAAAGCGGAACTAATACCAGCTACGGCTTCAGCATCGCAAATCCTTCGGGAATGGAGCAGGTTTGGGATGTTACCGATATTACAAACGCTAACAGAAGGGTAAATAAAGCAACGGGGGGAGCATCTTTTAACTTCGCTTATGTAACTTCCGACCAAAACTTTAACAATGAATTCGTAGCTTTTAAAGCTTCTGCAGCTTACAGCCCTCAATTTGTGGAAAGAATTGCCAATCAGAATCTTTCGGCTTTACAAAATGTAGATTATTTGATTATTACCACTCCGGAAATGATGGGGCAGGCTCAAAGGCTGGCCAATTATCATCAGACAAAAAACAATTATAATGTACAGATTGTAGATGCTACCAAAATTTATAATGAATTTGGAAGCGGAAGCAGAGATCTTACAGCAATCAGGGATTTTGTAACTAAGTTAAATACACCGGTCGGAACATTAAAGTATGTATTTATTTTAGGAGATACTTCTTATGACTTTAAAAACAGGATCCAAAATAACACCAATGTTGTTATAAGTTATCAGAGTGAAGAATCGGCAGATTTTGTGAATTCTTTTGTTACGGATGACTATATTGTCATGACCCAGCCTCAAAATTCTACGACTATCGGCGGTAACCTTCCTGATCTTCCGGTAGGAAGACTTCCCGCTGCCAATGTAACGGAAGCCGGGAATATGATGGATAAAACACTGGCTTACTACAACTCTTTATCAGGCCAATCCACTCCTTTCGGGGAATGGAGAATGAAGCTTGATTTTGTTGCGGATGATGATAATGATGGCGGTGATCCTTTCCATACTGTAATGAATAATTCTCTGGTAACCGTTTTTGAGCAGCCGGCGAACACAAATCTTAAAGAATACAATGTTAGAAAACTATATCTGGATGCTTTCCAGGCGCAAAGTACAGCGGGCGGACAAAGATATCCTCAGGTAAATCAGGCGATTTCTAATGACATCGGAAACAGCCTTTATCTGTTCTATTTCGGGCATGGAGGAATCAACGGCTGGGCGCAGGAAAGAGTTTTAACAACAGATGAAATTCAAAATTCGAATAATTTCTCTAATGTGTACAGCAGATTCCCTTTTGTATCAACTATTACCTGTGAATTTACGCTTTGGGATGATCCTGAAACCTCTTCGGCGGGCGAACAGTTTATTAAATTAAAACAAGGCGGTCCTGCAACCATGATCACCTCAAGCCGTGCCATTGCGGTAGGTTACGGTATTGATTTTACTAATATTTTCACTCAGAATATTTTTAAGCTTACCAATGACGATTTTGATACATTAGGATATGCTCATTTAAATGCTAAAAAACAAAAAACAGCTGACGGAAACCATTTAAAGGTTAATTTCCTGGGTGATCCGGCGATGAAACTGAGCCGTCCGCAAAGATTATTGGTGATCGATAATATCGATACGCCGGTTCCGGGATTGATCAGAGGGTTGGATTTTGTTAAAATAAAAGGACATATCAATAATCCGGGCGGAGGTATTAACACTACTTTTAACGGAAGGGTTGTCATCAATATTTTTGATAAAAGATTAAATAAAAAGACCTTAAATAATGATGGAAATTTAACTCCTATCTTAGAATACACAGAAGAAGGAAGCGCCATTGTAAAAGCTTCAGGAACGGCTGTAAATGGAGTTTTCACTGTAGAATTTTATGTTCCTAAAGACATTAATTATGCTGTAGGACAAGGTAGAATCTTAGGATATGCCGATAATAAAGTAATCGATGTTTTCAACAATCAGGCGGTACAGGTCGGAGATATTAATCCTAACGGAATCAACGACAGCGAGCCTCCGAAAGTGAAATTATATATGAATAACACCAACTTCGCAAATGGCGGTATTACGGATCAAAATCCTATGCTGTTGGCTTGTGTTACGGATGATACAGGAATTAATTCCACAGGATCTGGTATTGGTCACGATATTACTGTATATTTGGACGGGCAAATTATCAACACGGTGGTGTTAAATGATTTCTTTGCTTCAGGAGAAGGAAACGGATGTTTAAGCCCAAGCTTGGCAGATTACCAAAAAGGGAATGTAACCTATCCTTTCAGGAATTTAGCGATAGGACAGCATCAATTAACATTTAAAGTTTGGGACATAAACAATAATTCGACGACCTCTACGTTAAATTTTGAAGTTAAGGACGAGGCAGACCAGCATTTGGTAATTAACAGACCATTGAACTGGCCGAATCCTTTTACCAACAAAACGTACATTCAGTTCGAGCATAATTGTGATGATATTCTGGATGTCAACGTTCAGATTTATACAATAACAGGAAAATTAGTAAGAACTTTATCTACGCCTGTTGTTGCGGAACCGTTCCTACAGGGCTTTAGAACGCCACGCCAGGCAATAGAATGGGACGGAAGAGACGATTTTGGGGCAACAGTAGCAAAAGGTACGTATATTTTTAAGATATTTGCAAAAAGTCAAAATCAAGAAAAATGCAAAGGAAGTGCTACAGCTGTAGAAAAAATGGTACTTTTGAAATAATTTAAATAACAATAGATAATAATATTAACAAAAAACTGATAATATATAAAAGACAACATATGAATTTAACTACTAAACTGCTTTTAGGGATTGGGTTAAGTGCTGGCTTTTTAGGTTATTCACAAGATCTAAGTCAAGTAAGACCTGTTTTAACCGGAGCTCCTTTTTTAAGAATCGCACCTGATGCAAGGTCTGGAGGTATGGGAGATCAAGGGGTGGTTACCTCTCCGGATGCGTTTTCCCAGTTCTGGAACGCTGCAAAATATCCTTTTAGCAGAACAAGTTCTTCTGTAGGGTTAAACTACACACCTTATATGGGAAAACTTACCAATGATGTATTCTTATTATATGGTGCATTCCATAAATTCTTAGGACAAGACGAAAGATCTACCATCTCTGCGAGTATCTATTACTTCAACATGGGTGAGGTAGACTTGACTCAATTAGTAGGGAACGAAGTAACTTCTATGGGTACATCAAAACCTAACGAATTCTCCATCGACGTTGCATACGGTCTGAAGCTTTCTGACTCGTATTCAATGGCCGTAACGGGTAGATTCATTCGTTCAGATTTAGCCGGAGGATTCAACACAGATACTACGCTTAAGCCTGCAAACTCTTTCGCAGTAGACGTTTCAGCTTACTATACATCTCCAAGATTCTCTAGTATCGGAGGGTACGATGGTAAAGTGAATGCCGGTTTGGCAATCCAGAACCTTGGTCCGAAATTAGATTACACAGGAAATGAAGAATCAAGATCTTATCTTCCTACAATGGCAAGGTTGGGACTTGGTTATGATATGTATCTTGATGATTTAAACAAAATCGGGATCAGTTTTGAAGGTTCTAAAATCTTAGTTCCGGGTTCTGAATTCGTTGGTATGGATCCCAACACAAGACAGCCTATCTACGAAGTGCCAAACGTGGGTCCTATCGCAGGTATCGGGAAATCTTTCAAGAATAAGAACTCTGTTATGATGAGTGGTGCATTAGAATATTCTTATGACAATGCATTCGCTGTAAGAGGAGGTTATTTCCATGAAAGTGAAGAGCAGGGCGCAAGACAATTTGCTACGGCGGGTGTTGGTCTTAAGTACCGTTCTTTCGGACTTGATATTTCTTACCTGATTAATATGTCTAAAATTAATACTGCTTTGGATAACACAATTCGTTTCGGGTTAACCTGGAATATTGGTGATGAAACTTCTAACGTAGATAATTAAGAAAATATAAACTTACAAGTTTACAAAAAGCTCCATTTGATGGAGCTTTTTTTGTTTTTATAAACAGAGAGCTTTTAATTTATTTTTCCGGAGCTCTTAATTAGTCGAATTGTTATTTTTATTTTATTTTTAAGAAGCAATTTGATTACATCGAAAAGCTGTTGTATTTTTATTTGAAGCTTTTCCCGCTCTCCGCACTTGCTATTTTCTTGTTTTCGGCGGCGGCTTCGCCGCCGCCGAAAACAAGAAAATGAGCTCAAACAAATGCTCGATCGGGGCTAGGGTTGCAATCGTTGATTCAAATATTTGGAAATCTCCACAAAGTTTGTCATCCTGGAAGGATCTAAATATACTATTAGAGCTCCAATTTTGTGCTATTTGTGTGAAATTAGTGCCATTTGTCTTTAAAGAAAGAGATTGCTTAGTCACTTCTGAACTACGTTCGCAGGCCTTCAGTCTGCTCGCAATGACCTAAACTCATTTCTAATACTATATTTAGATCCTTCCCGGATGACAAACTAAATGGGAAGTCATAGTATACAAAAACATTAGGACAAATCCGACCTTTTATCAATGAAAAAAGGGAGCTCTTAATTGTCAATTCATTTTTTCCTGCTAAATTTAAATAGGATATTAAAAAAAATTCACAATTCACTTACCAAGTAAAACTGACAATTCATATTTAACGCTTATTTTTGCATTATGAACTATTCCGCGGAACTAAAAAAATTCATAACCAGTCAATATGTATATTCTGCCATCAGAATTACATTAGCAACTGTTTTACCCTGTTTGGTTCTCGCCCACTTCGGAATTTTAAAACAATACTTCCTCTTTCCTCTCGGAACCAGCTTTGTGGCACTGACCGATCAGCCCGGGCCTTTCATCCGCAGAAGAAATGCTTTAACATTTGCTATTTTCTGCTTTGTTGTGGTGGCTCTTATTGCAAGCCTGGTGATGAAAATATTTCTGCTGGTGATCCTTGAAATCATTGTTTTCGGAATGTTTTTCTCGATTATCGGGGTTTACGGACAACGATTGGCAGCGGTAGGTTCATTATCATTGGTCGTTTTAGCGATCTTCATTGACGGGCATCTTACAGGAGAGAATATTTTTAAAAGCTTATTTATTTTTGCTTGTGGATGTGCCTGGTTCTTATTGATCTTCTTAATTGTAACGACCATTCAGCCGTATAAGCTTGCCAGTCAGATGATTGGTGAAAACTATCTTCAATTGGGCGAATTTTTAAAAATTAAAGCCAATTATTATCAGAAAAATCCGGATTTCGATAAACTGACCACTCAGGTTATTGCCAAGCAGATCGAAATAAAAAACCTTCAGGAAGAAACCCGCGAAACCGTTTTCAAAACAAGAACCATCGTTAATGAATCGACCACAACGAGCCGTTTATTAATGCTGATGTTCTTAAATTCAATGGATCTTCATGAGAAATTAATGACCTCCGAAAGTGATTATCAAAAGCTTCAGCAGAGTTTTGAAGACAGTATGATTCTGGTTCAGATTCATGATTATCTTAATTTGCTTTCAGAGGAAATCACCAACATCGGAATCTCACTTCAAATCGGGACAAGAGCAAAACCGATGTTTAATTTAGATCTGGAGATGCAGAATCTTAATTATCATTATTTTGAGCTTAGAAATAAGGAAATGTCGGTTGACAATCTGGAAAATTTCATGATTTTGCGCCAGATTTTAATGCGTATCAATGAAATCACCAAAGAAATCAGTGAAATTTATAAGGTCTTTTCACAAGATGTAAAACTCGCAAAAAGCCTTTCCACAGGTCTTGATCTGAGAAAATTTTTACCGAATGAGGAGAAGCTTAATTTTAAAGTTTTAAAAAACAATATTTCCTTTTCATCATCGCATTTCCGGCATGCAATCCGGATTACGATTGCTTTATTGATAGGATATCTCTTTTCGCAGTTTCAATTTTTGGGAATCGGGCATACCTATTGGGTTTTGATCACCATCGTTGCGATTTTAAAGCCGGCCTACTCCATTACCAAACAGAGAAATCTCCTTCGTCTCTACGGAACCATTGCCGGAGCCGTGATCGCGTACGGCATTTTACATTTTTTACACATAGGCAGCTTATTGTTTGGCATTCTTTTAATAAGTATGATCATGTGTTTCAGCTTTTTAAAGGGAAAATATTTCTGGGCGGTTTTATTTATGACAATTTATGTTTTCTTAAGCTTTAACTTTTTAAGTCCGGGAAATATTGATGCTATTTTTAGAGACAGAATTGTCGATACGATCGTTGCAGGAATTATTGCTTTTGCTGTTTCCTATATCATTCTTCCGGTTTGGGAACACACGCAGAATTTAGATTTAATGAAAAAATCCGCAGAAAGTAATTTGGTTTATTTCCAAAGTGTGATGTCAAAATTTCTGACCGATGATTTCAATCTTGAAGATTATAAAGTTAAACGTAAAAACGCAATTATATCACTCGCCAACCTTTCCGACAACTTTCAGAGAATGATTTCCGAGCCTAAAAATCAACAGAAAAAACTGGAAGTTGTGCATCAGTTTGTAGCGACTTCACACCTTCTAACGGCTTACACAGCTTCTCTTTCGCAGTATTCTCAAAATAATGAAACATATCCCGAAATCGATGCTGAAAGCTGGAGTAAAAAAGTGGAAGCAGAAATGAACCAGACTTATACCTTATTAAAAGGAAACGAGATCAATGAAGCTTTAAAAATGGAAAGCCGCATCGAGCCGGAAGATTCTTCGATTGAAGATCTGATCATTCAAAGGAAAAATGAATTGATGGAAGACGAATCTTACGACCGGAGAGATCCGAATAAAATCTCTCATTTAACGGAATTGAAAAATATTCATGATGTGTTGGAGCTGATCTATGACGTTGCCAAAGAGCAGAGAAAAGTGATCGAAAAATACAAAAATGAGGAAATTACTCCTCCACAATCGTAAAACAAAAATCGTCGAAGAATTCTACCTTAGCTTTGAATTCATCTGAAAACTGCTCATCATAAACCCTGCATTTAATATGATGAAGGTGCTTTAATTCAAAAGGTTTCACTTCATAATTTTTCTTCAAAGACCAATATTTTGAATGGTGAATCTTGTACATGCTTTCTTTCACGCTCCAAATGATCGTATAATAAGTGACCTCGTTATCAAAAGGAATGAAACCTCTTTCATTTTCATAGGTAAATTTGTCGATTACCCGTAAAATTTTAGGGTTGAATTTCTCAATATCGATCCCGATTTTATTTTTTGAAATAGCAATTGCTGCAAACGGGAAAGAATGCGTGATAGAAATTTCAGCATCTTTCGGAGACAGAAAAGGTTCCCTTTCTTTATATAAAATCTTTGAATTGGGTTTTAAACCTTTGAGCATTTTCCGCACCATTAATACTTCCAGAAGCTTTTTGGGATGATAATCTTTTACTTTTTCGGCATTTTCCGGTTCTAAAAGCTCATCAATATTCAAATCTTCGGTGTCATCGTATTTCCATACGAGGATCGTGGCGGTGTCATCTGAAAAATCGCGATAAAGAGGCATTGGATAAATTATTGGGTAAAATTAGTGAAAAATTTGGCTGCAAGCGGTAAGACGAAAGACTGTTTTCAACATAGAAATGTTTGTTGGCTGAAGAGCGGTCAGGATGAATTTGCAAATTTACGGGTCCTCAGATACGCTGTTCAGATTTCAACTAAATTAACTGAATCCTGTATCATCTCATATACATCAAGTTGACATCCCGTTTTTTTATCTTAATTATTAATTGTAATTTTGTTCCTTATAAATTTGAATTTTAAACTTATTCATTTTACATATGAGTACTACAACACAATACGTTCCTTACAAAGTTAAGGACATTTCCCTGGCAGAATGGGGAAGAAAAGAAATTACCCTTGCAGAAGCTGAAATGCCTGGTTTGATGTCTATCCGTGAAGAATACGGGCCATCTCAACCGCTTAAAGGCGCAAGAATCGCCGGATGTCTTCACATGACTATCCAAACGGCTGTGCTAATCGAGACTTTGGTAGCTTTAGGAGCTGAAGTTACTTGGTCTTCTTGTAATATTTTCTCTACACAAGATCACGCTGCTGCTGCAATCGCTGCTGCAGGAATCCCTGTTTATGCCTGGAAAGGTTTAAATGAAGAAGAATTCGACTGGTGTATAGAGCAGACTTTATTCTTCGGTGAAGACAGAAAGCCATTAAACATGATTTTGGATGATGGTGGAGATTTAACAAACATGGTTTTTGATAAATATCCTGAATTCACAAAAGATATCAAAGGTCTTTCTGAAGAAACGACAACCGGAGTTCACAGATTGTACGAAAGAATGAAAAACGGAACTTTGGTAATGCCTGCAATCAACGTAAATGATTCAGTGACTAAATCAAAATTCGACAACAAATACGGATGTAAAGAATCTGCAGTAGATGCTGTAAGAAGAGCAACAGACCTTATGCTGGCTGGAAAAAGAGTGGTAGTTTGCGGATACGGAGACGTAGGTAAAGGGACTGCTGCATCTTTCAGAGGAGCCGGTTCTATCGTTACCGTAACTGAAATTGATCCAATTTGTGCGCTTCAGGCTGCAATGGACGGTTATGAGGTAAAAAGACTTGATACCGTGGTTGATAACGCAGATATCATCATCACGACTACAGGTAACTTCAACATCGTAAGAGGAGAACATTTCCTTAAAATGAAAGATAAAGCTGTCGTTTGTAACATCGGTCACTTTGATAACGAAATCGATATGGCTTGGTTAAACACAAACTACGGTCACACAAAGTCTGAAGTTAAGCCTCAGGTAGACATCTACACATTGGAAGGTGGCAAAGAAGTGATCATCCTTGCGGAAGGTAGATTGGTAAACCTAGGTTGTGCAACGGGTCACCCAAGTTTTGTAATGTCAAACTCTTTCTCAAACCAGACTTTGGCTCAGATCGAACTTTGGAATAACTCTGCAGCTTACAAAAATGAAGTGTATATGTTACCTAAACATTTAGATGAAAAAGTAGCGGCTTTACACCTTAAAAAGTTAAGCGTTGAATTGGAAACTCTTTCTCCTGAACAAGCTGAATATATCGGTGTTGATGTGAAAGGCCCATACAAACCTGAATATTACAGATATTAATTAGCAATTAGCAAAAATATAAAGCCGTTCAATTAGTTTTGAACGGTTTTTTTGTGAATCAAAGTTAATAATCACTGATTGCTAATTACTAATTTTTCAGAAGCTATTTGATTACATCGAAAAGCTGTTTTATTTTTTATTTGAAGCTTTTTCCCGCTCTCCGCACTCGCTATTTTGTGTTTATTGGGGCGGCGGCTTCGCCGCCGCCCCAATAAACACAAAATGAGCTCAAACAATTGCTGCGATCTGGGCTAGAAAAGTGAATGTCAACATAAATTGTGAATTTACGTTCAAATAAAAAATTAACCATTGACCATTCACTTTTAAAATTCACTCTGTGGAATACTATTCCGTTAAAAATTCTTTTAAATATCACTGCCTTTTTAGATTAAATATGATTCAGTAATAACAAAAGCCTCACGGATTGTGAGGCTTTTTGTAAATTATATAGGACAATTATGAACTTTACACTGCAATATAAATTGACAGCAAAGCAAATTGACGATTCATCATTCACCTTATTTATCATACTGGTTCGGATGTTGCGCTTTAATATCATCAACCGTTCCCAACACTTTGTCTTTTAAAGCATCCTGATACTTCTGAAGCTGATCTGCAACCTGAACATTACCGGTCCCGATAATTTTTGCTGCTAAAATTCCGGCATTTAAAGCACCATTTAAGGCAACCGTTGCGACAGGAATTCCGCCCGGCATTTGAAGAATCGATAATACAGAATCCCAACCATCAATAGAATTACTCGACAAAATCGGAACACCGATCACAGGTAACGTCGTACAGCTCGCCACCATTCCCGGAAGATGCGCCGCACCACCGGCTCCTGCTATAATTACCTTCAAGCCTCTTTCCTGGGCAGTTTTTGCATAATCAAACATCCTTTCAGGAGTTCTGTGCGCAGAAACCACCGTCAATTCGTAAGAGATGTCTAAAGATTTTAAAAAATTCGCAGCCTGTTCCATGATCGGTAAGTCGCTCTGACTTCCCATAATAATTCCTACCATTCTTCAATTTTTATTAGATGCCCAAAGATAAAGAATTAATAAGTTTAAATGCAAAAAGGCGTAAAAGTTGCTCTGTTACCTAAATAATTTAGAAACTGTGCTCACCGGCATTTTAAATTAAATACTTTTGTTAATTTGATATTGAATGAAAGATTACAAACTGACTCTCGCCATTTTCACCGTTGCCATCGTTTGGGGAACTACATTTTTATCGATCCGTGTTGCCGTAGAAACCATTCCTGCATGGTTTGTTGCGGGAATAAGACAGTTTTTAGCAGCTTTGATTATGCTTTTGATTCTGCTTTACAGGAAAGAATTCAGTTGGATCGGCTGGAAAAACCTCAGATACCAGATTATTTTTTCTTTACTGATGCTTGTGATCGCAAACGGAATGACCACTGTGGCCGAAGAAACCGTAACCAGCAGCCTGACTTCATTGATAAGCGCATGCTCGCCCATCGTTGTATTTCTTGGAAGCGTTGCCATTGGCCTGCAAAAGTTTACTATCAGGGCTTTTATAGGAGTTGCGATGTGTTTCAGCGGCATTCTTTTTATATTCTGGGACGGCATTAAAGACCTTTCAAATCCAGAATATGCATTAGGAATTTTATTTCTCTTTATCGCAATCGGAGGCTGGGCTTCGGGAACGATTTTTACAAAAAAAATGAATATTCAAAGTAAAAATATTTCATTGAATCTCTTTTACCAGTTTGCGTTTGCAGGAATTTTACAGATTATTTTTGCGTTTGCATTTTCAGAAGATTATAACTTCGGAAACTGGACTTTTAAAAGTGTTTCGGCCATGATTTATCTGTCTGTATTCGGTTCTGTAGCTGCTTTTTTTGCTTATCATTATGCTTTAACGAAAGTCTCACCTGTTCAGGTTTCGATTTTAGCTTACGTAAATACTATAATTTCTATTTTTCTAAGCTGGCTGATTTTAGATGAAGAAATTTCAGCTAAATTCATAATTGCCGCCATTTTAATTATTTTTGGAGTGTTTGTGATTAATTATAATTCACAGATATTTAAGAAGCAGAGAGTTGATAATTTAAAATAAATAAAAAAGACCGCCTTTCCAACGATCTTTTTCAGTATAATAAATTTGTTTATTCCGCAATTACTCTCACCATCGCTTTCACTTTCACCAGCTTTTCCATCAGTTCCTCTTTGGAATCTGCTAAAACATTGATGTGTCCCATTTTTCTACCGGGTTTGGTTTCTGTTTTTCCATAAAGGTGAACGTAGGTTTTTGGCATTTTTAAAACGTCATCCATTCCTTCATAAATCACTTTTCCGGAGAATTCTTCGCCCCCGACTAAGTTCAGCATTCCGCTGTATGTCAGAGAATCTGTGTCTGCCAAAGGAAGATTTTTCACTACACGATACATTTGCTCGAATTGCGAATTGGCATTTCCTTCCTGGCTTTGATGCCCGGAATTATGTAGTCTTGGCGCCGTTTCGTTTACCCAGACTTTTCCCTCCTTATCTAAAAATAATTCGATGGCAAAAAGCCCGGGAGAATTTATCGCATTCAGGAATTTTTGGGTAATTGAATCAATTTGATTTTGAATATTTTCACTTAAAAAAACCGGACAAATATTGAAATCCAATAAGTTCAATTTCGGATCGGCAACCATTTCTGTTACAGGAAACGTTTTGGTTTCCCCATTTTCATTTCTGGCAACAATGACGGACAATTCTTTATCAATATCGACCAAACTTTCGATCACGGAATCTTTCGTCCATAAATTTCTCAAATCTTCTGCCGAACGGATTATTTGCACCCCTTTTCCATCATAACCTCCCGTATTAAGCTTCTGTACAAAAGGAAAAGACATTTTAATCTCATCCGAGCTTCCGTCCATTATCTCAAATTCCGGGCTTGGAATATCATGAGCTTTATAAAATTCTTTTTGAAGGATTTTCTGTTGAATAGTTTTAATAATTTTAGAATTAGGAACGACTTTTATTCCTTGATTTTCCAATTCAGCCAAAGCTTCGGCATTTACGTGCTCAATTTCAATTGTTACAACATCTTTATCTTTTCCGAAGTTTAAAACGGTTTCATAATCGTTGAAATTTCCCTGCGTAAAATATGAAATGTTATGACAAGGCGCATCTGAAGCCGGATCTAGCGTATAAAACTGATCGTCATATTTCAAAGCGTTCTGAATGAACATTCTTCCTAATTGTCCGCCTCCTAAAATTCCTATTTTCATTTTATTACTTTTATTTTTTCTTTTAGATTTAATTTTTACTGAATTTTATCAATTTTTAAATATCCTAATCCTATTTCATTTTCCTGATTTTCAATATTGGATTTCTCAAGAATAATTGAATATTTTTCTTTCATTTTTTCAGGCAGAATATCATTTACATTAAAAATATCATCAATATCTACCCCGTGCTTATCGTCGATGTGGCTGACTGCGCCTTCAAAGCCCATGGTCTGATAAAATTCAGTATTTTTTGCTCTTTTTATAATCTCACCCATCGATTTTCCGACCATCAAATGCTGCTCATGGAATTCTTCAAAAAACCCTTTCTTATAACCCCCGAAATTGATAAAATACAATTGATTTTCTGAGAGTTTATCTGTCTTTTCAACGATTTTAACTTTATATCCGTCCGCAAATTTTACTTTTTGATGACAGTCAATGTGAATTTTCCCTTCCGCCTCTTTCCAAAAGTCTTTCATATCCGGGACCAGGTCTTTCAAAGTTTCTGCAATCCCAAAAAACACGTCATGCTGCTCAATATTCCTTCCTTTAGGAGTTGCTCCCAGAATTACATAAAATAAATTCATTACCGATTTGTTTCTGCAAAATTACGTTAAAATAATCTTTTTTAAAAGTTTGTCAGACAACGCCAATAGTTTTATATTTGTACCATGTCGGAAATTATTATTCTCTTTCTCGGAGCCATCTCTGCCGGTCTTTTGGGTTCGCTTACCGGTTTAGGAGGAGGAGTTATCATCATCCCTTTATTGACGCTTGGTTTCGGAGTTCCAATGCATTATGCGATTGGTGCTTCATTAATATCTGTAATCGGAACATCTTCCGGAGCTGCCGTTGCTTTTGTTAAAGAAGGCTTCACAAATATGCGGATCGGGATGTTTTTAGAGATCGGAACCACAGCCGGAGCAATTATCGGAGCCCTGGTTTCAGGTATGCTGAATCCTAATACTTTGGGGATTATTTTCGCCAGTATTCTTATTCTGACTGTTATTTTAAACCTTAAAGGAAAGCCTGACCATCAGGAACCCGTAATAAAAGGAAGTTTAGAGGAAAAACTAAAGCTATTCGGAACATTTCCAGATAAAGGTGTTTTAAAAAGTTATTCTGCAAGAAATACAGTTCCGGGATTTTTAATGATGATGTTTGCCGGTGCGATGTCCGGACTTTTAGGAATAGGTTCAGGGGCGTTGAAAGTTTTGGCGATGGACAATATGATGAAGCTGCCTTTCAAGGTTTCTACGACGACAAGTAACTTTATGATCGGTGTAACTGCTGTTGCAAGTGCCATGATCTATTTTCAAAGAGGTGAAATTATCCCTGTAATTGCGGCTCCCGTTTTAATTGGTGTGGTAGTGGGCAGTTTTATAGGTTCAAAAACATTAATGGTTTCCAAGACAAAAAAACTGAAAACATTTTTTGCCATTGTAATCACTATTTTGTCTATTTATATGATGTATAACGGAATAAATAAAAGTTTCAGATAATGAAAAAGAACTTCACAGATGTGGATTTGAACCGTTCCGTTGGAAATCTCCTGAGATTGGGCGTTATTTTGTCTGTAATCATTTCACTGATTGGCTTTATAAAGCTTTTTTTGGAAGGTTTTAAAATGCCGAAGAAATACACAAGCTTAGATATCGGTTCTTCTTCAGAGAAAGTTTGGGGGCATTTCTGGCATTCCCTGTGTTCGGGAGAAGGAATGGCCATTATTCAATTGGGAATTCTTATCCTGATTATTACCCCTTTAATGAGAATTGTTTTCGCTCTTATTGGGTATTTAAAAGAAAAAGATTATGTCTATGTAATCATTTCCTCAATTGTTTTAGCAATTATGGCAATAAGCTTCTTTACAGGATACGCACATTAATTTTTACATTTCATAAAATTCCAATGGCAACTGATCCGGATCCTGAGTAAAGAAAAATTCTTTACCGGTAAATTCATCGATTCTGATTTCTTCACATATTACTCCTTTTAGAATTAATTCCTGACGTTTTTCATTAACATTTTCAACCGAAAAAGCCAAATGTCTTAAACCACATGCTTCAGGTCTTGAAGGCCTTTCCGGTGGATTTGGAAACGAAAATAATTCGATCACATAATCATCTCCGATCGCCAGATCAAGCTTATAAGAATGCCTTTCTTCACGATACACTTCACGGATAATATTTAATCCCAAAATCTCTGTGTAGAATTTTTTGGAAACCTCGTAATCTGAACAAATAATAGCAATATGATGAATTTTCATTTTAATTTAATTTAAATTTTTACAATTTTCCTTTCTTCTCGTATCAATTATATATTGAATTTTCCATTCATTATTTTGTTTAACTAATTGAAAACTATTGGCTCCGCAATGTGAAAATTTTCCTTTGTAGTAAAACTGGTAAGGCGTAAAAACACTCGCAAGATTTCCGTCTGTATGAATGATATCTATCATAATTCTTTCGTCCAGATCATCTTTTGAGGCTTTAGAAACTGAAGAAATAAAATCTTTTATATCCTCATTTTTCACCCCATCTTTTGTAATGGTCTGAAGAATTGCTGTTCCCGAAAAAGCTGATTTTAACAATTCTGGATCTGCGTTTTTCATAGCAAGAAAAAGATTACGGATCGGTTTTTCTATTTCCTGATTCTGATTATTTTGCGCAAAGCAGAAAGTACTTAAAAATAGAGTGATGGCAAGTATTTTTTTCATCTTGTTTATCTTAAACTTAGAATAAAAATAGGAAAAATATTATAGAAATTTTGCAACATTTTAAAAAGTAAATCATACTTTTAGGCATTATTTTAACAAACATGTGGAACACCTATCTGATCTTAGTTGTACTGATGCTCACTTTAACGCTGCTGCCAAAAATTCAAAATTCACATTGGATATTCCGGGTTCCGGAATTTGGTAAAATCCAGATTACGTATTTTATTTTTATTACATTTATTTTCGGGCTTTTTATCGATTCTTCTAAAATTTTATGGTATTCCCAAGGGCTTTTGGTTATATTATTCATTCATCATGGTATTACACTTATAAAATATACTCCGATTTATCCTGTAAAGAAATATCCGCGACAATCAAAATCGTCTCAAAAAATACATTTTATTTCTGCGAATGTTTATCAGTTTAACACAGAATACAGCAGATTTATTAAAATAATTGAGAGAGATAATCCTGAAATTTTCCTGACCATGGAAAGTAATGGCGATTGGGAAAAAGCATTAAGAATTCTTGAAAAAAATTATCCTTATCAGCATAAAGTGACGTTAGAAAATACATACGGGATGCATTTTTATTCAAAATTTGAAATAAAAGAGGCAAAAACGCATTATTTTGTTGCTGATGATATTCCGAGTATTGAGATTCATTTAACGACGAAAGATGGGTTTTCTTTTGTCTTTTTCGGTGTTCATCCTCCACCTCCAAGCCCTACAGAAGAGGAAACCTCAAAAGAAAGGGACGGTGATTTGCTAAGTACCGCGAAACGCGTGACAGAAATTCATAAACCTGTGATCGTAGTTGGTGATTTTAATAATGTTGCCTGGTCCAAATCGTCAATTTTATTCAGAAAAACGAGTCATTTAATTGATCCCAGAATCGGTCGTGATTTTGTATCTACATTTCACGCAAAATATCGTTTACTAAGATTCCCTATTGATCTGATGTTTCACAGCGAAGATATTTTCATTGAAAAACTTACCACTTTAGAAAATTTCGGATCCGATCATTTGCCTGTATATTGCGAATTTTTTATAGATCATCACAACGATGAACAGGAAAAAAGAATAGAAACAGCAACTTCCGAAGAAAAAAATGAAGCTGAAGAGATGATCCAAGAAGGAAAAGAAGAAAACGGAGACCGTGATGCTGTGGTGACTGAGGATTGATTTATATTTTGACTAAAGTCAATTGTCTTCCGATAAAAGAAAACGGGCTAAAGCCCGCCTCTATTGATATTTTTAATCGTTTAAAATTTCATTATATCTTTCACTACTCCATTTTTCTGGGTGTGCTGCAATAATTCCGTTTCAATAAAAGATTTAATTTTTTCTTCAGAACCATTATTTGGAAATAAAAGATGAACATTTGCCCCCGCATCCAGTGTAAAAAATAAAGGCAAATCAGTTTCTCTCCTAAAATCCCAGACTTTATTGATCACTTCTAAGGTTCCTGTTTTCATTAAAATAAAAGCAGGATCGCTCATCATCATCATCGCGTGAAGTGTCAATGCTTCATGCTCAACTAATTTTATAAAACCTTGAAGATCACCATTTTTCAGGATTTCTATCATCGGAATAAAATTTTCTCTTGCTTCCTGAAACCTTCTTTCTGCATACGGATTTGACTTCATCAAACCATGTCCCACAGTCGAAGAAACACTTTTCTCCCCTTCATGGATCAATAAAACCCAATCATTAAAGTGTTTAAAAATCTCATGAATTTCATCATCCGGATACTTTACGGCAAATAGATCCGAACTGTCTTTTATCTGAGACTGTCCCCAAACAACCAATCCGTTGTAGAGGCTTCTACAGGCGCTTCCGCTTCCCAATCTTGCCAGAAATGATGCTTTTTTTAATGATTCTTCGTCAGAATTTTTTCCTGAAAACGTTTCATCTAAATTCATCAGACATTTTGCAATTGCACCAAAACCAGACGCAGAACTCGCGATTCCTGAGCTGTGAGGAAATGTATTTTCTGTTCTGATAATGTATTTTCCTTTTAAAATCCAGGGAAGATATTGCTCGATATTTTTAAAATATTTTTCTATTTTTTCGGCAAATTTCACTTCTTCATTTCCTGATAAAAATGTCTGTACAGAAAACGGTTCGTTTGCCAGAAATTCAATTGTGGTATTGGTTTTACAATGGTTTAAAGTATAGCTTATGCTTGGATTTGCAGGAATCTGACCATCATATTTTCCCCAATATTTGATCAGGGCAATATTTGACGGGCAACTTTCCGAAACCGTTTGCGGACTTATATTAAAATCGTTTTTTCCTAGAAATTCCTGTGTTGTCATAGTTTAAATTTAAAATAATAAAACTTGATTCATTAAACCACAAATAGCACAAATGTTTTCACAAATTTCACTACATCCTGTGGCTTTTCATTGTTTTATTTAATACATTTTCTCAATAATATCTGCATATTTTTTTAGTACCACATTTCGTTTTACTTTCAATGTCGGAGTGATTTCTCCGCTGCCAATCTCAAATTCTGCAGGCATCAAAGTAAATTTCTTCACTTTTTCAAAATCAGATAAATGGTTTTGTAATTCTTTAATTTTATCTTTATAAAAATCGTTAATTTCCTTTTTTTGGACAATTTCTTCCCAATTTGTAAAAGGAATATTGATTTTCTTCAAATAATCTTTTAAAAACTCAAAATTCGGAACAATCAAGGCTGAAACAAACTGTCTTCCTTCCGCAATCAGTACAATCTGACTGATAAAATTATTATTGGTCAAAATATTTTCAATTTGTTGCGGGGCGATGTATTTTCCGTTGGAAGTTTTCATCAGATCTTTGATTCTGTCTGTAATAATGAGATTTCCTTTTTCATCGAATTTCCCTGCATCACCTGTTTTAAACCAACCATCTTCCGTGAAAACTTTTTGTGTTTCTTCAGGTTTATTGTAATATCCTTTCATGACGCCGTTTCCTTTTGCCTGAATTTCGTCGTTTTCACCGATCCGAATTTCAACGCCCGGCAAAGGAAGTCCACAAGTTCCATGCTCAAAATGAGCCAACGGAAAAGCCGTCAATGTCGCTGTAGTCTCTGTCAAACCATAACCAACCGTGATATGAAGGCCCATTGCTTCAAATAAGCGAGTTACGTCGGGAGAAACAGAAGCCCCACCGCAAGGCAAAAACCACAATCTTCCACCCATTTTTTGTTTCACTTTATTAAAAACCAATGCATTTGCAACGGAATGTTTCAAATTTAATCCAAAAGGAACCGGTTGATCTTTTCTTCTTAATTCTGCAGTCTGTTTTCCAACTTCCAGTGCCCAATTGAAGATTTTTTTCTTAAATGGCGAGCTTTCTTCAGCTTTTTCCAAGACTCCGGCATACACTTTTTGGAAAAATCTCGGAACCGCACACATCATAGTCGGTTTTACCTCTTCCAGTGCTTTGGCAATATCTTTTGGATCTTCAAGGAAATACACCCTTGCGCCGCCGTATAAGCACAGTAAACTCCAGCTTCTTTCGAAAACGTGAGTCAAAGGTAAAAATGCCAGTGAAAGCTCTTCCTCAAAATTCTTAAACTTAAAAAATTCAAAATGTGCATCGAAGGCTTTGACAAAATTTCCGTGGGTAAGCATCACGCCTTTCGGAGTTCCGGTGGTTCCGGAAGTATAGATTAAAGTCGCGATATCTTCGTATTTTTTTTTGATAATTTCAAATTCCGGGGAAGCTTTTGCAATAAAATCTTCCAGATAAAAACTGCCGAATTCTTTCTTAATCCAAACTGCTTTTTTAGATATAATAATTGTCTGAAGAACACTTTCTTCTTTCTGTAAAATCGCAAGACAGGCGTCATACTGCTGCTGATCTCCGACTAAAATCGCTTTAGACTGAGAATCATTGATGATATATTCTGCCTGCTCAGCATTGTTTGTAGAATAAATCGGAACCGTAATCGCACCAATCGACAAAACAGCCAGATCAAAAATCATCCATTCTGCAGAATTTTCGGCGTAGATGGCAACTTTATCATTTTCTTCAATTCCTGCGTTTTTCAGTGAATTGGCGGTTTTAAAGATAATTTCATTGAATTTTTTCCAGCTTAATTCCTTCCAGCCATCTTTCTTTTTAAATCCAATCGCTGATTTTACAGGATGTTTTTCTACATTTTTATTGATAATCGCCTCTGCAAGATTCATTTCTTCAGCTTTTTGTCGTTACTATAATTATTAAGATGAAAATCAACACTTTCCGAAACGGGAATAAATTGATAATCAAGCCTTTCTTTAATTTTTTGATTGGAAATAATGTTCAATGATGATACCGCTTCAATATTCGATTGGGTCACCATTCTTAATTTTGGAATAAGCCATCCGAAAAGTATATTTGCTACTCTTCCTACATTCAACTGACTTCTTGACAATATTATTGCCTTTTTCAGTCCTAATTTTTGTCTGATCTGACCTCCGAAATCAGCATATTTTGTAGTTTCTGAAACAAGTAAAAAACGTTCTCCGAAAATATTTTTTTCCATTAATTCAATCGCAATTTTTGCAACATCTCTTACATCAACATAGCTTGTTCCGCCTGAAAATGTAAAACTATTCTTTTCAAAAGTCTGAAACAATTCGCCACTGCTTTGGCCCCAGTTTCCGCTTCCGATGATCATTCCGGGATTGATAATTACGGTATTCAAACCTTCTGCAGAAGCTCTCCACACTTCCATTTCAGATAAATGCTTGGAAATCGCATACGCAGAATGTTCTATTTTCGGATTAAATTCAGATTCTTCATCCAATTCTCCTTTTTCATTAAAATTATCCAGAACAGCCACAGAACTTACGTGAAGAAATTTTTTCACATCTGAGCCTTCACAGGCAAACAAGAGATTTTCCGTACCCTTGATATTGGTATGGTACATTTCTTTTTCATCTTTAGGATTAAAGCTGACTTTTGCCGCGCAATGATATACCTCATCTACCCCTTTCAAAGCGTCCTGCAAGGAATGAATATCATCAAAATCCACATCTACCCATTCAATTTTATTAAAAAAACCGTCAGGATTTTCCGTATAAAAGCTATAGGAATGTCGTACTTCGTTTAAATTGCTTGTCGCCCTTTTTGATGCCCGAACTTTTTTGCCTTTTTTAAGAAGCTCTAAAACAATTACTCTGCCCAAAATTCCGGTGGCGCCCGTTACAAAAACCATCAAATTATATTCTGCTTGATTGTTGACTAAATTATGATAATATTTTCTATTCGGCAATTCTTTGTGCTGATGAAAAATTACCGGAAAACAGTATCTGCAAATTTGCGATTTTTAAAGGAGAATATTAATTTAATTACTCACAAAAGTTCTTAAACCTCTACTTTTTTTCAGTCTTGAAGAATTTTTCAGATTTTGGCTAAAGCCTTTCTTCCGACTAAATGAAAAAAGCGGGCTAAAGCCCGCTCCTATTGAATGATATTTTATGTTGTCCGTGAAAATAATTTATGATTTTTTGTGCTTAAAAATTTAAGCCAAAACCATGTTATTTCTTCTCGGAGCCTTGTCGCAAAGCACATCGGCAATACTTTTAGAAATTTGATGCCCTTCTGTAAGATTATCGAGCCAGAAGAATTCTCCTGCGGCATTGATTTCGATGAAAAAATATTCGTCTTCGGGAGAAACAATGATGTCTAACGCTCCGTAATCGACGTTATAAACATCCAAAAGTTCCAGAACTTTTTCTTCAACCTCTTTTGGAAGCTCGGTCTGAACCCATTTATCAATTAAATTGACGCCGTCTTTTCTCCAGTCGACTTTGGCGTCTTCAGATTGCTGAGAGTCAATTTCGAAAGCGTAAACGTCTTGTCCGACAACAGTTACTCTCAATTCTTTTTTCTTTTGGATCATTTTCTGAAACTGCATCGGGCAGTATAAAAGCGAATCTAATTCTTCAAACTTCTCTTCTCCTACAACATTTGTAAATACCACACTTTCAACACCATCTTCGTAAATGGCAAAACCTGTCTGCATTTTTGCAACGACATTTTTATGCTTAATAATAAACTGCTTTGCTTCTTCCGGATTGTTGGTGAGACAGGTTTCCGGAACGGTAAGTCCGATTTTATGAGCGATTTTCAACTGCTCTTCCTTGCTGTCAAGTCTTCTGTAAATACTCGGTTTTCCTAAAGAATAGGTGTCAATAGATTCTAAAAATCCGAAAAGCGTATTGCGGATTTCGCCCATTGCCGCACCGTAAAATTTAGTATCAATTTCTTCTTTTAAACCATTTGCAATATTGTAAGCTCTTCTGTACCAAACCGCTGCAATATCATCAAGACGATGTTTCGCGTCCGGAGTTTCTAAAATACTGATCCATTTTCCGTCTTCAAATTTGGTGGTCAGTTTATTTTGTAAAGGATACAAATCAACATCAAAACGAATGACTTCGCAGCCATTTTGTGCAATATATTCCGTTACTTTTTCGATTGAAAAGTTATCTGCAGTGTGTGTTATAATTAAAATTTTATTGTTCATTGGTTTTCATTCTTTTTATAAGGTTATCGGCGATGGTTTCCGCAATGGGAAAATTCAGTTCTTTTTGCAGCATTCCCCATTCTCCCTGTGGATTGACTTCGAGAAAATAATAATTTCCATTAGTACTTTTTATCATATCGATTGCCCCGACATAAAGCCCCATTTCTTTCATCATGGAAGTTAAATCAGCTTTAATATTTTCAGGTAAATTGTATTTTGACCAAACATTACCCTGACTTACGCGCCAGTCGGCATTTTCGCTGTTATTGATTTTTCCTGTAAAAAATTCACCGTCAACGTAAACAATTCTCAATTCATATTCCTTTTCGATATAAGGCTGAAAAATCATCGGACAATACGTGATATCTGAAATAAATTCTAAATTATTTTCATCAATAATTGTTGTTGAAAGAAAATTTTCTCCGGACATTGATTTTGAAATGACTCCATGAAGCTTGGCAACTGCTTTTCCATTACAATGCTCATAAAAAAATTGGGTAATTTTCTCTTCATTATTGGAAAAAAGTGTTTTAGGAATGATAAGATTATTTTTCTGAGCGATTTTTAACTGATACATTTTATTCCCGTCAATTTTCCTTTCCTTTTCATAAGGATTGCTCCAGGGAAGATCTTCCAATATTGTCAAAAGATTGTAGCGTAAACTTCCGTATTCATTTAAAAATATTTTCTCATAATCTTCATCGAGTTCTTCGGGAACACTTATTTTCCAGGCTTTTCTGTGCCATACCGCTTTTATTTCTTTTGAACTGACAGTGTTTCCGTTTTCATCTGTAATTTCAAAAAAGTCTTCATTCATGCTGATTTTCTGAAGATGATTGATATGGTCGGAATTTAACCTGAAATAAGAGACATTTTTCGACCGTAAATAATCAAAAAAGAGATCAATATTATAAAAATCCTGGGAATGGGTAATACAAAGAATCATTGGCCGATTGTTATTAAAAAAGGAAACTTAAAGTTTAAGTTTCCTTTGAATATGATTTTGTTAATATGTTCTATTTAAACAGATTGTACATCATCATCACCGTCTGACGGATATTTTTGAGTCTGAGCCAAATCTAAAGTCGGCTTGGTCACTGTATCTCTCTCAGGAATTGTAATAATGCCTGATCCTCCTTTTACAGTTTCAGGATCTTTCACTTGCTTTTCTAAAAATGATGCAAAAAATGGCTTCTTTTTTGAATTTTTGTTTTTCATAATCTTTTAATTTGGTATATATTTTAATTAAGATAAATCTCCGGCTTCGTCGCTGTCAGAAGGATATTTCAACGTTACATGGTCGTTTGTAGGTGTACTTACGTTGTCAAATGTCGGCGAAGTGATCGTATCATTTGTCGGTAACGTCACAATATCCGTACGAGGTGTCGTAAGACCTCCTCCCTGAACGGCTTGAGGATCCTTAATTTGTTTCTCTAAAAACGAAGCAAAGAAAGGTTTTTTTGAGTTTTTCTTTTCCATGGGTTAAAAATTTTAATGATTTGATAAACATTTTAATAAATCTAAAAGTACAAAATTTTCAATACATGGAGAAATAAAATATTATTTTAAGAAAAGTTTAACAAAACGTGAATATTTCTCATCAATTTAATTCAAACCTAAAAAATCTTTAACAACATTAGCAAAATCAACCGGATTATCTGCCTGAACCCAATGTGCGGCATTTTTCACCTTTACAATTTTAGCTTTTGGAAATTGTTGCTTAATCGCGAACTCATCCTGCGGAAGAATATAGTTTGATTTTTCTCCGGAAATAAATAAAGTTTCGCCTTCAAAAACACCAAATTTGATCGCATTTGAAACAAATTCCGCATATTTTTCTGACAAGGTTTTAAGATTAAATCTCCAGTTCAGCTTCTTATCATCATCCCAATAGAGGTTTTTAGCTAAAAACTGAATCGTTGATTTTTCGGGAATATACTGACTTAAAACAGCTTCCACCTCATTTCTGGAACCTACTGTATTGAAATCAACTGTTTCTAAAGCTTTGATAATCCCCTGATGATGTGGAGGATACGCTTTTGGTGAAATATCGACAACAATCAGTTTTTCTACTTTTTCAGGGTACTTTATTGCAAACTGCATCACCGCTTTTCCGCCTAAAGAATGTCCCAAAACGTGGGCTTTCTGAATTCCGTAATGATCCATATAATTGGCAATATCATCTGCCAGATCATCATGAGTCATGCTTTCAGAATGAAAACTCCTTCCGTGATTTCTCAAATCAATTAAATGAACCGGCAAAAGATCACCTAAATCTTTCCCGAAACTCCCCCAATTATCAAGCATCCCAAACAACCCGTGGAATACCAAAAGCGGCGTAGACGATAGATTCTCGCCAAATATTTTTGAATGTAAAATTTCCATAGTTTCTTATAAGATGTTAGAAGTCAGAAACTAGATTTTAGGACAAAACGCTGTGCTAACTTCTAATTTCTAACCTCTAGTTTCTAATTACCCCATTTTGCCAATCTCTTTAAATAAGCCTGAACTGTATTTTCCAAGCCCATGTACAAAGCCTCAGAAACCAAAGCATGACCGATGGAAACTTCCAGTAAATTTGGGAGATTATCAGCAAAATATTTTAAATTTTCTAAACTTAAATCATGACCGGCATTCACTCCCAATCCGAAATCTGTTGCGACAACAGCCGTTTCGTAATAAGGTTTTATGGCCTGCTCTTTATTGATTAAATAATTCTTTGCATATGCTTCGGTGTATAATTCAATTCTATCAGTTCCGGTTTTTGCAGCATATTCTACTAATTCCGGAGTCGGATCAAGAAAAATAGAAGTTCTGATTCCTGCATTTTTAAACTCAGTAATTATCTCGGTAAGAAAATCCAGATGTTTTTTGGTATCCCAGCCAGCATTTGACGTAATAGCGTCGTCTGCATCAGGAACCAGGGTCACTTGCTCCGGTTTTACATCCAAAACCATGTCGATAAACTCACGGTGCGGGTTTCCTTCAATATTAAATTCGGTCGTCACCAAAGGCTTCAGATCATAAACATCTTTTTTTGTGATATGTCTTTCATCCGGTCTTGGGTGGATCGTAATTCCCTGTCCGCCAAACTCCTGAATTTTTATTGCAGCTTCCGTTACACTTGGCGTTTCACCTCCTCTTGCATTTCTCAGTGTGGCAATTTTATTAATGTTTACACTTAGTTTTGTCATTTTTTTAATCCAGATATTAGAAATTAGATTATAGAATTCAGTTTACGTGATTGTGTAAAATTTCAAGCCTTAATTAAGCTTATATTAAAAACATCTGTGACGTTTTAAATTTAAACAAATATGTAAACGCTGCAAATTTAATGATTAAAAATCACTATCAATTGTGTAAAAGAATAAAAACAGCTGGTATTTTCTTATTTACTATGAATTCATTAAGATTTTGACTAATAATATTCAAAAAATACAGGCCGATATAGTAATTAAAATATTTTTGCCGGATAAAATTGACATTCATTATACACAACAGTTAAAATAAGTTAATAAAATACTTAAAATAACAAAATTTATATAATTTAATTAATTATTTATAAAATAAAAACGTTTTTAATGAAAATATCATAAATAAATAATGTTTTTTTACTAATATTACATTATTAAACCAGATGATATGAAATTAAATGCTAAAACCTCTTTTACAGTAGGTGTTTTCTGTTTTTTGTTTGGAACTACCGGCCAAATATATGCACAAAAAATAAAAAAGGATTCTATCAAGACAAAAGAAATTGAAGAAGTTGTGGTAACTGCTCTAGGCATTAAAAGAGACCAGAGAAAACTAGGCTATGCTATTTCTAAAGTTGACAGCAAAGATGTAACTCAAGCGGGCGTTGTCAATCCGATGGAAGCTCTTCAGGGAAAACTACCCGGCGTACAGGTTATTGCAGGATCAGGAGGCCCGCAATCCAGCGCAAGGATTCAAATCCGGGGAAATACCTCTTTGGGAAAAAATAATCAGCCATTGATTGTTGTTGACGGAGTTGTTATCGATAATTCTGTTACCGGAGCTGATGAATGGGGATCGGGATATGATTTTGGAAACGAGATGAAAAATCTCAATTCTGATGTTTTCGAGTCTGTATCTGTACTTAGAGGTGCCGCCGCTTCTGCTCTTTACGGTTCCAGGGCATCCAACGGCGTAATTGTGATCACAACAAAAAAAGGACGCAGCAGAAATGGAATTGGCATTAAAATAAACTCCTCACTTACGACTCAAAGCGTATATGCAGGGCCAAAACTTCAGAATGAATATGGTGCCGGCGTCGGGTCAGCCTTCCCAACAGACAGTAACGGAAATCGTTTTATTGACCCCAATACTTTTTTCTACAGCTACGGACCTAAATTTGACGGTAAACCTGTCGTGGATATTGACGGAAGAACAGTTTTATATAATTCCCAACCCAAAAATTACCTGGAACTATATCAGGTAGGAATTGACAGGAAAAACTCCGTTGAACTTTCCGGAGGCAATGATAAATCAACATTTTTGTTAAGCTTTACCAACCAGGAAGCAGAAGGAATCTTACCCCGTAATAAGTTTACTAAAAATGCTTATTTCTTGCGTGCGACCCATGAATTTAATAAGTATCTTCAATTAGACACGAGCTTTAATTATACAAGATCATATGGTGAAAATCCCGTCCCACAGGGTGGAAACAGCAGCCCTTTATTCAGCTTTATATATGGAACTCCAAGAAGCTTTGATGCCAATTACTGGAGTCACAACTACTTAGATCCTGTGAATGGCGGGATAAAACAGGGTGATTATGACCCTTATGGAATGGCGGGCCAATATTTTGATCTTTTTCAAAATACAAGAAGCCAAAAAGAAAACAATTATATCGGCCGCTTGGAAGTGAAATCCCAGCTTACAGACTGGCTGAACGTTATTGTTGGCGGCAACTTCAACAATTATAATTTCACAAATGAATCCAAAATTTTAGGTTCAGATCCCGGCTTTAAAGGTGGAGGCTACAGTATTCTGGAAGGCAGAAAAGAGCAAAATACCATTAAGTTTTTAGCCAATGCCAATTTTAAATTGACTGATAATTTAACGATGAATGCTTCCATTGGAGGAGAAAGCTTCAGCTCAAAATATAAATCTACCAGATTATTTACCAACAACGGGCTTAGAATCCCGGGAATTTTTGAAATCCAGAATTCTGTAGATGCTCCCGGTTATGAGCCTGTTTATACAGACGGAAACGTATCTCCTAAAAAGATTCAATCTTTATACGCTTTTGCCAATTTTGCATGGAAAGATCAATTATTTTTAGATATTACAGGGCGTAACGACTGGTCTTCAACATTAGCTTATCCGGACGGTCATGGCTCCGTAAGTTATTTTTATCCTTCATTTGTTGGAAACTGGACATTTTCTAAATCTTTCAACTTTCCACAATCTATGTTTGGGAGCTTAAGAGGAAGTCTGGCGTGGGTGGGTAAAGATACTTCACCGTATAATACGAGTTCAGGGTTTTATTACAGAGGCGATCCATCAGCTTATAATTCTCCGGATGGCACCCGTATTCCTTTGATCGGCTTTAACAGCAGAACCCTTGCCAATGCCAATTTAAAAAATGAATTAAGCAGATCTATCGAATTAGGCTTAAATATGGCGTTTCTTAACAACAGATTAGATTTTGATGTTTCTGTTTACAGAACCAATACTACGAATCAAGTATTAACACTTCCCCTGCCGCAAGAGTCCGGAGAAGAGTCAATGCAAATTAATGCAGGAAACCTACAAAATACAGGTATAGAGATCATTCTGAATGCGGTTCCAATAAAATCAAATAATTTTAAATGGGACACAAGCCTTACATTCGCCAAAAATCAGGATAAAATTCTTGAGCTAGCTCCCGGCGTTGAAGAATATGTACTTCAGTGGGCAATGGGCAGGGATGTAAAAAGCATAGCGGTTCCCGGTCAGGAATATGGGCTTATACAGACCAACTATGCCTTTGCAACCTATCAGGCTCTTGATGCCAATGGAAATAAGATTGACGATCCCAGAAACGGCATGAGAGTCCTTAAACCCGGAGGCACCTATATGCGTTCCGATTCTTATCAAAATCAAGGATATGTAACGGTGGGAAAATTAACACCTGATTTCCTGACAAGCTTTAGAAATACCTTCAAATATAAAAATATAGCATTAAGTGTTTTAATTGATGCCAGAGTGGGCGGAGATATTTTATCAGCCACCTATAATTACGGGACTCAATTTGGTAATTTACCTTCAACTTTGCAATACCGGGATGAAGAAAGAGGCGGTATTAAATATACGGATGCAAACGGGCAGGTTCAGTTTGGAGTAATTCCTGAAGGTGTATTTGCTCAAAACACCCAGATCAAAGATAAGCAAGGCACGACACGGGATGTGGGAGGGATGACTTATCAGGAAGTTTTTGAAAGAGGATGGATCAATCCTCTGCGTACCGATTTATATTACAGAAACCTGGGATCTTGGGGCAGTGGAATTAGAGAAAATGCTATTTTCGAGAACACTTGGGTTTCTCTTCGGGAGCTGAAATTAACGTATTCTTTTGCACCTGCATTAATAAAACCTTTGGGAATAAATACATTAAATGCCTCTTTGATAGGAAGAAACCTTTTCTACATCTATAATAAGCTTCCGGACGGCATCAATCCTGAAGGAATGTACAACAACAATTCCGGAAGCTTTGCGGAATACGGAGGCTCACCGATGTCACGATATATCGGATTTAATTTAGATTTCTCTTTCTAATCCATTTTACTTACTATAAAAATTTAAACAAATGAAAAAAATATTTCTAATTGCAGCTTCACTGTATATCTTTAATTCTTGTACAGATGATTTTGCCGAAACCAATACAAACCCTTTGGATATCGTAAACACAACCCCGGAAGCACTTTTACCAATGGCTATCAAAAAGGGATACGATGCCAGCTTTGAATATTATTATGATTATTACCGCAGAATAATGCCATGGACTCAGACATTGGTTCCCAGTACCGGTAATATTGATGATTTTATGAACGACGGATCTAATATGAACCAGCGAAAGGATGTTTTTTATGGCGATCACGGTGCTTTACTTACAGATATTATTTACAAGATAGACCAAATGCCTGCTGACCAGCAAGCCAGATATGTCAACATTAAAAGTATTGCCACCATCCTAAAGGTGTATTATGCATGGTATGTTACCGATGTCAACGGAAGCATCGCTTACACAGAAGCTTTCCAGGCTCGTTATGGAGGCACTCTGACTCCGAAGTTTGAAACACAGGAGCAATTGTATGATATTTTTGACAATCAGCTGAATAACGTTTATACCGCAATAGAAGGAGCAAACCAATCTATACAGGTGAAACCCGGAAGCGGAGATCTGTTCTTTAACGGAGATATTTCAAAATGGAAAAAAATTTCCAATTCTTTAAGGTTAAAAATTGCATCAAGATTGATGAAAAGAAATCCGGCTAAGCTTATCTCGATCGCTACCCAAGTATTATCAAGAGACCAAATATCCGGCAATAATGAAAGCTTTTCTTTAAGGGCAAGAAGATTTACCGAGCACGGCAACTTTAATCCCATTGGTTTTTCAGCTTCTAAACCTATGGTAGATTTTATGGGTTCAAATAATGATCCAAGACTGCGTATATTTTTTCAAAAAAACTCGTATTCTAAAACTGCCATCCACAGGCTGCAGGCAGCAGGCCAGCTGAATACCGTGGCAATCCCCTCTTCAGACACTATGACCACCAATACAAAGTGGAGATATGTAGGAGGCCCTGCCAGTCCCTATATGGTAAGCGTTAACCACAGCAGATATTACACGTCCGCGAAAAGAACACTGAATGGAGTAATCTACGATACCATATCCAAGCTTCAATACAGGATTTGGCAGCCGGAATATAATTCAGGAACAGGAAATGCCATATTTAATATGTTAACCTTTGCAGATTATACTCTATTAAAGGCCGAATTACAGGCAAGAGGACTTATAAATACAGGCCAAAGCACTCAATTGCTTTATAATACGGGGATTGAAGCGTCTATTCAGGCTTATGATTATATGGCAAAAGAAGCCGTTATAGAGATGCCTGCGGGAGAAACAACTTATTCTTTTCCGACAAGCAGTGAAATATCAGCATATCAAAATGCATCTGATGTATTATTTAATCCGTCAAAAGCTATTGAACAGATCATCATACAAGAATATTTGAATTATTTTAAGCAACCTAACGAAGTGTGGGCCCTTATCAAAAGAACCGACATGCCGAATACCTCCACAGCGCTGAAATTAGAGGCCGCCATGACCAACGCAGGACTCCCGCTGACAATGCCAAGAAGAATCGTTCTTCCTACTCCGTCAGCAAATAATTTAAACTACACCAATCAAATAAATGCTTTAAAACAGATGAAGGACGACCCTGATTTTGGAACGAGTGAAAGCGACATTCAAGGGCGTATATGGTGGGATAAAAAATAAAAACAATTTCCTTATTCTATAAATTCTTTTAAATAATAGGGCCTGTTGACAACTCAGCAGACCCTATTTTTATTTAAATTTAATTATTACCGGTAAATTTTTAACTAACTATACTTTTACATTCACCTGCATCACCTGCAGATCAAATTCTTTTGAAGCCACCAATAAATGATCAAAAATATCAGCCTGGATTTGCTCGAAATGCTCCCATTTTGAGTCATTTGCAAAACAATACACTTCCAAAGGCAGCCCCTGAGGGGTAATATCTAGCTGGCGGACCATCATAGCACCATTATGATCAATATCCGGATCGTTTTCAATATATCGTTGGGCATAATATCTGAAAACCCCAATGTTAGTTAGCTGTCTGCCGTTAATGATATTCTCTTTATGGTCGATATTTTCTTTTTCTTTTCTTAATTCAACACTTTTTCCTTCAAGATATTCTGAAATTAAATTAATATCCTTTAATCTTTCAATATCTTCCTCTCTCAAGAATTTAAAAGAATTAATGTTAAAATAAATTGACTTTTTAATTCTTCTTGTGTTTGATTCAGACATCACCTGAAGATTTTTGATCTCAGTGGTCAGTAAATCATAGGTCGGAATCGAAGAGATCGTTTTATCAAAATTATTTATTTTCGTCGTTAAAAGGCTGATATCAGCGATATTTCCTTCAATGCTATACTTGGGAATACTTACCCAGTCTCCCACTTTCAGGCTTTTGGAGGTCGCCACATGAATTCCCGTTACAAATCCTAAGATCGTATCCCGGAAAACCAATACCAAAACTGCCGTAATGGCTCCTAAGCTCCCAACAATCGTGCTTCCTTTTATTCCAAAGATCACACAGATTCCAACAATTGAAAAAATAAAAATCCCCAGAATTTTCACCGTTTCAGAAATGGCATTCAAAGCCATGATATTATAGAAATCCTGCTTGATGACAAAATAATTCCGGAAGGCTGTCAAGGATCGGTAAAGCATTCCTGCAACGATCAGAACTAAACCAAGATTGACCATTCTTACAATAAAAAACGTGGTGCTTGGTAAATGACCGGTAAAGATAAAATTCTGTATTCCTCCCACAATTGTTAGCGCAATAAAATGAGCAAGGGAATTGGTGACTTTAGAGGCCTTAATAGAATTCAGAATGGGGTATTTTTCCTGGTTGTGAAAAAACCGTGAACCGCTATTAATAATAAACTTTAAAATGAAATCAATGATTAAAAATATTCCGATAAGCAACCCAATCTTTATAACAATATGAAGAATAAACTCCATTCCGGATGGCGATATTCCTGATATATAGTTATAAAGCACTTCACTCAGCTCCTGAATAAAATTTTTGGTATCTTGTATTTCGTCTTTCATTTACAGCAAATTTAGGAAATTTAAGGTTGATTTAAATTAAAAAATTTTCCATCAATTTTCATCCCAAAATATTTTTAGAGTAATACTTAAAATAAAAGATAGCTTTATGACTTTTGTGGTTAAAAATAAAAACTCAAACATACCTATTATTAAATCCTCCGAAACTTCGATTAATAAATAAAAAATCCGTTAAAAATCATTATTAAATATAAATTATATTAAAAATTTATCGAATTTTATGATTTTATATGTATTTATTTATTAAATTTGATTAAAACTAAACAAATCAAAATCAATCAGATATGAGAAAACACTACTTATTTATTCTGTTGTGTGTATTCACACTTTTAACCAATTGTGCAGGAAACGAAGATTCTGCAATAGTTTCAGAAAATGTAGGTCCTACAGTTGTAAAAACAGGAAAACTTACAGGAAAAGTAATGTCACAAAACGGAACCAAACCTATTGGTGGGGCTTCAGTTTTTACTTTTGATGATAAGTATAAAATCTATTATACTACTTCAGACGCTGATGGTAATTTCACTTTGGAAGCTCCGGTTGGAGACCGTACCCTTCATATTCAAACTGGTAATGGCAGCAACTTCCGCACGGAAATTTCTGCTACCGTAAAAGACAATGAAACGGTAAATCTCGACGCTGCCCAGACCAAGCTAAATCAGGTTGCAAGAATTGCCTACGTAAAAGGGGCGTATGATAAAATTGAAGATATTATTCAGACTTTAGGATATACTGCCACGGAAATCACCAATAATGATCTTGCTAATTTAACGACTATTGCCCAGTATGATATCATCTTTCTTAACTGTGGTTCAAGAAACAATTACTCTTCAAATCCGGCACTTTATACTGTAATTGACACTAATTTAGCAACTTTCGTCGCAAATGGAGGAAGTATTTATGCTTCAGACTGGGATGTTGCGTATTTAGTCGGAGGGACAAGCAATACCAATAACTGCTCGCTTGCAGGAGGTTTTGTTCCTGACACAAAATTATGCTCTAAAAATATCGGAAGCGTAGGAATGGTAGGCGCTACCGTAAATAATGCCGGACTTACAACGGCTTTAGGATTTAATACACTTAATATCAACTATGATTTAGGCGCCTGGCAAAAAATAATTAACTATGACCCGGCATATTGGGAAGTTTTGGTTAAAGAAACCTCATCCAATGACGCTTTGATGATCAGATCCAATCATTTTACGGCAACAGGTGTTCCGAATACTCCGATAGGAAATGCTCCAACTTCAACATTTGTAACGGTTTGCATTACTCTTCCGGGAAATATTCAGGTCAGCATTTCAGTTCCTCAGGTATTGGTTCCTTATTTGGTGGCATTAGGGGCAACAGTAGGACCTTGCTCGGGATCTTCAACAAGTGGATATATTTATTACACTACTTTCCATAATCATGCTTCAGGAAACATTGGAAATGCAGGTGTAATTCTACAATACGTAATCTTAAACTTATAATAAATTTTTAACTTAAACTGAAAGGTGGCTTTTTTTAAGGCCACTTTTTTTTATCTTGCACTTATAATTTTTAAGAATGGATACAGCATTAATTAATATTCTCTGTCTTGTTTTATTGTTTTTGGGAATTTTAGGAACTTTTCTTCCTGTTTTGCCCGGATTATTATTAAGCATTTGCGGATTACTGATCTATAAATTCGGGACAGATGCAGATTTACCGATGATCTATATCTGGGCTTTTGGAATTTTAACTGTAATATCAGCAGTTTTAAGCTATGTTATCCCCGCTAAAACCAATCAGAAATACGGCGGAACCCGCTGGGGAAGCATAGGATCTGTTGTCGGAATGATTATCGGAATGTTTTTGCCAATCCCATTAGGTTTTTTAATCGGAATGTTTGCCGGAGTTTTTGTCGGTGAATTATTACACGACAGCAAAGACATGAATAAGGCCTTAAAATCTACAAAAGGAGCTTTTATCGGCTTCGTTTATGGCACAGGTTTCAGCCTTGTGGTAGGTGTGGCAATGTTTTTGGTAGTAGTATTGGATATGCTTAATGTTATTTAAAAAAAGAAATCATGCTACACAAAACCATTATATTCAGTCTGGGATTCTTAAGCTTAATGAATTGCAACGCTCAGAAAGAGACAAAAACCTCAACAAAGGTCAATGTTGCAGACAATACCACAATAGAAACCGCACAAACAATGAGCAAAGAAGGCGACATTATTTATCTTAATGAAGGTGAAAACAGATTTTTGAAAGAATATGAAATGAATGTCACTTTCAAAAACATTTCCGAAGACAGCCGATGCCCGAAAGGCGTAAGCTGCATCTGGGCGGGAGTTGCCGTTGCGCAGATCGAGGTCATGGGAACCACAACAAGACCAATGGTTTTAAACTTGGCCACAACCGATAATGAAGGAAGAAATTATCATAAATCCGCCCAATATAACGGGTACAGCATTTCATTAGCAGAAGTTACGCCCTATCCCGAGTCTCAGGACGGCGCAAAAGCGCTGATCGGAAAATATAAAGTCGGAATTATCATTAAAAAAGGAGAAGCTCAGAATTCTACCACGAAATAGGCTTTTTCCCTTTTGAAACAAGATATTCATTAATTTTTGAGAAAGGTTTGCTCCCGAAAAAACCTCTGTGAACAGAAAAAGGTGACGGATGCGCAGATTTTAAAATAAAATGTTTAGCCGGATCAATAAGTTCGGCTTTTTTTTGTGCAAAAGCGCCCCATAAAACGAAAACTACATTTTCTTTTTTGTCCGAAATTTCTTTAATAATAAAATCCGTAAACTTTTCCCAGCCTAAATCTTTATGAGAATTGGGAGAATGAGCACGCACGGTCAATGTGGCATTCAATAATAAAACGCCCTGTTTTCCCCAATCATCCAATTCTTTTGATGTTCTTTCAACGCCGATGTCATTTTTAAGCTCGATAAAAATATTTTTAAGCGAAGGTGGTGCCGTAACCTGCTCGGAAACTGAAAAACACAATCCATTCGCCTGAAAATCATTATGATAAGGATCCTGACCAAGAATTACCACCTCCACATCATCGAAAGGCGTAATTTCCAACGCCCTGAAAATCTGGCTTTTTGGCGGAAAAACTTTCGTCGTTGCGTATTCTTGCTTTACTTTTTCCCAAAGGCTGGTAAAGTATTCTGTATTTTTTATCGGGGCTAGTATTTCTGTCCAGGTCATGAGTCTGATTTAATAATTTGAAGAACTGTTTACTTTATAGGAATCAATTCTAAATAATGGTCTTTTCCAAATGTAATATAAAATAATGCCAAAAATGGATTTCTTCCGCTTAAATTAAATCTCAAAGTTTCATCAGAATTTATTTTTAAATCAATAGGATTTGAACGGCACCAATCAATTTTAGCTCTTAATCTATGCTCACCTTGCTCAACTTCAAATTCTTTAGATTCACCATCTGCAATATCTCCTATTTTTTTATCATCCAGATAAATTCCTATTGATCGTAATTTGTTTGAATATTCTGATGTGCGGTTGATAATTATTTTTGCCATTTTTATATAATTAATTTAAAAAGCAATTTCTTTTGAAAAAACAAAATTATATGTTTTTCTTTAAACTAAAAATAATATTCTCCGGAAAACCCTCATCTTCTCGCCCTTCTTCCAATATAAAATTATGTTTTAAAAGAAGCCCTTTCGAGTTTTCATTAAACTTGTTGGTCATTGCTACAATTTCCTTCAAATGTAAATCATTAAAACCAAAATTTAAAACAGCACTTAAAGCTTCCGACATGATTCCTTTTCTGTGATAATCGGGTAATAATTCATATCCGACTTCTGCCGTTTTTCTGTCTTCTGAGAAATTCCAAAGGCAGATTGTTCCGATCAGATTAGGTTGATTTTTTAAAGAAATCCCCCAGTAAAAGGTTTCATTATTTCGAGTTCTTTCTTTAATGGTTAAAATAAACTGCAATGCATCATAATTGTTTTTTGGTGATTTTCTCTGCACAAACTGATTGATGACTTCATTGCTTCGAATACGTAAAATATCTTCGACGTTGGTTTCGTTAATTTCTTTTAATAATAATCTTTCGGTTTCCAGTTTCATCTCTCAAATTTAATAAAACTTAAATTCTGTTGACACTTGTAAAGGCGCAATTTTTTAAAAATTATAAATCATATTTCAAGGCGCAAGAAAATCAAAGATTTTCAATTCTCAAATTAACTCATTTCCAAAATAAAATGCACATTTTTCACTAAATTTGCAGTGTGTATATAAATAAAGAAGATTTAAACGAATTAGAGTTTCCGCAATTGCTCGCGGAAATTTCTCCTTTTGCGTATTCTCCGAAAACGAGAGAAAAAATTCTTCAACTTCGTCCGATGGAAATTGACGAGGCTGAGCTTTCATTGAAAAAAACGTCCGAATATTTGTCGAGTTTTGAAAGTTCAAATGCAATTCCGTTTGATGAATATGAAGATATTGAAAGTGAATTAAAAGTAATGCTGATCGAGAATTATCGTCTGGAAAACAACGCTTTCATCAAAATCAAAACCATCACGGAACAGATAGGAAAACTTCAGAAGTTTTTCCCGACCATGCCCGAAACTTTTCCTAATTTAATGGAAGACGCTTCCGTCTTGGAATTTAAGAAAGAGATTATTGATAAAGTTGATAAAGTTTTTAACCGTTTTGGTGAAGTAAAAAGTGAAGCTTCTCCGATTTTAAAAACATTGAGAACGGAAATTCAGCAGGCGAAAAAAGCCATTCAGGAAAATTTTAACAGGGTTTTGTTCAATTACGGACAAAGCGATTTTCTTGATGATATCCGGGAGAGTAATATTGAAGACATCAGAGTTTTAGCGGTAAAATCTGCCTACAAAAAAAGAGTCCCGGGAAGAGTGCTTGGACTTTCAAAGACAGGTTCAATCACCTATATTCAACCGGATAGCGTCGTAAAACATTACTTCAAACTCAAGGAAAATGAAGAAGAAGAAAAGAAGGAAATTGACAAAATTCTGAGAAAATTAACAGCAGAACTGGCAGAATTCCAACCTCAGCTCTGGAGATATCAAATGTATATTTTTGACCTTGATTTAACGAGAGCAAAAGCCAAATTTGCAGAATTGGTCAATGGAATTTTACCGAAAATCAACCGTCATAAAACGTTAAAATTAAAAGACGCTTTCCATCCTTTGCTGTGGCTGAGAAATAAAGCGGAAAATAAAACCATTTATCCTCAAACGTTAGCTTTGACGGAACACAACAGAATCATCTGTATTTCCGGGCCGAATGCGGGAGGAAAATCCATTACTCTGAAAACGGTTGGCTTGCTTCAATTAATGATTCAAAGCGGAATTTTAGTGCCAACACATCCGAAATCCGAAATGTTTTTCTTTGATAAAATCATGACGGATATTGGTGATAATCAATCAATTGAAAATCATCTTTCTACCTACTCATCACGATTGAAGAAAATGAGCGGAATCATTCGTGAAGCCGATGCAGAAACGCTTTTGCTGATCGATGAATTTGGTACAGGTTCTGATCCTGAACTGGGTGGCGCTTTGGCAGAGAGCTTTCTTGAGTTTTTCTACGATAAAAAGAGCTTTGCGATCATTACAACGCATTACACGAACATTAAATTGGTTGTAGAACAGCTTCCGAATGCAGAAAATGCAGCGATGCTATTTAATGAAGAAACGCTGGAACCGATGTACAAACTGGAAGTCGGACAAGCGGGAAGCTCATTTACTTTTGAAGTTGCTGAAAAGAATAAAATCCCCAGGTTTATCATTCATTCTGCGAAGAAAAAAGTGGAACATGACATCGTAAATCTTGATAAAACGATCGTAAAACTTCAACAGGAAAAATACGAAGTTGAAAAGTTGAAAACTGATCTTGCCGAAAGAAAAGAATCCGTTGAAGACAAGCGTGATAATTTACAGAAACTGAACGAACAGCTTCAGCAAAAGCTCTTCAATTTCCAGAAATTGTACGAAGAAGAACACCGTAAACTCCAGTTTGGAAATAAGATTGAAACCTTTATCGACGGTTATATAAAAGGCAGGTCCCGAAAGGATGTGGTGAAAGATTTTGTGAAGATCTTAGAACAGGAAAAGTTCAGAAAACTCGGAGCTGATAAAGATGAAACCAAAAGACTTCAGGTTGTCAAGAGAAAAATAACCCAACAGCTGAAAAAAGAGGATGTTATTGAAAAAATCACGGAAACCAACGAAAAAATCGAAGAAAAACGTAAAACAGACCGCGCCGTTTGGATGAAAATCGGGCAACGCGTTCGTATTACAGGAAGTACAAGCGTTGGAACGATTGAAAAGATTTCCAGAAATAAAGTAATTGTGAATTACGGAACTTTCAAGACAACGATTGATGCGGATGAATTGGAGAGGATTTAAAAATTAACTATGATTGTAAAAACTCAGATTACTTTCAAGGATTTTTTACTATTTCATTTAAAAAATTCATTAGTACGAATCATTGTATTTCCAATAATTGCGTTGATTTTCTTTGGTGTGAATTATTATAATGCAGACAATGATAACAGAGAATTTCTTGAGTCATTAACAATCTGGCTGTTGATTTTATTTGTGTTTATCATCATTCGTACTTATTTTACTGTGAAAAAGGTTTTTTATTCCAACAAACAGATTCAGGAATCTATTGTTTATACATTTACCAATGAAAATATTCAGATAAAAGGAGAAACTTTTGATGGAGAATTTACCTGGAATACGGTATATAAAGTAAAAGAAAAAAAAGACTGGTTCTTAATCTATCAAAACGCACAAGTCATGAATATGGTTCCGAAACAATATTTTGCTAAAGACCAGATTCTTGAACTTAGATCAATAATTAAAAATAAAGGAGTAAAAGCAAAACTTAGAAACGATTAATCAAAATAAAGGGAGTGTCAAATTTGGCGCTCTTTTTTATTATTTAAAGCTGTTTCATAAAAATTCATTAAACAATCAAATATAATTTTTAAAATAAGAAATCTCAAAATAATTAATTTATATATTTGAAGTGTCAAAAATTTTCATGATGATTTTCGCAAACAAAGCTTTTTATTTATCGGTTTTCAGTATATTTTCTTTAGGTTTAATGAAAGGGCAGAATAAAGTGCCTTTTGGTGTTGTAAAAGCTGAAGAAGGGTATGCCAATGTACGTGTTCATAAGGATGATTACAGAAAAATTGTAGATAAGATCCGTATGCGAAGAGGTGATGTTTTTGTGTATGTAAAGCCCGCTCCCGGCGAAACAGAATGGATCTGGATCAAATATCCTGAAAAAAGTCAGGAAGAAAAGCCTTTCGTAAGATATGAAACGCTTGACAAAGAAGGAATGGTCAACAAAGAGCGAATTGCTTTTATTGATCAGCTGCCACAATTCACGCCATCAAAATCTAAGAACGGAAAATCTTTAATTTTCACTGATAATTCCAATCCTAAAATTCCGACTGCGCAGAGAAGTAAAGTTATTATCGATGTTTATCCTTCGAATGCAAGCTACCGCAAACAGGAAAAAGACACCAACGGAAATATCATCACTCTTGATAAAGTAAAACCTTGGGGAATCAGCAATGAGCTACCGCAGGGAATGACGGAAATCAAGTCTATCCGCGTTCAACAACCCGGAAGAGGTTCGGTTTTTGTGAGGGAAGCCATCAAAAATATGTTCCAGCCCACGATGGATTTTGAAAACATCGGAGTGACATCTCTTGATCCTGATCATATTTTTCTTTACATGATTAACGGTTCGGGTGAAAACAGATATGTAACACTCTGGACGATCAAAGAAGGAAGAGCAATCAGCCAGATTATCTACAAAAACCCGGAATAATTCGTTTATCTTTTCTATAATCCTTATTTTTGCACCGAAAAGTTATTTTGCTTTTGGCTTATAGCTTTTCAGAAACCGGTTCTGCTTAGCTGCAGATTAAAAGGGAATCGTGTGAAAATCACGAACTGTCGCGCAACTGTAAGTAACTGAAGTCTTTATTAAAATCCACTGTGCAAGTCATGGGAAGGAAATAAAGATGTTACAAGTCAGGAGACCTGCCTATTTCTTTAAGACAAAAACTTTCGCGATCTGAAGTTTATTGATCTGATGGCTTATTTCAGGAATTTCATGTTCTTGAAATCTTCTGTTTTGTTTCAATAGTATTTCTTTTCGCTTTAATTTAATAATGAAATATGACTACAGAAGAAAGAATTGAAGCCTCGGAAACCAGAATCTTTAAAGCAGTTTTCCCCAACACAACCAATCATTACGACACACTTTTCGGAGGTACAGCGATGCAATTGATGGATGAAGTGGCATTCATTACCGCAACCCGTTTTGCCAGAAAAAGGGTGGTAACCGTAAGCAGCGATAAAATCGATTTTAAAAAACCTATTCCCGCAGGAACAATCGTTGAACTGATCGGGAAAGTTGCCCACGTCGGAACAACAAGTATGAAAGTAAACGTAGAAATCTATACCGAACAAATGTATTCTTACGAAAGAGAAAGAGCCATCGTCGGTGATTTTACTTTTGTGGCGATTGATGAATTTAAAAAACCAATCCAGATACTATAAGCAGTGAAAGGTTTCGGCGGGCAAAGCCCGCCGAAACTAATTTTATTTTACAACCTTATCCGTTTCCAAATTTTTAATCATTAAAAACTGAAAAGCTTCTCCTAATTCGTCAGAAGCTCTGCTGATTGCATTTTCAAGCATATTTCTGATTTGTTTTTCTGTAACTCCGGCTTCGGTCCAGCTTTTTCCGGAAGTGTGAGAATTTAGAATAAAAGGCATAATCCTATCGATGGCGCAGGCAAAAATCGCATCAGGTGTTTGTTCCTCTTCAAATTCAAGCCAAAGATTAAAAAATTCTGTTCTTAAAGGTTCATCTAAAATTCCGAAGATATTTTGTGCTGAAATCTTTTCTCTTTCAAATTTTCCGATCATTGCTGCTTCATCAAACAAGAAAGTATCTCCGGCTTCAATTTCAACCAAATCGTGAATTGACAGCATTCTGATCACTCTCAGCAAGTCGATATCCGCTCTGTTTTTCGCGTAAGGAAAAAGAATTTGAGCTAAAATAATGATCTGCCACGAATGTTCAGCGGTATTTTCCCTCCTGGAATCGTCAGCATTGTAATTTCTTCTCTGTACATTTTTCAGGGCATCTACTGCAAGAATAAAATCAATCTCCTTTTGTATCTTCATTATTAATTTTCTTTATAATATTCGCTTATTGGATAAGTTTTAATATTTGTAGTCCATTTATCATCGATAAATTCTTTTTTTGTGACTTTTACGGTTTCTCCACCTGTTGCATCCTCTTCCAGTTCGTAGACTTTAAACAAGCCTCTTTGTGGAAGCACGGTGTATTCCGTTGTCAGATGCCAGCAACATCCTGATTTCGAATAGGTAACTAATCTTTTACGTTCAGAATCTGTATTAAACATTCCCAAATTTTCGTGAGCAAGGGCCGTCAGTTCTTCACTTGGGACAAACTGTTTTTTTGTACTATTAAAAACATAAATATCATATGAAGGTCCGCCATAGCCGCTTTCGTTTCCGTTTCTGATGGCAATATCTTCTGTTCCGTCAAAATTAAAATCGTCAAAAATCAACGGACTTTGTTCGTTATACAGCTGGATAATGTTTGCAGTAGGTTTTTGATCTTCATTTAAATAAAAATTAAGATTATCGGAAGTCAAAGTCTGAAACTTTTTTGAGGTCCTTTTATCAAGTAAATCAATGCTTGCTTTTCCGCTGCATTCGTTGTTTTCACAGGTTTGAACATCAATTTTAATGTTGTAATTCTTTGAAGCATCATTCAATTCAAAATGATGTTGCCCAAAAACAGCAGTTCCCAAAAGGGCAAATAGTAATAATAAACGAGAATTGATCATAAGTGTATTTTAATTTTAATTGAATTTTAAACAAATTCTATGCAAAAATAAGGGTTTTGATTTAAAGCTGTTTGACTTCGTCGAATTGTTATTTTAATTTATTTTAAGGAGCAATTTCCTGCTTTCCGCACTCGCTATTTTAGAAAGTTTTTGGTTGCGGCGGCTTTGCCGCCGCAACCAAAAACTTTCTAAAATGAGCTCAAACAAAGCTCCAATCAGGGCTATATGGTTGCAGTCGGCCATTAAGCATTTGGAAATATTAAAACATGTGTCATCCTAAAAAGATCCAGGCCCGAATTTCCATAGCCTCTAATACTCCGTTCAGATCCTTTAAGGATAACAAATGTTCTGAAAAGTAACGAATAACTAAGGTAAAAGTGTAAACAAGTTTAAAGTTTAAGTTGTAATTTTATGTAAAATATTAATATGGATTCAAAATTCAATTATCCGACAGAAATTAAGGGAAAAAGAAAGTTGTATTCTTTATTTAAGGGAGTAAAAAATCCTTTGGAGGTCATCAGTGGAAACCATCAATTTGCGGGAGACAATTATTACATCAAAGCAAGTTTTACCAATAAAAATTTTATTTTTTCTCAGGATAAAGAATTCGTTGAATATATTTTAAAACAGAATCATAAGAATTATTATAAATCTGAAATACAATCCGTCACGCTGGGGAAATACCTGGGAAACGGACTGCTTACCAACAACGGCAAAGACTGGCTCAAACAGCGAAGATTGATTCAGCCCGGTTTCAGTAAAGCCAAAATCGCAAGTTTGGTAAATATTATGGAAGAGGAAATTGACAAATCTTTCCAGTCATTTGATGTTAATACAGAAGCTGATCTATACGATTTCTTTCATACACTGGCTTTTAATATTGTTGCGAAAACCCTTTTCAGTTCTGATATTGACGAAAATACCGTGAAAGAATTAGGCAAAAACATCACCGAAATTCAGGAGGTTTTTGCGAAAGAAGTGCGTTTGCCTTTTTATTCTCAAATTTTAAAAATATTCGGGGTTATTGATAAAAATATTCAGAAGAGTAAGAGGTCAAAAGACATTATTCAGGGAGTTCTGGACAAACGAAGAAATTCGGGAGAAGAAAAAAACGACCTGCTGGATATGCTGATTCAGACGCGATATGAAGATACAAACCTTCCAATGTCTGATGAACAGCTGGTTGATGAGATGCTTATTCTTTTCATTGCAGGCCATGAAACAACAGCCAATGCTTTAAGCTTTATTTTTTTTGAAATCAGTCAGAATCCTGAAGCGGAGAAAAAATTAAAACAGGAAATTGTAGAAGAATCTGAAAATATTTTCACGACTGAAAGTTTAATGAAAAAATCTTACACATCAAATATCATCAAAGAAGCGATGCGACTGCATTCTCCGGCTTGGGCAATCGATCGGCAGGCACTAGAAGCTGATAGCTTCCAAGGATATTCGTGGCCGAAAGATACTTTAATCATCCTTTATATAACCGGACTTCACAGAAATCCGAAATATTGGGACAAACCAAATTCATTCATTCCGGAGCGTTTTGACGATGAAAATGCAAAGAATTTCGCTTACTACCCTTTTGGAGCCGGTCCGAGATTGTGCATAGGTGAACACTTTGCCATGATGGAAATGGCACTTATCGTCCGTAAATTCTACAAAAACTTCAGTTTTATATCATATCAGAAACAATTAGAGAAAAAAGCTCTTGTTACGCTAAGACCTACCAGCTTAAAAGGTAAAATTATCAAAAATTTAGCCTGATTTCTCTATAATCTTCATCTTGCAAAATTTAGCAATAAAAATAATTAAACTGATTGTCAATTAGTTAACATATTTATTTTAAAAATTACACTACTTTGTATTGCATATTACCATTTTAATTACATATCTTTGTAATGTAAAATCGAAGCAGGTACAACTAGCTAGGTTCCGAACTTCGAAAATTATAACTAATTAACAAAACTTATTAAAGATGAATACCGAAAATACCAAAGCGCAAATGCGAAAAGGAATTCTGGAATTCTGTATTTTAAGTCTCATCAATCATCGTGAAATGTATGTTTCCGACTTAATAGATGAACTGAAAAAAGGAAAACTGGATGTAGTGGAAGGAACACTCTACCCTCTTTTAACAAGATTGAAAAACGGTGAGTTTCTCTCTTACAGATGGGAAGAATCTACCGGAGGGCCGCCAAGAAAATACTACCAGATCACAGAAAAAGGAAAGCTGTTTTTAAGCGAACTTCTAAATACCTGGAACGAATTAACAGATTCAGTCAACCAAATCACTCAAAAAAATTAAAAAACAAAGCTATGAACAAGACACTCTCAATAGGACTCGCAGGTTTTTCTTTTACCATAGAAGAACACGCATATATAAAGCTCAGCGATTACCTGAATGCACTGAGAAGCTCATTAGACGCTTCAGAAGCAGATGAGGTAATGCATGACATAGAAATCAGAATGGTGGAAATCTTCAGAGATTCTTTAGGAAAACGTGAAGTGATCAACGATACAGATGTTGAAAGAGTAATTGCACAGATCGGTACTCCGGAAAAAATCGAAGAGCAGGAAGAAGCTTATTATTCTGAAAAAAACACCAAGAAAACATACACCACTGGAACTGAATACACGGACAAAAAACAACTGTTCCGTGATCCGGAAAGACAAAAAATCGCAGGTGTTTGCGCAGGGTTAGCTCATTATGTAGGAATGGACATTACTGCAATGAGAGCCATCTGGCTGGGAATTTTCGTGCTGGGAATTTTCACGGCAGCCGTTTCTTCAACATTGGTTTTCCTACTTTATATTATCCTTTGGATTGTATTGCCAAAAGCAGAAACTGCAGCAGATTTCCTTAAAATGAAGGGAAAGCCTATGAACTTCGACAATCTTAAAAATGAGTCTAATAAACTGGTACAATTTGCCAACGAATCTACTCAAAGGGTCGGAGAAATCTATATCGAAAACAAACCTTACATCAACAACGCAGGAAGCGGAATCTGGAATGTTGTAAGATATATTTTAGGAGGAATTTTTGCCCTAATGGCTTTTGGATGTCTTACCGGTGTATTTGTGATCTTCGGATTTATGGGAAATAATGACTTCCCTCCGATCAACCAGATGGACTATTATTTCGACAACGACGGAATGAAATATGTCATCATGATCATGATCGTTTTAGGTAGCTTAATTCCTGCAATGGTTTTTGCTTTATTAAGTATTAAATTAATTTCACCTAAAACAAAATTAAGAAATACAGGCTGGGTAATCGGAGCTTTGATCCTTGCATTGATCGCAGTATCAACCTATTTCGGAATCAGTATGGCGAAAAAAGAAATGTTCCTAAAAGGTCATAAAGAAGATACTGAGGAAGTTTCTATCAACACAACATCTGATACTCTATATGTAGATTATAAGCAGATAGCTATTCCACAGAACTTTACAGGATACGAAGATGATCTTTATTCCGACAAAATTTCTGTCTACGAAAAAGACTGGATTCATGTAGATGTGACAAGAAAAGCGGATATCAAAACGCCTTATCTGATCATTAAAAAAGAGGCCAAAGGCTATAATCTTCCGTTAAATGTAAATGTTCCGGTAGAAGTTGTTAACAACAAAATTATTCTTCCGAACTATATTAAATATCCGTACGAGCACAGATTCAGAAATTACAGCATCGATTATGAATTGGTAATTCCTTCTAAAACAGTGGTACTCCCGGCTAAAAAAGACGGAATTGATTTAAACGGAGATTTAAACGGAGATGGTATCAACGATGATGATCAGGAAAGAGATGAGCATGGAAACATCAGAATCGAGAAAAATAAAATCTCAGTAAACGGTTCTACCATCGAATACAGCTCTGACGATGAAGACAGCATTATTATTAATGGGAAAAAAGTTCCTGCCAACCAAGCCGATCAGGTAATTGACTCAATGAAATCAAATATCAAAAAAATGAAAGGCGGTAATGTTGACATCAAAGTAAACGAGGATAAAAACGAAATTTCTATTAAAACTAAATAATTAACTGCAGAGAGTGGCGGAAGGTGTGAATGGATAGCCAATTGTTTGAAATTCACACTCTTCTTCTCTTTAAAGATTAAAAAAGATAAAAATTAAACACTGTATATCAAGAAATTATATTATCTTCGTATTCAAATTAATAACCCAAATCAAAACATCACCAAATGATACAGCTAGCACTAGAAATTGTAATGAAAATCGTAGATTTAATCAGCGGTTTGTTTTAAGAGCGATAATATTTCAATATATTTGTAAAGTATAACCACTTTTGGTTATGCTTTTTTTGTTTTTAATTCAAGATATATGAGAAAGCTGATTGGCAAATTGATGTTAAAAATGTTAGGCTGGAAAGTCGTTCTTCAGGGCGATGCAAACAGTCTCAACAGATGTATTCTTGTTGTAGCGCCACACACCCACAACATGGAATATTTATTGGGAAATCTTGCCTATTGGTCTTTAAAAAAGCCTTTAAAAATCATTATTAAAGACGCTCACACCAAAGCCTGGTACGGCAGTGTCGTAAAAGGCCTGGGAGGTATCGGGATCGACAGAAGCCAGAAAAATGACCTTGTGAAATTTGTTGCCGATCAGTTTGCAAAAGAAGATTTCAGCCTGGTAATCACGCCGGAAGGTACAAGAAGCTGGGTTCCGAAATGGCGAAAAGGCTTTTATCATATGGCTCTGGCAGCGAAAGTGCCTATCGTTTTGGCGGCAGGAGATTTTAAACGGAAAATCGTATATCTTGGCTATACAATTCCTTATGAAAGAATAGCTTCTGCTTCTTATTCAGAAATTATGGAGGAAATTCAAAATTATTACATCAAAAACGACATCGTCCCAAAAATTCCCGCCAACTGGAACCCGAATATTATAGGGAACGATTAAGTTATGAATTAGGAATTAGGGATTAGGAATAACGTTGCTTATTTATCAGGTACATTTATCATTTATCATTTATAAAAAATGAAAGGAACTAAAGAAGAGATTTTAGCATTTTTAAACAGCTGGGGCGGAGAAGTTACCTTGGCAAAAACATTAGAAATAAAATTCATCGATATAGATCAGGAAAATGAAACATTAACGGCAACCATGCCTGTCGGTCCTAAGGTTCATCAGCCTTTCGGGATTCTTCACGGTGGTGCAAGCTGCGTTTTGGCAGAAACAATGGGCTCCAGCCTGTCTAATCTTTTTATCGACGGAACAAAATTTTACGGGGTCGGTACGAATATCAATTCAAACCATTTGAGAAGTAAAAAAGACGGAATTGTAACCGCAGTCGCAAGATTTATCAGAAAAGGGAAAACAATGCACGTTTCCGAGATAGAAATTCGTGATGAAAAAGGACAGCTCATCAATCATACCACAATGACAAATAATATTATCAATAAATAATGTAAATTTATTATTAAAATATAAAGCTCAATTTTTTTGAGCTTTTTTTGTATCATGACTGCAACCTTTTTACATTCCTGCATCTTATATATAGAAATCTTTAAAACAATTTTTATGAAAAAGCTATTTTTACCTTTTCTTGCACTTACTTTATCTTTCTTTAATTCTTGTACAAGCAACGATAATTTAATGGATGAAGATGTTGCAAAAACTGTTGCACAATCTTACGATGTATATATCGCAGGCAAAGAAAACAACAAAGCCTGTTATTGGAAAAACAACGTAAAAACCGACCTTACAGGTGGAGATAATATAACTCCTCTGGAAATCATGGCTCAGAACAATAATGTATATGTAACGGGCAGTAACGGATCTACTCCTACATCATTCAAACCAATCCATTATTTTTGGAAAAATGGAGTAAAAAATGAAATTAAACAATACTTGAGTCTTCCCAATACCGGACTGAGCGATATTACAGGATTTACTGTAAACAACGGAGATATTTATTTTTCAGGTTATGTAGAAAATCCTTCACCGGCAACTCCGATGGACCAATATGAACTTTGCTACTGGAAAAACGGCACTAAAACGATTCTTTACAAAAGCCAGTATGTACCTGTATCTGAAGGTATTGCTGTAAATAATTCAACATCAGGTACAGATGTTTATGTATCTGCCAGAATTGCTGATAATAATCAAAATATAGACAGAGGTTATTTTAAAAATACAACATTTAATTCTCTGGATCAGTCGAGCAATGTATACAATTTTGCAAAAAATAATAACGGACTCTACATTTTATTTCAGAAAAATAATAAATATTATACTAAAAACGTTTTCACAAATGTAGAATCCCTGATCGGAAATTACAATCTTGCAGTTCCTTTTTACGGAAAAATAACTGCCGATAAAGAAACCGGCGATCTGTATACCATATATTCTAATTACGGATACAATTATTATAAAAATACGGCTACTGTTGTAGCAAGCTTCTCTTCTCTGCATTTTATTCAGGATTTATTTGCTTTAAATAACAATACATACATAATTAAATATGAGACAGACAATGCTGTATATACAGGAAAAGTATTTATTAACGGGGTAGAAACACAAGCTATAACAAGCACACAAAACAGTTCTCAAAATTATACCGGAACTTTTAATGCAGTTTATGTCGAAGCAAACTAAAGTCATGTCTACAATAAAACCGGATTGGAACGAAATTTATTCAGGTTTATCCCCAAGGCTCTTGGGGATTTGCCGCAGATATATACAGGATATTCACACCGCTGAAGATATCGTACAAGACAGTTTTATTGTAGCCATACAAAAAAATCATCAGCTGAATGATGAAAAGGCTTTATTCGCCTGGCTTAAAAAAATTGTTGTAAATAACGCCTTAATGTATTTGCGAAAACACAGTAAAGAAGTTTTTTTAAATACCGAAACATCAGAAATTCCAGATACCCTTTCCGAGATGAATCACCCTTCTTTAGACGAAAAACATATTTTTATATATGATTTTACAAGAGATCAGCTTCTGTCTTCGATAGACAGTCTGCCGGAACATCACAAATCTGTTTTCAATTTATTTTTTATTGAAAATCATTCTCACGCCGAAATTTCCGGGATGTTGGGAATCACTGTCAATACCTCGAAATCTCATTTGATGAGGGCAAAAAAATCTGTTCAGAACTTTTTAATTGATAATTTCATTAATCAGGATACGCCGAAAAATAAAAAGAAGCTGGCACAATTATTTGTTATTTTCGGATTGGGAGGCTTGCTTTGGGCACAGACTTTTAACAGCAAATTTTCAGACTTCAGCATTTCTCCTTTAAGAAAACTTGAAATTCCTGAGAACATTACAATTAATCAATCAGTATTTTCAAATTATACAAACCAAAACTTAAAAAAGAAAATAATTATTGGTTCTGTAGTTCTCATCATCATAGCAATTTCGATTTTTGCATTCAATCCAAAAACTTTATTTTTTATGATGAATAATGATCATGCAAAAATTAATTCTGATATAATTAATAAAAAAGAAAATCCGCCATTATTAGAAACTCCAACAAAAAATAACGAAACTAAATTTGAAAATATTTCCATCAGTGAAAATGTAAATTCTACCAATTCAAAAAAAAGTATTTCTGAAAATAATTTAGTTCAAGAAGATAAAAAAGAAGTTCTGAAAGAAAATAATCAATCAAAAAAAATTATTCTTAAAGACTCAGCAAAAGAAGAAGCCAATCAAAAAGTAATTATTGTTAAAAAAATTATTCAAAGAGATACAATATTTGTAGAAAGATAAATTATTAACCATGCTTTTAAAAAAGATAATTTTCCTTTTATTCATAATTATTGCTAATTTTTTACTAGCACAAAAGAAAAAAAAGATCGACACGGTTTACGTTTACGAAAAAGTTATCGTTTACGACACGGTTTATGTAACAAAACCTATAAGATTAAAACAAAATGGTTTATTATTTTCAGAATTAAAAGTTGAGCAACCAAAATTCATACGAAATGTTTATAAAAAAGAAATTGAAAAGCAAACAGCAATCAATAAAGCTATAAGAAAAAAAATAAGAACTTTCGAATACGGAATCGAAGCCGGAATTGGCTTAAAAAACAGCAGCTGGGGTAAAGAGATTTCAAATAATAAGCAACAATTTGGGGAAAATATCGGGATTTGGACTTCAAAAAGACTTACCGCCGTTCCTCTAACATTCATGTTTTCTGCTGATATTTATTATTGGAACTCTAGTTTCGACTTGGATGCCAATAAGGAAGAAACTTATCTCGACGGCTTTTACTTCACTGAAGATCATCAACCATTACTGTTCCAAAAGTTTAATAATAAACATTTTGAATACGCCATTCAGTTAAAATTATTCTATGAATGGAAAAATATTCGTCCATATGTAGGCGTTTTGGTTAACAGAAATATTTATAAAATGCAATTCCTGGTTCCCAAAAATAATGTTCTGGATAAACTCGATGATTTCAAAACCACTCAAAACAATTTAGGATTTTCTTTTGGTCTTCAATATCGCATTTTCAAAAGGTTTCTAGTGTCTGTCGACTATCAGCAGTACGAAATGAAAAATGTATCCTTAAAAAACAGCTCATTTGATTTTGACATCTTTAAGACTAATAATACCTTTGCAGAAAGAAAAATCAATCTTGGGATAGCCTATACGATCTCAAAATGATATTTCTTAAAATGCTTACCTATGATCTATTTCAAATTTCCTTTTGACGAAAAGCTGTATTCAACGGATGAAAATCCAAATATCAATTCTGTGAATTTTTATTCATTTGATGGTTTAAAGCAAATAAATTTCAAAGGAAATATTATTGAAATAAATCCCAAAAACTTTGAACAACAGCTTATTACAAGCGATTCTTTACCAGAAGATAACAATCATTTTATTGCGGAAACTAAAGAAGAGTATTTAAAAAATTTAGATCAGGTCATTGAAGTGATTAAAAAGAATAATCTTCCTAAATTAGTCTATTCTCGTAGAAAAATTTTCACAGATTTCAACACCATTGATTTAACAGAAAGCTTTAAAAATCTCTGTAATACTTATCCAAATGCTTTCCGGTATATCTTTATTGATGGAGAAAACTCGTGGATGGGTGCTTTCTCGGAGGTTTTAGGAAAATTCAATACAACGACTCATGAATTTGAAACGATGAGCCTTGCGGGCACTCTTCCAGTCTTAGAAGAATGGTCTGAGAAAGAGATTGAAGAACAAAAACCCGTTTCTACCTACATTCAGAATATTCTAGAAAATTATTCAGATGCTATTGAAAAGTCTGAAACATACGACCATATTTCAGGGAATATTAAGCATTTGCGTACAGATTTTAAAGCGAAAATAAATCCTCAGGATTTAGATAAAATTATTAAAGAACTTCATCCTACTCCGGCTGTTTGCGGAATTCCCAAAGAATTTTGTAAAGAAAAAATTGAAGAATTTGAAAAATTCCCCCGTGAATTGTATGCCGGATATAGTAAGGTGGAAACTGAGAATTTTGTGCAATATTTTGTAAATCTTAGATGCGCGAGATTGTATAAAGATTCGGTTCATTTATTTGTCGGCGGTGGCATCACAGCACAAAGCAATCCCGAAAAAGAGTGGCGTGAAACCGAATTGAAGTCTGAAGCGGTTTTAAAGAATTTGGTTATTGCTTAATTAACTTTACGTTTAGAGATGCTTCGACAAGCTCAGCATGACATTTCTAATACCAACTACTCAATTCAGACAGCATGTTTTAGCGGTGTCATGCTGAGCTTGTCGAAGCATCTCATATTTCAAAAAAATAACCCTTCCAAATTGAAAGGGTTTATAATGTATATCAAAAAAATATTTCTTATTTCTTAAGTCCGATTTTACTCCAAGTATTCATTACAAACACGATAATCAGACCGATAACCGCAGAAGCGATCGAGAATACAAATTTCAGATTATCTTCAGATAAAACATCTGTCTGCCAGTCGATAGCGTAAAGATTGATGGCAATAAAAACGATAAACAGTATTAAAAATACTTTATAAAACTTCTGCATAATTCTTAAAAATTAATATAAGTCTGCACCAATTGTGCAAAGTTTGCGGTGAATAATTTAATTGAGATCGCCAACAGGATAATTCCGAAAACCTTCTGTAGGATAGCCAATGTAGCCTCTCCCATTTTCTTTTCTAACCATGTTGATGATTTCAGCACCAAATATACGAAAATTGTATTGAGAATAATTCCAAAAATAATATTAATATCATGAAATTCAGCTTTAAGAGATAAAGTCGTTGTCAGCGTTCCGGCCCCTGCAACCAGCGGAAAAGCAATGGGAACAATGGATGCAGACTTTGCCTCTGAGGTTTTATTAATTTCAATCCCTAAAATCATTTCCAAGGCAATGATAAAAATCACAAATGCACCTGCAATTGCGAAAGAATTTACATCTACTCCGATAAATTTTAGAATTTTATCACCCACAAAAAGGAAAACAAGCATAATTGCTCCGGCCGTAAGTGATGCCCTTTCTGCTTCAATCTTTCCGAATTTCTGCTGTAAACTTACCACAACAGGAACTGAGCCGATAATATCAATCACCGCAAAAAGAACCATAAAGCAGGTTATAATTTCCTTAAAAGAAAAATGATCAAAAATTTCCATCGTTTTGTAATTAAAAATTTCGCAAAAATATGAAAAATTATTGATTATTTGCTAATTTGAGAATACAAATTAACAATAGCCTTTAAAAGTTCATCTATCCCGTCGGCAGATTTTACGGGAGCATACTTTTCAATTTGGATCTTTTGTGAAAGATTTCTGTATTCCTCGGCAATTGCAGCACCTTTATAACTCTCTAAAAAGTTTCTGAAATCTTCCGCAGAGCTTTGGAAATATTGATTTCTCACCTCAGAATCCAACTCGTCAACAGTTTGAAAAAATTTCTGATAATCTCCATTATCTTTAAGATTTTCCAAATAACCGAAATAATCAGAAACATCGGTTTTTAATCTTTCTCGTATTTCTTTTTCAGTTTCCGCAACAGAACCCAAAGGTTTTGATGGTACGGTTTCTCTAATTAAAGTACGTTTTTTTTGCCAAGTCTTGAATAAAAGATAAACTATAAATAATCCTATTAAAATAGCAATATTGGTTAAAAGTATATTCCAGTGGAACTTACTTTTTTCTTTTACTTTAAATGAAGTTGTTTTTAAAACCGGAGTATTTACCGTTTCTAGTAAATTATTCGTGTATTCATTTACTTTTTCAACCGTCGTACGGGATTCCAAAATCTGATCGTGGGAAAAAGCATTTAGAGCCAACGTCTGCTGTCCCAGATCCACATATTCTTTATTAGCCGGATTAAAAAAGGCAAACTGGTCTGTTTTTATAGCGATCTCTCCAGCTTTTTTTGGAATAATTACATAATTTGCCAAAATCTCTCCTTTCATTCCGGTTGTTCCTGCGGCAACATTCGAGGTGATTTTCGGAGCAAAAATTTCGTAATCGGGAGAAGCTGCAATTTTCGGCAACTCCATGTCTGAGATGTTTCCTTCGCCCGTTACCCTTACCACAACATTAATTGGTTTTTTAACCTCAACTTTCTCTTTTGAAGCATTTAAAATACTTACATTAAAATTTCCGACCGCATTTTTAAAGCATTCAGGAGAGCCTTCCGGAAGCTTTTTAACATTAAGCTTTACCTTATTGGAAACAATATGATTATTTTTGCTGAAAGTATTCACAGAAGCCGAGACACCCGGAACTTCAACATAACCTGCCTCATTCGGAAATACCATGAATACGGCCAAAATCTGTGACGCCATATTTCCGTACCCTGAAGGATCGATCTCTGATTTCACAAAGCTCACGGGATGCACATCGATGTTCTCCTGCTCGGGAAGGTTAATATTTTTTACCTTTCTAAGGTTATCCATGTTTTTAGAATAGACCTTTAAAACAGCAAAAGTCGCCTGATCCTGATAGACATCTTTGTCCTCAATTTCCATGTTCAGATAAACATCTTTGGATACATTGCTCGCAACCGCTTTTTTCTCAATATCTTTTATAAAAACGTCGAACGGTTCTGTTTTGTAGATTCTGTTATTAATGGTAACAAGTACAGATCCTATTTTTACTTTTCCTTTTTGCTTGGGTTCTAAAGCTAATCTTGTTACTGTTTGTGTAACGACCGTATTGGTTTCAGGATCCATGAATCCGTTATTGACAGAGCCACTGCCTATTATATTAAATTTAGACAGATCCGGAAGGCGTAAAGGCGTTTGCTGATTATATTCGCTCCCGTTCATTTCCAGAACGATCGTAAGGTTGATCACTTCTTTACCGTTGTAATCGGTTTTATCCGGCGTTACTGAAAAGTTGATCTGTCCGTAAGAAATTACGGACGTGAAAATGAATAATATGTAGATCAGTCTATTCTGCATCACCAATCTTTCTCGTTGCTTTCGGGCATCGAATAAGAATTTTTGTTTAAAATTCTTCTGGCGGTTTCTTTTTCTTTATCGCTTACTTTATTTAATATTGCGTTTTCAAGATCTTTCGGTATTTTGCCTTCATTATTTTTCTTTGGATCAGGGTTATTTCCTTGTGGGCTTTCCCCTTGATTCTGTTGCCCTTTTCCCTGATCTTGTTTCTGATCTTTAGGATTTCCTTTTTGATCATCATTTTGTTGTTGGTCTTTACCACCGCCTCCTTTACCTGAGTTATTCTGTTGGTTTTTCTTTTGCTGGTTTTCTTTTTCCTTCAGCTTGGCAATTTCGTAATTCTTTCTTGTCGCTTCACTGCGGGGATTTTGCTTTAAGGATTGCTTATAATAATCTGCCGCTTTTTCAGGCTGATTCATTTGCATATAAGTATTTCCCAAATTATGAAGAGCAGCCGCTTTATCCGGTAACGACTGGGAAAGCTGCTGGGCTTTCTCAAATTCAGCCCTGGCTTCTTCATATTTTTTATTCTTATACAAAGCGTTTCCCAAATTATAATGCGCCGTAAAATCTTTTGCATTAGATTTTATAGCCTCCATATACTTTGAAGACGCTCCATCATAGTCTTTTCCGTTAAATTTTTGATTGCCGTCGTAGACTAAAGTCCTGTAATTTTCCTGCCCAAACAAAAAGCCTGAGAATGAAAAAGCAATTATTAACGATAAAAATATGATTTTAGTATTCATCTACTGCAAAATTATTCCTTTATATGTTAAGAAACAGAGTCTTATTTGTTAAAGTTGGGTTAAAGTATGGATTTGAAATTTTTACGATAAAATTATATTAAACATTAAAATCTCTTTTTGGATTAAAAATATAAATGATCGCGAAGAAAAATATTGAAACAGCCAAAAAGTATTGATAATAATGATTGGCATTTTGGGATTTAACCGTCGTTACCATTGAAGACATTTTTTTATTTAAAGCATCCAGAATTCTGTCGGGAGCTTCATTGATATTATTTCCGTCGATGTATGTTCCGCCTGTCGCCTGAGCCATTTTAGAAAGAGCTTCGGTTTGTCTTTTGGAGATTACGGTTTGCCCGTTTCTGTCAGATTTATAGCCCATCAACTGTCCAAAAACATATTCCGGAACGGGAGCACCTTCTTCAGAACCTATCCCGACAGAAGTTATCATTATTCCTTCTTTATTGGCCAGTCTTATCGCTTCATCATCATTTCCCTCATTATCTTCACCATCGCTTAGCAAAACGACTTTTCGAGAACCTTTATTAACATTTTTAAATTTTTGAACCGCAATTTCCATTGCTTTTAAAAAATCCGTCCCCTGAATCTGCATCGAGTTTGTCTCAATGGCATTAATATAGGTTTCGGCAGAATTATAATCTGTCGTTAAAGGCATAATAGAAGCGGCCTGGCCTGCAAAAATCACGATCCCGATCTTGTCGTTCCGCATTTTCTGCATGGTGTTGATCATCAGATTTTTTGCTTCCGTCAAACGGCTGGGATTAACATCTTCCGCATTCATCGAGTTGGAAACATCAAGCATAAAAATCACATTATTTAATTTTTGTTGAGTTTCGACTTCTTCAGAACCACTCAATAAATCAATGATCGAAAAAATTAAAAATAACGTTGCTAAAAGATATAAAACCGGAAAAAATTTCGTGAACGCTGATTTTTTTTCAAATAATTCTTCATGAAATTTACTTTCTGCAAAAATTTCTCTTTTCTTATTTTTCCATTTTAAATAACGGATCAAAAAGAAAGCGAACAGCGGCAAAAGCAACAGCAATAATAAATACCAATAATTCCCTAAATACCAATCCATTAACTTAAAATTTTATAAACAACCCATCTCAACAGCGCATCTAAAAACAACATTCCTAGCGCAATCCAAAGAAAGATTTTAAAATATTCTTCATAATTGTAAAGCTTTGAAACTTTTACATCAGATTTCTCTAATTGATTAATTTCATCATAAACTTCCTCCAAACTGCTGTTCGACGTTGCCCTGAAATATCTTCCGCCCGTCATTTGAGCAATATCTTTTAACACCGGTTCATCAATCTTCACTTCCGCTTCTGTAAAAACCAAATCCCCAAAAATATCTGTCTGAGTCGGCATCAAAGCATAACCGTTTGTTCCGATTCCTATTGAATACACTTTAATATTGTTGTTTTTCGCCAGTTCTGCAGCAATTTGTGGCGGCATTGCATTTTCAATCGTATTCACACCGTCAGTCATTAAAATGATGATTTTGCTCTTTGCTTTGCTGTTCTTCAGGTGATTGACAGCAACGGAAAGCCCTTCTCCGATTGCAGTTCCTGGCTCAAGCTCGAGAGGATTCAAATTTTTCAATTCATCGATAACAACCTGATGATCAGAAGTTACAGGAACTTTCGTAAAAGCTTCCCCTGAATAAGTCACCAAACCCAACCTGTCGTTTGGTCTTTTTTCGACAAATTTTATGGCAATATCTTTTAGGGCGGTCAAACGGTCCGGCGTCAGATCTTTCGCGAGCATACTCAAAGAAACATCCACGGAAAGCATAATATCAATCCCTTTCGTATCGTCCCTGTCCTGAGAAACAGTGAAAGTTCGTGGTCTCGCCATCGCAACGATCAACGCAGAAAGTATGATGTACTTTGATATTCTTAATAAGAAAAGCACAGGCAGAATTCCGTTGCTGCCATCCATATTTTTAACCGTAGGAACTTTTATTCCTTTCCTTTTTTGCTTGCTTATATCCCTGATTAAAAGAGGAATAAACAAAAGAAAAAGCAATAAAAACCATGGACTGTAAAACTCAAAATTAAGCATCCTTTCTCAAGTTTTCAAATTCTATATCTTTTGAAGACCTCTTCACGAAATCTTTGATATCTGCAAAATCCTTTTCCATCGTCACATTATCAGGGAAAGTTTTGGCAAATTTCACCAAATCCCCTCTCAGAAATACATTTTCTACCACTTTTTCATTTTCCTGAGAAATGGTGTTATTTTTCTTCATTAAATCAATCAAATCATCCGTTAAAAGAACATCTGCCGGCAAACCGTATTGTTTTGTGATAAATTTTCTTGAAATATCAATTAATTCAACATAAAAAGCGCGATAATCACCACTTTCTATGTATTTTTTCTTTTTAAGTGAATCCAATTCCTTTAAAGTCTGATTGGTCGCCACAACTGGTGAATCTTTTGATTTTCTTCCCCATTTCACGAACATAATGATGGCAACAATCAACGCTATAACCGCCAATGCAGCCAAAATGTAGAATTTGTAAAGTTCCCAGTAATCTTTTACTTCAAGCTTTACCTCTTTATTATTCATGATGTCATTGATCTGATCGCCTTTTTGAGCAGTATTGATGACTTCAATTTCGTAAGGAATGGTTTTTAAAATTTTATCCCCGACTTTAAATTCCAGCTCGGGAATAGTAAATTTTCCTTCTTCAAAAACAGCAAACTCAATTCTTCTTTCATAAAGATTTTGATTTTGCCCGATGCTGTCTTTTATTTCTTCAAAATGAAAAGGCAACAGCTCATTTTTTGCTGCTGCAGAAACTTTTTGATTACTTAAATTATCAATTTTTATAACCAGCTGATCCACCTCGCCCAATGCAAGGGTTTTCTTCTCAATATTTGAAGAAAGTATCTGTGAAAAAGCATTTGCACAGACCAAGGAACATATTATAAATAGTATTTTTTTCAATTTTAAATAATAAATTTTGGCTAAAGCCTATGTTTTATTTCTAATTCTAAGCGGACTAAAGTCCGCTCCTATTGATTATTTCTTTTGAAAATAATTATACAATAATCTCGAATAATCTTCGCCAGTGCTGATATTCATAAAACTGGCGGAACTGTTGGCAAAATCTTCTTCAAGGGCTCTCAACTTTTGTTTCTGAGCTTCGGCAAAAGTATATCTCCATCTTGCGCTGGAAGTATTTGCCCAAACCTGTTTTCCTGTTTCGGAATCATATAAAAGTGTGTATCCTACATCGGGAATTTCATTGTCTTTGTCATCAAAAATCCTCATTCCTAACAGCTGATGCTTTTTGGAGGCCACCCTCAACATTTTAGAATCATATTCATCCTCAAAATCCGAAAAAAGGAAAACCAGTGATTTTCTTTTAAAAATCCCCATCATATACTCCATCGCCTTATCAATTTTGGATTCTGCCGGGACGTAATCTGCCGTTAAAATCGTACTGATAATCGACAAAATATGCTTTCTGCCTTTTTGTGGCGGAATTACTTTATAAACCTTATCCGCAAACAAAATCAATCCCACTTTATCATTATTTCCCGCTGCTGAAAACCCTAAACTTGCAGCTATTTCTGCAACATATTCTCTTTTCAGCTGGGTTTTCGTTCCGTAATCCATTGAAGCGGAAATATCAACCAAAATCATCATCGTCAATTCCCTTTCCTCTTCCATCACCTTCACAAAAGGCTCGCGGAAACGGGCTGTTTTATTCCAGTCGATTCTACGGATTACATCGCCGAACTGATACGGGCGAACCTCTGAAAAAGTCATTCCCTGCCCTTTAAAAGCACTGTGATATTGTCCCATCAAAGAAGCTTCCGTCTTCTTTCGGGTACGGATTTCTATCTGTTTGACTTTTTTTACAATATCTTTTATCTGCATGTTTTGTGTTTGAGGGTTTTAGAGTTTGAGTGTTTTTTGAGTATTTGAACTTCCATCTTTTCTTTATTTAAACTCAATCGACACGTTAAACCATTCATCATCAAATTTCGGGCTGTATTTTTTATAAAAATTAATTGCAGGCTCATTCCAATTCAACACCTGAAAAACCATTCCGCTGTATTGATTTGATTTTCCGTGTTCCAATGTGGCTTCAAATAATTTCTTTCCGATTTGCTTTCCTCTCAATTTCTCCGTCACCACCAAATCTTCCAGATACAATCTTCTTCCTTTCCAGGTTGAATATCGGTCATAATATAATGAGATTCCGACGATTTCTCCATTAAATTCCGCTACAAAAGCTCCCCAAACCGGAGATTTTCCGAATCCGTCTTCCATGAATTGCTCTAAAGTTAAGGTAACTTCATGCAAAGCCTTTTCATAGTTGGCCAATTCTTTAATTAACTCCAACATCGCAGCACAATCTTTCCGGACTGCTTTTCTGATTATAATTTCTTCCATTAAAAATTAAGGAGCCTGAATTTTAGCTAAAATTCTGTTGACAATTTCTTCTGATGAAACCTCTTCTGCTTCCGCCTCGAAAGTTAATCCAATTCTGTGTCTCAACACATCTTTCGCCAGCGCTTTTACATCTTCAGGAATCACAAAAGCTCTTCCTCTCAAGAATGCATACGCTCTGGATGCGATCGCCAGGTTGATTGACGCTCTCGGAGAAGCCCCGAAACTGATATAATTTTTAAGCTCTGCAAGTCCGTATCTTTCAGGATAACGGGTTGCAAAAACCATATCCAGAATATATTTTTCGATTTTTTCGTCTAAATAAATCTGATTAATCAATTCTTTAGCCTCAACAATATCCTGTAAAGAAATCACAGGCTTAATTTCCGGTTGATGTGAAGTTGAAACCATTCTCATTACTTTTCTTTCATCCTCAAATTCAGGATAATCGATGGTACATTTCAACATAAAACGGTCGCTCTGAGCTTCCGGTAAAAGATAAGTTCCTTCCTGATCGATCGGGTTTTGCGTTGCCAATACCAAAAACGGTTTTGGAAGTTTCATCGTTTCATCCCCGATTGTAACCTGCTTTTCCTGCATCACTTCCAAAAGAGCCGACTGTACCTTTGCAGGCGCACGGTTGATCTCATCCGCCAATACGAAATTCGCGAAAACCGGACCTTTTTTTATCGAAAAATCATTGTCTTTAATATTGAAGATCATCGTTCCCACCACATCTGCCGGAAGCAAATCTGGGGTAAACTGGATCCTTGAAAAATCACCGTGCACAGCTTCTGCCAAAGTCTTTATCGCTAAAGTTTTTGCCAACCCCGGAACACCCTCCAAAAGGACGTGACCATTCCCCAAAAGGCCTACTAAAAGACGGTCTATCATGTATTCCTGCCCAATAATAACTTTGTTGATTTCCTGTCTCAGAAGAGCAAATAAGTAGTTTTTTTCCTTTACTTTTTCCGTTAATTGACGAATATCTTCTGCTTGATACGTATCTGACATAGCTTAATTTAAAATAATTGGTAAATTTCTAATAAATACTTGCATTAATCAACACAATTAATGCCATTTTTGAGTTAAAGTTTGTTAAATATTCCAGCATTAATGCAAGATTCCGAATAGTATAAACCTTAAAACTCAATAAGATTAGTATTTTTTTTCATAAAAATATATAAAATTTGCTTTAATGTACCTTTCAAAAATTGTCATTTCCAGTTTATTAAACTATTTTTGGTGATTAAAAATTTTGCAAAATGAATTATCATTTTCAAGCTCACAGACAGGTAAGAAAAAACCTTCTGGATATCTTACAAAATACTTCTCATGAAGATCTTTTGCTGATCCCGGATGGTTTTAACAATAATCTTTACTGGAATATTGCGCACACCGTTGCTACACAGCAGCTTTTACATTATTATCTAAGCGGAAACCCTTTCAGAATCGATAAATATTGGATTGAAACCTACAAAAAAGGCACCTTACCCAATCTGAACGTGCAAAAATCAGAAGTTGAAGATCTGGAATTTTTACTGACCGAAACTTCAAAGATTTTAATGAAGGATTATGACAGTGATTTTTTCTCAGATTACACACCCTACACCACAAGTTTCGGGATGGATCTGAAAAGTATTCAAGATGCCATTATCTTTAATAATATGCACGAGAGCTTGCATTACGGTTATGCCATGTCGCAAAAAAGAGCAATTTTAGGAGAAAAAGGAAGATAGTTAAAAATGAATTTTTGCTGCGTAAGTCAATGGTCAAATGTGAATTTTAAAGCACAACCAATTGATTGACAAAGTAAAATTGATATTTGACAAATTCACTATTTAAAATATTAAAATGACAGATAAAAAAGACGATTTTATTTTTGGGCTCCGTCCCGTAATTGAAGCTATTGAAGCAGGAAAAACAATTGACAAGATCTTTGTACAAAATGCATTGCAAGGGGAAATTTATGCAGAATTGAAAGCTATTTTAGCTCAGAATAAAATTCGTCCCAACTATGTTCCGATTGAGAAGCTGAACCGTTTTACGAGAAAAAATCACCAGGGTGTAGTTGCTTTTATTTCGGACGTTCCTTTTCATAGAGTGGAAGATATTGTTCCTCAGCTATTTGAAGAAGGAAAAACTCCGTTTTTATTGATTTTGGACAGATTGACGGACGTTAGAAACTTCGGAGCAATCTGCAGAACAGCAGAATGTGTCGGAATCGACGCCGTTATCATCCCGGAAAAAGGAGGTGCACCTATCAATTCTGATTCTATAAAAACTTCAGCAGGAGCACTTTACAATATTAAAATTTGTAAGGAACCTAATTTAGCGCACGTTGTTGATTACCTTCAGCAAAGCGGAATTTCGGTATTTTCAGCAACAGAAAAAGCTCAAAAATTAATTTATGATGTCAGCTTCACAGAACCTTGCGCGATCGTAATGGGAAATGAAGAAACAGGGATTTCCAAAGAAGTTCTGCATCATTCAGACGAAAAAATAAAACTTCCTATTGAAGGAAAAACACAATCATTAAATGTTTCTGTAGCGTGTGGCGCGATCTTGTATGAAGCAATGAGACAGAAATTAGTGAAAACAAATTAATCGATAACATTAAAATTTAAACAATGAAAAACATAGCAGCATTAGCGCTAATCTCAACCATAGCTTTAGTATCTTGTAATAAGAAAGAAACCACAAAAATCACAAAATTAGACCCGAAAACAGGGAAAACGATTACAGTGGAAGTTCCTGCCGATTCTGTAGCAAAAGTAGCAGAAAATCCTGCAATCAAAGATTCTGCGGGTATTTTTAAACAGACCTTTAAGTTTGAAAAAGGAAAAACATATCCTCTGACAACGTATCAGAGAGATACAAAAACAATGACCGATCCTAAAGGGCAAACCATGAACGGAACGAGTGAATCTACCGACGAAATGTCTTTTACCATGAATGATATTAAAGGAAATGTGTATGATTTAACATTAAATCTTGTCGGAAAAAGAAATTCACAGACCGCTCAGGGAAAAACGGTTATCGTTGATACAAAGCTGCCAATTCCAAAAGAAGATGATCTCAAAATGATCTGGAACATCAATAAAGCATTGACAGGCAACAAATTAAATGTAAAAATGGATACCAAAGGAAATATTATTTCTATTACCGGCTTTGATCCTATTTATGCTAAAGTTTCAACTGCGGTGGGAACTCTTGTGAAAGATGCCAATCAAAAAGCAAGTGTTGTTGCAAGTCTTAAGGAAAGCTTTAATGAAAAAGTTTTAAAAGATCAATTAAGCAAAATCATCACTCTTATTCCTAAAAAAGGAGTAAAAGTAGGTGATAAATGGACAAATTCTGAAAATGCAGATCCAACAGGAAGCATCAAAGTGACTTCAAACTACGTATTGAAAAGCGCAGGAAACGGAATTGTTGAAATCGGGATCTCAGGAGGTATTCCCAAGAAAACCGAAAAGAAAAACCAGGGAGCAATTACTCACAGCTTGAGCAGCGAATTAGCACAAAACGGTACCATAAAATTTGACCAGAATACAGGATGGATTACCAACCAGAATATTAAAGTAGTAACGACACAGATTGAATCAATTTCTGACGGAAAACAGACTCAGTCTATGAAAAGTGTTTCAAATACTGCTGTAATGGTAAATCCTTCAGGAAAATAAATGAAGTAGAAAGAGTTTGAGAATTGGAGCGTTGGAGAGTTTGAGAACGAATAATTTTTAATAACAAACTAGCAACAACCTCAAACCCTAAACTTCGAATTTTAAATAAAATTTATTATTATGAAGTTCATTTTTGAGCTGGTACTTACCGCTATTATTATGTTTTTTGTCTGGAATATTCTTAAAAGGATCTTCTTTAAAACTTTTTACAGTTACAGATTTAACAATAACAACCAGAATAATAAGCAACAGGACCTGCAAAATTCTGAAAAGAATAACAAAAAAATCCATTGGGATGCAGAAACCGTGGATTATGAAGAGGTAAAGGAAACTAAAGACAAAAGGTAATTCCCAGGAAAAAATAAAGATAATAACCAACATGGCGAAAAACAAAAACGCAATTTATATTGCAATTTCATTAGTTGTATTTATAGTTTTAGCATTTTTTTATTCCACTCCTGTCTTTACAGGAAAACAGCTTTTTCAGCATGATATCGTGCAGTACAGAGGAGGCGCAAAAGAACTTCTCGATTACAGAGCCGACACCGGAAAAGAAACGTACTGGAGTGATTCCATGTTTGGAGGAATGCCGACCTATCAGATGGGAAGCCGTTTTGATGGCGATATCATCAAAAAAATCGACAGCTATCTGAATGTTCTTCCAAGGCCTGTCAATTATCTTTTCTTGCTTTTTGCAGGCTTTTTCCTTTTGGGAATGGTTGCCGTCAGAAACTGGAAATATGCTCTTTTGGGAGCTACTTTTTTCGGGCTTTCGACTTATTTTTATATCATTATCGCGGCAGGACACAACGGAAAAGTCAATACCATTGAATATTTCGCACCGCTTTTAGCCGGGATTTTGCTCGTTTATATTCGGAAAAATTACATTTGGGGATTCATTGTCACAACCCTTTTCATGGGATTACAAATAGCGGCAAACCATCCGCAAATGACTTATTATCTGTTCATTGCATTAGGATTTTTATTCTTATCAGAATTAATCAGAGCAATTCAGAAAAAAACGCCAATGAAGCATTTCTTAATTTCTTCGGGAATTATTGCTGCTGCTTGTGTGATCGGAGTCGGGATGAATTCTCAACGAATTATGGCTAATTCCGAGTACATCAAAGAAACCGTTCGTGGAAAACAAATCTTGACCAACGACAGCCATATTTCAGGAGAATCCGGAATGGATAAAGAAAGCATGCTGATGTGGAGCTACGGAAAATTGGAAACCCTTAACTTATTCATCCCCAGATTAATGGGTGGCGGAAGCCAGGAGCCTGAAGGAAAGGAAATGATGAATAAAATTCAGGAATTAGTTCAGGAAAATGTAACTTCTCAAGCTGAAATGGACAGAGTTACAAAAGGCTTTGGATCAGTGACTTATTGGGGTGATCAGCCGGGAACTTCAGGACCTGCTTATCAGGGCGCCATTGTCTGTTTCTTAGCCTTTTTAGGATTCTTTTTTGGATGGAAAAAATACCGTTACTGGATTTTAGGAGCATCAATTTTAACTGTTTTATTGGCTTGGGGAAGTAATTTTATGCCTTTATCAGACTTTTTCATTGATTTTGTTCCGTTCTACAACAAATTCCGTGCGCCGTCTTCTATTTTGGTTGTGGTGGAGTTATTATTCCCTTTAATTGCGATTATCGGGTTATACAGATTTTTCACAGACGAAAAATTAACACAGGAATACAAACAGAAAATTCTCTTGTATGTAAGTGGCGGAACGCTAGGTTTATTATTAATTCTTTTAGTTTTCGGGAAATCTTTACTAGGCTTCCATACAGAAAACGAAAAAACATACTTACCTCCTTTCTTATTGGATTATCTGGTGGATGAAAGGTTTAAACTATTTAGAATCGATGCCTTAAAAGCATTCCTCTATGTTGCAATTGCTGCGGGAGCTTTATTCATGGCTTTAAAACAAAAACTAAGTCAGAATATTGCTTTAATTATCATTGGAGCTGTAAGTTTATTCGATCTTTGGTCTGTAAACAAGCGATATTTAAATGATGAAAATTACGTTGATAAGATCTTTGCTGAAAATCCTTTTCAAACGGAAAGTTCGGATTTATTGGCTGATAAAGTGCAGGGAAATCCAAATTTAGAATCGATTTTATCAAGTGTAAATGTTAATAAAACCCTTGAAACCATCGCTGAAAGAGACAAAACTCATTATAGAATTTTCAACAATGTTTTAGGGACATTCAGTGAAACAAATACATCCTATTTCAAATCTTCGATCGGTGGTTATCATGCCGTAAAACTGAGAAGATACGATGATGTGATCAATGAATATTTCCAGACCATGGATTCTGTAAGAGTTCCGAAAGTTCTAAGCCTTTTAAATACAAAATATCTGGTTCTTGGCGGGCCGGAGCAGCCACAAGCCATTCCAAATCCAAGAGCAAACGGAAATGCGTGGTTTATAAGTGATTTAAAATTTGTAAATACTCCAAACGAAGAAATTAAATCTATCGGAGTAATCGATAGTAAAAAAACAGCTGTAATTGCAGCTTCTGATAAAAATTATTTTAATACAAAACCTGTTCAGGCAGATCCTACGGCATTTATCAAATTAACAAAATATCAGCCCAACGAGCTTGAGTTCAAATCTGAATCTAAAACTCCGCAACTGGCAGTTTTCTCTGAAATTTACTATCCTCACGGCTGGAAAATGTTTATTGATGAAAAAGAAGTTCCGTACATCAAAGCAGATTATTTGCTTCGCGCAGTACACGTTCCTGCCGGAAAACATAATATCAGAATGATTTTCGAACCGGAAGTTATCGAAACAGGAAAATGGATTTCTCTTCTTTGCTTCGGATTATTTATTTTATTAAGTGGTTTCGGAATTTTCTGGATGAATAAAAACAAGAAGAAGGAAATTTTAATTGAAAAAGCTTAAACTTCGCATTGTCATTCAGAATGACAAAAAGAATTCATAAGTTAATGGAACAAAAAAAAATATTGATCATCACCTATTACTGGCCTCCTGCGGGAGGTCCCGGTGTTCAGAGATGGTTAAAATTTGCAAAATATTTACCTGAATTCGGCTGGAAACCTATTATTTTTACGCCTGAAAATCCGAGTTATCCTTTGTTGGATGAAAGCCTGCTGAAAGATGTTCCTGAAAACTTGGAAATTATTAAAACAAAGATCTGGGAACCTTATCAATTGGCTGAAAAGCTTAATAAAAGCAATAAAAAATTCAAAGCCGGACAGTTTGATGTCGGCAAAAACCAAAGCTGGAAATCCAAGCTTTCGATTTGGGTAAGAGGAAACTTTTTCATTCCTGATGCCCGGATTTTTTGGGTAAAACCTTCGACAAAATTTTTAGAACAATATTTAAAAGAAAATAAAATTGATGTTTTGGTGACTTCCGGTCCGCCACACTCTCTGCATTTGATTGGTTTAAAATTAAAAAAGAAGCTTCCGAATCTAAAATGGATCGCTGATTTTCGTGATCCATGGACAGAAATTTCTTACTATAACCATTTAAAACTAACCAAAAATTCAGACAAAAAGCACCGCCAATTAGAAAGCGATGTTTTCAAAAATGCAGACATTACATTGGCAACAAGTTATACAGACGCTGAAAATTTCCGCAAAAAAGGAGCGAACGCAGTTTGTATCACGAACGGTTTTGATGAAACAGACGCTTCTCAAATCCTCAAACCCTCAAATTCTCAGACTCTCAAACAAAAATTTACATTGAGTTATATCGGTGTTTTAGAGCAACTCCGAAATCCCGAAAATCTTTGGAAAACGCTCGATAATTTAGTGAATATAAATTCAGATTTTGCTGAAAATTTTACATTAAAGTTTGCGGGAAGAATTGATGATAAAATTTTACACTCAATTGAAAATTCCGGTTTAAAAAATCATGTTCTTAATTTAGGTTATATTTCACATGACAAAGCAATCAGTGAAATGGCAAAATCTTCGCTTTTATTAATAACCAACTTCCCTAATGAATCATCAAAAGGGATTATTCCCGGAAAAATATTTGAATATTTGGCCACCGGAAAGCAAATTATTTCGTTTGGCCCAAATGAAGCCGATGTCTCTTCAATTTTAAATGAAACCAATGCAGGAAAGCATTTCAGTTATGATGATTCCGAAAGCATCAAAAATTTCATTTTAGAAAAATTTGAATTGTGGAAAAATGGAGATCTTCTTGAAAACACTCAAAATATAGAACAATTTTCAAGAAGAAATTTGACAAAAAAATTGACTGAGATTTTAGGCTAAATTGTCCACTGGTCATTAATAACACCAACCAGATAATATTTCCCCTGAAACTCTTCAAAAACCAATCGAAGACACTTCCAATCCATTTCGGCATTGGCTTGTGAACCTTTGATAAAATTTTCTGTGAAATCTGCTTTAGGATAAATTTCCTTTAAATTATTCAATGAATTTCCCTTTCCCTGGAATTTATTGAATGAAAACTGTCCAGTTACAAAATCTTTTGAATACACCCATTTGGTAAAATAATCGTCAATTGTCGCTTTATACAAATCTCCGGAACCATCCATCGTTCCCCAGGTGAAAATTGTTTTTGTCGGCTGGTATTTATCAAAATCAGCTTTTGAAAAATGCTTATCTTCCTTTGGATCTACAAAGGCATACATTGAAAACCGAACTCCTTTTTCAGGATGAATAAATTGTGCAAATTGTTTATAATCATGATTTTTTAAGGTGTTTAAAATATCATCATTAGCTTTTTTTATGCTTTCTTCTTTGCTTATTTTTATCTGATCAGGATATGGTTCTTTTACATTGGTTTGGGCTGTAGAATCAGTTTTTTTGTCATTATTTTTGCTGGGTTCTTTAGTACATCCCACCAAACTTACAATGAATACTGAAAGAAATAATTTTTTCATTTTTTAATATTAATTGAATTAAACGACAAAACTGATGCCATTTTTGAATGTGAGCGTTTGAGGTTTGAAATGGGGCTTAATTTTGATAAATATAGTTTGCTTAAAGCCTGAAGTCTTTTAAATTACTGCTTTTTTGTACATTTGCTCTATGAAAATTCTGGATATTCTCATTGTCGGAGCCGGGCCAATAGGACTGAATTGTGCCCTTGCAGCTAAAAAAAATAACCTTACATATTTGATTATAGAAAAAGGAACCATCGTCAATTCTTTATATAATTATCCTTTATATATGCGTTTTTTTTCAACGGCAGAAAAATTAGAAATCGATGAAATTCCGTTCATCTCAACTGCTCCAAAACCAGGCAGACAAGAAGCTTTGGAGTATTATCAGGGAATCGCCAGACAGAAAAGCATCAACATTAATCTTTATGAAAAGGTCTTAAAAGTTTCAAAAGAAAATGATGTATTTGAAGTTGAAACCTCAAAAGGAAAATATTTCGCTAAAAACGTAATCATATCAACAGGATTCTATGATATTCCAAATACGATGAATATTCCGGGAGAAAATCTGGAAAAAGTAAAACATTATTATACAGAGCCCTATCCATATGCAAAACAGAAAATTGTGGTCGTTGGCTCGAGTAATTCAGCGGTAGATGCCGCATTGGAAACTTATAGAAAAGGAGCTCAAGTTACGATGATCGTACGCCATTCTGAAATATCAAAAAGTGTGAAATATTGGGTAAAACCTGACATCGAAAACCGGATCGAAGAAGGAAGTATTGCAGTGCATTTTAATTCTGAAATTATCGAAATCAAAGAAAAAACAGTCATTTTCAAAGATGAAAACGGACAAATCCAGGAAATTGACAATGATTTTGTTTTGGCTATGACTGGCTATCTTCCCGATTTTGATTTTTTGAAAAACTCGGGAATTGAACTGCAGGGAGAATGCTTAAATCCGTTGTACAATCCTGAAACGATGGAAACTAACGTTGAGAATCTTTATTTGGCTGGGGTTGTCTGTGGTGGAAAAGACACCCACCTTTGGTTTATTGAGAACTCTAGAATTCATGCGGAAATGATTATAAAAAATATTCTTTCTAAATAATTATTTCATTAAAAAAATTTACAATATAAGTCACTACTTTTGAGGAATTAAATTTCCAATATGAAAAAACTTTCAATCATCTTAACTTTAATGACTACAATGAGTGTTTCGGCTCAGGTGGACAGTATTAAGGTCTACGTTACCAATGCATTGAATATCATGAAAGATAAATCTGTAAATAAAGCAAAGGTAAATTGGAAGGAAATTTATGACAAAACATTACGTGAATCTTCAAAAGCAAAAACAATTAAGGAAACTTATCCTGTTATAAAAGACGCATTACATTCATTACAAGACGCCCATTCTAATTTTTATCCTGAAGATGTAGTAAGAGCGTACACAATGGGTTACAAGGCAACCGGTCAAGAATTTCCGGTAATAAAAAGTGAGCTTTTAAAAAACAATTATGCCTATATCAGTTTACCAAACATCGGATCGTTTAACAATGATGACTGGAATTTGTATATAGATACTTTTTATTCGAAGGTCAATGAACTACAAAAACACAAACTAAAAGGCTGGATTATTGATCTGAGAGAAAATTTTGGTGGAATGCTTTATCCGATGTACGCCGCAATTGCTCCGTTTTTAGATAAGAAAAATGTCGTCGGAACTAAGGATGCAGAAGGAAAAATTACCTATTTTAATTATGAAAACGGTAAATTTTACGAAGGCTCACAGGTAACTCAGCAATTTCAGTTAACGCAAAAAAATCCAAAACAGACAGAAAAACCAGTTGCCATATTGGTAAATAAAGTAACCGGCAGTTCCGCAGAATTTATTGCAGCAGCTTTTGTCGGTCAAAAAAATGTAAAATTAATTGGTGTAAATACGCAGGGTTTAACTTCAGGGAATCAAGAATATAAGCTGTCGGACGGATCTTTTCTTGTTCTAACGATCGGAAATATCGTTGACAGAACCGGAAAGGAATATGCTAAAATCGGCGAGGGTATTTTCCCAAATATCAAGGTAGAAAAATCAAGCGACGAAGGAAAAACCAACGAGGAATATTTGAATAAAGCTTTTAAATATATTGATGGCAAATAATCAGCAAATTTAAAAATCAATCTTTACACCAAAAATAAAATTCCGTTTTGCAGCCGGATTGTAAAAACGGTTTCCAAAAGCATTGATATCAAAGCCTAAAACGTAATCTGTATTGTACAAATTCTGAATTTGCAGATATAAATTCAGTCTCGTTTTTTCAAAATCTATAGGAAATCTGAATTGAATATTTCCTACAAAACTTGATTCCGACCAAACGGAATTGGCATCATTCAAAGGCATTTTTGAGGTATAAAAATGGTAATAATCAACGGAAAGCTTTTTAAAGAAAGTAAAATTTAATAAACTATTTATTGTTGTTCGTGGAACTCCGGTTAAATCGTTTCCGGAAAAATCATTGTTGTCTTGTTTATAATTTTCAAATTTAAACTGATAAAAACTTCCGGAAAATCTGAATCTGAAATTACTGAAAACATTATTTTTAAAGTTAAAATTCTTAGATTCCAAAAGAACTTCAACGCCTTTTTGAACTGTTTCACCCGAGTTTACAAAATACTCCTGTCCTGCTTCATTTTGCCTTCTGACAATCGCGTCTTGCATTCGAAAATCAAAATAACTTCCTTCTACAAAAATAGAGTTTCCAAATTGTTTTCTGATTCCAATTTCTTTATTCCAACCATATTCGGGAACAAGATTTACATTAAATTGTTGATTAGAAGAACGAATTTCTTCGTTGGTCGGAGCAGAATTTCCTTTTCCGATCTTTCCTCTGATTGAAAATCCTTTTGCAAAAAGATAAGTCACTCCAAAATTGGGAAGCCATTGATTTTTAAACTTAACATTTCCATTTTCAGAAGTCGGGAAAAGTCTTTCAAATTTATAAGAATTGGAATTTAAGCTGATAGAAACATCTGTAAATAATTTTTCGTTAAAATTTAATTTTTGCGAAAGAAAATAAAATCCTGAAGTATTTTTAATCTGGTCAAAATTCTGTGGATTCCCTTCAATCCCTTTGTTGTTATCATAGTTTTTAATCAAAATATCATTGATTCCGCCCTCAAAACCAAATCTGTAAGCTAATGAAACATTACTCCAGCTTTTCTCATAATTAAAATGAGTTCGTAATACAAAATTCTTTTCAAAACGGTTTTCAAAATTGGTAATAAAAGGATTTTCAAAGTCAACATACGAGCCTTGAACTAAAAGAAAATGTGAGAAAGTCGGACTGATCGTAAACTCATGTGAAAGTCCGGCAAGAATCATTTTATTTTGAATTCCTGCGTTTTGCTCTTTTGCGCCGGGAAGTGTTGCTGTTCCTGGCCTGGCTTGTTTTCTATTGGCTTGCATCTGCTCAAACGTCAACCCGCCCGGAGTTTCATAACCAAGATCAGAATACAACAGCATGGCTTTCAAAATAGCTTTTTTTGAATATTGAAAATCGTCTTTAATAAAAATCTGCTTTCTTTCAACAGCAGACTGCTCTCTGTAAGAATCGGTTCGATAATAATTCTGAAAAATCTCAACAAAATGTTTTTCCAATTGTTTCGAAATATCAAAACTCTGATTAAAAATTCCATAGCTTCCGATGGCAAGATTAGCAGATAAATTCTCGGAATCTTTCGTTTTAAGAAGAAGCGTTCCACCCGTTACTGCGCCGTAATCGCCACTTTCTGGACCTTTATAAACTTCAATTTTATGAATTAATTCGGGAGAAATAAGATTGAAATAGATATTTCCTGAAGCATCCGACAAAATAAAATCATCCAGATAAACCTTCACATTCCTGACACCAAAAGGTGATCTCAACGTGCTTCCACGAAGGGAAATCCTGTAACTTCCGGGAGAACGTTCTTCCATTCGGGCTCCTGCAATTTGATTAATGGATTCTAACATTCTTTCCGGTGTATTTTGATTCAATAAATTTTCAGAAACCACCGAAACTGACTTTGTAGAAGCCATAAAAGGCGTTGATTTTTTATAGGCATCAATCCTAACTTCCGAAATCAATGTCGCGGAATCTTTCTTTTGTGAAAAGAAAAATGAAACGGAAAATAAGGAAAGTAGAAAATATATTTTTGTCATTGAATAGTTGATAGCAAAAATTATTCTTTTCTTATTTAATTTAAGGCTAAAGTTTTGTAAATGGTTGTTTTTTAATGAAAATATTCCCTTGTCAAGGTTCAAACCCTCGACAAGGGAATATTTTTGTGGCCCTCTTTTGCGTGAGGGATGCGGCGGGCGGCGACGAAGGAGCCGGTGCGAGTGAGGAACGAACGAGTACGGAAGCGAAGCGGACCCCAAAGCAGCCCGGTCCTAGAGATTTGTGGAATGGACCGGAGCTGGCAAATCTCTAGGACACGCCCCAATAAATAATTATGCTTCTTCTTTCTTATCATCAATCATCCACGGAACGATAAAGTAAAAAGCAACGGCAATAATCGTCGCCAGAACTCCTGTTCCGATCCACAAGGCATTAAACCCGAATTTTTCAGCCAATAAAGTCCCTAAGTATGGCGTAATAATAAATGCCGCGGAAAAAGAAATCCCGTTCAGTCCCATGTAAGCTCCTTTATTGTTTTGTCCGGAACGTTTTGCAGTGATGGTCGACATGAAAGGAAGTGTCCAGATTTCTCCGATACAAAGTAATGTCATTGAAATAATCAGCCCGAGTATGCTGTAATCAAAAGCCATCATCGCATACGAAAATCCGCAAATGAAAGTCCCTAAAAGCATGGTAAAAGCCAGATTAAAATATTTTTCTGCAATCTGTACAAAGCCCATTTCGAGCAATACGATAAGAAAACCGCTGTATCCTAAAATATAGCCTATATTTTCCTGACTCAACTTCGCAACATCTTTATAAAATATCGTCAAAGTGCTGAATAGCTGAAAAAAACACATCGAAAATAGCAAACAAAAGAAACAGTAAATCAAGAATTTACCATCCCGGTAAGGCGAATTTTCTTTTCTTACTTCAATCGCTTCTTTTACTTTTGTGATTTTTATTTTTGCTAATTTATTTCGTTTGTAAAAGAAAGAAATGTACAATATCCCAGCGAGTAAAGCCGCTAAAGCATTACTGTAAAACAAAAAATTGTAGGAAATTGCAGATAAAATTCCACCCAACGCAGGGCCAATGGAGAATCCCAAATTGACCGCCATACGATTTAATGAAAATGCCCTTGTAATATTTTCCGGTTTTGCATATTTTGTGATCGCCACCGAATTGGCAGGACGAAAAGTGTCACTCACAATACTTTGCAGTAAAATTATACTTGCAACTCCAATTTCTGTTTTAAAGACCGGAATTAAGCAAAATAAAGGCACACTCAATAACAAGCTCATATACTGAACTTTATATTCTCCAATTTTATCCGTAATAAAACCTCCCAGCCAGGATCCGATTACAGAACCGATCCCGAAAAAGCTTAAAACAATTCCTGTATTTTCTATGCTGAAATGTAAATGATTCGTCATATAAACTCCCAAAAACGGAAGCACCATCGAACCCGCCCGATTGATGAGCATTACCAACGCGAGCATCCAACTTTCCTGGGAAAGTCCTTTGAATGAATTGGTATATATTTTTATTATTTTCACAATTTCTTATGTTTTAATTAATATTTTTTAGATAGGATTTCATCCTATTCTTCGTTAAATCGTCCCTTCGGGACTCTTTGAGTTAAGCTCGCAAAGTGTTTCACTCAGCAAGACCTTACTACCAAGAGATTGCTTCGTCGCTTCGCTCCTCGCAATGACATAAAAAAACAGAGCTTAAAAATTAAGCCCTGTTTCATTTATAATGATATAAATAAATTTTACTCCGGCTTATAAGAGTCTTTTAAAGTCACAGTACGGTTAAATACATAATTTGTATCTGTAGAATCCTGATCTTTGGTGAAATAACCAATTCTCTGGAATTGAAGCGGCTCTCCAACAGCAACATCCTTTAAACCAGGCTCACCAAATCCTTGAATCGTAGAAATAGATTCCGGATTGATGAAGTTTAAGAAATCTACATCTTTCTCAGCATCAGGCTGTTCCACAGTGAATAATTTCTCGTAATTTCTTACTTCCACAGGAATTGCATGTTTTGCAGAAACCCAGTGAATAGTACCTTTTACTTTTCTTAAACTTTCCTCAGTTCCACTTCCAGACTTAGATTTTTCGTCATAAGTCGCATAAATGGTGGTAATTTCTCCGTTTTCGTCCTTTTCAACTCTTTCACCTTTAATGATGTAAGCAGATTTTAAACGGACTTCGCCTCCTAATTTCAGTCTAAAGAACTTGTTACCAGCTTCTTCCTTGAAATCTTCACGCTCAATATACAATTCTCTTGAAAATGGAATTTGTCTTGTTCCTGCATTTTCCTGTTCAGGATTATTCTCGGTTTCAAGCCATTCTTCCTGACCTTCAGGATAGTTTTCAATGACTAATTTAATAGGATCTACAACCGCCATGACACGTTTTGCAACCTTATTCAGGTCTTCACGGACACAGAAATCCAACAACTGAATTTCAATTAAATTTTCTCTTTTTGCAACGCCAACTTTATCTATAAAATTTCTGATAGAAGCAGGTGTATAGCCTTTTCTTCTCATTCCGGAAATCGTAGGCATTCTTGGATCATCCCATCCGTTGACTACATTTTCAGCGATCAGCCTTTGCAGTTTTCTTTTGGAAGTGATCATGTAAGAAACATTCATCCTGGCGAATTCTCTTTGCTTGTTTTTAACCCTTCCTTCTTCATATACTTGGTCTAAATACCAGTTATATAATGGTCTGTGGTTTTCAAACTCTAAAGAGCAAAGCGAGTGCGAAATTTGTTCAATATAATCAGATTCACCGTGTGCCCAGTCGTACATCGGATAAATTTTCCATGTTGTTCCTGTTCTGTGGTGAGGTCTTTTTAAAATTCTGTACATCACAGGGTCACGCATATTCATATTAGGTGAAACCATATCGATTTTTGCGCGAAGAGACATTGAACCTTCTTCAAACTCACCATTTTTCATCCTTTCAAATAAGTCTAAAGACTCTTCAACAGGACGATTTCTAAATGGAGATTCAATTCCCGGTTCTGTAGGATTTTTTCTTTGCTCAGTAATGACCTCCGACGGCTGCTCATCTACATAAGCTTTTCCTTCTTTAATCAGCTGAACAGCCCAATCATAAAGCTGCTGGAAGTAATCGGATGCATACAAGACTTTATCCCATTTAAAGCCCAGCCATTCAACGTCTTTCATAATAGAATCTACGAATTCCTGCTCTTCTTTTTCAGGATTCGTATCGTCGAAACGAAGGTTTACGGGAGCATTGTATTTTTCACCCAAACCGAAGTTGATGCAGATCGCTTTTGTGTGACCTACATGCAGATAACCGTTTGGTTCAGGCGGAAAACGGAAACGGATCTGTTCTCTTTTCAGACCGTTTGCCAAATCATCTTCGATAATTTGCTCAATAAAATTGAGTGATTTTTTTTCTTCTTCCATTAAAATTCGCTTTAAGATGTCGAATAATACGACAATTTGCAAATTTAGGAAATTTTAAGGGTTTACGGAAATTATAATTTAAAACTATAATTATTAATAATTCAATATTTTTCTTAATTTAGGAATAATCTATCCTTTCTCAAAAATCGATCTGCTAATCAAATTAAATTGATGTTGAAACCATAAAGGATTTGGCTCAGAGTTAAGCGCTAAATTTCAAATTTATATGGTATAAATAAAAATTTTAATGCTAATAGACTAAAAAATAATGAAAATATTTTCGCAATTACCTTATAATAAAATAAATTATTTAACAATATGAAAAAAATCATGAAATAGATCAAAAGGCTCCATATATTATGGCACAGAGATTGTAAAAATTTTAAAGTAAAGAAACACTAAATTTTATATCATGAAGAAAGTTAAAAGAAAGTTTTCTTATTTAATAGAGTATATTAAGAAAGTAATTTTCGTAAAGGATGTGATTTAACTAACTGATTATTAATTACAAAACATTGATTATCCGAATATAAAACTACATTATCTTTTAAAGAACAAACGCTCGCCCTGCAGATCCAACCGGCTGTCAAAGTTATTGGTAAACAAATTTCCTGTGCCTAAACCTTGAGGCATTTTATTATTTTTTGTAAATGTATATTGAGCAATTGCATTCAATCCTATATTACTTTCTAAAGCAGAAGTGATCCACCAGCCTATGTTTTGCTCCTGAGCAAGAGAAATCCATTCATCTGAACCTGTAAAACCTCCTACCAAAGATGGTTTTAAGATGATATATTGAGGTTGTATTGTTTCTAAAAGCTTTTTCTTTTCATTACAATCAATAATTCCGATTAATTCTTCATCTAAAGCAATTGGAGTCGGAGTTTGGACACATAATTCAGCCATATCATGCCAATTTCCTGCTTTAATGGGCTGCTCGATCGAATGAATTGACAAATCTGCCAATTGCTGCAACACAATTTTTGCATCTTCTTTATTAAAACCTCCGTTGGCGTCAACCCGAAGCTCCAATTGATCTTTTGAGAATTTTTCTCTCAACTTTTGAAGAACTTCATGCTCAGATTTCCAGTCGACACCGATTTTTAATTTAATACAATGAAAACCTTTCTCCAATTTTTCGTGAATCTGTTCTTCCATATAACCAATATCGCCCATCCAGATTAAACCATTGATGATAATTGGAGTTTGACCATTTGTAAATTCGCTCGGAAAATAAAGATTTTCACCGTGTTTTAAATTCAAAACGGCCTGTTCGTACCCCAGCCAAATTGATGGAAATTCTTTTAATTCTTTCTTTAAAAATTCATAATCCTGTTGAATATTTTCACAAAGCCATTGTAGCTTTTCTTCATAATCGGGTCTATCATCAAAGCTTAATCCTCTGAAAACTGCACATTCTCCTATTCCTTTTTTTTCGCCTTCAGAAATTTCAAGAATAAAAGTTTCTTTATCAAGCAAAACGCCGCGAGATGTTCCACTCGGGCGTTTAAATTGTAATAAATATTTAGAATATTCTGCTTTCATTTATTTTACACTATCGATTCGCATAAATTCTTCTGCTTTTTCCACCATATCGACACTTCCGCAGAAAAACGGAATTCTTTGATGTAATTCTGTAGGTTCAATCTCCAAAATTCTTCTGAAACCGTCGGTTGCTTTTCCACCAGCCTGCTCAGCCAAAAATGCCATCGGATTACATTCGTATAATAATCTTAATTTACCATTTGGAGATTGTGAATAGGAAGGATAAATATAAATTCCACCTTTTAGCATATTCCGATGAAAATCAGCAACTAACGAACCAATATATCTTGAAGTATAAGGTCTGTCACCTTCTTCCATCTGGCAATATTTAAGATAATTTTTAACTCCCTGAGGGAATTTTATATAATTTCCTTCGTTGATAGAATAAATTTTACCCGTTCTCGGAAATGTCATATTCGGGTGGGAAAGATAGTAAGTACCTAAAGACGGGTCAAGCGTAAAACCGTTTACTCCATTTCCTGTCGTATAAACAATCATGGTTGATGAACCGTAAATAACATATCCCGCCGCAATCTGATTAACTCCTTTCTGTAAAAAATCTTCAAGCTGAACAGGAGTTCCCGGTTCAGTGACTCTTCTGTAAATGGAGAAAATTGTACCTACAGAAACATTGACGTCAATATTTGAAGAACCGTCCAGGGGATCAATTAATACAACATATTTGCTCAAATGCCCGTTTTCGCCGCATTTAATGTCAATAAAATCATCATTTTCCTCAGAAGCGATACCACAAACGACTTCTCTTTGCGATAATGCTGTAATAAAAATTTCATTGGCGATTACATCAAGCTTCTGCTGCTCTTCCCCCTGAATATTTTCATTCCCTGCTTTTCCGATGATATCTGCAATTCCGGCCTTATTTACTTCCCTGTTTACTACTTTTGAAGCCAGTCTTATCGCACTCAGAAGACGTGAAAATTCACCTGTAGAATATTGAAAATCGTCCTGCTTATCAATAAGAAACTCTCCTAAAGTCTGTAATGGTTGATCTGACATATTTTTCTTTTTACGTTTTGCTCAAATTTCGTAAAATTTATTACATTTTAAAGAATTTTCTGTTAAAAGACCTTAGCACCTATTAATCAATATTATACAAGATTATTTTAAGAATTTACCTAAAATTTTATCATTAAATTTTCCCCAATTTGTTACGGCAATCTGAATATCTGACACCTTTTTTTGATTTTAATAAAATCTTAAGCCCTCCAAATTAACAGGCTCTTTCATATCTCGTTGTAAATTTATAATTTTGACACCCGTAAAAAACTCATATAATTTTTATCTAACAATTTTATTTTTAACAATTTAATGAAAATTTTCAAGTTTGGTGGAGCATCAGTAAAAGATGCTGAAAGCGTAAAAAATGTGTCTATGGTTTTAAAAAGCCAGGGATTTGCCAAATGTTTGCTGGTGATTTCAGCGATGGGCAAAACGACTAATGAATTGGAAAAGGTTGTAGAACTTTATTTCAAGAAGGATAATTACCAAACAGAAATTGAAAAGATAAAACGAAAACACATCGAAATTGCAGAAGGCTTATTTCCTGAAAATCATGCGGTTTTTGCAGAAATCAACTTATTTTTCGATGATGTTGATTCATTTTTAAGAAGAAATAAATCTCCGAATTACAATTTTGTGTACGATCAGGTGGTAAGTTCCGGTGAAATGATTTCTACTAAAATTTTAAGTGAATATTTAAACGAGATCCAATTTACCAATCAATGGCTTGATGCCAGAGATTATATAAAAACGGATAATTCTTACAGAGACGGTAATGTAGACTGGAAAAAAACGGAAGAATTTATCTCTCATCTGAATACTGAAATTTGCTACGTAACGCAAGGTTTTATCGGTTCTGATGAAAATAATTTCACAGTAACGCTGGGAAGAGAAGGTTCGGATTATTCTGCCGCGATTTTCGCTTATTGCTTAAATGCAGAGGCCATGACGATCTGGAAAGATGTTCCGGGCGTGATGACAGGTGACCCGAGAAAATTCAAGGATGTGACACTTCTTTCAAATATTTCTTATGAAGAGGCGATCGAAATGGCGTATTACGGAGCCAGTGTAATTCATCCGAAAACATTGCAGCCATTACAGCAAAAAAACATTCCTTTTTATGTAAAATCTTTCGTGGATCCTACAAAAGGTGGAACAAAAGTAGGTGCTTCAGAGAAAAATCAGAGCGAAGAGTCTTATATTTTAAAAGAAAATCAAACGCTGCTTAAAATCTCAACAAGAGACTTTTCTTTCATCGCGGAAGATCATATGAGTCTGATTTTCGGATATTTATCTAAATACAAAATTAAAGTTTCCCTGATGCAGAATTCTGCAATTTCATTAGCTTTATGTCTGGAAGATAAATTTAGTACAGTAGATGATTTGAATGAAGAATTACAAAAAGTATTTAAAACAGAAGTTGTAAAAAATGTATCTTTATTTACGGTAAGAAATGCGAAAATGGAGAACATTGATAAATTTTACCAGGAAAAAAGTGTATTATTGGAACAGATTTCAAAGAATACGCTTCAAATGGTAACACAATAAAACTAATTGCGACTAAACACACATGAGTTTAATTTCGAAAAACGATCTAATTCAAGCTTCCGGCTTAGGTAAAATAGGATTTCTGAAAAATCCTGTGGCATCTGCTGTGATGAGCCTTACTAAAATAAATGAAGTAAACAGGCTATATGATAAATTAAAAAACAAGGAAGGTAAAGACTTTTTCGACTCATTTGTGAGAGAACGGAACTTAAGCTACATTGCTTTTGAAGAAGATTTGGCAAAAATTCCGAAAACGGGGCCGTTTATTTTGGTTTCCAATCATCCGCTTGGCGCGATTGATGGGATTTTGATGTGCAAGATCTTATCAGAAGTTCGTCCGGATTTCAAGGTGATGGGGAATTTCCTTTTGGAAAAAATCAAGCCGATGGAGCCGTATGTAATTTCTGTAAACCCTTTTGAAAACAGAAAAGGAGCTTACAGCAGCTCAGCCGGAATGCGTGAAACCTTAAAGCATTTACAAAACGGAGGCTGTGTAGGCATTTTCCCGGCAGGAGAAGTTTCAAACAAAAACAATCCTTACGGAGAAATTTTAGATAAAGAATGGGAAAAACCGGCTCTTAAGCTGATAAAAATGGCAAAAGTGCCGGTGGTTCCTATGTATTTTCATGCAAAAAACAGTCGTTTATTTTATCAGGTTTCAAAGCTGCATCCGAATTTACAGACCCTGATGCTTCCTGCAGAAATGATGAACGACAGGGAAAAGCCGATCCGTATCAGAATAGGAAGACCTATCGCCGTAAAAGCGATGGATGATATGGAAAATATCGAAGAATTGGGTGAATTTTTGAAACGTAAGGTTTATATGATGAAATCTTACTATGAAAAAAGAAAATCATTAGCCCAAAGTATTAATCTTCAGAATTTATCGGTAAAATTCCCTTTATTAAAGGAAGAAAATATTGTTCAGAATATTATTGACGAAACTCCGAAAGAAGATATCCTTAAAGATATCAACAAGTTGAAAGGCACCGATAAAATGTTTTTCAGCAACGGAAATTATGAGGTGTACTTTACGGCTTACGAAGAAATCCCGTCTATTATGAGGGAAATCGGCCGTCAGAGAGAGCTTACGTTCCGTGCAGTGGGTGAAGGAAGCAATATGCCTTTTGATCTGGATGAATACGATAAGCATTATCACCATCTTTTCCTTTGGGACAATGCCGAGGAAAAACTGGTCGGGGCATACAGAATGGCTTTGGGTAAAGAAGTCATGAAAAAGTCTGGAATTAAAGGCTTTTACACAAGCTCTCTATTTGAATTTGAACAGGACATTCATCCTTTTTTCAAAAAAGTAATTGAAATGGGGCGCGCTTATATCTGTGAAGAATATCAGCAGAAACCGCTTCCTCTTTTCCTTTTGTGGCGAGGAATTGTACACGTTTGTCTAAGGAATCCCGATCACAAATTTTTAATGGGCGGGGTAAGTATTTCCAATAAATTTTCTGAATTTTCAAAATCTTTAATGATTGAGTTCATGCGCTCGAATTACTACGATTCCGCTGTTGCTCAATACATTACACCAAGAAATGAATATAAGGTAAAGCTTCGTGACAGGGATAAAAATCTTTTTTTTGATGAAATGGAATCTGATTTAAATAAATTAGATAAAATCATCGATGATCTGGAACCTGAACTGAGATTACCGGTTTTAATTAAGAAATATATTAAACAAAACGCAAAAGTTATTGCATTTAATGTTGATCCGAACTTTAATGACGCGATCGACGGACTGATGTATATCAGAATCAGCGACCTTCCTGAAAGTACGATAAAGCCTGTATTAGAGGAAATGAGTGAGCAGATAAGAAAGGAACAGGAAAATAATTCGGCTGAGAATCAGTAAGTTTTAAGTTTTGTTAAAAAAAGTAGTATTAATACTTGCTTCATATATGAAAACTTACTACTTTTGCATCACTTTAAAACAACGAAGTAAGTTAAACAAAATATATGGTTTCTTAGCTCAGTTGGTAGAGCAATGGATTGAAAATCCATGTGTCCCTGGTTCGATTCCTGGAGAAACCACTAGAAATTAATAATTTCTGATTAAATCCCTCAAATCATTTTGAGGGATTTTTTTTATGAAAAAATTTACGTCTTAAGTGTAAAAATAATCTATTTTGTAATGACAGATATTCCGATTTCTTCGAGTCGTTTTTTATCTTCTTCCAAAATATCATTATCAGTTATCAGATAATCGATTTTATCCAACGGAGCAATTTTTCCGAAACCTTTTTTATTTAATTTTGAAGAATCGGCCAAGATCATTACCTTGTCGGAACAGTCGATCATCAGCTGATTAAGATGTGCTTCTGCAGCATTGGATGTGCTGATTCCGAAGTCAAGATCAATTCCGTCAACTCCCAGAAAAAGCTTATTACAAGAAAACTGCTTAAGAATAGTTTCTGATATGGAGCCAACGATAGAAGTAGAGCTTTTTCTAACCTCGCCTCCCAATTGTATAATATTGATATTCGGGTTATTACAGAGCTCAAGAGCCACTCTTAATGAAGAAGTAAGAACAGTAAGCTGACCAAAATTCACCAGCATTCTGGCAAGATAATGCATGGTCGTCCCTGAAGCCAAAATAATGCAGTCATTCTCCTGAATGAGCTGTAAAGCGGCTTTAGCAATGTTTTGCTTTGCTTCTACATTAATATTTTCTTTTTCGTCTACATTTCTTTCATAGGCAAATCTTACATACTTACTTGCTCCACCGTGATTTCGAAAAAGCAGGCCTAAACTTTCTAAATAGTTCAAATCCTTTCGAATCGTAACAGACGACACATTAAATTTTTCACACAAATCCTGAACAAGCACATAATCTTTTTCATCTAAAACCTTCAAAATGTCCGTATGTCTTGCTATTAACTTTTCCATTCAATTTATTTTATCAAATTTATCATTTTTTTTAACATCAAAAAAATTTCATTTATTTTCTTTTTTGTTTCATTTTTAATTTATAAATTTGAAAACGAAACCAAAAAGAAAGAATAATGAAACGAAATGAAGAACTCAATAAATTAGCCGTCACCAAAGAATGGGATTTTGTGGTTATAGGCGGTGGAGCTAGCGGTTTAGGTTCAGCATTAGACGCTACAAGCAGAGGATTTAAAACCTTATTGCTTGAATCTCATGATTTCGCAAAAGCAACTTCCAGCCGAAGCACAAAACTGGTGCATGGCGGCGTAAGATACCTTGCGCAAGGAGATATCGGATTGGTAAAGGAGGCTTTAAAAGAAAGAGGATTATTGGCCCAAAATGCAGCTCATGTAGTTAAAAATCAATCTTTTATTATTCCGAATTACACATGGTGGGGAGGCATCTATTACAAAATAGGCTTATCCATTTATGATTTTCTGGCAGGCAAATTAAGCCTTGGAAGAACACAATATATCAGCAAATCAAAGACTGTCAGCAAACTTCCGACCATAGAGCAAAAAAATCTTGTGAGCGGAGTTATTTATCAGGACGGGCAATTTGATGATGCCCGGTTAGCAATTAATCTTGCACAAACCATCATTGAAAAAGGTGGAAGCGCCATTAATTATTTAAAAGTGGTTAATCTTCTAAAAAATGATTCCAATAAAATAACCGGAGTTGTTGCTGAAGATCAGTTTTCCCAAAAAAGGTATGAAATTTCCGCTAAAGTGGTCATTAATGCGACAGGAGTTTTCACCAATGATATTCTTAATATGAATAATCCCAAGCATGGTAAATTTGTTGTTCCAAGCCAGGGAATACATTTGGTTTTAGATAAATCTTTCTTAAAAAGTGATGATGCCATTATGATTCCTAAAACTTCGGACGGAAGGGTTTTATTCGTTGTTCCGTGGCACGACAGAGCTTTGGTGGGCACAACAGATACTTTATTGGAAAACGAAAGTTTTGAACCGCGGGCTTTGGAAGAAGAAATTAATTTTGTTTTAAATACCGCAAGACAATATTTATCTAAAAAACCAACCCGGGAAGATGTAAAGTCTGTTTTTGCAGGTCTCAGACCACTCGCGGCTCCTGAAGGTGAAGGAAAAAGCACAAAAGAAGTTTCCAGAAGCCATAAAGTCATAACATCAGATACAGGATTGGTTTCTATTATCGGCGGAAAATGGACCACCTACAGAAAAATGGCAGAAGATACCATCAACAAAGCCATGGAAATTCACAGACTGGGAATGACAACATCCAAAACTGAAAACCTGTCCATCCATGGTAATATGAAAGCAGAACAGGTCGATAGAAGCAGCCATCTGTACGTTTACGGATCAGATATTCCTTCTATAAAAGCTTTACAGCATAATAACCCTGAATATTCAGAAAAAATCCATCCCGATCATGAATTTACCGTCGCAGAAATAATATGGGCGATAAGAAATGAAATGGCAGAAACCATAGAAGATATTCTAGCCAGAAGAGTCCGTTTGTTATTTTTAGATGCAAGAGCTGCAATTGACAGCGCACATAAAGTAGCATTAATTATTGCGAAAGAAAAAGGATTTCCTCAGGAATGGGCAGCTCAGCAGGAAAAAGAATTCATTGAATTAGCAAAAGGGTATTTATTGACTCCCTACTCTCCTAAACAATCAACCTTAATCAATACACAATATGAGTAAAAAATTAATTCTTGCTTTAGATCAAGGTACAACCTCATCTAGAGCTATTTTATTCAATCACAGCGGAGAAATAGAATACATTTCTCAGAAGAGTTTTGAACAGATATACCCTACTCCGGGCTGGGTAGAGCACAATCCCAATGAAATCTGGTCGTCCCAGATTTCTGTAGCAGCCGAAGTGATCGCAAAAGCAGGCATTTCAGGTTTAGAAGTAGCCGCAATCGGTATTACCAATCAGCGGGAAACCACCATTGTTTGGAATAAAGAAACCGGTGAGCCCGTTTATAATGCTATTGTGTGGCAGGACAGAAGAACATCCAAATATTGTGATTCTTTGAAGGAAGAAGGATATACCGACATGATCAAAGAAAAAACAGGCCTTGTTCTGGATGCTTATTTTTCTGCAACAAAATTAAAATGGATTCTTGATAATGTAGAAGGCGCAAGAGAAGATGCTGAAGCCGGAAGATTATGCTTCGGAACTGTTGATACCTGGCTTGTCTGGAAACTTACCCGCGGAAAAATGTTTATTACGGATGTTTCTAATGCCAGCCGTACGATGCTTTTGAACATTCATACGCTTGAATGGGATGAAGATTTATTGAAATTATTTAGTATTCCGAAAGCTATTTTGCCTGAAGTAAAGCAAAGCAGTGAAATTTATGGTGAAACATCAACGACTTTGTTTTCAACTAAAATTCCTATTTCCGGGATTGCAGGAGATCAGCAAGCCGCGTTATTCGGGCAAATGTGCACCACGCCGGGAATGGTAAAAAATACCTATGGAACAGGTTGTTTCCTGTTAATGAATACAGGAAAAGAAGCGGTTTCATCCAAAAATAATTTGTTAACAACCGTTGCCTGGAAAATAAACGGAGAAGTAAATTACGCCCTTGAAGGCAGCGTTTTTGTTGGAGGAGCAGCCATTCAGTGGTTAAGAGACGGGCTTAAACTCATTAATTCTGCAGAAGAAATAAACGATCTCGCTCAAACTGTAGAAGATAATGGCGGCGTTTATTTTGTTCCCGCGCTTACCGGTTTGGGAGCTCCGTATTGGGATCAATACGCAAGAGGAACCATCGTTGGCGTAACCCGCGGAACAACCAACGGACATATTGCCAGAGCCACTCTGGAAGGCATTGCATTTCAGGTTTACGACATTGTAAAAGCCATGGAAGCTGACTCCGGGACCCCAAGCGTTGAATTAAGAGTCGATGGCGGAGCTTCAGCCAGTGATCTACTAATGCAGATACAGGCAGATTTGTTCGGATTTAAAATTACAAGACCTAAAACACTGGAAACAACTGCTTTAGGCGCAGCTTACCTTGCCGGGCTTGCCGTTGGATATTGGAAAAATATTGATGAAATACAATCTCAATGGATCGTTGACAAAGATTTTCATGCAAAATTAGACAAAGAAAAATCAGAAAAAATGATTCATACCTGGAATAAGGCTGTAAAACGTTCTCAAAACTGGATAGAAGATTAATCTCATTCACATAAAAAAAATACAAATATGACTCCATTTATAGCAGAAGTAATTGGTACAATGCTTCTTATATTATTAGGTAACGGCGTTGTAGCCAATGTTGTTCTAAAAGGTACAAAAGGAAATAATTCCGGATGGATCGTTATTACCACCGCCTGGGCTCTGGCCGTTTTTGTAGGTGTTCAGGTCGCAGGCCCCATTAGCGGCGCTCACCTTAATCCTGCCGTAACAATTGGTCTGGCTATTGCCGGAAAATTCTCATGGGACCAGGTTCCGCTGTACATTGCGGCACAAATGACAGGTGCAGCATTGGGCGCGTTTCTGGTATGGCTATTTAATAAAGATCATTTTGCCATCACAGAAGACGAAGGCGCAAAATTAGCCTGTTTCAGTACCGGGCCGGCAATTAGAAACACTTTTTCAAATATTATCAGTGAAACCATCGGTACTTTTGTTCTTGTATTCGTTATTTTTCATTTTTCTGATGCCAGCATTTCTTTACACAATGATCCTGCGGCAAAAGTAGGATTAGGATCCGTTGGTGCTCTTCCTGTAACCTTATTGGTTTGGGCAATCGGCCTTTCGTTGGGTGGAACAACGGGCTACGCAATCAATCCTGCACGGGATCTGGGGCCGAGAATTATGCACGCCATTCTTCCGGTAAAAGGAAGCAGCGACTGGGGTTATGCATGGATTCCCGTTGTGGGACCAATCTTGGGAGCCGCACTTGCAGCATTCTTATATATGATTTTAAATTAAATACAAATGAAAAAAATTTCAATAATTATATGCCTGGCAACACTGGGCACAGGGAAGCTTTTTGCCCAGGAAGCAACAGAAAATAAAGACGATAACAGGCTCGATTTCACAGCAAATATCCAAACCAATCATCTTTGGAGAGGACTTATTATTACTGACAAACCAGTTGTTATGGGAAATCTTTCTTATGCCTTAGATGCAGAAAAAAAATGGAAAGTCGGACTTTGGGGCGCATCTTCCATGACGGATGATAAAGACGGAACGCATTATAAAGAAATCAATTATTATGTGCAATATTCAGACGGGCGGTTTTATATCGGATTATGGGACTTATTTAATGCCAGAAACATCAATACTGAAGTTGCTTCAGACGATATTTTTAATTATTCAAACAGAAGAACGGCTCATATTATCGATTTAAGGACCAATTATACCTTCGGACCTTCATTTCCAATCAATATTGAAGCAGATGTTATGCTATACGGAGGCGCCAACGCCGGAGAAGTGGTTTTAAAACCTGACGGAACTTATAAAAAGAACAAATATTCAACCTACGTCCAGGTAAGTTATCCGGTAATATCGGGTAAAAAAGTGAATCTTGATACTTTTATCGGTGCAGGATTTGCCCTTAATGACACCAATTTTCTGTACGGGAACGGAAAAAGCAGTTTCGAAATTGTAAATGTAGGCTTAAAAGCCAGTAAATCGATTAAAATTACTGAACATTACAGCCTTCCTGTTTTTATGACGGCCATGTGGAATCCTGCAAACAAATATGCAAGAATTCAGCTCGGAGCAACGATATTTTAATAGCATTTTAACTCCTCCAATCAATAGTTGGAGGAGTTTTCTTTATTAAATATCATTTTTATGCTTAATCAGAGAGCTTTTTATTCCAAACGAAAAAAATATTTGTACAGTATAATAAAAATTATTACTTTTGCAACCACTTTAAATAACGAAGTAACAAACGTTATTAATGGTTTCTTAGCTCAGTTGGTAGAGCAATGGATTGAAAATCCATGTGTCCCTGGTTCGATTCCTGGAGAAACCACTTAAATCCCTTTTAAACAAATGTTTACAAGGGATTTTTTTTTTTACATTTAATTTGAATAAACCTGTCTTCATTAAAATTGCTTGAAAAATCAACATCAGCTGTAAATTTTCAGAATTACAGTTAATAACATATTTAGCTTAGAATGACATCATTTTATTTTTAAGGAATTGAATTCTATATTCTTTGGGAGTAATTCCGGCAATTTTTTTGAAAAGCTGGGTAAAGTGTGAAGCCGTATGAAAATTAAGCTCATAAGCAATTTCGGCAATATCTTTACTTGAATGCAGTAATGCTTTGCTATAATTAATATCAATTTCGTTAATCCATTGTTTTGGAGATTTTTGTGTTACATTTTTCACACATTTATTAAGATAATTTTCTGTAACAGACAGTTTATCAGCATAAAAAGCCACTCTTTTTTCGCCTATATGATATTTGAACAGAAGATCACGGAACTGAAGTGACAATTCCATGGTGCGGGTAGCGGATTTGTGTTGCCCATCAGAATCTGTGCTTAATATTTTAATCAAAATAAGATGTAAAACTGTGATTACGACATCATTTACCTTTAGAGTATTTAGCCATAATTCCTGTTCCATGATCAGAAGAAGCTGAATAACAGTGTCATAAGTAAGGCTATCCAAAGTAAGAAAAGGTGTCATAAAGAAAATGTTCGTTTTATGTTTCGGCAGTTCCTGTTCAGATAAAATATTGTTTTCATATGCTAAAAAATAACCTTCAATATCATCAGACAAATCTATTGTCGCGGTAATTGTGCCTTGCCTGATAAAAATCACGCTGCCCTTTTCTGCATGGTATTCCTGATTTTCAAGATATTGCTTAATATGCCCTTTTGTAACGAAAATAATGAAATTAAAGGTCGTACGGTACGGAATGACCGGCATTAAAATTCCTTTAAGATAATTTTCGAGCCTGTAAAGCTGTACATCTGCATTGTTTGTCAATATATTTTCCGTTATGTTGGGAAGAAAAAGTTTTTTATACTGAAAATTGGATAATATTTCCATATCCTTGATTATAAATTATTTAAGGTTTACAAATGTAATACTGACTCGGCATATTTTATTGAATTAAACCTATTTTCAATGAGAAAATTAATAATGATTTATTTTTTTTTTAGCTATTAAATTTTTCATTTAAATTATAAATATTTATAGGAAATTTCACCAATCAATCGTTGACGAAATGAGTGTAATTACTTCTGTACTTTATCTAATTAGAGGATTTTTCGAACATCACAAATCAATTTTATTTTAACCCGTTTTTTAGATTCTATTAAAATTATTTTTCTTTTAATTTCAAAACTTTCTGGATCAATAATGTAGCCCATGTTCCGGCTACAAAAGGAAACGTAAGCACTCCGCCGACTTCACTGAGAATATTGTTATCAATAAGGAAATCGTCAATAGCCACCGTAAGTAATACAGCTACAAGCACCCAAAGCCCGTTAATTTTCTTAAATCCTGAAAAAACGATCGCAGAAAGTACCGCATTAAAGCCAAATAATCCCATGTGAATTTCTTCAATCGGTTCCCCGTTAACATGAGAAATATATGCACCCAACACAGAACCTGTCAAACCATAGAGCGCTGCGGCAGGAGAGCTGATAAAAACAGCGATAAAAAAGATGATTCCTGAAAATATCCCACCCTGAAAAATAACTTCTCCAAATCCGTTAATAGAGGTTAAAAAATCATCATTTTCGACAGGCTCTATTTTTGCCGAGATCATTTCCGATGGTGGAATATGGGTAAAATAATGCAGCAAAAACACACAAAGCCAGGTAATTACAATAAAAGGAAGTGTAAAAACCGGGATTTTTCTCTGAATAAAAAAATGCTGAATAATAGTCGCCAAAGCACCGCCAATAATGATAAGAATCCAGATGAGAAGTGTTGCCTGAAACACAAAAGACAACGCAACACCCACCAACGCAGCACTGAAGCCGTACAATCCTGCATTGATCTCTGATTTGTCATAATTAAGCTTCATCGCAGTAAAAGTGCCCGCGGCCGTTGAAAGCAAGACGGCAACACCACCCTGCCAGCTCCCCAGGAAAATACCAATTAGAAATAAAAGACCAGTCCATCGGTTTTCCTGAAGCATAATCTGCCCGATTCCTTTTAAAATAATATCTACAAAAGGGAATTTTTCAAAAAATTTGTCCATAAAATAATGAGTTTAAAGGTTTAAAAGGTGAATGATGAACGGTGAACGGTGAATTGGCAATGATGAATTTGATTTACAAATCAATTGTCAATTTTAAAATTAAATCTAACAAATTCACAATCAAATCACCATCCTAAAAAGACCATTCCGATTCCGCAGATTGTGACCACAGCTCCGCTTACGACGCCCATATATCTTTCTATTTTTTCTGTATTAAATAAAGTTGAATATCCGTAACGACCCAACAGCACAATCCCAAGCATTGTAAAAACCGTCGTTATGGTAAAAGAAATCACTAAAACTGAAATTTCAGCGGTTGAATGTTTTACTCCGGAATAGAATAAAAGAGGAATTAACGGCTCGCTCGGCCCCATCACGAAGATCATGAAAAGAACCAGAGGCGTAACTTTTATTCTCGCTTGCGGCATTACGACTTCACTGTGATTATGCTCGTAGACATAGACATCTTCGCCCATGACATCAAAATGCTTATGCGGCTTATTTCGGATAGCCTGAATTAATCCGTAAATCAGATAAATCACACCGAAAATGAGCAATGCCCAGCCGGAAAAATTTCCTCTTAAATTCTGAAACCACGAAATTTTATTAAGCTGCCAACCCAGAAAAACTCCGATAAAACCTAGAATTAATGAGCTTAAAACGTGTCCCAATCCGCAAAATATTGTTAAAACCGAAGTTTTCACAAGACTCCATTTTTTAGATTTTGAGATCACGATAAACGGCAGATAATGATCCGGTCCAGACGCGGTATGAATGAAACTTATTGATATTGCACTTATTAGAAGTGCCCAAATTGTACTGTCCATTTTTAATAAGTTTTGGCTAAAGCCAATCGATTTTTAAAATTTCCGGGAACGGGCCTAAAGCCCGTTCCTGTTAAATACATCCGGAGAATTTATTCTTAATAGTATTTAATTTAAATTCCAGAGAACTTCCTGAACATGCAGAAAAAAGTTGTACATGATTTCACCGCCATTCCCTAAAGACCTGATAATAAAACCGTTATTTTCCATTGCTGAAACTCCAATTTCCATTTCGCCCTGATACCGTTCGGCATATTCAACAATATTATCTATCAATTCATCTCTTTTTACATCATCTTTTGTGCTGAAAAAAATAAATGTTCCCTGATGGGTATGCTGCTCAAGATTACCAATACTGTTTATCGGAATCAAGTCTGGCTGAATGAGAATATTATCCTTTACTATCAACTTATTTTCATGATAAATTTCCGTGAGATTCTGGAAACGTTTTAGTTTAAAAACTTCACCATAATGCTTTCTTCCGCAGGTAATTATTTCGCTGATGATAATCTGACTGTTTTTTCCGATATGAATTTTAGCTTCACTTTTAAAATTTGAATCTTCGTGCGGAACCACCGGATGTGGAACATAGGCAAAAGAAGTTTCATCTTCCAGCACAATATCAAGCTCCTGAACTGCTTTATCCTTCATATTAAACAACCTTTGATACGACTGTGACTGCAATTGCAGCGAAGCTCCTTTTTCCAGGGAAACTTTTAAATGATAATGGTCACCATCGAGAATTCCGGGCGAGGAACTCATAATCATCTGATACAGTTTGCCATCATTTTTACGCTGTCCGACAGAAACACACCTGAAAGGAAGTGATACATAAAGGTCTTTCACATAAGATTTTCCGTTCTTGAATCCTGCGATTATATTTAAGTGACTGTCCATTTATCGTACAAGGTTCGGTTCGTCACAATCTTCCAGAAGCGCATATTTTTTGATCCATCCGATCACTTTTTCCAGGCCTTCATCGGTTTTAAGATTGGTAAATACGAAAGGATTTCCGTTTCTCATCCTTCTGGCATCCGTTTCCATCACTTCGAGGCTTGCCCCGACATGAGGTGCAAGGTCGATTTTATTGATAATCAACAGATCTGATCTTGTAATTCCAGGGCCTCCTTTTCTGGGAATTTTCTCGCCTTCTGCCACATCAATGATGAAAATGGTAATGTCTGCAAGATCCGGACTGAAAGTCGCCGATAAATTGTCGCCGCCACTTTCGATAAGAATCAATTCAATTTCCGGGAAACGCTCTGCAAGCTCGTCAACCGCTTCCAGATTCATACTGGCATCTTCACGAATCGCTGTGTGGGGGCATCCTCCGGTTTCCACTCCGATAATTCTTTCATAAGGAAGCAGGCTGTTTTTAGCCATAAATTCCGCATCTTCTTTTGTATAAATATCATTGGTTATTACTCCGATATCATATTTTCCGAACATTTTTCTGCTTAAACGCTCCAGTAAAGCTGTTTTTCCTGAGCCTACAGGTCCTGCCACGCCTACTTTTATATATTTTCTGTTTTCCATTTTCTTAGATTTGACTGATTTAGTTAATTTTTTAGGAGCAATTTCCCGCTATCCACTCCTACTCCTCGCGCCAACACGCGCCAACACCTGAACCCTCAAACTCTCCAACTCCTAGCTGTGGGGTAACCGTTCCTATCGGGGCTAGAAAAGTGAATTGTAAAGGGTGAATTGTGAATTTACATACATCATAAAAAAATTGACAATTCACCATTTACAATTTATTTTTTACAATTCACTTTTAAGACATATAAAGCCTCGAATACAGTCTTTCATGCTGCATACATCTGATGTCGAAAGACGTATTGCAAAGCCCGACCAGATCTCTGTCGAGTTCCATTGTTTCCAAAACCGTTTTTTCCATCACCGAATACAAGGAGAAAAGAATATCCTGCCCGTCGAGCTGTCCGAGAGGGACTAGCTTCACTGCATTGGTAATAATTCCCGCAACAGAAGTGTAATAAAACCCTAAAAGCGCTTCATACAAAGGAATGCTCATCAGTGAGCAATAAATTCCGAACACGATACAGTAATGTGAATTGGCTTCTTTATTCTGAACTGCTTTTTCAAAGGATTCCATCAATGGAAAACTATCTTTTCTTTTAAAAATTTTAATCAGTCGAAGTCCTAATTTCTGGCTTGCCTGACGGGTTTCTTTCGGACATTTTATTGCATTACATTCATGATCAAGCTTTATTAATAATTGAAGATCTTCATTTTGAGCAGCTTCATAGGCCAGCTTAACAAAAGCGCCGTCATTATATTTAAGATTATACTGCAGCATATTTTCTACAAACTCTTTTGCCGTCTGCAGATTATTCACAATCCTTTTCTGAACATAGGTCTCAAGGCCGCTTGAATGACTGTATCCGCCGATGGGCAATGTAGGATCTGAAATATGCAATAAACCGGATAAAAAATTTAAATTCATTTTATTCATCTTTTGGAGCTGCCATTTTTAAAATTTTAGAGAAAATTGTTGATCCTAAGCTTCCGTGGCCGTGAGGCTCTACATTAGATTTAAGAATATTCATCAATTTTACGGAGTGCTTTTCAGGATTAAATCCGCTTGCTTCCAGCCATCTGTACATCGGCATTTCAAAAGGCAGCATTACTTTATCATTCTGGATAAAAAGCGGAATATGCTTGTTTCCGATTTCATAGCAAACCGTTCCCATTTCCAGCAAAGATATAGGCGACATGACGATGGCTTCTGTTTCCAGAATATTAACGGCAATAATTTTTTCTTCACTTTCAAAAAGAATATCTCCTTCCCGCAAATATTGCCCTTCTCTAAGAAATTTAATCGCAATATCTTGTCCTTGCCTTGTTTTTTTACGTTGAATTCTTTTTGTGGCTTCAAACCATTCCAGATCGAGATAATCGATGTTTTTTCCTTCTAAAACATGATCTGAAATATTTCCAATAGTTTCGTTAATAATCATTTTTCTAATTCTATTTGCTGGACTTAATATTTTTCTGAACCTAAGGTTTATTTCATTGTCAGAACAAATAATACAATTGTGTCAGCGGGAGTTTTTCCGCAGGCTCACAAGTGATATATTCACCATCAACGGTTACTTTATAATTTTCAGGATTTACTTCGATTAAAGGCGTTTTATCATTATGAATAAGGTCTTTTTTAGAAATATTTCTGCAGTTTTTTACCGGAAGAATCATTTTCTGTAATTTATAATCTGCAATTGTTCCGTTATCGATAGAAATCTGAGAAACAAAATTGGCGCAAATACCGTATTTAGCTTTTCCGTGAGCACCAAACATGTTTCTGTAAATAACAGGTTGTGGTGTAGGAATTGACGCATTTGGGTCGCCCATTTTTGCAGCAATTACGAATCCTCCTTTTACAATCATTTCAGGTTTTACTCCAAATAATGCAGGTTTCCAGATGACTAAATCTGCTAATTTTCCTTTTTCGACAGAGCCGACATATTCCGAAATTCCATGAGCAATAGCCGGGTTGATCGTATATTTAGCGATATATCTTTTGGCTCGGTAATTATCGTTTCCTTCATTTTCATCTTCTTGTAAAAAACCTCTCTGCTCTTTCATTTTACTGGCGGTCTGCCACGTTCTTGTGATCACTTCTCCGGGTCTTCCCATCGCTTGAGAATCTGAGCTCATGATGCTGAAAACTCCCATATCATGCAAAATATCTTCTGCAGCAATCGTTTCCGGGCGAATACGTGAATCTGCAAAAGCTACATCTTCAGGAATATTTTTACTTAAATGATGGCAAACCATCAACATATCCAAATGCTCATCAATTGTATTAACCGTATAAGGACGCGTCGGGTTTGTGGAAGCAGGAAGCACATTAGGATACATTGCAGCTTTAATAATATCCGGAGCGTGGCCTCCACCCGCCCCTTCTGTATGAAAGGTGTGAATTACTCTGCCATTGATTGCTCTCATTGTATCTTCAAGAAAACCGCTTTCATTTAAAGTATCTGTATGAATCGCTACCTGAATATCATATTTATCGGCCACTTTCAATGCAGCGTCGATTACTGCGGGAGTTGCTCCCCAATCTTCATGAATTTTTACACCTAAAGCTCCGGCTTCCACCTGCTCTTCAATCGGTTCTTCTGCAGAACAGTTTCCTTTTCCGAAAAAACCTAAATTCATAGGATATTCTTCTGCCGCTTCCAACATTTTCTGCATATTGAATTTTCCTGGCGTAACGGTGGTCGCATTGGTCCCGTCATTTGGCCCGGTTCCGCCGCCGATCATTGTTGTTATTCCGCTGTATAAGGACGTTTCGATCTGTTGCGGGCATATAAAATGAATATGTGTATCAATTCCTCCTGCGGTTACAATATAGCCTTTTCCGCCATGAACTTCCGTGGAAGCACCGATAATCATATTGGGTGTTACACCATCCATCGTGTCAGGATTTCCTGCCTTTCCGATAGCTATGATTTTACCGTCTTTAATCCCGATATCAGCTTTTACAATTCCCCAATGATCGATAATTACAGCTCCTGTGATGCAAAGATCAAGCACTCCGGCTTCTCTTTTGGCGGTAACATTTTGTCCCATTCCGTCACGTACGGTTTTTCCCCCTCCAAAAACGGCTTCATCTCCATAATGTGTAAAATCCTTTTCAATTTCAATAATAATTTCGGTATCTCCCAGTCTGATTTTGTCTCCGGCTGTGGGTCCTAATATATTGGCATATTGTTTCCTGTCTACATGTAAGCTCATGTTAATGATTTTTAAAATTTAATTCTTCGGCTTTTGCAAGACTTTCTTTTTTTAATGTTTCAGAATCTACAGATCCGTCAACAAGATTATTAAAGCCCATTGCTTTTCTATGTCCACCGATTTCTACTAATTCAATTTCTTTTTCTTCACCCGGCTCAAAACGGACAGCTGTACTTGCTATGATATTCAGCCTTTTTCCGAAAGCTTTTTCACGGTCAAAGCTCATTGCTTTATTAACCTCAAAAAAATGAAAGTGAGACCCAACCTGAATAGGACGGTCACCTGTGTTTGTTACTTTTATTTTTACGGTTTTCCTGCCTGCATTACAGACAATGGTGCCTTCTTTTACAAAAATTTCACCCGGTATTACAATTTTTTCACCGAGAAGATTTTCTGCATTAATTACTTTTATCTCTAGATCCTCTACATTTTTGTTAGGAATAATACTCTTATATTTTTTTTCTTTCATAATAATTTAAATTAGCGAATTGGGTTATGTACAGTAACCAGCTTAGTTCCGTCCGGGAAAGTTGCTTCGATCTGAACATCGTGAATCATATCTGCAACTCCCGGCATTACATCATCGATTGTCAAAAGATTTGCTCCATCCTGCATCAGCTCGGCAACTCTTTTACCGTCTCTTGCTCCTTCAAGCAAAAAATGACTGATTAATGCTATAGATTCGGGATAATTTAGTTTAAGGCCTCTGCCTTTTCTTTTCAAAGCCAGCTCTCCGGCCATATAAAGCATGAGTTTTTCTGTTTCTCTTGGTGTTAAATGCATATTATTTATTTAAATTGAACATACTATATTTTTCTGCCATTTCGGCAAAGGCAATTGAAGAATATAAAAAATGGAAAATAAAGACGAACCTTCCAAATCTGCATTCAATGCAAATCACAAAGAAGGTTCATAAATAAGAAATTAGTGGTCGGAAACCTGCAAAGAATGATATAAAATATATCTGGGTACCGCAATATGATTAGAATCAGGAATAGTAACCGATTGAATTTTAAAAGAATAATCCGTTACAAAATAACTTATATGCTCCTTTAGAATAAGAGAAAAATCAAATTTTTCCTTTTCAAGGTCGTCAGAATCAGCATTATCCTGAACATCTGAAAGGATATACATTTCAGGTTGAGAATCACAGTCCGGTTTTTGTAAAAGCTTGCTTTTTGAGGAAAGATCAGGTGAAAAATGAGTATTGCCCTTATGTGCAAACAATCCTACGCATAAAGTCGTGAAAAATACCACGAGAGAAAACAATACAATTCTTTTTTTCATATTTGTCTTAATGGGGTAAAATTAGAGCAAACAAAAGTCCGGACCTATCGAAAAAATCATTTAAAATGTTCAAAATCGTGACAAAATGAAGTACGTTAAGGCAAAATTATTATTACTATTAAAAAACTCAAATTTCTGAGGTGAAGTCTTAAATTTTAGTTAATATCAACTATCAGAATCTTAAACTCGCCGTTCATCTCTTTAAAATTACCTATCTTCGCTAGCAAATTTTATTTGAAAATGAAAAAGATCATCTTAGGATTATTTTTATTTACCTCCATTATTACATTCGCACAAGAAGCTATTCAATTTCAGGACATTCCGTTTAAAGATCTTATAGCTAAAGCAAAAAAAGAAAACAAAATTGTCTTTATTGATGCGTATGCTTCCTGGTGTGGCCCTTGTAAAATGATGGAAAGAAACATTTTCACTAAAAAAACGGTCGGAGATTATTATAACTCCAATTTTGTGAATGCCAGATTCGATATGGAAAAAGGAGAAGGAAGAGAGATCGCAGCAAAATACGGAGTCCGTTCTTATCCGACTTATTTATTTTTAAACGGTGACGGCGAGCTTGTTTCACAAAATTTCGGGTATATGGATGAAAGCCCCTTTATTGCAATGGCTCAGGATGTTAACTCTCCCAACAACAAAAAAGGTTCTTTAAAGGAACGTTTTGCAAAAGGAGAAAAAGATCCGGAATTCCTGATTAATATAATGAAATTAAATTCAACCTCAGATTTTGATTTTGCTAAAAAAGCTTCTGAAAGATATTTTGAAAACAAAAAAAATACGGAAGAGCTTTCCAAAGATGATGTCGGACTTTTATTATATTTCGTAAAATCATCAGAAGATCCGAATTATAAAGTTTTTACATCCAGAAAAGCTGAAATTATCAAATTTTTACCCGAAGAAACCTATAAAGAATTTAATAATCAAATGCTTTTAGGAAAAATTGTGGAGCAATCTATTGATGATAAAAACAAAAGAATTAATGATGAATATTTCATGAAGACAGCAGAGCCTTTAGTTGGAAAATACGACGCTCAGGTTAAGCTAAATCAAACGAAATTAACGTATTACGAGCAAAATGCCAACTTTCCGGAATATGAAAAAGCTGCGCTGGACTATTATAAAAATTCAGATGCTTTTGAGCCTAATGAGCTATTAAAGGCTGCCTGGATATTTTCAGATCACGTAAAAAATCAGGCTTCATTAAAAAAAGCTGTTGAATGGGCCGAAAAATCTGTCATGAGAGGCGATACCTCTGAAAATACTTACATTTTAGCGAAGCTTTATTCTTTGACGGGAAATAAAGATCAGGCAAAATCTTACGCCGAAATATCTAAAAATCTCGCAAAACAAGCCGGTAAAGACTCTAATCTTGCGGAAGAATTATTAAAGCAAATTAAATAATGCTAATGTTTAAGAATACAATTTTAATAAGCTTTCTAAGTATTTTTTTATTTGGAAATTTAACTGCGCAGGAACAGGAAAAAGATGTTAGCGTTTATGTAAAAGGAAACGCATTATTTATACCAATCGGAGTTTTAAATGTGGGAGTTGAGCATCAATTAAGCAAAAAATACACCTTGCAGGGTGACGTTTTTATTTCTCCGTGGAAATCTTTTGCGGGCCATGAATTCCAGTATTATTCTGCATCAATAGAAGGCAGATATTATTTTGATGAGGCTTTTAAGCACTGGTATTTAGGTGCTAATCTTTCAGCAGCATCTTTTGTTTTGCAAAAGTGGAATTATTGGGGAGGGGGGCCATATGTTAATGATAATAATGAAACTTTTGAAAAATCAAATCTTTACCAAAAAGGATTTTCACTCATTGTAGGTCTTACGGCTGGATACCAGTTTCAGTTATCTGAAAACTGGAATCTTGATGTCTACGGAACAATCGGAACTTCACAAGATTTCTACAAAGGTTACGACCGCAGTACGGGAAGACGCTATGATGTAGCCGACGGATATAATAAAAGTGGCGAAATTCTTCCTTACAGAGGCGGAATCATGATTTCTTACAAAATAAAATAACTCATGAAATTATTTGGAAAAAACCATATTATCATCTCAATTATTACATTTGTTATTCTTTTTTTAATGAATTACATCGGAAATAATCAGCCGGATAAAATACAGAGCGCATTAATGATCGCTTTCGCAGGTGTTATCGGTTTAACGATCGGGCTTTTTATCCTTAAAAAAGGCAAAGATGACAAAACTCCACCACCGGATTTTGATTAAGACAATGTCAAAATTGTGAATCGTCAATTTAACTTTTAGTCAATCTAAAAATGGCTGCAAAATTCACAAGCACAACGGATTGACTATTCACAGCTGACCAATTCTCTAGTTTTCGTAGACGACGTATTTTGTTCTGATCTTCTCAAATTTATCTAAATCGGGTTTCCATGAAGCTTTGATTTCCTGAGCTGATTTTCCTGCGATAATTTGCTTTCTGAATTCATCTGTTCCGGATAATGTATCAAACCAGAGGTTTTTTAGAAAAAAGTCCTGATCAGGATTTTTATAATTTTTGTAAGCTTTAATGATCCATTCGAGGTTTAATTCTTTTAAATCTTTTGAAAAATCGGAAAGGTTTTCACCATAACAAAGTTTTCCGTTTAAAAAAGGGTCTTTTGCTCCTGAATTTGGTTTGGGCGTAAACTGGTAAGGTAAATTCGGTGTCCAGGGCGAACCATAAATCTGGAAAGGCAGATCAGTTCCTCTTCCCACCGAAACCTGAGTGCCTTCAAAGAAGCATAAGCTTGGATATAAATTAATGGATTTATCATTCGGTAAATTGGGCGAAGGCTTATCCAAAATAGCATAACGTTGTTTTTTATGATAATTCTTCATTGGAATTAAAGTATATTTTGCCTGAACTCCACTTTTAAGCCATTTTTCTCCGTTGACCATTTTTCCGTATTCGCCGATTGTCAGACCGTAAACGACAGGAACTTCGTGCATTCCGACAAAACTCGACCATTTTTTTCTTAAAACAGGGCCGTCTGTGTAGCCGTCATGCGGATTTGGACGGTCTAAAACCATGATCTCAACATTATTTTCCGCTCCGGCTTCCATTAAATAGGTTAATGTCGAAATATAGGTGTAAAACCTCACTCCAACATCCTGAATATCAAATACAACGACATCAATTCCTTTTAACTGATCCTGTTTTGGCTTTTTATTATTTCCGTATAAAGAAACGATGGGAATTCCTGTTTTTACGTCGATTCCGTTTTTCACTTTTTCGCCTGCATCGGCATCGCCTCTGAAACCATGTTCAGGAGCGAAAATCGATTTTATTTTAATTCCGTTTTTTACTAAAAAATCTACCAGATGAGTTCGATCGCTCATCAAACCTGTCTGATTGGTAACAACTCCGATCGTTTTACCTTTCAATAAAGGCAAATACAACTCAGGTTGATCTGCACCGGTCTTAAAATCAATTTTATCATGAGTCTGAGAATAATATTGGGTGAATACTCCTAAAAAAATTAGGCAAATCAGAAGTAAATTTTTAATTTTGAAATCTAAATTCATAAGCTTGAAGTTTCCTTTATATTTCTCTAGAAAAATAGCGTTTTCCAAAGATAACAAAAATAACCTTTCGAGGGTTATCATCTTCATTGGCAGGCTTTCGGTGGCTTTAGGAATTATTGTTTCCCTGATTACCGTTTCCACCGGATTCGGCTCCAAGAAAGCGATTAAAGAAAGGCTGGCTGATTTCAGCGGCCATATTACTGTAAAATCTACACGGTCAAATTCTTCCTACAATACTTCGGTTCTCGATAAGCAGGGTTTAAATATTCAGAAAATAAGAGAGCTTCCTGATGTTGAAACTGTCCAGAAATATGCGATGGTAACAGGAATTATGCGTAACGAAAATAATTTTGCCGGCATTATTTTCAAGGGTGTCGGAAAGGATTTTGACAGCTTACGGTTTAAAAAATTTCTTGTTGCGGGAACGACACCAAAAATTACAGAAATCGGGTTTAATAACGGTGTTACCATTTCTCAAAAAATAGCGAATGACCTTCATTTAAAAGTTAAAGACAGCATTGTCACTATATTTTCAAAAGCTGATCAGAAGCCCATCTACAGGAAATTTGAGGTAGTCGGGATTTATAAAACTGATATTAAAATGATAGACGAGCAGTTCGTTATCGGAGGGATCAATCATGTAAGAAAAATTCAGGATATGAAGCCTGATGAAGTGGGAGGAATCGATATTTTCCTGAAAAACATCAACGATATCGACAGAGATTTTCCTGAAATCGAAAAACTGATCGGCTATAAAAACTATGCTGAAAAAGCAACTGAAAAATTCCCTCAAATCACCGACTGGATCAGTATTTTTGATACAAATATTGCATTAATCATTATTATCATGCTGATTGTTGTGGTAATCAATATTATTATGGTTCTTTTAATTCTGATCATTGAAAGAACGAATTCGATTGGTTTGCTTAAAACATTGGGCGCCAGCAATTCTCAGATCAGAGCAACTTTTATCAACTATACTTTAATCATCATGATTCCCGGGCTTTTGTACGGGAATGCGATAGGTTTAGGATTGCTTTTACTTCAAAAGTTTTTTGGAATTATTAAGCTTAATCCTGAAAACTATTATGTAAGCACAGTTCCTGTTGATTTGAATCCGATTGCAATTATTTCAATTTCTGTCGGCATTTTAATTATTTCTGCATTGGCTTTGATCATTCCGAGTTATCTGATCAGTAAGATTTCTCCGGTGAAAGCGATTAAGTATAATTAAGGTTTAATCTATAATGTCATTGCGAACCGAAGGTGAAGCAATCTTTTGTTAATTTATCCTCTGAATATTTTAAAATTTTAACTATTAAGGTTGGATTAAGAATTTAAGAGCATTAAGCTTAACTCTCTTTATATTGAGATTGCTTCATCGCTGCGCTCTTCGCAATGACAATAATGACGACAAATACCCTAGCCCCGATTGGAGCATTTGTTTGAGCTCATTTTTCTAGGGTTTCGGCGGCGGCTTTGCCGCCGCCGAAACCCTAGAAAAATAGCGAGTGCGGAAAGCGGGAAATAGCTTTTGGAAATCTTTAATGATGAATGGTGAATTGTCAGTAGTGAATTGTCAATTTTTCCAGTTTAATTTTTAAATTTTCCATTCACAATTAACCATTCACTTTATAATAATATTCAAATCATAATTATTAATTATCTGAAAGCTGTATCTTTGCTGCGCTTATAAAAAACATTTATGAAATACGCACAAAACATCCTTGAAACTATCGGAAATACACCACTTGTAAAGCTTAATAAAGTTTTGGGAGAAGATTTTCCGGCATTAGTTTTGGCAAAGGTTGAGACCTTCAATCCGGGCAACTCTGTGAAAGACAGAATGGCCCTGAAAATGATTGAAGATGCTGAAAAAGATGGAAGATTAAAACCCGGTGGAACTATTATTGAAGGAACTTCCGGAAATACCGGGATGGGACTGGCCCTTGCAGCGATCATCAAAGGTTACAAATGTATTTTTGTGACCAATGCTAAACAGTCAAAAGAGAAATGTGATATTCTTCGTGCCGTTGGAGCTGAAGTAATTGTCTGTCCGACCGACGTAAAACCTACAGATCCGCGTTCTTATTACTCGGTTTCAAAAAGACTGGCGACCGAAACAGAAAACGGATGGTATGTGAATCAATATGATAATTTATCAAACAGAACCGCTCATTACGAATCTACTGCCCCTGAAATCTGGGAACAGACAGACGGGAAATTAACACATTTTGTGGTTGGAGCCGGAACGGGAGGTACAATTACGGGTTGCGGAACTTTCTTCAAAGAGAAAAATCCTAACATTAAAGTGATCGGAGTTGATACGTACGGTTCTATTTTGAAGGAATTCCATGAAACGGGTGAATTGCATTACGATCATGCTTACACGTACATCACAGAAGGAATTGGTGAAGATATCATTCCTGAAAACTATGATATGTCGGTAATCGATCATTTTGAAAAAGTAACTGATAAAGATGGTGCAATCTATGCCAGAAAACTGGCTAAAGAAGAAGGAATTTTCTGTGGATATTCTGCCGGAAGTGCGATCGCTTCTTTGATTCAGATGAAAGATCAGTTTACGAAAGATGATGTCATTGTTGTTCTTCTTCACGATCACGGTTCAAGATATGTAGGAAAAATCTATAATGATGACTGGATGAGAGAAATGGGTTGGCTTGATTAAAATTAGCAATTAGCAATTAGCAATTAGCAATTAGCAATTAGCAATTAGCAATTAGCAAATTTATTAGTTATATAAATAAAAATCAGAGTAAAATTTACTCTGATTTTTTTATTCCTTATTCTTATTCTTATTCTTATTCTTTGATATTTTTATTTATTGTTTGTTTAAGCAAATCATAATCTCCTTTGCTCATTGATTTTTTCGGGAACATATAATTGAATTTGCCTTCTAAAGCAATAAATTGATCATTGATATCAAATTCCTTAAAATCTTCCCATTTACTCAATTCCTCCTGATGGTTAAGGTTTACATTAAAAATTTCATTATTAAATCTGAGCTCATATATTTTGGAATCTTCGAGTGATTTTAAATATCTGTTGACCTGTTTTTTCCATCTTGAAACTTTATTGATGCTTAAAGAAAGATATACTGTACAAAGCAAAAATAAAAAGCTCACAAAATATAAAATCCCAAATTTTTCTTTGCTTAAATCATCTTTAAAACAAAACAGAATAAATAAAATTAAACCTACAACGATCGTTGTAATTGTTTTTCCCCTGGTAGTGGGCGAAAAAAATAAATTTCCCTCATTGCCGCTGAAGTAAATATCTTCGAAATCCTGTCTTTTAGGCTTTAAAACAATAACCTTTTCTTCAGTCATAATTAAATTTTCTCTAATGTGTACAAAGATAGTTTTTTCATCTTATCTTCAATAAAGCATTAAGACTGCATAAATCAAAAATTCAAAATATATTATGCAATTATTGATAGGATTTCATCCTATCCTGAATTAAGTCGTTCCTTCGGAACTCCTTAGATGAAAAATTACCCTTCTTTATGTTTATTTATTGCAGACAATTTATTCATTAATTCACGGTTTTTCTGTTTTAATTCATCCATTTTTTGGAGCATATCATGAATAACTTCCAAACCCGGAAGATTGATTTCAAGATCATAATGCCAATTGGCAAATTTTTCAAAAACCGGAAGATCTTCATACATCAAATATCGAATCTCATTCTCCGTTTGGATGCTCAATAAACCGGAATCTACCAATTCATCAAAAAAAGTGATCTCAATATTGTATACTTTTACGAGCTCTTCTCGCGATATTCTTTCACTCATGGCTTAGGAATTTTTAAGTTTTTCAAAAAGTTCTTTCTGCTGTTCGGTAAGATTAGTCGGTAATTTTACTTCATAAGTCACGAATAAATCACCAAATTGTCCGTCTTTTTTATACACAGGAAAACCTTTTCCTTTCAGTCTCACCGTCGTTCCGTTTTGAGTTTCGGGTTTTACTTTAAGGTTCACGCTTCCGTCCAATGTATTTACTTTTACGTCTCCGCCTAAAACTGCGGTGTATAAATCAATGGTGACTTTTGTCTTTAAATCATCTTCTATTCTTTCAAAATCAGGATCCACCGGAATATTGAAAGTGATGTACAAATCTCCACTCGGACCGCCATTATAACCTGGACTTCCGTGACCTTTCAACTTAATTTGCTGTCCGTCATATACTCCTGCGGGAATTGTAATCCGTACTTTTTTACCATTAATATCAAAAGTCTGCGGATGCGTTGTTGCGGCATCTTTTAAGCTTAAATTCAATTCAGCCTGAATATCCTGCCCTTTGAACTTTCCCGATGCACTTCCCCGCGAATTTCTGCCAAAACCGCTTCCTGCGCCGCCAAACATACTCTGAAAAAAATCTGAAAAATCTTCACCTTCCCCAAAATCAGCACCGGAAAATCCGCCACCATAATTCTGACTTTGATATTGTCTCTGCTGTTGCTGCGCTTTTTCGTATTCTTCGCCGTGTTTCCAGTTTTCTCCGTATTTATCATACTTTGAACGGTTTTCGGGATTGCTGAGAACCTCATTGGCTTCATTAAGCTCTTTGAATTTTTTTTCTGCTTCTTTATCGTTGGGATTAAGGTCAGGATGCAGCTTTCTGGCTAGTTTCCGGTAAGCTTTTTTGATGTCATCCTGCGTTGCGCTTTTATCTACGCCTAAAATTTTATAGTAATCTATATAAGCCATAAAAACGATTATTTACTCAAATTTAGCGAATTTAAGCCTGAAAATAATATAATAGAATGTTAAAATAAAGCTATCTTTGATAAAAAAGCTACATGAAAGAAGTATTTAAAAATTACTCGGGAATCATACTTTTACTCCTAGGGATCACTGTCGGAAGCATCCTCGGAATTGTGGCTCCGGGGATTGTTGAGTATATAAAACCTTTGGGTGATATTTTCCTGAACCTTCTTTTTGTAAGTGTTGTTCCGTTGGTATTTTTTGCAGTGGCCAATTCTATTGCGTCTCTGGAACAGCAGTCGAAATTCGGAAAAATTATTTTTACGATGATTGTAACATTCCTGTTTTTCATACTAACTGCTGCCGTTTTTACCATTTGTGTCGTTTACCTTTTCCCTGTTTCGGGTGTTTCGGGAAGCTCAGAAGTTATCACTGAAACCGTAAATCAGGATACATGGGGAAGCAGGATTGTAAGTTTTTTTACTGTTGGAGAGTTTACCGAGGTTTTTTCTCGAAAAAATATGTTAGCGCTTCTAATTTTTGCTTTCTTAACAGGTTTTGCAGCGAGAAAATCCGGGGAAAAAGGACAGCCATTCAGGCTTTTTATCGCTTCAGGATATGAAGTGATGAAAGAACTGCTTTTATTAATTATGAAAATTGCACCAATCGGGTTGGGAGCTTACTTCGCGTATCAGGTGGCCACTTTGGGACCTCAGCTTTTTGGATTTTATGCTAAACCTTTAGGGCTGTATTATATTGCCGGAATTATTTATTTCATTGTATTTTTTTCATTGTACGCTTTCATGGCAAACGGACAAAATGGAGTAAAAAGTTTCTGGAAAAATGCTATTTATCCAACATTAACTGCATTAAGCACTTGCAGCAGCTTTGCCACAATGCCTGCCAATTTACAGGCTGCTTCAAAAATTGGCATTCCCAGCTCAATTGCTAATCTGGTGATTCCGATTGGGACGACTTTGCACAAGAACGGGTCTTCAATGTCTTCTATTATTAAAATTTATGTTGCTTTTTTAATCATTGGAAGAGATTTTTTTGAACCCACCAATCTTTTGCTCGCCTTAGGAATTACAGTTTTTGTAAGTATTGTCGCCGGCGGAATTCCAAACGGCGGATATATTGGGGAAATGTTAATGATTTCTGTTTATAAATTACCACAGGAAGCAATTCCCGCAGTAATGATCATCGGAACATTGGTTGATCCCCTGGCAACCGTCTTGAATGCTGTCGGACAGCTTGCGGCAGCGATTTTTGTGAATCGGTTTGTGAAGGTTTAAGGTTTTATCATTTTACTAAATAAAAAAAACCCTGCTTTTTTGCAGGGTTTTTTATTTAAAATATAATTATTTAATTTAGTATCCAGGGTTTTGTTGGAAGGTTGGAGTTATATTAATTGTTGCTTGTGGAATTGGCCATTGCCATCTTGTATCATTTGGAGTTATAGTTTGAATAACAGAAGGTACACCGGTGCCATCAATATTTGGTCCTTCACCAGTTCTTTGCATTGTAAGACCTAATCTCTTGAATGTATAAAATCTATCATTTTCAAAAGCTAATTCAAGTCTTCTTTGCAACATAATCTCATTCCATAATGTAGTACCTGATAAAGTTACAGGGGTATATCCTGCATATCTTTGAGTCTTTAAAGTATTTAATAATGTATTGGCTAATGTTTCATTTCCTAGCTTATACGCAGCTTCAGCAACATTTAAGTATACTTCTGCAGTTCTTAAATATTTTGCTTCAACAACATTTAAAGGTGTTCCTCCACCCGTATTAAATGCCCATTTAATAACATGATTTCTTTGTACATTTTGATATGCACTTCTTCTCATATAAGCACTCTTTCTGATATCGGTATTCACAAATAGATTATATAGAGACATTGGTACAACATATTCAGATCTTATATTTCCACCAGTCGCAGTTGCTCCTTGTTGATAAGCAACGCCAACTGTAATATTCTCTTGCGTAGAATTAAGTATTTTCAAAAGTACACCATCTGTATTATTAGACCCCCAAACATTAGGAAAGTTCACTAATGACCCAACGCTTGCAGATAAGGCAATACTAGAATTACCTGCTGCAACAGCATTGTTGTAATCACCTTTATATAAATAAACTCTTGATAATAAACCATATATAGCTGCTTTCGAGAATTTTGATTTATCAGTCGGTGCATCTACAATATTATTTACTGCAAAATTTAAATCCGAAATAATATTGTCATAAACCTGAGCTACTGTTAGATTTCTAATAGTTGTTGTTTCTAAAGGATTAAATTCAGTAACATATGGAATTCCCATAGATGTATTTGCATCAGAAGATTGCGTTGGTATCTTACAATAAGCTCTTACTACATCAAAGTGAGCTGCTGCTCTTACTGCTTTCGCATGAGCTTCTATATTATTTCTAAAACTACCAACAGGAAGATTATTGATATATTTCAATGGCATATTAGCTCTAGAAATTACAAAATATGCTTGAGTAAATAGCCCTGTTACAGAGGCATTGTCCGGTGAAAAGCTCCAGTTATAAGCCGTAAAGTTAGAACTTCGTCCTTGTGGATTATAAATTAAATTATCTGTAGTTACATCTGGAACTATAGTTTGGTTACCAGTATCAACAGAAAAATATCCTGTCCCTTTAATTGCACTATATGCTCCATTAATAGCCTGAGTAAAGTTTGTTTCTGAAGTCATTGCATCATCAAGAGGAATTTGATTAAAAGCATTTTGATCTAATTCTCTCTCGCATGAACTTAAAGCAACAATTGTAAAAATACTTAATATTGTTAATTTTATTATTTTATTTTTCATAATTTAGTTAATTTAAAATTGTAATTCAACACCAACTGTTACAGTCTTTTGAGTAGGATAAGTATATAAAGAATAAGAACCTGGCACATCTGTATTACCCTCTCCTGAACCTACAGCTACTTCAGGATCTCCCTCATAGTTTGTCCATAAAATTAAGTTCTGAGCTTGAGCATAAACTCTGATTGAGTTTAAAGGGACATTATCTCCGAGAAAATTCTTATCAAAAGTATATCCTATATTTAAGCTTCTAAATCTAATATAATCTGTTTTTTGTAAAAAGTAATCTGTTAACCAAATTCCATCTGGGTTTGGTTTTGGTAATACATTTGTATCACCAGGATTTTGCCAGTAATTTATAGCATCAACCCTTAGATTAGTATCAAATGATGATGGGTCAAGCAAACTGTGAGCCTGATTATTTACTGAATATCCACCAAATTTATAGGTAAAATCTGCCGTTATATCAAAATTCTTATAAGTAAATGTAGCTCCAAATCCTCCAAAAATTTTAGGAAATGGGGTCTTATCTTTAATATCCTGAATATCATTTGTAGTATATACATTAGTAGCCCTACCACCTGGCAAATCATAAAAAGTCTCTCCGTTAACAGCAGTAGTACGATTTGTAAAATATAATGCGTCTCCTGTATCTGGATTTACACCAGCATATCGTACCATTCTATAGTAAAATGGCATTTCTCCAACTTCCAATTTATTGTTATTTCCAATATTTCGTGACATTTCACCAGGTCTCAATGCTAAAATTTTGTTTTTAACATTTGAAATATTCCCTCTCAATTGAAAACTCCAATCTTGTTTTTTAATTATATCTGCAGAAATTTCTACTTCAATACCTTTATTTTCAAGATCTCCCGCGTTATCATAAATGGTATAACCTCCTTGTACAGTAGGATAAGGAATTAACTGTAAAAAATCACTTCTCTTATTTATAAAATACTCAAATGATCCTCTAATCCTATTGTTATAATTAAAATCTAATCCAAGGTTTGTTATTTTTACTTTTTCCCATTTTAATTGTTTATTTCCAACTGTTATGGGTACAGCAGTTGATGCACTTGGTCCATACAATCCAAAGCCAACATATGGCTGATTTACATAGTCAGGAAGAGGAGCATCATTTCCAGCTATACCATATGATCCTCTTAATTTTAATGATTTTAATTTTGGTATATTAACAAATGATTCTTTAGCGATATTCCATGCACCACTCACGCTCCAAAAAGTTCCGAATTGATTTTCTAATCCAAATCTTGATGAGCCATCTCTTCTAACTGAAGCACTCAATAAATATCTTAGGTCATAATTATAATCAGTTAATAATGCTAAAGAGGTTCTTCTTGTTTGCACTCTTGATCCTGTAGTAGCATTGGGAGTAACCATATTACTTAGAATATCTAAACCTGGAGTTCTATAATTTCTACCAGTTGCAGTCATAGTATTAGTATCTTCAGTACTATACTCGTAGAAAGCAGTTGCGCTTACTTTATGACGTCCAAAACTTTTATCAAAATCTAGTCTTTGATTTGCTGTAAGATAGTATAAATCATTATTAGCTAAACTGACCTGTCCATTATATCCTAAAATGACATCTAAAAATGATCCGGGCTCCAGAACAGTTTTAGTTTTTAATTGAGCAAATGTGTTATATAATGTAGATCTGAATTTTAACCAATCTGTAAATTTATATTCTCCAAAAATATTACCATTTAGTCTAATATTACTGTTATTAGATGTATTTCGCTGTAAAGCTTCCAGTACAGGAAACCCTAAAGTAGTTGGATTATAACTTCCATCATCTAAAAACACAGGTTCATAGGGATTTGCACCATACATAAATCTAAAAGGATTTTGACCATTATTTAAATCTCTTTGATTTTGTGTTTTCTGATATTGTAATGATGCATTTACTCCAATTTTTATTTTATCACTTAACTGGTTCTCAAAGTTAAATCTTGCACTATATCTTTTTAATGCATCAATATATTTAATTATGCCTGAGTTACTATCATATCCTAATGAATAATAAAATATACTTTTATCAGTTCCTCCACTTGCAGTAAAAAAATACGATTCTTCACTAGAATTCCGTAAAATATCTTTCTGCCAATCATGGTTTAAAGCCGTTAATTCTAATACTTCTGCATCTGTATGAGGTGTATTTCCAACCATAGAAGAAATAGCATTTTCAAAAGCTAATTTTTGACCAGCATCCATCATTTGGAAATTCATTTCTTTATCCGAAACCTTCCAAGATGTGCCAAATCTTGATTCAAAACTATAGTTTGTTTTTCCTCTCGTCCCCTTTTTAGTTGTTACTACAATAACACCCGCAGCTGCTCTTGAACCGTACTGTGCTGTTGCGGCAGCATCCTTAAGGATAACCTGAGATTCTACATCACTAGGATTTATAGCATTTAGTTGAGCAAAAGTTGAATATTGTCCATCAATAACAACCAAAGCTCCTGTATTAGAAAAATTAGAAAAACCTCTAATTGTTATTGAACCTGCACTTCCTGGCTGACCGCTGTTTGTTTGAACCAATACCCCAGGAGCTTTCCCTTGTAACATATTTGTTAAAGACTGTGTGTTTGATTGCTGTTTTAATTCTTGGCTCCCAATAATAGACTGAGCTTGAGTAATCTCATCAGCTTTCTTGGTTCGGTAACCTGTAACCACAACCTCTTCAATTTGTTTCTCTTTAGGGACAGTATCATTTTTTGTTTTTTGTGCAAAGGAAGTCTGCCCTAAAAAAAAGAGTACTCCAGCACTTAATACACGTAATTTTACATTCATATTTAACAAAATTTAATTTTTTGAATCACAAATATGTTAAGAAATATTAACATATCAAAAATGTAAAACACTGATTAACAATCAATTAAAAAGAAAAAAATTAACTTTATTTATGGCTATTTACCACTTATGAATACACAAATTTCATTTTAACATTTAAAAATTACTACTAAACAGCAGTTAACTGAAATTATTTTAATTCAAACAAAATCAAGCAGTATCATGATAATTTTAAGTATTGTATAATAAAATTTGTTAAATAATAGCTTTATTGCTAAAAAAATAAACTAAATATTTTTTCATATTCCAGCTTATAAGTAAAATGACATAAAAAAAACACCCCAATTGAGGTGTTTTGTAGTATATAATTTAAAATTAGGCCTTATATTCATAATATCTTGCTCCTAGTAACAAAGGATTTTCAAGCTCAACGGATTGTAAGCCAAAACCTTTGTAATTTGGGTTGACGGACTCTTCAAGCTGCTTTCTGTGCAGCTTTTCATAGGTTTCAAAGCTAATTGCCGTTCTGGTTTTTAAATCTTCAAATAAATTCCATTTTGAGACCACATTTTTCCAGTTTCGAGATACTTTTCCGGAAAAAACTTTTGATTTTGAACCGCTTCCGTACCCTAAGAACCCAATTTCAGAGCCAGTGAGGTCTTCTTTTTCATTAAAAGAAACCTGTAAGGCAGACAATAGCGCCATAAAAATAGAAGCCGTGTACATATTTCCGATTTCTGAAGATGCACGTTGAGATTTTTCTATTTTATCATTAATAAACTGAATATAATCCTCAGATTTTGCAACAGCCTTTTGCTCTTCAGGTGTTTCATAGGAAAGTCCGTTTTCCAAACTGTAAATTTCTGTAAAAACCCTTTTCCCATGAAAAGCATACGGAAGATGGAAGATTAAATATTTCCAATTTTTATGAGGATTATTTTTTCCTGTAATTTCCTTATAATGATCATATGCTTCTCTGATTCTGTCCTGGTAGCATTGATTAGAATATTGGCCGTCAAAAACCGGTTCATCAGTAAAAACCTCAATTTTATCGGGGAAAGTTTCGGGAGCATTAATAAGATTTTCTTTTTTGAAATGACGTCTTGGCTTGAAGAAATCAAAAACACTTTCTGTAGCTATTCCCCACTTGTTTTCAATTTCCAAAAGATCTGGTTTTGTGGAAACTAACAACGAAACAGCTCCCCCGCCCTGTGTATATTCGCCGGAAGAAGCCAATTCATATTTCGCATAATCACTTGCAATAACAATTGCTTTTTTATCGGGATTTGACCTTACAAAATCAAGGGAATTATGAAGCGCATCTACCGCTCCGATGCAGGCGAAAGTCATATCTACAACATCACAATTTTTGAAACACCTTTCTCCAAATTCTTTCTCCAACGCTTTTTCAACCATCTGCATTGCATATGAAGCGGTTGGTTTTGCTGCATCCAAGGCACTTTCTGTTCCTAAGTAAATTCGTGAAATATCTTTTGGATTAATCGTATAATCTTTTATCAATTTTAATAAAGCTTCTGCCGCAAAAGTCGCTGCATCTTCGTGTACATCAGGAAAACCCATTTTATGCAAACCGAGCCCCTTTTCAAGTTTTGCCGGTTCTATTCCTCTTTTTTCAGCTAAATCTTTAATTTCCAAATACAAAGAAGGTACATAATAGCTCGCAGCCTCAATTCCAAAAGTCATATTTTATAAATTTTTATACTAATTTAAAAAAGATAATTCAAAAAGACTCTTGTTTTTATTCAATTTTTTGCACTTTTCGTGTAAGTATCATAAAAAAGCACCTCATAACGAAGTGCTTTCAATTAATTTAAAAAATTGGTTATTATTTAAAATTTTCGATAGCTTTATTCAGCTCGTCGATCTGTTTATTGATGCTTGCTGCGTTTTGTGGATTTTGCTTTAACAGTTCCATTTTTTTGCTGAGACCGTCTTTTAACATTTGAACGATCATCATTTTAACTTGCGGATTATCACCCATTTGACCTTTTGCCTGACCTAAAAGCTTGGTAATACTTTGCGTAGCCTCCAGATTATCTGAGGTCATGATCCAGTTAAACCCATCTTCACCTGCTTTTCCCAATTCAGGATTTTGGAATTTTATGAAAGGATAAAATGCTGCGATCTGAGCAATATTTGACATTTGTGAGGTCACTTTATTTTTTACCACAACCGGCAAAAGAACTTCCAAAAGATCATCAGACGCGCCTTCCAGATTAATTTTATCGGCCAAACTATTGATTCTTGAAGGATCAACAGAAATAATTGCTGCCACGGAATTTGCTTTTACCGCATCAGAAACCGCATTCATTCCTTTTTCGAAAATTGAAGTGTATTTTTTATCTTTTGTTTTTGACAATGCCTTGATTGCAGAAGCCTGAACCAATGTTTTAGGATCATTGGAAGCCAGTTTTTCAACATCAGAACCTAATGCTTTAAACTGATCCGCATTTGATAAATCCATTAATTCCAATGCTTTCATTCTCACTCTGAAATAAGGATCTTTAATTGCTGCCGCCAATAATTTTGTCGCTGCAGGATTTTTCCCAACCTGATCTTTAATTGCATTTAAGGCATTGTATCTGCTTTTAAACTCCTTGGAACCTGTAAATTGCATTAAATTTTGCTCAGGAGTTTTCGTTTCGGTAATATCTGCCAACAAAACACCATCTGCATTGATGTTAATCAAATCTGCATTTTTAGAAACATCAAAATTGAATGTATTTTTTGCTTCTGCATTCACCCAAACATTATATCTTTTCGGTTTCCCGTTATCGTAAACATCGATTGCTAAAGGAAATTCAAACGGCTGATCCTGAGTCTGATTAATGGTAACCGAAACTTGTTTTTTTACAGGTTCAAAAGTGGAAGAATAATTGATTTTCGGGTGTCCGCTTCCGAAATACCATTGATTAAAGAACCAATTTAAATCTTTTCCCGAAACTTTTTCAAATGATAATCTTAATTGATGAGCTTCTCCGTTTTGATATTCATTTGTTTTTAAATAATCATTCATTCCTGCAAAAAATGCATCATCACCCAAATAATTTCTTAACATATGAAGGATTCCGCCTCCTTTTTGATAGGTAACCAAATCGAAAACATCTTCACGGGAGTCATAATTGAATCTCACTAAATTTTTCTTAAAATCGGAAGGATTGTGAATGTAATGATTGACATCTTCCTGCTGATGATAATCTGCCTGATCTTTTCCGTATTTGTATTCGTTCCAAAGATATTCTGAGTAGTTTGCAAAAGATTCGTTGACCGTTAAATTACTCCAGCTTTCCGCTGTGACCAAATCTCCAAACCAATGGTGGAATAACTCGTGAGCGATGGTATCTTCCCATTTATTTTCATCGATTAGCTGTCCCGGTTTTTGTAAAATATCACTTCCATGTAACGTTGCTGTCGTGTTTTCCATGGCACCACTTACGTAATCTCTTCCTGAAATTTGCGCATACTTTGCCCAAGGATAGTCGTAGCCCATTTTTTTAGAGAAAAACTCAATCATTTCGGGTGTATTTCCGTAGATCTGTTTTGCGTATGGCTCGTATTCTTTTTCAATATAATAATCAACCGGAATATTTTTCCATTTATCTTTTACGATCGCGTAATCACCTACTGCCATGAAGAAAAGATAGGTCGAATGCCTTTTATCCATCACCCAGTGATCGGTTCTCATTCCGTTGGCTTCTTTTTGAGAATCTTTCATAATTCCGTTGGAAAGCGTGACATATTTATCAGGAACTGTCATGAAAATTTCTTCGGTTGACTTCTGATTCGGTTTGTCGATAGTCGGGAACCATGCGGAAGAAGATTCTGTTTCCCCCTGTGTCCAGATTTGAGTTGGCTTGCCGGTTTCCTTACCTTGAGGATTAATGAAATACAGACCTTTTGCATCATTAATTGCCGCGCTTCCCTGTTGTTTTACCTCGTTCGGACGAGCAGTATATTTAATATAAACCGTGTAATCCTGGTTTTTCTGATAGGTCTTATCTAAAGTGATTTTTAAAATATCATTGCTATAATCATATTTTAAAGGAGTTTTTTTGCCATTAATATCTAAAGCTACTTCATGAATCAACATACCTTTTGCATCAAGCGTCAATTCGTTGGCAGGATAGAAAAAAGGAGCGGCAGTCAGCCATTCTTCCCCGTTCATCTGTTCCTTCTGATAATCGAAATTTACTTTCAGCTTGGTGTGTTTCAGTTCCGTTACTTTGGTATGAGTGGCTCTGTAGACCTTTTCTCTGCCTGAAGTTTCGGTTTGTGCTGATACATTTGCGGAAAAGAAAATCCCGCCCAATATAGCAATCGATAAAATGGCTTTTTTCATTTTATTATTTAATTATTTTTTAGAATTATTTTTTGTTAGAATATCAAAAATATCATTGACAACGGTTTCGTAATCTCCTTTTTTAAACTGCTCTTTAGTTTTGTTAAAAGCCTTTTTCAGTTCGCTTTCCGGATTTTCATCATCGATAATTTCTATTGAATCAATCCCTTTCACCTGAAGTAAAAGCTCTTTCAGCTTTTCGGCGTCGGTGTTTTCTGTTATATTTATTTTTAAATATTTCATAGTTGATAAGTGTTAAATTTACCTTGAAAGTTACAAAAAAAGTGAAGTTTTGAGCTTCACTTTCATTTATATTTTATTTTTCATTAGATCGCAACAGGCGCTTTAATCCCCGGATGCGGATCGTAATTTTCTAAGGTAAAATCTTCAAAATTAAAATCAAATATATTTTTAATTTCAGGATTTAATTTCATTGTCGGAAGCGGCCTAGTTTCTCTTGAAAGCTGCTTATTAACCTGCTCAAAATGATTGTTATAAATATGAACATCTCCAAAACTGTGCACATAATCACCCACTTCAAGATCACAAACCTGCGCAACCATCAGCAATAACAAGGCATAGCTCGCAATATTAAATGGCACTCCCAGGAAAACATCTGCACTTCTCTGATAGAGTTGAAGCGACAATTTTCCGTCGGCCACATAAAATTGGAATAACGCATGACAAGGCGCCAGCGCCATATTTGGGATTTCCGCGACATTCCAGGCAGAAACGATCAACCTTCTGGAATCGGGATTTTTTTTGATCTGATCGATCACTTCGGTAATCTGGTCAACAACTTTTCCGTCTGCACCTTTCCAGCTTCTCCACTGGGCACCGTAAACAGGGCCTAAATCTCCGTTTTCATCCGCCCATTCGTCCCAGATTGAAACGCCATTGTCCTTTAAATATTTAATATTGGTATCGCCTTTTAAAAACCAAAGCAATTCGTAGATAATTGATTTCAAATGCACCTTTTTCGTGGTTACCAGAGGAAAACCTTTCGACAGATCATACCTCAGCTGATATCCGAAAACACTTCTCGTTCCCGTTCCCGTTCTGTCGGTTTTATCTGTTCCGTTGTCTAAAATATGCTGTAAAAGGTCTAAGTAATTCTGCATGTTGAAAAGCGATTTTTATGGTTCAAATTTAGAAAAAACCAAACGATTTTTTGTTATCATAAGTCATAAAAAAAGCATTCACTTTGATGAATGCTTTCTATATTATTTTATTTTTGATTTATCTAAACCGCAGTATAACCACCATCAACAAGATAATAGCCACCTGTCATGAATGATGATTTTTCTGAACTTAGAAATAATACCAATTCGGCAACTTCTTCCGGTCTTCCCAATCTTCCCATGGGATGCTTTGCAATTAAAGCCTGTTTCATATCTCCACTTACACTTTCCAGAAGAGGAGTTTCGATATATGCAGGACCGACCGCGTTACAACGGATATTTTTCTGCCCGTATTCTGCTCCGATATTTTTTGTTAAGCCTACAACTGCATGTTTTGCGGATGTATAAGCTGATGAAAGTGGTGCTGCAACCGTTCCGTGGATGGATGCGATGTTAACGATAACTCCGCCGCCGTTTTTCTCCATTTGTTCGAGCTCATATTTACAGCCATAGAAAACACCGTCTAAATTTACACTTAAAACTTTTCTCCAACTATCCAGACTGTATTCACCCGTCAATTTTTGTTCACCACCGATTCCGGCATTGTTACAGGCAATATCCAATCTTCCGTATATTTCTACTGTTGTCTTGACAAGTGCTTCAACCTCTGTTGGATCTGAGGTGTCCGCCTTTACAAAAGCAGCGTTACCACCTTCTGATTTAATCTTTTCAACGGCTTGTTTACCATGTTCTTCATTGATGTCTGATACTATCACTTTTGCACCTTCATTTGCATAGGCATGAGCAATTGCCAATCCGATTCCTGAGCCGGCACCTGTCACCAGAGCCACTTTATTTTCTAAAATTCCCATATTGATAAAATTTTATATGATTTTATTAAATAACTAAGTCTAATTTACGACACAATCGTTTTATCATTTTAAACTTTAACAATAAAGTTTTCTTAAATTTTAGAGATTACTATTAAATTTTCAAAAACAACATCAATAAAAACAAAATTTATTCAAATATTTAAAACTTTCATTATTACATTTTAAAGATTTTCGCAGATGCTTTAATTATAAAAAACAATAGTATTTTTTTTCAAATCTATTATTTAATTAAAGACCTCATTACCAGATATTCTCAATAACCTGATCATTTTTATTAATTGAAAAGTTTTCTCCTTTTTTTAATCCTGACATTATTTTTGCCAATGGAGATTCTGAAGAAATGGTCATAATCTTTTGATTTTCAAAATTAATTTCTCCAATAGATGCCGAAATATAGAATAAGCCTTTATCCGTTTTTACCAACGCACCGTTTTGCACTTTAGATGAAGGATCAGAACTTATTTTTTGAATAATTGCCTGTTGATTCAGTGTTTCGTTAAGCTGCCTCTGGAGATTGTTGATTTCCTGCTGAAGCATTTCGCGGCCGGTTTCATATTTATCCCCCATCGAGCTTTTGGTGTCATTGCTTGATGCTCTGGTTTCAGCAATAAGATTTTCCAACTGTTGAATTTTATCTGAAATTTTATTTTTTACGATTTCCAATATCTTAGATTTATCCATAATTCAGGCAGTTTTGCATAAAAAGTCATCAAATGTATTAAAATAAACAGTTTCTATATTAATGAAATTTAACAAACTTAAAATAATATTTTTTTTCGAAATGTTTCTGATTAAATCTTCATTTTAGGAATTATTATTCATCGGCAGCTATTTTAAAAGCTGTAAAAATTTTACCGTTAAATTCTCCAATAAAAGATTTATTGTATTGAATGCAAAATTAAAATTAACATAATCGACAAATTTTATTCATTTTTTCAAACAAATATTCAATAACAAAAAATATTAAAAATTACATAATCATTAACTTTTATTTAACTTTTTTAATAATTAAGTTTTAAAATACAACAATACATATATTTGCCTCCTAATTTTTATTTAAAGTACTCATGACAAAAAAATTATTTACTATTGCATTAATTACATCTTACACGTCAATTTTTTCACAAGTCGGAATTAACACCCAAAATCCTGACCCGTCTGCCGTTTTAGATGTAAGTTCCGATACCAAAGGAATTCTTGTTCCAAGACTAAGCTCTGCAGCTGTAAGTGATCTTTCAACTACAGCAAGCGAGGGATTAATCGTTTACAATAAAGAGCAAAAAGCCTTTTTGGGCTGGGATGGCGTTAAATGGCAAAACCTGGGCTATGAAGAGATCAATACCGTTCCTGCCGCAACTAATTTAAGCATTACAGGAACCTACTCCACAGGATCATTGCTTACTGCAAACTATACGTTTTCTGATGCGCAAAGCAATCCGGATGACGCCAGCACATTTGTCTGGAAAAGAGCAGATACTGCAACAGGAGCAAATACAGTGATCATTCCTTCTGCAGCTTCACAAAATTATACTTTGGTGGCTGCTGATCAAAATAAGTACATCCAATTCTGCGTAACTCCGGGATCTTCCGCGGGCGCATCACCGGGAAACATTAAATGTTCTGCTTGGGGCGGACCGGTAAGCTTAAACCAGCCTCCTACCGCTTCAAATGTCAATATTTCAGGGACAGCAACGCAGGGTCAGACCCTTACAGGAGTTTATACTTATAATGACAGCGAAGGAAATGCGCAGGGAACATCAACTTTCAGATGGACCCGTTCTGATGATGCATCAGGAACCAATGAAACACCAATTGCAGGAGCCAACACCAAAAATTACTCCTTAACAGCAACTGATGTTAATAAATATATCAAATTTTATGTAACTCCGATTGCAACTACAGGCACAACAAACGGTTCCGAAACCGGCTCGCCGTATAAAGGGCCGATTGCTGTATTAACGCTTATTTCCGGAGATGTATTTAATGAAGGGTTTGAATCCGGAACAGCAAATGGATATTTTGCATTAACCACAACATCTGCAAACACCAATACAGGCGTTGTAAACTCAAATTCCGCATCTGGATGGAGCCCGGCAAACAGCCCAAGAGCAGCTTCAGGAACGCGTGGCTATCAGTTTGGCGGTACTGCGAGCGCCAGTGGGGCCAGTGCAGTATTTATTTCGCCGGTAATTAATGCTACTCAATACACTAATAACATGACCTTTTCGATGAAAGTAGCTGCTTTCGGAACCGCTTCAGGCGCAGGTCTTGATTCAGGGACTAATGATTTTGTCCTTGTAGAAGTTTCTTCTGATGGCGGATCAACTTACAGTGCCGCTTCCGTGCAGGTAGGCGGTAACAGCAATGCCAACTGGGCGTTCAGCGCAACAGGCTCTACAAGTGCTGCTTACGGCTCTGATTTCAGCCAAAATTCAGGATCGGGTAATAATCTTGCCAATGGCCCTTCCACCCTTACCATAACAGGAATTCCGAATACGGTTTCTCAGTTAAGATTCAGGATTACCGTAAAACATAATCAAACCGCTGCACAAGATGAATATTGGGTAGTTGATGATATTAAACTAGTTGCTCCATAATACATTTTAATATTTGCTTTTAATAAATCCCTGCTTACAAAACTAAGCAGGGATTTTATTTTCAGTTTATAATTTTAATCAAAATCTTATGGGCTGAGATTTTCATTTTTCAAAGACCGCAAAATCGGAAACTTTAAAATTAAAATCCTTTCCGTTATTGAAATCTCTTTTTGTCCCTTCAAATATATTTTTAAAAGTCCCTGAAAGGTTTTCGTCTTCAATACTGAAATTCACAGGCTCTTTTGACATATTTAAAACGACTAAAACCTCATTTTTTCCATTTTTTCTAACATAAGCTAAAATTTTATCGTTGGCTGTCGTGTTGAGAAGATAAGTTGAAACATTTGTATCACCCCCTCTTAAAGCTGGATTTGAAGCTTTTAGATTGAATAAAGTTTTATAAAAATCAGCCATTTGGTAAGTGTTTGTCCATTTTATGACATCTTTTTCAAAAAACTCTAATCTTTTCATATTAGGAAGCTCCTGACCGGAATATAATAAAGGAATACCGTTCCAGGTTGCTGAAAAAACCGCCATTGGCTTTGCTATTACTCCGTATTTCTCATATTCTGTCCCGTTCCAGGAATTTTCATCGTGGTTGGTGGTAAACCAGGCTCGCATTGAATTATCGCCGATTTTAGAATATTGTATCAAAAGATCTTTAAGCTCTTGAAGCGGCTCGTTTTTTTTGTAATAATCTTCAGATTTATGCATCCATTTCCAGGAATAGCTTGCATCGAATATTTTCCCATATTCCGGGCTTTCTAATTCATCAAATTCTCCGATCCAGAAAAGTGGCTTTATTTTTTCAACTTCAGGACGCGCCTGTTGCCAGAAATCTACCTCAACCCAAGAAGCGAGATCACATCTGAAACCGTCGATATTTGTTTCCTGTATCCAGAATTTCATCGCATCGATCATTGCCTGGCGCATTTCCTGATTTTTATAATCCAATTCAATGATATCATCCATTCCGGAAGCCACATGAAATTTGCCGCCGGTATCTTTTAGATAAAATTCGGGATGAGTTTTTGTCCAAACGTGATCCCATCCTGTATGGTTGGCTACCCAATCGATAATCACTTTAAATCCCAATCTGTGAGCTTCATTTACCATATGCTTAAAGTCATTCAAAGTTCCGAATTCAGGATTGATGGAGGTATAGTCTGACGCTGCGTACTGACTTCCCAGGCTTCCTTTTTTATTTTGCTGCGCAATCGGGGTGACAGGCATAAACCAAAGTGTTTTCACTCCCATTGATTTCAGTCTCGGCATTTCTTTTTCAAATGCTTTGAAGGTACCTTCTTTTGTATATTGTCGTACGTTTACTTCATAAATATTCGTTGTGTGCTTCCAGTCTTTCGGCAAATCCATAGTATTCTTATTTGTATTTTGAACGGTACAGGAAACAATTCCCAGACCAATTACGGCTAATAAAATTAACTTTTTCATTAATTTGATTTTAGACAAAAATAACGAATCGTGAGATAAGAGGGTGAATTGTCAATGGTGAATTTTGCTTTGCACGTGAATTTTAAGTGAAAATAGAGAAATAGTGGGCAAAAGTCATTGCTTCGTCGCTACTGAACTAAGTTCGCAATGGCTTAAATTCTTTCTCAAAACAGAGTGTTAAATCGGCTGTGATAATTGAATGAAAGACAAATACCCTAGCCCCGATAGGAACGGTTACCCCGCAGCCAGGAGTTGGAGAGTTTGAGGGTTCAGGTGTTGGAGCGCGTGGGGTGAGGAGTATGAGTGGATAGCGGGAAATAGCTCTTTAAAAATAAATAATGTGTAAGAAGTAATGTGTAATTAATAATCCAAAATCTGGAATAAAAAAAGCCCCGAATTAAAAATCCTGGGCTGTATATTTTTCAGATGTTATCTTTCATCGTCGTTATCTTCTTCATCTTCGAAAACATCGTCATCATAGTTTTCTTCTTCCTCATCATCGAAGCTTTCATCATCTTCGTCCGCGAAATTACCGGTGCTTTCAAAATCATCTTCAAAAGTAAAATCATCATCCATTAAAGGCATTGCAGATTTCTTTTTACCTCCTGTACCGCTTCCGTTTTTGCTTGGCGCTTTCAAAGGTACGTTTCCGAATCTGTAGACTGTGATCGGATAATTGACCCCTTTTGTCTCGTCGATCACCTCAACAAGCTCACAGAAGAATTCCCAAAGATCAAGAAACCCGTACTGAAACTGCGCTTTATCCCCTGCATTTTCAAAGGCTTCATCGATATACACGTCCGACATAATTTCGCCATCACCATCGTCGCTCATATCTTCTAACGGAACACTTTTTACTATTGTACCGTCTTCTTCCAGCAAATTAAAGGCAGAAAGCTCGTCTCCCTGCAAGCTGAATGCACTTTTAATTCCTAAGTGTAAGTTCCATAGCGTCTGTTTTCCTTTAACTTCGATATCTCGGAAAATATCTTCTTTCGCATCTAATATTACGCGGATTTTGTAAACCATATCAGTTTTTAAATTACTTTTTGCCTTAATTATTATGATAAATTTCTGTTGCAAATATAAAATAAATGAGATGTGACAAAAAAATATTTATGGATTTTTTAAAATATTTTTTTTTCTTACATTTTGCAAAATTATTTACTTTTTTCAAGCATAAAACTAAATTTCGTCCCTTCGAGGTAGACGCTCTCTACTGTAATGTTTTCGTTATGGGCTTCAAGAATATGCTTTACAATCGCCAAACCGAGCCCTGAGCCTCCTTCACGTCTGCTTCGGCTGGTTTCCACGCGGTAAAATCTTTCAAAAATCCTGGGCAGAATTTCAGATTTTATTCCCATTCCGTTATCTATGACTTCAATGAGCACTTTATTTTTGAGAATGCTTGTTTTAACGACCACTTTGGCTTCCTGCCGGTTTGCGTAATGAATGGCATTAGAAATTAAATTGATAAAAACCTGTGAGATTTTCTGTTTGTCAGCATCCACAAAAATCTGCGGGTGTAAAGTTTGTATCTGTAAAGTTGTGTTGCGTTTTTCGGCTTCAAGATCGAGCAGATCGAAGATTTCTTTAACCAGAAGATTGACATCAAATCTTGAAACGGTAAGGTTGATTTCCCCGGCTTCAAGCCTATTGATCATATCTAAATCGGTCACAATGGCAATTAAGCGTTCCACGGAAGTATCAATTCTCTCCAGATATTTGTCACGAATGGTCATATTATCGACCCCGCCATCTCTTAAGGTCTCAACATATCCCTGAATGGAAAATAATGGTGTTTTAAGCTCGTGAGAAACATTTCCTATATATTCCTTACGGTAGCTTTCCATTTCTTTCATCATGTCGATTTCTGTTACCTGCTGCTGATTGAGATCAGAAAATCTTTCTCCCAATTCTTTGATGGTAATATTTTCATCGTTGTCATGCACGATTTCCTGAGGTAAAATCTGTGAAAGGCCACGAACCTGCTTTTTGGCATAATAATTAAAAAGCAGCTCTAAAACCACATAATTAATGACAAAAATAAGGACAAGACAGATGAATAAGCCAATCTTAAAGAAAGGTGTTCTGTAATAAATATCCTTCAATGAATCAAAAATGATGACCAGAAGGAACATCACCAATGTCAAGAGACATGATGCTACGAGGGTAAGCCTGTAAAATTTCAATTTTACAAAATTTTATGGGTTATAAGGTAAAGGTAGGATTTTTTTAATTAAACGATCAGCTTATATCCTATTCCTTTTAACGTCTGAATGGTATTGATTCCCAATTTTTCTCTCAACCTTCTGATATGCACGTCGATCGTTCTTTCTCCTACAATTACGTCATTTCCCCAAACTTTCTCAAGAATTTCTTCTCTTTTGAACACTTTTTCGGTATTTGAAGCTAATAGATAAAGAAGATCGAATTCTTTTTTCGGAAGTAAAAACTGCTGTCCGGCTTTAGAAACTCTGAAATTATCTTTATCAATTACCAAATCCCCGATTTCGATTAATTTAGCATTATCAGAAACCTGAGAAGTCAGTTGTAATAAAGCATTAACTTTAGAAATAAGAATTTTCGGTTTGATGAGTTTTACAATGTAATCGTTTGCTCCCGCCTGGAAACCTGCTAATTGAGAAAACTCTTCACTTCTTGCGGAAAGGAAAACGATAAGTGTTTTTTGAAGTTCTTTCACTTTACGAAGCTCCTGACAAGTCTCGATACCGTCTTTTTCCGGCATCATTACGTCTAACAGTATAAGATCAGGGACAATTTCTTTGGCTTTTTCGATACCTTCGTTACCGTTTGTGGCTGTGTAGATGTCGTAGCCTTCTTTTTCTAAATTGTAAGACAGAATCTCTAAAATATCCAGTTCGTCGTCTATTAAGAGTATTTTCTTTTGATTCATTTTTAATTTTTACGAGTCAAAGTTAATAATTTTTAAAGCACAGTTTAACAAAACGGTTATCGTTCACATAAAGTTAACAATAATATCGTTTTGTTAATATATAGTTAAGGAAAATTTAAATTTCGCTAAACTATATTCACCATTAATGTTTCATTCCTTTGCACCGAAAGAATATAGTAAAAAAGAAATGAATTTTAGAAAACTGAGTATCGCGGTTTTGTTTTTGACAACATCAGGAACTGTACTTTACGCTCAAGAAACCAAAAAGGATTCTGTTAAGAACGAAAAGAAGATTGAAGGTGTAGTAATCAAAGGATCCACTAAAAAAGGAACTGAGGCCAACCTTATCAACTTACAAAAGAAATCTGTAGAAGTAATAGAACGTGTAGGTTCTGTACAGCTTGCCAAACAAGGTGTAGGAGATGCTGCAACGGCTGTAACGAAAGCTACCGGAACAATAAAGCAGGAAGGAAGCGGGCAGATCTTCGTAAGAGGTCTTGGTGACAGATATAACAGCACAACCTTAAACGGGTTGCCAATCCCGTCAGATGATCCGGAAAACAGAAACATCGATCTTTCGATTTTCAAAACTTCAATGATCGAGTATATTTCACTGGATAAAATTTATAATCCGAAAATGCTTGGTGACTTTGGTGGAGCAAGCATAAGCATTGTTTCTAAAGAACATACAGGAAAGCCTTATTTCAAAATAGGTTTGGGAAGCAGCATCAATCTTCAGACTTTTGACAACAATAACTTCAAGGTACAGGATGGAGCTCCGGGATTCTTCGGATTCAAAGAAACTAAATTCATTAAAGGAAATCCTTATCAAACGTATCCTTTTACCTCAAAATGGAATTTCAAAAATGCTGACAACCCATTTAATACAGATATGAATATTGAAGGAGGCGCAAGCTTCGGAAAATTCTCTTTGTTTGGATATGCAGGATTTGAAAACTCTTACGAATACAGTAAAGGACAGGAAGGATTCTACTTCGCAGATAATACACCAAACAAAAAGTTTGATGTTGAACGTTCTAAATATAAGACAAATACAACAGCGTTAATTAATTTAGGATATAAATTCAACGCTAATAATAAAATTAACTTCACTTCAAATTTCATCCACTCTTCTGATCAGACGGCTAAAATATTCACAGGATATTCTTATGATGTCGATAAAAATGTGATCATCAACAGAGGAGACAACAAAATTACAAGTACTTGGATCAACCAGTTATTCGGTACTCATAAGTTGGGTGAAACTTGGAATGCTGATTGGGCAGTTGGGCACAATATGCTAAACAGCAAAAGACCTGATCGTATGCAGAATACAATTGATGCTACAACAATGCAGCTTATTACAGGAAGTGCGATCAATAACCACAGATATTTTGATGAGCTAAAAGACAATACGGTTTTGGGTCACGCTTATTTATCTAAAACTTTAGACAAATTTAAAATTACGGTAGGATACGACGGGCAGTACAAGGACAGAAAATTCGACAATACAACGATTGGGATGAACTTCAGCCTTTCGCCTCAGGTAGATCCTAATAATATTGATGGCTTTATCAATGCTTCTAATAACGGGTTATTCTCTTATCAGACATTCCAGCCGAGCACAAACTTGTTCAAGCCTTTCTATTTTAATGTGAAGCAAAATATTCAGTCTGGGTTTGCCAATGTAGACATTAACCTTACTGATAAATTTGTAGTGCAGGTTGGCGGTCGTTTCGATTACATCGATATGCAGCTGAAGTGGTTTGATGCTGTTTTACAGGATGGTAAAAAGAACAAGCAGTACAACAAATTCTTACCAGCTTTGAATGCTAAATACAGTCTTAGCGACAAACAAAACTTAAGATTATCTTTCTCTAAAACATATACTCTGCCTCAGGCCAAAGAACTTTCTCCGATTGCATATTATGATGTAACTACGAACGTTTACGGTAACCAGGATCTTACTCCTTCTGATAACTATAATGCAGATTTAAAATGGGAATTCTTTCCTAAATCCGGTGAGTTGATTTCAGTAGCAGCTTTCGGAAAATATATTCAGAATCCAATTGCAAGAACTACCTACGCAAGTTCTGCACCAAGTGATATGACTTATTTTAACCTTTCGGATTATGGATATATCGTAGGCGCTGAAGTAGAGGTAAGAAAAGATATTTATTCTTGGAGCAATTCAAAAATCTATACTTTCATCAACGGAACGTATATGCATTCTGAGCAGAAGTTTAAATCTGAAGATCAAATAGCAAAGGAAAATCACGGTAAAAGGGTTGTCTTTTCTAATCCTAAAGCTGACCTTCAGGGAGCTGCAGATTTCATTGCCAACGTAAACTTAGGGTACAACTACAAATGGAATAACAACTTAAACAGCTTAGACTTTGTAGTCGTTTATTCTCACATCGGGAAAAACCTTTATTCTGTAGGAACTACAGATATCGGAAACTTCTACGAAGCAGCAAGACATCTTTTAGACCTAAACCTAAACTTTACATTAGACAAAATAGGAATCGGTATTTCTGCTAAAAACCTGATCAATCCTCACAATAAAATAGAGCAGGAAAACAAAACTGCAACCCTTATCAACAGAGACTACACAATGGGTCGTCAAGTTGGATTAAACTTATCATACAAATTTTAATATAATTTAAATCTAATAATAGTTATGAAAAAGACATTTTTTAAAGCTGCTCTTTTCTTATCATTAGCTGCGGCATTTTCATCTACCGCAATCTCTTGTAGCAACGATGATGATGAAACAGAAAACACAACATCATCTGTAGATCCTAGTAACTTTCAAGGAAAAATCGCTGCAGGAACTACTGTAACTTTAGATCCGACAAAAGTATATACAATCACCGGAAGAGTTTTAGTGGAAAGCGGTGCAAACCTTATCATCCCTGCAGGTACAAGAATCACTGTAGCGGAAGGTGCAAATTATCTTATCGTAGACAGAGGTGGTAAGCTTTTCATCAACGGTACAGCTTCTAGCCCTGTTGTATTTGAAGGTACTACTCACAAGCAAGGTCACTGGGGAGGAATCGTACTTTTAGGTAACGCTCCATCAAACAGAAGTGCTGCGGGAACTTCTACTTCGGAATTAGGTGATTTAACGTACGGAGGTACTGATAATAACGATAACTCCGGTGTTATTAAATATGTTGTAATCAAAGACAGCGGTTTCAAATATAACCCTGAAAAAGAATTCAACGGACTTTCTTTATTCGGTGTTGGTAGCGGAACGACGATCTCTTATGTATACGTAACTGACGGTGCTGATGATGGCGTTGAATGTTTCGGTGGTAGCCCGAATGTAGACCACATCGTAGTAACAGGAGTTGGAGATGACGGTTTTGACTGGACTGAAGGGTACAAAGGAAATGCTAGCTTCTTATATGTTGCCAGAAAAAAACAATATCAGAATAATACTGAGCCTGGAAACAGAGGTATTGAAGCTGATACTCAGGATACAAACCCTAATACCACTTTCGGAAACGGAGCTTCTAACCCTATGATCACCAATGCTACTTTCTTAGGAAATACTTCTGGTGCAGAATCTCAAGGTTTAAAAGTAAGAGCCGGATCAAACGGTCAGTTTGACAACATCGTTTTAGCAAACTACACTACAGGTTTAGATCTTGAAACAGACAGAACTTTAACTTGGTTCCAAGGTGGTTCTTATGTTAAAAACGTAAGATTCGTAAACGTTACCACTAAATCTAAAGCTAAAAATACTGCTGGTACAGCTGTAGATATTACTGGAATTTATACTGAAAACGCATCTGCATTAGGTGCCGGAAGCGGAACTGCTTTGCCAGATTGGGCAAAAGGCTGGACTGGCTTATCGAGCTACGACGTTGCAGATTCTATGAATTAAGATAGTAATTAGTTTCTTCATATTCAAATTGAAAACACCCTCGGAAATTGATTTTCCGAGGGTGTTTTATTATTGAAAAACCATCTGTGAAATTTAATTTTTAACTTTCATTAAAATAAAAAAGGACGAAGCTTTAAACCTCATCCTTTGTATATTTTATATTTTTTAATGTTAAGAATATTCAAATTTTCTGACAGCTTCCAATGTCATATCAATTTCTCTGTCTTTAATGGCATCACTAATGAAATACGTTTCATATCCACTTGGCGGAAGGTATATTCCATTTGTCAGCATTTGATGAAAGAAATTATTGAATAAAGCGTGATTTGCTTCCTGAGCTTCATCAAAATTAGAAACCCTGTTAATATGAAAGAAAACAGACATCATCGACCCTTTTCTGTTGATTTTATGGGCAATTCCTTTTTCGTTTAAAATTTTTCCGATCTCAAAATCTAACGTTTCTGTTGTTTTGCTTAATCTGTTAAAGAAATTCTCATCATTTTTGATCAATTGAAGCGTTTTCAATCCCGCTCTCATTGCCAATGGATTTCCGCTCAAGGTTCCGGCCTGGTAAACACCGCCTTTTGGAGCTAAATGATCCATAATTTCATTTCTTCCTGCAAAAGCGCCAACCGGCAAGCCGCCTCCGATTACCTTTCCGTAGGTCACCAGATCTGCTTTTACATTATACAGTTCCTGAGCGCCGCCAAAAGCCAGTCTGAAACCCGTCATAACTTCATCAAAAATCAATAAGGCACCATTTTCGTCACAGATTTTTCTTAATTTCTGAAGGAATTCATTTTCAGGGAGTACACAACCCATATTTCCGGCGACCGGTTCGATAATTACGGCTGCAATTTCACCCTGATTATGTCTGAATAAGTCTTCAACCTGCTCAAAATCATTATATCTAGCCAATAAAGTATCTTTTGCTGTTCCCGTAGTTACCCCCGGAGAATTCGGATTTCCAAACGTTGCGGCACCACTTCCCGCTTTAATCAAAAATGAATCTGAATGCCCGTGATAACAGCCTTCAAATTTTATGAATTTATCCCTTCCCGTAAAACCTCTCGCCAATCTGATTGCGCTCATACAAGCTTCCGTTCCCGAAGAAACCATTCTGATCTGATCAATATTCGGAACATTTTCTACGATAAATTTTGCAATTTCCGTTTCCAGTTCTGTCGGAGCACCAAAAGAAAAACCTTTCTCTGCCTGAATTTTTAATTCCTCCAAAACCTCCGGGTGTGTATGACCTAAAATCGCAGGTCCCCAGGAATTAATGTAATCAATATACGTATTATCATCAGCATCTGTAAGGTAAGCGCCCTTTGCAGACTTCATAAAAACAGGAACACCTCCCACTGATTTGAATGCACGAACAGGAGAATTTACCCCTCCAGGAATGTATTGGTGAGCTTCATCGAATAAAGCCGAACTTCTTTGATATTTCATTTTTTTGTTGATGGTTGAGTGTTACTTGTTGACAGTTTATCAGCAAACGTAAACAGTCAACCGATAACTAACAACTAGCAACTTTTTTTAGTTTCTTGGTTTTTTGTCGATTAAATAAATCAATTGTCCTACAGATGGCTGTTGACCTTCATCCATTCTGTTTTTTGCGTATAATTTATTTAATTTAATTCCGAATTTCTGAGCGATATCATGCATATCTTCGCCTGATTCCGCTTTGTAGGTTGCGGTATTTCCATCGGAATTTTTAGATTCAAGGAAAACGATATCGTTTTTATGTAAAACATCAGTTTCCAATTCATTCCATTTCATCAATCTGCTTTCGCTTACTTTGAATTTATTGGCAATAAATTTCACATTGGTATCTTCAGGAATTACAATATATTTCAATCCGTCATTTGGATGACTTTTAATTAAAATTGAATTAAGAATTTCTGCTTTTGTCTTAATTCTTTCCACTCTTTTTTGTTGTTGAGCGTAAGAAGTTTGCTTGTAAGGAACTTCTACCGTAACAGGATCCTTAGATTTTTTCACCGCTTTTGAAGGTTCCAGCTGCGCCATAAAAGATCTGTCGTCTTTCAAATCAGGATACATCTTCAGAACCGCGTACAAAACTTCTTTAGAGCTTGTATTGTCAAATTCGTACAGCTTATATCTCTCGATTTTACCGATCAAGATTGATGCATAACGCGGATTTGTCGCATAACCGGCCTTTTTAAGACCATAAGCCCACGCTTTGTAATCTTTCATATCTAAATTGAAAAGACCTGTATAATATTTTCTTGTAGATAAAAATTTCGAATGGTCTTCATACGATTGTCTCGGGTCATCATACACACGGAAACACTCATTGGGAGCGTCATCGGTATGCTTCATGGTCTTCCCTGTCCAGTCTTCCTTACATTTAATTCCGAAGTGATTTTTGCCTTCCAGAGCCAGCCTGCTCTGCCCTCCCCCGGTTTCCAATAATCCCTGAGCAAGCGTGATAGAAGCCGGAATTTTATACTTTTCCATTTCTTCCACCGCATATGGAGCGAATTTTTGAATGTATTGATCTTCAGTAGCCCAAGTCTGAGCCGAGAATTTTGATAAAACTAAAAGGCTTACGAGTAAGAAAAGTCTTTTCATCTTATAATTTTTATTGTTTTTAAAATGAAAGATGGAACACTTAATGTTTCACGTTTTTCAATTTACTTTATATAATTAAATTTCTGTTCTGTTTTTCTAAAAGCAAATTTGCCCCTTCAATTCCCTGTAATCCACCGGTATGAAAGCACAAAATTTTGCTGTCTTCAGGAAAATATCCTTCATCGATAAGTTCAAAAACTTTCTGCATCATTTTTCCTGTATAAATCGGTTCCAACGGAATTCCGTATTTCTCTTTAAAATCATTGATAAAACGGATGTTTTCATCATTTATTTTACCGTAACCTCCAAAACATGAATCTATTAGATCAAAATTTTTCTTTAAGGTTAATTCTAAAATTTTATTTTCCAGTGAAACATCATCAACTACCTTAAAACCGATAACTTTCTGATTATCTTCACAAAACCTGGAAATTCCGGCAATCGTTCCTCCTGTTCCGACTGCAGTGCAAAGATAATCAAAATCTTTTGTATCGTTATTGAGCATCATTTTCACGCCGCGCACTGCATCTTCATTGGTTCCGCCTTCCGGAATGATCAATGCATCGGGAAATTCCTGCTGTAAAAATTCGGTTAATTTTTCTTTGTGACGGTATTCTTCGCGGGTGACAAACTGCAAATTCATTCCGTTTCTTTTTGCGAAGGTCAAAGTCGGATTATCACGCCATTTATTCTTTAATTCTTCTCCCCGAATAATTCCCAAGGTTGGAATTTCTGCTAAATTCCCTACAGATGAAACGGCTGAAATATGATTTGAATAAGCTCCGCCAAAGGTAATTATATAAGGCTTTTCGGGATTTTTTTGTAAATAATCATTAATGCTGAAAAATAACTTCCAATATTTATTTCCCGAAATTTGAGGATGAATTAAATCTTCTCTTTTAATAAAAAGCTTTATATTTTTATTGATGGAGATTTCCTGGATGGGAACGGGGTTTGTTGGAAATTGTAATAACATTTTTATTAATGATATTGTTTTAACAAAATTACTGTTTTTTTAAGTTTGGAGAAGCTAACACTTAGCAAAGAGCTTATTTTATCCTATACGTTGTAATTCTGAAATGGAATGAAGTGGGATATTAATAATTAAAAAGCATTATTTAGATTCCTACGGAATGACAAAAAAGACAGTAATTCTTACATAACGTTTGTGTTATTGTGTAAAGATTTATGAAATTTGTTTAAAAATAGGTTTTGGCTAAAGCCAAATGAAGGTTTTCACTTTTATAAACGGGCTAAAGCCCGTTCCTATTGATGTTGGAAAATATAGTGTTTAATAAAAATAATTCATAATTCATAATTCATAATTCATAATTCATAATTCATAATTCATAATTCATAATTCATAATTCATAATTCATAATTCATAATTCATAATTAACTACAAAAACTTTCTGAAGTTCCAGAACTTTCTTTTTTTAAGATAATTTAAATCAGATTCATTGGCATAAGCTTCCCTTTCAAAAGAAATTTTTTTATAGGCTAAATAACTGTCTTTCAATTTAAAAACCCAATAATAATATTCAATAATATAGAAAATATAGAAGAAAATAATGAGCATCTCAAGCTGTTGTCTGAGATGGATTTTTTCGTGATTGATAAGTATTTTATTTTCCTTATCTTCGGGTTTTCTTATGAAGATAAAGGGAAAAAGAGCGATGCCATTAATTTTAAGTTTTTTTAATGGCTTTTGGCACACAATTATCATAATAACAAATATAAAGTTTTTTGACTTAGAGATTTAACCTATGGCACTTTTTGACATCAAAGAAGGTGAAGACTTTTACTACAACGAGCAGGGATATAAGGTTTTTACAGAAAAATTTCATCTGAAAAGAGGGCATTGCTGTAAAAGTGGCTGTAGACATTGTCCGTACGGATACGATAAAAAAACCGATACATTCATTAAAAACGATAAAAAAAATAAATAAAATGAAACATTATATTTTTATTTTGTTAGCAGCGGCTACGTTGGGTTTAACATCTTGTAGTCCTTTTCAGGTACGTTCAGATTATGCTGAGACAGCTCCTTTCACTTCTTATAAAACGTATAAAATAAGAATTGACGATCTGAAGCTGAACGATATTGATAAAGACAGGGTTTTGAATGAATTGTCGAAACAGCTTCAAAGCAAAGGTCTTCAGTCGGGCGAAAATCCTGATTTAATTGTAAATGTAAAAGCCAATCATAAAAAAGTAACAGACATCAACAGCGGCTCACCTTACGGAATGTACGGTTGGGGCGGACCTTTCGGTTGGGGAGTTGGAATGAGCAGAACCTGGTCCAGCAATTATAATGAAGGAGCTATCATTGTCGATCTTGTTGATTCAAAATCTCAAAAATTGGTTTGGCAAGGGATCGGAAGCGGAATTTCTGTAGACTCTCCAAGAGCTAAACAAAGACAAATCCCTGAAATTGTAGCGGAAATCATGAAAAATTATCCTCCACAAAGAAAATAATTAAGATTTAAATCAATCAAATATATAGAAAGTCAATGCAAATTTTTGTGTTGACTTTTTTTGTTTAATCATAGAAAAAGCTGTCACAACATGCGGCAGCTTCTCAGTTAAAGTTCAAAGTTTAAAAATTAGTTCTTAATTACTTTTAATGATTTATCATTTCCGTTTTTGTAATTAAGCGTTACAAAATAAATCCCTTTTTGAAGGTCATTTAACGGTAATTTAGTTTCCGGTTTTTCGATCGTTTTTATCAATCTTCCAATGGCGTCTGAAATTGTAATCGTTTGCACGTCCTTAATATCAGAAATATTCAAAACATCATTAAAAGGGTTCGGATATATGTCCACTTTTGACAAAGCAATATCCTTGGTTCCTAAATTCGGAATCGGTTCCCAAACGGCATCATCCCAATAATGTCCCGCGAAAGATGTTCCCGGATTACGAATTGCTAATCTCGCTCCGTCAGGAACTGTCGTCGGAATCGTAAACGTTCTTTCTGAAGTACCGTCATATGAACTGTTAGTGATCGTAATTGGCGTGATAACAAAGAAAGTATTGGCATCTGCAGGGTCTTTAATGTATCCCAATTCTAAATATCCTGCACTATTGGCTTTCATTTTCACTCTCAATCGGTGTGTTCCCGCATTGATATTAGTAATTGGCGGCATAATCACAATGCTAATTTTCCCTGCACCATAACCGTTTTGATAGATCTGGCTCGTTCCTGAAGCAGGCTGCGAGCTGGAAATAATCTGGCTTGCCCCGTTTAACAAAATACTGTTCCAGCATGTAGGAACAACTCCCATATTGCAGCATGAATAAGCATCAAAATTTTCTGAAAAACTGTCAACAGCAGTGCATTGAGCATTGGTGACAGCGGTGCCGAATACTAATCCCATCAAAGGAAGGCACATTGTAAAAGGTAAATTTTTAATCATTCTAAATAAAAATAATATTGCGAAAATAATTCATTTTATCTTTAAAACTATTTAAAAATATTATGATTTTTATCAATGTAATGTAAAATTAATATAAGATTTTAAATTGATTAGCCAACCATATTTTAATATGAATTATTAAAACACAAATTTCATAAATGACACGAATTTATTGACTGAAAGATCCTTCGACTCCGCTCAGGATGAAATCGCTACAAATTAAACGTCTAGTATTAGAAATGTCATCCTGAGCCAAGTCGAAGCATCTTGATTTGATTAAACAATAATTCATCATCTATTGAAATTTAATAATTCCGTAATTTTATATTCACCAAAATGTATTAATCTTACAAAAATTTATAATTAATATGAAAAAAACACTATTATTTCTTGTATTTGCAGGTGTAGTGAATGCACAGGCTCCTTCAGGATATTACAGTTCTGCCAATGGGCTGTCGGGAGCTTCTTTAAAGACAGCTTTAAGCACAATTATCACCAACGGCCATCAAGACAAAGGCTACAACGGACTTTGGACCGGTTATAAAACCACTGATATCGATAAAACCTACGAAAACGACGGCTCAATTATGGATATTTATTCTGAAAAACCAACTACGGTAGATCCATACAAATTCACTCCTGGAACCAGCCAATGCGGAACATATTCCGTTGAAGGAAATTGCTACAATAGAGAGCATATCGTTCCTCAAAGCTTATTTAATGAAGCTTCACCAATGGTTTCTGACATCAATTTCATCAGAGCAACTGACGGAAAAGTGAACGGAATGAGATCAAATTATCCTTTCGGGAAAGTAGGAACCGCAACTTTTACTTCTAAAAATGGTTCTAAGCTTGGAAATTCTGTTTCTTCAGGATATTCCGGGGTGGTTTTTGAGCCAATTGACGAATTTAAAGGTGATGTAGCGAGAATGATTTTCTATTTTGTAACGCGTTATCAAAGCAAGCTTTCGACATTTTCTTCAGGAAATATGTTAGGAAATACAGCTTTTCCGGGATTACAGACGTGGGAGCTTAATGTTTTATTAGCATGGAACAGTCAAGACCCTGTTTCTCAGGCAGAAATCAACAGAAATAATGCATCTTACACCTATCAGGGAAACAGAAATCCATTTATCGATAATCCGAGTTATGTGAATCAAATCTGGGGTTCTGGTTCTGGCGGCGGCGGAACAACAAATCCTCCCACAGGCACAGATTGCGTGAATGAAACTTTCGAGACAATTCCTACAGCAAGCTCGGGTTCTTATTTAACAAGAACATGGACAAACAGCGGAATTACCTGGACAGCAACAGATTCAAGAACTGATCAGACGATTTCTACAAAAGCGATCACCGTAAGAAATGGTTCTTTAACATCGAGCAGCTCAGCCAACGGAATCGGTTCATTAACGGTAACCACTCAATTGAAATTCACGGGAAGCAACGGAACTTTTGATGTAAAAGTAAACGGAACGACCGTTGGAACAATTCCTTACAACGCAAATTCTACAACGACAACCATTAACAACATCAATGTTTCCGGAAATGTAGTGGTAAGTTTGGTTAACAGCTCGACAAGCAACAGAGTTGCGATTGATAATCTGAGCTGGACCTGTTATTCCGGAACATCAAAACAGATTCAAAATATTTCTGAAATTAATGACGTAAAAAATCTACAGATTTCTCCGAATCCTATTACAAATAACGAAATTTTTGTAAAAGGTGAAACTCAAAGCATCAAAAAAGCTGAAATCTACAATCTTCAGGGCAAAGTGATGCAGACGATCGATAATCCCTTTAAGAATAACAGAAATTCAATTAAAATTAAAAATTTAGAACAGGGAATTTATTTGCTGAAGCTTGATCATTCTACACTAAAGTTTATCGTTAAGTAGAAAACAGAACATATTTTTCATAAAAAAGACCGCAATTTGCGGTCTTTTTATTTATTGTAATTTAATTATTGTCCCATCATATCTTTTATCCTTTCCTGCATCAATTGAGGGTCTTTCATTGCTTCCCACCCCACTGTTGAGATCAATACGATTACGTAAATCACATACAGTACACTCAGAATAATCCCGATAATTGCTAAAATTCTACCCGTATTCAGGTTACTGTAATTAGAGTATTCCGTAGGATTTGCCATATACAGTTTCGCGTCTTTGCTGTATAAAACAAGTGCAATAATTCCGGCAATTAAGCCCGGAAGCCCATAGCAGCAACATCCGACAATAGATACAATTCCTAAAACTAATACCGCCGTTGCGTTTGGTAATTTTTGTTGGTTCATAGTTATAATTTTAATATTTGATTAGTGTGTATTTAAGTATAAGTGCTTGTAAAAATATGAAATTACCATAATAACTGCATTAATAATAGCCAGGAAAATCAATATGTTACCATAATTTCTTTTTCGGTCTACAAAATTCAGCACAATGGTTGCAAAAAACAACAGTAAAGTATAAACTGCCGGAAACATATGAAAAGCATCTGCAAATCTTCCTTCAAAAACCATAACAATCGCTCGTTGAGTTCCGCAGCCAAAGCATTCTATTCCCAGGAATTTTTTGCTTGGGCAGGTCAGCATGAAGTCTTCGATTTTCATATTTTAAACTTTTGATCGGCCTAAATTAAGAAATTTTTGCTCTTAAATATTGATGTGGAAAAAAACAATCTTCTTTCATTTCAAAAGACCCCTGAACCGCAATGTAAGGATTCCTTAATATCTCTCTTGCAATAAAAATTAAATCAGCATCGCCTTTTTGGAGAATTTCTTCCGCGTGTTCTACCTTTTTGATTAATCCTACAGCTCCAGTTTTTATTTCAGCTTCATTTCTTACCTGTGAAGAAAGCGGAACCTGATAGCCGTCAAAAAGCGGAATTTTAACACCATGAATATTTCCGCCGCTTGAAACATCTACCAAATCAACGTTGTGATTTTTCAATATTTTGGCTAATTCCACACTGTCATTAATTTCCCAACCGTTTTCTGCGTATTCTGTTCCTGAAATTCTTACAAACAGAGCTGTATTTTCATTCAGTTCTTCGTTGATGGCATCTACAATTTCCAGTAAAAATCGGATCCTATTTTCAAAGCTTCCGCCATATTCATCAGTTCTGATATTGGAAAGTGGCGATAAAAACTGATGAACCAGATAACCATGCGCACCGTGAATTTCTATAACATTAAATCCTGCTTTTATGGCTCTTTTTGCAGCTTTTTTAAAATTCTGAACAATTTCTTTAATTTCATCAATCGTCAAAGCATGTGGAATTCTTTCCGTCGGATGATAAGGAATCGGGCTCGGTGCGACTGTTTCCCAGCCTTCTTCAATCGGTATCTGAATGTTATTCCATGTTGAGCCCTTTCTTCCGGCGTGAGCCAGCTGAATCCCAACTTTACTTTCTGAATTTTTGTGAATAAATTCCACAATTTTCTGCAGCTTTTCAGCCTGTTCGTCATTCCAGATTCCCATGCAGTGATTGGTAATCCTTCCTTTTGGCTCTACTCCGGTTGCCTCAACCATTATTAATCCTGTCCCGCCCTGCGACCTGCTTCCGTAATGCACAAAATGAAAATCATTAGCAAGACCATTTTCACAAGAGTACATACACATCGGTGACATTACCCAACGGTTTTTCAACTCAACATTTCTGAATTTAATTGGAGTGTATAACATTTCTGATTTGAATATTTTAAAGTTAAAATTTTGAAAAATAAAATAATATTGCCCACCTTATTAAAAAGAGGTAAATTTATCCCCCTTTTTTGAATCCACAATATATGAAAAAAGAAAATCACATCAGTTACGAATATTTTAAGAATAGCAGCGAACTGAGCGATATAGAAAAGACATTATTCGACAGAGCAAAACAAGCTCGTGAAAATGCATACGCCCCTTATTCCAACTTTCTGGTGGGTTGCGCCATCCTTCTTGAAAACGGAGAAATATATTCCGGGAACAATCAGGAAAATGCAGCTTTTCCGTCCGGCCTTTGTGCAGAAAGGACGACCCTTTTCTGGGTTGCCGCCAATTTCCCGAATGAAAAAATTGAAAAGATATTTGTCGTGGGTGGTCCGAGAGAATTTCATGAGAAAAACCCGCCAATTCCGCCGTGTGGAGCGTGCCGACAAAGCTTGATCGAATACGAAACTAAACAAAGCCAGGATATCGATCTTTATTTTTCAAGCATGAATGAAGAGGTGGTAAAAGTGTATTCTATTAAGGATCTTTTGCCTTTTTATTTTGATGCGACGTTTTTGTAATAAGTTCGAAGACGCAAGGTTTTTCTTAAAATTGTATTGTTTTTTTAAGGCGCAAGGGCGTTTGACTACGTCGAATCTTCGATTTCACTCAGTAAAGATTGTGCGGTATTTTTGTCATTCAGAGCGGAACAAAGTGGAGCGTGGAATCTAAACTAAGTTTTTAAATAATATTGTTGAGATTCCTACGGAAAGATAAACTAAGTGGTAAGCAATGGTTTAGATGCTTCGACAAGCTCAGCATGACATCGCTAATACTATATCGAGATCCTTTGACTACGTCGAACCTAAAGGTTTCAGGATGACAAACAGAGTACTGAATTAATTGTGAGTGAGCCTTGTCAAGGCTTTATAAACAGAGCGTTGATATGGTTATGAAAGTTTGAGTTAAAGACAAATACCCTAGCCCCGATTGAAGAGGAAATCCTTTTTTGAAGAAAAAGATTGCAACGGAAAGCGGGAAAAAGCTTCAAATAAAAATAAAAACAGCTTTTCGATGTAATCAAATTGCTCCTTAAAAATAATATAAATAATAATTCGACAAAGTCAAATAACTCCAAAAAATATGAATAATTGGTAATAAGTAATACTCATTCGCTTTTTTTACAAATTTGCGCAATCAATCTAAAAACTTATCTTTGCAAAAATTTTGGTTTCCAAGAGTTTGGAAATAATAGGGAATTGGGTGAGATGCCCAAACTGTCCCCGCAACTGTAGATCGCAACAATATTTTTTACGAAAAACCACTGTGCAAACGGGAAGGTGTAAAAAAGCGAAAGTCAGGAGACCTGCCAAAATTATAATCAAAAAATAGATTGCTTTCGGAGGAAAAGTAAAATAGTAATGCATATAAAAAAGTCTTTAATACTGCTATTGTCGTCTTACAGCTGTTTTCTTTTCGCACAGGAGAAAACCATAGACACTGTTTATATTTTTGATAATCAAATGAATAAGGTTAAGCTTTTTCATAAGATTACCACTCTTTCTCCTGCAGATATTCAAAAAAATTCGGCTAATTTATCAGATGTTTTGCGATTTCAAACGGCGGTTTATATCAAAGAAAACGGTCGTGGAGCAGTTTCTTCACCATCTTTCAGAGGAACTTCATCGCAGCAGACTGCTTTTGTCTGGAACGGGATTAACATTAATTCTAACTTTCTGGGGCAAGGCGATATTAATAATATTCCATTGTTCGGGTATGATCAGATGGAGGTGAAATCCGGAGGCGGAAGTGTGGTTTACGGAAGCGGAGCGATTGGCGGAAGTATTCATTTAAATAATGAACTGGCTTTTAACAAAGGTTTTGATGCGTCTGTTTATTCCGAAGTTTCTTCCTTTGCGACGTATAATAATTTTGCGAAAGCTTCTTTTAGCAATGATAAATTCAGCGTGAAAGTCTCTGGGAATTATTTTATCAGCCAGAATGATTATGAAGTAGAAGAAAAACAGTATATCAACAGAAACGGCAGATATTACAACACGACTTTCAATGTTGGAGCTTCTTACAAAATTGCACCTTATCAGACGATTTCTTGGCAGAATCAGATCTATGATGCTTCGCAGCACTACCCTATTTTTGTAGAAAACGGCAATAAGACAAAATATAATTCTCAGACATTGAGAAGCTTATTGGCTTGGGATATTAATAAAAATAATCTTTCCAACAGCTTAAAAGCAGCTTATACGGAAGATAATTTCCAGTATTTCGGAGATGTAAACCAACCTAAATCCAGCGGCGCAGAAGGTAAAAACTACATTTTTAAGAATGATTTTAATTATTTCATTTCGCCGAAATTCAATATCAATGCGATTGGAGAATTTCAGGTGAATAAAGGGGAAGGTTATGCATCAGGAATTGGAAATATCAGCAGAAATGTAGGCTCTCTGGCTGGTTTGATACGTTATTTTGCCACAAAAGATCTTCGTTTTGAAGCTGGAATTAAGAAAGATTTTGTAGAAAACATCACTTCTCCACTTTTATATTCTTTTTCCGGGAAATGGAATGCTTTGAATTGGTATCATGTTAATCTAAGTGTTTCCAGAAACTTCAGATTTCCTTCATTTAATGATTTATATTGGCAGCCCGGCGGAAATCCTGATTTAAAATCGGAGACTTCCACCAATTTTGATATGGATCATGAATTGAGCTTTGGAGATTTCAAGATTACTTTAAGTCCGTACTACATGGATATTAAAAATTATATTAACTGGCTTCCGACGCCTTACGGATATTGGGCGCCTTTCAATACATATCAGGTAAAATCCTACGGTCTTGAATCTCAGATTACTTTCCATAAAGAATTCGGGGAACACGCTTTTACACTTAATGCAGGCTATAATTTTGCAAAATCAATTAACCAGGAAACCAAAAAGCAGATGACGTATGTGCCTCTTCATAAAGCTTTTGGAAATATCGATTATCGGTACGATTTCCTAAAAGTGTTTGTACAAGGGCTTTTTAACGGATTGACATATACTACAACAGACGAAAAAAGAGCTGATGCGATTGAACCTTATTTTGTTTTAAATACAGGGATTTCTGCAACAGTCTTAAAGAAATATACTCTAGGTTTCAGGGTAAATAATGTAACTGATCAAGTGTATGAAACGGTTTCTTACTACCCGATGCCTAAAAGAAATTACAGCGTTTTTGCTACAATAAATTTTTAAAATTAATTAATGATAGATATGAAAACAACTAGACTTTTACAACTATTTTTCGGATTCCTTTTACTATTCAACATTTCTTGTAACAGCGATTCTGAATTTACGCAAGAGATGTACTATGGTAATGGTATTTTGGTTGCCAATGAAGGAAATTTCGGGAAACCTAATGCCGATGTCACTTTTCTAACCGGAGATTTAAGCCTTAAACAGGATAATATTTTCTCGGCTAACAACGGCGGTTCAAACCTTGGAGATGTTTTGCAGACTATCGCTTTTAATGGTGAAAATGCTTACCTTTTATTAAACAATTCAAATAAAATCCAGGTTGTCAACCGTTATACCTTCAAAAAAGTAACAGAGATCACTTCTCAGATCAACCAGCCTCGTTATCTTGCTTTTGCTAATAATAATATTTATGTAACGAATGATAAATTTAACGGTGAAAAATATGTCGCTGTTTATAAAGCTTCAGATTATTCTTTCGTTAAAAAAATCTCTTTTACAGATGCAGCTGAAAGAGTTGTAGAAGCCGGAAACAATATTTTTGTTCAGAATGCCTCTTACGGTTTCGGGAATAAGATTTCTTATATCACGACTTCAAACAACGAAGTGCAGTCTACGATCACTCTTCCCAACGGGGACATCAACAAAATGATCACCAACAATGAAAAAGTGTACGCCATTGCTGCAGGTACGGCAGATTCTTATATCTATGAAATTTCAAGCGCAGGAAGCATTACAAAAACGACGACATTGACAGGTATTACCAACGCAACAAACCTTGAAATTGAAAATGGTAATTTTTATTTCACATCCGGAAACAATGTTTATAAAATGGCTATGAATGCTACAACTGTTCCAGCTCCACTATTCACTGTTGCGAGCAGCACTGATCCTTACTCTACTTTATATGGATTTAACGTTATCAATGGCGGAATTTTCGTATCAGATGCGAATGGATTTACAGAAGACAGCAAAATCACTGTGTATTCATCTACAGGATCTGTCATTAAAACTTTTACAGCAGGTAAAGGTACAAACGGATTCTACGCAAACTAAGAAATTAATACTTCGGTATTTATTATAAATTTTATTTTTTTTCATCATTTGTGTTTTTTTCCGGGCGGTTTCTTCGAAACCGCCCGGATTTTTTTATCATGTATTCAAACAAAATGCAACCGAAAAAATCGATTGCATTTCATTATATTGTTACTATTTTCTAGCTTAATTGTAATCCTAATTTTTCCGCTTCTACAATCACAAACTTGGTTGCTTCTTCCTTTTTATTGGCAATTTCGCCTTCCAAAATAGCTTCTTTTACTTTTTCCTTTAAAATCCCGATTTCGCGTCCGGGTTTAAGGTCAAACATTGCCATAATTTCTTCGCCGGAAATGGGCGGCTGAAAATTTCTTACGTGATCTTTTTCTTCAACCTCTTTTATTTTATTGGCAACATATTCAAAGTTCTTTTTAAACTTATCCTGTTTTTTAGAATTTTTAGTGGTGATATCAGCTTTACAAAGAGTAAACAAATCCTCCAGATTTTCTCCGGCATCGAATAACAGTCTTCTTAATGCAGAATCAGAAGCATCATCTGTGATCAAAGCAATCGGGCGGGATGAAAGCTTAACCATTTTCTGAACATATTTCATATCAGGTCCTAAAGGCAGCTTCAATCTCTGGAAGAGAGATTTTGTCATTTTTGAACCTAAAAACTCATGCCCGTGGAACGTCCAGCCTGTTCCTTCAACGAATTTTTTTGTTGGAGCTTTTCCGATATCGTGAAGCAATGCCGACCAACGCAGCCAAAGATTATCCGTATTTTCAGAAATGTTGTCTACCACTTCCAGAGTATGATAAAAATTGTCTTTGTGGGTTTGCCCTTCAACTTCTTCAACGCCTTTTAATTCTATCAATTCAGGAATAATTAATTTCATTAAACCTGTTTCTTCCATTAATTTTAACCCTATTGACGGCTTTACAGAAAGCATGATTTTGTTAAACTCAACCATAATTCTTTCCATAGAAACGATCTTGATTCTTTCCGCTTCCAGTTTGATGGCTTCCAGTGAATTTTCTTCTATCGTGAACTGTAAAGTTGATGCAAAACGAATCGCTCTCATCATCCTCAAAGGATCGTCAGAATAGGTTTGGGCGGGCTCTAGAGGTGTTCTTAAAATACCTTTTTTCAAATCGTCAATTCCGTTAAAAGGATCAATTAACTCGCCAAAATTATCTTTATTTAGAGAAATTGCCATTGCATTAATGGTAAAATCCCTCCTTTTCTGATCATCTTCAATTGTTCCGCCTTCAACCTCCGGTTTGCGGCTGTTTTCAGAATAACTTTCTTTTCTGGCACCTACAAATTCAAGTTCGAGATCTTTATATTTAATCATCGCCGTTCCGTATGTTTTAAAAACGGAAACTTTCATTTTGGGATCAATTTCTTTTCCAACATTCTGGGCAAGCTCAATTCCGCTTTGTTCAGTTACAAAATCAATATCCGTCGATGCTTTTCTTTTCATCAATAAATCCCGAACGTAGCCACCAACAATATATACAGACTGATTGTTTTCTGCAGCAACCTCAGAAATGATTTTGAAAAGTTTTAGATTTTTATTTTGATTAAGATTAATGAACATTTCTTTTAGATGTTAGATGTTAAATGTTAGATGTTAGCCGTACAACTATCTGTTTATAGCTACTGACAATATCTAACTTAAAACCATCAAGAAACCGGTTATTAAGTTTAAAAACTAAAATTCCAATTTCTTAATGGCTAAATGATTTTGCAAAGATAATTAAAATCTTTTCTTTTACTCGCGAAGAACCTTTATTCTGTTGTCACTCCAGATTTTTATCACTGAAGATCCGGAATATTTTGAAACTTTTTCGCGGTCTTCTTCCACCGCATAATCCACTAAATCAATTATTTCTTTTGAAATATCTGAAAACTTCAACGGACTTTTTTCTCCACTGAAATTGGCAGATGTTGAAACTAAAGGCCTGTTTAATTTTGTGATTAATTTTTTACAGAAATCATTTTTCACCAGACGAATTCCTATACTTCCGTCTTCTGCCAATAATTCTTTCGGTAAACCTTTTGGATTTTCATAAACCATTGTTACGGGTTTTTCGCTTAAATCAATGATTTCCCAAGCCATTTCCGGAACGTCAACCAAATCCTGTAATCTCTTTTCAGTTTCCACCAAAATAATCATGGATTTGTTTTTTTCACGTTTCTTGATATCAAAAATTTTGTTGATCGCTTCAATATTTGTCGCGTCACAACCGATTCCCCAGATCGTATCTGTCGGATAAAGGATGGTGCCGCCGGATTTTAATATTTGTATGATGTTTTCCATATTCAATAGGGGTGGGCTTTAGCCCGCCTTCAAAATTAAGCAATCATTTGGCTTTAGCCAAAACTTATCTAAAATCATACTTTTCCATAAACTCATGATATTCCTCTTCAAATGATTTCTTTTTATGATGTATTTCCTGATTTTTAATATAATTTCGAACAGACTGCACCATTGATTCCGAAATAGAAACAGCAAAATATTCATCCTGCCAAGCAAATCTTTCTTTTGTTAATTGGTTTTTATTAATCCAATAAGAAGACTCTCCCTTCAATAATTGAACAATCTTTTCAATATTTTGATTTGAACCTAATGAAATTAAACAGTGACAGTGATCCGAATAACCATTTATCATATCTAAAAAAATTCCTTTTTCTGCTGCGTTATCTTTAATATGTTTCCAAACATTTATTCCTAGGTCTGAAGTATTAAGATAATGGATCCTGTTTATTGTCGAAAAAACAATATGAATATAAATTTTAATAAAAGGCATTTGTGTTGTTTTGCCAAAAATATAAATTATTTTTAAGTTTTGGCTAAAGCCGATTGATCTATTAAATAAGAAAACGGGCTAAAGCCCGTTCCTATTGATAAAATTATCTTTTATTTACAATCTCGGCAAATATCTTTCCTCAATAATATTCAAATGATGAATATTATGCCCTACGATCAATTTTGCGATTGTTTCTACAGAAATCTGGTTTCCGTTGGCTGTTCCGATATTGTTTAAAGCAGATGGATTCAGGGTTTCTAAAAAAATCTGAGAAGATCTTCTGACTAATTTATATTCATACAATAATGATTGCAGGCTTCTTTCATTTGCGAAGGAATTTTTAGCATAAATTTCTTCATCAAAACCGGGAAGTTCATTTTCTTCTCCTCTTGCGAAAGCCAAAATTCGGTATTGAAAAACCCTTTCCGTGTCGGATAAATGTAAAAGCATCTCTTTTAACGTCCATTTTCCGTCGTCATAGGCGAAATGCGATTGTTCTTCTGAAAGATTTGAATAAACTTCAACCGTCTTTTCTCCGGATTTTTTTAATTCTTCCAACCAGTTTTCGGATGGAATATTGTCTAAATATCTCTGAACGTATTTCTGAAAATCAGTCATGGTAATATGAGTAACAAATAATTGGTAATGAGTAATAATAATTGATAAATAATAAGCGATAAATGATGATAATCACACTTTTCATCATTTATAATTGATCAATGATCGTTTATGAATTGTTCGTCCATTCATAGAAATTTACGGAATCATACGATTCAAAACCGCAAGCCGGATACAATTGATTTCCGATGTCGTTGCTTTTCCCCGTTTCCAGTAGAACTCCGCTTGCGTTTGTGGATTTTGCCAATTCTTTTGATTCCTCAATTAATTCTTTTGAAAAGCCTTTTCCACGATAATTTTTGTTGACATACAGGTCATTCAATAACCAATACCGTTTCATTCTTGTTGATGAAAACAAAGGATATAACTGTACAAATCCAACTAAATTTCCGTTTTCTTCAGCAACAAAAATTTCAGAATCTTTATTTTCAATTCTTTCTTTAAGGAAGATTTCAGCAGCCGGAATATCAGAATTTTTATGATAAAAAACTCTGTATTGATCGAACAATTCAGCCAATTGAGCCAAATCCTGAATTGTAGCTTTTCTTGTATTTTTCATGTGAAATTTATTGATGATCATAACTTAAAACGCGCTTAAGCTTCCATTGATTATTTTCAAGAATCCATAGATGCGTGAATTTGGCGCTTCCTCCTTTTTTCCATGTTCCGTTTTCACTGAAAAAAAAATCGTGATTACCTTCCTGTATCAATCCATAAAGAGTTTTATCTTTATATAAAGGATACACTTTCATACTGTTTGCAACCAACTCACGTTTTAACTTATTCGGAGAGCCACAAATATTATTTCTTGCAGATGTAATAAATGCTTTCTTACCTAAAGTAACTCCTCCAATGTCATGATAAAATTCAAGATCATCGCTTATTATAGTATCATAATGAGAAAGATCACATTTATTGAATCCGATATCGAATATCAAACTGTCTAATTTTTTTACCGTTTTATACAATTCATCGGTATTTTTTACCTGAGAATATGCAATCTGACTTAAAATTAATAACAATAAAACCTGAATCTTTCTCATTATTTTTTATTTTTTAATTAATTTTACTTTCACACTTGTGAGTATTTTCCAAATGTTTAAATAAACGATTACAAACCTAGCCCCGATTGCAACGACATCCTTTTGTGTAGCGAAGCGTAACAAAAGATATAGTGGAAAGCGGGAAACAGCTTCTAAAAAAATTTAAATTAAGAAAAAGCTTTTTCTAAATCTGCGATAAGATCTTCTGCATCTTCAATTCCCACGCTTAAACGAACCAAATCGTCTGTAATACCCAATTCTGCACGCTTTTCAGCAGGAATTGAAGCATGAGTCATTAAAGCCGGATGATTCGCCAAAGATTCAACACCTCCTAACGATTCTGCCAGCGTAAAAACTTTTACTTTCTCTAAAAACTTCACAGCATCTTCTTTTTTTCCTGATTTAAAGGTGAAAGAAACCATTCCTCCGAAATCTTTCATTTGAGATTTTGCCAATTCATATTGCGGATGAGATTCCAGTCCCGGATAAATTACCTGAGCAACGGCAGGATGATTTTCAAGATATTTTGCCACTGCCATCCCATTTTCTGAGTGTCTTTGAACTCTTAATGCCAATGTTTTAATCCCTCTCAATACCAGATAAGAATCGTGAGGTCCTAAAATTCCGCCGCTTGCAAACTGGATGAAGTGTAATTTCTCTCCTAATTCAACATCTTTAGCAATTAAAGCTCCTGCGATCACATCAGAGTGGCCACCCAAATATTTCGTGGCAGAGTGCATTACAATATCAGCTCCCAAATCAATTGGTCTTTGAAGATAAGGTGTTGCGAAAGTATTATCAACCGCAACAAGGATATCTTTTCCTTTTGCTATTTCTACAACTGCTTTAATATCAACCAATTTCATCAACGGATTGGTTGGTGTTTCAATCCAGATCAGCTTGGTTTTATCTGTAATAACATCCGCAATTTTTGGCGCATCATCAAAATTCACGAATGTAAATTTCAACTGATATTTTTCGAAAAGTCTGGTGAACATTCTGTATGTTCCGCCGTAAAGATCATCAACGGCAACTACCTCATCTCCAGGATTTAATAATTTTAAAACACAGTCGATAGCAGCCAAACCAGATCCAAAAGCCAAACCTCTCGCTCCGTTTTCAATGCTTGCCAAAGAGTCTTCCAACGCCTGTCTTGTAGGGTTTGCCGCTCTTGAATATTCATACCCGGAATGTACTCCCGGACTTTTTTGTGCGAATGTAGATGTTAAAAATACAGGAACGTTCACAGAACCTGTTGCAGATTCGTGATGCTGTCCTCCGTGAATAACTTTTGTATTAAAATTCATATTTTTTGCTTTTAGCTTATTGCTTTTGACATTTAGCTGTATAACTAATCTGCCAAAACTTTATTATTATTTGCTTACTACTTTTAGCAAAAAGCCAATTGCCAGTTGCTAAAAGCCAAAAGCGGTTTTACATTTTTATTGCAGATTTGATAGCAAATTCTTCTGCCATTTGCTCAATCCATTGTGCCACATCTTCCTCTCCTGTTGCTCTCTGATAAGTATTTCCCAAAGAAACCAAAATCTGATGCATAAACATTTTCATCTGGTCAACCGGCATTTCTTTTGTCCAAAGATCGATTCTCAACGCTTCCATTGCTTTTTCGTCCCAAACAGAAATCATGACCGCTTTCGTTTCTTCCTTTTCAACCCCTCCGTCCTGAGCGTTCCAGGTCATTATTTCCGGGATATGGTTTTCATCAAGCTCTACATCTATCGTTATCTGAGTCTTTCTCATTTTTTCTATTTTTTCTATAATTTAAATTCTACTATTTCTAATTTCTAACCTAAATTTTACTTCAGCTTTGGCTTATAACCCGATTGATTAAAAATCACCGTTGCATCCATTTTCAGGAAATCTGTTAATTTAGTTTCAGGTTTTTGCTTAAAATATGCTTTACAAATCTGCCAGCCCGTGAAAATCCCAATTTGTGGTGAAGACTCGTTATCAATTTCTGTATAAAATTTTGAGAACGGACCTGGAGTAATAAATCTTTCCACCAATCTCGGGTCATCACCGAAAATAAGGTTGTTTTCCACAAAATAATTCCAGATATTAGCTTCATTAGCGACTGCCCAATCGTATTGTTTTTGTGTATAATTCATTTTCAGATAATCCGGGAAATCGGGCAAAAATGCATCCTGTAAGATCATTATTTTCCCGTTCAGAATCAATTGATCGATGAATTTCTGATGGTCCTGAGATTCCATTACAGAATTTTCGGCGAAAATCATTGAAACTTTAGGAACAATATTATTCGGATTCATTGATTTCTGGAAATACAGCTCCAAGCCTTTGTAATTGGCATTTCCATCACCCATAAAACCTGTTACATCGATGAATAAAAGATTTCCTTTTGCATCATAGAAAATAGGATCCTGAACCATCTGCAATGCCGATGAAAAAAGGAAAACTTTCGGACTCTGAAACTTAGGAAAATAAAATTTTATATGAGAAAATAAGTCCTGAAGATCCTTTTGAAGCTTTTTCTGGTCAATTTTCCCGATTGCTTCTTTGTAAATTTTCACTTCCTGTGCATCAGCCCTTCTCTTTCCAAAATCTGCATCGCTTACTGTTCCCTGAAACCAAGGAAATTTAGCCTTGAACTGGTCCAATGGAACATTCTGATCGTAAAATTCTTTGGAAATATCTGTAATTTCAACTTTTTCAGCAGGATTTTTCACTTCTACTTTCCATTGATCTTTGGTCTCTTTTTTGCAAGAATTCAAGCTCACAACTAAAATGGTGGAAATTGCAATAATTTTAAAAATCTTCATTATTTTTACATGAAATTTAAGCTACAAAAATAAGGATTAAAACACAATCTTATGATGAAAAACAAAATATTTATAACCCTCACCCTTTTTTCGGGTTTATCGTTTTTTTATGCTCAGGATCTTACTTTTAAGGATAAGAATATTGAAAAAGCACTTCTGGAAAACTTTGACACCGACAGAAGCGGCTCTATCAATCAGCTTGAAGCAGACAGGATTACCAATTTATTCCTGGTTAATAAAGGAATCACTTCTACTGATGATCTCAGTTTTTTTCCCAATGCGACGATGATTGTCCTGGATGACAATATGATCCCGAATGCGACTATTAAGAATTTAACATATCTTCAATTGTTTTCGTGTACCGGATGTAAAATTTCAACTTTCAGTGCGGAAAACCTTAAAAGCCTGGCTTCTCTTTATCTGGATAATAATTTAATTGAAAATATTTCGTTCAAAGGCCTTACAAGACTTGATCAGCTAACAATATCTCTGAATAAATTAAAAACAATTGATACCAGTTCGCTTAAAAACCTGAAAAAATTAAATGTCGAACACAATCAGATTACAAAGCTCAATATCTCTAAAAATCTTAATTTACAAACCTTAAATATCGGCGGAACGAAAATGAAAGAATCTGATATTAAAAAAGGAGCAAAAACGGATTTCACCCTATTCGGTGCCGAACCGGAATAAAAGTAAAAAATATAGTAATTTTGAAATTTAAATTAAACTAAAAAATCAAAATAGACTAAAAAATAAAATAATGCAGACACAAAAAGTAATAGACCATATTGTAAGCTGGCTGAAAGATTACGCCGTAAAAGCAAAGGTAAACGGTTATGTAATCGGAGTTTCCGGAGGGGTTGATTCCGGCGTGGTTTCTACGCTTTGCGCAATGACAGGACTTGAAGTTTTGCTTCTGGAAATGCCGATCCGCCAAAAAGAAGATCAGGTAAACCGCGCTCAGGATCATATGGAAGATTTAAAGAAAAAATTTCCAAATGTGCAGGCAAAAACCATCAATCTGACGCCGGTTTTTGAGAGCTTTGAAGCCGTTGTTCATGATCATGTGGAAGGAAGATGGAGCAATAATCTGGCGCTTGCCAATACCAGATCTCGTTTCAGAATGCTGAATTTGTATTATTTTGGGCAGCTTCACGGGCTTTTGGTTTGCGGAACAGGAAATAAAGTGGAAGATTTCGGGATTGGATTTTACACAAAATATGGTGACGGCGGTGTAGACGTTTCGCCAATTGCCGATCTCTACAAAACTGAAGTTTATGAATTGGCAAGAGCTTTAAATCTTATCGAAAGCATTCAAAATGCTATTCCTACAGACGGCCTTTGGGATGCGGAAAGAACCGACGAAGATCAGATCGGTGCCACATACCCCGAGTTGGAAAAAATCCAGAAAGAGTATGGTGTAAAAGCTGCCGGAGATTATGAAGGCCGCGACAAAGAAGTATTTGAAATTTTCGACAGAATGCATAAAGCAGCCAAACATAAAATGGTTCCTATCCCGATTTGCGATATTCCGGAAGAATGGAGAGAAGATTAAAAAATGAATTGTGAATGGTCAATTGTGAATTTTTGTGATTAAACTTTTGATATTTAGAAAATTAAATCTAAAATTGACAGTTGCCTTACAAAGTAAAATTGACAATTCACATATATAATAATTGACAAAAATATGAATGGTAAAATAAGGTCTCTGTTTTTTATTTGCTTAGGGCTTCTTTTCGGAATGTCTGTGATGTATGTTTATAATAATTTTATCGCGGATACAAAAGGTAATCCAACCAATCAATCAGTTATAGAATATGGAACTGCCGATGAAAATCCTGCGGTATCTCCTGCTAATTTTTCTTCGGATCAGTCTATTGATCAGCTAACGGAAGAGAAAGCAGTCATTAATTATGTAAAACAAAACCATCAACTTCCTGATTTTTATATCACTAAGAGTGAAGCCCGAAAATCCGGCTGGAACCCTTCAAAAGGTAATCTTTGTGACGTTTTGCCCGGAAAAGCAATTGGCGGTGATTATTTCAGCAACAGAGAAGGGAATCTTCCAAAAGGTGAAAAATATTTTGAAGCCGACGTCAATTACAACTGCGGAAACAGAAATGCAGACAGAATTGTATTTACCAAAAACGGCAATGTTTATTTATCTAAAAATCATTATAAAAGTTTTGAAAAGCAGTAAGTAGACCTTAATGATAAAAAGTAAAATATGAAGACAATATATATAGATTTCACAGACATAGGAGATTATGAAGATTTCTATGCTCAGTTAAAAGAAAAATTACCCCTTCCCGATTATTTCGGAGACAATCTGGATGCACTTTCTGATGTGATTACAGGCGAACTGGAAATGCCTCTTCACATCGAATTCGTTAATATGAGCGTAGATCAGCTGGAACTTTTTGAAGATCTGCTGACGACCCTTGAAGATGCTGAAGATCAGGTTGAAGACTTTTCTTTCACCTATTATCTGGAACAGTATGAAGATGAAGAAAGCGAAGAAATTTAATGTTTAATAATCAAAAATACCAAGTCACCCCTTAATGTGGTGACTTTTTTCATGAATTTTTTTCAGCATGATAAAAACTTAATTTTTTTTATCTTTTTATAATTAAATCCCTTTAAAAAGAATTATAAAGATCTTAATTTTTTAAATTTCGCTACAATCAATTCATCTTAAGTGAATTATTTTTACTGAAATATTTAAAATTAAACTTAAAAAAATAAACCGTTATATGTTCAAATACAACAATATAGGTCAATTATCAAAATTAATTCAATAGAAGTTGAAAATGGTTTAAAGTCTTTCTATTTTTACTTTCTATTAAAAAACAATATGAAAAAAATTACATTTACTTCTTTATTATTTCTTACAGTTCAGTTTTTATATGGCCAGGTTGGAATAGGTACCGCCTATCCAAACACTAACTCAGTTTTAGAGTTAAGCAGTACAAATAAAGGATTTATACTTCCCAGAGTAGCTCTTACTGCAACCAATAATGCATCACCAGTAAGTTCGCATATCGCCGGAATGACCGTCTATAACACTGCTACCAATACTTCAAGTGCATCGAATCCTGTATATCCGGGAGAATATTACAATGACGGCACTCAATGGAACAGAAAAATTACAGCAAGTGAAACTAGAATGCTTGTAGGCGGAACTATTACCGACCAGCTCTCTCCTACTTCGGTGACTCTCGGAGATGGCAGCAGTTACAACGATGCAACACTGATAACACTCCCTTCTTTTACTTTAACCAAACCATCAGTCGTAGAATTTAGCGGGAATATTTCGAGTGTTTTTACCAAAGTAACGGATTTACCGCTGACCGATTCTTCCGTGAAATTGGCCAGTGTCTATTTCCTATTTACAAATGCTCCATCAGGAATTCCTGTCAATTCAAAATTCGGATCGGCATCAATGTCCTATACCAATACTTCTTCCACAAACGGAAATGTAATCAGCGGGTATTATTATCTTACACCTCACGCCATTTTAAACTTACCGGCTGGAACATATACTCTTGCTATGAAAGGTGGTGGAGCCAGTGATACCGGATATAAACTGTTATTTGGGGATGCAGGATCAGATAATATTCAGGTAAAAGCTACACCAATTAAATAATTTTATAAATTTTATATAAAAAAAACTCGCAGTAATCTGCGAGTTTTCCGGTCTAAGTTGAGGCTTGTGTCTAATTTAAATTTTTACTGTTTTATGAATGTAAAACTTTGTGAAACTTCCCCTTTCACAAAAATTTGTAAAACATAATTCCCCGGAGATAAAGATGATACATCAATTCTATCTGCCACAGAATCAAAAAATGCCACCCTCTGACCTACCTTATTATATACGTCTGCTCTGTCAATTTTACCTGCCTTTTTGATATAAATAATATCTTCTACAGGATTTGGATATATGGATATCGTATTTTTTGTTTTTACAACATCGCTTGTAGAAAGATACTCCGTCAGATCAAGATAAAAAGCTACAATCTGATTAGCAGCATTCATTCCTACGCCTGCAATTTTTTTTCCGTCTTGAGAAATCGCCAACGGAAGAGACATTGTAACTCCCTGTGTATTAATGCCTAAATTTGTAGCGTAATCATTAAGGTTTACTCTGCCACCTGCCGCCGTCCAAAAAAAGCCTTCTCCTGTCATTGGCGGTCCCGGGAAAGGTCTAAAGAAGCCAATCACCTTGCTGCCATCAGCAGAAATTCCCGTTGCTCCACCTCTGAAGAAGGCTGAGGAATTTGGATGTGTTATGTATGTAAGTCCGGTTGTACTGTTCCAAACGTAAGGTTCGGGCGTATTCATACCAATTATCGTATTCCCGTCAGCAGAAACATCTCCCGCTTCGCCAACACTGTTTCCATTTATATCTGTTATAAAGCTTCCCACACCGTCTACCCATTTTGCGCCGCTTCTAAAGCCGTCAGCCTGATCCTGCCAGCCTACAATTACACTTCCATCAGCATTTACGGCATTAGCTCTTGAACTTCTGTTGGCAATCATGCTTCCAAGATCTGTCATGCCATTTTGTGCGGTCCATTTTACGGCGTGTGCAGTTCCTGCGTTTATCCAGCCCAGTCCAACAATCGTATTTCCGTTTGGAGACATTCCCCAGGTAGAACTTACGCTGCCATCCCAACCTGTGGGCACAAGACCTCCAAGATTGGTCCAGGTTGATGAGCCGGTGTTATAAGTCGATATTTCATTAAAATTGGTCCCTGCGTTGGTAATCGAGGAAGCTATTTTTGAGCCATCCGCCGTAATCAGCGTTCTTCCTGCGGCAGGATAACCATTGGAAATATTTCCGATCTGTACCAAACCATTTGCTGAATCCCATTTATAAATTGTTCCGCTGCTTGTGTGCATGCTTACCACTCCGTTGTCAGAAATTCCACCTATTGTGTAATTGCCGGTTGCCATTACTGTTAATTGAGCATTCAGTAAAGAAATATTCAATACTAAAAAAGCGAACAAAAACAGAATTCGAATTTTGTAAAATTTTCTCATAATTGTTTATGTTTAATATTTTGAATTGGTGAGAACAATATTAACATTATATTTAAGCTCTCAAAAGCTTTTGGCTTACATAATTCATGAAATTTAAAAGAATTAAAAAAATAAATACTTTAAAATCAATAATATACATCAATCAAATTTTGGGCAAAAACTTAAAAAATATTAACAAAAAAGAAATAATTAACGAATTTTTTTCATTTGAAAGATTCAAAAACAGTCTATTTTTTTTACTTATATTCTTTGTTTCCATTTTTACAAACGGACAATCCGGACCTGATTTTACTATTTTAGCTGATAAAGCGTTTCAGAAATTATATCAAAATCCCGATGACTGCATTAATTACACGCAAAGTTTATTAAACAGTGATCAGAACACAGAGCATAAAATTGTTTTACAAAATATTATTTCCCAAGCCTATGCGATGAAAGGCAATTATGTAGAATCAGTTACGATTTCGGGCGAGATGGAAGATGCTGGGAAACAAAACTACTCCGGATTTTTAAAGCTTTTTACAGATTACAGCCTCGCAGATCAATATCAAAATCTGGATCTTTATCACCAGTCACAAAAAATTATTTCTGATCTTTTAAATGATAAAAAGACCTTCAGAAATGATGACCAGAAATCTAAAATAACAATTGCAAAACTCTATCAGCTTCAGGGTTTAAACTACGGAATTACAAGAGATTACAATAAAGCTCTTGAAAATTTCGACAAAAGTGATCAATATATTGACACGCATAATGAAGAAAATAAAATTATCGGCTTTGAAAATAAAATTTTTCGTTCTTCTTATTTAATGAAGCAGGGAAAAGTGGAAGAAGCCAGAATTTTTCTTGAAAATGTTATTATAAATCTCAATCAACATTATAATTATCAATTTCTTACCGCTTTGGCTTATGAAAATCTGTCACGTTATTTTTTCATTAAACAAGATTATGGAAAAGCAGTTGAAAATTTAGAAAAATCATTATTAAAAATTCAAAATTTACCGTATAACGGACTAAAAGTAAGGATTTATGAGTCTTTATCCAACAATTATTTTGCCTTGCATAATGATGAAAAGTACCATCAATACAACAAGCTTTATATGGAAACAAAGACCCAGCTGGATTCCGGCCAAAGAGAAGGAATCAGATATATTGTTAAGCTAGTAGAAAATTATCAGAATAAAAATCTTGAATTTCAGAAACAGAATGAATTAAAGCGATTCTGGATTCTGGCATCAATTTTATTGCTAATTATTGTTGTTTTGATTATTTATTTTTTAGCTCAAAATGCCAGGAATAAAGAGGTAAAAAAGCAGTTTGAATTTTTTGAAAAACAGAATAAAAGAACACTGTTGAGTCCTGTTTCCGCAGAAAAATCGCCAGAAAAGGACTGCAGTAAAATTTCTAAGGAAAAGGAAGAGGAAATCCTCCAAAAACTTCGGGAATGGGAACTTTCTGATCAATATTTGAGTAAAAGTATGTCACTTTCGATGCTTTCTGCACAAATGGGCGTCAATACAAAATATCTTTCGGAAGTGATTAATAACAGCAAAGGAAAAAACTTCAATGGATATATTAACGAATTGAGAATCAACCATATTGCTCATTTATTAAAAACCGACCCTGTTTATCTTAATTATAAGGTAAGCTACCTTGCAGAATTTTCGGGATTTTCTTCGCACAGCGCTTTTACAACTGTTTTTAAATCTGTAACAGGAATGTCCCCAAACGCTTACATTCAGGAAATAAGTAAAAGCAGAACATCATGAAATTAGTTTTAAAATTTATTATAACAGCGTTTTTTATCTGTCAAGCTTCCTTGTACGGGCAAAAAATTTCAGATGATTCTTTGCTTAAAAAAGCCCGGCTTGAAATTTACGGAAATCCTGACATTTCAATTCGTATTGCTAATCAACTCCTTAAAAAAGAGAAAGATATTAACAAATCGATTTCAATATATATGCTTCTTTCGACGGCAAATATTGCTAAAAGAAACTTCGATGAATCTTTAAAATATATCTTAAAAGCGAAAGAACTTGCACAAAAAACGAACGATTTAAAAATCCGGGCCAATGTTTTGGTTTCCGTTGCGATACAGTATCAGCAAATGGAACTTTTCAGTAAAAGCTTTGAAACATTGAATGAAGCTGATGTTTACATTGAAAAGCTTCCCCAAAATGCGGATGAAAAATATATAGAAACAGCGCGGAGCTATGCCATTCGCGGGATGATTTATAAGAGCCAGTCGAATTCTGAAATTGCACTTGAAAAGTTTTTAGTATCTATCAAAAATTTTGAAAAAGCAGCCCGGTCAAAGCCTGTTTATGCCAATATGAGCGTAGTTTATTACAATATAGGATATTGTTACATTAACCTTAACCTGATGCAAAATGCAAACGAAGCCTTCATTAAATCAATAAGTTATGCACAAAAAGCTACCGCAAAAAGCCTGGAAGCATTTGCGTTAAAAGGCATGGCGGAAATGTATAAGCAAAACGGTGAAAATGTGACCGCTTTACATCTTTTAAGTAAGGCTGAAAACCTTTCAAAAAAAACGGGAGATCTTGTTCTGAATGAAGGAATTTATAAAGAAATGGCAGATAATTATCTGGCTCTCGGAAAACAGAATCTGTACCAGTATTATCATAAAAAATATTTTGAATCGCTTTTTAAGAGAGAACAAAATGAATTAAGCTCTATTAATCATTCGATTGATAATCATAATAAGGAAACTTTAAAGAAAATCCGGGAAATGGGTGCTCATTATCAATATCTCAGAATTATTATTGGAGTAATCGGCTTAATTATTATTGTCTTACTTCTTTATTTTATTCTGAAAATAAGAAAGCAAAACCTGCTATATCAGAAAGAAATACAAAAACTCATACGATCATAATAAAAAACTTAAATTAATCCCATAAAAAAACCTGCAAAAATATTGCAGGTTTTAAATTTTATATAGATTTAAAATTACTTTCCGATAGCTTCAGTAATAGGATTTCCGACGTTTCCGCTTGGGAACTGAATCTTTAATAATGAAGAAACGGTTGGCGCAATATCTGTCATGAAATACGGCTTACTGCTTTCCCCATGCTGAATTCCCCATCCCATAAAAATCAACGGAATATGTGAATCATAAGAATTCCAGACACTGTGCGTGGTTCCTGTTTTTGAATATGGCGGAAGCATAGAATCGTGGGAAATCAATTGAATATCACCACTTCTCTGCCTGTTGATCCCGTTGATAATTCTCTGTTTAATTGGCTCGGGAATGGTAGATTCCTGAACTTTTTCTACAGAAACAGCATACAAAACGGTTGGATCTTTCTCAATTTCTTTTATGGTGAAATCTCTTACCTCATTTAATTCAAGCTTATTGTCTTTCAATAATTTTCTGTCAAAATAGATCTGGTAATTATCAACCGCATTAATCAGCTTATCAACCCCGAATTTTGCTTTTAATTTATCATTAATATCTTTTTCCATTCCTTCGCCGAAGAAACCTGTCGTGATTTTATGTTCCTGTAAAAATCCTACAGAATGCGCTCCACCGTGGTCCGCAGAAAGGAAAACCGTGTATTCTCCTTTTCCGACTTTTGAATCCAGATACTTGAAAAATTCCGCTAAATCCTGATCTAATCTTAAATAAACATCTTCAACCTCGATAGAATTCGGTCCGAATTTATGGCCTGCATAATCTGTTGAAGCCAAATTGATCGCCAGCATATCCGTAATATTGTCGGCTCCCAGCTTTTCTCCTTCCACAGAAGCTTCGGCTAATTTTAAGGTCAAAGTATTTCCGAAAGGCGTATAACGAATATTATCTTTTCTCTCCTGATAATCTTTTTGCAGGTTTGTATAAGGGAAAGTCGGTGTTTTTGCACTTCCCAAAAGCCCTTCCCAAGAAGAATTATCCGGTGCGCTTTCTGTATATTGATTGATCGGAAGCAGTGTATTCCAGCCATTTGCGACTAATTTATCCGGTAAATTCTGCGCATTGAAATCTTTCATCCATTTTGGCAAATCATTCATATACCAGGTACTTGTTACAAAATCTCCCGAAGAATCATCAAACCAATACGCTCCGTTCGGCGTATGACCAGCCGGAAGAATCGAAGCACGGTCTTTTAAAGAAACTCCGATTACTTTTCCCTGGAAATTGGTTGCTAACCTCAATTCGTCTGTAACGGTTGTCGACCAAAGATTTTTTGGAGAATGACTTCCCACTTTTGCATTGGTTGTCCCGACAGGCTGCACATTTTCGTCGGTTGTACAATAAACATTTTTTCCTGTTTCCTTATCATTCCAGTCATTTCCAGCAATTCCGTGAATCGCAGGAACCGAGCCTGTATAAATGCAGGTATGCCCCAAAGCCGTAACCGTCGGAACATAAGGAATATGTACATTATTTAGAGAATATCCTGTATTTAATAATCTTTTAAAACCGTCGTTGCCGTATTTATTATAAAAACGGTACAAATAATCCCATCTCATCTGGTCTACTACCAAACCCACCACTAATTTCGGCCTTTCTAATTGAGAATTTTTGTTCTTCTGAGCATTAATTGTAATCACGGACAGGAAAGTAGCCGCCGCAATCGAAATTTTCCTAAGCATCTGGTAAATTTTTATTGGAAACAAATTTAAGGGTTTTGAAAGTTTTGGAATGTGAAATTTTGATTAATTTTGAAAGTACATCTAATACTCTTGGAAAGAACAACAGAAATAATTGAAATCCGATCCATCGATAAATTTCCTTCCCTTGATTATATCGAAAGCATACATCGTGGCAAAAAATTGAAAATAGTTTTTGCAAAATCAATTAATCATTTAAAAGAAAAAGTAGGTGAAAAATTAAAATCAGAGCTTCCAAAATTCCAAATCGGCATTCATACACTTGAACCAGAAATTAATATAAGTAAATTGATCACGGATGAAGAGGTTGTAGCTCATCAAAAATTCTTTGAAAATTGCGCAAAAGATTATAGAATATTAGCAAAACAACTTATTCTGGAATTCATTAAAAAGAAAAAAGTGAAAATAGACGAAAATTTTCCTTTTCTAGCTTTCAATCAAGTTAAAGGAAGTAAAAAATCTAACGGAAAAATTAATGATTGGAAATATTATTTTCATGGATTTCATTGTCATTTTAAAAATATAAAGACTAATCAGGAAATTGAGGTTCCAATAATGTTCGGAATGGAATTCGGATGCTTAGATCCTTATTTTTTCTCACTTTTTATAAAATCTACACCTGAATACCAACCATTACCCGTAGATATTTACGAAGATTTTGCAGATGGTTATAGAATTCTTGAAGTTATGGTTAATTTAGGTTTATTTGAGCGCATTAATTCAAATTTAGAACATCATTCGGGAATTATTATAAAAGACAGGGAGAAAGTTGAAATTAAAATCTTTAACTATGAAAAAGACTACATAAAACCAAAGTTTGATATTTTAAAATTATTTCGTCTTAAAAGCTATTTTTTTTAAATGGAAATCAAAAAACTAAAAAAACTCACCTCCAATCCAACAATCAACTGGGGACTAAACGGTTATGAAACTGATAAAATTTTCTCCATTTCAAGCATCGAAATCGGGAATACATTTGAATTTAGTTTAAGAGAAAAAAATCAACATTATAAGAAAATCTGGGAAATAAATTCCAGTGATATTGACGAACTTAATACAATTATTGAGCAAGGACATTCTTTCGGAGCCTTTGAAAATGATGAACTGATTGGCTGGATCATCTGCGATTTCCGGGAATGGAACAACAGCCTTTTTATCGAAAATATGTTAGTAAGCGAAGAATTCCGGGGACAAAATATCGGAAAACTATTGATTAAAAATGTCAACCGTAAGGCAAGAGAACTGCAATGCCGAATCGTAGAGCTGGAAACCCAGAACACCAATTATCCCGCCATTAAATTTTACCAGAAAGCAGGTTTTCATTTCACTGGAATTAACACCAAATTGTACAATAATTCTTCGGAAACAGCTGTTTTTATGAGCTTTGATGTAATGATTTAGAGATACTTGCTTATCTACGGTAATAAATATTTTTATTGATATAGAATTATTATCTTTAAAAACTACTTATTATCATGAAAAAAACCTTAATTTTTACACTCATTTTTATATTTCAACAATTTATTTTCGGACAAAAAAATCAATATTCTGATTTCATAAAAACATGGAATTTTATCAAATATTATCATCCTGACCTGGCGGGCAGAAAAATTGATGCGGACAGCCTATTTTTAGCTAATGTTGAAAAAATTAATTCAAAACAGGATTTTAATGAAATTAATTAAAAAACTGACTCAAAACTTAAATACTACATTTTCTGCCACACCCATTGCAGATGATCAAAAAGATATACTTTCTGTTAACCAAAATTTTGACTGGTATCAGAAAAATAAAAAAATTACCGCTGAAAACAAGACTTTACTTAATAATATTTACAAAAATAGATTCGATTACGGACTTTTAAAAGAAGGTACCTCTGTCAGTGATGAGAAAAAATATCCGTTTTCTAAACAAGAAAATCTGCCTTTACAATATCGTTTACTGGCATTGGCGAAAATTCAGGGAACTGTAGATTATCTTTTTCCACACAAATATCTGATGGATAAAAACTTTGATTCTTTCTTTAATAATTTATTGAATGAAGCGGTGAAATCGCCATCCAGAAAGGATTTCGAAATTGTTCTTGCAAAAGCTGTTTCTCAGTTTCGAGACAGTCATGCCATTAGCTTTTACCGTCAACTGAACTACAAAGACCAAATTTTATTCAACATTTCATATTATTCGCCGTTTGATTTTCAGATCGTCAATGATCATTTGCTGGTAACGAATCTTATTTTCCCGGAAATCTGTGCCAAAGCAAAGATTAAAGTTGGCGATAAAATCACAGAAATTAATGGAAAAAGCATTTCGCAAATCATTAATGAAAAAAGCAAATTAATTTCAGTTTCCAATCGTCAGAAACTGTTATTTGTTCTCTCAAAATATGAAAATAATTTGATCTGGCCAGACAATCTTTCAGAGAAAACCGTAAAAGTACGATCCGGTTCTCAGAAATTTTCCACTGAAATTGCTTTAATTAATACAACCGATAAATCACAGGTTGCCCAACTTGCTGACTATGTAAACAACAAAAACCGTAAAATCGAAAGCCGCCGTTTGGTTCATAAAGATATTGCTTACTTTAAAATCAATGAAACATTAAAATTCATTAATGATGTAAAGGATGACAGAATAGATGCGGTGATGGACAGTATTTTAAGCAATGCTTCACAGAAAAAAGCCATCGTTTTCGATATGAGAGCTTATCCGGACTGGGGCGGTTTTGCATATCATTATGTTTATAAATATTTTTCGCCAAAAGAAAATTATTTCGGAAAATACTACAAGCCAAATCTTAAAAATATTGGTACATTTTCTTATAAGGATTATGATTATTTTCCTGTTATTCCCAGTAAAACAACTCATTTTTACAAAGGAAAAGTTTTTATCCTTGTGAATCCCGAAACCAGAAGCGCAAGTGAATGGTATTCTATGAGTTTACAGAAAATATTTCCGCAATCTTTGACAATCGGTCAGCAAACTTCTGGTGCAGACGGAGATTTGGTGAAGGTTAATCTACCAGGTGATTATATTTTAGAATTTACCGGAAACGGAATTTTTTATCCTGATAATTCTCAGACCCAGCAAGTCGGAATCAGAATTAATGAATTGATCAAATACAAAGATCAGGACATTTTGGAAAACCGCGATCTTGAATTTGAACGCGTTTTGAATTCTGTTAAATAATTATTGGATATATAACTCTTAAAAATTTAATAATTTTTTTACACACAGTTTGTCATCCTGAAAGGAACTAAGCACGAATCTTTCCGATTGCATTTCTAATACTGTGTTTAGATCCTTTCAGGATGACAAATTGCATTATCTTTAGATCAATTCTAATGCTCAAACTTTATCGACAAAAACTATAAAAGATATTTTAAATTTAATTTTGTACCAATCGGTACAATTATATACCTTTGTCTTATCAAAATAAAGAAATGGCAGGCAGACCAAAAATATTTGACGAAAATCAGGCAATTGAAAAAGCGACTGAAGTTTTCAGAAACAAAGGCTATGATACGGCTTCTGCAGACGAATTACTGAATGCCATGGGAATCGGAAAAGGAAGCTTTTATTTGGCTTTCAAAGGTGGAAAACAGGAATTATATTTGCGATCTATTAAACAATTCGCCGAAGGTTTTAACCATAAAATCGAGCAGGCCATTGAAAATGCAGACAATAAAATTGAGTTTATCAGACGGTTTTTCTTAAGTTTAGCAAAAACCGACGATTGCAGCAGAGAAAGAGGCTGTTATCTCGGAAATGCACTGGTTCAACTTTCTGAAAAAGATGACGACATCAAGCAGGTAACCATAAAATTATTGAAAGGGCTTCAACAGATTTTCGCAAAAACAATCAAAAAAGCTCAGGAAAATAAACAGTTGAAAACACAGGAAGATCCAGAGATTCTGGCTTGGCATTTAACCAATTTATGGAACGGAATTCACGTTACAAGACGCATGGAAAATTCTCCGGAGACCCTTCATTCAATGATTGAGCTGAATTTAAAATTACTGGAATAAATTTTTTTCTCATATTTTGTACCAAATAGTACAATATTTAAATTTAATTTACAATAAATAAAAAACAAATTATTATGAACATTACAGACAACACCATTTTGATCACTGGCGGAGGTTCAGGAATCGGTTTAGAAATTGCAAAAGCATTAAGTCCTGCGAATAAAATCATCATCGTAGGAAGAAACAAAGAAAAATTAGAAGCCGCAGCGAAAGATTTAGAAAATGTATTCACCATTCAGGCTGATATTACGAATGAAAGTGACATCAATAGATTATACGAAGAAGTAAAAACCACTTTCGGAGGAATCAACATTCTAATCAATAATGCAGGAAATGCTTATGTGTACAATCTTGCAACCGATGGTGATATTTACAGCAAAGCTGTGGCAGAATTTACCACCAATTATTTCGCGCCTATTCGGTTGACAGACAAATTTTTACCCCTATTAAAAGAACAAAATGTAGCTGCAATCGTGAATGTTTCTTCGATCGTAGGATTTGTTCCCGGCTCCCACATTCCGACGTATTCGGATTCTAAAGCGGCTCTTCATTCTCACACGAGACTATTGAGATATGAGCTTGCAAAAGAGACCAACGTAAAAGTTTTTGAATTAATGCCACCTTTGGTGAATACAGATTTTTCCGTAGAAATCGGAGGCAGAGAAAACGGAATTCCCGCTTCTGAGGTTGCCAGCGATTTGGTAAAAGCGCTTCAGGAAAACATTTATGAAATTCGTGTAGGAAATACCAGTTTAATTTACGACAATTTCTTTGCAGCTACAGAAGGGGCTTTTGCTACTTTTAATAATTAATAAGATGATACAGAAAAATACTGTCGATTAACTCGGCAAGTTTCAATATATAAATTTCATAGACGGGGCTGGCGCAATTTTTTGCGCTGGCTTTTTTGTAGGTAATTCAAATTTCTATAGTTACTGATTTGAAATTGATTCCAAAATTTATCTCTAGTGTTTTTTCTGTGGAGGATTTTTAAAATAAAATTCAAAGTATAATCGTGATTCGTCTTATTTTAAATTTGTAATTTGTTAAATTTGAATAAACTATAATCATGTTTGGACATTTAATTAAATATTCAGAAGCATATACTGGTGAAGAACCACAAAATCCAATAGATCTAATTAAAGAAATTCCTAAAGCTGAATTAATTGCTACTATTGTTGCAATTAATTCAAGACTCAATCCTATCTACAGCCAATATATAGACGATTCTCGCGAAACCCAAATAGAGTGTCTAAGGGTAATTTTTTTAGATGATCAAAATCCAATTGAACAATCAGTTTGCTTAAAATTTATAAAAGGCTATTTAGCAACGCCTCATAATCATTTTTTGGTAAGCAGAATTACATGTCTGTACGCTTTGCAAGAAATTTTGAATGAGAATAACTTTGCTGAAAAATCGCCATTATATACCGTTGACATACGAGAAAACATATTTAAGTTTCTATTAATTATAAATTCGAAAATACTAGAATTTGATAAACATTACAAAGAAGGCAATTCACAAGAATTAGGAGAAAATTTCTTTGACTTTTTTATGTTTAAAGAATTAATTCATAATCAATACCTTCACAATTGTAATACTCCTAATTTTTTTTATAAATCATTTATTTTTTTAAAAATATTAGAAAATGATGAAATTTTTGGCAATCATTTCAAAGATTATTTACAACAAACTTTTGGAGTAAGATCTTTTATTGATTTCTTTAAAAATCAAATGTATACTTATTTCATAAGCTATGATAAAAAGCTAAAGTTTAATTACTTAAATATTTATAAATCAGAACAAGATACGATTAAGATTCTAGATGTTTTTAGTATTAGAAACACCTTTGATAAACCAGAATTTGACGATCCTAAAATTTTCGACTTTTTAGATCTAAAAAAAAGTCCACTATATAAACAAAATGATAATTTAAGAGAAGATACAATAGCATACTTAGTCTTGGATAATAAATTATTTTTAGAGAAAAATTATTCGCTTTTTATAAATGACTTTTGGTTTGATTATTTAAAACCTAACAATATTTGTAATAGAACTGATTGGGGAAATTTTGTAGGCAATAAATTTTTTGAACCTTTTATTGAAAATATTTTCAATATTTCTTTTAAGAATAATAAAAATATTGTGTTTAAACACACTTATCAATTAAAAATTAAACTAAAGGGTAAATCAGAGATAGAATATGCTGATTATTATATTAGATACAAAAATAAAATAATTTTAGCGGAAGCAAAAAGTAATTATCTGCCTGTAATTAATGGGTATAAAACAGTTAAAACTAAAGAAGATTTTGAAAAAATTGATATTGAAAAATTTTATAAAGATTATGGTCTTATTCAACTAGCTAAAAAAAACATTAAAGAGTTTCATAACTATAAATGGAAGCTGAACGATTTTGGTTTTAACTTTAATAGAAAAGTAGAAATATATCCTACTCTTATAGTAAACGATTATATATTTAGTTCGGGTTATTCTTCAATGGCATTTAAAAGAAAATTTGAAAGATTGATGAAAGAAGAAGGAATTGAGATTGAAAATGATCAGCATAAAATATATCCTTTAACCATATTTAATGTAGCTGATTTACAAAATATTCAAAATACACTAGAAAATAAAACAGAAAATATTTTTAATATTATTAGACATTATCATTCCTCAACAAGTCTTGAAAAAATCAGACAAACAGGAAATACAAGTTTAGGGTTATTAACAATTGAGCATTCTATAAATAAATTAATAAAAAAAGGATTGGTACCTAAAAACATAAAAAATTTGAATTGGTTAAAATAATTGACCCCCACAACAAACAAAAATTGAACTCCACAACAAAACTTTAACCCCAAATAAACCCCAACTTTGTACTGTAAAATTTAAACAAAATGGAAAACGTACAGACAAAGAAAACAGTTTTGGTAACAGGAGGCACAGGATTTTTGGGAGGTCATACTGTCCTTCAATTGTTACAACAAGGCTATGATGTGAAAACAACTCTTCGTTCATTAGCAAAAAAAGACACCATTCTAAAGGCGTTGGAAGAAGGCGGAATTACAGATTTTTCAAACCTTTCATTTATTGAAGCCGACCTTACAAGCGGCAATAATTGGGATGAAGCCGTAAAAGGTTGTGATTATGTCCTTCACGTGGCGTCACCCTTCCCTGCTCAGGATCCGAAAGATGAAAACGAACTCATCATTCCTGCAAGAGACGGAGCGTTGCGCGTTTTGAAAGCGTCGCGTGATGCGGGTGTGAAAAGAGTGGTTTTGACCTCATCTTTTGCGGCGGTCGGTTACAGTAAGAATATTGCAGACCACATTTTCACGGAGGAAGACTGGACGGACATCAATGCAGAGCTTCCGGCTTATATCAAATCAAAAACCGTCGCTGAAAAATCTGCCTGGGAATTTATCGAAAAAGAAGGCAACGGCTTGGAATTATCCGTGATTAATCCTGTCGGGATTTTCGGTCCTGTCATCGGCGGAATCACTTCTGCTTCATTGGATATTGCAGTTTCAGGAATTTTAAACGGAACGATGAACCAGACTCCACCTTTCACGATGGGTGTTGTGGATGTGAGAGATGTTGCGGACATTCATATCAAAGCGATGCTTCATCCGGATGCTGCGGGAGAACGCTTTATTGCCACTTCAGACGATGTGATGAGCTTTTATGACGTTGCCGAACTGTTCAAAAAAGAAAGACCGCAATATTCTTCTAATATTCAGAATTTAGAACCCATCGGCAAAGAATTCTACAAACAAATGTCAAACAAAAAAGCAAAAACCATCCTCAGCTGGACTCCAAGAAGTCGTGAAGAAGCCCTATTGGCAAGTGCAGACAGTTTAATGATAAATCCGTAAATTTGTAAGACAAGTCATTGTAAAACCAACAGTTAAACTTTGACAAATATAAACGACATAGGAAACTGAAGCGTTAAAAAAATTTAAACTTAATCCGTTAAAAAATTCCCACTGTTCGAAACGCGACAAAAATTTTGAACTAAAGAACAAATTTTGAATTCGCGCAAGTTTTGGGGATTTTAGGATTAATTTTAAATTTTTAGTGGAAGTTTCCAAGTCTTGAATTTTTCGTTCTTTTGTTTCAAGACAAAAGGACATAACAAAAAAGAAAAAAATTGAAATTCAATAATCTACATTCCTGTCATTTAGGTCCCGAAATTTCTCCGGAACAGTTTATTCCTGAGCATTTCTTTTTGTTTTTGCTTAAAGGTTCAATGGTTTCGTATGATGGTTACAGGCATTACACAATGAAACCCGGTGATTACTGTATTGCACGGAAAAATCATTTGGTTCGTTATACAAAATATAAAGAAGACGGAGATTTTGAGAAAGTGATCATTGCTTTTGATGAAAAATTTTTAAAGAAATTTCTGGAGCGACATCCTTATCAGGCTGAACCAACGGACAATGATGATTCTTTTTTGTTCATTAATGAAGATAAATTAATTAAGAATTTCATACAATCTCTGGAACCTTATTACAACGGAAACCAGAAGCTGGACGATATTTTTGTTGATATAAAACGTGAAGAATTGTTGATGATTTTACTAAAAAACAGTCCTGATCTCAAAGATATTCTCTTCAATTTCAATGTTCCGCACAAAATTGATTTGGAGTTGTTTATGAATCATAATTATAAATTCAACATCAGCCTGGAACGTTTTGCTTTTATGACAGGACGAAGCTTATCGACTTTTAAAAGAGAATTTAAAGCAATTTTCAACACAACTCCCGGAAAATGGCTGATGAATAAACGTCTTCAGGAAGCCTATTTCCTTTTGGATAAAGAGCACAAAAAACCGACCGATATTTATGTTGATCTGGGTTTTGAAGACCTCTCTCATTTTTCTTTTGTTTTTAAAAAAGAGTTTGGAATTGCGCCTTCGGAGCTAAGCAGGTCAAAAGTTTGAGATTTGGATTTAGGGTTTAAAGTTGAGTTTTTATTTTTAATATTCACTATTCAAAACATTTTAAGTCACATTAATGTGTATTAAATATTTTTGTATATTAGTATCTCTAAATCAAAACTATAACACTATGAAAAACTTAAAAAGATTAGCAAGAAAAGAGTTGTCTCTAATCAGCGGTGGTGATACCGCCTATGCTTTTTGTGATGAAAGCGGATACTGTCCACCGACATTTCCAAGTAATTCTTCAACGTACTGTAGTAATGGTATTTGCTATAGAACAAATCCCGGTGGTGGCGGTCCTGGTCCAGGTTGTCATGAACCGATGAGACTATGTCAGGAATGGGAAACAGGATGTGGATGTGTTTATTAGATAAAATTTTGTTAGATATTTGAGGGCGGTTTTTCCGCTCTTTTTTGTTTTACACCATCTTTTGGCTACATAAAAAGTAGATCCGGCTACACCCTATTTTCCAACAATCATGAACTTTGCTTCAATAAAAATCAAGCAATATGAAAATTATCGTAACAGGCTCATTAGGAAATATCAGCAAGCCTCTGACAAAAGAATTAATAAGCAAAGGGCATGACGTTACCGTTATCAGCACAAACCCGGAAAGACAGCCAGAAATTGAAGCTCTGGGCGCAAAAGCAGCCATCGGATCAATGGAAAATGTAGATTTTTTAGCAGAAACTTTTACGGGTGCAGATATCGTATATGCCATGGAAGCATTAAATGCAGGTATCTTTTTTGATCATACCATTGATTTTGTAGATGCCAATACCAAAATCGGAGAAAATTATAAAGAAGCTTTTGAAAGATCGGGGGTGAAAAATATTATTCATTTAAGCAGTATTGGTGCCCATCTTTCAAGCGGAAACGGAATTTTGGTTTCTCATTATAATATAGAAAAGATTTTGAATGAGCTTCCGGAAGATGTTTCCATTAAATTCATGCGTCCGGTTGGGTTTTATTACAATATGTATTCTTTTATTCCCACTATTAAATCTCAAAATATGATTATCCAGAATTATGGCGGAGATGAAAAAGAACCATGGGTTTCACCTCTTGATATCGCATCTGTTATTGCGGAAGAGATCGAAAAACCCTTCAACGGAAGAGAAGTCCGTTACATTGCAAGCGAAGAAATTTCGCCCAACGAAATTGCAGAAACTTTAGGGGAAGCTATCGGAAATCCGGATTTAAAATGGCTGGAAATTTCAGATGAGGATCTTTTAAATAACCTTATCAATGCAGGAATGAATCCCAAAACAGCAAAAGGTTTTGTGGAAATGAATACGGCGAGACGAGAAAGTGCTTTGTATGAAGATTATTACAAAAACAGACCTGTTTTAGGTAAAACTAAAGTTAAAGATTTTGCTAAGGATTTTGCTAAAGTTTATCATAATAGTTAATTTTTCTTTTGTCTTGAAATCATAGAAATCCTTCGACTCCGCTCAGGATGACATTGCTAATACTAACTTTTTTTCTAGAGTTTAATTGCATGTCAGTCTGAGCATAAACTAAAAATTACGAATGGATATTCACGAAGACTTTATAAAACTGCAAATATATTTTATTAAAAATCATCAGAAACAATTAACTTAGTCATAATGAAACAGCCCGTAAGGATAAAAACAATCAGTGAATTCCATCAGTTCCGTGGATTATCAAAGCCTGAGCATCCGTTGATAAGTGTCGTAGATTACAGCACGATCAATCATGATGTGGATGTAAAGGAGCTGAGCTGGGTTCTTGATTTTTATTCAATTTCGGCTAAAAGGACCTCCAATGCCAAAATAACTTACGGCCAGCAGGAATATGATTTTGATGAAGGTGTGATGTTTTTTATGGCTCCCGGACAGGTTTTCAGCGTTACCGTTGATCCCGATCCCAATGTACGGGCAAAACATACGGGATGGATTTTACTCATTCATCCCGATTTTTTCTGGAATACTTCTTTAGCCAAAAACATAAAACACTATGAATATTTTAATTATTCTGTGAATGAGACTTTATTTCTTTCCGAAAAAGAGGAAAACACAATTTATGGCATTATAGAAAATATTCAACAGGAATATCACTCTAACATTGATAAATTCAGCCAGAACATCATTATTTCGCAGATTGAAACATTGCTGAATTATGCTGAACGTTTTTATCAGAGACAATTCATTACCCGAAAGATTTCCAATCATAAAATCCTTGATTCACTTGAAAAATTGCTTTCCGATTATTTTAATAATGAAAATTTAATTACCAAAGGATTGCCGAGTGTACATTTTGTTGCCGACCAGCTGAATGTTTCACCCAGTTATTTGACCGGCCTGTTGAAAGTTCTGACCGGGCAAAGCACTCAGCAGCATATTCATGAAAAGCTAATCGAAAAAGCAAAGGAAAAGCTTTCTACCACCCAATTATCCGTCAGTGAAATTGCTTATGAACTGGGTTTTGAGCATCCCCAGTCTTTCAGTAAATTATTTAAAAATAAAACCAATGTTTCTCCGCTGGAGTTTAGGCAGTCTTTTAGTTAACTCAATTTTTAAGCTAAATTTTAATTCAAATTAAATATTTTTCATATTTTTGTATCGATCATTACAAAAATAAAATGAGAGGTAGACCTAATATTTATGACAACTCGGAACTGATTCAGAAAGCTCAGGATATTTTCTGGAAAAAAGGCTATACGGCGACTTCTTTAAACGACCTTCTAACCATTACAGGGGCGGGAAGCGGAAGTTTTTACAATACTTTTAAAGGCGGAAAAAAACAGGTTTTCAAAGAAGCAATCAACCAAAGAAGACTTGCTTTTGCTGAATTTAAACAAGAATTGGAAAAAAGTGACTCTCCGATTGATTTAATTAAAGATTTTTTTCGCAGCATCGCTCTTGAAAGTGAAACTTCACATCAGAAAGGATGCATCATCGCAAATACCGTTGTAGAAATGGCTTATATTGATAATGAACTTGAAAATGAAGCAATACAAATCCTCAAAGAAGTTGAAGAAATGTATACAAAAGCAATCCAAAAAGCTCAGAAAAAAGGGGATCTAAAAAATCAAATCGAAGCTCCGAATTTAGGAAAATATTTGATCACATTTTGGTGCGGTTTAAATACATTAAGACGAATGTATCCCGACAAAAAAATCCTCTCTCAACAGATAGAAATGCAATTGGCTATTCTCAGCTAATTTTTTCTTCATTTTTGGATCGATCATTACAAAAATAAAATTTTATCAAAATGAATTTAGAATTAGTCTCAAAAAAAGCTTTTATCAGTGGTTCAACACAAGGAATTGGTTTTGCAATTGCCCAGCAATTATTAGAAGAAGGCGCAGAAGTAATCATCAACGGAAGACAGAAAGATAAAACTGAAAATGCTGTTTTACAATTACAGCAACAGTTTCCTAATACAAAAGTTTCAGGTATTGCCGCTGACTTTTCGAATAAAGAAGAAGTGAATAATCTGCTTGAAAAATTAAATGATATTGATATTCTGATAAATAATGTCGGGATTTTTGAACTGAAAGATTTCGAAACAATTTCCGATGAAGACTGGTCTCATATTTTCGAAGTGAATGTGATGAGTTCTGTAAAATTATCAAGACAAATTTTTCCAAAAATGATGGCTAAAAACTGGGGAAGAATTATTTTCATCAGCAGTGAATCAGGCGTAAATATTCCCGGAAATATGATTCATTACGGGATGACAAAAGCGGCGATGGGAGCTGTAAGCAACGGACTTTCAAAACTCACAAAAGGGACTGAAGTTACGGTCAATACGATTTTAGGCGGACCAACGTATTCCGATGGTGTTGCCGGAACTGTAGAACATTTTGCAAAGCTTCAGAACATCAGTATTGACCAAATGAAAGCCACTATTGTGCAGCAAACCAATCCTGATTCTTTATTGCAGAGATTTATTGAGCCAAAGGAAATAGCTAATCTGGTCACATACCTTTCCAGTCCGTTATCCATTGCTACTAATGGAGCCAGTCTGAGAGCAGACGGCGGTGTTTTGAAAACATTGTTTTAAAGATTAAAAAGCCAGAAATTATTGATTTACAAAAAAAATATAGAAGACCATACAAAGCAAAAAAGCCTGAAATAAATTTCAGGCTTTTTATTTATATAAAGTTCAGTAATTAAAACTTCAGATCACCATTCACTTCTCTTACAGCCTGAGCTGCTTCAGCGAATTTCAATTGCTCTTCAGCAGTCAGTGTGATATTAACGATTTTTTCTACACCGTTTTTCCCGATGATAGCAGGAACACCAAGGCAGATGTCGTTTTGACCGTATTCACCTTCAAGCATTAAAGAACAAGGGATCATTTTCTTTTGGTCGCAAGCAATCGCCTGAACCATTACAGAAACTGCTGCACCTGGCGCGTACCAGGCAGAAGTTCCTAATAATTTTGTAAGAGTAGCCCCTCCTACTTTAGTTTCTTCGATTACATATTTTTGTTTTTCGTCGTCAAGGAATTCAGTTACAGGAACCCCGTTTCTTGTCGCTTTGCTCAATAGAGGAAGCATTCCTGTATCACTGTGGGCAGCGATTACCATTCCGTCAACATCAGAAATCGGCGCTTCCAATGCCTCAGCCAATCTGTATTTGAATCTTGCAGAATCCAGAGCACCACCCATTCCGATGATCTTGTGCTTAGGAAGACCCGAAGTTTTGTGTACCAGATAAGCCATTGTATCCATTGGGTTAGAAACCACGATGATGATCACTTCCGGAGAGTGTTTTACTAAGTTTTCAGTAACATCTTTTACGATACCGGCGTTGATACCGATCAGCTCTTCTCTTGTCATCCCAGGTTTTCTAGGAATCCCTGAAGTGATTACTGCTACATGAGAACCTGCAGTTTTGCTGTAATCTCCTGTTGTACCGGTAATTTTTGTATCAAATCCGTTAAGAGATGCTGTCTGCATCAAATCCATTGCCTTACCTTCAGCAAATCCTTCTTTAATGTCTACTAAAACTACTTCTGAACAGAAGTTTTTCATTGCGATGTATTCTGCACAACTCGCTCCTACAGCGCCTGCACCTACTACAGTTACTTTCATTTGATTTATTTATTAAATTATTTATTGTTGAGTTTAAATTTGCCTGTAACCGGTCAAAATTCTGCCCAAATTTAACAATTCCTGAAAAATTGAGCAATCTTTCAGGAATTAAATTATATTTTTAAAAAAATTAGTTGACGTTTAACAAGAATGTGTATAATTTTTTCGCTCCTAATAATACTTCTGTGTAATTTTCTTCTTTCACCTCGGTATCCAGCACTTCTTTGAAATTCTTCCACATGGGGCCTGTATTTTCCTGATAGCAACCAAAAAAGTTAAACGTTACATGGTCAAAACCTTCTGTTTTAGAAAGCTGTTTTGCGATCACATTTCCTCCTAAAGTAGAACCTTCGATCACGTACATTGCTCCCAAGGCTTCATTTTCGCTGTTAAATTCAAGATTATGAGAAGCGGTTTGGTTTTCCAGAGAAAGGCTTTCAAGGTCTTTTTCAATTAAAGAAAGCTTTTTTCTGTTGCTTAATTGTAATCTGTCAGAAAATTTGTCGGAAAGGCTGTTGAAAATCTGTTCTTCCGAGTGAAGAAGCATCAGATAATTGGTATGGATGATTTTTTTATAGTCTTCTAAAGTAAACGTTTTGTTGAATATTTTTTCAGAATTAAATAATCTTTCAGCTGCATCATGAAACTCTGCTGTATTTTGTTTTAGATATTCGGATACCATAATAAGGTTTTAAAATGTTTTCAAATTTAAGGCTTTTTAAACGTTAAAATGAAAGTTGTCCCGTCTTTATGACTTTCATATTCCACATTTCCGCCGATTCTTTTCATAATACGATGAACAATGGATAAACCGATCCCATTTCCTTTAAATTTCTTCGCATTATCCATTCTGTTGAAAATTTTAAACATTTTGTGCTTTTCTTCGTCGGGAATTCCGATTCCGTTGTCTTTAATTGTATAAATTATGGTTTCGCCGTTTTCTTTTCCTTCAATTTCAATTTTCGGAAAATCGTTTTGGGAAGAATATTTTACAGCATTGTTGATAATATTTAAGAAAACCTGATGCAACATTGTTTTATCGCCCAGAACATCCGGGCAGTCTCCAATAATAATTTCAGTGGCAGGGCTGTCAAAAGTAACTTTTGCATTTTCAGAAATTCTATGGATCATATTTCTGGTCTGGATTGTATCAAGCTGTAATTCACTATGTTTTGCCCGGCTCAGCTGTAAAACATCGCGCATCATATCGGCCATATTGTCGATTTCCTCAATAATGGAATTCAGCTTATTTTTATTCTTTTCCGTTTTTTCAAAATTGCTAAGAAGCATTTGCGCATTGAGCTTCATCACGGTAAGCGGCGTTCCCAAGTCATGCGAAATCGTGTACGAAAAACTGTCAAGCTCTTCATTTACTTTTTTAAGCTGATCGTTGAGCTCTTTGATCGCATTATACTGTTTGTGAGACGTTTCAAGGATAATATCACGGATAGCCTGTACTGCAATTATATTTCTTGAGCTCCATCTTTTGGAATTTCCTTTAATATTCTGGGTAAAAACTTCAAAGGAAGTTCGTGGCGAAATAATATTTTTTTCCTCGCCATTTTGCAAAAATACGCCTATTTTCTTTTCAGGATTTCCGGCCCATTGAATGTGCTCGTCAAATTCTTTTCTGAACCAGATGAGCATTTCGTTTTTACTTCGTTCGACAAAATAGATAATGATACCCGCAGAATTTTCGTTTAAGCCTAAATAATTTCCATGCTTTTTAAGGAAACTGCGATTAATATAAAGGTTGTCTTCTGTATTTTCGTGGGCCCATTTAATTATTTTTTCGATCACTGCTTTTTCAGGAACAACACCGTCTGTGATGAGATTTCCGTCTGAAACAATGACAAGACCGTCAGCTTCGGGAAGATCTCTCAGCTCTGATTTATTTTCGATCAAAGATTCAAACAGCATATTGTGCTTTAGCAGCTCATATTTCAGATGTGCGGCTCTTTCATTTAAATTTAAACGATATTCAAGCTCTTTTTTAGATTTAAATGAAGAATAAGCATTGGAAGCCAAGGCCGTAAAAATTCCTGCCTGCACCCTATCTTCAAGGTCAATGTGCTTTGCTACAGAGTTTTGGCAGGTCACAAGCCCCCAAAGCACATCATCAATAAGAATCGAAATACTGAAGCTGGAGGCTGCTCCTGAATTTTTAATATATTGCCCGTGAATAGGCGACATCGCGCGTGAAGAGGCAAAAGTAAGGTCAATATCGCCTTCTACCCTGCTCAACAAAGGCACGGGCTCAGAATATACGTCGCTGAAAATTCTTTTTCTTTTCTTTTTATACATTTCCCTTGCCTGTCTCGGAATATCGGATTCGGGGTAATGAAGCCCCAGATAGCTTTCGAGATTTTCATTCGTTCTTTCCGCGATTACCTTCCCTGAGCCGTCCATCATGAATTTGTAGATCATCATACGGTCATAATTCACGATTCTTTCAAGACTGCTTAAAAGCTGTTCCCAAATTTCCTGGGCATTATCAATGATATAAAAATTATCATATTTGTTGGTAATATGCTTGTGAGGATTGGCAATTACAGCCTCAAATTCAAGAAATATATTATTTTGTGTCCTGAAAACCGAGAAATGATATTGCTTTTCTCCAATTAAGATTTTATCGAAATACGTCTCATTTTCCCTTCTTGTATGCTTGTCAACAAAAATGTAAATATCTGAATTTAAAACAGGTTGGAAAAGCTCAGGAAAATCACTGATTTTTTTACCGAAAAGTTGTTCGGTATTTTCAACAGGAAAAATATCCGTAATATTTTTACCGAAAAATGTGATGGAATGAGATTCTGCGTCAATACCAATCAGATAGCCGAAACTTTGTATGTAGCCCGGAATATGGATGGGCTCTTCATGACACTCTACAAAATTCATATAATTCTTTGATCTATCAAATATAACGAATTATTTTAAGTAATATTACTTTGTGGTATCGAATCTTAAAAGTGTTAAAATATCGTCGCTTCGGGCGTTTGAATAGTGAAAATGCCTTGAAATGACCTAAAATAATTTTCAATATTTAACAATTAAAGCCGCATTTATTTTGAATATGCTAATATAAAATTGAAAAATAATAAGATTCATAAAGAAAATAAAAGCGATTTTATAGTGTTGATTGCATTTTATCTTTAAAAAATTCGTAGATTAAACTTCTTTGTCGAAATACAGCCTATAATATTTTCCTTTTTCATCCTGGCCCTGCTCCAACATTTTTCTGTCACCGTGAATGTAAATATGAAAGTTCTTATCTAATTTAATGATACTTTTGAAATGTCTCTGGGTTTTCTTCACCGCCGCTTCACTGATAGGAAATTCTTCCGCGATATTGATCTGCATATCCTGCTCGTAATCTGTTTTGAAATTATTGAAGCTCTCAATTACATGCTCATCACCCAATACTTCACTGGCAAATTCGTCTAGCTTAAATTCTTCCTTTTCTTTGAAAAAATTAATTGATTTATTTAAGAAATCTGCCTGATCTGCTTTAGAAACTTCAAATTCCTGAGGCAATTGTTTCGTGATATAATCTTTATACACCATTAAAGATTCCTGTGTATGAAAATATTCGTCATCACGTTGCTTTACCTTTAAAAAATCCTCAAACCAGTAATACATATCGCCGTTTTTGTTGTTGTCAACCACAGAAAGCACGTATCCTGTTTCTTTGTCGTTATTATAAATCAGTGCTGCTTTATCAATTTTAGACAAGCCGATTCCCTGATCTTTTTCTATATCAAAAGATTCGTTTTGAGGAGATATCTTCAAGAAAGATTCTCTTTTTTCAGTTTTAAAAAAACCTATTTTATCTACTTTTTCGGTTCCTTCTCTTTCATCTTCAAAATATACGATAAACAATTCCCCGCCCTGAACCCGTGGATTTTCAGCAGCTTCGAAAAGATGTTTTGCGATATTTTCAGCCTCCCAGAGAAATTTGGCTTTGTCGTCAAAAATCTCAGATACAGAGCTGTAAACCGGGTTATTCACCAAATAAGAATCACTGTAAAAATGAAAAGTTTCTTCAGATTTGAATGAACCTAAAAAATAATCCTCAAGCATTTCCGCCATTCCTTCTTCCAGCTGCAATTCTTCCTGGGAAAGCGTTAAAGATTCTCCGTTGATTTTATTTCCGACTCTGTGTACTACGATTTTTGAAAACATTTTTGATTTTTATGGATTGCAAAGATATTAATTATCTTAAACATTCAACAGCTTTTCATTCTGATAAAAACCTTATCATTTTGACAGGATTTTTTCCTTTAAAACTTCAATACACATTTAACAATGCACTGATTTACATATAATTAAATTAAAACCATTCGCAAAGGAATGCAATTGGCATCATGATCTTCAAAACAGAAGAAAATGGATTTAAAGACATTAAACAGAATCGACAAACTAAGAAGATTAAAAAGCAGAGGACCGGAAACTCCGAAATGGCTGAAATCTTACGGTATGTTGATATTAGCTTTTTTGGTGGTTCTGATTTGGTTTTTTTTCAAAAATTTTAATCTATAAATCAAAAATAAATATGAATTATTTACAGGCCGTTCAGGAAATCACGGAAGTAATTCCCAACATTCAAAACGAATTAAAAGAGAACCGAACTCAAAATTCGTACAGCGTTATTCAGACTTTTACAGATCAAATAAAAAATATGATCCGTCAGAATGAGAAAAATATTTTATTTAAAAGTCTCAAAAAGATGGATGAGATCTATAAAAATGGCGATATCATGTTAAAAAATGCCATTGAAAATATTTTTATTTATTCACTGGACAATTATACCGCTTTTTGTACCGAAGAATACCGAAAAATGATATTCAGTCACATTTCGAAGGATTTGCAGAAGAGCTATTCAAGACAAATTTACAGTCACGGAACTTAGTTTGTTACATTTTTCGGCTATTTCGTTACAAAAGCATAAAAAACAATAAAATAAAACCCCATTCAAAATCAACAGCTTATGAAAACAAAAATCAGAAGAATATCCGACTGGAAAACCTTCAAAACCACGACCAATAAACATAATATAGAAATTTTAGCAACTCATATTGCCGTAATCATCGGCGTATTTGTTGTTGCCGCCTTTTTATAATTCTGGTACAGTTTTCGCCACAGTAGAAGTGTTTGAAAAATATTAATTATTATGATGAATGTACAAATGAGATCTATTAACCAAACAATAGCCATAGAGTATTTAAAATTTTTCTATCCGCCACTTCGAAACGAAATTTCACAGCTTTCCGCACAGGACAACTTTCCGGGAGTGATTCAGGCAACGATCAATTATCTGAAAAACCTTTTACAGGAATCAAAAATCAATATCATTGCCCATCATATTAAAATGATGGAAATTATCTATGCAGATGGGGATTCTTATGTGAAAGATATGATTGAAAATCTTTTTGTAAGATCATTTGAAAGCTTTAAAAAACATACCAAAATCCAGCACTGGAAGTTTCTTTATCAATATATGCCCGTAAGTTTTCAGGTAATTTATAATGAGCAGCAGAAACAGGATCAGATATTTTTTGGTAAATAATTAACTTTAAAAGTAATTACGGCGAAACCTTTGGTTTCGCCGTAATTACTAATTCTTTTTTATAAAAGCTTTTTGTATCGCCTGAAGTTCGTTTTCATTCATTTTAGAAGATTTCTTTAATTTTGCAACAAAAATATCTACTTCTTCTGCCGTTGAAGGGCAGCCAAGATTTTCATTTTTCTCATTAAATGAATCTGTAAGAACATCACCTTTTGGATTTATAACCAACCAAAACGGAAGTCCGGCATCTTTTCCTTTGTACTTATTCATCAACTCTCCACCTCCGGGATTTTCAAGTTTTTTCTTCTCTCCCATTTCCTGAACATCAATATAAGCTGTAACGAAATTTTTATCAAAACTTGGCTTTGTTTCCGGTAACGTCATATTTTTTTCCATCACGTGGCACCATTTACACCATGAAGCATGAAATACAAGAAGTACGTTTTTATTTGTTGATTTTGCTTCGGTAAGTGCTTTGTTTAGTATAAGATCAGCTTTTTCCTGGGCAAAGTTGAATTGAAATAGGAATAATCCTAATACGATTATTATTTTAGAGAATTTCATTAAATTAATTTTAAAGATGAAAAGTTATACTAATGTAAAGATTTTTTTGATGTAGAAAAATAAATTTATTTAAATATCATTCTGAAAATCCTTTTACTATTAAATATCAATCCGGTTGCGTAATTTCAAGAAGCAAAATCACACAGTTGCTTAAAAGTCATATCAATTCTAAAAAATATCTATTTACAATAAGAAATGAATTCAGAACCGAATTAAAAAACAATACACTTTCAATCAAGATGAAAAAAGCGTTGAAACAAATTGAAAAGGATTGTAAAAAAATATCTATGAAAAATATAGAATTTTATTTGGCAGAAATTGAAAAAATAGATTCTGAGAAATAAACATTTCACTTAATTGAACAAAAAAATCCCCTCGCTTACGCTTGGGGATTTCTATTGTATCAGTCATTGACTGCTTATTTTACTTCTTCAAAATCTGCATCCTGCACATCTTCTGACCCACCTGCATTACCACCAGCATTTTGACCTGCATCTGCACCTTGAGCACCTTGCCCTGCTGCATATAATTCTTCTGAAGCTGCCATCCATGCTGCATCTAAAGCTTCTGTTTTAGCTTTTACATCATCTCCGTTTTTGGCTTCAAAAGCTGTTTTCAATTCTGCGTGAGCGGCTTCAATTGCTGCTTTTTTGTCAGCAGATAACTTATCACCAAACTCTTTCAACTGCTTTTCAGTCTGGAAGATCAATCCGTCTGCTTTATTGAAGATTTCAACTTCTTCTTTTTTCTTAGCGTCCGCTGCAGAGTTTTCCTGAGCTTCTTTTTTCATTCTTTCGATTTCTTCGTCAGAAAGACCTGAAGATGCCTGAATTTTGATCGTCTGCTCTTTACCGGTTCCTTTATCTTTAGCAGAAACGCTTAAGATACCGTTTGCGTCAATGTCGAAAGTAACTTCAATTTGAGGAACTCCTCTTGGCGCCGGCGGAATATCCGTAAGATCGAATCTACCGATTTCTTTATTATCGTTGAACATTGGTCTTTCACCCTGTCCTACTCTGATGCTTACAGCCGGCTGGTTATCAGAAGCTGTAGAGAATACTTCAGATTTTTTAGTTGGGATTGTAGTGTTTGCTTCAATTAATTTAGTGAAAACAGAACCCATTGTTTCAATACCTAAAGAAAGTGGCGTAACATCTAATAAAAGAACGTCTTTTACATCACCTGTTAAAACACCTCCCTGGATCGCTGCACCGATTGCTACAACCTCATCCGGATTCACTCCTTTTGAAGGTTTTTTACCGAAGAATTTTTCTACTTCCTCCTGAATGATCGGGATTCTTGTAGAACCTCCTACCAAGATTACTTCATCAATGTCAGAAGTTGACAAACCTGCATCTTTCAAAGCTTTTGCAACAGGATCCATAGATCTTTTTACCAAATCTGCAGATAACTGCTCGAATTTAGCTTTCGTTAAAGTTTTCACCAAGTGTTTAGGACCTGTAGCTGTAGCTGTGATATATGGAAGGTTGATTTCAGTTTGTGCAGAAGAAGACAATTCGATTTTTGCTTTTTCAGCAGCTTCTTTCAATCTCTGTAATGCAATTGCGTCAGATTTTAATTCTACTCCTTCTTCAGCTTTGAATTCGTCTGCCATCCAGTTGATGATCACATCATCAAAGTCATCACCTCCTAAGTGCGTATCTCCGTTTGTAGACAATACTTCGAATACACCATCACCTAAATCAAGGATAGAGATATCGAAAGTACCACCACCAAGGTCATACACCGCAATTTTTTGGTCTTTATGGCTTTTATCCAACCCGTAAGCTAATGCTGCAGCGGTTGGTTCGTTGATAATTCTTTCTACTGTAAGACCAGCGATTTCTCCTGCTTCTTTAGTAGCTTGTCTCTGAGCATCGTTGAAGTAAGCAGGAACAGTGATTACCGCTCTTGTCACTTCCTGGCCAAGATAATCTTCAGCAGTTTTCTTCATTTTCTGAAGCGTCATTGCAGAGATTTCCTGTGGAGTATATTCTCTATCGTCGATTTTTACTTTTACCGTATCATTTGGTCCTGCTACAACTTCGTAAGGTACTCTAGAAATTTCTTTAGCATCTTCTTTAAAATGAGTTCCTATAAATCTTTTGATAGAATATACGGTTTTCTTTGGATTCGTTACAGCCTGTCTTTTTGCAGGATCTCCTACTTTTCTTTCACCATCTTCTGTAAAGGCTACAATAGAAGGAGTTGTTCTTTTTCCTTCTGCATTAGGAATTACAACAGGGTCTTTACCCTCCATTACAGCAACACACGAGTTGGTTGTCCCTAAGTCAATTCCAATTATTTTACTCATAATATTTATATTTTTTCTAATTTTTAAGTTTAATTTACACTGTCAATTTCTCAATATTTGTACCATTTGGGATTTTGTGACAAATTGACACATTAAAATTAAAACCTCGATAAAACCGACATTTTAAGTCTCAATACAAGAAATATTTTCATTACTTACTTGAATATTTCACTGTTCATAAATAGATAACTCTCCTTTTATTTAAAAATTAATCAAAGTTTAACCTAAAAAAGTAGATGAAAAACTGATTAATCATTATTTTTGATAAATTATAAACTAGAGAATGTCATTACACTTTAATCCGAGAGATATTACATGGCTTGCCTTTAACGAAAGAGTTTTACAGGAAGCGATGGATGAAAATGTGCCTTTGCATCTGAGAATCCGTTTTTTAGGAATTTTTTCAAACAATTTAGATGAATTTTTCAGAGTGCGTGTTGCCGGATTAAAACGTGCCATGGATTTTAAGGAAAAAGTAATTGCTGAATCTTTTTATCAGCCACCTTCAAAAATTCTTCAAAGAATTAACGAAATTGTGATAAAGCAACAGCAGAATTTCGACAAAACCTGGAAAAAAATTCAGGGCGAAATGGCAGATCATAAAGTTTCTATTAAAACATCAAAGAATTTAACAGCCAAACAAAAAGAATTTGTCAGAAGCTATTTTGATGAAGTCGTAGAATCAAATGTCATTCCCATTTTGTTGCATGAAAATACGCCGATGCCCTATTACAGGGATAAAAGTCTTTATTTAGGCGTTGCGATGAGAAAAAAAGACTGGCAGTATTCCAGTAATTATGCGATTATTGAAATTCCGTCGCGTTTTGTGGGTAGATTTGTCTTACTTCCGACAGAAGATCCGGAAGAAAAAAATGTAATGTTGCTGGAAGATGTTATTACCTTCAATTTACCCCATATTTTCTCGTATTTTGGCTATGACGAATTTTCCGCGCATGCTTTTAAAGTAACAAAAGATGCCGAGCTGGATCTTGATAATGATATCCGGACCAATTTTGCCGAAAAAATAGAAAAAGGGCTCAAAAACAGACGAAAAGGAAAGCCAACCCGTTTTGTTTTTGATAAAGATATGGACAAAGCCTTGCTTGAAATGCTTATCCGAAAATTAAATTTAACAAAAAAAGACAGCATTATTCCTGGTGGTAAGATTCATAATTTTAAACATTTTATGGATTTCCCTGATGTTTTTGAAAAATATGAAAGGCCCGTGGAAAGAACTTCTTTCACCCATCCCGCCTTTGAGCACGGAGAAAGAGTGACGGACGTTATTTTAAAACATGATGTACTTTTAACGTTTCCTTATCATAAATATAATCCCGTTATTGACCTTCTTCGTGAAGCCGCAATGGATCCTGATGTAAAATCAATCCAGATTACGGCATATCGTTTGGCAAGCAGCTCAAAAATCATTAATGCCCTGATTTATGCTGCCAGAAATGGTAAAGAAGTGACGGTAATGCTGGAGCTTCAGGCAAGATTTGATGAAGAATCCAATCTTAAATGGAAGGAAATGCTGGAACCGGAAGGAATTACTGTACTCGTGGGCCTTCCCGATAAAAAAGTACATGCAAAATTATGTGTTATTAAGAAAAGATCACATAATAAAACCCTTCAATATGGTTTTGTAAGCACAGGAAATTTTAACGAAAAAACAGCCAGAATCTACGGAGATCATTTATTAATGACCGCAGACCGTCATATTATGGCAGATATCAATAAGATTTTCAATGTACTGAAAAAACCAAAAGATGAGGATTATTTAACAGTCTTAAAAACCTGTAAAAACTTATTGGTCTGCCCGCAGTTCATGCGTGAAAAGATTTTTCATCACATTGACAAAGAAATTGAAGAGGCAAAAGCAGGAAGAAAAGCAGAAATGATCATTAAGGCCAACTCGGTAAGCGACAGGGCCTTAATTGAAAAATTATACGCCGCCGCACAGGCCGGAGTTGTCATCAGAATGATTGTAAGAGGTATTTACTGCGCTGTTAATCAGAAAGATTTTAAAGAAAAAATCAAGGCAATCAGTATCGTAGACGAATATCTGGAACATGCAAGAGTGATGTATTTCTACAATAAAGGCGCTGAAGATATGTATATTTCCTCCGCAGACTGGATGACGAGAAATTTAGACTACAGAATCGAAGCCGCTGCTAAAATAACAGATAAAAATTTAAAGAAAGAATTGAAAGATATTCTCGATATACAGTTGAAAGATAATGTAAAAGCCCGTATTTTAGACAAAAAATTGAGCAACGAATACATCAGCAACGATAAAGAAGAATGCCGTTCTCAACTTGAAACATACAGATATTTAAAAGCTAAAACGAACACAAAATGAAGATTGCAGCCATAGATATAGGAAGTAATGCAGCCAGACTCTTAATTAATGAAGTAAAAATCAACAACAACCAACCGGAATTCATCAAGCTTAATCTTCTGAGAATCCCTTTACGGTTAGGAATGGATGTTTTCACACTGGGAAAAATCGGTGAAGAAAGAGAGAGAATGGTGATCGACTCGATGAAGATTTTCAGTGACCTGATGAGAATTTATAAGGTTGAGCATTACAGAGCCTGCGCCACAAGCGCCATGCGTGATGCCGAAAACGGAAATGACATCATCAGACAGGTTAAAGAAACTTCAGGAATCAATATAGAAATTATTTCCGGGGATGAAGAAGCTACTTTGGTTTTTGAAAATCACGTTGCAGAAGGGCTTGACAAAGAGTTTGCTTATTTATACATCGATGTTGGAGGTGGTTCTACCGAGCTTACTTTTTATGAAAACGGACAAATGATCTATGAAAAATCTTTCAATATCGGAACCATCCGTTTGTTGAATAATCTCGTAATGCCGGATAATTGGGAAGAGATGAAAGAAGAGATCAAAAAGAATGTGGTCAGCAAAAAGCCAATCGTAGCCATCGGTTCGGGCGGAAATATCAACAAAGTTTTCTCAATGAGCAAAACCAAAGACGGAAAACCCATGTCATTGGCCCACCTTAAAAAAGTATACAAGGAATTTAATGACATGACCGTTGAAGAAAGAATGACAAAACACAATATGCGGGAAGACAGAGCCGATGTTTTGGTGCACGCTCTGAAAATTTTCAACAATGTGATGGCCTGGTCGGATATCAAAAGTATTTTTGTTCCTAAAATTTCGGTTGCTGACGGGCTTATTCATAATATTTTCAGTCAGTTGCATGATAAAAAGTAATAGTTTTAACTAATATAAATTTGAAAAACCGGTCAGCTTTTGGCTGGTTTTTTATTTTGAAATATGTATAAGAATTATTACTTATTATTTATATTTTTTTGGAGCTCTTTCCGGCTATCCACTCATACTCCTCGCGCCAATGCTTTTTCCTGCGCCTGCTGCGGGGTAACCGTTGCTATCCGGGCTAGGAAAAGGATGATGTTGAAAACCACCCCATCAAAAATTCTAAAGAATTTTCGCCACCCCTCCAGAGGAGGGGAATTCTCGCCATTGAATTTTTTGTCTTATTTACTTATTTACAGAAGTTTGTCCACAAAGTTTGTCATCCTGAAAGGATCTCAACACCGTTATTAGATATCTTTCCTTTCAACAGCTTAGATCCTTTCAGGATGACAAAGTATAGGGTTATCTTCCTGTTTTAATGCTTTAAAGAGATTGCTTCGTCGCTTCGCTCCTCGCAATGACAAAAAAACTGTATAATTTTTGCATTTAACTTAAAGTAAAAATAAATTAATAAACGTCATTAGAATATAACATAAAAAAAATGAACTCAATCAAAATAATTCTCACAGGTGCAACAGGAATGGTTGGTGAAGGCGTTTTAATGGAATGTCTTGAAAATCCTGGCATCTCAGAAATTCTAAGCGTAAGCAGAAAACCTTCCGGGAAAAAACACGCCAAATTAAAGGAATACATCATTTCAGATTTTCTTACAATCGATTTAAATGATGAAAATTTTAAAGGTTACGATGCCTGTTTTTTTTGTGCCGGAATCAGCAGCGTGGGAATGAACGAAGAAGATTACACCAAGATCACTTACGATACCACATTACATTTCGCCAAAGCTCTTTTAAACCAAAATCCTGATATGGTCTTCAACTATGTTTCAGGCGCTCACACCGACAAAACAGAAAGCGGAAAACTGATGTGGGCAAGAGTAAAAGGAAGAACCGAAAATGCTTTGAAGAAACTGGGTTTCAGAGCGGCATACAACTTCAGACCGGGATTCATGAAACCTGTTGAAGGCCAGAAGAATGTAAAATGGTTTTTTAAGCCTTTTATTTGGCTTTTCCCTATTTTATTACCATCAAAATCATTAACTTTACATCAAGTCGGGAAAGCAATGATCAACGCTGTACAGAAAGGATATCCGACATCGGTTTTAGAAATTAATGACATCAAAAATCTGGCAATATGAGAGATATGTTAAAAAGAATCATCATTGTTATTTTTATCTTATTGGTTCTGACTGCAATTTCAGGATTTTTTTACATGCAGAAACATCCGTTTTAAAATAAATAGAATTGCAGAAAACTGATAAAATGAAATTTCCTACGCTTATTGGTGACTGATTTTTAATCGGTTAATTCATTTTTGGTCTTTCACAACATCATTACAAATTATTAATCATTTATTAAGATTCAATTAAAATAATTACAAACTAGAAAGATCACTTTTGCATAAATCTAATTTAAGTAAAAAATGGTCAACAATTACCTATTAAAAGGGTCTGTAATTGCCGCATTCTTTCTTTCGGGCGGAATTTTCGGGCAGACGCTTATCCATTACTGGAATTTTAACAACAATGCTTCTGCTGCTACAATTACAGCTCCGACTTCTACGCTGGTCGGCGGCTCTATCAATGCGGTAATCAATGGAACAACGGAAGTTGATTTCGCAGGAGGAACCGGGCAAAATTTCAATATTGAAAATTTAAATGCAAGAAATGGAGACGCTTCAGGAACGCATTTAAGATATAATTTCCCAATTAACGGTAATTTACAGTTTAATTTACCGACAACAGGATATAACAATGTTGTAGTAAAATTCACAACAAGAAGGTCAGGTTCAGGAGCAGGAACTCAAACCTGGTCTTATTCAACAGACGGAACAACTTTCCAGCCTTATCAGACGGTTTCTCCACAGGACGCAAATCCACAGCTGATTACTTTTGATTTTTCTGCGGTTTCCGGAGTCGCCAATAATCCTAATTTTAAATTAAAAGTTGAGTTTTCAGCAGGAACAGGCGGTACGGTAGGAAACAACCGTTTTGACAATTTTACAGTTGATGCAACGGCAGCCACAGGAGCTGATACGACTCCTCCATCGGTAGCTTACCTTCCTGCCAACAACACAAATAATGCTTCCACGACTGCAAATCCTACCATTACTTTTAATGAAAATGTAAGATTGGCAGACAATTCCGCGATCAACGATTCTAATGCACAAACACTTGTTGATTTCCGTCTTGGAAACGCTTCAGGTACACAGATTCCCTTTACAACGACTTTCAGTAACAATAAAATCACTGTAGTTCCGAATGCAGGTCTGGTTCCGAATCAGACATATTATCTGGCTTTAAAACCTAATATGGTTGAAGATACGAGTGATAATGCAGTTACGGCTGTTACTTCGACAACTTTTACAACGGCAGGAACTTCCATTTCTTTAGATAAAAATTTCATTAAAGTAAACGAAAACGGAGGAACTTTAGCATTTAAAATCAATGTTGCCAATCCTTCAGCTTCTACTGTGAATTTAGTTGTAAAACCGGCTCCGTTCAGCACGGCAGACAGCAACGATTTCACATTAACGAATCAAACGATTACTATTACTCCGTCTACGACAAGTTATACGGTAAATATTCCTATTACTGACGATACTTTACAGGAACAAAGCGCAGAATACTTTGTTGTAAGTCTTGAAAACCCTGTTGGGGCAACAATTTCAGGAGATAATAATGCGACAGTTTACATTGTTGATAACGATAAGCCGGCTCCGGTTCCTTCAAATCAGATTTCATTAAACTATATCGGAAGCTTTGATCCTTCGGGAAACAACAACAGTTCTACGGAAATTGTCGTTCATGATCCTGCAACACAAAGATTATTTACGATCAGTTCGATTACTGATGTTTTTGATATTATTAATTTCAGTAACCCGACAAGTCCGGCGGTTGTTAACACGATCAATATGGCTCCATACGGCGGAATTACAAGCATTGCCGTGAAAAACGGAATCGTAGCTGCGGCGTCTCCAAATGCCAATCCGCAACAAAACGGGTCAGTCGTTTTCTTTGATATTAACGGAAACTTCCTTAAGCAAGTGACTGTTGGAGCTCTACCGGATATGATCACTTTTTCTCCGGACGGAACAAAAGTAATGACCGCGAATGAGGGCGAACCCAACGATGCTTATACCGTAGATCCGGAAGGAACGGTGAGTATCATTGATATTTCGGGAGGAGTCGGAAACTTAACTCAGAGTAATGTAACGACGCTTAATTTTAATGCTTTTGATTCTCAATTAGCTTCACTAACAGCGACAGGTCTAAGAAAAGTAAGAACCAACAATACCCTTTCACAGGACCTAGAACCGGAATATGTAACTATCAGCTCTGACAGCCAGAAAGCGTGGGTTACGCTTCAGGAAAACAATGCCATTGCGGAAATTAATTTAGCGACAAAAACCATTACAGGAATCTGGGGCTTAGGTAAAAAAGACATGAGCCTTCCAGGAAACGGATTTGATGCTTCTGATAACAATGGCGAAATCTTAATTGCCAACTGGCCTGTAAAAGCCTATTACCTTCCAGATGGTATTCAGAATTATAAAGTCGGAGGTACCAATTACATCGTAACAGCCAACGAAGGAGACGAAAAAGACCTATCAGGCTTCAGTGAAAGAACGACAGTTGGAGCAAATACTTACACTTTAGATCCAACACTTTTCCCACAATCTGCTATTTTGAAAGCTTCTTACAACTTGGGAAGATTCAGAGTTTCAAATACCACGGGAAATACTGACGGAGATTCTGATTTTGAAGAAATTGCTGCATTGGGAGCGCGTTCATTCTCTATTTTCAATGCTGATACAAAACAGATTGTTTATGACAGTGGAGACAAGTTTGAAAGATATATCGCGGCGAATCATCCATTGATTTTTAATGCTGATAATGAAGCAAACGGCGCTAAAAACAGAAGCCGTGCAAAAGGTCCTGAACCGGAAGGTGTTGCTTTAGCCAATATCAACGGACAGACTTTTGCATTCATTACCCTGGAAAGAACAGGTGGGGTCATGGCTTACAATGTGACCGATCCTAATAACCCTACTTTCACGGATTATAAAAATTCACGTTCTACATCGGCTTACGGTGGCGACAACGGCCCGGAAGGGATCATCTACATCGCTCCTGAAAACACAACAACAGGAAAAGGATATGTAGTTATCGCCAACGAGATCAGCGGGACATTATCCATGTATGAAGTTGCTCCTTCTCCAACATTAGCCACGGGTGAAGTGAAGACTGAAAAGACAACATTCAACATCTTCCCGAATCCGGTTGCCAAAGGAAATACGCTATATTTCAACAGAGCTCAGGGTTACGAATTGTACGACATGTCCGGAAAATTAATCGGAAAAGAGAAAAATGCTCTTACAATTGATACTTCTAAGCTTTCTACAGGTGTTTATCTTGTAAAAACTTCCGAAGGAGAAGTGAAAAGAGTAATTGTAAAATAGAATATATTATTTAGTTGATTGAAAATGAGCCCCGATTTTTTCGGGGCTTTTTTGTTCTAAAACCGCTTTAGACAATCTAGGAAGTATCCGAAGCCCCTTTTACAAACGCCCTCGCCCCCTTGAGCAAGCCCCCACGGGTAGGAAACAAGTCTCGACACCCCCTTATGTAAGCCCCCTACCCCCCTTACCCAAGGGGGTATATTCCCTTGTCTAAGTACCCGCGGCCCCTTTATTGAGGCCTCTTGACACTTATATAAGTCCCCTCAGACCGTTGATTAAGTGGCCACGCCGGTTATATCTATCCTTTACAGTATTATATGATCTGTTTACAGAAAATTAATCAAGTTTTAGGTTAAATCATGAAGATCTATTAAATAATTAATACTGGACAATCTATTTTAGATAGAGTTTTAGGTTTCCGCAAGCTCCGCTTGCCGAAACCTAAAATCAAAACAAATAACAAAAAAAGACAGGTTCAAAAAACCTGTCTTAAAAAATATATATTTTAATTTTTTTATTCTACGCTTATTACTTTCTGAATTTCGGGAGCGTGTTGCTTGATTGTATTTTCTACCCCTAATTTCAGGGTTGAATAATTTAATGAACAACCAGAACAGTTTCCTAACAATTTTACATAGACTAAATTGTCTTTCACGTCAATAAGCTCAATGTCTCCACCGTCTTTATTAAGAAACGGGCGAATGCTTTCCAAAGCTTCCATTACTTTCGTTACGGTTTCTTCGTGTTTTATATTTGTTTCCATATTTTTTCAGTTCAATTCGGTCTTTTCAAAATCTTGAATTATTTTGCTTTCTTCGGCGAGCATCCCGCCATTGTTGTAATTTTTACAGCTTCAGTCGGAGGAAGATGTTTGTTTCTTTCCACGAGACTTTCTACCATTTTGCGGGCAGTTTCTGTATAAATCTCTGCGATTTTAGAACCTTCCTGTAAAGCTGCAGGTCTTCCGACATCGCCTGCTTCTCTGATGCTTTGGATCAACGGAATCTCTCCCAATACAGGAATTCCAAGATCATCAGCCAAATATTGTGCTCCCTGGTTTCCAAAGATATAATATTTATTGTCCGGTAATTCTTCCGGTGTAAAATACGCCATATTTTCGACTAATCCAAGAACAGGAATGTTAATACTTTCCATCTGGAACATCGCAATACCTTTTCTTACGTCTGCCAAAGCTACGTGTTGAGGCGTACTTACGATCACAGCACCTGTCACAGGAACTTCCTGAATGATCGACAAGTGAATGTCACCCGTTCCCGGAGGAAGATCGATCAATAAAAAGTCTAATTCTCCCCAAGCGGCATCTCTGATCATTTGGTTTAAGGCTTTTGAAGCCATCGGACCTCTCCATACTACTGCCTGATTGGAACCTGAGAAATATCCTATTGAAAGCATTTTCACACCGTAATTTTCAATAGGTTTCATCAGACTTTTACCATTAACTTCTACAGAAATCGGCTTTTGTCCTTCTGTATCAAACATGGTAGGAACAGACGGACCGTAAATATCGGCATCCAATAAACCTACTTTAAAACCCATTTTTGCTAAAGTAACTGCCATATTTGCAGCAACCGTAGACTTGCCAACCCCTCCTTTTCCGGATGCGATGGCGATAATATTTTGAATTCCAGGGATTTGTTTTCCTTTGATCTGACTTTGCTGAATTTCGCTTGGCTCCGGAGAAACGATCTTTAATTTTAAATTAATTTCTTCTCCAAATTCACTTGCAAAAGCCTGCTTCATGGCTGCTTCCAGCTTTTTCTTTTCGTGCATTGCAGGTGAATGTGCCGTCATATCAATATATACATCGTTGCCCATAACCTGGAAATTACTTACCAAGTCATCAACTTCTATCTCTTTAAGGAAATTCTGTACCTTTTCTTTCGTCAACATAAACTAAATAAATTGTCTACAAATTTACGTAAATTTTACCTATTTAGAATAAGTAAACGCAATGATAGATATTTTCTTTTGTGTAACCAAATTTTATAGTAATTTAGGGCGGTTTTAATTTTTACATGATGAAAAAAATATTAGTCGTTCTTTTAGGAATCGTTGCCCATAATTTGTTTTCACAAAATTATTCGCAATATGTAAATCCTTTTATTGGGACTGGCGGTCACGGACACACATTTCCGGGTGCCATCGTTCCTTTCGGAATGGTACAGCTCTCACCCGATACAAGAGTCGACGGAAGCTGGGACGGTTGCAGCGGGTATCACTACTCTGATTCTGTAATCTATGGTTTTTCGCACACGCATCTCAACGGAACGGGAGTTTCCGATTACGGAGACATTATGCTGATGCCCACCATAGGAAATCCTAGTTTGGACAGCAAACAGTATTCTTCAAAATTTTCACATAAAAACGAAAAAGCTTCGGCAGGATTTTATGCTGTTACATTAGATAAAAACAATATTGATGTTCGATTGACAACGACCAAAAGAGTCGGTTATCACGAATATACGTTCAACAAAGCAGGAAATGCAAATATTATTTTAGACTTAAATCACAGAGATAAATTGCTTGAAGGCGAGGTTAAAATAATTGACAATAAAACAATCGAAGTCTTTCGAAGAAGTGAAGCGTGGGCAACCAACCAGTACATTTACGCAAGGATTGAGTTTTCAAAACCGATGAAAATTTCAAAAGAATTTTTAAGCGGTGAAAAAATTGAAGGAATTAGTGAAGGTAAAAAGAAAGTTTCATTTTATGGGACAAAATTAGCTTTAGCTTTTTCAACCCAAGTTAAAAAAGGAGAAAAAATTCTTGTGAAAGTTTCGATTTCTCCGACAGGTTACGAAGGTGCAGCAAAAAATATGTTGGCTGAAGGCAAATCCAATGATTTTGAAGCAATCAAAAAGCAGGCTGTTGCCGACTGGGACAAAGAATTATCAAAAATTGAAGTTAAATCTTCCGATAAAGATAAACTGACAGTTTTCTACACCGCAATGTATCACGTTTTCACACAACCGAACATTAATATGGATGTTGACGGGAAATACAGAGGTCGCGACAACAAGTTCTACATGGCAAAAGGATTCGATTATTACTCGGTTTTTTCGCTTTGGGACACTTTCCGGGGAGCGCATCCTCTGATGTCTTTAATTGAAAGAAAAAGAACGGCAGATTTCATTAATACCTTCATCAAACAGTACGAACAGGGCGGAAAACTTCCGGTTTGGGAACTGGCTTCCAACGAGACGGAATGTATGATCGGTTATCACGCAGTTTCTGTGATTGCAGACGCGATGGCAAAAGGAATTACAGGTTTTGATTATGAAAAAGCTTTTGAAGCTTCCAAACATTCTGCAATGCTTGATATTTTTGGTTTAAATGCTTATAAACAAAACAATTATATCGCTATTGATGATGAGCATGAAAGCGTTTCTAAAACCGTAGAATATGCTTACGATGACTGGTGTATTGCTCAGATGGCTAAAATTTTAGGTAAAAAAGAAAATTATCAATATTTCATGAAACGTTCTCAGAATTGGAAAAATCTTTACAATCCAAAGAACGGCTTCATGCAGCCCAGAAAAAACGGAAACTGGTACGAACCGTTTGAGCCAAGAGAAGTTAACAATAATTATACAGAAGGAAATTCTTGGCATTACTCCTACTCTGTTCAGCAGGATATTCCCGGATTGATCGCAGCACATGGAGGGAAGGAAAAATTCGAACAATTTATCGATGCTATTTTCGCTGCACCCGACAAAACGACAGGCAGAGAACAGGTGGATATCACAGGTTTGATGGGACAATACGCTCAGGGAAACGAACCGAGCCATCACATTGCTTATCTTTACAATTATGTAGGAAAACCGGAAAAAACAGACGCAAAAATTAAATATATCCTTGATAATTACTACAAAAATGCTCCCGACGGTCTGATCGGAAATGAAGATTGCGGGCAAATGAGCGCGTGGTATATTTTGAGTACCATGGGAATTTATGCTGTAACTCCGGGATTACCGGAATGGCAGACAACGAAACCTTATTTTGATGAGGTTAAAATTCACCTGGAAGACGGAACGACAAGAACAATCACGAAAAGCACAAGCAAAGATGAACTTAAAAAATTAGGTTTTGAAAATGCAAAAACATTCAAAGACTTTAAATATGACGAATTAACAGCTTCTCCGGTCATTGCAGCAGCAAGGATTTTTGATTTAAATACAAAAGTTGAGATCACAGGCTTAGATCCTGCCGATAAAATCTATTATATGACAATGGATGAAGACGATGCCAATGTGAGAAAGACTTTCATTCCTTACAAAGGGCCGTTTACGATTACAAAAACGACTCAGGTTTCTGCTTATGCGGAAAGAAATGGCGATAAAAGTTCAGTGACTGTTGCCAACTTCAACAGAAGACCGAATAATTGGGATATTACGGTTAATGCGACAGCAAATCCTCAATATACAGCAAGCGGAAAATTATCATTAATCGATGGAATCACCGGTGATGTAAACTGGAGAAAAGGCGAATGGCTGGGTTATCAGGGACAGACTTTTGAAGCGATTATCGATATGAAATCACCTCAGCAGTTCACAAAACTGTCTTCTACCTATTTGCAGGACAGCAAAGCATGGATTTTAATGCCTAAAAAGGTAGAATATTTCGCTTCAATGAACGGGAAAGATTTCGTTCTTTTAAAAACAGTTGACAACACCGTTGACCCTAAGGATGAAACCATTCAGACAAAGGATTTTTCAACTGAAATTTTACCGACCGAAGCCCGTTATATTAAAGTAAAAGCTTATCATTTCGGCAAACTTCCGGAATGGCATCTGGGAGCCGGTGGCGACGCTTATATCTTTATTGATGAGATCTCTGTGAAATAATTTTTTAAATTTTTAATTAAGTATAAAACCCCTTCGAAATTTTCGTAGGGGTTTGTTTTTTATTTTTATTACGATGCAGAGCGGAGTCAAAGCATCTATAAAATTTTAATTCATCTTCTCCGACCAATTCAGTTCTTCCGGAAGCTCTTTATCGGAAAATTCGATATGGATAACTCTTCTTTTTTTACCGTTTGTTGTTCTGTTGGAACCGTGAAGGATCAGAGGTTTCATGATCATAATTCCACCTTTATCTACATTGCAGATCTTTTCTGTTTCTACATTCCAGTCGATGTTTTCGGGGCGGTAAATTCCTTTTGAATGGGATGTTGGAACCACTTTTAAAGCTCCGTTATTTTCATCCGTATCATCTAAGTGAATTCTTATTGTAAAAATATTTTCTAGAATATGCAAAGGTGGCTGAACCGCAAACTGATTTTGTTTTGTCGTCCAAGGTCCAAAGTTTGGTAATTCAATCTTTTTATTAACGGAAATCGTTAAATCCTGATGGTAAGCAACATACCAATTTGATTTTTCAGGTTTATCAAAATAAATGCTTTTTACCACAAAATAATTGTCACCGAAAATTTCTTTGATGATTGTTTTAATATGATTATTAAAAATCAAATCTTTAATATGAGGAATTTCTTTTAAAAATTGTCTTATCGCGAAAAGATCTTCTGACTTTCTGAAAGTTTCTTTTGAGGTATCTATATTTTCGAGGATGTGAATTATCTTATTAATTTCTTCATCAGAAAAAATATTGTTGATTACCGTAAAGCCATTTTCTGTAATTGAATCTTTATGATTTTGCAAATTCATTTAATAATTTGATTTTTATTGAATCTATTTAAAACGCAAAGATCGAAGATTTTCTTTAAAAATCAATTATGGTGTCATTGCGGAGCAAAAGCGACGAAGCAATCTTTTTTATTACTAAATTTTTTGAGATTGCTTCACCTTCGGTTCGCAATGACAAATCTTGAAAGAAGGACAAGTACCCTAGCCCCGATTGCAGCTTTGTTTGAGCTCTTTTTTTTAGTTTTAGGCTGCGGCGGCTTCGCCGCCGCAGCCTAAAACTAAAAAAATAGCGAGTGCGGAAAGCGGGAATAGCTTCAAATAAAAAATCAATGGTCAATAATGAAAATAAAAAATTCACTATTGACCATTGATTAGCGTAAGCAAAATTCACATTTTACATCTTCCCTCCATGATCTTCCAGCTGACCTTCCCATTTGGAAACTGCAGAAGTTGCCAGTGCATTTCCTAAAACATTCGTCATACTCCTTCCCATATCGCAAAAATGGTCGATCGGTAAAATCAGGGCAATCCCTTCCGGCGGAATCCCGAACATCGAACAAGTTGCCACAATAATCACCAAAGAAGCTCTCGGAACGCCGGCAATGCCTTTTGATGTCAACATTAGCACCAAAAGCATGGTAATTTGTTGACCGACTGTCATTTCAATACCGTAAATCTGAGCAATGAAAATTGACGCAAATGTCATGTACATCATACTTCCATCCAGATTGAAAGAATATCCTAAAGGTAAAATGAAAGAAACGACTCTATTATTACACCCGAATCTTTCCAATTCCTCAACCAGTTTCGGAAAAACAGCTTCCGAACTTGTCGTTGAAAATGCGATCAGTAAGGGCTCTTTTATTCTTCTTAATAATTCGAAAAGACGGTTTCCTAAAATCAGATAGCCAGCCAGTAAAAGCACCAGCCAAAGAACTCCCAATGCAAAAAAGAAATCCCGGAGATATATTGCGTAGACTTTAAAAATTTCAAATCCGTTGGTTGCAACGACAGCGGCAATCGCACCCAAAACCCCAAGCGGTGCAAACCACATGATGTAACCCACCATTTTTAGGATGGCATGAGCTATAATATCAAATAATTTGATGACAGGCTGAGCATATTCTTCACCCAAATTTGCCAAAGCAATTCCGAACATGATGGAAAAAACAACAATCTGCAGCACTTCATTCGTTGCAAAAGCTTCAAAAATACTTTTAGGAATAATATGTTTCACGAAATCTTCCATCGAAAAACCTTTGCTGCTTTTTAACAGCTCTTCAGCAGAAGCCGCATCCTGAATCGGTAATTTTGTAACATGACCGGGCTCCAGCCAATTTACAAGCATTAATCCTATGAAAAGTGAGATTAAAGAAGCAGAAATAAACCACAGCATCGCTTTTGTACCCACTCTTCCGATCATCTTAATATCGCTCATTTTCGCAATCCCGACCACCAGAGTGGTAAAAACCAACGGTGCAATGATCATTTGTACCAATCTGATAAAAACAGTTCCTAAAAGCTTTATATTTTTAGAAAAAGGTTCTGCACTTTCCGGGTACTGTGTGTGCACAATTCCTCCAATTCCTACACCCACAATAAGCGCAATGACAATGGCTACAAATAGTTTATTTTGTCCTTTCATATAAATGTTTCAAGTTTCGCAAATATAATAGTTTTTCTCTTGGCGTAGGATTTTTATTCGTGAGGTATTAAATTTGCGTTAAATTAATAATACATTAAAATTAATAGCCTGATTTATAAAATATTGTAAAAATTTTAAGAAACATTTATCTAATTTTTATTCATTTGGTATAAATTTTATTATTACATTTGATTGTATTAACAATATTAAAAAATATACAACTATGAAAAAAACTATCGCAATGGCTGCATTGGCTGTAGCTGTCTCTTTCGGGGCGATTTCTTGTAAAAAGAAAGTTTCTGATGCCGATCTTCAAACACAGGCTACTACTATCGTAACTTCTAACCCGAACGCTTCTGTAGAGGTAAAAGACGGAGTTGCCCACCTAAGCGGAACTTTCGCGACTCAAGCTGATAAAGACGCTATGATCACAAAATTAAAAGCTGTAAACGGTGTAAAAGAAGTGATGGATATGTCTACTGTTGCACCTGCTGCGCCGGCTGTTGCACCAGTTGAAACTACTACGGCTGTAGATCCTGCTGTTCAACAAAAAGTGAAAGATGCAGTGAAGGATTTCCCTTCTGTAAAAGTGGAAGTTGTAAACGGAGAATTAACTCTTACGGGAAGCGTATCTTCTGTACAGGCCAGAAAAATCAAAGAATCTGTAGATGCTTTGAAAGTTGGAAAAGTAAATTATAACTACACGGTAAAAAACTAAATAATGAGCACATTACAAGATAAATATTCAAGTGTGGTTTCTGCTGCACAAAATGCAGGAATCTCTAATCTTCAGGTTCAGGAGCAGGATGGAATTCTTTATGTTTCCGGAAATGCCTCAAACACAGCTGCCAAAGATGCTGTCTGGAATGCTTTGGGAGCAATCGATTCTACATATTCTTCTTCTGACATCAATATCGATGTACAGGTTGCGGGCCTTGCTGCAGGTGCGGCTCTTACCGTTGCAACAGAAGAATCTAACCTTAACATCAGACAAGAGCCTTCTACGGAAGCAGCTGTTGTGGGTAAGGCTTCAAAAGGATCTTCTGTAACATTGATCGAGCAGACTTCTGATGATTGGTGGAAAGTAAAAACTGACGACGGACAGGAAGGTTACGCTTATTCAAGATATTTGAAAGCTTAATTACAAGACCAAATAAATAATACATCCCTGAAAGAAATTTTGGGGATTTTTTTATATAGAATAGAGAACAATATTATTAATACGCATTTTTATGTTTAAATTAGCGACAAATTTTATGCATGAAAATCCATATTTCAGTTCTATTTATTCTCTTTTTCATTTTTGGAAATTCACAGATTATTCAGCCGACGGATACTTTTGTAAAAGATAATTTCACAAAGAAAGAAGTTTACATTCCGATGCGCGACGGTACAAAGCTTTTTACGGCAGTTTACATTCCGAACGATATTTCAAATAAAAACAAATATCCTTTTTTAATGCAGAGAACCTGCTACAGCATTGCGCCTTACGGTGAAAATGAATATAAAACGAAGATTGGGCCGAACTCTTATTTAATGAAAGACAAATACATTTTTGTCTATCAGGACGTTCGCGGAAGATATATGAGCGAAGGAACTTTCACCAATATGACCCCTCAGGTTAACCATAAAACGAAAAAAGATGTCGACGAAAGTACAGATACTTACGACACCATCGATTGGTTGATTAAAAATATTAAAGATAACAACGGAAAAGTCGGCCAGTTCGGAACTTCGTACCCCGGATTTTATACTGCTGTAGGGATTTTGGCAGATCATCCGGCTTTGGTGGCATCTTCTCCACAGGCTCCGATTTCAGATTTCTGGAATGACGATTTCCTTCACAACGGAAGATTTATGTTGGCATATTTCAGAACTTTCCCGGTTTTCGGAGTTCAGAAAACAAAGGCCGAAAACAGCGCGTGGTATTCTGATTCAATGATAAAAACCACCTCGGAAGACGGCTTGAAATTTTACAGAGACATGGGAACTTTGAAAGATGGATATGAAAAATATTATAAGGATAACTTCTTTATGACGGAAATTATGAACCACACCAATTACGATGATTTCTGGCAAAAAAGAAGCCTTCTGCCTCATCTTAAAAACGTAAATCATGCGGTGATGACCGTTGGAGGCTGGTTCGATGCAGAAGACCTTTCAGGACCTTTAAATATCTATAAAACGATCGAAAAAACAAGCCCGAAAGCCAAAAACACCATCGTAATGGGACCATTTTCTCATGGAGGCTGGGGACGCGAAGAAGGGAAGCATTTCCACAACCAAATTTACTTTGGAGACAGCATCGCAACGTATTATCAGAAAAATATTGAAACGAAATTTTTTAATCATTATTTAAAAGGAAATACAAAACTGGATGCCGGACTTCCGGAAGCTTTAATGTATGACACCGGTGCAAAACAATGGAAAGAATTTACGACTTATCCTCCGAAAAAAGGGCAAAAAGTAAATTTTTATTTATCAAAAGGAACATTGAGTAAAACTGCAGGACAAGGCTCTTCCGAGTATTACAGTGATCCGAATAATCCGGTTTTGAGTTCAGATAATCTGAAAGATTTTAATGGTTTCACCCCAAGAAATTATATGTCCGAAGATCAAAGATTTGCAGAAGGAAGACCTGATGTGTTGACTTTCACAACAGATGTTTTAACAGATGACATGACTTTTGCAGGAGAAATTATGGCTAAATTAAATATCGCTTCCACTTCAACGGACGCAGATTTTGCCGTGAAACTGATTGATGTTTATCCCGAAGATTTTAAACCTGTTGAGAAAAAAGACGGTGTGATTTATGGGAACTATCATCAAATGGTAAGAAGTGAAATTATGCCTGCAAGATTCAGAAATTCGAGAGAAAAAGCGGAAGCTTTGGTTCCGAATCAGAAAACGGCGGTAAATTTCAGATTGCAGGATGTTGTTCATACTTTTAAGAAAGGACATAAAATACAGATACAAATCAGTTCAACTTGGTTCCCGTTGTTCGCAATCAATCCACAGAAATTTATGGATAATCCGAATTTTGCAACGAAGGAAGATTACACAAAAGCATTTATCAAGATTTTTGATGACAGTGCGATTGAAGTTGAAGTTTTAAAATAAATTAAAAAGCTGTTCGGATTTGAGCAGCTTTTTATTTTTTAAAAGAATAAAACATACAGTTTGTCATCCTGAAAGGATCTATACAAGAGTCTTTTCATTGCATCATCGAGATCCTTTCAGGATGACAAACTGAGTGGTTAAATCTTTGCATTTAATTACAATATTACTCCTCAATCGTTCTGAAAGTCAGATTTACTCTCGGAGTTTTCACTTTTGTCGTTGGCGGAAGCCGGTGCATCCAATGGTCTTGCGTTGTACCTTTCATCACCAGTAAACTTCCGTTTTCTAAGAATATTTCTACTTTTTCTTTGGTTGTTTTATGCTTAAATAAAAATTTTCTTTCCGCTCCGAAAGTCAGTGAAGCAATGGCGCCGTGTTTTTTCAGATCTTTTTCTGCATCACTGTGATAGGCCATTCCTTCGCTTCCGTCATGGTATAAATTCAATAAACAGGAATTGTACGTTTCTCCCGTAACTTCTTCACATTTTTGTTTTAATTCTAATAGTTCGGGAGTCCATATTTTTGCATATTTTGTTCGGTTTGAATAGGTGTATTCAAATGCTTTTTCTCCAAACCAGGCAACTTTTCTTTTCGTTAAAATCAATTTTCCAAAAATCACGGCTTCATCATTTTCCCAAGGAATTTGATTGAATAAATAATCATAATAAAAATCGGATTTTTCTTTGGAAAAAACTTTTCCGTAGTAATGAACGGTTCCGTCGTTGGGAAGTAAATTTAAAGGAAAATCTGATATATCTTCGAATAGGCTCATCATTTCTTTCAGTTAAAATTTATGTTTAGTGTTTAAAGTTTTCAGTTAAAATAAGTTTTGGCTAAAGCCAATTGATTAGACGATTTTTGTAAAACGGACTAAAGTCCGTTCCTATTGATAAAAGATTCGTGTTAATTCGTGAAAATATTTGTGTCAATTCGTGTTTAAAGAATCAGAATAAACTCTCGAGCTTTCCCAGCCAACAATCAACTGCTTTCTTTCACTTCCCCATCGGTAACCACCAAGATTTCCGGAAGACTGAATCACACGGTGACAGGGAATTAAAAATGCAACAGGATTGCTTCCAATTGCTGTTCCGACCGCTCTTGAAGCATTTGGATTGCCAATTTTTCCGGCTAAATTACCATATGTTGACAATTTTCCCATCGGAATGGTGAGAAGACTTTCCCAGACTTTTAACTGAAAATCTGTGCCTTTTAAATGTAACTTAATGGTGTTAAGTTTCGTCCAGTCTTTATTGAAAATAGATAAGGCATTTTTCTGAAATTCGTCCTGTTTTTCAAAAAAAGAAGCATTGGGAAATTTAAAAATTAAATCTCCCAATGCTTTATCTGTATCATTTTCAAAAGCCATATAACAGATTCCTTTTTCTGTGGAAGCTGTAATTACGTTTCCAAAAGGACTTTCGGAAAAACTGTAATTGATGTTGAGGCTTTTTCCGCCGTTTTTATATTCGGCAGGCGTCATTCCTTCAATATTTACAAACAAATCGTGCAATCTGCTTGTGCTGGAAAGACCTGTTTCATAGGCTGTATCAAATAAGCTCGCTTTTTCTTCCTTTAATAAATTTTTAGCATGTTCCAGACTGATGAACTGTAAAAACTTTTTAGGACTTGTCCCTGCCCAATCCGTAAATATTTTCTGGAAATGAGCCGGACTCAGGTTAATCTTTTCTGCCACTTCATCCAAACTCGGCTGAAGCTTAAAATTACTTTGAATATACGCTATCGCTTTCGCAATCCGGTTATAATCTATTTGATTTTGTGTGGACATATCATTTTGTTTTACCTCACAAATTTCCAAAGAATTTTCGGTAGAAAAAATCTGATTCTTGCGAAGTTTTAGTCTTGATTAATATGATAATAAGCAAGCATTTTGTAATATAGCTTAGCTGCCAAGAATGCACTTGGTTTTGCCATCGGAGAATCCATTAATTCTACAATATCAAACGCTACAACGTTACATTTTTCAAATACTTTTCTTAATAACTCTAATGTAGGGTACCATTGTAAACCGCCTGGCTCGGGAGTTCCTGTTGACGGAGCGATGGAAGGGTCAAAAGCATCCAAATCGATGGTAATATAAACGTTTCCTGAAACTTTTTCCAACACATCATTTACCCAGTTTTCATTATTGGCAATTTCGTGAGCGAAAAACACTCTTCCTTCCGGTAAATATTCGGCTTCTTCAATGTCCATGGAACGGATTCCCACTTGTACTAAATTATGCTTCTGATTTGCTTCAAAAACCGCACAAGCGTGATTAGAAGTAGAACCGTGGAATTCGGGACGCAAATCTGTGTGAGCATCTAGTTGAAGAACCGTCAAATTCTCATATTTCTCACCCACCGCACGAATCGAACCGATAGAAACAGAGTGTTCTCCCCCGAAAAGGGTGAATAATTTCCCGTCGTTATTCAAAAGCTCTTTCGTTTTTTGATAAACAGCTTCCGTCATTGCTTCAGGTGAAGATTTTTCTGTAATTTCTCCAGCTAAATAAACACCTTCCAGATAAGGCTCAGTTCCTGTTTCGATGTCGTAAAGCTCCATATTTTCAGAAGCATCAAGAAACAATTCAGGACCTTTATCAGCTCCTTTTCCCCAGGTGGAAGTTCCGTCGTAAGGAACGGTTACCAATACTACTTTTGAGTTTTCTAACGATGCATTTTCTTCAGGAATTCCTGCGTATGTTTTCATATATAATGATTAATTAAAAAATTAAATGACTGAAAAATTAAAAGATTTTACAAAGATACAAAATAGTACTTGAGTTTATAAATGATGAGTTTTGAGTTATAAGTTTTTTTAAATCTTTTACTGTTTAAATTTTAAAAGTTATTTTTGTAAAAAATTTCAAAATATGCCTTTAAAAGCCGTTCTTTTCGATATGGATGGAGTGATCGTAGATACAGAACCATTGCACAGAAAAGCTTATTTCAAAACATTCAACGAACTGGAAATTGAGGTTTCCGAAGGTCTATATACTTCTTTCACGGGAGCTTCTACCAAAAGGGTTTGCGAGACTTTAATTAATACATTTAATTTAAATCAAACTCACGAAGATATTGCAACCATCAAAAGAGCTCATTTTAAGGATTATTTTTACAATGATGATGAATTTGATTTAATTCCGGGAGTAAAAGAATTGATTGAGCATTATCATGAAAACGGAATCACATTAATCCTTGCCTCTTCTGCAACGATGACGACCATTAATATGGTTTTTGAAAAGTTCGGTTTGGAGAAATATTTCAGCGGAAAAATTAGCGGTGCCGATCTTAAAGAGTCAAAACCTCACCCTGAAGTTTTTCTTCTGGCAGCTGAAATGGCCAAACAGCCTGTCGAAAACTGCATGGTTATTGAAGATTCTACAAACGGGATTTTAGCAGCCCACAGAGCGAATATTTTCTGTGCGGCCTATAGAAGTCCAAACTCCAAAGATCAGGATTATACGTTGGCTGATACTGTAGTTTCAGACTATATAGAACTTGAATTAGACAAGGTTTCAAAGTATTTTTAAATAAAAAAGCTCTCAAATTCGAGAGCTTTTATAAGTTTTGGCTAAAGCCAATTGATTGTTTTTTATTTATAAACGGGCTAAAGCCCGTTCCTATTGATGAGACTGTTCCTCGCAATGGCGGATTTTATTAATATCCTAAAAGTTTCAAAACATCTTCCGGTTCCTGCTTCTCACGGAAAATTTCGTATTGAAGCTCTCCATTTTCATCTTTCTGAATCAAAATATGTCTCGGCTGAGGCATCAAACAGTGATGAACACCACCATAACCACCAATGGTTTCTTGATAAGCTCCTGTATGGAAAAAACCAATATACAAAGGCTTTGTATCACTGAAAACAGGCAAGTAAATTGCGTTTGTATGCTGTTCAGAATTATAATAATCGTCTGAATCACAAGTTAATCCACCTAAGAAAACTCTTTCGTAGGTATCTTCCCAACGGTTCAGCGGAAGCATGATAAAGTGTCTTGAAATCGCCCAGGTGTCAGGAAGCGTTGTCATAAAAGATGAATCGATCATATTCCATTTTTCTCTGTCGTTCTGGCGTTTTTGAGAAATAATTTTATAGATGTTCGCACCACTTTCTCCAACGGTAAAGCTTCCGAATTCAGTATAAATATTTGGCTCTTCTACTCCTTCTTCCTCACAGAATTTCTTGATCTGAGAAACGATTTCTTCAACCATATATTGATAATCGTAATCAAACTGCAACGAAGTTTTGATAGGGAAACCTCCACCAATATTCAGAGAATTCACTTCCGGAGCAATTTTCTTCAAACGTGCGTAAACACGAAGACATTTATACAATTCGTTCCAATAATATGCTGTGTCTTTAATCCCAGTATTAATGAAGAAATGGAGCATTTTCAATCTTGCATTCGGGTGTTCGGCAATTTTTTGGCTGTAATAAGGAATAATATCTTTATACCCGATTCCTAATCTTGAGGTATAAAATTCGAATTTCGGCTCTTCCTCAGAAGCGATTCTGATTCCGATGTCGAAAGTGCTGTCGATGCTTTCTGTAAGCTTATCCAGCTCACGGTAATTATCTAAAATCGGCGTAATATTTTCAAAACCATTGTTGATCATATCCGAAATTTTCGCCAGATAATCATCCGTTTTGAAACCGTTACAAATCACTTCGATATCTTTTGTTACTTTCCCTTCTTTGTAAAGAGATTTTACGATATCCATGTCATATGCAGAAGAAGTTTCTATAGAAATATCATTCTTTAGCGCTTCTTCAATGACAAATTTAAAATGACTGGATTTTGTACAGTAGCAATATCTGTAGTTTTTTTTATATTCGGTTTTCTCAAAGGCTTCTTTAAACCAGCTTTTCGCTTTCTGAATATTTTGAGAAATCTTCGGGAGGTAACTTACCTTTAAGGGAGTTCCAAACTTTTCAACAACTTCCATCAAAGGAATATCGTGAAACAACAAATTGTTCTCAGAAACATTAAATTCTTCGGTAGGAAAATATAATGTCTGATCAATAAGTTCCGAGTATTTTATTTTCATTTTTTGACAAGTGAATTAAGAATGCAAAATTGCTAAAAAAGTTTGATTTTCGGGTGTTAAAATTATTATAAATTTCTATGATCGTTACAGTAAAAAATTCGGCCCAATTATCAATATGTAAACTTGCGGATATATTCTTCCCGTTTATCATTAGAAATACCTAACACCTGTTGAATATAAACATCTGTTGAGCCATATTTCTTATTAATCTCATCAAAAGCAGCATCCAAATAATCGCTTTCAATCCAGCTTAATTTTTCTAAAACTTTCAGATCCATTTTTGGATAAATGAAATGTAAATTATTCGCAAGGTTCAGTCTTTTTTCAACCAAATCTTTTCTGAAATTATTTGATAAAAGATAATCGTTGTAAATGGTGTCTTTATCAAATTTTAAAATTGTTAAAATCACCGCTGTAATAATGCCCGTGCGGTCTTTTCCGGCAGTGCAGTGATACAAAACAGGCTGATCGGATCCTAAAATTTCTGTAATGATTTTTTTGATCGCTTCAGGATTTTCTGTGACATATTCCCGATAAAAATCAAGCATTCTTTTGTCTGCATCTGAAGCATTTACTTTTCCTTTTAAGACTAATTTTTTCGCTTGTGAAAGCTGATCACCCTGATCTTCAAAAGCGGAATATTTTTTATAACTTATATTTCCGGGAAGATTGTCCGGCTTATCGCCAATTTCTTTTGCATTTCTGAGATCGATAACTTCCTTAATTCCTAATTTATCAAGCTTTTTAAACGAATTATTTTTAAGCTTATAAAGATTTCCGCTTCGGTAAAATTTCCCTTCTTTTAATATTTTTCCTTCAGAATTTTTAATATTTCCTAAAGTCCGGAAGTTATTTACTTTTTTAATTTTAATAGAATTTTCTGTTTCACTTTTCCCATATTCAGGTGTGGAAAATTGCTGTACTTTACAGGAAAAAATACAGGATAATGAGATGAAAAGGAATGATATTTTAATTAAGTTTTTCATTTTTTATTTCCCACAGATTGCACGAATTTGCACAGATGATTATGTTTATTTTAAAATATTAAATTTAAGTTTGGCTAAAGCCAATGGCATTTATTTATTGTTTAAACGGGCTAAAGCCCGTTCCTATTGATGAAAATTATTGTGTTTATTTGTGAAAAACATTTGTGCAATTAGTATTTAACCCAAAAAACTACAGATAATTTCTCCCAATAAAAATCAGCAAATCGCCTTTTTCATATTCAATACAAATCTCATCTTCAACGGCAAAATTTCTGGTTCCGATTCTTGAAGTTATGCTTAAATTTCCATTCGTTAAACACCAATTTAAGCCTTTTGTCGTAATATTTTCAACTGTAGGAAACGGATACAATGAAACCATTTTATCTTTTACACCTTTTACCGTAAAATTTTTCGGAACAAAATAATATTCTGAAAATGCGTCGTAAAACTTAATATTTAATTGATTTTTAAAACCAAATGCAACGGTAAGATTTCCTAAAAAATGGTCCTGTTCACCTCCACTTCCTCCTAAAACATCAACATTTTTGAATTTTTTTTCTGCAATAATTTCTAACGCCTTATGAAAATCCGTTTTATCCTGATCCGGAGTATAAATGAATTTTTCATCATAGACATTTTCATCTGCACCGGAATGCGAATCAAAATCGCCGGAAATAAAATCAAGCTTATCTAAAGGAAAATTAAGTCTTTTCAAATAATGAAAAGCCCCGTCTGTACAGGCAATTAGCCCATAATTTTCTAAATCGGGGAAAGATTCCGGGGCATCACCGTTAATGAAAAGTAGTGCTTTATCTTTCATTCGGATTCCAGTATTCTTCCGGTTCGTTGTTGAGTTTTGAAATGTATCTCGCCAAAACAAAAAGATAATCGGAAAGCCTGTTTAAATACTTAATAAGCTCAGGACGAACCTCTTCCGATTCATTTAAGAAAACCAAAGAACGTTCTGCCCTTCTGCAAATCGTTCTTGCTGCATGTAAAAATGTTGCCGATTTTCCACCACCGGGAAGGATAAAATATTGAAGTGGCTCTAGTTTTTCTTCAAAAGCATCCATCCAGTTTTCTAATTCTTCAATTTCAGTATCAGAAATAATTACCGGAAGACGCGATTTTCCGTTAGCCAGCATCAATTTATCGACCGGTGTTGCTGCCTCCGAACCTACTGTGAATAAATCGAACTGTATTTTTTTTAATTGCTTTAAAACTTCCTGATCTTCGATATGGCTTTTTGCAATCCCGATGAATGAATTGAGCTCGTCTATATTTCCGTAACTGTCAACCCGCGCGCTGGCTTTTGAAACTCTTGTCCCGCCATACAAAGCAGTCTGACCTTTATCGCCTGTTTTCGTATAAATTTTCATACTACTAAAATACTTTTTTAGCCCAAGCCGACAAAGTTTTTTAGAGTTTTTAACTATACAATTATGCAATCCATTTTCCGGATTTTTTCATATATCGGATAAAAAAATAATATCCTGCAAAGGTCAGAACAAAAATAAAAGCCAACAAATTTCTAACATTATCATTGCTATTGGTAAGCTGTGGATATTTGAACAGAAGAATTAAAACTATCCCACAAAGCCACACAAATTGTGTATTATATTCTTTAATTAACCATCTTTTCCATTTAAATTCCATGGAAGAGAAAGTTTTGTTTAATCCTGAAACATTGGGAATCCACCGGTGAACTTTTTTCGTATAATTTTCAAAATCTGCTCCGAATTTACTTTTTAGAAAATTTTCTTCCGCCAAAACAATACAGTGATAAATAAATAAAAAAACCGGCATAATAATCAATATATAAATCAAAGAATTAGCTAAAAATCCAACGCCTAAAAGCATTAAGATATTCCCCACATATAAAGGGTTTCTGACATGATTAAAAATTCCTTCTGTAACCAGACCGTCCGCATATACTTTTTTGTCTTTTCCGCCTCTCACAATGTATGCAAGACCAATTGTTCCGCCACGGATAAGCTGTCCTAATACTGTAATTGTCAAACCTAAAATAATGGCGATCCAATAATAATTTAGACCAAATTTTTCACCAAATAGCAAAGGTGACGGAATAAATAACAGCAAATACAAAACAATAAATAAAAAATTTCTGTACTTGAAAAAAAAATTACCTATCTGTATCATAACTTTTTTGCAATAATACCTGTGAAATTATACCACCTGAAAAACACTTCAACCTCCTTAAAACCTGCATCCTGCAACATAGTAATATTTTCACTGGTTTTATACGGAATCAGAACATTTTCCAAGGCTTCTCTTTTTTGTGAAATTTCAAGCTCGCTATAATTATTTCTGCGCTTAAAATCGTAGTAATAATCTATATATTCTCTGTTAAAAGACTTCTGTTCTGCTAAGATTTTTTCAATAAAAATAAATACACCGTTTTTCACCATTCCGTTGTAAATTTTTCTCACGATGTCTAAACGATGAATTGGCCTGATAAACTGCAGAACCAGCACCATTGCAACAACCGAAGCATTTTCTACAGGAACTTTTTTGGTAAAATCAGCCATCTGAAGTTCAATATCACGATTGAGTTTAAAATTATCCAGCTTTTCTTTACATTTGATAATCATTTCCTCAGAATCATCTATTCCAATGAATTTAATACCATCCTGAATCGTTTTATCCATCAAAAGCATTGTGGTTCCTGTGGAACATCCTAAATCATATACATTGGTCCCGAATTGGGCATAATTTCCGGCCAGCTCACTCGTCATTCGTTGAAGCTCATCATAAAACGGAACGGAACGGCTTACCATATCGTCAAAAACACCTGCCACTTTGGTATTAAACTCAAAGTCCGGAAGATTTTCAAGCTTTTCCCTGAAAACCTTATCTGAATTAATAATTTCCTGCATAATGTTCAATTTTTCAAAGATTTTTTAATTCTAATTGAATTGAGTTTTAATTCCGGATTTTACCGTATTCAGTTAATATTTTCCACAATTCGACTCAAAACACTCATTATTTATTATTTTCTTTATTCGATTCCGAAAATTATCTTTTGTATTGAAATTATAAGTAAAATTTATCTTAATTAATTATTAATTATAGATATTTATTTTTTTCAATTATTGAAAAAACCTACTGACAAACTGTTGTCATAATGCTGTATTATCTTTGTATCAACAATAACAAACAACATTAAAATTATGACAACTACTACATCCATCACAAAACAATTTGTAACATCCGAGCAATTATTAGAGCACTGGCAAGGGCACAGAAATCTGACAAGAAGAGTAATTGAAGCGTTCCCTGAGAAAGAATTATTTGAATTTTCAGTGGCAGGAATGAGACCTTTCGCAAAATTAGCATTAGAGTTAATCAGCATCGGCGGTCCTGCTTTAAAAGGAATCGTCAATAAAAATATGGAAGGCTACAGCGAAGAAGGCTTCAACCCGACAACCAAAGAAGAAATCCTGAAAAAGTGGGACGAAGAAACTGAAGTAATCAACCATTATTTTGGTCAGATTTCTGAAGAAAGATTTCAGGAGACTTTTAATTTATTCGGTCAATATGAATTTCCTGTCTATCAGAATATTTTATATTTCGTTGATAATGAGATTCATCACCGTGGACAAGGATATGTTTATCTGAGAGCTTTAGGAATTAAGCCGCCTTTTTTTTGGGAGAGATTTTAGCCCCATTAATGCCTTTGTGGAGACTAAAATCTTTAATCAAACTCAATATGAAAAATCAATCATAATCTGAAAAAGGCGAAAACGCATTCAATAAATTAAATTTTGACAACGATTTTGCGATATACAAATTCGCCTTTATCTTAAGAAACATTTCAAATTAAACTAATATTGCTTAACCTCAACAGAAAATTTGTTGAGGTTTTTATTGATGCTTTCCTGAAATTTTTATTAACAGATCTTTCAGTTTTACAGTAAGGCTTTCCGGCTCCAGAACCTTTGCAAAATCTGCAAAAGTAATCAGCCAGCGGGGAAAACCTTCATCAATCCATTCTGTTTCAAAGGTCATTTCTATTCCGTTTTCTGTTTCAATTTCTTCGGTTAATCCGTAATATTTTTTTGAATTTACCAGATGATTTATAATTTTTTTATCCACTAAAAGCCTTACTTTAGTTTTATTTCCATTTGAATTTTTTCTGTAATCATTGATCTGGCCATATTCCTGTAAGAAAGGATTTTGAGTTTTTGAAATCTGTAAAATCCTGTCTACCCGAAACTGCCTGAAATCATTTCTTAAAATACAGTACGCCATAATATACCAATAATTAAATTCAAAGAAAACGCCGACCACTTCAATTGTTCTGGTAGAAATTTTAGAATCTACAGTTTTATATTCCATGATTAATTGTCGTTTTTCGGCAATGCTTTCGAGAATGGTGGGAATGATATTTTTAATGGTGTCTTCAGTCTTTGGCTGATAGTTAAAAATATCAATCTGATTTTCAATATTCTGGATTAAATTTCTGTCGGAATATTTCAAAACCGAGCGTACTTTTTCCATCGCAGTCTGATAATGATTACCTAAACTTTGATGTAAAAATTTCTGCATTAATTTTTCAGCAGTAATGAAGCTCAAAACCTCTTCTTTCGTAAACATTACGGGGGGAAGCTTGTAGCCATCCATCAAAGAATAACCACTTCCAGCTTCACCAACAATGGGAATTCCGGCATTTTCCAACGTTTTGACATCGCGGTAAATTGTCCTTACACTTACCTCGAATTTTTGTGCTAAATCCTGAGCCCTTACGATCGGTTTTGACTGTAATTGTGTGAGAATAGCCGTGACTCTGTCGAGTTTTTTTAAGTAATGGTCGTTCATTGAGAATGAGAGTTCGAGTGTTTTAGTGTTTTAGTGTTTTAGTGTTTTAGTGTTTTAGTGTTTAGCAAAAATAATATCTAATATCTAATATCTAATATCTAATATCTAATATCTAATATCTAATATCTAATATCTAATATCTAATATCTAATATCTAATATCTAATATCTAATATCTAATATCTAATATCTAATATCTAATTTCTAATTTCTAATTTCTAATTAATTATCTTTAAAAGTATTCACTAATTTATCCAAATTTAAGCTTCTTGCAGATGCATCAAAAATCTCGCGATAAGTTCCATTCATTTGAACCAATTCATCGTGGGTTCCGCTTTCCACAACTCTGCCTTTTTTCATTACATAAATCGTATCCGAATCTAAAATTTGGGATAAGGAATGTGAAATAATAATCACCGTTCTGCCTTCTTTTATGGCATCCAGAGAGTTTTTAATCTGTTCGGTCGCGATGGCATCAAGACTTGCAGTCGGCTCGTCAAGGAAAATAATTGGCGGATTTTTTAAAAATAATCTTGCAATTGCAATTCTTTGCTGCTGACCTCCGGAAAGCTGGGTAGCGTCGTGGTTATATTTTTCAGGTAAATCTAAAATCTGCTCGTGCAGATATGCTTTTTTGGCAGCATCTTCAATTTCTTCAAAAGTTGCATTCATATTTCCGTAGCGGATGTTGTCTTCGATACTTCCCTGAAAAATATGGTTTTTCTGAAGAACCAGCCCAAGATCATTTCTTAAAAATGTGTTTTCAAAATCATTTAAATTAACATGATCTAACAAAATTTTCCCTGAATCGGGAAGATAAAATTTACATAAAAGATTGATAATCGTGGATTTTCCGGCACCGCTTAAGCCGACCAAAGCCGTCGTTTTTCCGTTCTCAATTTTCATGGAAACATCGTGGAGCGCCTGTGTTCCGTTGGGATAGGAGAAGTTGACATTTTTTAATTCAAAATTACCTTTGATCTCTTTTTCTACAAAATTTCCGTTTGGTTCTTTTTCGTTGTCGGCATTTAGAATATCAAAATATCCTTCCGCATAAATCATTGCGTCATTCATATCATCATAAATCCTGTGCAGCTGGCGAATTGGCGCCGAAACATTATTGAAAAGCATGATGTGAAGCATGATTGCACCGATTGTCATTTGCTGATCCAAGACCAGATAAACTGTTAAAAGTATAATTAAAACCACTCCAAACTGCTCAATGAAAGTCTTTAAACCATCATAAATAAAATTCGTTTTTCGGGTAAACATTTGACTTTCCATCAACTGCATTTGCAGATCGTATTGTTTTTTTCCTTCAAATTTTTCACGGACAAAACTTTTAATCACCATAATGGAATTAATTAAGTTTAACAGTCCGGAAGTTTTTTGTTCGCGTTGATTTCTCAATTGTCGACGAACTCCACCCAATTTTTTTGCCTGTAAAGAACTGATATAAAAATAAATAGGCACAATAATCGTAGAAACCATTCCAACATATACATTTTGCATATACATGATAATCAATGCAATAATCGCATTTGAAAATAACGGAAGCATATCAATGAAGAAGTTTTGAACCAATCTTGTCAGACTTTCAATCCCTCGATCAATTCTTATCTGAAGTTTTCCGGATTCGTGATTTTCATCGTTAAAATAAGCAACTCTGTAACCTAAAATCTTGTCAATCGCCGACTGTGCCAACACCGAACTTACATTAATTCTAATTTTTTCACCATAAAATTTCTGCCCGAAATTGATAAAAATATTCAACAGTTCTTTTCCCAGTAAAATAATGGAAATCACCACCAAAACATGGATCCCTTCGGACATCGGATGTGGAAGATGTGTCAGTTTGGTAACCTCATCTACCGTATATTTCAAAACAAGTGGATTGACCTGAGCCGCAAGCGCACCTAAAAAAGTAAGGAATAAAGTTCCATAAATCATTAAACGGTAAGGCCTTATAAATGGAATGAGCTGCTTATAAATCCCGAATAAAGTGACTGTTCTGTTAAAAGGTTTTGCCATAGGAATTATTTTAACTAAAAAACGTACCGTTTCTGAGAAAAAGGTACGTTTTATTATATTTTTCAGCAAATTAAATTGCGTTATTTTATTATCCTTCGTAAAGATAAGTTGTAAGATAATGTAATTCAGGTTTGCTTGCTGCCTTAGATTCTGCTTCTGCCTGTTCCATAGAATATTGTGAAGTGATTTCTTTTTTCTGGAATACAAAAGAATTATTGGCATTTTTATCAATCACCTCATTGAAAATATGCTGGATTTCTGAATTTCCCAATGATGAAAAACTGATATCTTCAAAGCCATACATCAATCTCAAATCATCAAACTGCGAGAAATTTTCATCAGTAAAACCTTGCAGCTGAGCTTTTGAATCAAAATTTCCTGCCCAGATATTATACGCGTATTTTTTCTTTTTCGGTTTGTCTAAAATACTCTGATATACGAAGTTTTCACCAAGATACGCTTCTCTTACCAGCGGATCGTTTGCCAGCTCTTCCGGAAGGCCTTCTTTCAAAATCCTGCCTTCAAACATGATGTATGTTTTATTGGTAATTGCTAAAGTCTGCTGAACGTTGTGATCGGTGATTAAAATTCCAATATTTTTATCAACCAAGCTTCGTACAATTTTCTGAATATCTTCAACAGCGATCGGGTCAACTCCCGCAAAAGGCTCATCCAACAGGATAAAACTAGGGTCTGTTGCCAGACAGCGCGCAATTTCTGTTCTGCGTCTTTCCCCTCCGGAAAGAAGATCACCTCTGTTTTTACGGACGTGCTGCAGAGAAAATTCCTCAACCAGTTCGTCGCACTTTATTTGTTGCTCGCGCTTTGAAAGCTTCGTTAACTGCAAAACTCCCATGATGTTTTCTTCCACCGAAAGCTTCCTGAAAACCGAGGCTTCCTGAGCCAGATAACCGATTCCTTTTTGAGCTCTGCGGTACATCGCATCGGTTGTAATCTCCTGCTTATCAAGGAAAATCCTACCGGAGGTGGGCTTAACCAATCCTACGATCATATAGAATGAAGTGGTTTTTCCTGCCCCGTTCGGACCAAGCAGCCCAACAATTTCTCCCTGTTCAACCTGTACAGAAACGCCTTTTACAACTTTTTTAGGACCGTATTCTTTGATTAAATTTTCTCCTCGTAAAATCATAGTCGCAAAGATAAAGTTTTTTTGAATTAAAAATTTTAGATTAAGAAACGGTTGTTAAAGTTTTATGATTTTTTAATAGATGTAACGATTTACAATTTAAAACTACTTATTAAAAACAATTCACATAATCTCAAAAAATATTAAAATGGAAAATTACGGCTATACAAAAACGGATAATCAGAATCAGCAAAACAATGTTCCTTATCGTTCGGAAAAGAAAATCCCTGCAGCTTTATTGGGAATTCTTGTCGGCTGGCTGGCTTTAAATAAATTTTATCTTGGCTATACAAAAGAAGGAATTATTCAAATAATTCTTAACATAGTTACTTTGGGAGTAGCTTCCATTATTCCTTTTATTGAGGGGATTTTATATTTATTTATGAGTGATAAACAGTTTGATGATACGTATGTATATGGCAAAAAAGGCTGGTTGTAAGATTTAATATAAATTTCTTCTGTTTTTATTTAATTTCCATAATTTTATATGACCAAATAACAACTCATTGAATTATGGAAAATAATCAACAGCTGACAGATCTTTTAGCCTTAGATCTTGGGGTCAATATTGTCAATCGCAGACCTTACGCGAAGGAGGTTTTCAAGTGGCAGGATATGGATTTGCTGCCGCATTCCTCAACGGATACATTATTGTGTGAAATTTTTGAATGGAACGGAAGAAACTGGAGAACAACAGGAAATAACCTGATCGGATTTTTGTTTTCAGGGGAAGAGCTGAATACCATTAAAACCAAATTAATGAACGTTCAGAAATATCCTGCTCTGATTCCGGATTTTGAATTCAATAAAGACAGCATGATCGAGTTTGGTCTTTCATTACCTTCTTTATTCAACATCGGAGTAAACGGAGATATTAAAAATGCCAAAGACTTTTCAGTAAAAGTAAATGGAGTGACCAAATCAAGAATTACCAACATTGATTCTCCCGGAATTGAAATTTTAAGAAGCTATTCTGAATTTACTCAGGAGCAGTCTAAGACTTATCGGAAAAACATTAAGTTTAATTATTTAAGCACTTCTCTTTTCTTTGCTGAAAGTGTAGAAATTAATCTTGAAAAAGATGCGGGGGTAAATTTAGAGGTAAGCTTTCAGACACAGGATGTTGAAGTTCAGGCTAAAGTTGATACCGATACAAAGAAAAATTTCGTTTTGAAATATACCGGAAATCAGGCTCCTTTTGCAGCAAAATTTACCAAAGGAAAGGATTTTGATATTTCTTAAAATTTTTACAAAATCATATCAATAGGAACGGGCTTTAGCCCGTTTTGTCAATTACATCTTTCTTTAAAAGGCTTTAGCCAAACTTATTTTAAATTTTGGCTAAAGCCCTATGAGTTTTTACTTTTATTAAACGGGCTAAAGCCCGTTGCTATTGATAATTTTTTACCTGTTTAAAAGAATCGCTGCTTCTTTCGCAAAATAGGTAAAAATCATATCTGCTCCGGCTCTTTTGAAGCAAGTTAAGCTTTCAATAATCGTTTTATCATTATCAAGCCAGCCGTTTTGGGCAGCTGCTTTTACCATCGCATATTCTCCGCTGACGTTGTAAACTGCAATCGGCAGGTCGATCGCTTCACGAACTTTAGACACAATATCTAAATATGGCAATCCCGGTTTGATCATAATAATATCAGCACCTTCATCAATATCTTTGAAAACTTCATTTAACGCTTCTCTTGAATTATGAAAATCCATCTGATATGTTTTTTTGTCTTTCGGAATTTCCATATTATCTTTTGGGGCGCTGTCTAAAGCACTTCTGAAGGGTCCGTAGAACGAACTTGCATATTTTGCGGCATAACTCAAAATCCCGACATCCGTAAATCCGCTATCTTCCAAAGCCTCACGAATGGTCTGAACTCTTCCGTCCATCATGTCACTTGGTGCCACAATGTCAGCTCCTGCTTCTGCATGTGAAACGGACATTCTTGCCAACGCGTCATTGGTTGCATCATTCATGATTTTACCGTTTTCGATAATTCCGTCGTGACCGTAAATTGAATAAGGATCTAAAGCAACATCCGGCATAATAATCATCTCAGGAACGGCATCTTTGATAGCTCTGATGGTGTTTTGCATCAATCCGTCTTTATTCCAGGCTTCTTTTCCGGTGTTGTCCTTTAAATGTTCCGACACCTTCATATACAGATTGACCGCTTTTACTCCTAAAGAAAATAACTCTTTACATTCTTTCACCGTTAAATCTATGCTCCTCCTGAAAATTCCCGGCATCGATGCGATGGGTTCTTCCTTGTTTTCGCCCTCCATTACGAAGATCGGCATTACAAAATCATTCGTTGTAAGATTATTTTCTCTTACCAGACCTCTTATAGATTCATTAACCCTAAGTCTTCTATTTCTTGAATGTATCATCTTTTGGAATACTTTTTGAATAAGTTTCTACAAATTTACTACAACTTATATAAAAAACTATTGCGAGAGATTGTAGAATTATTTATTTTTGTTACTAAATACTTGAGAAATTATAATTTGATGAAAAAACTTTTACTTTTATTTATCTTTTTAGGCACTTTTGTTGGGTTTTCCAGCAATTTGAAAGCTCAGATAAAAGAGCCAGGTTCCATCTCACAAAAAGCGGATGATGGTGTGTTAGTTGCCTATCCCAATCCTGCGAAGGACTTTTTAATTGTGAAGGCAAAAGATACTTCTTTGAAGATCAAAAGCGTGACTTTCTATTCAATTTTGGGTACACAGGTTGCCAATTATTCGGTGAATATGAATACGGGAGAGATCAATATTGAAAAATTGAAACCCGGAAAATATCTAATCCGATATATTTTGAGCGACAACACGCAAAAGGTTACTCAAATCGTAAAACAATAAAATTAAATCCTGATAATCATCAGGATTTTTTCTTTTACATTAATTCTGTTTTAATAATTCCGTAACTTTCGGGACTATTCTATACTAATTGTAAAAAACAATTTAATGCTAAAAGCAGAACATATTACAAAGACCTATAATGCAGGAAAAAAGGTAGCGTTGGATGATTTCAGCATTCATGTTCCGAAGGCAAGTATTTATGGTCTTTTAGGTCCGAACGGAGCCGGAAAAACTTCTTTTATCCGTATCATCAATCAAATTACTCAGGCTGATTCCGGAGATGTTTTCATTAACGGGGAAAAACTTAACCCTACCCATATCAAAGACATCGGTTATATGCCTGAAGAAAGAGGTCTTTACAAAAATATGAGCGTGGGAGATCAGATCGTTTATTTCGGAGAACTGAAAGGCATGAGCAAAAACGATGCTCAGAATGAAGCAAAAAAATGGTTCGACAAACTTCACATCGATCAATGGTGGAAGAAAAAACTGTCTGAACTGTCAAAAGGGATGGCCCAAAAGATCCAGTTTGTGGTGACGGTTCTTCACAGACCACATTTATTGATTCTCGATGAGCCGTTTTCAGGCTTTGACCCTGTAAATGCCAATTTAATTAAAGATCAGATCATTGACCTTAAAAATAACGGAACGACCATTATTCTTTCAACCCACAGAATGGAAAGTGTGGAAGAAATGTGTGATTATGTTGCTTTAATTGATAATTCTAAAAAAATCATTGACGGAAGAGTTTTCGATGTAAGAGAAAAATTCAAGAAAAATATTTTCGGAATTACCCTTTCTGAAGTAAACGATTCTCAATTTGATACTTTCAAAAATAAATATGAGATCTTTAATTTATCCAACGAAAACAACCTGGTTTCTTTTGATTTAAAAAATGAAAGCGATCAGAATCATATCATTTTAGATCTTGTGAATGTTGGAAAAGTGAGATCATTCGACGAGAGAATTCCGAGTATGAATGAAGTGTTTATTAATGCGGTAAGCAACAACTCTTAATTATGAATAATATTTTTTTAATTACAAAAAGGGAATTTCTTACGCAGGTTAAGAAAAAATCCTTCATTATATTAACTTTATTGGCACCAATTTTATTGATCGCTTTTGGGTCTGTCATTGGCTTAATGTTTAAAGCTAATGAATCGCACAGCATTATTGAAGTCGTTGATAAAAGCGGTCTATTCAAAAATCAGTTGAAATCTGACGATCAGATCAATTATGTTTTTGTTTCTGCGGCTGATGAAAAATCGAAGATCAACAATTTAAAAGGAAATGAATCTTTAGACGGAATTTTGATTTTACCAGAATTAAAAACCAAAAATTTCGATGATTTAGAACAAAATACAAGATTGGTCATCAACAGTAAAATCGGTTTTGATACCAAGCAGAAAATCGTTTCTGATATTAATAATGTTATCAAAAAAGAAAAGATAAAACAGCTGGGAATCGCTGAAGCTCAATTGAATAATCTTGATAAAAGTTTTACGTTAAAAACCATCAATGTTTCGGAAAACAACAAAGAAGATTCTGACCTTAATTTTGGGGTAAAAACAGTGTTGAGCATGCTTTTAATGTATGTTACCTTCATGTTTATCATCATTTATGGTGTGAGAGTCATGCGAAGTGTTCTGGAGGAAAAAAACAACCGTGTTGTTGAGATTATTATCTCTTCTGTAAAGCCTTTTGAGCTGATGATGGGGAAAATTCTGGGGGTAACGCTCGTTGCTCTGACACAGTTTATTGTTTGGATTACGATGTCTGTTATTGGAGCTTTAATTTTAAATACAGGTTTTTCATCCATTCATAAAAATATCCCCGGAAGTGAAGGAATGATGGGTAAATTTGACATTCTAAAAATGGGAACTCAGGTTTCTCACAGTTTATTGGAGTTGAATTTTCCTTTAATTATCTTCGTATTCATTGTGTTTTTCTTATTGGGATACATTTTTTACAGCTCGATTTATGCAGCCATCGGTTCTGCCGTTGACAATGAAACGGAAACCCAGCAATTCACTTTATTTGCTATTTTACCATTGACTTTAGGGATGTACGGAAGTTTTACTTTAATGAATAATCCCGACGGGCCGCTTGGCTTTTGGTTGTCAATTATCCCGTTTACATCGCCTGTTGCGATGATTGCGAGAATACCTTTTGGAGTTCCGGCATGGCAGATTGCTTTATCGATCGGATTGCTTTTAGGAACAACTATTTTTATGATATTCCTTGCGGGGAAAATTTACAGAGTAGGGATTTTAATGTATGGAAATAAGGCTACTTTGAAGGAGCTTTGGAAATGGATTAAAGGATAAATTAGTATGTCCTTTTGCCTTGAAGCAAAAGGACCAAAAGTTCAAGACTGGAATCTTTCGCTAAAAATAATTTCTGTTCACTAAAAATTCTAAAACTTGCGCGAAATTTACTATTTGTTCTCCGATTCAACATTTAGGTCGCGCTTCAAACACTAGAATTTTTTTAACGTTCTCAGAACTTATTTTATTAACGCTAAAGCTTCCTAGGTCGGTTAGACCACGCAATTAATTCCAGTTTGTCAAATTAAATTTAAGTCCAAGTTTAAATTATAAAATAAAAATCCCGAGAATTGCTCCCGGGATTTTTTATGTTTTGAACGAAATAAATCTTATTTATTATTCAAAGATGTAGCTCAAAGTTAAACTAAGAACCTGTTCAGATTTATTCTTATTAGATCCTTTTGGTTCGTTCTTAAGCCCCGGATATGTATCGGAAATACCAAAATCATATTTTGCTGTTAATTCCAATTGTCTTTTATAACTATATCCTACCCCAACTCCTACTCCGAAATTAAAGCTGCTTGCTTTTCCGTTTACATTAGACAAAGCAGGATCAACAACATCCGGATTGTAATAAGGTCTTGATAAAGGAGCATTTTTCACTTTCTGACTTAATAAGAAATTAAATCTAGGTCCTACTATACCAAAGAATTCTGATTCATCTTCAGAAAAATATCCTTTGAAATTAATAGGAACACTTAAATAGTTATTGGCATACACAGCGTCATAACCATCCACTCCTTTAGAATCTTTATTTTTTCCGGTTTCTCCTGCACCAAAATAAACGATTTCGGGCTGAAGGAAAAACTGATTTTCATTTCCGACAGGGATTAAAGCTAAAACACCTGCCTGAACGGTAAATCTTTTTCCTGAGGGATTGTGGGCATTTTTCACCCCTGAATAGTTACCTCCTGCAGTGATACCAAATCTTGTGCTACTAAAATCAATCTGTGCGAAAGATAGAGTAGAGAATACCACAGCCGAGGCTAATAAAATTTTTTTCATATGTTTGTTTTTATGTTAAGCTAAAACTTTTGCTACAGTTGCACCAATATCAGCCGGGGAATCTACAACATTGATACCATTTTCTCTCATGATTTCCATTTTTGCCTGAGCTGTATCTTCATCACCTCCTACAATTGCACCAGCATGTCCCATAGTTCTTCCTTTAGGAGCCGTTTGACCAGCGATAAAACCTACAACAGGCTTAGTAGACCCGCTTGCTTTGTACCATCTTGCAGCTTCAGCCTCAAGGCCACCACCGATTTCTCCGATCATTACAACAGCTTCTGTTTCAGGATCATTGATGAATAACTCCAATGCTTCTCTTGTGGTTGTTCCGATGATTGGGTCTCCACCGATTCCGATTGCCGTTGAGATCCCGAAACCAGCTCTTACAACCTGGTCAGCAGCTTCATAAGTAAGAGTTCCTGATTTAGAAACGATCCCTACTTTTCCTTTTTTGAAAACGAAACCAGGCATAATACCAATTTTAGCTTCATCAGAAGTAATGATTCCCGGACAGTTTGGACCGATTAATCTGCAGTCTCTGTCAGCGATGTAAGATTTTACTTTCACCATATCCGCTACAGGAATACCTTCAGTAATACATACAATAACTTTAATACCTGCTTCAGCAGCTTCCATAATAGCATCTGCAGCAAATGCAGGCGGTACGAAAATGATACTTACGTTAGCTCCGGCTTTTGCAACAGCATCAGCAACAGTATTGAATACAGGCTTTCCTAAGTGCTCGCTTCCTCCTTTTCCAGGAGTAACACCACCTACTACGTTTGTTCCGTATTCAATCATCTGGCTTGCATGGAAAGTCCCTTCGTTCCCTGTAAATCCTTGTACAATTACTTTAGAATCTTTGTTTACTAAAATTGACATTTTATTATGTTTTAATTTATTTTTTTGTTTTATTAATGCTCACAAATTTACTTATTTTTCTTTGATTTAAGATAAAACTTTCAATTTGTTTATTTGAGATTTCTCAGCTTTACTTCTTTTTTCAGATATGTTTTAAAATCTTCTGCAAACATCCCGATATAGGTTCCTTTTTCAAGATCTCTGTTGACTCCGGTTTTGCCTAAAAGAACAGATCCGCTATCAATTTTATTACCGGAAGCGATGCCTACCTGCCCCCACAATGTCACTTCATCACCGATTATACAGCATCCTGCGATGCCCACTTGCGAAGCGATTAAACATTTTTTACCGATAACCGTATCATGGCCGATCTGAATTTGATTATCCAGAACGGAGCCTTCCCCAATGATTGTAGAATCCGTAACACCGCGGTCGATTGTACAGCCGTTTCCGATTTCTACATTGTTTTCGATAACGACGTTTCCGACAGAAATCAGACGGTCAAAATTTCCGTTTACTTTTCTGTAATAAAAGGCATCACCTCCTAAAACCGTATTGGACTGAATCACTACATTATCGCCGATCACCGATCTGTCACCAATGACAACATTTGGAAAAATCAGTGTATTTTTTCCGATTTTCACATTATTTCCGATCACTGCTGAGCGGTGAATATGGGTTCCTTCCCCTATTTCAACATCGTGAAGCTCTTCCGTGAAATTGTAAATTCTCGTGAAATGCGTATTAATTTTATTAAAATCCCTGAAAGGATCATCAGAAACCAACAGGGCTTTTCCTTCCGGACAGTCAACTTCTTTATCAATTAAAATAATAGTTGCCGCTGAATGTAAAGCTTTATCGTAATATTTCGGATGATTAACAAAAACAATCTCGCCATGTTTTACCCTATGGATTTCATTAGTTCCCAGTACTTCAAAGTCTTCAGAACCAATAAATTTTGCACCGATAAGATCAGCAATAGTTTTCAGTTTTTGTGGTTGATGAAACGTCATATTTTTAAATGATGTTTAAATTTTTATCAATTGTTTCAAGATTTAAGCCTTAAAACGGTTTTGTAAATTCGGTTGTATCCCGATGCTATCAGATCAGATGCCTTAAAAAAAAAATTATCCAAAATATTTATTGAATATCAACTTTTTCCTTAATTGTCTTAATTTGAAATTAGCCTTTTATTTTCCTATACATTAAGAATTTAAGATAATTCAGACTCTTTTAATTTAAGAATTGACAAACCAATTTTATATTAAATTCATTAAGAACAACTTAACATCTTAATATTCAAAACAAATTTTACAAAATTTTAATGCATTTGACCTGCTATATTATTCCGTTGGATTACATCCAATTCTTTGTTAAGTCGTCCCTTCGGGACTTCCAAAGTTTATAAAACAAAATTCGGACTGCTAGTGCAAACCGAATTTATGTAAATTGTATTATTATTTTACTCTTTCCAGGTAAGAACCGTCTTCTGTGCTTACTTTGATTCTGTCTCCCGGCTCGATAAACAGAGGAACCATTACTCGAGCTCCTGTTTCAACGATAGCGTTTTTAAGAGCATTGGTCGCTGTATTTCCTTTTACTCCCGGATCAGCTTCGATCACGTCAAGGAAAACCGATTGAGGAAGTTCCGCAGAAAGTGGAGTTTCATCAGCTTCTTTCAGGATGATCGTAACCTCTTCACCAGCTTTCATAAACTGAGAGTTCTCGATCATTTCTTTATCAAGATAAAGCTGCGAAAAATCGTCATTATTCATAAAGTGGAAACCATTTTCGTCATCATAAAGATATTGGAATTTTCTTGTAATTACTTTAACCTCATCAATTTTATGTCCTGCAGAGAAGGTATTATCCAATACTTTTCCGTTGGTTACTGATTTTAGTTTTGTTCTTACGAAAGCTGGTCCTTTTCCTGGTTTTACGTGAAGAAATTCGATTACTTTGAAAATATCATTGCTAAATTCGATGCAAAGTCCTTTTCTTATATCGTTACTTGTTGCCATTAATTTTATATTATCTTTATTTTTACTATTAACTATCTTTTCCTGTTCCGTATCCTTTTACGATACCTCTTGGAGAATTTTGGATAAACTGAAGAATTTCATCTCTTTCAGCGGTTGGAAGCATTTCTTTTTCGATGTAAGTTACGGCCTGGGAAACGTTCATTTTCATTTGGAAAATCGTTCTGTAAATTTTTTGAATTTCGAAAATCTTCTCATTGGTAAATCCTCTTCTTCTCAGACCAACAGAGTTGATTCCTGCGTAAGACATTGGCTCTCTCGCTACTTTTACATAAGGTGGAATATCTTTTCTTACCAGAGTTCCTCCCGAAATCATTACGTGTTTTCCGATTTTTCCAAACTGATGAACAGCACTGAGGCCTCCCATCACCGTGTAATCGCCGATCTCAACATGCCCCGCAATACCACAACCATTTACAATGATTACATGATCACCGATCACGCAGTCGTGTGCAATGTGGGAAGTTGCCATAATCAGGCAATTTTTACCGATTTTGGTAAATCCGAGAGCTTTTGTCCCTCTGTTTACCGTTACACACTCTCTGATTGTTGTTTCATCACCAATAATTACCTGGGTATCTTCCCCGTCAAATTTTAAATCCTGGGGAATCGCCGAGATTACCGTTCCGGGAAAAATCCTGCAGTTTTTACCGATTCTTGCTCCATCCATGATGGTAACATTAGGGCCAATCCAAGTACCTTCTCCGATTTCTACGTCCCCTGCAATTGTAGTAAAAGGTTCTACAATAACATTTTTGCTGATTTTCGCACGTTTATCTACGGCTGCTAATTGATGAATCATTTAATCAACTTTATTTTTTGCAACTTGAGCCATTAACTCTGCTTCTACTGCTACAGTATCACCTACATATCCGAATCCCTGCATATGAACAATTCCTCTTCTGATAGGCTCTATTAATTCAATTTTGAAAATCATGGTATCCCCGGGAACTACTTTTCTCTTGAATTTTACTTTATCAATTTTAATGAAATAGGTAGAATAATTTTCAGGATCCGGAACGCTTGCCAATACCAGAATACCTCCTGTCTGCGCCAACGCTTCAACTTGTAAAACGCCCGGCATTACAGGCTCTTTCGGAAAATGCCCAACGAAGAAGGGTTCGTTCATTGTAACATTTTTCAAACCTACAACGTGAGAATCTGACAGTTCCAGAATTTTATCGATCAACAAAAACGGAGGTCTGTGAGGCATTAGCTTCATAATTCCGTTGATATCGAAAACAGGTTCTTTTGTTAAATCAAAATCAGGAACGTTTTTCTTCTTTTGCAGCTTCCACTGGCGGTTGAGTTTTTTTGCAAATTGAGTATTTACGAAATGTCCTGGCTTATTAGCAATAACTTTTCCTTTAATTTTCACTCCGGCCAAAGCCAAATCACCGATTACATCCAATAATTTGTGTCTTGCAGCTTCGTTAGGATAATTTAAATTAAGATTATCAAGAATTCCGTTTGGTCTGATCGACACATTGTCTTTACCAAAGGCTTTCTTTAATTTTTCTGTTGTTTCAGGCGTAAGATCTTTATCTACATAAACGATTGCGTTGGAAATATCTCCACCTTTGATCAAGCCGTGATCTAAGAGCATTTCCAATTCATGCAAAAAGCTGAATGTTCTCGCAGATGAGATTTCTTCTTTAAACTCTGAAATATTTTTTAATGTAGCATTTTGAGTTCCTAACACTTTAGTCCCAAAATCTACCATTGTTGTAATTTCGTAATTTTCTGATGGGATGATCGTGATTTCAGAACCTGTCGCAGGATCACTGTACGTAAGAACCTCTTTTACCACCAGATATTCTCTGGCAATGTTCTGCTCTACAACGCCGACACTTTCGATCGCTTCTACAAAAAACTTTGAAGATCCGTCTAAAATGGGAGGTTCTGAAGCGTCCATTTCCAACATTGCGTTATCAATATCACAGCCTACTAAAGCTGCCAAAAGGTGCTCGCAAGTATTGATTTTTACCCCTAATTTCTCTAATGTTGTTCCTCTTTCAGTTGCCACAACATAATTTACATCAGCTTCTACCTGAGGATGTCCCTCTAAATCTGTTCTTACAAAGACAAAACCTGTATTTTCTTTGGCTGGTTTAATGGTAAGTTTTACTTCTCTACCCGTATGAAGGCCGATTCCGGAAAGTGTTACCTCTTCCTGAAGCGTTTTTTGCATATCACTCATTAGTATTATCTTTTGAGGTATTCTCAAGATTATTTATTCTTTTTACAATTTCAGTAAAATTTCTGAAATGCACATAGTTTCTAAGATACTCATTATAACTTATCGCAGGTGATCCGTATAATGTTTCTTTATCATTTACGCTAGAATTCACACCACTCTGGGCCTGAATTTTAACCTGATTTCCAATTTTAATATGTCCCACAACTCCGACCTGTCCGCCAATCTGGTTCCAGTCGCCGATTGTTGTAGAACCCGCAATTCCGGCTTGCGCTGCAATGACATTGTTCTGACCGATTTTCACATTATGTGCAATCTGGATCAAATTATCGATTTTAGTTCCTTTTCCTATAATCGTTGAGCCGATGGTTGCCCTGTCGATGCTGCAGTTTGAGCCAATTTCAACATCATTTTCAATAATTACATTTCCCAGTTGAGGAATTTTTTTGAAACCTTCCGTTGTAGGCTGGAAACCAAAACCGTCGCCACCAATCACCGTATTGGAATGAATCACACAATTATCACCGATAATACAGTAATCGTAGATTCTTGCTCCGCTGTCAATTTTACAGTTCTTTCCTATTTTTACCCCTTTTCCGATATAAACCTGAGGATAAATCTGTGATCCTTCACCGATTTTAGCTTTTTCAGAAATATAAGTAAAGGCTCCTACATATACCTTATCGCCGATTATGGCAGTTTCATGAATAGAAGAACCATTTTCGATCCCTTCTTTTCTGCCCTGCATCTCCTGATACAGATTCATCAAAACCTGAAACGAAAGGTAGGCATCTTTTACCGCAATAATAGTAGGATTGTAAGTATCTTTTACTAAAAGATTCTCAGAAACAATAAGAACGGAACATTTTGAAGTATCTATAAAATGGGAAAACCGATCTTGTGCTATAAAAGAAAGATGCCCTGATTCTCCATTTTCTATTGGTGAAACTCCTGTAATAAGTGCATGCTCGTCACCTATAATTTTTCCGTCAATAAAACTTGCAATTTGCGAAGCTGTAAATTCCATATTCTGCAAAGATAAGAAATTCTATAATTCGCAAACATTTTTTAATTTTGGGATCGTAAATTTTAATATACTTTAAGAATTTATTTACGAAATATCTCTCGGAAACGTCAGTATATATCTTGTCGTCTTATTCACGATAAGCCCTGATAAAAGCTGATCTTCGGATTCATCGAGCCTTATTTTTCCGCCATTTTTCCGCAATAAATAAATCGGCTGCTTTTTTGTATTATAAGGAAGAAGTTTTCTTTTGATTTCGTGTACGAGCTGATCTCCATTATCAATTCCGAAAAATTCGTTCGTTTTTTTTATTTTTTCTTCAATGAATTCCCTATTAAACTGGTGGGATGAAATGATTGTTTTCGGCAAATTTCTCTGTATCACACATTTACACCAGTAAGATAAGATCACATCATCCGAATTTTGCCATGATTTCATGGCCTGAATAACGTCATTATCATCAAGCTGTGTGAATCTTTCAACATCTTCATCGGTTGCCGAGCTTTTTCCTCGGTATAAAAAATATTTTAAATTTTCTGTTGCCGGCAGATCAGTTCCCTGTGAAACCAGATATTTTGCTCTTTCTAAGATTTTAACCAAAAGAAATTCCGCCAACGCCGATGTTTTGTGATAATATACCTGCCAATACATGAACATTCTGGCTGTCAGAAAGTTTTCAATGGAATAAATTCCTTTGGCATCGATTACCAATTCACCTTCTTCACAAACATTCATCATGGAAATTATTCGCTGTGTATTAATATTTCCTTCAGAAACTCCCGTGAAAAAGCTGTCTCGCTTTAAATAATCAAGCCTGTCAACATCTAATTGAGACGAAATCAGCTGATTGAAAAATTTTCTATGATATTTCCCCTGAAACATTTCTATCGCCATTGATAACTGGCCACTAAACTCATTATTTAACCTATTCATTAATAATAACGAAAGATTTTCGTGATGCCAATCATCCATCAGCATACTTTCCAAGGCGTGAGAAAACGGACCATGACCAATATCATGCATTAAAATCGCCAGCATTGCGCCTTTTTCTTCTTCATCAGAGATTTTAACCCCTTTCTGCTTCAACGTTTCCAAAGCAGTAAACATCAGATGCATCGCGCCCAAAGCATGATGAAACCTCGTATGTGTCGCGCCCGGAAAAATCAGATTCAAAAGTCCGGTTTGCCCAATTCTTCTTAATCGCTGGAAGTATGGATGCTCGATAATGTCGAATAAAATTTCATGTGGAATTTTGATGAATCCGTGAACGGGATCGTTGATGATTTTAAGCTTATTCTGCATTGAAACGTCAGTATTTATACACAAATTTAGGGATTTTATATTTTAGGATTGATTAATTTTCTATTAAAAAAGGTTTGATTTAAACATAGATGACACAATATTTTCACAAATAATATCAATTTGGAATTTGTGTTTAACGCAAAGTTCACAAAGATTTTCTTTACAGTTGTTATGCATATTTTCGTTCGCAAAGGCATTTCACTCAGCAAAGATTGGTTGTAAATTCTCATAATTCGTTCGGTTCCATCAATAGAACGGGCTTTAGCCCGTTTAATCAAACCAAATCAATTGGCTTTAGCCAAAACATACTTCAAATGGTTATTAATGAAAATATTTGTGCCAAATGTGTTTAAAAATTATCTTTGGTTGAATAAACCAGTAAATGAGAAAATTCTCACTTTTTATCATCTTATTTTTAAGTTTAAACTTTTCCGCGCAAGCTCTATCCGAGACTCAAAAACTGGAATCGCTTTGTAAAGTTTGGGGATTTTTAAAATATTACCATCCGAATGTTGCAAAAGGAACTTTTAATTGGGATCAACAATTATTTCAGAAAATAAATGAACTTAAAAATATTAATAATAAAAATCAATTAAACGAATTATATTCAAAATGGATTGACAGTCTTGGAAAAGTTGATGAATGTAAAGAATGTTCAAAAAAAGAAAATAAAGTCTATTTTTTAAAGAATTTCGATTTAAACTGGATCAATAATCAAAATATTTTTTCTGAAAATGTCACTCAAAAGTTGAAATATATTCAGAATAATAGAAATATTAGCGAAAATCATTATTTCGGAAAAGGTGGAAGAAAAGTTTATTTTAGAAATGAAAATTCTTATGGCTCAAAATTCACTTCAAAAGAAATAAACCTTTTAGAATTATTCAGATATTGGAATTATATTGAATATTTTTTTCCTTACAAGTATAAAACAGATCAAAATTGGAATGATGTTTTAACGGAAATGATTCCGAAGTTTCTCACTATTAATACTACTGAAAATTATCATTTGACATTGGCAGAATTAGTGACAAAGGTTGATGATTCGCATGCTTTTTTATTTTCACCATTCATTAGCTTAAACCAATACGGAAGGAGAAAAGTTCCCGTGGAATATCTGTACGCGGAAGGAAAATTGGTTGTAACGAAAACTAATTCAAACAAATTTAATGAAGAAACACCTTTACAAACCGGAGATGTTATTTATGATATTAATGGTCTGACGATTCCTCAAAAAGTAAATGCTTTCGGAAAATATATTCCGGCATCCAATTCCTGGGGAAAGATCAAAAAAGTGAAAAATCTTTTTCTTTTTACCAATAAAGATTCAATTAATCTTAAAATAGAAAGAAATGGACAAAATTTAGCCTTACAAATAAAAACCTATCTCTTAAAAGATATCATTTCAGAAAAGCCCGCCCAACCGGAAAAATGGAAATTTTATGATGAAGAAAAGAAGATCGGATATGTGAATATGGGGGTTATTGAACGGGAAGATTTAGATGAAATGTACAGCAATTTAAAATCTGCAGAATCCATTATTTTTGATTTAAGAAATTATCCCAAACAAACAATTTTCCCTTTGGCAAAGCTGTTACTTCCTGAAAGTTTTATTTATTATCAATTTAATTTTCCAGATACAAATTATTTGAGTAAATTTTATAGCCGAAAAAATCAGATCGGTGTAAAAAATTCTGATTATTACAAAGGAAATGTAGTAGTTTTGGTAGACGAAAATACGCAGAGCCAGGCCGAGACAACCACTATGATGTTTAAGCAGCATCCAAAAGCAAAAGTGATTGGCAGCAATACTTCCGGAGCCAATGGAGATGTGATTTATTTAAACATTGCTGATCTGGAAACGAGCTTTACCGGTCTCGGAGCCTATTATCCCGACGGTAAGGAAACGCAGAGAATCGGAATTATTCCTGATATTATCGTGAAACCTACCGTAAAAGGGATAAAAGAAGGAAAAGATGAAGTTCTGGAAAGAGCTTTGGAATATATAAAAGACGGTCATTAGATGAAACAATAATGCAAATATTCCGTTATGCTTTCATTTAACTTATATTTAACTTAAAACCTGCTTATTTTGGCAGTTTTTGAAAAGAATTGGTCAACAATTTGATACTATAACCATGTAAAAAATTAATTATGTCGGAAAAGATATTATGGATAGATGATGAAATAGATTTACTTAAACCTCACATCGTATTTTTAGAAAAAAAAGGCTATCAGGTAACGCCTGTTAACAACGTCAATGAGGCGCTTGAACTAATGGATTCAGAGAAATTCGCATTAACGCTTATTGATGAAAATATGCCCGGAATTTCCGGACTGGAAGCAATTCCTATGATTAAAGAGAAAGATAATTCTCTAAAAATTGTAATGGTGACGAAAAGTGAAGAGGAACACATTATGGAAGAAGCGATCGGATCTCAGATCGCAGATTATATCTTAAAGCCCGTAAATCCCAACCAGATTTTATTATCGTTAAAGAAAAACCTTCAGGAAGATAATCTTGTTGAGCAGAAAACTATTCTGCAATATCAACAGGAATTCAGAAATCTTTCTATGGAACTTTCTTATTTGAGAACATACCAGGAATGGGCGGAATATTATAAGAAAATTGTCAACTGGGAAATCAAGTTTGACAAAGTGGCAGATAACGAATTTGCAGATCTTTTGCAATCCCAGAAAGAAGAAGCCAACATTCAGTTTGCAAAATTTATCGAAAACAATTATGAAGACTGGTTAAACGGAAATGAAAAACCATTAATGAGCCATACGCTTTTTAAGGAAAAAATCAAGCCCGAGGTTGAAAAAGAAAAAGTTCTTTTACTGATGGTCGATAACCTTCGCTATGATCAGTGGAAAGTGATTGAGCCGTTATTTACGAAACATTACAATAAAGTGTCCGAAGATTATTATTACAGTATTCTTCCGACTGCAACTCAGTATGCGAGAAACTCTTTCTTTGCAGGATTAATGCCTTCTGAGATTGAAAAACGTTTCCCTGACAAATGGTTTAACGATAATGAAGACGGAAATAAAAACGAATTTGAAAGGGATTTCCTTGAAGATCAAATGAAAAGAATTGGTTTAGGCTCTAAATCAATGAAATATCTAAAAGTTTTAAACGCTGATTTTGAAAGAAAGATTTATGAAGATTTTAATCAGCACAAAAACAATGATCTGTTGGTAATTGTTTACAACTTTATCGATATTCTTTCGCACGCAAAAACGGATAATCATATTGTCGACCAGTTGATTCGTGATGATAAAACCTTCCGTTCTTTGACATCAAACTGGTTTGAAAATTCATCATTAGTTAAAATAATTAAGCTTGCGGCTGAAAGTGGCTATAAATTAGTTATCACCACAGACCATGGAACGGTTTACGTTAAAAAACCAAGCAAAGTAGTCGGTGATAGAGAAACATCTACTAACATTCGTTATAAAACAGGAAAAAGTTTAACCTACGATTCAAGCGATGTCTGGGCGGTGACTAATCCTGAAAAGCTTTTCTTACCGAAAGGTAATTTGAGCTCAAAATATATTTTTGCCAAGAATAATATTTTCTTAGCTTATCCAAAAAATTACAATCACTTCGTAAACTATTATAAAGAAACGTACCAGCACGGCGGGATTTCCCTTGAGGAATGTATCATCCCGATCAGTATTTTAGAACCCAAGTAGTTCTTTTTCATAGTTTATTTAATTTGGGTTTAAGGCGGAAAAAATCAATTGATTTTTTCCGCTTCTTTTTTATTATTTTTGAATTATGAGATTAATTACTTATAACGTAAACGGAATCAGGGCTGCTTTCACCAAAGATTTTCTGGGATGGCTGCAAACTTCCGATCCGGATATTATCTGTATTCAGGAAAGCAAAGCCGGAAACGACCAAATAGACATCGAAAGCCTCGAAAAACTGGGTTATCATAGTTATTGGCATTCAGCAGTGAGAAAAGGCTACAGCGGCGTTGGAATTGCCTCTAAAATAAAACCCAATCATGTAGAATATGGTTGCGGCATTGAAAGCTACGATAACGAAGGAAGAATCATCCGTGCGGATTTTGACGGCTTTTCAGCAATTTCAGTATATGTTCCGTCGGCTTCCAATATTGAAAGGCTTGAATTTAAAATGCAGTTCTGCCACGATTTTTTAAATTACATCAAAAACTTAAAAAAAGAAATTCCGAATCTTATTATTTCGGGAGATTTTAATATTTGTCATGAAGCGATCGATATTTATGATCCTATCCGTTTAAAGAACACTTCAGGGTTTTTACCTATGGAAAGAGAATGGATGACAAATTTCATCAATGAATGCGAATTGATAGATAGTTTTCGCTTCTTTAACAACGAACCTGAAAATTATACATGGTGGAGTTACAGGCAAAATTCCAGGGCTAAAAATAAAGGCTGGAGATTGGATTATAATTTTGCTTCTTATGCATTAAAAGAAAAGCTTTCCAGGGCTGTTATTTTAAAAGAGGCAGCGCATTCTGATCATTGCCCTGCTTTAGTAGAATTAGATTTATAATAATGTATATATCAAAAGAAAAAGCCAACTAAGTTAAGTTGGCTTTTTTTTAAGTTTAAATCATAAATTTAATCGACAATTTCATATTCCACCGGAATGGTACCGTGATCGGTATCTCCGATTTCATCGAACGCAGCTTTAGACATGTCTAAAGATCTTGATGAATGGTAAGGCCCTCTATCATTTACTTTCACTATCACCTCTTTACCATTGTTCAGGTTGGTTACCTTAATGTTTGTTCCAAATGGAAGCGTTCTGTTTGCTGCGGTAAACTTTGCATTATCAAAGATCTCTCCGCTGGCTGTTTTTCTACCATTAAACTTATCGTGGTAGTACGATGCATAACTTGTTTTTTTCGCATCTATGGCATTACTCTTGAAAGAATAAACACCAAAGGTTGAAATCATCATTATGATTACGAGAATAAATCTTTTCATCACTTTGAACTTTTATTGGTTTGACTCAGCAAAAGTATCAGGTTTATCGTAAAGTCAACACTCCAATTGTTAAAAACTGTTAATAAAAAACCAATTATATGTTAACAGAGCCTGTAACTCCCTATTAACAGGCATTTTACAGCACATTGTTAAAAAGTGTTAAAAAAAGAGTACAAAAGTTAACATAATTAACTAATCAAAGCATAATTTTAAATACCCAATTTTAAAACAAACTGAAAATCAATTAATTGTCAGAATTATAAAAATTGAAAATTAAACATAAAAAAACCAATGAAATATTTCATTGGTTTTCTGTATTTTGAGAGAGTAACAATTATTTTGTGTACTCTACAACATAGTCATAAGTTCCGGTAGGATAAACTACTGACATACTTGGAGAACCTGTAATAAGGTTACCGTTAGTAATATCATAAGAATATACTCCATTAGCAAATATACTTCCCGTACCAGCTTTGTAAACTGTTACTCTGTAGATGCTAGCAGTTGCACTTGCAGGCACTGTAATAGCAGCCGGAGCATAAGAAGTAGGTGCTGTAGAAGTTCCATTTACTGTAAATGTTCCTTTTCTAGCATAGATCTGTCTTCCTCCAACTAAATTGTTTGTAGTAGTTTCTGCAGTTGTAACGTCAACTTTTCCACCTCCACCTAATGGCAACCATCTACCTGTTGATACAGCAGCACTACCTGTAACTGAACCAGCAGCTATAGGATTAGAGAAATAATAAAAGCCAGGAGCAACAGAAGAAACAACAGTAGGGTTATCAGTACCTGTTAAAGTATTTCCAGTCCCAGTATTATAAACAATCATACCGTCAAAACCGGTAGGAAAGTTAATCCCGTCAATAATATCCGTTTTAAAAACCCAAGTCGTAAGATCAGTTCTAGGATATACTAATCCTTTTCCAACTGTATTAGAAGAGTTAGCACTTTGATCAAAATTTGAACTTGCATCTAAAAATGGATTTTCGTCAGTAATTGTTGCAACAGTCGCTTGATTCGTTGCTATTTGAGAGTAATATACATTAGAAGATAGGAAACATAATATGCTTAATAAAACTATTTTTTTCATTGTATTTGATTTTTAATATTAGTTATAAGAAATTGAAACCCATCTTGTACCATCTGATATAAAATGCTTACCTCTAAATTGAAGAACTGTTGCAGTACCTGCAATAGCAGTTCCACTGGCATCGATAACAGTAACTGTTGAGTTAGCAGTATTCATATTGGAAACGACTACTACTCTACCTGTATTTGCTCCACCTGCAGCAGGTAAAGAAACTGTAACTGCAGCAGGTGCAGTTGTTTCTATAAAGTAATCATTAGCACCAACAGTATGAGAAGTAGCAGTAACTACAGTAGCAGTACCTCTAATACCTTCATACCTTTGAGGAGTTGAGGCTCCACCTCCACCTACCGCAACCCAAACTGTGTTTGGAGCATCGTAGTAGTAGAAACCTGTTGCTGTTACATTCACTGTTTTACCAGCTGCAGTACCATCTAAAGTGTTTACAAACGTAAGAGCACCGTTCTGAGTAGCTGTGTAAGCAGCATCTTTGGCTGCTAATTGAGCTCTTGTCAAGCGAGGGACCAATAGTGCGTCAGGTCTGGTAGCATCTGCCGTGTTAGCTACAACATCTAGAGTAGCTGCGGGAGTAGTTGTATTAATCCCAACACGTCCTTGCTGAGCCTGAGCAACTGTTGCAAAGCCGACTAAAATAGTCGCTGTTAATAAAATTTTTTTCATAAGTTTTTAAAGATTTTAAATTACATTTTTCACCAAATAATTTCCTTTATTTAAAATTGAGAAAGTTCATCCCAACTTGTGCCTGCCTTTAAAGAGCAGTTACAAATATTATAGACAAAAAACTCTCAAAAATCATTCTTCTTGATTATTTTTTTAACTATCTAATTTTCAACAAAGAGAATTATAAAAATCTATTCTTGTGGCAAAGTTAATACTTTATTATTTAATTTCCATGTAATCGGATAAAAAAGTTTTAAATTTTTGTGTATGTAAAAACACAAAATACTGATATTCAAATGATTAAAAGTTTAACATAATTATAAAATTTATGTTAAATTTAATTAATCTTTTAAAAAACGACATTTTAATCAATTTATTGATGAATAAAATTCAACAAATGTTGAAATATCCTAAATTAATTCACCATATAGATCGAACTCTTCGGCTGCCGTAATTTTTACATTAGCAAACTCTCCGATTGATATATAGGTGTTGTCAGCAGCAACAAGAACGGTATTATCTACATCAGGAGAATCATATTCTGTTCTTCCGATAAAATAGTTTCCTTCTTTTCTGTCAAATACACATTTATAAATTTTTCCAATTCTTTCCTGATTTTTTTCCCACGAAATCTGAGACTGAATCTCCATAATTTCTTCCACTCTGGCTTCCTTAACTTCCTGCGGAACATCATCTTCCAGAACATGGGCAGAAGTATTTTCTTCATGAGAATAAGTAAAGCATCCTAATCTGTCAAATTTCTGCTCTCTGACCCAGTCTTTTAATTCCTGGAATCTTTCTTCAGTTTCACCGGGATAACCCACAATCAAAGTTGTTCTGATGGCCATATCGGGAACTTTTTCTCTGAATTTTGACAGAAGCGCATCTGTTTTTTCATGAGTTGTTCCTCTTTTCATCGATTTTAATAACTCTGAATTAATGTGCTGAAGCGGGATATCTATATAATTACAAATCTTCGGCTCTTCACGGATAATATCAAGCACATCTTCCGGGAAACCGCTTGGGAAAGCATAATGAAGGCGGATCCATTCTACTCCTTCTACTTTTACCAGCTCTTTTAAAAGGTCTCCAAGCGCACGTTTTTTATATAAATCTAAACCGTAATAGGTTAAATCCTGAGCAATTAAAATTAATTCTTTAGTGCCTTTTTTTGCTAATTTCTGAGCTTCAGAAACCAATTTTTCGATCGGAGTCGAAACGTGGCCTCCTCTCATTAAAGGAATGGCACAGAAAGAACAGGGTCTGTCGCAGCCTTCAGAAATTTTTAAATACGCATAATGTCTTGGCGTGGTTGTTAATCTTTCACCAACCAATTCATGCTTATAATCTGCACCAAGATGCTTTAATAATAGGGGCAAATCTCTTGTCCCGAAATATTGATCGACATCGGGGATTTCTCTGATCAAATCCGGCTTGTATCTTTCAGAAAGACATCCGGTTACAAAAACCTGCTCAACCTCGCCCCTATTTTTGGCATCAACATAATCTAAAATGGTATTGATGGATTCTTCTTTGGCGTTGTCAATAAATCCGCAGGTATTGATGACCACAATATCTCCTTTATCTTCATGTACAACCTCTTTACCATTGGCTTTCAGCTGGCTCATTAAAACTTCTGAGTCATAAACATTCTTGGAACAGCCCAATGTAACGATGTTGATTTTCTTTTTACCTACAGATTTTGTGCGCATCTTTTTGATTTTGAGTTTGCAAAGATACAAAATATTAAAAAGCCTGTATCAAAAAATAAAAACCACTTTAATAAAGTGGTTTTCAAGTTATAATTTAGAAATTTTTCTCTTTAAAAGACGGTGCGTTTTGATCCTTATCAGAAAGAACGGCCTCTTTCTCATCAATTTTCCAGTCTATTTGTAAATCCGGATCATTGAATTTTATGCTTCCTTCCGATTCTTTATTATAAAAATTGTCGCATTTGTATGCAAAAACCGCATTTTCACTTAATACAGAAAAACCATGTCCAAAACCTCTCGGAATATATAGCTGAAGCTTATTTTCTTCTGTAAGCTCAATCCCGAACCACTGCCCGAAAGTAAGAGAATCTTCTCTTAAATCAACGGCAACATCCCAAACTTTGCCTTCCAGACAGGAAACCAGCTTGGCCTGCGCATGTTCCCCCTTCTGCAAATGAAGACCCCGCAAAACTCCATAAGAAGATTTTGAAATATTATCCTGAACAAAATGACCATTCATTCCGGTTAATTCTTCAAATTTTTGTTCGTTAAATTTTTCAAAAAAATACCCTCTGTCATCTTCAAAAACAGTAGGTTCTATGATGTAACAGTCTTTTAAAGGAGTTTCTTTAATTTTCATTGTGAATATTTTTAATACTTTAAAGATTATATTCTTTTTTTAATGACCACTTGAGCCCTAAATACATTCCGCCGGCAGGAATAAATATAATCAACATAATAAGCCAGACTGAAAGGTTTGAATGAATTAAAAATGCATTTATAATTAATTGCAACAATGCATAAGCACCACTTATCATCAAATGTGAAACTTTTTTTTCATTTGCAAACAGCTGATAAAGGTGTCTTCTGTGGGCTTCGAATATATTTTCTTTCAATTGTAATCTTTCAATAATCGTCAGCACAACTTCTATCCCATAAATTGATAAAAGGAACAGGTATTTAATATCCTGGGTTTTAATAATCAACAATGTAATTAAACCAATTATCCAGAATCCGATTCCCATGCTTCCAACATCGCCTGCAAAACATTTTGCTTTTTTTCTGAAGTTATAGAATAAAAACACCAAACACGCCAAAATAGGATAATATATAAGGTCTTTATCTACAAACTGATAAATTTCCTGATTGATATATACCAGTGATGCCAATGTCACCAAGCTGTAAATTCCGGTCATGCCATTAATGCCGTCCATAAAATTATAGGCATTAAGGGTTCCGATAATTAAAATAAACATGACAGGCCAAATCCAGAATGGAATTAAGTTTTCAGCATTAAAAACCCCAAAGCAATACAACAGCAAAATTACTGAAATGAAATGCGCTGAAAGCCTTATTTTATTGGATAAATCAATAATATCATCAATAAAGCTAACCGTACAGATAGCCATTAAGCCAAGCCCGAAAGCCCAATAATCATTAAAAAAAAGATTCGTGTTAAAAAGAGCAAACAGAATAAAAGCTACAGGAAAAATAATCCCGCCACCACGTAAAGTGATCTGCGTGTGAGCACTTCTATGATTGGGTTTATCAATAATATTGTATTTGTCGGCTATTTTAAAATAAACCAGCATGCATACAAACAGAATGATTATAACAAATATATACTCCATCATTTAGGTTGAAAGCTTTTAATTGTTTTTATTAATCCTTCTTTAGCTGATACGGGAAGTTTTTCTATATGTAATTTACTTTTAATTTTATTATTAGAAACCGTATAGCTTTCAGTTAATTTTTTTAATCTTTCTGAATTTAATGGCAATTTTATTTTATCTCCTATTTTCGCTAATGAAATAATAAGACCCGAAGGTATTTTCCATAAACTGCTTCTTTTTCCCGATGCTTCGCCAATTATTTGTATAAGCTCATTGGTGGAAATAAAATTATCGTCGGCAAAATTATAAATTCCGGAATCAATATCGGTATTTTTAATCATCGCCAATAATAAATAATTAAGATTGTCGATACTTAAAAATGACCTTTTATTTTCAAAAGCCGCCAATGGCCACGGAATCCCTTTTTCAACGACTTTATACAGCAAATTTAAATTCCCTTTATTTCCAGGACCATGAATCATGCACGGGCGAATAATAAAGAGTCTTTTACCCTCCGGAAGATTTTTTGACAGCAGGTATTTCTCAGCCAAAAGCTTTGACTTCCCGTAAGGAGTTTGAGGATCTGATAAATGGTTTTCCTCTAAAATACCATCAATGGTATCTGCCGTAGCTTTTACGCTGCTGAAATATATGAAATCTTTGATCGCCGAATTTAAAAATTCATCAAATAAAGTTTTGGTAAGATCGGTATTAATTCTAAAATATTCTTCTTCCGAAGACGTATTTGCCGTATCATGAGCCTTGCCCGCAAGATGTATAAGCACATCTGAGGTTTTATCAAGAACCCATGTTCCTCTTAAGGAAAGCCCCTGAATGTCATTTCCTTTTTCTTTTAAATATCCTGAAAGATTCTGCCCTACAAATCCTGATATTCCTGTAATTATAATTTTCATTTTTCAGAAATTATTCTTTCAAGATTTGAGATGCATTCTTCCATTCTAAAATGTTTTTCATAAAATTTTTTTCCATTCATTCCCATTTTTTTGAGTTCTTCTTTATGTTTTTTTGATGCTATTTCTATAGTTTGAGCCAGCTTTTCGCTATCTCCTGCAGGAACTGCAAATCCGCATTCCGCTTCCTTAATATTTTCCGATCCTTCGCCGTTGAGCATTGCCATAATAGGTTTTCCGGAGCTCATATAAGCCTGAACCTTTGCCGGAACCGTGAGATTAAAAATCGAGTCGTCCTTAAGACTTACCAATAAAATATCTGCTGCGTTAAAAAACGAAGCCATTGCTTCTACAGGAAATCTTCCGACTGTATACACCGTTTCTTCAAGATTATTATGCTTTATAAATTCCTGTACAAAAGGCATTTTTCTGCCGTCACCTACCAGAATAAATTTAATTTCTTTATTTTCCTTAAGTTTTAGAGCGGCATCCATTATACTTTCTAAATCCTGGGCTTCACCAATATTTCCTGCAAACATTATTTTAAATCCTTCCGGAAGCACGGGAATCGGATAATTAAGATCGCCTGAAGAAATAGTATCTTCCGCCCAATTGGGAAAATATTCTATTTTATGATCAAAATCTCCTTTTTCTAAAATAGATTTTCTGAAACCTTTTGAAGTAATAAGAATTTTTTCAGACTGTTTATAAAAACGCTGAATCATTTTCGTGAAAAAGCTCAAAACGAATTTATTTTTTATTCCGCCTGCAATTTCAAGGCTTTCAGGCCAAAGATCCATGACCCAGAAATAAATGGGTGTTTTCTGAGTTTTTTTTATCGCTAAAGCAGGATAAAACTGAGTAATCGGCGATGGCTCATGAACAATGACCGCATCAAACTTTTTATGCGGGGATAATCTTCTTGCTTTTAAAGATGCAAAAAATGCCCAGCTGAAATAATTCAGAAAAAGCCTTATTCCGCCTCCTTTTCCTCTTGGCAATAATAACGCCCTGATTACTTCTACCCCGTTTATGACCTGTTTCCTATTTTTAGAAAAGCTGTAGCCTTCATATATTTTCCCTTCCGGATAATTTGGAATTCCGGTTAAAACAGTAACATCATGACCTCTTTTCTGCAGCTCAAAAGCCATATCATTACTTTTGAAGTTTTCGGGATAAAAATACTGGGTTACGATTAATATTTTCATTATTTCTTGCTCCAAACTACTCTGTTAACATAATCGGTATAGCTCAGGATAATTCTTACCATCTTTTCAGAAACGTTGGGTATAGAATAATCTGCTACAGGTCTGTAATTTCTTTCTTTGCCTGTTTTTTGTTGCTGAAGCTGCGTTAATCCCTGTAAAATTCTTTCGGGAGACATCCCAACCATCATGACAGAAGCTTCTTCCATGGCTTCCGGCCTTTCGTGGGCGTCTCTGATATTTAAGGCTCTGAAATTCAGGATAGAAGATTCTTCCGAGATCGTTCCAGAATCAGATAATACAGCATAGCTTCTCATTTGTAATGCATTATAATCATGAAAACCGAGAGGTTTCAGAAACTGGATTTCCGGTCTTACTTCCACCTGCTTTTTATCGATCATATTCCTGGTTCTGGGATGCGTGGAAACAATAATTGGATAACCAAATTTCTCTGCAATGGCATTAAGGCCGTCTATCAATCCATGAAAGTTTTTCTCAGAATTAATATTTTCCTCTCTGTGAGAAGAAACTACGAAATATTTTCCTTCTTCAAGCTGTAACCTTGCCAGAACATCAGAGCTTTCAATCTGAGGTAAATAGTGGGTTAAAACCTCAAACATCGGAGAGCCGGTTTTAATTATCCGGTCTGCAGGAAGGCCTTCTCTCAATAAATATTCGCGGGCGATGTCTGAATACGTTAAATTAATATCTGATGTGTGGTCTACAATTTTACGGTTGGTTTCCTCCGGAACTCTTTGGTCAAAACATCTGTTTCCGGCTTCCATATGGAAAATCGGAATTTGTCTTTTCTTTGCAGGAATTGCACACAGGCAAGAATTGGTATCACCTAAAACTAAGAAAGCATCAGGATTTAATTCTTCCAGAAGAGGATCAATTTTAATTAAAATATTTCCAACTGTTTCTGTAGCTGTTTTTCCGGCTGCCTCGAGAAAATAATCCGGCTTACGGAGACCTAAATCTTCAAAAAAGATCTGATTAAGCTCGTAATCGTAATTTTGCCCGGTATGGACGATGATATGTTCTATAGCCTCAGAAGCATCTAAAGCTGATAATACTCTTGATAATCTAATGATCTCCGGCCGTGTACCCACGACTGTCACTACTTTTAATTTCTTCATTTGTTAAATTTATATATCCTAAGCCAATTACGGCTGCACCAAAATACCAGAATTCGAAGGATGAATAGATATTTCCTGATGTTTGAGCCAGAATAAAATACTGCAGAAAGAAAAAAGCTAAAATTCCGCCTTCTTTATATTTTTTATTATTTTTTAAAACTTTTATAAAACTCTGTGCTACAAATTTAAAATAAATTATAAATAGAATCATCCCTACTAAACCTGTTGACATAAGCACATCAACAAATAAGTTATGAGGATACATTCCGTCTTCAAAAAGTACCCGGCCACCCAACCACGGATTATTGATAAATATATCAATGCCTTTATTCAGATAATATGATCTTCCCGAAGCATCTCTCTCAAAAATCGCTTCGTTTATTCTTTTAAAAAAAACAATATTATCTCCTAAACCGCTTTTGTAAATTACAAAAAGTAAAATTATTGATAAAATTACTGTAATAAGTGAATAAGCCCAGTATTTCTTTTCGTTCTTTAAAATTAAAAATACCAAAAAAACTACAAAAAGAGCCAATACAGGACTTCTTGCCGCCGAAAAAAACATGGGAATGGCCCCCAAAATGATAGCTAATAAATATATTTTTTGTTTCTTTTTAAGAAATAAATAACTGAACAAGCCCACAAGCACTGAGCTTAGCCCGTAGTGCCCTGTCAAAATATAATACGACCTGAATATGCCGCTTCTGTTACCTCCCAGTTTTTTTATAAAAAGAACATTAATAGTAAGAATAATTAAAAAAAACCAAAGAACAATTTTACAGAATTGCTTAAAATCAACCTTTTGATAATCTAAGCTCAAAAGTGCTATTACCGGCAAAGGAATTACGATTAAGCCAAAGTAATAAAAGGATTCTTTAAATTCCTCAAATGTACTCGGGATGAAGTAAAAATTTTGAAAAGTATACCATGTTTTTATTAAATAAAAACCATAGAATAAGAGAAAAGATATAATTACAAATTTTCTTTCCTTTACAATCTTAAAATTATTAATAATAAAAAATACTGATGAGATCATTATTCCGCCTCTTAATGAAAGATTAATAAAATGGGGGATATTTTTTACTTCAAAAGGATCTATATAGGCAAGAATATACCCAAATAAGGTAATAAAAAGAAAATAAGTTTCTTTTTTATCAAAGATTAGCGATTTTAGGTTATTTATTCTGTCCATAAAAACTAGACCTCTACAAAATAGGTATCCGAATCCTCAGGATTAAAAGGCTCATTGATCCAAAAAATGGTGTATAACTCTTCTTCCCCAATATTTTTGATATTGTGAGTATACCAGATCGGCATATCAACATAAGCAGGCTCATTACCGTCAAGCTCAAAATTAAGAACCTCATCGGAATCGATTTTTCTTAACTGAATTAATGCTTTTCCTTTAATTACTGCAAAACGCTCTATTTTTCTGGTATGAAAATGATTTCCTCTTGTGATTCCGGGAACGGTCGTTGAAAATGAGCATTGACCTCCGATTCCCAGCCGGATTACTTCCACAAAAGCTCCTCTTGGATCTGTATGCTGAGTAAATTTTACAGGGTAATGATTTTTGACATCAAAATAACAACGGAAAGTATTGAATAAATTTAAATCAAAACCTGAATTTAATTCCGGGATTTCACCGTTATCAAAGTATAATTTTTTATAATTCTCAAGTTTGGCTAAAACTTCAGAAACTTTATTAATAGAAGTATGTGGAATTTCGTACATCTCCTTCGTTTCGCTTACTTCAATCTGGGCGATAATTTCCTGAACCAATTCTGCGACATAAATCAGCTTAACTTCGCCATCATTGTCTATCACAGGATTTTCACCATGAGTAAGCTTATAGCAAAATGTAGCGACAAAAGAATTGTAATTTGGCTTTCCAAACGGGCCGAAAACATTAGGAATCACCATTCCTGTAAATTTTCCGCCGGATTTTTTTGCCCAATCTGCTAAAATCTCTCTTCCTTCTTTTTTTGATTTTCCGTATAAATTATCTTTTTCTTCCTGAGATGAAGATGAAAACAGAACGTGCGCTTTGGATTCCGTTCTTTCTAAAGATTCCGTTAATTTTTTAACTAAATCAATATTATTACTGAAAATAATTTCTGCATCAGGATGGCGGTTCATTGCTGCAAGATGTACAATTACATCACATTGCTTTACAAATGCGTCTAATTTTTCAGGATCTTCAAAAAAATCTCTTTTGAAGTCAATTCTTTCAAATTTTTCAGGCTGTAAACCTAAAGTATTGTATAAATGTGAGCCTACAAAACCGTTTTGCCCGGTTATACCAATTTTCTTCATCATTATAAATTTTCAAAATAATCCAAAGGATAGCGGTAATCATCATTAATTTCACCTAAACGATAATCTGCCATTACCAGTAATTTTGAGTCTGTTTCCTTAGACTGAATGGCTGTTGCATATCCTTTCGGAATGTGAATAATATCAAGTTTTTTGCTGTTTAATTCAAACTCAAAAATTTGGGGTTCTTTTTTTGATTTTTCGAAGTCTTCAAGAGTAACCAATTTAATGATAAAACTTCCATGAGAAGCAGTAAACCAGCGTTGTTCGATTTTATGGCCTGTCCAGCCTCTTACAAAATGTATATCCTTATTTTCAATAAAATAAATTCTTTTGATCTCGGAAGCATCAAAATTTCTATTGAAAAACAAATTCCCTCTGTCGTCAGAATGTTTTCCGCCTTCAATAATTCCTGGTAATTCCATAAAATTTTAATCTGGATATTGCATAATATCTTCTCCCAACACTTCTTTTCTTATCAAAGGAAGCTTTAAAAGCAGGCTTTTCATTCCTTCAACATCTTGTTGATACGTATTATGAGAATGGTAATCTTCAATTTTTGAAATATCTTCCACACCTTCGGAAAAATATTGGGCATAATTCAGGTCCCTGTTGTCTGCGGGAATTCTGTAGAAATCTCCCATATCCTGGGCCTTTAACATTTCTTCGCGGGTGCAAAGCGTTTCATATAGCTTTTCGCCGTGCCTGGTCCCGATAATTTTAACAGGAGCTTCTGATTTAAAAAGCTCTTTCAATGCCTGGGCCAGATCTCCTATTGTACCTGCGGGTGCTTTATTCACGAATAAATCTCCCGGATTTCCGTGTTCAAATGCAAATAAAACCAAATCTACAGCTTCTTCCAGCGACATAAGAAATCTTGTCATATTGGGGTCTGTAATCGTAATTGATTCTCCGCTCTTTATCTGCTTGATAAACAATGGAATAACAGAACCTCTGGACGCCATAACATTGCCATATCTTGTAAGACAAACGACAGTATCTTCAAGATTTCTGGACGCTGCCACGGCAACTTTTTCCATCATTGCTTTAGAAATTCCCATAGCATTGATGGGATATGCGGCTTTATCGGTACTTAGACAGATTACTTTTTTAACATGATTTGCTGCTGCTGCGTCGATGACATTCTGAGTGCCTTCGACATTGGTTTTTACCGCCTGCATAGGGAAAAATTCGCAAGACGGAACCTGTTTTAACGCGGCAGCATGAAAAACATAATCAACGCCTCGCATGGCGGGTTCTATGCTTTTATAATCTCTTACATCACCGATATAAAATTTCAGCTTATCGTTTTTAAACTGATTTCTCATATCGTCTTGTTTTTTTTCATCACGGGAAAAAATACGGATCTCTTTAAAATGATCTGTATTAATAAATTTTCTCAAAACTGCGGTTCCGAATGATCCGGTTCCGCCGGTTATTAATAGTGTTTTATTTGTAATATGCATGAGCGTTTTTATATTTTTCAGCTTTCTAATTTCATATTATAGAGTTTTTCCCAGACCGCTATATTATAAAGTCTCCATTCTAAATCTCTATCTTCAATAAAATTAAATTTCTTTTTTGAAATCTTCTGTATAATCTTCGAATTATTAATAGTTTCAATTATATCTTCCGATTTTGGCCACCAGTCTTCTACCGGCGCGTCAAAGCCTATTTTTTTTCTGTTGTAGGTAATTTCGTTCGGTAAAAATTTCTCAAGATTTCTTCTCAGTAAATATTTTGACCAGCCGTCTCTGATTTTATAATTAATATTTATGGACAGACAGGTTTCCACAAAATTATAATCTAAAAACGGCAGCCTTGATTCAATTGAGTAGCCCATTGAATTCTTATCTTCCCATTTTAAAAGTTCGGGAAGCTGATTTCTGAGAATTTCATTTTTCTGAAGCTCAAATATTGTGTTATAAGAGTTTGTAAGGTTTTTAACATTTGAAAAATCAATTATTTTAAAGTATTTATCCTTTAAAATTTTGCCTCTTCTTTTAAGCCAGAATTTCCGCACCGAAAAAGTTGAAAAATACAGATATATTTTTACCGCTTCTACAATTGAAATACTGTAATGCGTTTTAACCTGCGAGAGAAATTTAATGTTTTTAATAATGCCGTGGCTTTTTAAAAATGCTGCTGTGTATCTGCTGTAACCCAGTAATATTTCGTCGGCGCCCTGGCCGTCAAGAAGCACTTTAATTCCGAGCTTATTGGCCTCTTTCATTAAAAACTTCTGCATATAAATCGAAACTCCCCCAAAAGGCTCTTCATGTTTAAAGATCACTTCTTCAAAGGAATCTTTAAACTCATCGGACTTTGGAATTATAATATCATGATTTATATTTAGTTTTTTTGTGGTGATTTTTGACAGTTCACTTTCATCATTAGATTTATCTACAGATCCTACCGTGATTGCAGTGAAATTATCTATCCCTTTAGAATTCTTACTAAGAAGATCTGTTGCCACCGAAGCGATATATGAGCTGTCTAGGCCTCCGCTTAAAGCAGAACCGATTTTTACATCTGAACGTAGTCTTAATTTAACTGAGTTTTCAAATTCTTTCTCAAAGAGTTTAATAGATTCATCTAAACTAAGATCATTTATTTCCTTTTTATACGGAATTTCATAATACTTATAAATTTCAATTTTATGATCATCAAGATTATACGTAAGATTATGAGAACCCAATAACTTTTTTATGCCTTTAAAAAATGTATCTTCTGATTGTTCAGACATATTAACGACCAGATATTCCAGTAATATGTTTATGTTTACTTCTTCTACTTTTTCAATTTCCAGAATCGGTTTTATTTCTGATGCAAAAACAAATTTGTTATCATTAAAATAATAATAAAATGGTTTTACACCGAAACGATCCCGGGAGCAAAATAATTTATTTTTTTTTGCGTCAAAAATAACAAACGACCACATTCCATTAAATTTCCCGACACACTGCTCCCCCCAAAAATCATAAGCTGCGATTAAAACTTCTGTATCAGAAGATGTTCTAAAAGAATAATTATTATCTTCTAATTCTTTTTTTAATTCTAAATAATTGTAAATAGCTCCATTAAAAACTAAAACATTGCTTTCACCATAAAAAAATGGTTGATTAGCAGATTCGCTGACATCAATAATAGATAATCTTCTATGTCCTAATCCTATATTTTCTTTAACGAAAAAGCCTTCAGCGTCCGGTCCTCTGTGAGACATTTTATCTGTCATCTTTTTGAGAGTCTCTTTTGTAGCAAAAGTTCCGTCTTTATAAATTATCCCTGCGATTCCACACATATATTATTTTTGTCTTAGCACCTCTTTTTCTTCAAAAGAAGGATAGTTTATTAATACGGCTTTATATACCCCCTTAAATACAAACAAACTACCTGCTGCAACTCCTATAATCCCATGTTTATCTATAACTTGTTTTATATCAGATAAAGAACCTGCACCCCCTAAAACTGTAAGTGGCAAGGAAATCTTTTCTCTAACTTTATCTATCAATCCCAAATCATACCCTTTCATGACACCGTCTTGGTCTATGGAATTAATAATAATTTCTCCGGCACCTAATTTTTGAGCTTCTTCAACAAACTTTATAGGATTAATTCCAGTTCCTTTTTTTCCGTTGTGGGTATATACTTCATATCCTCCAAATAGCTTTTTCTTTACATCCAAAACAACGATTACGCTTTGTGAGCCTACCCTCTCTGCAATTTGACTAATTAATTGCGGATTTTCAAGAACTGCTGATGAAAGTGCTATTTTTTCGATTCCAAGTCCAAAAATTCTTTGAGCCTGTTCAACAGTTTTTACTCCACCACCATAGCACAGAGGCATTCTAGATTGATTAGCAATCCTTTCTATCAAGCTGTAATTGGGTTCTAATCCTTTTGCTGTAGCATCAATATCAAATATTGCCAATTCGTCAACTTCTTTTTCATTAAATATTCTTACGGCATTGATTGGATCTCCAACATATTTAGGGTTTTTAAAGTTTACAGTCTTTACAAGCCCATTATCTTGTATTAAAAGACTGGGTATAACTCTCGGTCTTAACATTTATGTTTAAAGTTTTGCAAAATTATGTAGTAAGATCTCACCATAATGGTGGCTTTTTTCCGGATGGAACTGTATTCCGTATTTATTTTCATGGTACGCTGCAGAAGCAAACTCCCCGCCATACTCCGTCACAGCCATTATATCTTCTTTATTATTGCATTGGAAATAATACGTATGAAGAAAGTAAAAGATTGCATTATCTTCTAAACCTTTAAATAACTCCATATCTTTGACTGGTTTTACATCATTCCAGCCCATGTGCGGAAGCCTTGTAACCTGATTGATCTTTGTTTCATCAAATTTTTTCACAGTTGCATCGATCCATTTCAGCCCTTCCATATTTCCTTCATCACTATTGTTGGCCATCATCTGCATTCCCACGCAGATTCCGATTACAGGAATTTTTTGATTAAGAACCAGCTCATCAAGCGTATCCCTCATCCCGGAATTATTGAGCTGAGTCATAGCATGATCGAAATGCCCGACACCAGGAAGAATTAATTTTTTAGCATCTATCAAATCATCTTTGCTTTTAGCTATTTTTACAGGAACATTTACCCTTTTGTAAACATTAACAAAGGCATTTATATTTCCTACTCCATAATCTATAATTGTTATCATCTGAATAATCTTTTTTCAAGACCAAGTTTTTGCATCGCCTGTGCACCTAGCTTGATAATTCCCATTTTGTTTTTATAATTTTTGTAGGTTTTGTTCTCACCTTCAAAGATATGCTGTAATTCTTCTTTTGTTAAATCTAATTTATTGGCTACGTATTCAAATTCTTTTTGAAGAAACTCTTCCGATAATTCCGGTCTGGAAACTCTGTCTAAAGCTTCTTCGCGAGTCATTTGGCCAGTTAAGATAAGTGATGAAAAATGTGCTTTTCTCTTTTGATATCCAAATTTTCTCGGCAACCAGTAATCTTCATAAAAACGGGTGAATCTTGATTCATGATGTTTGTGCTGAAAAGGCTCCCATCCGAACTTTTCCGTGAGAAGATTTTCCGCATCTTTTTTGATGTAAGGAACAAGATTCAGAGGCTTGAAAACTTCCATCCCGTATACATATTTATAATAAATTTTATATGAAAGAATATCTACTAATGGAAATGTTTTAAGCGGTCTTTTACCAAATTTTGAATGTATATCTTTTACCAAGGTTGTGTCAATTCCCGGAAATCCACCCCATTCTTCAGGTTCTCTACAGCATTCTGTAGAAAAGTTTCCGCCTGTCAGAACATAATTAATCTTATGTTTTTTGGCGAATTTATAAAGCCCTGAAAAAAAAGCGTAATCCTGAGGTAGATCCTGATCAGCAATCTGAGATTTTAGAAAAGCAACCTGCAGATCTTTCATTTCTTCCCAGTTAATAACTTCTGTAAACAGATCTAAATTAAGTCCATTGATTAATTTCTCGATATTTCCAACTGCTTTGTCTGTATTCCAACCTGCATCTACATGGAAAATAAGAGGGCGAATACCCATAATTTCTTTCGCAACATACGCAGCATATGAACTGTCAAGCCCTCCACTTAATCCTATGATACAGTCAAAATCTTTATTTTTTGAAGTTTTTTTAATCTTGTCGGCAATTTTCATCAGCTCATCATATCCTCTTTCGTCAGCATGCCAGTTTGGTTCGATATTTTCTTTGAAATTTGTGTAATAATCACTTTCCCCCTTTTCATTAAAAATGATGTTTGGATCTGTAGTATCCATAATGGTTTTTGTACAGATTTGAAAAGCTTTTTTAGAATTATCCATCTTTGAATTTTAATTTACAAATATACATACAATCTGCAAACAACTTATAATAATAAGTACCTGAGATTTATGCTTAGTTTTTTTGAATTTTACTTTATTTTTTTAATTATCTGCTTTGATTATTTTTAATAATATTGGTTCCCTGAGCCTCTTTTCTGAAAAAAATTAAATTTTCCTGAGTTTTAGGATTTCCATAAATAAAATTATTTTCAACGATATTATTTTTGACTTTATTTCCTGAATATCTTGATTGGCTATCAGGATCTGTTCCGACAAAATACAATATATCTTTATCGGTATAAAACCGGTTATTATTTATTTTAAAGCCGTTTCCCGTATCTCTGTTTTTATACGTATCTGTTTTCATCTGGTTTTTTATATATTCTAGAGAGGTATTTTCAAAATAACCTTTTAAAACGACTTCACCAATATTTTCAAATCTGTTGTTTGAAATGGTAACATCACTCATATTAATAAAATAAGCTCCTGACCTTCTTACATTTTTAACCGTATTATTTGTAAAATCGGAGCCAAAACTATAATCGCTTACAATACCATACATATAGGAACCATCTATTAAATTACCATCTACAAGGGTATTTGGACTTACACTGACTGATATAGCCCCCGCTCCTAAAGTTTCAGATTTATCCGAATTTATTAATGTATTGTATATCTTGTTTTCAATAACTTTTGATTTTGAAGATTTCATTAAATAAATTCCCATTCCCTTTACTGTTTTTTTGGGACTTACTTCACCAATATTATGAATAGTATTCAATCTTAATATATTATCTGAAAGTGTAGAATCTTTATCTTTTGATTCGTAGAGAATAATCCCATAATTTCTACAGTTACTGATTTTATTATTTTCAAATAAATTATTTTTACCGTGCGAGATCATCCCCAGACCTATTTTTAGTGTATAATTGCAATCAATGACGTTGTCCTTTATAATGTTATTATTATGCTTATACCCTTCACCGGAATAGCCTAGCATAATTGCAGATTCATCTCCGTTATTGCCTAAATCAAAAACCGGCTTTATAAAAGTATTTTCTATGATTTTATTATTGCTGCAGCCTATAACAGTAGATTTAGGGTAAAATAAAATATTATTGCCACTAATATTTTCAAACGTTGATTTCTTAATAACACACCCGGTAACGCCATTTAATAAAACGCCATAGCCTGTATAAAAGTCTTTCGCCGAAATGCCATTTCCTTTTATGTATGCCTGATATAATGAAAAATTATCATGCAAAACTGCAAAACCGGAATTTGTATTGCTGGAAAAATAGATCACCGCCCCTTTTTCAAATACTATCGAAGTATGAGCTCTTGAAGTAGATAAATTAGAATCTACATTATACAAACCTTTTTTTACGAGAATTTTTAATGCTTTACCTTCTTTTCTGTTGAGTGCATCCTGAAATATCTTAGTATCATTGTTTGCCGTTTTTTTAGTTACTATTACCGTAACCGTATCCTGGAGCTGAGCAAAAGCAATACCTGAAATCAATATAAACAGAAAACTAATCTTCATCATAAATATTGTTAAATTATATCAAATTTTCACTTACAATATACATAAATTTCAAATTTATCAGAAAAAAGTGAAATATTTTTAATCTTTTAATAATTTTGAATATAAATAATACAGTCTTTGAATCTTTTGGTTTTATTATTTTTTTTTGCAAAAAGCCTACATTTATTTATATATTAACTTCTTACTTATATTTTATTTTCTCAAAAAAACCCGGAAGGTCACTTTTAATGATAAAAACCTTTAACATTTTAAGAGGTATAATCCGGAAAAAATTAAGTTTTTTATCTACATGTTGCTACTAAAAAATTATTTAGAAGAAAAAATTGATAAAATAGATTTTTGATAAATTTCTATCCTATATTTTTCCAGTGCTTCATTTCTGTTGTGAAATGCAATTTCTTTCAAATTTTCTTTCTCTAGTATTAATTGTTTCAATGCATCTGATAATGATGAAACTGATTTTTTTTCAACCATAAAGCCATTTTCATTATTTTTAAAAATAAAAGGTATTCCGCTATGGTTACTTGTAATGACAACACAGCCAGTGGCATATCCTTCTAAAATACTTATAGGCTGACCTTCGAAAGGATAATAAGTGGGCAGGCAAAAAACGTGACTCTCACAATATAGAGTTCTTTTTTCTTCTCCATCAATAAATTTCCCTAAATATTTAATTCCGGAATTTCCATTTATTTTCTCTAAAAAATTCTTTTCGGCCTCTATGCTCTCAAATCCTCCAACAAATTTTATTTTAATTTTCGCCTGTTCTTCTTCTGATAAGGATAGATAAGCATCTACCAATTCTTCATATCCTTTACCCGGAATTAAATTGCTTAAATATAGCAGTTGTATGGGATCTAAATTTCCAAACTTTTTATTTATTTCTTCATCAGTTACAAATAAAAAATCTTCAGCAAAATTAGGCACAATATGTATCTTTTCTTCAGGCATTACTTGTTTGAAAACCTCGTAATTTATTGGTCCTTCCACAATTACTCCGGCAATTTCACTCATGAATTTTGCATTAAGCTTTTTTTGCCAACCTTCTTTGGAAAGAATTTCTTTCATTCCTGCTCCTCCAAGCATATGAATAAAGGTTTTGCCTAAATCTTTTTGGCACAATTTATAAATAGTAAGATCCCGCATATTGCCTGCAAAAGACTCGGCTAAAGAAAGATAGATAATATCGTTATGATCTCTTTTTCTTTTAACCTCTTTCATGATTCCCACAATTTCCATAAATCTCCCAAAGGAGTTGGCTCCGTTTTTCAGACTGGATTTGCTAAGATTTACAATTTCAACTTCATTATCTGGCAATAATGCATCCAGTAAGACTTTGGAAGCTTTACTTTGTCCGTTAACAGGCGGAGGGACAGGAGCTATGAATAAGATTTTCATTATTTATTTGGTTTGATTTGCTTAAAGCTTAAATTATTATTTTGAATGAAATTTATTATACTCTTCAATCATTATATCTGTAAACTGTTGGGCAATAGGGACAAAATTATAATTATCCACTATATTTTTTCTGGCATTGTGCTTATAAATTTTAAATTCTTCAGCATCCATATTTCCAAATTTTTCAATAGCGTTCCTAAACTCTTCCATAGAGTTTTCTGAAAATATCAATCCCTTCATATTTTCTGCTCTCGAAATGTTAATTTCATTTTTTTCAAGTATAACAGGCAGTTCACATGCCTGTACTTCGTAATAGCTCATGCTGCATTGTCTCGGAAAAATAGCCACATCTGCAGTCTGATAGAATTTTGCCAGATCAAAATAGGTTTGGGTAGGAAATTTGATAATAAAATTTTCAGATTCAGAAAAGATTTTATTTACATCATCGCCGTATTCATCTTTTGGAGGATTTCCTATGATAATAAATTTAACATTTTTATCCTTAATATTTATTTTCTTTTGAAGAGATTCTGCCAAGAATTTTCCTCCTTTGGCGGGATCCATTTTTCCTGCATAAATGACAACAAAGTCATTATCGTCTATTCCCAATTCTCTTCTAAATTCTTTCTTTACTCTTGAATCAGGCTTATAAAATTCTGTATCTGTACCGAAAGATAAAAGTTTTGTTTTTTCAAGAGGGATATTGTAATGTTTTTGAACAAAATCTGTATCTACTACTCTGATAAGAGGGATATTATTCTTTAAAATCACCGGAGTGACAAATTTTCTGTAAAATGCCCTAAAATATTCTCTGAATTTGTTTTCGGATGCCATTTCTAGCATATGACAGTCTAACACATAGGGAATATTCATGTTTTTATAATCCCAAAGAAGTTTCATTCCCGTAACCGTATCTTCATTATGAATAAAAAGGACATCCGGATTAAGGGATTTAATAATTTGATGTACTCCCGGTTTAAAAATTGCGCGACCACTATAATAGGCATATAATGGATGTCTTATAATTTTTACCCCTGTAGCTTTTTCAAACATTCTATCTTTTTCTTCAATATTATCTTTTCCAAAAAAAGAGGTAAGAAAAGTTGGAATTTTATCAAGCTCTCCTGTTACAATAACAACTTCGTGGCCTTGCGCTGCCTGAAGTCTTGTGAGTAGATTCACCTGATATCCAGCATTAGGATGTACAAAATCTTCAACATGTACAAATTTCATTTTAATAATTTTTAAGTTGTTCAAGAATCAATTCTCCTGATTTTCCATTCCCATATAATTCTTTACCAAAATCCTGTTTGATATTTAGTATTCTATGTGCTTTTTCAGTAATTTCCTCCTTAAAAATTTTGGTAAGAATATTGTAACCATTATCTACTAACTCTCTCCATTCTGTTTCATCTCTAAGGGTTAAGCACATTTTTTTAAAGAAATATGCTTCCTTCTGCAGTCCTCCGCTATCCGTTATCACAAATTTGCAATTATTTAAGCACCAGATCATTTCAAGATATCCTAAAGGCTCAAGAAACATAATATTGGTATAAAAATCTTTATAATCAGGTTTTAAAACCTCTAATTTTGATTTTGTTCTCGGATGCAATGGTAAAACAATTTTATGTTCGTTCCCAATGACATTGAGGGCATCAAAAATGGTCAGAAGTTTTTCATTATCATCTGTATTTTCGGCTCTGTGAACGGTACAAAGCACAAAGCTATCCGGGACCTGCTTATCAAACTTAATTTCATTTTTAGAATAAAAAAGAGAAGCGTCCAACATGATATCACCTGTTTTAAAAACTTTTTTATCCTTAAAATTTTCAAAGCCTTCATTTTTAAGATTGTCTATTGCGTAATCTGTAGGGCAAAAAAGGATGTTACTTAATCTGTCTGTTACAATTCTATTAACCTCTTCAGGCATATTATTATTAAAAGATCGAAGGCCTGCTTCTACATGTGCTAATTTTATATGAAGCTTGGAGGCTACTAAAGCTCCGGCCAGAGTTGAATTGGTATCTCCATATACTAAAATCCAATCCGGATTTTCTGCTAAAACCACTTTCTCGATTTCGATCATCATTTTACCGGTCATTTCACCGTGAAGCTTACTCTGAATATGGAGATTGTATTCCGGTTTTGGAATACTCATTTCATCAAAAAAAACATCAGACATGTTCTCATCGTAATGCTGACCTGTATGAATTAAAATTTCTTTAACTTCTGGATCGCTCTGAATTATCCGGCTCAAAACTGCAGCCTTAATAAATTGAGGTCTAGCCCCTATGATTGTTACTATTTTCATTTATGTATGTATTTTTAACTGTATTTTCTAATGATAAGAAGAGAAAAACAAGAAATCCTCCCCCTGTCACTAGAGAAGTAAATAAAGATGTATTCATTAATGTGCCTAAAAAAGGTATCAAAATACATATCAGAAATATCTTGTTATAATAAAGGCTGATTTTATTGAAAATAATGAAAATACAAAATAAAATAAACGCTGAAAGCAGTATTCCGCCATCTCCAATGGCTGCAATACCATCAGTCGCCCAAAAATTGGCATTTGCATTCATTTCATCAGACCAGTATTCTTTACCGACTACCTGTCCTATTGAACTCTCTCCGTATGGATACCCATGTGTAATAGCGTTAATTACATTTATATGAGAATAATGGGTGTTGGGATGGTCAGTAAAAAATTTATGATAATAATTGGTAAGCAATCCTCCATTTCCTAAAATTCTCATCCAGAACAGGGCAGAAAAAATTGATAAACCTGTAATTAATGTAATCGTCATTAAACTTATCAGCCCCAGCCCTATTGTAGAAAAGGAATTTTTTAATGATGACTTTATCAGCAGCTTATAAATTCCAAAAATAATAAATGGAAATAAAAGGATTTGCTTGTCTGCAGTTGACATGTAGATAATAGTACTCCCAAGAATCGCCGAAAAAAAATAAATTCTTTTTTTCGCAAAAAGTCCATAAGTAGCACATATAGGGATAAAAACATTGGCTAGCCATGCCCCGCAATAAGCAGTAAATACATCCTGCCCAAGTTGTTGGGTTGCTGATCTCTGAATATAAACATCTTCATAAGACGCAAAATTAAGGCTTCCTCTGTAAACGAAAGCAATATATGCTGTACATAACCATGTCAGTACTAAAATAACTTTGAAAGGCTTAATATTAGAAGGTAGAACAAAACTTCCAGAAATTTTAACTCTATCAGCTACAAACAGCAAAGACATGCTCAGCATAAATAAAAATTGAAGAAACATTACATAAGATATACTTCCCTCTTTATTATAGAAAAATGTAATAATTATTGGAACATATAAAATATAATAAATAAAAATTGATATAAAACTCGATATTTGCTTAATTCCACTATGAAGTGTCACCGGTAAAACTGCCAGTATAAAAGTATAAAGCTCAAGCTCAGGATGGGTAAGTCTAGTATCTATAATATCAAATCCTGCATAGAGATAAGCACCATACAGAAATTCTCTATATCCATAAGCGAATAAGAAAGAGTATATGATGGCTATTATAATTTTTGCTATCTTTTTATTGTAAATTCTCTTAAACATGTTTTGATATTTTGAAAGATAGGAATAAAAATAAAATATTAAATATTAATGAATTTAAGCTAAATAATATCAAAGATACCGCAGGGCTTGAAAAAAAATGGAATCCTAAATATATCATTACTCCTCCAAAAAGTGCATTCAGAAATTGCAACCTCATCAACAATTTCTGTTTTTCTCTTATGTAAAATATAGTATTAAGGGGTGTTGCTATAAACTCTACCAATAAAAAAATAGAAATTATTCTTGCAAAAATTCCTGCGTCATGCCATTTTTCACCAAATATAATTTCAAATAAATATGGAGAAATTATAAACAATGCCAAATAACACGGCAATGACATAAATAACAGTTTTTTAAATGTTGATTTATAAAGCTCTTCACAATTTCCTTTTTCTCTTATTTCATCAATTGCATCATTCCTGAAAACATTCGCAATAGAACTTGTAATAACAATATTTGGAAGTCTTAACATTCTATTTGCCATAGAAAAAAAACCGACGACAGTTGTACTGTAAAGTACTGAGAATAAAATCGGTATAAATTGCTGACTTGCTGTAAGAGAAAGATCAGAAAAAATCATGTACCTTGGAAAAGAATAATATTTCTTCGCAACTATTTTTATATTTCTTTGCTTAATTATATCTTTTAACAGATCCTTTTCTGAAACAAGTAAATAGAAACTGGAGATAATTACCCCTATTATCAAAGCCCAAATCATTCCGCTTTCAAGATGGATTACACCAAAAAAAATACTGCAAATGGTTGTTAAGATCACCTGAACTGCATTTGCAATGGTAATTTTTTTATAATTCTTTTTTCTCTGACACCAATATCCCAATGCAGAATATACGGCAATAAAAAAAATATAAATAGGAGCAAGATAAGCTTCTCTATGAACTAAAAAGCCCGTCTTATCGTAAACATGAAAAACAGATTTTAATAAAAATATTAGTATCAGATATACTATAGAAACGAATGCTCCTATGCAAATTATCAGTTTAATTATTTTTAAAGCCCTGCTATTGCTGCTCGGTAGCCCTACTGCTAGTTCGTATCTTCCTGTGGATAAAACTGCAAAAAAAATACTAAAACTAGTAAATACGGATAAAACCCCGAAATCTTCAACAGAAAACAACCTTGATAAAAATGGAGAAGATATTACAACAATACCCTGGCTTAATATTGTACCGAAGGCCAGGGTAGAAACATTTCTTAGAAACTTATTTCTAGATATTTCTTTGAGTTTCTTTTTCAATCCTTAGTTTTTTGAAGAACTCTTCAATGCATAAATCCGTTCAATAATATCCACTACCTTCAAACCTTCCAATGCATTGGTAGTAATGGTATTTCTTCCTTTTAATACGTCTACTACGTTTTCAATAATATAGTGATGATTAGCTGCAGAACCTTTATAGGCGCCGTAATCATTGCCCGGATTTGTAGGGGCCAGTTCAGGCATTACATAATCTTTTACATTACATGCTTCCACTTTATCCATATATTGTCCACCGATTTTTACCGCTCCATTTTCTGCGATAATCGTCATAGAGCTTTCAAGGTTTTGATTCCAAACAGATGTTGAGTAATTTAAAGAACCCATTCCTCCATTTACAAAATCAAAACTTACAAATCCGGAATCTTCAAAATCAGTAAGATTTTTATGATTAAAATCTGCAAATTTCGCCTGAATATTGGTAAGATCACCAAATAACCAATACATGATATCTATAAAGTGAGAGAATTGTGTAAACAATGTTCCACCATCGAGATCTTTTTTCCCGTGCCAGGATTCAGGCTTGTAATATCTGTCATCACGATTCCAGTAGCAATTAAGCTGAACCATATATATATCTCCCAGTCTTCCGCTTTCTACCATTTCTTTTATCCATGCAGAAGGTGGAGAGTAGCGGTTTTGCATTACGGCAAAAACCTGCTTATGCTTATGAAGTGCCTGAAAAATAAGTTTTTCAGCATCCTGTTTATTGAGAGCCATTGGTTTTTCAACCACAACATGCTTTCCTGCATCAATAGCTTTATAGGCCTGCTCGAAATGAAATCCGTTTGGTGAAGCAATATTAATGACATCTACCTCAATACCAGATTCCAGGAAATCATCCAGGGAGGCAAAAAAAGGAACATCATAGCTTTCGATTCCTAAAACAGATTTATCTTTTACATCGACTAAAGCCACCAGCTCACATTCGGAATTTCTAGACACCATCTCGGCATGTCTTTTCCCGATATGCCCACAACCGATAACTGCAAATTTAATTTTATCAGACATTTGTATTTTTTAAATTTTTGAAACTTTATTATTTTCAAGCTTATATTTTTCGCCGCTTTCATCACACACTGCAATACCTTCCTCATTAAAATGAAGACGCTGGCCAAACTCGCTCATCCATCCCATTTGCCTTGCAGGATTTCCGACTACCAAAGCATAATCGGGAACCTCTTTTGTCACAACAGCACCGGCACCGATAAAAGCATATTTACCAATATTATGCCCACAAACGATGGTCGCATTGGCGCCAATCGAAGCCCCTGTTCCAACATGTGTCTTTAAATATTCATTCTTTCTGTTTACAGCACTTCTTGGGTTGATAACATTTGTAAAAACCATTGAAGGACCCAAAAAAACATCATCATCACAAGTTACTCCTTCATATATGGAAACATTATTCTGAACCTTCACATTCTTTCCTAAAACAACTTTAGGTGAAACCACTACATTTTGCCCAATATTACATTTTTCTCCCAAGATACAATTGGTCATGATATGTGAAAAGTGCCAAATCTTAGTTCCGGCTCCTATTTCGCAGCCTTCATCTATAACAGCTGTTTCGTGTGCAAAAAAATCCGACATGTTTTTTTCTTTATAATTGATTATTAGTTAAAAAAGTTTTTTATTTCCGATATAATAAAATCTGATATTTCTTTATCAAATTCCGTATGTACGGGAAGCGAAATAACCTCTGTACATAACTGCTCGGTAACAGGAAGGCTGAAACCTTCTTCTACATACTGCTGAAAAGCTTCTTGTCTGTATAACGGAAGCGGATAATAGATCATGCTCGGGATATTTTTTTCACCGAGATATTTTTGTAATTCATCTCTTTTTCCATTTTTAACCCTTAAGGTATATTGATGGAAAACGTGGGTAGAATTATGTGCTCTTTTGGGAACCTGAATTTCAGAAATACCGGTAAGATTTTCATCATAATAATCTGCCATTTTATTTCTCGCTTCTGAATATTCATCAAGATGCTTCAGCTTTACTTTAAGAACAGCAGCCTGAATCGTATCTAATCTTGAGTTGCATCCTAAAACTTTGTGATAATATTTCTTTTGCTGACCATGGTTTGCAATCATCCTTATTTTCAAAGCAAGATCATCATCATTAGTCATTAGAGCCCCGCCATCTCCATAGCATCCTAAATTTTTTGAAGGAAAGAAAGAAGTACATCCAATATGGCCCATAGTTCCGGCCTTCACTACTTTTCCGTCTGAGAATGTATAATCAGAGCCCATTGCCTGAGCATTATCTTCGATTACAAATAAATTATGTTTTTCTGCAAATTCAAGAATCTTCTCCATATCGGCGCTTTGTCCGTATAAATGCACCGGAACAATTGCTTTTGTATTTGGAGTTATATATTTTTCTAAGCCGTTAAGTTCAATATCAAATGTATTTTCATCTACATCTACCATGATAGGCTTTAAGCCTAAAAGTCCTATAACTTCCGCTGTCGCCACATAGGTAAAAGCAGGGCAGATCACTTCATCTCCCGGTTTCAGATCAAGAGCCATCATTGCAATCTGCAAAGCATCCGTACCGTTGGCACAAGGAATAACATGCTTTACATTTAAATATTTTTCAAAATCCTGTTGAAATTCCTTTACTGCAGGACCATTAATAAATGCCGTGTTATCAATACAATCCTGAATTCCGGCATCAACTTCTTTTTTTATTTTTTCGTATTGACCTTTTAGGTCAACCATCTGAATTTTCATACTAATTTATGTTTTTTACTTTGAATTTTAGAGATCAATTACTTCTCTATAAGTTCACTAATCTTGTTTCCTATAGAAAGACATGAAGTAGCAGCCGGTGAAGGTGCGTTTCTGACATGGATGATGTTTCCGTTTTTCACGATATCAAAATCATCAATCAGTGCCCCATTTCTGTCACAAGCCTGTGCTCTCACTCCAGAACCGCCTGTAACAAGATCATTCTCCTGTATTTCCGGCATAAGCTTTTGTAATGCTTTTGTAAAAGCGGATTTTGAAAGAGAACGATGCACTTCTCCCATCCCTGTTTTTCCGTATTTAGCAACAATTTTTCTAAAACCCGGCCATGTAAGGGTCTGCATGGTTTCACTGAAACTGAAGTCAAAAAACTGATATCCTTCTTTTCTAAAAGCTAATACTGCATTCGGGCCTGCTTCAATATTTCCATCTATCATACGGGTAAAGTGAACACCCAAAAACGGAAAATTAGGATCCGGAACAGGATAAATAAGATGCTTTACGAGATATTTTTTTTCGTCCTTTATTTTATAATATTCTCCTCTGAAAGGAATAATGATCACATCATTCTTTTCATTGGTCATTTTTGTGATTTTATCCGAATATAATCCGGCACAAGAGACAAGCTTCTTTGTTTTAAACTCAGCATTATCGGTTTTAATAATAATTTCCGAATCTTTATTAATAATGTTTTTTACTTCATTATTAAATTTTATTTCTCCGCCAAGCTCTTCAAAAAGTTCTTTTATTTTTTTGGCAATTCCCGGATAATCTATAATGCCGGTCTGCGGAACCTTAATTGCTCTGACACCTTCACAATGAGGTTCTATTTCACGGAATTCTTCTCTTGAGAGATATTTCAGATCATTAAGGCCGTTGTCTATCCCTCTTTTATAGATATTGTCCAAAAGCGGAAGTTCTTCCTGGGAGGTTGCCACTATTATTTTACCGCACAAGTCATACTTAATTCCATACTCTTTAGCAAAGTTTATTACAGAATGATAGCCTTCAATACAGTTTTTGGATTTTAAACTTCCTGGTTTATAATATATTCCACTATGAATCACACCGCTATTGTGCCCGGATTGATGCAGAGCTACATCATTTTCTTTTTCTAAAATTAAAACTTTAGAATTCGGGTTTTTAAGCTTTGTGTGATAGGCAGTCGCCAGTCCGACCAGGCCTGCACCGATAATTACGATGTCATAGTTCATTATCAAATATTATAGTCTTGCGTCTACCAAATTTCTGTCTAAACAAGCTTTGGTATCAAAAACCACTGCGTTTTCTTTCTTAAGCAGATTGAGATCCATCTCAAGAAATTCGTTATGAGAAACTGCAATGATAAGAGATTCGTATTTTTTTCCTTCTATTAAAGCTTCAAGAATATCAATTCCGTATTCATGCTTTACTTCTTCCTTATTAGCCCAGGGATCATAAATATCTACATTTACGCCATAATCTGTAAGCTCTTTATAAATATCTACAACTTTTGTATTTCTTACGTCAGGACAGTTTTCTTTAAAAGTAACCCCTAAAATTAAGGCTTGAGAATCTTTAATAACTCCACCTTTAGCAATAAGAAGTTTTACTACTTTAGAGGCGACAAACTTGGCAATAGAGTCATTGACTCTACGTCCTGATAAGATGACATCCGGGTGATAGCCCAGCTGTTCTGCTTTGTGAGCCAAATAATAAGGATCGACAGAAATACAGTGGCCACCTACTAAACCTGGTTTATATTTAAGAAAATTATATTTTGTTCCTGCTGCTTCCAGAACGTCATTGGTATCAATACCAACTCTATCGAAAATCAATGCTAATTCATTAACAAAAGATATGTTTACATCACGCTGAGCATTTTCTATGGCTTTAGAAGCTTCCGCAACTTTAATGCTTGGTGCTTTGTGTGTTCCTGCGGTGATAATTCTTTTATAAAGATTGTCTACTTCTTCTGCAATTTCTTCTGTAGATCCTGAAGTTACTTTTTTAACGCTTGTTAAAGTATTTATTTTATCTCCAGGATTAATTCTTTCCGGAGAATAGCCTACAAAAAAGTCTTCATTGAATTTTAAGCCTGAATGCTTTTCTAAGACAGGTACACATTCTTCTTCGGTACAGCCAGGGAAAACTGTAGATTCATAGATCACAATATCTCCTTTTTTGATAATTCCTCCTAACATTTTTGAGGCAGAAATCAGAGGATTGAGATCCGGAGCATTATATCTGTCAATTGGGGTGGGAACAGTTACAATAAAAATATTGGCTTCTGCGATATCAGACAATTCGCTTGTCGCTTTGTATCCTTTGTCACCATTAGATTCATTATATACTTTTAAGCCATTATTAAGTTTTTCTATATCAGCTTCCAGTGTTATATCCAAACCATTATTAAGCTGATCAACCCTTTCTGTGTTGATATCAAATCCTAAAACAGGATAATGACCAGCAAATTCTAAAGACAGGGGCAAACCTACATAACCCTGTCCAATAACAGCTATTTTATATGTTTTCATCATTTTAGCTAAATTTATTTTTAATTTTTTCGAACCATGTCTGTTCTTTATGATTATTATATCCGTAACCGTATTTGTTGCTATAGCCTAAATTTTCTCTGCTGACATCATTGAGAACAAATCCAACATTTTTGATTTTATTCTGGCTAATGTTCTTATTTGCAAATTCTGTTAAAACTTTTTCTGTGTATTTTGATCTTGAAACATAAATAGTAACATCTGCCCATTCTGCTATCAGGAAAGTATCTGTTACCAAAAGCAACGGAGCCGTGTCCAAAATAATATAATCATATCTTGATCTTAATTCATCTAACAATACTTCATATCTCCCATTCGACAATAATTCTGTAGGATTTGGGGGAATCATTCCGGAATAAATCACATCCAGATGGGGATTGAATGACGAAACATGAATCACCTCTTCAAGTTTAGTTTGATCGGAATAAAGATATTCTGTAAGTCCCATTAATCCCTTTCTTGCAGGATTATATCTCTGTAGCTGAGGATTTCTGATATCAGATCCGATAATAATTACTTTCTTTTTAGGATTTGCCAATGTTAAAGCAAGATTCACTGATGTAAATGTTTTACCTTCTCCTTTTACCGTTGAAGTTACAAAAACAACTTTTCCTCCTTTTTTATTCTTCGGAAGCATAAAATTCATATTGGTAATAAGAATTCTGAATGCCTCCGCCATCGGAGTAATATCATTCATCTGAACGATTTCAGAATCTCCTCTCTCAAGGCTTGGTAATTCTGCAATAATCGGTGCTTTAACCAATTTTTCTAAATCGTGCTTAGTAAGGATCTTATTATTTAGTAATTGTGACAGATAAATAAAAATAAATGGTATCAGCAATCCTATAAATAAAGCGATAAGAAGAATAACATTTCTTTTGGGAGAAACCGGAATTCCTGAAGCATACGCTTTGTCAATTACCCTGGCTTTTGGAGCAGTAATAGATAATGAAATAGCTGTTTCTTCCCTTTTCTGAAGCAATAAAAGGTATAAATTTTCTTTTATCTGCTGCTGCCTTTCAATGCTTCTGAACATTTTCTCGATGGATGGAAGCTTGGATATTTTATCTGAAACTTTATTCTGTTCTCCAACATATTCATTTTTAGCAAGCTCAAGACCCGTTCTATTTCTCTGTAAACTCTGTATAATAGAGGTACGCATAGAATTAATCTGCTTGGTAACATCAACTACTGTTGGGTTTTCCGGAGTAGCAGACTCAAGCAATCTGTTTCTTTGTAAAACCAGCTGATTGTATGCGGAAACCCCGGTCATTGCATCCGGATTATTTAATCCTACATTTGATGGAAATACCTGATACTGAGCCTGATTATTAACAAAAGTTATCAATGCATTTGTCAATTCCAACTGAGCATCTACATCCAGCTGCTTTGCTCTCGCCGCTGCAGAGCTTTCTAAATTAATTTTAGCTTCAGTCTCAAGATCTGTAAGGTTATTTTTTGCTTTAAAACTTTCTTTTTGGTTTTCAACATCGCCTAATTCTCCTGATAGTTTTTTAATTCGGTCTTCAATAAAATCTAAAGTTTTCTCAGATTCCGAGTTTTTATCTAAAATAGCATCATTATTATAAGCAATAACCAAAGAATTGAGAATATCCTCAGCCTTTGAGACCTGAGGGTATTTCATAGTAAGCTTAACAACGGTTGCATCTTTTGTTACTAAACTTACATTAAGATCACCCTGAAGGCTGCTCACTTTAGATTCAAGTGAGGAAATCTGCAATTCTAAGTTTTTAATATCTAACCCTTTTGCCGAAGCAGGATTAAATTTATTATTTTTAGTAATAATAATGTTTGCAAACGGTAATCCTATCGTTTTGTTATACGTTGTAACGATTTCTTTAGTAAGCTTTTCTGATTTTAAAATAAGTTTATCACCCTCAATAGTAAGGTTAACAGTATTATTTGTTCCGTTATTAGGCTTTTCTGAAATTATTTTTACTTCTATAGGAGAAGTTTCCTTGTACAGCTCTATAGTGGCAATTCTTCCTTTTGCGATAATATTGGTCTGAAGATTCTGGCTGATGATAACATCTCTCATCATTTTTTTCGATTTCAGAATCTCTATTTCATTACCGATACTATTGGTTTTCAACCCTCCAAAACCAGACAGATCAGGCAATACCCCCAAGTCGCTGCCTACAGGCGAGGTTGAATTTTTAGCATCTTTTATAAGTACTGATGACTGAACCTCATACACAGGCACCATAAATTTCAATGAAATGTAACCTAGTATTAAAGCAATAAAGGCACTTAGAATAAACCACGGCCATTTTCTTAAATAGGGTTTAATAATTTCATTAATATCAATACTTTTATTTTCTACTTCTGAAAATTGTGAAGATTCGTTGTCCATTAATTTTTTATTTCTTGAATAAACTTACTACTACTGCTACTGCAGTAATGGCTATAGATGCTGCTGTTAAATAAAGTCCGGTATTCGGGTTCTGCTTTGCTGAAAGGTCTCTTGTATTACTAGATGAAACGATAACTGCATCTCCCTGTTTCAAATTATAGTAAGGTGAATTGATAAGATTAGCATCCTGTAAATTAATTTTTCCGTGGGTAATATTTCCATTTTCTGTTCTTATTACAAGAATATCCTCTCTTTTTCCATACATTGTAAGATCACCTGCAAGACCTAACGCATTTAAAATTGTTGCCTGCCCGTTTGCTATAGTATAATCTCCCTGTCTGTTTACTTCTCCGAGAACAGTAATTTTGAAATTAGCAAGTCTTACGCTTATCGTAGGATTGATGACATATTTTGTCATTTTATCATGAAGCTCATTTTTAAACTCTACTAAAGATTTATTGGTTGTATTAATTTTACCTAAAATAGGAAAATCAATATTACCTTCAGTATCAACAATATATGTAGGTCCTGAAATGGTAGTAGAGCCCTGACTTGGTGTATTTCCACCAGCCGTTGCATTAGTTTGAATCATTTCAGAGGAAGAATAATTCTGGTTGAATGGCTTTACAACATCCATATCCTTCGCTGTAATCAGGATAATTAATTGATCCCCTACCTGTATTGTAGAGTTAGAATTTTTTGCAGATGCTTCTGTTGCAACCTGCTCTATATTTTGCATATAGTTCAAATCATTGTGCCTGTTCGGATTAGTCTTACATCCAATTAATAAAAGCACAACAAATAATGCCAATATTTTACCCTTCATATTTTTAAAATTGTACAAATATACATTTAATATTTTGCTATTTATCTAATACCTCGTAGATCGAATTATTACTTCTGAACTCAGGAACAATGATTTTTAAAATACGAACAACCTCTACTTTATCTCTTTTTAAAGATGCTTTAGTGACGTGTTTTATTAACGTATCAATGTTTTCAAATTCTATCGTAGGATCTTTAGAGATCATTATTTTATCATTATGTGTCGGAAGCGTTTTAGCATCATCGCTTAACAGCTCCTCAAACAACTTTTCACCGGGTCTTAAACCTGTATAAATTATTTTAATGTCAATATTGGGTTCAAACCCTGAAAGCTTGATCATTCTTTTTGCAAGGTCTAATATTTTTACGGGCTCCCCCATATCGAAAACAAATATTTCTCCGCCGTGTCCCATGGTTCCGGCCTGTAAAACCAGTTCGCAGGCTTCAGGAATCGTCATAAAATACCTTACAATATTGGGATGCGTAATGGTAACCGGCCCGCCCGCCTCAATCTGTCTTTTAAAATGCGGAATAACAGACCCATTTGATCCCAACACATTTCCGAATCTGGTTGTAATAAATTTCGTGGTATTGCCTTCTACATTCTGCAATGACTGCACAAAAAGCTCGGCAGCCCTTTTAGAAGCTCCCATAACATTTGTTGGGTTTACAGCTTTGTCTGTAGAAACCATTACAAATCGGTTAACGTTGTATTTGCTTGATAATGATGAAATGATTTTTGATCCCAAAACATTCACTAAAATAGCTTCATGCGGATTTTCTTCCACCAAAGGCACATGCTTATAGGCGGCAGCGTGATAAACCATTGAGAAATTGTAAGCCTGAAACAACGGCTCAATTCTATGTTTATTTGAAACATCCGCAAGCACGAATTTAAATCTGATATGAGGAAATTTCTCCTTCATTTCAAGCTCGATATCATACAAAGGCGTTTCTGCCTGATCCAGCACCACCACGAGAGAAGGATTAAACTGAGCAACCTGCCGCACGATTTCGCTGCCGATAGATCCGGCTCCTCCTGTTACCAGGATCGTTTTGTTAAAATGCCGGCTTTTTAATTCCTCATTTTCTATTTTAATCGGCTTTCTATTCAATAAATCATCAATTTGAAGATTTCTGATAGAACCTCCCAAGTCGCTGTCTCTTAATTTTTGTACTGATGGTGCTTTAAAAATATTTAAATCTTTTTCAAGGAACAGATTTACCCAGGAATTCATTTCATCCTTAGACATCATTTCCTTTACAATCAATACACCGTCAACAATAAGGTCTTCTTTTGTATTATTTTCGATTTTTTCTTTTCCGAAAATCGGCTTTCCGAGCAGTGAAGCTCTTTTTGAGTCTGTTCTTTGTGTTAAAAATCCTACAACCTGATAAGGAAGGCTCGGATTGTCCAAAATAGCTCTGGCAATAGCAATTGACTGCTCATCAATGCCTAAAACAAGGATTCTTTTCTTTAAGGCACTTCTCCTGTATTCTCTTACAATATGGAAAAACTCTTTTACATATAACCTGAAAAGGAACAATCCCATAAAAGAAATGATAAAATACAGAATAAGATAAGGCGTCAGTATAAATTTTCCGCCGGTAACCCAGAAATAAATAATATTTATAGCACTGATAACAAACAAGGTACAGAAACATGAAACCAGCAGCTTAAAAAGATCTATAAATGTAGAATGCCTGATAATACCGGCATAGGTTTTAAATATATACATGAAAATAACATTCACCAGGATGATCGAGCCAAAAACAGCACTTTTATCATCATGATAAATAAATTCCCGCTGAGTGATTTTTTCAATAATATATGTAGAAAGAAATAGTGATATTACCAGAATAATAATGTCTATTACAAGAATTATCCATCTGGGAAGATATCTGACGTCTGAGAGATTGACAACATTATCTCCGCCGAATATTTTTTTCCTAAGAGAATTGTACATTGTCTTTATTTATATTCATAATTAATAAGTTGAAAACCCAATTATTTTTTGAAAACAAATTGGTAACATTCATGCAAAATTAAAATAAAATTTCATCTATACTTTAAATTTAAAAAATAAATTTAATCTTCACAATTTATTAAAATTTCAGCAATTTTTTCTTTACACAGGTCCGTCAGGTCTGATCCTGATGGCAGGCATAATCCATTGTCAAAAACCATACCACAAAAATTATTTCCAAAAAACTGACAATCATTATATAACGGTTGCAAATGCATTGGCTTCCATAAATATCTGGTTTCAATATTTTGTTGGCTGAAAGTTTCTTTTATCTTTTCTTTTGTAACTGCGGAGTCTTTTTTAATCATAATTACATTCAACCAATAGTTGGAATAAAAATCATTGGTAGGCTCTGAAAATAGGTCAATATTCTCAATTTTATCAATTACCTGTTGATAAAAAACATGATTTTCCCTTCTTTTGGTAATTCTGTTTTCCAGAACTTCCATCTGCCCTCTTCCGATTCCGGCAGATATATTATTCATTCTATAATTATATCCAAGCTCTGAATGGCTGTAATATTCTTTATTATCTTTCGCCTGCGTTGCAAGAAAAAGCGTTCTTTTTTTATCTGATAAATTTCTTGAAATTAAAATTCCGCCGCCGGAAGTGGTGATAATTTTATTCCCGTTGAAGCTGATGATCGATAAATCACCGAAAGTTCCGCAAAACTCATTTTTATATTTGCTTCCTAAGGCTTCGGCGCTGTCTTCAATAACAGGAATTTCGTATTTTCTGGAGATTTCAAGAATTTCATCAACCATAAAAGGCATTCCGTATAATGAAACGGTGATAATCGCTTTTGGTTTTTTGCCTTTCTGCAGGCAATATTTAATGGCATCTTCTAAAGCGTTCGGGCATATATTCCAAGTTGAGCTTTCGCTGTCTACGAAGACAGGAACGGCTTTCAGATATAAAATAGGATTGGCGGAAGCTACGAAAGTAAATGACTGGCAGATGACAAAATCGCCCTCTTCCACGTTTAATAATTTTAATGCTAAATGTATTGCTGCCGTACCGGAAGAGAGTGCTGTGACAAAGGAATTTCTGCCCAGGTAATTCTCCAAACTTTTTTCAAACTCGTCTATATTGGATCCGTATTGGGAAATCCAGTTGGTTTCGAAAGCATTCTGTATATATTTCAACTCGCTTCCGCCCATATGTGGCGGGGAAAGCCAGATTTTTTGCTTTTCCAATCTTGTTGTGTTTTTATTAATTTTTTTTCATTTGTTCAGTCAAAAATATCATTTATTTTTTCATATTCAAAACCTTTACTCATTAAATATTTTATGGTCTTTGATTTTTTTTGATATTCTTTGAGCCCTTTTTGTTTAGAATAGTAGTCTTCAAAGGCTTTTTTGATGGTTTTTTCGTAATCAGCATCATCTATTTCGTCAAAACATTTATTTATTAATTTTTCAGAAATCTGTTTTTGCTTTAAATTGATTTTAATCTTATTTTTCCCCCAATGCTTTATGTAAAATTTTCCGCGGATATAGCTTCTTGTAAACCTTTCTTCATTTAAATAATTTTCCTTTAAAAGATAAAGCATAATCTCTTCTTTTGCTTCATCAATTAATAGAAATTCTCTCATTTTCTGTTCTACTTCCGCATGACAACGATCCTGATAAACACAATAGTTAACCAGTTTCTGCTTAATTTCATTAAAAGTGAAAGACTTCTTTTCCATGTACAAAAAAGAATGAGCAAAAAGCCCATTCTTTATATTTTAAAGTTGATAAATATTAATAGTTGAATAACGCTTTACCTGCCATCAGTTCATTAACTTTCTTTTTTACAGAAGTAAGAACCTCTTCGTTTTTGATATTGTCAACCACCTCAGAAATTAATTCTGCGATAGTGTCCATATCATTTTCCTTTAATCCTCTTGTGGTGATCGCAGCAGTTCCCAATCTGATACCGGAAGTCGTGAACGGCGATTTATCATCAAACGGAACCATATTTTTATTACAAGTAATATCTGCTTTTACAAGGGCTTTTTCAGTTTCTTTTCCGTTTACGCCTTTATTTCTAAGGTCTACCAACATCAGGTGATTGTCTGTTCCACCGCTTACGATGTCAAAACCTCTGCTGACCATTGATTTTGCCAAAGCCTGGGCATTTGACTGAACCTGTTTTGCATACGTTAAGAATTGATCGTCTAAAGCTTCACCGAAAGCTACTGCTTTACCGGCGATAACATGCTCCAGCGGGCCTCCCTGAATTCCCGGGAAAACAGCTCCGTCAAGAACCTGGCTCATCATTTTGATTTCTCCTTTCGGTGTTTTGTGACCGTAAGTATTTTCAAAATCTTTACCCATCATGATCATACCACCTCTAGGACCTCTTAACGTCTTGTGAGTCGTCGTCGTCACAACGTGGCAATGCTCAAACGGATTGTTTAACAAACCTTTTGCCACCAAACCTGCAGGGTGCGCAATATCTGCCCAAAGAGTCGCGCCGATCTCATCAGCAACCTCTCTGAATTTTGCATAATCCAAATCTCTTGAATACGCCGAGAAACCTGCGATAAGCATTTTCGGTCTTTCTCTCAACGCTACTTCTCTCATCTGATCATAATCGATCAAACCTGTTTCCTGCTGAACTCCGTAAGAAACAACATCGTACTGAATTCCGGAGAAATTCACAGCCGAACCGTGAGTAAGGTGACCTCCCATCGAAAGATCCATCCCCATAATCTTATCACCCGGTTTTAAAACGGCCAAGTAAATCGCTGCATTTGCCTGAGAACCAGAATGTGGCTGCACATTCACATAATCAACCCCGAAAAGCTGCTTTGCTCTCTCAATAGCTAAAGTTTCAACCTCATCTACTACTTCACACCCTCCGTAATATCTTTTACCAGGGTATCCTTCTGCATATTTGTTAGTCAATACGCTTCCCATTGCTTTCATTACATTTTCAGAAACGAAATTTTCTGATGCAATCATCTCAATTCCATGCGTTTGTCTTTGTCTTTCTTTTTCAATCAGGTCGAAAATAATATCCATTTTACTTTTAGTTTTTGAAATTTTCCACCCCAAATGTACGGAATTTCCACTGAGATTTTAGTATTGCGAAATATGATTTTTAGATTTAAAATTGTAAAAAAAGCTGGAAAACCTTATTTATTTGATGTTTTCCTTGATAAATTTTTCACAATAATCCTTTATTTGATCGCGAACATTTCTAAATTCTTCATTAATTTCTTCTTCCGTTCCTTTTGCTTTCGCAGGATCAGGAAAATTATAATGAAATCTTTTCGCGTTTGTAGGAAAGTACGGACAGTTTTCCTGTGCGTGATCACAAACCGTGATGACAAAATCAAATTCTATAACCCGATATTCATCAATATGATTTGAAGTATGTCCGGAAATATCGATTCCGTCTTGCTTCATCGTTTCAATCGCTTTTGGATTGACGCCGTGAGTTTCGATTCCGGCACTGAAAATTTCCGCTTTATTTTCAGTAAAATATTTTAAATAACCTTCTGCAATCTGGCTTCTGCAGCTATTCCCTGTACAAAGTACCAATATTTTCTTTTTCATATTAAACAAATAACCAAACGATATTAATGATACAAAACTTAGGATCAAAACCGAAAATAAGCTGCAAAACAATAACCGAACTGGTAATTATAATTGGTTTTTTATATTTAATAAATTTTTCCTTCATGATTTAACAGCAGCCGGAGTTTGATGTACATTTCGACTGTTGATTGGTTGCTAATTCACTCAAATTCAGTTTTTGTTTTTGAGGAGGGATTCCACAGGCATCCTGAGCTAAACAGGCAGTTAATTTATTTTTTAAAACGAAATTTTTACCATTAAAATCAAGATCATACTTTCCGATGGTCGTATTTTGATATTCAATTTCAATTTCGAAATCACCAATTCTTAATTTTTCTTCTGAAAGATTGATGATGTGCAAAAGCTTGTTTGGCTTCAAACGATGCTCAAAATCATTGGCATCCCAAAGCTGAAAATTCACTCTTTCTTCTTTTCTTACAACTCCGCCGCAATCAATGAAATTTTTAGTTACCATCCCTATTTCTGTCACATGGAAATGTTCCGGAACAAACTTTCCGTCTTCTAATTGAAATTCTACATTTTCTAATGTTGGTAGAATATTTTTAATTTGTTCAAGAGTCATAATTTAATTATTTTAATTGTTATATTGCAATATTACGATATATGAAAGCAAAAAAATGTTAACAGCAGTTTTGCTTTTTCACGGTTGAAATAATCGTTGAAAAGAAAACATTTAAAAGTTCGAATGCTTTTTCATCAATACAATAGCAGATCGAATTTCCTTCAATATTTCCTTTGATCAATCCTGCATTTTTCAGTTCTTTCAAATGTTGAGAAACGGTGGGCTGTGCGAGAGGTAATTCATTAACAATATCTCCACAGATGCATTCGTTGACTTTAAGCAGATATTCTATAATAGCTACTCTTGCAGGATGTCCCAACGCTTTTGCAATATTTGCCATTCTGTTTTGGTCTTCTGTGAAAAAATCTGTTTTTGTCGCTCCCATTATTTATTAAATCCTCTATCGCAATATTACGATATATAATTCATCTGACAAATATTTTTTTTAATTTAAATAAAAAATTCCTCACAGATTTCTCTGAAAGGAATTTAACCAATTAAGCTGATTTAATTAAAATTCTTCTTCTACCAATTCTTTATTTATAATCGCTCCCGTGAAATTCCCCTGTGCCACGGCATTTGCAACAGATCTCATCATCGTTACGTTATCTCCACAGGCAAAAACTCCGGGAATATTTGTTTTGTGCATTTCATCTATTTTGATCAGACCATGCTCCGTTGTCAGTTCACAGCCCAACATTTTTTCGACATCTAAATTTTGCTCTAAATGAATTTTCGAATACAAAGCTTTTAATGAAAATTCTTTTCCGTTTTTAAAAATAATTTTTTGGATATATCCATTTTCATGCTTGATTTCAGCAACTTCATCTTCATTAATCTGAATATTTTTCTCATTAAATTTCTGAGTCTGCTCTTCCGTTAACTCTGATTTACCGTTTGTAAATAGGGTTAAATCTTTCGTCCAGTTAGTCAGTAATTTTGAAAATTCGTAGGCCACTTCACCATTCGCAAGAACTCCGGTTACTTCATTTTTAACTTCAAAACCATGGCAATATGGGCAGTGCAGCACAGAAATTCCCCAACATTCATCAAATCCTTTAATATTGGGCTTTACATCTTTAATTCCTGTGGCAAGAATGAGTTTTTTAGCTTTAAAATTCTCTCCGTTCGCCGTTTCAACTTCAAATCCTTCCGGATTTTTAACAATATGAGTTACAATCCCGTCATTAAATTTTACAGTCTCATATTTCTCAACCTGTTCTCTCCCTATTCTGTTGATTTCTTTCGGAGCTGTCCCATCATGCGTCAAAAAATTATGTGAATGCGGCGTTTGCCTGTTACAAGGTTTTCCGCTATCAATAATTAAAATATTTCTTAAAGATCTTCCCAAAGCCAATCCCGCCGAAAGCCCGGCGTAGCTTCCTCCAATGATAATAACTTCAAATTTTTTGTTTTCCATAGTGAGTTTGTTGCTTGTTGCTTGTTGCTTGTTGCTTGTTGCTTGTTGCTTGTTGCTTGTTGCTTGTTGCTTGTTGCTTGTTGCTTGTTGCTTGTGCAAATGTAAAACAAATTTTCATTAATGCGACTTATTCGCAATAAATTTTCTATATTTGTGGTATGACAAAGAGAAATACAAAGGCCAAACAATTGATTCTCGATTCTTTAAAGAACACAAAATCAGCGGTTAGTCAGGAGATTTTACAGAAAGAACTGGGTGAAGAGGTAGACAGAGCCACGATTTACAGAGTTTTAAACAGCTTCTGCGACGATGGAATTGTACATAAAATTTTAAGCGATGACGGAAAATATTATTTTGCTTTCTGCATTAATTGTTCAGGAAAACAACACAAGCATAATCATTTCCATTTCAGATGTTTGGAATGCGGAAAGATCGAATGTCTGCCGAATGAAATGGATGTGAAATTGCCATTAGGTTATAAATCTGTTAATTTTAATGGATTTATTTCGGGGTATTGTGCGAATTGTTCTTGATTAAGGGCTGATTATTTTTAATGTAAAGAGCGCAAGGAAATTTAAATTTTGAAAATATTTTTTGTTCGCAAAGGCGTTCCACGAGGCGTGGAATCTAAATTTAAAGTTTATGGCGTTGTTTAGATTCCTACGGAATGACAAACTTTATGGGGATTTTTAAGAGATTGCTTCGTCGCTTCGCTCCTCGCAATGACATAAAAAATCCCGGGAAAAATTTCTCCGGGATTACAGTTTAAAGAATCTATAGTGTTAGTTTACTACTTTTTGCTTTTTTCTTTCAGTTCTTCTTTGTCTTTGTCGGATGGATTCCATACTTTAATTTCAGAATTTTTATCAATTCCTGATCCCGGAAGAATCTGTACGTTGATTCCGTCGCTCGCTCCCAGTTTTGCGTATACTTTTTTGAATTTTCCGTCTGCCTGTTTTACTTCAACAAAAGGAACGTCTTTACCGTTTTTCTTTTCATACTGAATCAATGATTCATCCAATAACAAAGCGTTTTTCTGAGAATTTAAAACAATTTCTCCGTTTGCCGAGAAACCGGCTCTGATATATTCGTTGTTCGGATTATTAACATCACCTTCAACAGGGAATTTTATTGTCCCGTTATTGTCTTTTCCTTTTGGAGCGATCATTGTCAATTTTCCGGGGAAAGTTTTGTTCTGTAAAGCACCGATCACGATTTTCATCTCCATTCCCTGCTTTAATTTTCCGGCCTGGGCTTCATCAATTTCACCCTGGAAAATCAAAGAATTAAGGTCTGCGATAGAACAAATTGTTGTTCCTGCGTTGAAAGAGTTGGCTTCAATTACCTGGCTTCCCACTTTCACCGGCACTTCAAGAACGGTTCCTGAAGCTTTCGAACGAATCTGAGTCGTTGCCAAGCCCTGTAATTCCGGGGTTGCACCCGTTTTTGCGATCAATAATCTTTTTTGAGCCGTTACCAATTGCTGATTTGCATTTCTAAGCGCTTGCTGGGTTGTAAACAATTGCTGCTGAGAATTTAAATATTCCTGTTTAGAAATTACCCCCTGCTTAAACAGTCTTTCCTGCATTTCGAATTGCTTACGCATATTTTCAACATTCATTTTAGCATTGCTGATCTGAAGCTGAGAATTGGCAACTTCCTGCGAAGCTCCGTTTACGTCTGCAAGATTCGGGACGATTCTTACCGTTGCAATTAATTGGCCTGCAGTCACTTTATCTCCTTCATCAACTAAAATTTTATCGATAATTCCGGCAATATTTGGTTTGATTTCAATTTCTTCTTTCGGGATAATTTTTCCTGTTGCCATCACTTTATCATCCATATTCTGAATGGTAGGTTTACGCGTAAGGAAAGCCTCACTCTCTTTAGAATTAGATTTTATAAGATATCCGATCCCCGAGAATAATGCCACTGCAAATAAAAGCCCCAGGACAATATAAATGGCTTTTTTCCAAGTGAATTTCTTTTTCATATGTATAGTTTATTTTTTATTAAATAGTATGATTTAAAAATTAAAAGGATTGAGAATTATTCATTATTGACGATTCACAATTCAATTATTCTATTCTGTTCTTAATGCTTCAATTGGTCTGATTTTTACTGCTCTTTGTGCCGGGATCATTCCAATGATCAATCCTAAAACCACCATTACCGCCATGGCGCTGAAAACGTTTCCGTAATCTACCGTCGGATTATAAAATGGAAATGCGTCCTGATTTTGTGTCAGCATATCTAAAATCATTAAGACAAAAATCCCCGACATAAAACCGAGCAGTCCCGACGAGAGCGTGATCACGACACTTTCCAGTAAAATCTGGTTTCTAACTTCTGAAGGTTTTGCTCCCAAAGCTCTTCTGATTCCGATTTCTTTTGTTCTTTCTTTTACGGTAATTAAAAGGATATTCGAAATAGCAATTACCCCTGCAAGAATCGTTAATGTTCCCACAATAATCGTTAAAAGCTGCATTCCGCTTAAAAAACCGGTTAATTTGCTGAATTCTTTTCCGAGGTTAAAGCTTCCAAACGCATTGGTATCTTCGGGAGATACTTTATTCTTCTTTTTAAGCTCTGCCTTTACTTTATCTTCAACAATTTTCAGATCGGCAGTAGGCTTGCTCACAATGGCAAAAACGTTGATTTTATCGCCATCATTGTACATTTTCGTAAATGTGGAAAGCGGAATATATACGGTTTGATCATTCTCAAATCCGCCTCCTTTTTTAACTCTGAAAACGCCGATTACATTGAAAAATATTCCTTTAACATTAATGGATTTTCCCAACGGATTCTCATTCTTTTTAGAGTCGAAAAAGTTTTTATACACTTCTTCACCAATGACGGCAACACTTTTATTTTGTGAAACATCGGCGTCATTTAAATATCTTCCATAGATCAGTTTTTTCTCTGAAATTTTATTTCCGATCGGATAATCTCCGTTTAAACTATATACTGCTGATTTCCCGTTTCTTGACATCTGTTCGCCCGTACTTCCAAAGTTCCCTCTTGAATTGGTGGGCGAAATATAATCGATCTCGGTAATTTTTCTTTTTAACATCTCAATGTCTCCCAGATGAAGATCCATCTTTCTTCCCTTAGGAAAACCTTCATACGGAATCGATGTATTCTGAGCCCAAAGGAAAATAGAATTGGTTGCAAAACCTGAAAACAATTTATCAAAACCATTTTCCATCCCTTTTGCAGCACCCAAAAGACTCACATATAAAAACATACCCCAACCCACACCAATCATGGTAAGGAACGTCCGGAGCTTATTATTCCTCAATGAATAATAAATTTCCTGCCAAGTATCTTTTTTAAATAAAATGTTCATTTTTCTAAAGTCAATTTTTTACTTTGTAAAAGTGAATTTGCCTTACAGATAATTCACTTTGTTTGTCAATTGTGGCTCAATATAAAATTCACTACTGACTATTTACAATTAACTATTCCGTTCTTAATGCTTCAATCGGTTTAATTCTTGAGGCTCTGTATGCCGGAACAAATCCTGCAATCAGCCCTGAGAAAACCAAAGCAATGAATGCCATAAAAATTGTTCCCCAGCCTACACTCGGGCTTTTTATAAAATATTCTTCTAAATTATCCCCTATTAAATGCAATGCCAGAACACCCAATCCTACCCCTACAAATCCCGAAACCACCGTAATAACAACACTTTCCTGAACGATCAAAGCAACAATACTTCTTGGTTTTGCACCGATCGCTTTTCTTACGCCGATTTCTTTGGTTCTTTCTTTTACGATGTAAACCATGATGTTACTGATTCCAATAATTCCGGCCAGCAGAGTTCCCATTCCGATAAATCCTACAATTGCCGTAAGAACCGCCATAAAAGTGAATGTATCGTTCATATTTTGGGCGTTATTCCAGACATGCACTCCGTTTTCATCATCGGGAGAAACGTTTTTTCTTGATTTTAACCTGTCTTTTAATTCATCACCATATTTAATGGCCTGTTGAGGAGTCAGTTTATCATTATAAGCGATATAACTTATGCTTACCGTATCCGAACCCTTTTTCATCTGCTGTAAAGTTGTGATAGGAACAGTGATATGCCTTTCATCACGGTCACCACCATCATCGGAGAAAACTCCTACAACCTTAAACATGGTTCCGTTTATATCCAGCTCTTTGCCGACAGGGCTTCCGTTTTTAATTAAATCCCTTTGAACCATTCTCCCGATCACGGCAACATTTTGCTTTCTATTCAAATCTCCCGGGGAAAGATAACGCCCTTCGATCATTTTCCGGTTTTCAATAACTTGTTCCTCCGGAACGGCTCCGTTTATCTGATAATTTCCGCTTTCTTTGCCATATTTTACCAATAAATTGGCGGTATATCTCGGTGAGGCACTTCCCACTTTTTCTTTATCCATATTGACTAAAAAATCATAGTCATCATTGTTCATCGTCACCAATCTGTCAGATTGAAGTCCGTTATAAGCAACTGTGGTTTTTCCTGTAACAATAGAAATCAGATTTTGGGCATCTCTCGCAAAACCTTCCGTAAAGGCATTCTGCAATCCCGTTCCGATTCCGAAAAGCACAATGAAAATAAATAATCCCAAAGCCACTGTAAAACCGGAAAGTACCGTCCGCAATACATTACTGCGAATCGAACTGAATATTTCCTGCCAACGATCTAGGTCGAACATAGTTTTTATTTTTTACATTGTAAAAAAGTCAATTAATTATATTGTGAATTTTCTTTGAAGTCAATTAACTTCGTTGTCAATTTTCCAGACTCACCATAAGATTCACCTGCGAAACAAAATTGACTATTCACCATTTACTTTTTTACTTTTTTAACATTCCACTTAATAAAATAAATGTGGTTTTGATTAAATTTCCTACTTTCTCTAAATTCTCTTTTTTGATATAATCACATTCAATAACTATATCTAAACATGAATCTAATTCTATAACTGAGCCTCTTGCAATTTCAAAATATCTTTCTTTCAACTTCAGATTTTCTGGAACAGCCTTCTGTAATGTTCAATACCACTGAGGTTGAAGCTCTTCTTATTTGATCTATTAAATTAAATCTTTCACTATCCGGAAGTTTTGACAAAGTTTTATAACATTCAATTCTCAATTCCTTCGCAGATTTATAAACATCAAGTTTATAATGGTTCAGGTTTAAAAACATTTTTTTCTCTTTTCATTTGTGTGTTATTTATGTTAATTTCTTTGAAGTCAATTGTCAATCGTTAATTTTATCTTTTTATAAAATTCACTTTCGAAGCAAAATTGACCATTCACAATTCACTATAGCACCAATTGCTTGATAAATTCATCACTTTCGATGATTCCGTCTTTCAGAATTACATTGCGCTTTGTCTGTGCGGCAACATCTGGCTCATGCGTAACGACGATGATGGTTTTTCCTTCATTATTAATATCCTGAAGAAGCTTCATAATATCGTGTGTCGTTTTTGAGTCTAGTGCTCCTGTAGGTTCATCCGCCAAAACAACTTTAGGATTTGTAATCAAAGCCCTGGCAATGGCAACTCTTTGCTTTTGTCCACCGGAAAGTTCGTTGGGAAGGTGAGTCGCCCATTGAGCAAGACCTACTTTCTCAAGATACTCCATAGCCCTTTTATCACGTTCTTTTCTCGGAACATTCTGATAATATAAAGGAAGAGCAACGTTATCCAAAGCCGTTTTATATCCTATTAAATTAAAAGACTGGAAAATAAACCCGAGAAACTTACTTCTGTATTCTGCTGCTTTTATTTCAGATAAATGCTCGATAGGAACGCCGTCTAGCTCGTAAGTCCCGGTATCTTTCTCATCAAGAATCCCTATAATATTAAGGAGCGTGGATTTTCCCGAACCGGAGCTTCCCATAATAGATACAAACTCACCTTCGGCAATATTTAGATTGATCCCCTTGAGAACGTGTAATTTACTCTTCCCCGTATCGTATGATTTATGTAGATCCTGAATTACTAACATTAAGTGATGTATGTTTTTATACCTAATAAGTAGATGTTATTTTCAATTTGTTACGAAGATTAAAAAATTCTTTAATTAAATTATTGTTTAACTATTTTCGCCTTTATTCATAGATAATTACGATAATGTGTTTAACTGTAACTCACTTATTTTATTTATTTTTGCACTGTAGGTCTGTATAAACCAATATCAGAGCAAGTTTCATGTAAATGTGGAAAACTTTTAAGGTTAAAACTCAACCAATTAGTGTTTAGCTCTTTTAAATACAGTTCTTTTTTTCGACCTTTGTGCTTCGCACGTAACAAAAAACAAAATACGTCTTCTGTGAAAAACTTTTAAACTTAAGTTTCAGCAAATCAAGATATTGACTGTTTTTTGAACTTTATCCACAGTGATCTAATTATATTTAATTTAAAGACATTTTTAATATGGGAATTTTTGATAAAAGAGTAAGTTACAAACCATTTGAATACCCTGAGGTTCTTCAATTTGTAGAAGCGATCAACAAATCGTTTTGGGTGCATTCGGAAGTAGATTTTACTGCAGATGTTCAGGATTTTCATTCGCAGCTGGAGCCGCACGAAAAACACGCTGTGAAAAATGCACTTCTGGCCATTGCACAGATTGAGGTGTCTGTAAAGACATTCTGGGGAAATCTCTATAACCACTTTCCAAAGCCTGAATTCAACGGTCTTGGAGCCACTTTTGCAGAATGTGAATTCCGCCATTCTGAAGCTTATTCGCGTTTGGTGGAAGTGTTGGGATATAACGAAGAATTTACCAACGTAATCGAAATTCCTGCCGTAAAAAAGAGAATTGACTTCCTGTCAAACGTTCTTAAGCACGCAAATTCCGCTACACCGAAAGAATATGTTTCTTCTCTTCTGTTATTCAGTATTCTGATCGAGAATGTTTCGCTTTTCTCACAATTTGCGATCATCCTTTCTTTCACAAGATTTAAAGGATACATGAAAAACGTTTCAAATATCATCGCTTGGACTTCAGTTGATGAACAAATTCACGCCAATGCCGGAATTTATTTAATCAACAAAATCCGTGAAGAGCAACCCGATTTATTAACTGAGTCTGATATTGAAGATATCTATACTTTGGTCGATCAATCCATCGAATTAGAAGGTGAGATTCTTGACTGGATCTTTGAAATCGGTGAGTTAAGCGTTTTCTCAAAAGAAGATCTGTTAAACTTCATGAAATACCGTGTAGACGACAGTTTAAAGAAAATCGACATGAAGACAAAATACAACATCACTCCTGAACAATACAGACCAATGGTTTGGTTCGAGGAAGAAGTTTTCGCCAATTCTATGGATGATTTCTTTGCAAAAAGACCAGTAGATTACACAAAACACGATAAGAGCATTACAGCGAATGATCTTTTCTAAATTTTAGATTTTAAGTGCTAAATTTTGAATTAAAAAAGCGCGAGCGAAGCGAGCGTCAAAGCAGATAGTATTAGCATTTTGTCATGCTGAGCCTGTCAAAGCACCTTAAAAACAATGTTAATATTCTTAAATGCTTAATTAAAATCTTAATGGTTAAAAATTTAATAATTAAGAATAGAAGCGATTCTTCGTTTCTCAAAATGTCAAATATTAAAAAAATTCAACCATAAATATGATCAATGTAATCGTAAGCTACACCGTAAAACCTGAATTCGTTTCAGAAAATAAAGCCAATATTCAAAGGTTTTTAAATGATTTTAAAAATTTAGATCTGGAAACATTTGAATATAAGGTTTATGTAAAGGAAGACGGCGTTACGTTTTTACATTATTCAAATTATATCAATGAAGAGGTTCAGCATGAGGTTTTGAATGTTCCATCTTTTAAAGAATTTCAAAAATTAAGAGATGAAAGCGGACTGAACGGCTCTCACAAAGTAGAAATTTTACAATCAATATAGGCTAACAAAATTCCGGGTACAAATCCACTCAGGAATTCGAAAATATAACATCTATGGAAGAACAAAATACAAATATATGGTGGCTCAATGAGGAATCTGAGCAAATGCTTAACAGAGGTTATCTGTTAAAAGGCGAAACTGTAGACGGAGCGATCGACAGAATCACCACTGCTGCTGCCAAAAAATTATACAAACCGGAACTTCAACCTGCTTTCAAGGAAATGATCACAAAAGGATGGATCAGTTTCTCATCACCTGTTTGGGCCAACATGGGAACGCAGAGAGGTCTTCCGATTTCTTGTTTTAACGTCCACATTCCGGACAGCATCGAAGGAATTACCCATAAAATGGGTGAAGTCATTATGCAGACCAAAATCGGGGGCGGAACTTCAGGATATTTCGGGGAACTTCGTAACAGAGGAACTGCCGTAACAGATAACGGAAAATCTTCAGGAGCCGTTTCTTTCATGAAACTGTTTGATACTGCGATGGACGTAGTTTCTCAAGGCGGTGTAAGAAGAGGTGCTTTTGCAGCTTACCTGGATATCGATCATGGAGATATTGAAGAATTTTTATCAATTAAAGACATCGGAAGCCCGATCCAGAACTTATTTACAGGAATTTGTGTTCCTGATTACTGGATGCAGGATATGATTGATGGCGATATGGATAAACGTAAAATCTGGGCAAGAGTATTGGAAAGCCGTCAGCAAAAAGGTCTTCCATACATTTTCTTTACAGATAACGTCAACAGAAATAAACCACAGGTTTACAAAGATTTAGGACTTACCGTAAATGCAAGTAACCTTTGTTCAGAAATCATGCTTCCTTCTACAAGAGAAGAATCTTTTATCTGCTGTTTATCATCAATGAACCTAGAATTGTATGACGAATGGAAAGATACAGATGCTGTAAAATTAGCGATCTATTTCTTAGACGCGGTTTTATCAGAATTCATCGAAAAAACAGAAGGAAACTATTATTTACAAGGAGCAAGAAACTTCGCCATGCGTCACAGAGCGCTTGGATTGGGCGTTTTAGGATATCACTCGTATTTACAGAAAAATATGATTCCGTTTGAAAGTTTCGAGGCGACTCAATTCAATGCAAGAGCTTTCAGACATATTAAAGAACAGGCAGATCAGGCGTCAAGAGAACTGGCAAATATCTACGGAGAACCGGAATTATTGAAAGGTTACGGATTGAGAAATACCACCACAATGGCAATTGCTCCGACGACTTCAAGTTCTGCAATTTTAGGGCAAACTTCTCCCGGAATTGAGCCTTTCGCCTCTAATTATTATAAGGCTGGTTTAGCAAAAGGAAACTTTATGCGTAAGAACAAGTATTTAGCCAAATTATTAGAAGAAAAAGGGATTGATAATGAAGAAACGTGGAGAACAATTATGTTGAATCACGGTTCTGTTCAACATTTAAAAGAATTGACTGAAGAAGAAAAAGCAGTATTCAAAACATTTAAAGAAATTTCCCCAATGGAAATTATTTCTCAGGCTGCTCAGAGACAACAATATATCGACCAGGCTCAGTCGCTGAACTTACAAATTCCTTCAACGATGCCGGTAAAAGACGTAAATTATCTTTATATCGAGGCTTGGAAAAAAGGTGTAAAAACCCTTTATTATCAAAGAAGTTCTTCTGTTTCTAAAGAAATGATGGTAAATTTTGTTACCTGTTCAGCTTGCGAAGCATAAATTCGATAAATAATAAACAATCTACATATTCAAACACGCTCTTAAGGCGTGTTTGTAGTATTATTTACTATAATAAAATTATGATTTAAGGATTATAAAGGAATAATTTTAATAAAAAATTTTAGCTAAACCATAGGAATCTTCTATGGTTTTTTTGTTTTATATTTGTTTTAAAGTTTAATTCAAAAACTCTTACCTATGAAATTCGGACAAGTAGAAGACCCTTCAAAAATAGATTTTACATTACCCAAAGATCATCCAAGAACCAAGGAAATTTTAAGCCAAAACAAAAAAGGCTTAGAAAATATTTCTATTGGATGTGCAAAATGGAATAAAACAGATCTTAAAGGATTTTATCCGAAAGGAACGAAAGACGAGTTGACATATTACGGAACCCAATTTAATTCCATCGAATTAAACGCTACTTTCTACGGAATGCCGACTGCCGAACAGGTACAGACCTGGAAAGAAAAAACACCTCCAAATTTCAAGTTTTTTCCTAAAATTACCAATACGGTTTCCCACTTCAGAAGGCTTATTAATGTAGACGATGTGGTGACCCAATTTGCCAGTGCAGTTTTAAATTTTGACGAAAAATTAGGAATGGTTTTCCTGCAGCTTCATGATAATTTTAAACCTAAAGATTACGACAGGTTAGAAAAATTCGTTAAAGACTGGCCAAAAGAGGTTCCGCTGGCTATAGAACTGAGAAATACGGAATGGTTTACGGACGAGGGCGTCTTTAATGCCACCTGCGAGCTCTTTGAAGCCGACAATATCACCAACATTATTGTAGATACAGCAGGACGACGAGATATGCTTCATATGCGGCTTACAACGCCTCACGCATTTATTCGTTATGTTGGCGCAAATGCAGAAAGTGATTACGAAAGATTAGATGATTGGTTAAAACATTTAACCCAATGGAAAAAAGAAGGTTTACAAAATGTATATTTCTTTGTTCATCAGAATATAGAGAAAGCGTCTCCTCTTTTATCTGCTTATTTTATAAAAAAAATGAACGAACAGTGGAAAACTGACCTTCAAGTCCCTAAAATGGGAATCGAAAATACTCCAACGTTATTTTAGAGTAAATAATTTATTATCTCTCTTTAAAAAAAATATTTATAATTTACTTTATATCTCAAATTTGTGTAAAACATTTTAACCATTTGATTTTAAAATAAAAACATCCGGTAAAAGTCCTTTTGCATTGCTATTTTTCCGTAAATTACCTGTAACAAAATGTTGAACGTTTTAAAAACACGGTAATGGAAAAAATTTGCACGATAAGTATAGCCACCAATTGGCTTGGTGATGAGTACACTTTTTATGAAGATAATAAAATAGAAAGAACATACGATAACAACAGCCTCAGCTCGAATGTTACGGAATGGCTGGAAGCCAATCAAATAAACAAACAGACTAAAGATAAATTAATTCGCGGCTGTCCTGAAGAATGCAAGGAAAAAGTAATGCAGATCTTAGATTACCCTTAATTTTTTCAAATAAAATCTAATTTTTGTTCCTCAGCAATAAAACTAAATTAAGAAAAAGCAAAAGAAAATCGAGCACGATCCAAATCCCGAGCTTACTATTCTCGTGATTATAAGCGTCTATTTGTTTTTTTGCTTTTTCTGAAAGTTTTAAACTTTGATTGATATAGTTTTGAACTTCAATAATCTGGTCAATATTTTTATTGGGCACAGAATGCTGTGAAAAATACACTAAATTTTTCTTGCCTAAATATCCTACCACCCAATATTCATCGGATCTATCCATTTTCAAGTATTCAATTCTGTAATATTCAGGACGGATCTTGCCGACATGTTTAGCATCTAAAATTCCATCTTTTTCTGGATCATTCTGATTGATCACATAAAAATCCAGTGTCTGCGGCAATTTATTAATAATTTGTAAGGCTACAGAATTATTAATAACCCCGATTACACTTTTCTGAATAAACCAATAGGTAAAAATAGAAATCGAGAAAACAACAACGGAAATACGAAACAGTTTTGCCCATTTTGCATTTTTTCCTTTTTTTACTTTCGACAAAAGTAAGGAAATAAGCAAAGTAAGAAAAATGATAAAAATAATAAACATCATATTGATACAAAGATACTTTTTTATCTATATTTGGGCTCGTTTTTAAAACAAATAAACTATGAAAAAAACTGTTTTAGTTCTTTTATTATTTTTCTTTATCGGACTAAATGCTCAAATTAAATTTGAGAAGGGGTATATCATCACAAATGATGGTGAAAAAAAAGAAGTATTAATCAAAAATATCGACTGGGTGGTTAATCCTACAGAAATTACATACAAATCAGGAGAAACATCACCTGAAATGATGGGTACACCAGCCAATTTGAAAGAATTCGGAATTTACGGATATTCTAAATATGTAACTTATAAAGGAGATATCGATTATTCTACTGATGATATTTCCAACCTTTCAGCACAATACGCGCCTGAATTTAAACAAAATACCGTTTTTTTAAAGGAAATTGTGTCCGGAGATAAAAACTTGTATTCTTATAGCGTAAAAAGCACGGTTAATTATCTTTACTCAGATTCTGCAGGTATTCATCCTTTAATTTACAAAAAGTACAATCCTGAAGGAAATACTTCGCAGGTAGCAACCAATGATACCTACCTTAGCCAATTGAAAACAATTTTTAAGGATGACCCAAATGCGCAGTCATTAGTTTCTATGACTAAATACAATAAAAACAGCCTAACGAAAATTTTCACGGCACATAACCAGAAAACCGGTGATTTAAACAATGACTTTCAGGCTGAGAAAAAAACCAGCAAATTTAATTTAAGCGTAAGACCAGGGATAAATTTTTATTCTGAGTTAGAAACAGATAAACTGCTTGGTAGTAACGGCTTTCCTTCTAAAACCAATTTCAGAATCGGTATCGAAGCGGAATTGGTATTACCTTTCAATAAAAATAAGTGGTCTATTATATTTGAGCCAAATTATTCAGCCTATACAAATGAAAAACTGACAACTCGTTCGGGAGATCAGCTTTATAATATAACTATGGATAGTTATTCTTTCATTAACCTTCCATTGGGAATCAGACATTATATGTTTTTAAGTCCAAAATCTAAATTATTTATTGATGCACAAGCAAATATCCTGACATTAAGATCAGGTAAAGCAAAAGCTATTAATTTTGACTACGAAGGATACTTTTTCGACAAAGCTGATCTGGCATCAAGCCAGGCTTTAGACAATTTTACTTTTGGTGCCGGTTATACATACAATAACAAATACACCGTTGAATTAAAATATACTACAAGTAATCATATCCTGGATAAAGATGCAGGTTCAACTGCGAAAATGAGCTATACATCAATTATTTTAGGATACAATATCTTCTAATCTACATTCCATTCTTTATAAAACTGGTCGAGGAAACGCAGCATAAAATCATGCCTTTCCTCGGCTATTTTTTTGCCCTCATCTGTATTCATCAGATCTTTTAGCAATAAAAGCTTTTCGTAAAAATGATTAATTGTCGTTCCGTTTGATTTTTTATATTCCTCTTTTGACATTCCTGGATTTGGCTTATTATCAGGATCATACATGGGGTTATTTTTAAAGCCTCCGAAATTGAAAGTCCGCCCGATTCCAATCGCTCCAATTGCATCAATACGATCTGCATCCTGAACGATTTTAAGCTCAATAGGCAAATCTTTCGGAGCCTCTCCTCTATTTTTAAATGAAATATTTTTAATTATAAATAAAACCTGCTCAATAATATCTTCCGGAGTATTTTGACCTTCCAGATATTCTCTTGAAATCTTTAACGCTAAAGTTTCATCTCCATTATGAAATTTCGGATCTGCAATATCATGAAGCAATGCCGAAAGCTCGACCACTTCATGGTTACATTCTTCATGCTGAGCAATTTTTTTTGAAAGCTTCCAGACTCTTTCGATGTGAAACCAGTCGTGTCCGGCTTCTGCACCTTCCAGTTTTTCTTTTACAAACGCTATTGTGTTGTCAATTATATTTTTCATGTATCGATCAATTCATTTAAAATAATGTTCCAAAGCTTTTTATTATAGCTTCTGAAAAAATTAATATGCCCGATTTCTCCTTTTTCCGATTCCGAAGTTTTTATCAATCTGTAGGTCGGCTTAAGATTGGGATACGTATCATTAAGCAGACTTTCCACGCCTTTTTTAGTGAGCCAGGCATCATCCTCAGCCCGAATTACGAACACTTTCTGGGTTAAATTTCCAGAATAATCATCAATTTTCTCTAATAAGCTGTTGGTCGATTTCTTATTCAAAATTAAGGTTCTCCAGTCATAAGCGCAATTTTTCGGAAGACTTTCTCCCAAACCAAACCAATTTGCAGGGAAATAACCTAATAATCCGGTAGTTAAAGGCTGCACAATTCCAAAACCGAGATATGCTTCGATTTTTGTTTTAATTTTTAAATTTCCGACAAAAGCATTTTGGGTTCCTACAAAAATAAATTCCTCAAACATTTCAGAATCCTTATTCATTCCTAAAATCAATGCGCCAACAGAATGCCCGAGACAATATTTTTTATACTTCGGAAAATGATTTTTGATGTATTTTGTTAGTGCTTTAAAATCTTCGGACCCCCAAATTCTCATTGAAGCTTTAAAACCCTTCATATTTTTCGGTTTTGAAAGCCCGATCCCGCGATAATCGTAAGTGATGACCGTAAATCCCTGTTCTGAAAAATACTGGGCAAAAGAGAAATAAATCTGCTGTTTTACGCCTGTTGCTGAATTAATTAATAAAAATTTACCATTACTCTTTTCGGGTGTAAAAAGATGAGCAGTAATCTCGACATGGCCGTTTGTTTTTAGAATTAACTTTTCCATATGTTAAAAGAAAAAATCCACTATAAAAGTGGAAATTTTACTTTATATTTTATGTTAAGTTTTAAACTTTCGATATGTAGCAAATAGCTTATGAAAAGAAATCCGATACCCTTGGAAGCCCGGTTTGTGAGCCTTTTTTCTCGGAGATCCTTGCAGAAACCTCATTTCCAAATTTCACACATTCATCAATAGCGTTATTATGGCATAAAGCAATGGCAAAACCTGACGTAAAAGCGTCTCCCATTCCCATTTTGTAAGAAGTTTTATCTTTATCGTTTCTGAAATATTTCATCTCAGTTCCGTCAAAATAAATGGTAGAATTGGTATCGTCTCTTAAAAAGACTTTGTTAAAATATTTTTTAAGAATATCTTCTCTTTCGTCATCTCCGAAAACAATATGTAATTCACTGCTTTTCACGATGATAAAATCAACATTATCAATGATTTCCTGACTTAAATGTACTGCCGGAGCTGCATACAATCCTACTTTTTTACCATATTTTTTGGCTTTTCTCACGGTATATTCCACTGCTTTCATAGGAATTTCCAATTGAATAAGCACCAAATCTGTTGTATGAAAATATTTATCTGCGGCTTCTATATGATCGATATCAAGACATTTATTAGCGGCCGGAACCACAACAATCACCGTATCTCCGTCGGAAGTGGTAACATAAGCTGTTCCTGTGGCTTCCAGATCGGTTTCATATACAAATCCTACATTTACGTTTTCACTTACCAGATTTCGCATGATCTGTTGCCCCAGAGGATCCATCCCTACACAACCTATAAAATATACGCTGGCCCCTAATCTCGCTGTTCCTACAGCCTGATTAGCTCCTTTTCCGCCAAAATAACTGTCTGAGCTTGTCGCCAGAACGGTTTCATTAGCAGAAGGAATTTTTTCGGTTTCTAAAACCAAATCTATTGAGGAACTACCTACAACGATGATTTTTGGTTGTTCTGATGAGAAATTCATTGTGTTTTGTCTGTTTAATTTTGTGTTATTGGTCTTTAACAAATTTATAATAAGAGAAATTGCTACCAAAACAATTAACTATTATTAACTAATTTCTATAAATTCTGTAATAATTTTAACCGGGTCATTGTTTTTACCGTACGCTATATAGCTTGCATAGAAACCTTCGCCATATCCTGTTTCAAAAGCAAAAATAGTTCCGGGATGTTCTTCCGACGGCTTCAAAAATGCATATTGATCAATGGCACCATTTTCGTCAAAAAAATATTCATGGAAAAACTCTTCATAAATTCCCATAAAATCTACGCCTTTGCTGTGATACAGCTTTTTTTCCAGATGATTTAAATTTTCCTGTGTGTCAACATCCATAAAGCAACCCATTCCGCTTTCTACAGGATACCCAAAAACCTCACCTTCAGCAAGATCTTTTACATTTTGACCTGCTGTTGTGGCCAGTTTCCATTCTGTTATTTCTGAATCGCTGAAGATAATTTCGGCATATGCTACACAATTACTCTCTCTTTCTTTATGTAATAAAACAGAGAAATCACCTTTCGGAAAATCTATTGAAAAAGGCTGCATATCATTAGTAATCAAAGGATCACAGGCAACAAGCTTTCCACTTGAAAGATAGATCTTACCAACCTCAAAGCTTTCCAGCAACGGGCTTTCCACGAAGTTTTTTGAGAACAGTTTTTTTATGTTTTCTATATGTGTCATTTCAATCTTGAAATATATTTAAAAATTGTCAGACTTAGATATAACTCAGCCTGACAAATTTTATACTTTATTTTATATTAATTACAAACTTTTCAATTTCTCTTCTAAAATTGCAATTTTGTCCTGTGCATCTTTTTGCTTTTTACGCTCAACTTCTACCACTTCCGGTTTTGCATTGGCCACAAACTTTTCATTAGACAATTTTTTATCAACAGAAATTAAGAAGCCTTTTAAATATTTTACTTCTTCTTCTGTCTTTAATTTCTCTTCTTCCAAATCTAAGTTTTCACTCAAAGGAATTGAAACTTCCGTTGATCCAACCAGGAATGTAAAGCTCGGTTTATCTGTTTTTTCATTAAAATGAATTACAGATACGTTGGCTAATTTTTTAATTACTTCCTCATTTTCAAATCCGTTTGCGTTGGTATAAATTTCAACAGCTTCTTTTGGAGAAATACCTTTTGTCTGGCGGTAATTCCTTACTCCTGAAATAATTTCTCCGGCAGTTTCAAAGTTTTTAACAATAGTTTCATTAAATGCTTCTGCTTTCTTTTGCTGAGCAATTACCAAAGCTTCTTCGATCTTTCTTTCCGAGATCAGCTGCCAGATTTCTTCCGACTGGAAAGGCATAAAAGGATGAAGCAGCTTCATCAGCTCTTCAAAAAAGACAACTGTTTTATCGTAAACTTCTTTAGAAATACCTTCACCATAATTTGGTTTGATCGCTTCCAGATACCATCCGCAGAAATCGTCCCAGATTAATTTATAAATCAAATGTAAAGCATCAGAAATCCTGAATTTCCCGAATTGCTGATCGATTTCTACAATGGTTTTATTCAATTTATTCTCAAACCATTCAATTGCCTGATTGTCTGCAATATTTGCCGGCTTGTCCTCATGATTCCACATATTGATCAAACGGAAGGCGCTCCAGATTTTTGTCATGAAATTTCTTCCCTGAAGCATTAAATCTTCATCAAAAAGAAGATCATTTCCAGCCGCAGAACTTAATAAAATTCCTACACGAACGCCATCTGCACCATATTTATCCATCAATTCTAATGGATCCGGTGAATTTCCTAAAGATTTTGACATCTTTCTTCTCTGTTTATCTCTTACAATCCCTGTAAAATAAACATTTTTGAACGGAACTTCTTTTCTGTATTCCAGTCCGGCCATGATCATTCTCGCCACCCAGAAGAAAATAATATCCGGACCTGTTACCAAACCCGAGGTCGGATAGTAATAATTGATATCTTTATTTTCAGGATCATTCAAACCATCAAAAACAGACATTGGCCACAACCATGATGAGAACCATGTGTCAAGAGCGTCTTCGTCTTGCTTTAAATTTGATGTTTCGAGATTCGGGTTTCCTGTTTTTTGCTTCGCTAGTTCTAAAGCTTCTTCGATATTTTCAGCGACTACGAAATCATTTTCTCCATCTCCATAATAGAACGCAGGAATTTGTTGTCCCCACCAAAGCTGGCGGGAAATATTCCAGTCGCGGATGTTTTCCATCCAGTGTTTGTAGGTATTTTTAAACTTTTCAGGATAAAATTTCACCTCATCATCCATTACAACATCCAAAGCCGGTTTTGCAATTTCAGACATTTTCAAGAACCATTGAACAGAAACTTTAGGCTCAATCACTGCACCTGTTCTTTCTGAAGTTCCAACTTTATTTACGTAATCTTCTGCTTTTAACAAAAGATCTTTTTCTTCCAATTCTTTTGCGATCTGCTTTCTTACATCAAATCTATTTTTTCCGGCGTAATGTAAGCCATAATCGTTTAAGTTACCATCATCGTCCAGCGCATCAATCATTTGTAACTGATGTTTTTGTCCGATTTCATAGTCATTTACGTCGTGAGCGGGCGTAATTTTCAATGCTCCGGTTCCGAATTCAATGTCAACATATTCGTCTTCAATAATCGGAATTATTCTGTTGACGATCGGTACAATTACATTTTTACCTTTCAAATGAGCATATCTCTCATCATTAGGATTGATACAAACGGCTGTATCACCGAAAATCGTTTCAGGACGCGTTGTAGCCACCGAAAGGAATTCTTCTGTGCCTTCGATTTTATATTTAAGGAAATATAATTTTCCGTTTTGCTCTTTAAAAATAACTTCTTCGTCAGAAATATTGGTCTTCGCTTCAGGATCCCAGTTTACCATTCTGTATCCTCTGTAGATCAAACCTTTATTATACAGGTCAACAAAACTTTTGATAACCTGCTGAGAAAGTGACTCTTCCATGGTGAAACGGGTTCTTTCCCAATCACAAGAGCAACCCAGTTTTTTCAGCTGCTCAAGGATCGTCCCACCATATTTGTCGGTCCATTCCCAGGCATGCTTTAAAAATTCTTCACGGGTAATATCTGATTTACTGATTCCTTCAGACTTCAGCTTGGCAACAACCTTTGCTTCTGTAGCAATCGAAGCGTGGTCTGTTCCCGGAACCCAACAGGCATTAAAGCCCTGCATTCTTGCACGACGGACCAGAACATCCTGAATGGTATTATTCAACATATGCCCCATGTGTAAGATCCCCGTAACGTTTGGCGGAGGAATTACGATTGTGTATGGCGGCTTGTCATTAGGCTCTGAATGGAAATATTTGTTTTCCAACCAATAGCTGTACCATTTTTGTTCTGTTTCCTGTGGATTATACTTTTCTGAAATCTGCATAAATTCTGTTTCTTTAGCTTACAATTTGCAAAAATAGTTTAATCTAAAAAAATTTTAAGTATGAATTAAAATAATTTTTAACTTTGTTTCCTAAAATTTATCTAACAAACATATTAACATTCAAGAATATGAAAACATTATTTGCAGGAATTGCACTATTAGGGACATTTGCTTTAGCATCTGCACAGACTATCACTTTTGATAAAACTACTTTCGATTATGGTACAATTAAGCCAAATTCTGACGGTACAAGATTTTTCACAGTTAAAAATACAGGTGATAAGCCTCTAATTTTATCTAACGTAAAAGCTTCTTGCGGATGTACAACTCCGGAATTTAAGCAAGATCCTATCATGCCAGGAAAAACTGCTCAGATCAAAGTTGGATACAACACAGCGATCAACGGAGGATTCAACAAAATGATTGAAGTTTTCTCTAACGACCCGGCAAACAGCAGAACTGTAATCTACATCAAAGGTACTGTAGACGCAAACGCTCCTGATCCGAAGCCATTAACTCCTGAAGAGCAAAAAGCTGCTGCAAAAGCTCAAAAAGCTGCAGACAAAGCTGCTAAGAAGGCTGCGAAAATAGCTGCGAAAAAGTAATCTCTACTAAAAAAATAAGAAAACCGTCTCCATGGAGGCGGTTTTTTTATTATATTTATGTCAGGCTAGGTGCTGGATATTAGTTACTATATACTAGTTTTACAGCTAATTTTAATCTTTAATCTTTAATCTTTAATCTTTAATCTTTAATCTTTTAATCAAATTATTTATGGACACCAATTTCTCAGATGACTTTCTGGTAAAAGGAAAATTTTCAATAAAAAAATCGTCAACACAATATAAAGGAAAACTTACCAAAGAAGAAGGAATACAATTATTAATCACAGAAAAAGAAAAGCTTCGTGAGCTTCAGGAAAAATTATACGCTGATGGAAGCAAATCTCTTTTGGTAGTGCTTCAGGCGATGGATGCAGCAGGAAAAGACAGCTTAATTGAGCATGTTTTCGGAGGGGTGAATCCGCAGGGCTGTAATGTAACGAGCTTTAAAACGCCGAGTTCCAAAGAATATGCGCATGATTTTTTGTGGAGACATTATGTAGCCTTACCTCAAAAGGGAATGATCGGCATTTTTAATCGTTCGCATTACGAGAGTGTTTTGGTTTGCAAAGTGCATCCTGAATATAATTTAAGCGAAAAAACATGGGGTTCTGTAAAAGATTTCGATGATACATTTTGGGAAAACCGCTACGAAAGCATCCGGAATTTTGAAAAACATCTTGCTCAAAACGGAACAACCATCGTAAAAATATTCCTGAACGTTTCTAAAGACGAACAGAAGAAAAGACTTCTCGACAGAATCGACGAACAGGAAAAAAACTGGAAATTTTCTGCTGCCGACCTTCCGGAAAGGGCTTTATTTGATAAATATATGGAATGCTACGAAACAGCTATTAATGAAACATCAAAAGATCATGCACCCTGGTACGTACTTCCTGCAGATAACAAATGGTTTGCAAGAGTAGCCGCTATTCAGATCATTATCGATACTTTAGAAAAAATGGATCTTAAATATCCTCAGCTTTCCGATAAGGATAAAACAGAATTACAGGAAGCAAAAAAACAATTGGAAAGTGAATAGTTTTAATTAGAAATTAGTATTTAGAAGCTAGAAATTAGTTCTCAAGATCTCAGTTTATTAAATTCAAAACCAAAAGCTTTACGCTTAAAAATTTTAAACTAAGAAAACCACGAGAAAATCTGTAAGCCGGATTTTGTACTTTAAAAAAGTGCCTGTTATTTATCTGCGTCTTACATTGCTGCAAAACTTGAGCTGATTACCCCTCGGCTTTCAGAGCGAGCAACTCCTATTTTCATTGCTGAAAAGAACCGATATACTTATCATTGCACCGCAAAGAGTTTACCTGGTTTCACTACAGCCGAACTGTACATACTTTCTGTTGCACTTGTCCTACCCTCGCGGGTGACGGATGTTATCCGCTTTGCTGCTCTATGGTGTCCGGACTTTCCTACCCTCGCCGAAGCAAGAATCAACAGGCCGATTTTCTCGTGGCTGCAAAGATACAATTTAATGTAACAATTTACCAATGTACCGATATAACAATAAAATTGTATTGCTTTAAGAATTGTTACATTGTTAAATTATTACATTGTTAGATTGAGATTTTGTTTTTATCTTCGTGCCACTATAATACATCTGTTTTGAGCTCTACAAGAGAAAAAGAATTTGCGCAGCTTATCAAAGATAATCAGGGACTGATTATCAAGGTTTCGCGTCTTTATACCAATTCTCTTGAGGATGAAGAAGATCTTTTTCAGGAAATCGTTCTTCAATTATGGAGAAGCTATGATTCTTTTAAAGGAAACTCAAAAATTTCTACATGGATGTATCGTGTAGCCCTGAATACAGCCATTACCCTTTTCAGAAAAAAAAGCAAAAGCCTGCCTACCAACGAGTTGGATATTAATCACCGGGATTTTATCGAAGATGATGACGATAAACAACAGCAGGTATCACTTTTGTATACTGTAATAAAGACGCTTCCGAATGTGGAAAGAGCGATCGTAACGATGTATCTGGATGATTTGCCTTACAAGGATATTGCAGAAAACCTTGGAATTACCGAAGTCAATGCGCGTGTGAAAATGAACAGATTAAAGAAAACCCTTAAAGAACAGATGGAAAAATATGCCTGAATTTGATTTAGACAGCTTTAAGAAAACGTGGCAGGAACAGCCTGTTCAGCAGAAATATGACAACACAGAAATCCTTCAGATGTTGAATAAAAAATCACGGAATTACGTGAAATATATATTCTGGATCAGCGTTGCAGAGTTTTTATTTTTTTCCGTTTTAGGGGTATTTTATTTCTTTAAAGGGGAAGAATCAAACAGCTTTATCAAAGTTTTAGAACGTTTGGGAGCCCAGAAAACACCTGAAGTGGAACATAATTTTGATACGACATATTTAGCGATAAAAATTTTAAGCCTATTGGTTACCGCTTATTTTGTTTATAAATTTTATCAGAATTACCGCAAAATAAAGATCGAGGAAAATTTAAAAGGACTTATTACGCGAATTATTAAATTCAAAAAAACAGTAAATGCCTTTATTTTAATAAGCATTCTTTTGCTTGTCGTGTTTACATCCGTTTTTACGGCATTTATATTTTACGCTTTAAATTCCCAGAATATTGAGCCTACCAATTCCGATCTTATGATTGTGATTATCGGCATTGTGGTAAGCATGATTTTAAGTATAACTTTAATCTGGCTTTATTATAAGCTTGTGTACGGCATTATTATGAGAAAGCTTGACAGAAACCTGAAACAGCTTAAAGAAATTGAATCTCAATCTTAAAGAAATAGAGCACATAAAAAAAGCATTTCAGATTGAAATGCTTTTTTATTTATTTTAAAGTTCTTTTCGTAATCTTGCAACAGGAATATTAAGCTGTTCTCTGTATTTTGCAATCGTTCGTCGGGCAATATTATAGCCCTGTTCTTTTAAAATGACCACCAATGCATCATCCGTTAAAGGTTTTCTCTTATTTTCCTTGCTGATGACTTCCTGCAGATGAGTTTTAATTTCTTTTGTTGAAACTTCTTCGCCATCATCATTGGTAAGGCTGTCTGAGAACAGGTCTTTAAGATAAATGATCCCGTTCGGAGTGTCAGCATATTTACTTTTTACCACCCTTGAAATTGTAGAAATATCAAATCCTGTAATATCTGCAACATCCTTTAAAATCATTGGCTTTAAAGATTTTTCGTCTCCCGTGATGAAATACTCTTTCTGGAATTTAACAATAGCATTAATGGTTTGCAGCAAAGTATTCTGACGTTGATTGATCGCATCAATATACCATTTTGCGGCATCCAGCTTTTGCTTAATAAATAAAGCGGCCTGCTTGTGCTCGGAAGAGTTTTTATCGTGAGAATAGGTTGTTAAAATATCTTTATATTCTTCAGAAACTCTTAAAGTAGGGGCATTTTTACTGTTTAACATCGGAATTACAATTCCATCTTTCACCTGAATCACAAAATCCGGAATAATCTCCTGGTTAATTGTAATAGTCTGAGTATCAAAGTTTCCTCCTACTTTTGGAGATAATTTTGAAATTTCTTCTAAAGCATCCTTAAGATCTTCTTCTTCAATATCATACTTCTGAATGATCTTGTTATAATGCTTGTTGGTTAAAGCATCAAACTGATGTCTGAGAATATTGGCAGCCAGAGAAACGGCTTTATCGGCGCTTACTTTCTTTTCGATCTGTAATAAAAGGCACTCCTGAAGTCCCCTCGCACCCACTCCCGGCGGATCCAGCTTTTGGACATAATTTTCAAGAACATCTTCCACTCTTTCTTTTGTCGTATAAAGCCCTTGAGAAAAGGCAAGATCATCAACAAGAGATTTGATTTCCCTTCTTAAATATCCGTCTGTATCAAGGTTTCCGATGATATATTCTGCGATTTTTATATCTTCTTCATTAATATTGGCAAGGTGAATCTGCTCCAGAAGATAGTCATACAAAGACTGGCCTTCCGTTAAAAGACTTTCGTTATCAAACTCTTCATCATCTGCGGAATAATTGCTCGACGCAGTTTTATAGTTAGGTTCGTCGTCGTAGATATATTCATTAACATCAAAATCAGTTTCAATGCTTTCCGTACCTTCGTTTTCGTAAGAATCCTCCAACGCTGCATAATCATCTTCCTTAGACTCCTCTTTTGCGATTTCCAAAGCAGGATTTTCCTCTAATTCTCTCTCCAATTCCTCTTCAAATTCCAATGTGTGAAGCTGAATCAACTTCATCAACTGGATCTGCTGAGGCGCCAACTTTTGTCCTAATTTGAGCTGTAAGTGTTGTTTAAGCATAGTACTCTTTGTGTTTTAACATAACATATTGTACGAATTTAATAATTTTTTTTGATACAAAATAGCTTTTAGCATGATTTTTGCATTACTTGTGGTACTAATAAGCTATTAAAAAATAAAAAAAGCCTTAAATTGATTTTTTAAGGCTTTTTTTTATGCTTATAAACTAAGATTTTTCCGGATTTTTCTATTGTCCTAAAAGGCAAGAACCTCGACAATATTTTTATTTATAATACAGTGACAAGTTTTTTATCAATTAAATATTTCACCTCTTTTATTTCTGATTGAGAACCAATATTAAATTTTGAGAAATGAGATTTTCCATTTTCTCCACTTCTGCTATTAATTTTAAAGAATCTCTATTTGACTTATTGTGTGCAATCCAATACTTCAGAATATCAATATAATCAGAATCAGCCTAATTTGACCAATAAAAAATCCTTCCCATTTTATGAGAAGGATTTGTATTATTTATAACCGAAGCTTTTAAAATTCAGCGTTTTTCGGTGTTCTCGGGAAAGGAATTACGTCTCTGATGTTGGTCATTCCTGTTACGAAAAGAACCAGTCTTTCCAGTCCTAAACCGAAACCTGCATGGGGAACAGAACCGAATTTTCTGGTATCCAGATACCACCAAAGTTCGTGCTCATCAACATGCATTTCTGCCATTTTCTGCTTTAAAACATCTAATCTCGCTTCTCTTTCAGAACCTCCGATAATTTCTCCGATTCCCGGGAAAAGCACGTCCATTGCGGCAACGGTTTTGTTATCATCGTTCAGCTTCATGTAGAATGCTTTGATCTCTTTCGGATAATCAAATAAAACTACCGGGCTTTCGAAATGTTTTTCAACCAAATATCTTTCGTGCTCAGACTGAAGATCGGTTCCCCAATTTTCAACCGGATACTGGAATTTTCCTTTTTTATTTTCCTTTGAGTTCATCAGAATCTCAATCGCTTCTGTATAACTTACACGCTTAAAACGCTTAGCAATAACATTTTGAAGTTTTTCGATCAGACCTTCTTTTGCTCTGTCTTTTTCAGCTTTTGTTTTCTGATCTTCTGCAAAACGCTTGTCTAAGAAATCAAGATCATCTTTACAGTTATCCAAGACGTATTGAATTACATATTTTAAGAAATCTTCTGCCAAATCGATGTTGTCTTCAAGGTTGTTGAAGGCAACTTCAGGCTCGATCATCCAGAATTCTGCCAGGTGACGCGTTGTATTTGAATTTTCAGCACGGAAAGTCGGTCCGAAAGTATAAATTCTTCCCAATCCCATTGCTGCTGTTTCACCTTCAAGCTGCCCTGAAACCGTTAAGTTTGTCTTTTTACCGAAGAAATCCTGTGCAAAATCAATATCACCCTGCTCATCCCTTGGAATATTGTTAAGATCAAAGTTGGTCACCCCAAACATTTCACCCGCTCCTTCTGCATCAGCTCCCGTAATTACAGGGGTGTTGATATAAAAGAATTGATTTTGGTTAAAGAAAGAATGCACCGCAAAACTCACTGCGTGGCGTACTCTGAAAACAGCTCCAAATAAATTAGTTCTGAATCTTAAATGCGCCTGATCTCTCAATGTTTCCAATGAGTGTTTTTTAGGCTGAAGAATTGTTTTGTCTCTTTCTTCTGTAAAATTGTCGCCTAAAATGATGATCTTTTTAGCTACAATTTCCACGGTCTGCCCTGCTCCCTGGCTTTCTACAACTTCACCGACAATTTTTAAAGATGCGGCCGTACTGATCTTACTGATAATTTCTTCGTCAAAATTTTCGAAATCAACAACGATCTGCAAATTATTAATTGTAGAACCATCATTAAGCGCTATAAAGCGATTTGAACGGAAAGCTCTTACCCAACCGTAAACCGTAATATCATGATGTAATACCTTTTTGTAATCCTGTAGGATTTCCTTAATTGTCTGCTTTTTCATTTGTTGATTATAAATTTTCGTATAAAAATTAATGAGTGCAAAGGTACAAAAAAACAGCGCAATTTGATGATTACGCTGTCTTAAAATAAATCAAAAAGGAAAAGTTATTAACCTTAAACCTAAAGATTTATTGTCCTGTTACCATAAAAGTAAATGATCTGTTATTAAGATTTCCATTACTATCTCCTGTTTTTATCCGAATAATTGAATTGGAAATATATGATACCTGGGAATTATCATTTGTTAACAATCTCATTCCCGGTTCAGTTGTTCTGGATGTAGTTCCTACCGGTGTTCCTGTACTGGTTTGATTCCCATTATTATAGCCATAAGAATCTACAATATTTACGGATATTCCATAAATCTGCTTTAATGGTATATCAAACTTTATGTCAAATATTCCTTTAGAAGGATTGGATATTGTATATCCGTTTCCAATTAAAGAATCTATTCCTCCTTTTGAAGAAGTCTCACTCACAGTTCCTACGTTATACCCTATATTTTGGTTACCACCGATTACTTTTGAATTAATTAAGCTGCCTCCACTTTGTTGCTGAAACCTTGAATAAACAGTTCCTCCCAAATATCTTGTAGCATCACCTGCCGTATTACCTTTAAAAGATACCCAAACTAAACCATCGAAATAATAATATCCCGGACCAGTTACATTGATTGTTTTTGTAGAATTAGGGCTTGCTGCTGAAGTTGCATAGACGATCGCACCAATTTGATTGGTTCCATATAGCGCGTCTTTAGCTTTCAGTTGATTTCCGGCTAATCGTGGAGCAATGATTCCATCTACTTTTTTAGTGTCTTTTGCTTGTCCTGTTACATCAAAAGTTGCTTGCGGATCGGCTGTATTTATCCCAACTTGGGCATGAAATACAAGAGAGAATACAGTTAAAATAACTGCATACAATGTTTTTTTCATCTTTATCTTAATGTTTAAGTTATAATTATACAACATTAGAAAAATAAGAATTAATTAAAATGTGTGTATAATTTTATTCATGGCAAGGTGCATAATTTTAAAATAAACCCCAAAAAACAAGTATACCATTTACATACTACTTTAATATAAAATACTGCATATCAGATAAATAAAAACGAAATTTAGATGAAGAAAATATTATTAAGAAGAAAGTTATCTTTTTAATTCCAATTTGGGAAGTTTAAAATTAATTAAATCAAAGTCCGTTGATAAAATTAATCTGGAATAATAATTTAAGAAATAATTTGTTGATTGGCTTAGAAAAATTTAATTTTATCATACTATATTAGTTCTTAATTTTAAATAGTCACCAATAATTTTTGTTCAATTATCATATCTGAAAAATAAGAAAAATAAGAAAAATAAGAAAAATAAGAAAAAAAAGATAATTAATATGAAGTGAACAGGAATTTAAAATAAAACAATGAATACCCTTCGTAACGGTGAATTTTTCGGACAAACCAATGAAACCCTCGATTTTGACGGGTTGATAATCACTGATACGGAATACACTCATCCTTATGTCGACTGGCATTATCACGAGAACGCCTATTTCACCTTTCTTCTTCAGGGAAATGTAATTGAAGGAAACAAAAAAGAAATCTACGAATGCTCAGCGGGAACATTGCTTTACCATCATTGGGAAGATCCGCATTACAATATTAAGCCGGACGGTTTTACAAGAGGTTTTCATATTGAAATTCCGAGAAAATGGTTTGAAGCTTTACATATTTCAAAAGATAATCTTGAAGGAAGCTTTAATATTAAAAATCCTGCATTAAAATTATTGATGTACAAGATTTTCAAAGAAAGTAAAACCAATGACAATGCTTCTGAAACCGCTACCCATCAACTTTTATTGAATATTTTCCATCAATTGTCAGATCAAAAATCTCATTCAGAAAAGAAACCGGCTTGGGTTAAACAGATTGACGAATTACTGCGTGAAAGCTATACTGAAAAACTGAATCTTACAGAAATTTCAAATTCTTTAAATATCCATCCAATGCATCTCAGCAGGGATTTTCACAAGTATTTCCAATGTAACCTGGGAGAATATATCCGAAAATTGAAGATCAGTAAATCGTTGTCAATTCTTCCTGTAAATGAAAAAACTTTAACCGAAGTTGCTTTTGAATGTGGTTTTGCAGATCAAAGCCATTTTATTCGATGCTTTAAAGAAAATATGGGAATAACTCCTTTGAAATATCGAAAAATTTTGGAATAATTTTCCCTGCGGATGAGGAAATCACAAACGTTAATTTTATTCTATTTTTTCTAAATTAACCTTCATATTTTTGTTTAGATTAAAATTTGAAATGAAACCAACCTTTTTATTTATACTGTCGCTGATATTTAGTTTATCTTTTGGGCAGACTCAAAATATCGTTATTCCCGAGAAAATTGAAAACTCTGTTCAGAAAGCCCATTTAAATACTATTGTTTTTCTGGATAAAGTAGTTCCGATAGAAAATCTTAAAGAGAATGACTTTCTTGAAAGTGTTACTTTACAAGAGGATAAAGATCTCGATATTCGTGTTTTTCAGGATAATTCTTTGGTTAATTATTTACATCAGCTTGAGCCTTCTTTAACTGTTGATGAATTATTGAAGAAAGGAAATTATCAATTCTCTTTTTATGTGGACGGGAAATTAATTTATACCGAAAATCTGAATACAGGAGCGGGAAAAGCAGAAAATAAAAAATCAAAAACAACCTTCAGAATCCCTTTGTTAAGTGCTAATAATGAAGATTCGTGGGGAAGATATTTGTGGGCACGATTTTATTTAGCCAATAATGGAATTGACGCCCTGGAAACCGGAAACCATGTTCTAAAAATTGAAATAAGACCTTATATAAAGGCTTCAACATTAAAAGCCGGGAATTTGATAGCGAAAGGTGAGATCAATGTAACTATTCCCAAAAAGGAAATTTCAAAACAACAGGTTGTCATTCAAAAAATTAAACCGAACAGCGGCTGGAAACTTTCTGATAATCAATTTAACAACGATAAAATCAGAGCTTTAAATCAAAAAATAGCAGAAAACAGATTCAGAGATATTACCAGCATCATTGTCATTAAAAATGAAAAACTTCTTCTGGAAGAGTATTTTAACGGATATAAAAGAGACAGTTTAAATGACACACGTTCCGTTGGAAAATCCTTTTCATCTGCATTGATGGGAATTGCTATAAAAGACGGCTACATCAAAAATGAAAATCAAAATCTGAAAGAATTTTACGATTTAAAACAATTTAGTAATTATTCTTCTACAAAGGGCAATGTTACTATTAAAAGCTTACTGACAATGAGTTCCGGATTCGATGGTAATGACGAAGATTATGAATCTCCCGGAAATGAAGAAAATATGTACCCGACCGATAACTGGATAAAATTTGCTTTAGACTTACCCATGACAGAAAATAAGCCCGGCGAAAAATGGTCTTATTTCACAACCGGAGCTGTTTTAACCGGAGATATTTTAGATAAATCGGTTCCAAACGGACTTGAAAATTATGCTGCTCAAAAGCTTTTCAACCCTTTGGAAATCAGCAATTATAAATGGCAATACACTCCTCAGCACAAAGTTTCAATGGCGGGTGGATTGCAAATGAGAGCGTTAGATTTGGCAAAATTCGGACAATTATATAAGAATAATGGTATCTGGAACGGCAAAACAATTTTAGATAAAAACTGGATCAAAAAATCATTCACCAATTATTTTTCTGGTAATAAAGACTTTGAAGGCTACGGATATCTGTTCTGGAGAAAAGTGTATAAAGTTGGAGATAAAACTTTTGAAGCGTATCAATCCAGCGGAAATGGCGGAAATAAAATTATTATGTTTACAGAAATCCCGTTGGTAATTGTGATTACGGCAAAAGCATATAATAAATCTTATGCGCATCCGCAAGCCGACAAAATAGTACAGGAATATTTATTGCCCGCGATTATGAGTAATAAGTAATGAATATATTGTGAATACGTGAATTGTCAAAAGTTAATTGAACTTTTGTAAAAGAAAAAATTATTCGTCTTTCTTAGAAGGAACCAGAAAAACATCAATAAGACCTTCAGGCAATTGCATTTTGATGAATCTTTCTTCTCTGTTTACCTCAATAATCCAGTCTTTGATCATGGGAATAACCACTTCTTTTCCGTCTAAATTGGTAATAAAATAATTCTGGGCAGTCTGATCATTTACCGATCTGATAACCCCACAGTCATTATCATTTTCATCAAGAATATTATATCCTATTACTTCGTGATAATAAAATTGTTTGCCGGAAAGTTTTGGTAAGGTAGAGAGCGGCAGATAAACATCTTTTCCTAAAGATTGATCTACTAATGCCTCAGAAGAGTTTTTAAAAGCGATATTCACCGCATCAGATTTACTTCTGGATGTTTTTTCAATAAAAAAAGGAACCAATAATCCGTTGATTTCAACGAATATTGATTCCAGTTTATTGTAAAGCTCGGGTTGGTCTGTGTCCAGTTTAAGGATCACATTTCCCGCAAGGCCGTGTCTGCGTGTGATTTTTCCTAATAAATAGCAATCTTCTTTACGCATACAGGTTTTTGTTATTAAGCTTCAGTGTTTTCTTCAGTTTCAGCAGCAGGAGCTTCACCTTCTGTAGCATCAGCAACAATTTCTTCAGCAGGTGCGTTAGCAGCTTCTTCAGCAGCTTTAGCATCAGCTTCAACTTGTGCAGCAGCAGCGATTCTAGCTTCGTTTACTTTAGCTTCAGCTTCTAAAGCAGCTTTCTTAGCGTCAGCCTGAGCTTTAGATAAACCTTCAACTTTACCTTGTACTTTTTGTTCTTTAGACTCTACCCAAGCATTGAATCTTTTTTCAGCTTCAGCCTCATCAAAAGCACCTTTAGCAACACCACCTTGTAAGTGTTTTTTGTAAAGTACACCTTTATAAGAAAGGATAGCTCTTGCAGTATCAGTTGGCTGAGCACCGTTGTTTAACCACTTCACAGCAGAATCAACGTTCAAATCGATAGTCGCAGGGTTAGTAATTGGGTTGTAAGTTCCTAGTTTCTCGATGAATCTACCATCTCTTCTAGCTCTAGCATCTGCAACCACGATGTGGAAAAAAGGCTTTCCTTTTTTACCGTGTCTTTGTAATCTGATTTTTACTGACATAATGTTTGAATTTTATGGGAACTCGTCCCAGTTAAATATTTAAGAGTGCAAAGATAGTAAAAAAGTTTTAAGTAAAAAGCTCCAAGTAAAAAGTTTTGTAAAATTCAATATTTTTCAGGAGCCGGGAACCTGCTCTCGCTACTCGCTTTTTTCTTTTGCAAAGAAAAAGAGCTCAGACATGCCGCTCGATCAGGGCTATTTATTCCAAATTACCCATGTAGAACAATCCTAGACATTGCTGATTTTCTTCAATGGTTAAAGAATCTTTTAACTGCTCTACGATTTTTGGAGAGCTCCAGTAACAGCCGATATTGTTTGCCGTACAGGTCAAATACATATTTTGTACAGCCATTGAAACGGCGGCAATTTCTTCCCATTGAGGAACCATTCCGCTGAAATTGACAACGATAGAAACTACCGCATCAGCTTTATTAATTTTAAAACCAATGTCAGTATATTTTTTTTCCAGGAAAAGTTGTTCGGGTTGAGAGGCTTTGTAGATCGCCTGCATTTCGGAAGCCAATTTTGCTTTTTCCTCCCCTTTGAATATCTTAAAACGCCAGGGTTTTGTGCGTTTGTGATTGGGAGCCAATGTCGCTGAATGTAAAATCTCATCAATGATCTCCTGAGAAATTTGCGCTTCTGTATAGTCTTTTGGGAAGATGCTTCTTCTTTGTTCTATGATTTCTTTTAAAACTTCTGCTTTATTCATGGAGACAAAATTACGAAAAAGTTGATGGTTGACAGTTTCGGGTTCCAGGTTTTTATATTACAAATTAATGAGAACAAAAATCAAATTCTTCCTTCGTCAGAATGACAATGTGCTTAAGAAAAATAATTCTTAATTCTTAATTCTTAATTCCTAATATTACAACACTTCCACAATTTCCTGATGAATCTTCTTTAAGGTAAAATCATCACCGGCTTTCATGCCCATCATCTTTTTTGCCATCGGGCTTTCGGGAGAAATGGCGTAAAAACGGTCGCCTTCGAAAAAGAATTCGCCCAGCGAAACAGAAATATAAAACCGGGCCTTATTCGTAATCACCAAAGAACCGAGCTGTACTCTTTCTGTGGTTTTGTTTAAGACTTTAGCCATATTTTTTTTCAGATCATTTAAAGCTCCGAGCTGGCGTTGCATCTGGTAGATTTCTTCCTGCATTTCTTCACGCATACTGTCATATTTCGGTGTCTTTTTTATGTCGCGGCTTGCTTCTAAGGTAAAATCAATAAACTTTGTCAGCTTATCAATTTTTTCTGCAATCACGTTTTTAACATAGTTTCTTATATCGTTTTTCTCAAATACTATCTTCTCCATGAATCTATTCTTTACATAAAGATAATATTTTTTTAAATAAAAAAGCCCTGCAAAATTTACAAGGCTATATTTTTTTATTGTTCTGAGATTTTCTTTAAATCACCCAGCCCCTGGTCAAACATTTTTCCCATTTGGCTGTCCATCATTGGTTTCATCACTTTCATCATCGTGGTTAATTCATTATCCATTGTCCAGGTTACTTTTGTTCCGCTTCCTTCGGGAGTTAAAACAAAGCTTCCGTTTGCAACACCGTCCCAGGGCTTGATAAAATGAAGTGTGCTTGATAGCTTTTGATTGGGAATAACTTCAGTTACACTCTGCTCACCTTCTCCCACCTGGTCATTTCCTTTCCAGTGGTAAGAATCTCCGACAGTTCCGGGTGTTCCTGAGTAAGTAATAACAATATTTTTATCTGCTTTTGCAAAAGGATTCCATTCATTAAATGCCTTTGTAGAACCTACGTGTTGCCATACTTTTTCTTTTGGAGCATTGATTACGACTGATCTTTCAAAATGATAATCTTTACTGAAAGCGATCATTGCGAATACAACGTACAGCACAGCCAGCAGAATAATTACACCAAGAATTTTTAAAATTGTTTTCATCGTCTATAAAATATTTAGGGTTAAATTTTTAACAGCAATAAGCAGTAAATCGGTTTCAAAATTAGTCATTCCCTCAACATTTCACCTTTGCATATGACAAGATATTAAAGATAAAGCATTTTGTCATATCTTTTCATTAAGGCATTATTTTTGCGCGTTTCAGCTATCAAATCACTACGATTCATTAAATTTACATTAATTAAAAAATAGAAGATGAGTATTTTAACAGAAAAATTTAACACACCATATCATTCAGCGCCATTTACAGACATTAAAAATGAAGATTATCTTCCCGCTTTTAAGGAATTAATTCAAAAATCAGAGGAAGAAATCAACCAAATCGTCAACAATCCTGAGGAACCGACTTTTGAAAACGTAATCGAAGCTTTGGCGTATTCGGGCGAACAGCTTGATCTGGTTTCTAATATTTTTTTCAACTTAAATTCTGCAGAAACAAGCGATGAACTTCAACAAATAGCACAGGACGTTTCACCTATTTTAACGGAATATTCTTCAAAAATTTCTCAAAACGAAGCTCTTTTCAATAAAATTAAAAAAGTTTATGACCAAAAAGAGAAATATAATCTCAATGAAGAACAACAAATGCTTTTGAATGAAACCTACAAAGGTTTTGTAAGAAGCGGTGCTTTATTAAATGAAGAAGACAAAGAAAAATTAAAGAAAATCAGCATGGATTTATCTTTAAAATCGCTTCAGTTCGGGCAAAATGTGCTGGCTTCAACCAATAATTATTTCAAACATATCACCAATAAAGAAGATTTGGCAGGAATTCCGGAAGCGATCATCGAGCAATACGCCGAAGAAGCAAAAGAAAGAAATCTGGAAGGCTGGGTGGTGACCTTACAATATCCGAGCTATATTCCTTTTATGACCTATGCTGAAAACCGTGAACTGAGAAAAGAAATTGCCCTGGCAAACGGTAAAAAATCCTTTGATGGCGGCGAATTTGATAATCAAAATTTAATTAAAGAACTTCTTTCATTAAAACAGCAGAAAGCAGAATTATTAGGCTATGCAAACTATGCAGACTATGTTTTGGAAGAAAGAATGGCAAAATCTCCAACAAAAGTTCTTGATTTTTTAAATGAATTGCTGACCAAAGCAAAACCTTATGCAGCCAAAGAAATTGAAGAGTTAAAAGCTTTAGCAAAAGCCGATGGAATCGATGAAATGCAAAGTTATGACCACGCTTTTTATGCTGAAAAACTTCGTAAGGCTAAATATGATTTAAATGATGAAGAATTAAAACCTTATTTTCCTTTAAATCAGGTTCAAGATGCTGTTTTTGGGCTAGCTAATACATTATTCGGGTTGACTTTTGAGGAAAGAAATGACATTCCGAAATACCATGAAGATGTGAAAGTGTATGAAGTTTTTGAGACAGGAAGCGGGAAGTCGGAAGATGGAAGTGATAATCCTGAAAAAACGTTCAAATCTTTACTTTACGTTGATTATTTCCCAAGAAAAGGCAAAAGAGCCGGCGCGTGGATGACGAGCTACAAAAATCAGTATAAAAAAGCCGGCGAAAATTCTCGTCCGCATATTTCTATCGTTTGTAATTTCAGCAAACCGACGAAAGATACGCCGAGTTTATTGACGTTTCAGGAGGTAACGACTTTGTTCCATGAATTTGGTCATGCCCTTCACGGAATGTTGGCAAACACGCAATATCCTACCCTTTCAGGAACTTCTGTGAAATGGGATTTTGTGGAATTACCTTCTCAGTTTTTAGAAAATTTCTGCTACGAACCGGAATTCTTAAAAACTTTCGCCAAACATTATAAAACAGGTGAAATTCTTCCTGATGAAAAAATTAAGAAAATCGAACAGTCGAAAAACTTCATGGAAGGTTATCAAACCTTAAGACAACTAGGTTTCGGATTGCTGGATATGAATTACCATACTAAAGTTGAAGAGTTGGAGAGTAAGAGTGTGAAGGAGTTTGAGGATGATTATACAAAAGCAACACAGCTTTATCCTGTAAATCCTAAAACAGCGATGAGCCCGAGCTTTTCACATATTTTCCAGGGTGGATATTCTGCGGGATATTATTCTTACAAATGGGCGGAAGTTCTGGATGCCGACGCCTTCCAATATTTCAAGGAAAACGGAATTTTTAATCCTGAAATTGCTGCAAAATATAAAGTTCTTCTTTCTTCCGGCGGCACAAAAGATCCGATGGAATTGTATAAGAATTTCAGAGGAAGCGAGCCGAAAGTGGAGAGTTTGTTGAAAAGGGCGTTTGGGTAGAAAAAAAATAGAGCTTTTGAGATTTCAGAAGCTTTTTTTGCTTTATTATTTCTTTTTGGTGAATAAAATTTGATGTATTTTCACCGTTTATAATTTCAATAGCGATTTAACCATGAAATCCAATAAACTCTTAGTAATTTTATTTGTTTTTTGCTATTCATTAATTGTTTTTGGCCAAGAAATAAGACCAGAGGTACAAAAAATAATTAATAATATCGAAGTAGAAAATACTTTAGATTACGAAGCTGTAGGCATTGCCGGAGAAAAAACAAAACAGTATGAAAATTTTGAAAGTCTAAAGAAATTTGCTACTACTGAAGAGCTTTTATTAATACTTAAAAGAAAAAATAACACTTCAAAAGGTTATGCTAGCTGGGCTTTAGTGGATACAAAATATCCATATCTAAAAAAAATCTTAAGTCAATTTATAGTTGATAAAGATTCTGTAGAAAATCAAAATGGATGTATATCGTCAATTGATGATTTAGCAACTATCTTTTATTTTAGGGTTTTTAACCAAAAATATTATAATGAATTATCCGAAAATGACAACATCTTTTTTTTGTCACAATTGGATGAGCTAAATGAAATTGTTATTAATAAAGTACAATCTGGATATTTATTGGAAAAAGCCCTAACCTGTAATCATAAAAACCCTAAAACTTATCTAAAAATAAAAAATCTTGCTTTAAAATATAAAAATAGATCTGCTATTGAAGCTTTAGGAGAATATCAGAAAAATGAAGATATTGAAACAATCAAAAACCTAAAAGAAGACGCTTTTCCTGCAATAGCAAAATTTCCTGATTCCAGCTTCTGGAGTTTTCTTACACCGTATTCGGGAAAAATTTCTTCCGAGGATTATATGGATGCAGTAGTAAGTTTCAAAAACAAAGAAGCGGAAGAATTGCTGAAAAATATTGTGAATACAATTCCTAAAGATTCAATAAGAAATTTAAGTAAAGCCGTAATAGATAATTACGATCCTCTTTATGAAAATATAGTGATGTCAATTTGGGAAAATCATCATATTATAGATCACAATGGAACAAAGATTTTAATAAATAGCAATCCAGAGAAGGCAGCGGCATCTTTTGTAAAAGTCTTATTAAATTCAGATAAAATATATCTTTCAGAATTTAATAATGATTATGGCAGTAGCGAAAAAATTTTCCCATTAATGCTTGATGTCATAAAAAAACATGAAAGTGATAAAATGCTAAAAATATGTAAACATCAGATCGTAGTAAATGACTTTACTCGTTTAAGTTTTTTCTTAAATATTGCAAAAGAAAACCAATTAACAAATACTTCTGAGGAAATTTTCAGCAAGCTGGAAAAAGCTAATTCTGCTTATGATTATTTCCATTTAGCGGAAACATTGTTTAGCTTTAAAAATATTGATAAAACTAACAAGGCTGTTTTAGTTCTCAAGAAGAATAAAGAAAAATGGGATTGGGGAAATTGGTCCGATGCATTTAGAGAATTATTTACTCAAAACAATATTTTGTGGGAATAATAAGTTTATTAAATTCCAAAAAATATCTGGCTAATCACAGTTAAAAGATAATGAAATCAATACATTGGCAGTGTTGAATTACATATTAGGCTTTCTTCCAATAAAAATTTGGTTTTTATAGCTTTCACAAATCTTCATCATAATGATATTTTGATTCCATTTTTGGTAACAAATGAAATTCCAAAATGATTATTTGGAAAGTACAGGTAAAATAAAAATAAGTATTGACAATCCGTAATTTTACACCATGAGCAACATCACCCAAAGACTAGAAAACGTAAAAAAACTCCAGGCCAAAAGATGGGAAAATGAAGATCATTGGGATGAATTAAATGATCTTTTAATCAAAGAATTGGATGAGATTTTATTGATAGAACCAGAAAATACTTCTGCTTTAATCAACATCGGAGCAGTATATTCTGATATGGGCGAAAATGAAAAAGCAGTTGAATATTTAAAAACTGCGCTGGATTTAGGTTCGGAAGATAAAAACCTTTTTATCAATCTTGCCATCGTAATGATTTATATGGAAAAACATCAGGAAGAATATTTAGAATATCTTGAAGAAGCCGAAGATAAAACTGAGCATCCGCTGACTTTTAAAGCTTACTTTGATCCTCAGTCTCATTAAATTCGGAAAAGATCAATGTGATCTCATTGCTTACAGATATTAATTTTCAAATAAATTTAAGATAACCACAAGTAAAATTAAATACCACAATTGAATTTATAATTCCTGAATAATGCAAATTTTTCGCTACCTTAGTTCAGAAAATCACAACAAAACTAGGCATTACATAAGATTATGGCGAAAGAACTTTATTTCATAAAAACCAATCCTGTTATTGCAAAAATCAATTTGTATAATAAACTTTGCCGTGAAGAAAATAATGTACTTAGTTTTTTAAATGATGATAAAAAAACAAGCCTTGAGATCATCAAAAACAAAGTAAAAGATTCTGTTGAAGAGCTCAGTCCGGAAGAATTATTACAGATTTTCAACTGGTTTAAAAATGAATACCGTTTGGATAAAGAGGAAATGAAAACCCAGCTTTTTATTAACGGCATTGATCTTTTTTATGAAATCCCGTCAGAAGCACATGTGAATAATTTTCAAAAAATACTTTCTGATTATGAAAAACATTCTCAATCCAGATTAAATTTTATTTCTGATTGTGAAAATTTTAATCATTTCTTAATTTACGGAATATTTTATACTCAAATGATCAAAAAAGAAAACGAAGATATTTTACCGCATTTTCTGAAGTCTGATTATAAAAAACTTTATATTCTCGCCGAAAATCAGTTTAATCTGAATGGTGTTGATAAAGTTGATTCTGATAATCTATACAACTATTTTATTGATTTATATGATTTTACGAAACATTATAAAGGTTCGATCATTAAATTGTACGCCCAATAAATGTCATTATCAATTTGCATGATTTCTACAAATGAGTATGCTCGTATTTTTACTTTATAATTTGCCCTTTGTAATATTTTTCTAAGAAAAAGCCGAGATCAGCCCTATAACCTATTCCCGAAGCCTCAAATTTCCAGCTTCCGTTGCGTTTGTAAAGCCTTCCGAATTCTACGCCCGTTTCGATGGAAAAATCTTCATCAAGTTCGTATTTTGCAATTTCCTGATTATTAGAATCGTCAATAATCCTTATATATGAATTTCTGACCTGGCCGAAATTTTGTTTTCTCCGTTCAAAATCTTCGATGGTTACTACAAAAAGGATTTCTTCTACTTTTTGATCAATTTTCTCAAGATCGATAATAATTGATTCATCGTCGTCTCCATCGCTGTTTTTACCGCTGGGATCATCGCCTGTATGTGTCAATGCGCCATCGGGAGAAATTAAATTATTATAAAAAACAAAATACTCTTCACTTACCAACTTTCTGTCAGAATCAATCATAATTGCCGAAGCATCAAGGTCAAAATCATATCCTTTTCCTTCATTCGGATCCCATCCGAGACCGATGGTCATTTTTGTAAGTCCGATTTCAATTCTTTGTCCTTTCTGTAAATTAATTGCCATAATTATTCTAGATCTTTTGATCGAAGTTATGGCTGATTTAGGAAATTTCCAACATATTTTGTGAGAAAAATTTATGTAAATTGCAGATTATAGAAATTAACCTTTAATAAAAACAGGCAACAAAAAAGCCCAACCAAAGTGATTGAGCTTTATATTTTAAAGTTAACATTTAATTCTGATTATTTATCCGCAACAGCCTTCGTCCTGCCTTTTGCCAACATTGGAATTGAAATTAATCCCATCACCAACATAATGACAATCTGTAACGGCAGAGAAATAAATGAATAGGTTAATCCTGTTTCACCACCCAATTCGCCGCTTTTTCCCATTGAAATAAATAAAGCCATAAAGCCGTATTTCATGGCAAGGTTGAAAGCTCCGATCCCGCCACTTGCAGGAATCATCATGCCTAAAGTTCCTACGACGATGATCAAAAATCCGTCGGCAATGGTAAAATTTGACGTTTCTGGTAACGCAAAACATACCAGATAAGCTGCAAAATAATACGAAATCCAGATTCCTAATGTATAAAGGATGAATTTTCCTTTTTGCTTTAATTTAAATATTGAAGTTAAGCCCTGGAAAATACCATCAATAAAATTAATGATCTTTTCAAATATCGAAATGCTTGCCAGTTTCTTTTTAAACACAAAAAACAAAACCGTTCCCACAACCAATATTAAAATGGCAATTAAAATTTTTGTAGGATTAATATTGATTCCGGAATCTTTATAAAATGCTAAAATAGCTTCAGATTTAAATAGTAAAGTCAATCCTAAAAACCCGATCATACAAACCAGATCCACGACTCTTTCTAAAATAATTGTTCCGAATGATTTATCTACAGGTACTTTTTCAACACCGTATAAAGCTGTTGCTCTGGCCACTTCCCCACTTCTGGGAATCGTTAAATTCATTAAATATCCAAAAGATATCGACCAAAGTGAGTTTGAATTTGAAATGGCATGTCCCATGGGTTCCAGCATCAGATTCCAGCGAATTGCCCTGAACCAATAGGCAGAAATTCCGAAGCAGGCAGCAAATAACACCCACCAATAATTGGCTTTTGCTAATGATTTCTGTATAACTTTAAAATCCAAACCTTTCAGGGCAAACCATAAAAAAAAGCCTGCAAAAGCAAGCGATATTACTATTGTTAACACTGATTTTATGGGACTCGTTGATTTTTTTTCCATCAGATTAGGTAAGAAGATTTGTTTTTTCGTCCGGGAAAACGATTTTAGGCTGGAAATCTTTAGCTTCCTCCGGCGTCATCTGAGCGTAAGCGATAATAATGATAATATCATCTCTCTGCACTTTTCTGGCAGCAGGACCATTCAGACAAACTTCTCCTGATTTTCTTTTTCCTTTGATGATGTACGTATCAAAACGCTCACCATTATTAACATTCACGATATAAACCCTTTCTCCGACTACCAGCCCGGCAGCATCAATAAGGTCTTCGTCAATCGTTATACTCCCGATATAATTAAGGTCTGAAGCCGTAACCCTTACCCTGTGAATCTTAGACTTGAATACTTCTATTAACATGCTGCAAATTTATTAATAAAAATTAATAAAATAGCGTTTTAAGATGAATTTCAAACTAACAGATACACAGGCTTTTAATTTTATTAAAAATAATTTTTCCCGATTTTACTTACAGAATTTACAATCATATCGTAAAAACCATTAATAGTTCATACAACATTCAGGATTTAATAAATGTAAAAAATAATATTTAAAAATTGCTAAAGTCAATACACATAAGCATTTGGCATGATTTTAGTAACGTGTAACGTAGATTTTTCGTGAAAGGCTAAATTATCATATTTTGATCGTTTTCATTAAAAATCAAAATAATTGTACAACTTTTAATAAAAAAATTGCACAATTAGAAAATTGTATTATATTTGCTATTATTACGAACTAACTTTAATATTAAAAATTATGAACAAGTCTGAATTAATCGACGCAATTGCAAAAGATGCAGGTATCACTAAAGTTGCAGCTAAAGCTGCTTTAGAATCATTCATTTCTAATGTATCAACTACTTTGAAGAAAAAAGACGGTAAAGTTTCTTTAGTAGGATTCGGAACTTTCTCAGTTGCTGAGAGAGCTGCAAGACAAGGTATCAACCCTGCAACTAAAAAACCGATTAAAATTGCTGCTAAAAAAGTTGCTAAGTTCAAAGCTGGTGCTGATTTGGCTACTGCAGTTTCGGGTGCTAAGAAAAAATAATCATTTCAGATTACAAAAAATTCAAACCTCATCGATTGATGAGGTTTTTTTATGATATATTTTTAATATTTGTTTATTTAGAGATGCTTCGTTCGACTCCGCGTGACAACACTAATACTAATAGCTTTATTTTAACAATCATTTTTTATCGATTTCATATGAACGAAGTCGAAAAAATTAAGGAGCCAAGCGGGAAATCTCCCAATCCAAATCATTTAAAGTATAAACAATCCTGTCGTGGAGCCTGTTTGGCCTGCCCTGCCAAAATTCAATTTCGTAAGGTTTTGCGATATAGCCACCCCAGTTTTCAGGCCTTGGAACTTCTCTGTTCTCAAATTCTTTTTCTAATTCTTTTAATTTTTCTTCGAGATATTCTCTGTTGGGAATGATCTGACTTTGCGGCGAAACAAAAGCTCCAAGCTGGCTTCCCTTCGGCCTGGAATGAAAATATCCGTCGCTGAGATTTTCTGCAATTTTCTCAAGATTGGCCTTAATGATAATCTGCCGTTCTAAATTCGGCCAGAAAAAATGGAGGCACGCTTTATGATTTTTCTCTATCGCTTTTCCTTTTTTGCTGTCATAATTTGTGTAAAAAATAAATCCTTCATAGGTATAAGCTTTCAACAAAACCATCCTTGTACGCGGGCAACCATCGCCTTCTACGGTAGAAATCGCCATCGCATTTGCTTCATAAATATCTGGATTTTCACTGGCTTCCAAAAACCAGTCTCTGAACTGCTCGAGAGGATTTTGTTTTATCTCACTTTCAACAAGTTGGGATTTATCATACACTTTTCTTTTGTCGTGCAGGTTTTCCATAAATATTTTTATTAAATTTGAGTATGAATTACTCATACAAAGGTAAAATATTAATTTCCACACCAGACATATCCGGTGATATTTTTTCCAGATCTGTGGTGCTCATTATCGAACATAATGAGAGCGGTGCATTTGGTTTGATATTAAACAAAAAAAACAGCCAAATGAGTAGTAAGTTTAAAGATTTCTTCGATTTTAAAATCGAGGTTTATGACGGCGGCCCCGTGGAAAATGACAAGGTTTTCTTTATTGTTAAAGGCAAGAAAAAAGTCACTGAAGTGTTTTCTGAAATCAATGATGAATATTATTTGACAGAAGATATTGAAAATATTATCAGTGCTGTTCTTAATAAAGAAATAGACATTCATGATGTTAAAATATTTTCGGGATATTCGGGTTGGACTGCCAGTCAGCTTGACAACGAAATCCTTAGTAAAATGTGGACTGTCGTAGATGTTTATAACCTGGATTATACACTTCCGAATGATCATACACTCTGGAAATCAATAATGCAAAATCTGGGCGGTGAGTATCTGCTCTGGGCAAATTCCCCGGAAGATATCTCATTGAATTAGAGACAATTATATTCAAAATAAAGGCTAAGCAAAACATTAACAAATTTTAAGATTCCATTAACCAATTTTTAGGAAAGAATTCACGTTCTTTGATAAATTAAAATCAAGAAAATGAAAGTACTTAAAGAACTTATATTATTTTTCTTTCCACGAGTTGCTGTAACTCTAATTCCCGTAAAACAAAAGCGAAAATTTAAATAATTAGCAAAAAAATTGCTCAATAAATTGTGGAAATATTCTATGATTTATTAACAATACAAATTCTGATCTATTCAGAATAAAACCCGGTAAAGGACTTTTGGAACTTTGTTGTTTACCGGGTTTGTCAATTTTTTAAAAATTTTTTTTCCAGCTTTCTATCCATTCTAAAAAGCGTGTGTCTGTAAAAGTTTTATTCCTAATCTTTCCTACAGAAAATATGCCCTTTTCATCAGAGATCATTAAAATTTCTTCTGATTTCTGAGATTCAAAAGCAATAATCTCGTGTTCCTGAATATCTGCAAGGTTATTTTTATGCAAAAAAGTAACAAAATTTTCCATTAAAGGAGAAATATAGGCGCCTTCGGACACTTTCGGAACTTTAATTACGTTTCCTTCTAAAAATAAAAGGTTTCCGGAAGTTGAACGGGCAATTCTTTTATTTGGGTTTAATAAAATAACATCGTCCAAGTCGTTTTCCTGTGCGTAAATCCCACCATAAATATTTTCTGGACAGTGAACACGGATATTGCTTAAAAGGTTGTTATTAACATTAATTTCTTTAATTAAATCCAATTCCAATGGTCTTTCATGAATTGCTAAAACATCATCCATCTTTTCAACATCATAAAAATAAGAAATCGATGATTTTGACAATGTAATGCCGTCAGAATTTCTAAAAACCTGGAAATTGATAATTCCGTTTTCTACCCCTTTTCCGTCAATAATATCTTTCTGAAAAAGTGACTGGAAAAATTCTAATGTATAGCTTAAAGGAATATTCATCCTCATTTTTCTCATGGAAGCCATCAGGAAAAAATAGCATTCTTCATCCATAATAAGCCTGGAGTTTCTTACAAAAAAAGAAACCTTTACCGCGTCGCCAAAAAGAAACGCTCTGTTTTTCACATGTAATTCGTCTGATGTAAAATATTGATTTTCCAACTTTTTTTGATTTGATTATAAAAAAATAATGAACGATAAATCGTTCATCAGTTTTATCATTGAGTACAGCTTACCATTAAGCGGCACCTAATTTTATTCTAAGGTTTTCTATAAGGTTTTCCCAATACATCGCGTTTTCCTCTTCATCTCCCTCTTCGCAGAAGTCTGTAATATTTAAAGCTAAATCTTCAGTAATATCGTCAATAGTAATGGTCATTTCAAAGAAATGTTTAGTCCCTTCATCTTCTTCCCATCTAAAACGCACGAAACCTTCAGGCTTATACCTAATCAGAGTTGCCTTCTCAGCAGGACCTCCTCCCCAGCTGAAAAAAAAGTCATCACCTTTCTCTGTCACATCATCCGCAAACCATTCAGATAATCCTTCCGCAGTTGCCAGATATTCATATAAAATCTCTGACAGACAGTGCATTGGAAATTCGTAATGGACTTTATGTTTCGCCATATAATCTTTGTTTTTATCGTCCCGCAATATATAAATTAATTTTTTTATTACACAAAAATGTGTTTACTTTTTTATACAATATGTATGATATTTATCAGAGATTTTTAATTAAATGTTTAGCATAGTTTTTAAACAAAACTTTCGTTTGAAATCCCGGAAAAATCTCTCCTATTTGAGAAGAGATTTTTTTAATTTTCATTTAAAACATCGATAATAATTTGACAGCCTTCCCTTATTTCGTCTTCAGAAAGTGTCAAAGGCGGAGAGATCCTAAGGTATTCATTTCTATATAATTGCCAGAAAACGATCAGTCCTTTTTCCATGCATTTTTTTGCCACAGATAAGGTATATTCCGGTGAGCCGAGATTAACGGCCAACATTAAGCCTTTTCCGTTGATATTCCGGATTTTAGGATGAACAAGCAACTCCCTGAACAGCTTTTCTTTTTTGTCAACTTCGTTCATCAAACCACTTTCCAGAACTTCTTTCAGCGTCGCATAGCTTGATGCTGCGATCAAAGGATTCCCACCAAAAGTTGTGATATGGCCAAGCTTTGGAGAATGGCTTAATGATTCCATAATTTCTTTTGAGCTCATAAAAGCTCCTACAGGCACACCGCCGCCCATTCCTTTGCCCATCACCAAAATATCGGGTACAATCCCGTAATGCTCAAAAGAGAATAATTTTCCGGTTCTTCCGAATCCCGGTTGAATTTCATCTAAAATCAAAAGCGCTCCTACTTCCTCACATCTCTTTTTTAAATTAATGAGATAATTATCATTGGGAATTAGAAAACCAGCTGCTCCCTGAATTGTTTCCAGGATAACGCAAGCTGTTTTTTCCGTGATTTTATCAAAATCTTTTTCATTATTAAATTCAATAAAAGAAACCATTGGCAATAAGGGACGAAATTCTCGCTTATGGGCTTCATTTCCTGAAACACTCAAAGCGCCATGTGTATTTCCGTGGTAAGAGTTTTTGAAAGAGACAATTTCTTCTCTTCCCGTGTATCTTTTGGCTAATTTTAAGCTTCCGTCAATGGCTTCCGCCCCACTGTTCACCAAATAAGTAATTTCTAAAGGCTCAGGTGTTGATTGGGCTAATAATTTACATAAAGCTATCGGTTTTTCCTGGGCATATTCGCCATAAACCATTACATGAAGATATTTTTCCGCCTGTTCTTTTATGGCCTCAACAATTTTTGGATGAGAATGCCCCAATGTATTGGCAGAAACTCCTGCCACGAAATCAAGATATCTTCTCCCGTCTTTTCCGTAAATATAGCTTCCTTGCGCTTTTTCAACTTCAAAACCTGCTGCAAACTTTGTGGTTTGAGCCTGATATATAAAAAAATCTTTTTGCATTTCCATAATCTTGAAAACTTTCAGCAAAACTAAAGAACATTCATCAAACGCCGAAATTATCTTAATAGAAAAAAATTACCCTCAATTAAAAATCAAGGGCAATACACCAAATCACAAAATATATAAATTTTTTTCACCGTGCTTATAGGACTTTCTGCTGTTGGTTAATAATGATAATAATTTTTATTTAAAGTTTGAATCAATATTTAAACCGATTGATATGATAAATATATAAAATATTGTTAATTAAAATAACTATTTCATAAAATATTTAACAATTAAATGAAAATAATATAAATCAAAATAAAGTGAGATAAAAATTACATAATAAGAACTGCTTACTGATAAAGATTCAGCATTCACACAGTAATGAATAAAATGTTAAAAAAAATTAACATAAAAAAGTCTTAAAGTATATATTGTAGACAACTTTTCCTTCATTATTCCTAAAAAATAAGCCATCATTTTCTATTAAAAACTAATGGCTTATGAATATATTGAGAAAATAACTCTACTTTTTCTAATTATTTTCTTGTTCGTTTTGGCTTTTTGGCTTCTTCTTTTGCCTTTTCCTTTTCTACAGCGTCCTGTGCTTTATTATAAAGGGAATCGTCTGTTTCATATTTTATTTCCTCATAATTTGGAGTATCTACGAGAATGTCTTGCCATTTTCTTATCCGATCTGTTGTATTCCAGTTAAAATCAGGAAATTTCCTTTTAGAAGGTTCAATTTTACTCATCGGGTACGTATCTGAATTGGCACCGATATTACAGGAAACAATTTGTAAAGCTTTTTCTTCAAAAACAGCATCAATAATTCCGCAAGATGTCAGAGAAATACCAATTCTTTCATTTTTTTTCGTCTTTTCATTAAAATCGTCCGCATAACTTATCGCTTGGGCGTTTCCGATTACTTTGGCTTCCTTAATATCGTTTTTCTCATAATAAACGGTCATCAGCTTTCCTTTTACCTGGTTAAATTCATCTTTTAACGTTAAAGAATCAACCTTACTGATGGCAAAAGCATTTCCGATTACCTTCAGAGAATCAATATTTTCATTTTCAGTATTAAAATATGCCTCTACTTTATCACCTGTAACCTGCTTTTCGCCGCTCCAGAGAATAGGTTTGGTGTACATATGCATTACACCGTCTGTTTCATTAAAAGCAATAGAATCCGCTCTTCCCTGCGCATTTGACTTGTAAAATCTGCCTTTTTTAAAAGCGCGCAGAAAGCTTTTTTTAACTTTTATATCTAAAGAATCAGGTTTTTGGTAAGAAATAATTTTCTCGGCCGCAAAATACATAGAATCTTTTTCAAAAGCTTTCACAGCGTACGGATTTTTGGTCATCATCGCAGAATCTTTCTTTTCGAAAATCTCTCCGTAGCCACCTTTTATCCATCTTTTTTCATTCGGGTCGTCCAGCGTTACATTGCCTGTAGCCGTACCAAAACCGGTGATCTGATTGTAATACATATCATCGCCCGTCAGAATTTTATCATTGTAAAAAATTTTAGAATTTTTATTCAGATAAACTTCTTTAGAATTCATTTTATAGGTCCCTCTTTCTGTATAAACGCGATTTTTGGGATTATCCCGCCTTGTAATTGTAGTCGGACCGAAGAATTCCGCAACTTTTGTATTTTGATTTTGTTTAATATTAATTCCTTCTACGATATAATCGGGATTATCAATTTTTACATTCCCAAGGAAATCAATCATTTTTGTATCCAGAAAATAGGTGGCAGACTTTGTGTACATGGTACTTTGGCCGTCAGTAATTGTTCCGCCCGTATTGAAATAGGCCTGATTTGAAAGCCTGTCGTAATACAAAATATCGGTCCGGATCGTCTGTTTCGGATCGGTAAGAACAACATTTTTCCGTGCTACCCCTTTTTGAGTATTGGCATCGTATTCCATTTCTCCGGCAGTAATTACAGAGCCGTCAACATTCTGAAGCCTTGTGTTCCCGATAGCTTTTACGAAATTTTCCTCTTCATATAAAATAACCTCATCCGCTGTAAGGATAGAGCCCTGGTGCTCGATTCTCACATTACCGACAAGAAACCTGTTACCGTCGTACTTATCGGGATCTTTTTTAATTTCGTCTGCATTGAGGATTTTTACTCTGTCTCCGGGATTTACCGTTAGCGCCTGAGATTTTGCAGGAGACTGCAAATAGGGATCCCTCTGCACTGGCTTCTGTTTGTCCTGCGCAAAAGTAATCGTAGAAATAAAAACTAATAAAAAAAGTATCAGTCTCATTGATTAATCATTCTTAGTGCCATAAAAATACAGCGAATGAGAATCAATTTTTACACCAAAAGCATCTTCAATAGCTTCTTTTATCCCTTGAATTCTTGGGTCACAAAATTCAATGATCTCTTCAATCTCTTTATCCGAGTCTTTTTTATAGATCACCAAATGGTCATGCTGCTTATCAAAGTAAGACTTTTCATAAGATGAAGAGGTCAAAGTTTTCTCCCCAAACTGATGTTTACGGATCAGCCCAGCATCAAGGAAAATCTCAATCGTATTGTAAATTGTAGCTTTAGATACATGATATTTTTTCTGAAGCATCAGCAGATAAAGGTCGTCTACATTGAAGTGGTGATCCATATTATAGATTTCTTCCAATATAGTATATCTTTCAGGCGTGTTTCTGAAACCTTTTTCTAATAAGTAGTTCCTTAAAACATCTTTGATTAAAGCAATATTTTTTTCTTTTTGTAAAGTATCCATTAAAAAAATTATCTACAAATTTATCGATTTTTATTTAAATAAATGGCAGACTATAATGTTAAAGGATATTAACTATTGTGGCGTAAAAATTCTGCCTGCTCGATTTTATGATCGTAAACCGTAAGCTCTGTGATCGGCGCAGATTCCACAACTACATTGTGTGAAGTGACTCCCCAAGACTTGAAATCATCACTTCCGATATACTTCACAAAATTGTAAATATTCAGTGTAATTTTTTGTTTAACCGTTAAAAGTATATCGTTGATATAGGTGTTATCTATAACTACATATTTCAGATCCGGCGGTATATTGTGAGCTCTTAAAGACGGGTGGCTGCTTTTTGAAGGAATCGTACCGTCAGCCATTAAATCTTTTAAAACCATATGAAAATAATCATTAATTCTACGGTCAACTTTAAATCCTAAAAGGAAATTGATCTTATAAACCGTTCCCGGTAAAATTTCGTCTACCGTATATTTAAATGTAAACGGATCTTCCTGATTAACAATGCTTAATATAAAATAATGATCTGCTCTTTTCGGTTGTTTTTTGATGATGGAATAGATAATTTTTGATTCTACCTCATCATTTCTTTTTGCGCGGCTCAGATAAGCAAGATTGGTAGCATATTTAGGAATTGTTTCATCCAGTTTCATATCCTTAATTATAGAAACATAACTTTCAATCTTTACAAAATTGATGAATTTGGTTTTAATCAGTCTTCCGTTGTACCATGCATACATGCAGACTCCGATGAATCCTCCCAAGATAACCGTAATCCAGCCGCCTTCGAAGAATTTAATAATATTAGCACTGAAAAATCCTAATTCTATCGCCATATACACTAAAGCAAAAACAAGGATAAGCCCTTTATTAACCCTGTGTTTCAGAAGCCAGAACATTAATAAAATAGTGGTCATCAACATGGTTACGGTAATTGAAAGCCCGTATGCGGCTTCCATTTTCCCAGATTCCCTGAAGTGTAAAACTACGATGATACATAAAATTAAAAGCCCCCAATTGATCCTTGGAATATACATTTGGCCTTTAACCCCCGATGGATAATCAATTTTTTGATTCGGCCATAAATTAAGGGACATTGCTTCTGAAAAGATTGTAAAAGAACCCGTAATTAAGGCCTGACTTGCAATAATTGCTGCACCTGTTGCCAAAATTACCCCTGGTAAAATCATCCATTCTTCCATAATTCCGAAAAACGGATTGACTGTTGAAAATCCTGCTTTTCCATAGTTACTTAATAGCCATGAACCTTGACCAAGATAGTTTAAGATCAGCATGATTTTTACAAAAACCCAGCTTACTCTGATATTTTTGGCACCGCAATGTCCTAAATCCGAATAAAGAGCTTCTGCTCCCGTCGTACAAAGGAAAACCGCTCCTAGTATGACAATCGCACTTGGAGAATTAGCTATAAGCTTGTAAGCATAATATGGATTAAAAGATCTTAAAATCTCAAAATTTTCGCTTAAATGCATGATTCCCAAACCACCTAATACCAAGAACCAGACAACCATTACCGGACCGAAAAACTTCCCGATAAAGCTGGTCCCAAATTGCTGTACAACAAATATCAAAATCAGAATTCCGATCGTAATTGGAACAACCGGTGTGTGAGGATTGTAAATTTCAAGACCTTCGATTGCTGACATTACCGTAAGCGATGGTGTTATAACTCCATCTGCAATCAGGGCTGCTGCCCCTACAATAGCAATAAGGTATAACCAGCCTTTTTTAAGGTTTTTAACCAAAGAAAATAAAGCTAAAATACCTCCTTCCCCTTTATTATCCGCCCGTAAGGCAATAATTACATATTTAATGGTGGTCTGGAGCGTAAGGGTCCAGATAATACATGAAAGAGCCCCTTCTATGTATTCATTGAAAGGCATATTGCTCCCACCGTCTCTTGCATTTACAATCGCTTTCATTACGTAAAGCGGCGATGTTCCGATATCTCCGAAAACAATTCCTAGAGAGACCAAAACTCCAATAAAAGAAAGTTTTTTTATGTCAAAATGATGACCACCTTCTGTAACGTCTGCCATATCAGCTTATTTATTTTAAACGCGCAAATTTATACTAAATTTACGACGCCAAGAATTATTCTTCATGAATATAATAAATGAAAAAACTTCCTTTCGGAAGTTTTTCTCTATAATCATTTAATTATTTAACATACATCGCTTTTTTGATTTCCTCTTTCACTTTTTCAAGTTTAGGGAACCATTCTGCAAATAACGCAGCAGAGTAAGGCGCAGGCGCATCAGGAGTAGTAATTCTCTTGATCGGAGCATCCAGATAATCAAATGCTTTTTGCTGTACCATATAAGTAATCTCTGAAGAAACTGAAGCAAATGGCCAGGCTTCTTCCAAAATAACCAATCTGTTTGTTTTCTTTACAGACGCTAAAACCGTATCAAAATCCAAAGGACGAACCGTTCTAAGGTCAATTACTTCCACAGAAATACCTTCTTTAGCCATATCTTCAGCAGCCTGAATAGCCAATTTCATAATTTTTCCGAAAGAAACCAGCGTTACATCCGTACCTTCTCTCTTGATATCTGCTTTACCGATCGGTAAATAGTACTCTTCCTCAGGAATTTCCATTTTATCACCGTACATCTGCTCAGATTCCATGAAGATTACAGGATCATTATCCTGAATCGCTGTTTTTAATAATCCTTTCGCATCGTATGGATTTGAAGGAACTACAACTTTAAGTCCCGGAACGTTGGCAAACCAGTTTTCAAAAGCCTGAGAGTGTGTTGCACCCAACTGACCTGCCGAAGCAGTAGGACCTCTGAAAACGATCGGACAGTTCCACTGGCCACCGCTCATCTGACGGATTTTTGCAGCGTTATTAATAATCTGATCAATTCCTACCAAAGAAAAATTGAATGTCATATATTCTACAATTGGTCTGTTACCGTTCATTGCAGCACCTACAGCAATACCTGTAAAACCAAGCTCAGCGATTGGTGTATCGATTACTCTTTTAGGACCAAATTCATCCAGCATTCCTTTTGAAGCCTTATATGCACCATTGTATTCTGCAACTTCCTCCCCCATTAAAAAGATGGATTCGTCTTTACGCATTTCCTCGCTCATTGCCTGTGCAATTACCTCACGAAAAGTATATTCTGCCATATTTATTTGAAAAATTTAGAGTACAAAAATAGTGTTTTTTTATTATACACATAACAAAAACGACATCTCATTGAATGATTATCCTCTATTAATTTTATTTAAACTAAGTTTTCTTCAATTTCACTTAATTCTTTATAATTTTTTTTAAGATCAAAAAGTATTTTGCCATATGTTTTTTTATAAATCACATATAACAAATATACCACAATTATTAAAGCAGCGCCAAAGACTATATAATTTCCAAGTTCAGGAGTCATCTGTTCAGCATTCGTAGTATGAAGATTATTATGATTATATCCATCACTAAGTCCAGCCATGAAATCTTTAGTATTATTTTTAAAATCAATAACATTCACTAAAACAATTAAAAGAAAAGAAATTCCTGCATATCCGAAAATTATTTTTCTTAAGTTTAAAATATTTTTCATTAATGAAATTGAAGTTTCCCCAGTACTTATTTTATTGAAGAAATAAATAACCAGTCCGAAAAAAACACCAAATAAACTCATTCTTGTATAAGGAAAATACCCGTCAATATATCCGTAAACAGCCCAAAGAACAATCTCAATTGAACCAGTAACAAATAAAGTTTTCGTGACAGAAACAGATTTTTGCTTTATCATTTTGTGAATCTCTTTTTCAGAATAATCTTTAAAATCATCAGATTTCTTATTCCAGTCTTTTTTTAAAAGTTCTAATTCTTCCATATTATTTTGTGTCTATCTTTTGTTTTAAATTATTTTTCGCTCTGTTCATTTTTACTCTTGCATTTCCTTCCGTGATACCTAGAATCTCTCCTATTTCTTTATAGGGTTTATCTTCCAGATACATCATAATCAATGCTTTTTCGATATCCGATAAACTGTGAATTGCCTGATACATCTTTTTCAGCTTATGTCCGTCATCTTCGTAACTTTCATACTCTGTTTTTATGATTGAAATATCAATTGGTGATTTTTCAATCTCTCTTTTTTTCGATTTCTGAAATAACGAAATAGCTGTATTTAAGGCAACGCGATACATCCATGTAGAAAATTTTGCTTCACCTTTGAAGCCGGGAAATGATTTCCAAAGCTGAATTGTAATTTCCTGAAAAAGGTCTTCATGATCTTCAGCATTATCTGTATAGATCCTACATACCTTATGAATAATTCGCTGATTATCTTTAAAAAGACTAATAAATGATTTTTCCAAATTTGTGCTCATAATCTATAAGTGTGTAATTTTTATTTTCGTTACACATTTTTTAAATAAAAAAACGACATCTCATTTTAAATGAAATGCCGTTTATTAATTTTATGTAAACTTTGCTTAATTTGCTTTCTGCCAAGTTTGCGTTCTTCCGATTAAAGATAGACCGATGTATCCTCTTACGTTCAGCTGATCACCGCTTCTTGTGATGGTACATTTGTAAGTTTTCCCTGTTTTAGGATCTGTAATTGTACCTCCGGTAAATTCATCGCCGTCTTTTTTTAACCCTCTGATGATTTCCATACCTAAAATCGGTTTGTTTTTTCTGTCATCTTTACAGTCAACACAGTTAGGATTTGCAGGTTTTATCAATAATTGAGATACTTTCCCGTAATATTTTCCGTCTGTTTTTTTATAGATTTCAACAATAGATTTTGCCTGTTTTGTCTCATCATCTATGGTTTTCCACTTTCCTTCGATTTGTGCAAATGACAATACGCCAAATAAGGAAAGAACGAATGTTAATAATAATTTTTTCATATTTCTTATAGTTTTAATTCCGATAAAAGATTTTTGTTCTCTATTTATTGCTAAAAATATAAATTAATTTTAAACAAACAAAAACTTTTATTATCCAAGGCATATATAACAATAGATGTACCAAGTTTTAAAACTAAACATTCATTAAATTTATTCTACAATCTGGATCAGAGACATCTTCTCATATTGCTCAGAACGCGTTTTAGGATTCAGGAATTTTAAAGACAATCTTGTTATACCAAAATGATTTTCCTGATCTATAATCTTATAATTTCTTCCCAAATCTTTCAGCTGCTCGTTATAAATCACGAGATAATCACCTTTTCTCAATGTATTTCCTTCCACTCGCGGTGTGTTTCTTTTCGTATAAAAATCAAAAGCCCAGGGTTCGTAACCTTTTAACATAAAAATTTTATCTTTTTCAATCTTATTTTCATTCACATATTCCGCTAGTCTCAAACTGCCCTGATATTGGGTAAGGACGGGATAAAATTGGGTATTAAGGAAAATATTTACACCAATTGCAAAAACAAGCGAAACAAAAACATACTTTTTAAAGATATTTTCTTTTGTAAAAATTTTAATAATTAAATAAATAAAAATCAAAATTGTCAGAATATACATGACAATATTCGGAGCTCCGGAAAAAAAGTAAGTCAGCAAACTAACCCCCAACATTGTTCCAAAAACCACGACCATTTGAATTATATATAAAACCTTTATTTTTTTAACTGAATTCTTTCTAAACAATTCAAATAAATATCCCGATGTCAAAACCGCTAAAACCGCAATTAGGCCGTTCAAATAATGTGGAAGCTTAAATTTCGAAGCTGAAAAAACGATCATTACCAGCCAAAAGCCTCCCAATGTTAAAAATTCAACGCCATCAATTTTCCGGAATCTGTTTTTAATGAAAAATGCAGTTTTCTCAAAAACTCCAAAATAAAAAGCGAGAGAAAAAGGTAAAAATGCCCACAACAACGTATGAAAAAAGAAAAAATAATCCGGACTTGTTTCTTCAAAGCCACTCGCAGTCAATCTGTTGACACTTTGATTAAATAAAATAAATTGAATTCCTTCTTGCCCAAACTGATGATAATAAGCATATAGAATCGGTAAAATCCCGATGGCAAAACTTATCGCTGCGATACTTATTTTAAAGTTAAAAAACCTCTTCCATTCCCTTGAATACAGCAAATAGGCGAAAATACAAAACCCGATAATCACAATCGCCATCAAACCTTTTGAAGAAAAAGCCAAAGCAGTTCCCAATCCGGCAAAAATAACGCTCGAAATATTTTGAGTTTTGATAAATTTTACAAACTGCCATACTGCAAAAATGATAAATCCCGTCAGAACCGCATCCGTTCTCACATCATGCGCCGAAAGAATAATCGTTTGCGCCGAAAGAAAGATCAGCGAAGCAACGTAGCTTGTATTTGAATTATTATACAGTAAATCCGTTAGTTTTTTTGTTGAAAAAGCACCTAAAGCCAGGCACAGCAACGCCGGAATTCTATAAGCAATATGATTGATCCCGAAGGCTTTCATGGATAAAGCAGCCAGCCAAAAATGCATATGCGGTTTGTCCAGATACGGGTTTTCACCTTTAAAAATATTCAGAAAATCATTGTTCAGAGCCATCCTCATCGCCATCGATGCGTGCTGTGCCGAATCATTTTCCATAAGCGGAATAAACAAGCCTGAAATATAAACTATTGAAAAACCGATATATAACCATAATATCTGGCTTGGTGACAGCAGTTGATTTTCATTCATAAGAAGATAGTTTTTTTAGTATTTTTGCAATAGCATTTTCAATGCAAATTTAATAAATCAATACAAACTTAATGGATCATAATAAATTTTACTCTTTGGTCATCCCAATGTATAATGAAGAAGGCAATGCCGGAATTCTTATAGATCGTATCAAAGACGCCATGAATGGCTATAAATACGAGCTCATCTTAATCGATGACAATTCAAAAGATGGAACAGTAAAAGAAATTAATGAAAAAAATGATCCAAGCGTAGTTTTGATTCAACTGAAGAAAAATTACGGGCAAAGCTCCGCGATGATGGCGGGTTTCGATTATGCAACGGGAGATTACATTATTACACTGGATGGCGATTTGCAAAACGATCCGAGTGATATTCCTGCGATGGTTAATCTTCTGGAAAGTGGTGATTATGACCTAGTTGTAGGAAAACGCCAGAAAAGAAAAGATTCTTCCGTAAGGACAATTCCTTCCAGAATTGCGAATTTTATTATTAAAAGAACCACAAAGCTTAATATTTCAGATCAGGGTTGTGCCCTAAAAGTTTTTACTCAGGACACCGCAAAAGACCTGAACTTATATGGTGAAAATCACCGTTTTATCAGCTTAATGGCGCATCTGAACGGTGCAAGAATCACAGAAATGCCCGTAAAACACCACGCAAGACAGTTTGGTGTTTCAAAATATGGGATGAACAGAACTTTTAAAGTAATTAATGACTTACTTTTGGTTTTATTCAACCAAAAATATCTTTCAAAACCGATTTATCTTTTCGGAAATATCGGTTTGGCGGCTTTTGTGCTCGGAATGCTGATCAATGTTTATCTTTTGGTCGTAAAATTGATGGGACATGACATTGGCGGAAGACCTTTATTGATTTTAGGCGTACTTTTGGCTTTTATCGGAATACAGTTTTTCACGACAGGAATTATCATCGATATGTTGATGAAAACCTATTACGAATCACAAAGCAAACGACCTTTCAATATCAGAAAAATTACAAATTTTGGAGAAAACAAAGCTTAAAAAACTTCTTCTCAATGCGGTAAAAATCCTTATCAGCATTGCATTGCTGTATTTTGTGTTCAAAAAAATACCGTTTCGTGATGTTGCGAAACTTTGGTCCACCATTAATGTTTTTTATGTCATTCTTGCCGCTGTTTTCTTTTTGGGATCGCAGGTTTTATCGACAAAAAGGCTTGAAATCTATTTACATTCAAATGATTTTAATCTGGATTTCAGAAGTAATGTAGAACTTTATTTTTTGGGAATGTTCTATAACTTTTTCATTCCCGGAGGAATCGGCGGTGATGCTTACAAAGTGTATATTTTAAATAAAAAATTCGGCTGGAGCGCAAAAAAAATCACTTCTTCCCTTTTCAATGACCGATTGAGCGGGCTTTTGGCGATTTGCGTTCTAATTCTCACTTTTTCAGCATTTTTATTTGAAAATCAGTGGATTATTTTAATCATTGCTTTAATTATAATCGGAATCGCTTTTACGTTTTTTATTACAAAGAAGTTTTTTTCGACTTATAAAGACATTTTCTTTAAAACTTTTTCAATGTCAATATTAATACAGCTTTTACAGGTTATTTGCTTTATTTTAATCATGAAAAGCTTAGGATTAAATGATAATTTTACGATTTATACGGTCACTTTTCTTGGAAGCTCTGTTTTAAGTTTAGTATCTTTCGCGGGAATTGGGGTGCGGGAAATGCTTTTTCTTCAGGCTTCAAAATATTTTAATTTTGATCCTTCAGTTTCAGTTTCGGCATCGTTACTTTTTACGGTAATTACTGCATTTTTTTCCTTTTTTGGAATTATATTTCAATTAAGAAAGTTAAATTTAAAACTTACAGAAAAATAACATGAATTTTATAAAAAATAATCTGGCAAATGCGATCACTCTGGGAAACTTATTTTCGGGATGTGTCGGTGCGGTTCATCTTCTTTTGGGAGATTATAAAACAACTGCGATCTGCATTATTCTTTCATTGGTTTTAGATTTTTTTGACGGATTTGTAGCGAGAGCATTAAAAGCAAATTCTAACTTGGGTGTTCAATTGGATTCCCTTGCAGATATGGTGAGCTTCGGTTTTGTTCCGGGATTGACTTTGTTTGTGGCGTTGACAAAAGGTTCATTTACAGAAATTCCCTGGTATTATTATTTAGGGTTTCTGGTGACGGTTTTTTCATGTTTAAGACTGGCGATTTTCAATTTGGATGAAGATCAGAAATATTATTTTAAAGGATTGAATACCCCTTCAAATACTATTTTAATTTTCGGTTTGTTTTATGCTTTTAAAGAAAATCAAAGCTTTGGGTTTTTATTCAACAACAATATGTATCTGCTTGCTTTAACGGTAATTTGTTCGTGGCTCCTGATTAGTCCGGTTAAAATGATTGCAATGAAATTCAAATCAATGAAACTGCAGGACAATTATCCAAAAATCGCTTTATTGATCGGCTCTGTCATTATTTTGCTGATCTTTAAAACAGTCGGAATTCCGATGGTGATCATTTATTATATCTTAATCTCAATTATATTTCAAAAACAACTTAATTAGTGTTGAGTTTTGAGTGATAACTAATCGTAACCTTTAATCAGCTCATAATTTATAACTAATAACTTATAACTAATAAAATGAATTTAAAACTATATAAACCTCTTTGTATCTTTGACTTAGAAACTACAGGCACGAATATCGGTAAAGACAGAATTGTTGAAATCTGTATTTTAAAAGTAAATCCTGATGCGTCGAGAGAAAGCAAAACCTGGAAAGTAAATCCTGAAATGCCAATCCCGTTGGAATCAAGCTTAATTCATGGAATTTATGATCAGGATGTAAAAGAAGCGCCAACCTTCAAACAGATTGCGTCAAAAGTGATGGAAATGATTTCCGGAGCAGATTTGGGAGGTTTTAATTCAAACAGATTTGATGTTCCTTTGCTGGCGGAAGAACTTTTGAGAGCAGACTTAGATTTTGATTTAAATAAGTTTAAATTAGTAGACGCTCAAACAATTTTCCATAAAAAAGAGCCCAGAAATCTGGGGGCAGCGTATCAATTTTATTGTGGGAAAATGCTGGAAAATGCCCATTCCGCTGAAGCTGATGTGATGGCAACTTTTGAGGTTTTAGACGCTCAGATAGGAAGATATGAAGATATTCCGAATGAAATTGCTGCGTTGAGCGAATTTACATTCCACAATAAAAATGCAGATTTAGCAGGATTTATCGGGCTTAATGACAAAATGGAGCCTGTTTTCAATTTCGGAAAATATAAAGGTCAAGGTGTAAAAGCTGTTTTCCAGAAAGATCTCGGCTATTACGGATGGCTGCAAAATGCTGATTTCCCGCTTTATACAAAGAAGGTTTTTACCAAAATCCAATTAACAAGCAAATTTTAAAAAATGAATGATTTAGTCAAATTTAAGTTTTATGAAAATTCTATTGAAGCCAATAGAGACAAACAAATTTTGGCTGAAAACGGAATCAATAGCTTCATTGCCAATGAATTGCTTATTCAGTCCGATTGGCTGCTTTCTCAAGCGGTCGGAGGAATCCAGCTGCAGGTTTTTGAAGAAGATCTTGAAAAAGCGAATCAAGTTTTAGAAGATTACAAAGAAAACGAACAATTTTCATTAGAAGTGGAACATACGATTGAAAATCCCGAGTTTGATTTTGTATGCCCGAAATGTGGCTCGAATCATATTTACAGGGATGACAGCGCCACAAGCTTTTTTGGAGTTTCCATATTAACGAGCCATAAATTTGTCTGTTATTATTGTGGAAATGAGTTTATGCACTAGAAAAATTAATCTTGAATTTAAAGATGCTTCGACAAGCTCAGCATGACACTTCTAATACTAAACGTTACTATTGTCATTCCGGAAGAATCTCAACAAATTTATTAGATAAATTCTTCCTTTTAACAGTTTAGATCCTTTCAGGATGACAAACTGAATGATAATTTGATGTTGATAGATTGAAATAAAAGGCTAATACCTAGCCCCGATTGAGCGGCATCCTTTTGTGTAGCGAAGCGCAACAAAAGATATAGCGGAAAGCGGGAAAAAGCTTCAAATAAAAATAAAAACAGCTTTTCGATGTAATCAAATTGCTCCTTAAAATAAATATAAAATAATTGTGAGATTGCTTCGGCGCATTCGCTTCTCACAATGACATAAATAAAATAGTATGAAAATAATCTGCATAGGAAGAAATTACAGCGAACATGCAAAAGAATTAGGAAATGATATCCCGGAAAAGCCGGTAATCTTTATGAAGCCTGATACCGCGGTTTTGAAAGGAAATGATTTTTATATTCCTGAATTTTCAAATGATGTACATTATGAGCTGGAAGTTGTTTTAAAGATCTCAAAAGGTGGAAAATACATCCAGAAAGAGGTTGCCAGCAAGCATTATGAGGAAATCAGTTTAGGGATTGATTTTACGGCTAGAGATCTTCAGAGCGAATTGAAGTCAAAAGGACTGCCGTGGGAACTTGCAAAAGGTTTTGACGGTTCAGCGGTGGTAGGAAATTTCTTCAAAAAAGAAGATTTTAACCTGGAATCTCTGAATTTTTCATTGTTAAAAAATAAGGAAAAAGTGCAGGATGGCAACACCAAAGATATGATGTTTTCGTTTGATGATATTATTGCTTTTGTTTCACAATACTTCACTTTACGAGTGGGTGACCTTATTTTCACGGGAACTCCGAAAGGTGTTGGAAAAGTAGAAGAAAATGATATTCTTGAAGGCTACCTTGAAGATAAAAAAATCATTGATATCCGAATATTATAAGTAATTTAATATAGGCTTTGGCATAATTTTCCTATCTTTAAATAACAAAATTAAAGGTTATGATAAATATTGTGCTACCCGTAGATTTTGGGGATAAAACAGAGCAGCTTGTGGATGGTGCCGTAAAATTTGCTAAAGAAATCAATGGAAAAATCTTTTTGATTCATGTTGCACCAACAGATATAGGTTTTGCAATCGGCGATATGGGATTTCAGTATTTTCCTGAGGTTGAGCAAAATGAGATCAGAGAAGAGCTTATTCAGCTTAATAAAATTGAGCAGAGAATTCTCGCTCATGATATAGAATGTGAACATCTTCTGAAACAGGGCCTTGCCAAAGACACAATTCTGGAATATTGTAAAGTAAAAAATGCCAATTACATTGTAATGGGCTCTCACGGCAGAAGCGGAATTTATGATGTTTTTGTAGGAAGTCTTACAAAAGGGCTTACGAAAGATTCTCATATTCCCGTTCTTGTACTTCCGATTCACGACTAAGAAGTTAATTTTAATCGTTACTCATAAAAAAACCGATCAAACAACATACGTTTTGATCGGTTTTTTACTATATAACCAATTAATTAACCTTCTTTTTTATAGATCGTAGGATCGTAGTAAGGGTGTTTCCCCTCTGTTGGAGAATAGTAGTCTTTGTCTTTGTTGTTACCTAACGTTACTACTAACACATAGCACCAGTATGTAAACAGTACACAGCAAACAACAAATAAAATCCAGTTTAAAACGTTTCCAAATGTATCGTAAAAACCGAAAGACCATTTGAAAACTTTACTTAAGAATAGAAAGAAAGACGTCATTATTTTCCTTTTTTAAATTAACTTTGTACAAATTTAAAAAAAATGTTTAAATTACTTTCAAAAGAAAGCAATATTTTTTCAATTCCTGTTTATATTGGTTTTCTTCTTTTAATAGTAATAATATTTAACATACTGAATTTCAACACTTATGAAGCCATTATTGCCGGTATAATGTTCTTAGGAATTGCACTGGCTTATTTCTGTTTTCATAGTATTGCGCTTAATTATCAGACGCATTTGCCGTTATTCCTTTATACTTTCTTCATTTTTGGGCTTTATCCGGGAAATCTAGACATCGGAATTGCCGTTTCACTGCTCACCAATTCCTTCCTTCTTCTCCTTTTGACAAGTACGAATGAAGATATCAGAAAAAAATCTTATGTTCTGGTAGGATCGATTGTCGCTCTGAATTTTATTTTTCTTCCGACGACATGGCCGATGGCGGTTTTCGTGATCATTCATGTGGTTGCAACTTCCGAAAAAATTGCTTTAAATCTTTTCAGATTTCTTTTGGGAATTGTTATGATTGCATTAAGTTATTTTTCTGTCATGTTTTTCCTTAATTTTACATCCTGGAATTTTGATTACTTTCCTTTTGGAAAAATGAAATTTGTGACAGATTACAACAGCATGCTACCATTGGTTCCGGTCGCTTTACTGTTGATTTATGCTGTCTACGACCATTTTCAGAATTACAATAAAAAGAGCCCGATCAGCAGGTATAAATACACATTTCTCCTTGTATTTTCGGTGGCTCAGCTGGTTACTATTATTCTTTATATGAATAAAAGTTATGAATATTTACTGCTTTTAGCATTTCCTTCAAGTATAATTTTAAGCAGAATGATGAAGTTTTTGCCTAAATACTGGATGCAGGAAGTCAGTTTATGGCTGATTATTTTTAGTTTAATTACCTTTAAAGCAGGTACTTATTTTCAATTATTTTAAAGATTATGATTCAGATAGACGATAAATTAATTTCTGAGGATATTTTTTCCGAAGAGTTTGTATGTAACCTTACGAAATGTAAAGGCGCATGCTGCGTGGAAGGTGATGTGGGAGCTCCTTTGGATAAAAATGAGCTGGAGGTTTTAGATAGTATTTTTGATAAAGTAAAACCTTATCTTACTCCAGAAGGCATTAAAGCCCTGGAAGAACAGGGAACTTGGACAACCGATCCTTCCGATGGGATGTATGTAACGCCGATGGTAGAAAACCGCGAATGTGCTTATGTAACTTTCGATGAAAAAGGCATTACAAAATGTGGAATCGAAAAAGCCTACGAAGACGGCGCTGTAGACTGGCAAAAACCAATCTCATGCCACCTCTACCCGATCAGAATCACGGAATATTCTACATTTACAGCCCTAAATTACGATGAATGGAAAATCTGCAGTGACGCCTGTGCTTTAGGAAAAGAATTGCAGGTTCCTGTTTACAAATTCTTGAAAACTCCGCTTACCAGAAAATATGGTGAAGATTTTTACACCGTTCTCTGCGAAACCGCGGATGAATGGAAAAGAGAGTATGGATCTTAGTTTGGGCTTATGGGTTGGAGAGTTTGAGGGCTTAAGGGTCTTAGAGTTTTAGAGTTTAGAAAATTCTTTACATTTTTAATTCTCAAGGATTTAACATCAAATTACACATAATTATTAAGTCAAATAATATTACATAAAAAAACCGCAGATACATCTGCGGTTTTTATTTTGATTGAAAAATTGATTATTTTAGTTTGCTACACCTGCTTTTATCACAGCCGCTTCTACTTTCGTTTCTTCTTTTTTGGCATTTTCCCAGCCATCTTCTGGCATTAAGGTTGCTACAATTCTTCCTTTTGTAAGGTATTTTTTGGCAACATCCTGAAGATCTTTTACGGTCAGTGCTTTTACTTTTTCCTGATAATTCAGGATTTCGTATTTATCGCTGCCATCCAATTGGTTTTTGGTAAGAGCATTCATCCAATACCCATTGTCTCTCAGATTGGTTTTGTCGTCGTTGTACTCACCTTCTTTATATTTGTCGAGATCTTTTTGCTCTGGGCCTTTGTCGATTAACTTCTGAACTTCAGTGATGGCACTTTTGGTTAATTTATCGGCATTTTCCGGTCCGCAAGGGAAACTGATGCTGAAATTATACGTTCCATAAGGTACTTTATTCATTCCGCCTCTTGCTCCGCCGCCATAAATCCCGCTTTCATCTTCTCTTAATTTTTCGATCACTTTAATGGTTGCTACCTGGCCAAGCGCTTCTAATGCCAGCGCTTCTTTCTCATTATAAGGAGCTTCACCGCTGTAGGCGATTGAGACCATACTTTTAGGATCTTTCCCTTTTTTGTATATTTTGGTATAATCTCCCGTCATTTGTCTGTAGCCGGTATCTTTAAATGTACCTGTTTTTCCAGTTGACGGCAGGCTTGCGATATATTGTAAAACCTGATCTTTAAATTTCGCCTCATCAATATTCCCTACGAAATAGAACTGGAAATTCCCTGCGTTGGCAAATTTCTCTTTGTAAATATCATACGCTTTTTTATAATCCGTATTCGCCCAGTCTTTTTCCATTGGGATAATTCCTATGAATCTCGGGTTTTTCTGGTTCATAAATTTGGCGTGCTCGCTTGAAAAATAAAACTGCGGATTTGAAAGCATATTGTTCAGCATTGCCGACTGCTTGGTTTTAAAAGCATTAAAAGAATCGGGATTGTAATTTAAGCCTGTAAAATAGGCATACATCAGCTCCATTGCAGTTCCTAGATCCTTTTGATTGGTTCGCCCTGAAATCCCTTCCGTTAAAGTCCCGATTGACGGGTTTACAGTTACCTGCTTTCCTGCAAGATAATTGGTAAGATCTGCTTTAGAAAAGCCATTCACTCCCGCTTCCGATAAAGCCTGGAAAGCAAACTGCGTTTTATTAAAATCTGCATCCGGAATAAGAGAATTTCCGCCTAAACTTCTTGCTGCAAAGACAATTTCATCATCTTTGAAATCGGTTTTTTTGAAAGTAACTTTTGCGCCGTTGCTTAAGGTCCAGGTTGTGGTTCCTAATTTGGCATCGGTTTCGGTTTTTGTGATTTTACCTTCAGATTTGAAAGGTTTTACTAAATTTTTAATCGTTGCCTTTTCTTCGTAAGGCTTAATGTCAGCCATTTTTACGCTTTCAAAAGTATTCAGAACCATTGCTTCCGTCGGCATTGTAACATTATCCTTTTTAGGACCTGTGATCACAATAACCCGACTGTCGTCTTTTACCATTTTTTTGATGATATCATTCGTCTGAGTCAAAGTTACGGAAGGCAGAAATTTCTTTGTATCTTCATATTCCCAGGCGATTCCCGGCATCGGTTCCTGCTCCAGGAAATTTCTTACATATTCTTCTACCAGCTCGTCACTTTCTGTTTTGTCGCGGTTGTTATAAGACCTTTCTATATTAGAAATAACCTGAGATTTTGCTCTGTCTAATTCAGATTGTGTAAAACCGAATTTTTTTGCTCTTTCAACCTCTGTTAAAAGAACTCTCAAAGCATTAAGCTGATCGCCTTCTTTAGTCATCGCAAATCCCTGGAAAGCTTCTTTTGTTCTCGCATATGTTCCGCCATGATAAACCGAACCAAATGTAAAAGGCGGATTTGTTGAATTGATTAATTCTCTGAATCTGTTATTAAGCATAGTCGTAGCAAGGTTTTCAACAGCGCTCTGATTATACTGTTCAACCGTTACATCTGGCTTATAGGCATCAGCATCTTTCATGATAAACTGCACCATTGAGCTTGTCGCATCAGGATCAGTTTCTACAGCCACCAAAGTCTCTTTATGGTTTGGAAGGTCAAAAACCTTTCTTTCCCTTGGCTTTTCAGGATTTTTATATTTGCTGAAATTATCTTTGATTTTCTTTTCAATCTCATCAACATTGATATCTCCTACGACAACAATTGCCATTAAATCCGGTCTGTACCAGTCTTTATGAAATTGTCTGATCACATCCGGCTTAAAATTCTCCAGCACTTCTTTTTTTCCGATCGGGAGCCTGTTTGCATATTGGGAATTGTATAGTAATTTAGGTAAATACTTGTCAGACATTCTTTTATCTGGGCCTAAGCCTAATCTTAATTCTTCTAAAACAACGCCTCTTTCCTTGTTGATCTGCTCGTCAGAAAGTGTTGCGTTAAAAGCCCAGTCTTCCATCACTTTAAGTCCGGCATCAAGATTTCCCGGTTTGTCTAAAGGTACGGGAAGCATGTAAACGGTCTCGTCAAAACTGGTGTAAGCATTAAGATGCTGTCCGAATTTCACGCCAATTGACTGTAAAAAATCCACCAGCTTATTGTCCGGGAAATTTTTGGTTCCGTTAAAATTCATGTGTTCCATGAAGTGGGCAAGGCCTCTTTGGTTTTCATCTTCAAGAATAGATCCCGCGTTAATTGCCAATCTGAAATCTACTTTCTTTTCAGGAAGCGTATTTTTCTTGATATAGTACTTCATCCCGTTTGGAAGAGTACCTGTTCTTACAGAAGCATCCATCGGGATATTCTGTGCAAAAGCATTGGCTGACATTAGAATAACAGCAAATGTTGAAATGATTTTTTTCATATAAATATGGGTTATTAATTTTTTTCTGGTGCTAAAATTATATATTATTCACAACGTGAGGAAATGTGTTTTCGTATATTAGTAGTTAAAATTGAGTTAAATAGCGTTAAATTTACCTTATAATAAAAAAAGCCGGAAAATTCCGGCTTTATTATGTTAAATAAGTAATTTATTATTTAAAATCAGCATCTGTAACGCCAGAATTTAAAACAATTTTTGTGGTCTTAATGACAACTTTCTGTCCGTTTCCTTCTGCATTTACTTCTGCAGGGAATTTTATTCCGTCAACAGTCATATAATTTGAGATAACGGCTGTTCCTTCTTTAGATTCTGATTTTGACAACAATCCTGTAGAAGCATCGAAATAATATTTTCCTTTTTCAGAAGCTAATACATTGTAATCTTTTCCGTCAATCTTTTCTACCGTAACGGTCTGAAAATTTGCAGGATCATATCCTAAAGCATCGATGGTTTTTCCTTTTTTCAATTCAACTATTTTATCAGCAGGAATTTCATTTTTCTTACCCATCTGTTCAAAATAACCTTTTTCACCGTCAAAAAGCTGCGTCATTTTTTGCCCCATTACACTCTGTTCGGATCTGAATTTATTGCCCATTTTTTTTGTGGTCATATTAAATTCCATTCCCTGAACAGAAATTGTGTTTTCTGTAACACTCGTTTTGATCGCCTCTAATTTATCTTTTCCTCCCAAAGCACTGACATATTTATCAATAACATCTTTAGGTGTTAACTTTGATTGTTTCGCTTCCGTTTTTGCCGCCGTGGTAGTCGTTTTCTGTTGTGCTGCTACTGATGTGGAAAAAAGCACTGCACAGAAAAATGGAATGATGATCTTTTTCATATATAAAGTTTAAGCCGTAAATATATGAATATTGACTGATATAAATAAATATTAGAAATCAGACGTTCAATATTAGAATTAAAATTAACACATTGTTAATTATTTAAATTCATTTCTATTCCACAAAAAAACCACCAATTTCTTGGTGGTTTTTAGTATTTATAAAAGTCTTAATTACTTTTTAAGCTCTTCCAAAAACTCGTCATGAGAGATTGCAGTTTCTTTTTTAGTCGCTTTTTCTAAGATAACATCTTTTAACTTAGTCATAGCAACTTCAGAAGAGATCTGTCTTACCTGCTCTTGGTCTTTCAACATTTCAACAGCATATTTCTGGATTTCCTCATCCCCTAAATGGTGGATTCCGTAGATCGCTAACTGATTTCTCACCAATTGCTCAGCTTGTGCCAAAACATCAGCGTAATCTAACTGAATGTTGTTATCGGTCATCAATTTTCCTTCGATGATCTGATATTTCAATTGAGTTTTTTCAGCTTCAAGGATTTCTCTGGCCTGAGCTTCAGACTGGATATTCTGGTTAGAGAATTGCAACCATTTTACAAGGAAAGTTTCAGGAAGAGTAACTTCTTCTTTTTCAGAAACCTGCTCCAATACTTTATTTACAAAGTGAACATCAGCATTTTGCTGGAAATATTCATCTAATTCAGATTTTACTTTTTCTTTAAGCTCTTCTTCAGACTTAATGTTTCCTTCGCCATACACTTTATCAAAAAGATCCTGGTTAAGCTCAGCTAAGTTTAAAGAATAGAAATCTTTTACTTTAACCTCAACTTCGTTGTGGTGTAAATGCTCAATTTCTTCTTTGCTGAATCCTAATTCTTTAGCTAATTCTTCGTTACCGGCAAGAGTTTCCTTAGAAACTTTTACAGATCCGTCCGTTTTTAACCCTTTTACCAACTTGAAAGCTTCTTTGTTTTCAGCAGTAACAGTAGCATTTTTCGGATGGTGGTGGTGCTCTCCTTCAGCGTCTTCTTCTACAACCTGAGAAATTTCTAAAGCAATATAAGAATCTTTTGTGATTTTATCTTGAGGAACCTGCTCAGCAAAACGCTTCTGCATGTTTTCAATACTTTTGCCGATCTCTTTATCAGAAGCTTCTACTTTGTAGTGAGGAGCCTCATATTTAGCTAAATCTATCGTGAATTCAGGCTCATACCCAACTTCAAAAGCAACTTCCAACTGATCAGCATTGTAATCGAATTCGTTTACTGGCTGAGGAACAGGCTGACCAACTAATCTTAATTTGTTATCATTAACATAGCCGTTTAAAGCATCAGAAACCTGTTTGTTGATTTCTTCGAATGCAATCCCTGCTTCATATTGTTTTCTAACCATACTCAAAGGCACTTTCCCTTTTCTGAAACCAGGAACTTGCGCATTTTTAGCATAATTAATCAATTGCTTTTCTACTTTTTCTTTGTAGTCAGATTTTTCCAATGTCACTGTAAGCAATGCACTTACATCATCATGGTTTTTTGCGGTAACCTTCATTATTGATTAAAATTTTAGGTTGCAAAAATATGAAAATTTTATCAAAATACCCTATTAAAGATAAATTCTTCGGCATCAAATATTTATAATTAAAAAACCACCGAAAATTTCAGTGGTTTTAAGGTAGATATGATCGTCTTTTTATTTAGTTTGAGATAGTATAATTAGCCTGAGCATCGGTTTCTCCACCAGACTGTGTTCCGTAAACAATTCCGTTGCCGCTCACCTGAGAGCTTTCAGAAACCATTGCCGGCTCATGGTACAAAGTAAGAATCAGCTGACTTGTTGAAGATGCGTTTTTTACCGCTTTGGTAACGACCCATTGTGTTTTTAACCCTACATGCTTGCCGTCTGCTCTTGTAGAAGAAGCATCATCTGTACGCGTCAAGGCAATGTCAGAATTCGGGAAATTATAGACTAAAAAATGCTCGTCTTTTGCATCTTTAATTTCCTGAGTGGCATCTTCATCTCCGTTTTTAAACTGAGCTTCGACTTCATACGTTTTTCCGTCCTGTAAAATAATAGTCTGCGTTCCTCCCGCTCCAACGCTGTAATTGTAGGTCGCCGTTGTACCTGCTGCAACATCTTTTACCTGTAAAAGAATATTGGTAAGATCTTCCTGAGGAATATCATCTTCTTCTGCCGAACCGTCTCTCTGACAAGAAACAACAGTAATTGCGATGAATAAAACAGCTAATAATTTGATTATATTTTTAGTATTGAATAGTGTGTTCATTTTTTTGAATTTAAATTGTAAAAAATTTGTTTGTAATTGTTGAATTTTAGAAACGATATCTAACATTCAGGATGAAGTTTCTTCCTGCTTCATCCGCAAAAAATCTCAGGCGGTTAAGATAATCTCTGTACGAAACATTGAAAACATTGTTCACAATAAGTCCCGCAGAAAGATTTTTACTGATATTGAGGCCCGTTTGAATATTCCAAAGTGAATAACCACTTGGAGGAGTACTGAAATCAACCGTTTTTTCCACTTCTTCCCCATTTTCATAAATAGGAATGGTCGCATTATGAATCGGGAATCTTTTTTGCGTTAAAAATGTCTGATTTTCAAGGGTAAAATAAAAATGATTCCAGTTTTCTTTATTGAATTGCAGTGCATTGGAAAAATTCGGAGGCATCATCAAAATTAATGGTTCGTTGTGCGTATCGTCCTGCCCATGAACATAACTTCCTTTTCCGACATACGTAAAACTGTCATTCAATTTAAAGTTTATATCTAAATCAATACCGTACATTTTGGCATCAATCTGTTGATATTCCCATACCGGAAACACACCTCTGATCGTATTTTGAATCCCTGTCGGAACTTCATTGATGAAATTTTTAGTAATGAAAAAATAAGGGTTCACGGAAACATTCAATCCTCCCAACACATTGAATTTTGCATCTGCCGTTAAGTTAAACTGATGTCCCTGCTCATTTTTCAAGCCCATATCTCCAATTTCGATAACCGCTGCCGAATGGTGCAATCCGTCTGAGAATAATTCTGCCGCATTCGGAGTTCTACCGACTTTTGCATAATTAAATTTCAGATTAAAATAGGTACTCGGGTGGTATTCCAGTCCTGCATTGAAAGAAATATTTTCAAAGTTCAATTGAGGACGCGTCAAAACTCTGTTTTGATTGGTTCTCACATAAAATTGCGGATAAGAATCTGCATAACGTTTTTCCCAATCGCTTTTGTCGTACCATTTCGTAACGTCATAACGGTTGAAGTCATATCTCGCACCTGCTTCCAGATTAAAATCATGTGAAATTTTATATTTAAAAATCGAATAAACTCCAGCAGAATATTTGTCATAATTCGGAATCAGACGTCTTGCTTTCGTTGCCGGATCAGAATAATTGTTTTGAAAACTTGCATCAATACCTGTTTCCAAAGACCATTTTTCTCGTTCCAATGAATCGTTTAGGTTAAACTGATGCGTCATTAATTCCAGATCCAAAGAAGGAATTTCATTTAATTCACCTCTTCTGATGTCATATTCCTGTCTGTGATTGTACTGAAAACTGTACGTTGCAGAAACTTTTCCGATATTTTCAAATCTTTTGAATGCCGAAATTTTTGCAATATGATGCTCAATAACCTGTCTAGGATTATCAATATCATAGCTGAAATTCCCCGTATAAATCGGAGTTTTTAAGCTCATCGCATTGTAAAAATCGTCATTATTTCCGACATGCGAACCTCTGTAAATCCCGATATTTTGGTTCGTCAGATAATAATCAAAGGAGATTCCCTGATTGTATTCATTTTTCTGAACAGTGAAATTAAAGGATGAAAAATCCATTCCCGTATTCATCAAATTGTAGTCAGGAGCGTGCTGATCTCCCAATTTTTTGATGCTTCCGCCTGATTTTATTGCCCAGCCGTCTTTCCAGACTTTGGCAACATCGACATCTAAGCCTAAACCTTTACCATTCGAGATTCCTGAAAGATTTACAGAACCTTTTATGGTGTCTTTTTTAGGGAAAATTTCGGGCTCCATTACGACAACTCCTCCGATCGCATCACTTCCGTATTTTAACGCAGAAGCTCCTTTTATTACATCGATATGCTGAAAATTATTGATATCAACATTTGGAGCGTGTTCTACTCCCCATTCCTGCTCGGCAAGTCGTACTCCGTTATTTAAAATGGAAATCCTGCTTCCGTAAAGCCCATGAATAATAGGTTTTGAAATATTATTTCCCGTTTTCAAAGTAGCAACACCTGAAATTTTTGACAGTAAATTTCCCAGATTATCCGTAGAATTTCGCTCAATTTCAGATTTATCGAGCGTTTTAACGATTAAAGAACCATTGCTTTTATGACTCCCATGGATGGTCACCGTTTCAATATCCTGAATATGGTGTTCCAGCGTAATCGTCAGATGCAGATCTTTCGTAACTTTTATATTTTCAGTATAATCATTACAATCAGGATGTTTAGCAATGATTATATAATTTCCCGAAGGAATTTTATTAAATGAAAACTTACCTTTCTGGTCTGTTTTTGTAGTAAAATCACCGATTTTCACTACAGCGTTTTCCAACGTAGTTTTATCATGAAAATCCTGAACAATACCTTCTACCGAGTAAGTTTTTTGTGCGTTTGTAATTGCAAACCCGCAAAGGATCAACAATAAACTATATATCAATTTCATTGTAATAGATTGATTGCGTACTATTTAAAGTACATTTAAAAAAATCGAAAAAATTGCAGATGGCTTTTAATTAGAAATTAGAATTTTTGCTCTATTTAATTAAAAATTTAAACCATAAACATTGAACTTTAAACCTAATTAAAGCCAATAAAATCTATAAATTATGAAATTGTGGGAGGTCCCCGAAGCTGAAAAGTGAATTTAGTCTGAGACCAGATTCTTTCCTGAACAGCAATAATTTGCTTTACTTCATGCGTATAGCTTTCGAAAGAAAAACTGAAGTCTTCAGGAACTAAAGTATGTCCTGTAGCCATAAAATGACAAGCCAAACAGTCTGCGGCTTTTTCTTTTGCCACATTTTTGCTGATGGTATTTTCTGTCTTTTTGAAATTGAAACTTTTAAAAACTTCCTCAGAACTGTGATTGTGAAAATTTTGAGAAAACAGCGCAATAAAGTAGATCCCAAACAAAAGCTTGGAGATAAAGTTCTTTAGATTTCTGCTTTCTTTAAAAATCATCATTCAAAAATAAGAATAAATTAATAAAACCTACATTAAAGTTTCATTAAAAGATTTTGTGAATTATATGAATAAGTCTTTATGAATGGTTATTTGTTACAAAGACTTTTACAATAATTAAATTTATTTAGATGCTTCGACAGGCTCAGCATGACATCGCTAATACCAACATTAAAATAAAACGTGAATTATCCACAATGTCATGCTGAGCCTGTCGAAGCATCTTTTATTTTAAAATTAAGCTAATTGAGAACCCAAATACTCCCATTCCTGAAGGGCTACATCAAGCTCTTCTTTCGTTTTGTTGTATTTTTCCAGTGTTTCGTCGGAAGGATTTTCATTGGTAAAAGTAGCTTCCATTTCCTCGATTTTGGTTTCAAGCTCGGAAATTTTTTCTTCTACTTTTTTGATTTTATTCTGAATATTTTTTTGTTCTTTGCTGACAATGATTGATGATTTATCCTCAACCTTCACTTCTTTTGGAACCGGCTTTACCTCAACTTTTACGTCTTCGCTGTGAAGCTTTGCTTTTTCGGCAGAAATTTCTCTCAGTGTTTCTTTTTGTCTGTATTCCAGATATTCACCAACGCTTCCCAGGAATTCTTTCATTTTTCCTTCACGGAATTCGTAGATTTTATCACAAAGCCCATCCAGGAATTCTCTGTCGTGAGAAATTACAATTAATGTACCTTCAAAATTCTGTAAAGCCAACTTGATAATTTCTTTAGACTGAATATCCAGGTGGTTGGTAGGCTCATCCATAATCAACGTGTTGAACGGACGAAGCAATAATTTACAAAGTGCGAGACGGTTTCTTTCTCCTCCGGAAAGTACTTTTGTTTTTTTTGTTACAGCATCACCCTGAAATAAGAAAGATCCTAATAAATCCCTAACTCTTGGCCTGGTTTCTTCCGTTGCAGCGTCTTCCGCTTCTTCTAAAACCGTTTTATTCGGTGTTAAAACTTCTTCCTGATTTTGAGCGAAATATCCGATATTTACGTTATGTCCTAAATTCCAGGAACCTGAGTAGTCTTTAATATCTCCGGCAAGAATTTTAGCTAAAGTCGTTTTTCCCTGTCCGTTTTGTCCTAAAAGCGCAATTCTGTCTCCACGCTGAACGATGAAATCGACATCACTAAAAATTTGTTTTTTACCGTATGCTTTTCCAAGATTTTGAGCTTCAAAAATAACTTTTCCGGGAACCATTGACTGAACGAAACGAATGTTGAATTTTGAAACATCTTCATTATCAACTTCAATACGCTCAATTTTATCTAATTTTTTAATAAGCGACTGTGCAAAAGACGCTTTGGTAGCACTTGCACGGAACTTATTAATATTGTCTTCCATTTGCTTGATCTCCGCATCCTGATTCTTTTTAGCCTGAATCAGTTTTTCACGGCGCTCTTCACGCATCACCAAATATTTAGAATAATTGGCTTTATAATCATCAACTTTTTTATTATTAATATCAAAAGTCCGGTTACAAACCGCGGTCATAAACTGTTTATCGTGACTTACCAAAACGATCGCTCCGGGATAATCTTTCAGGAAATTCTCCAACCAGATGATGGATTCCATATCCAGGTGATTGGTAGGCTCATCGAGAAGCATGATGTCGTTCTTTTGAAGAAGCAGTTTTGCCAGCTCGATTCTCATTCTCCAGCCTCCGGAAAATTCGTCGGTGATTTTATGAAAATCATCCGCTTTAAAACCTAAACCGAATAATATCTTTTCCATATCACCTTCCAGATTGTAGGCGTCGTGGTTCATTAAAAGATCGTTTAATTCAGTCATTTTATTGATCAGATCAGTGTAGGCATCGCTTTCGTAATCGGTTCTTGTTGCCAATTGATGATTGACCTCTTCCAGTTCGTTTTTCCAGGCATTGATCTGCTCGAAAGCCTGCATGGTTTCGTTCCATACGGTTCTTCCTTTTACGAAATCAAGATCCTGCTTCAGGAATCCGATTGTGATATTTCCTTCGGGTACAACGCTTCCTTCGTAGAAATTGATTTCCTTCGAAAGCATTTTTAATAAAGTGGATTTCCCCGCTCCATTTTTACCAACCAAACCTACTTTATCATCTTTTTTGATCGTGAAATTCACGTTTTGAAACAAATAATTTCCCGAATGATGTAATCCTAAACCTTGAATCGAAAGCATCTCTTAATGAATAATTAATAATGAATACTACTACTGAATCTTTTTCGGGTGCAAAAATACGGAAAAAGAAATGAATAGCCCAGAAATAAAAAAGGTTGCCCAAAAGGACAGCAAAACATCTAAATTTTAAATGACAATTACTATCAATATCGAACGAAAAAAGGCTGCCCCAGACGAGCAGCCCAACCTAAATTTAAAACTGAAAAAGTACTAACTTTTATTTAAAACTTATTTTATTAATATCGAGCGGCTCCAGATATCATTGTTCGGAATATTGCTTCCGTAAGCATAATCCGTCACCGAGCCATCTTCTAAAAGATGAATATCTGATGTAAGAGCCGGATTGATGGTGTTGACGGATGAGTGACTCGGGACATTCAGTCCGTTGTTGATTTCTTCTACATTAATTTCTCCATTTATTTTTTGAAGCATCGATTTTGTGTACAATCCGAAATTGGCTGAAATATGAGTATAATCCGCCAGTTTTCCGTAATTGTAAACTGGTTTCAAGTTTGGAAAAAGATCTTTGCTGTAAACTTCTAATTCGTTTGAAAGCTGAACTAAATAAGGATGTTTCTGAGCATCAAACTCAAAATTAGATTCATCAAAATTGGTATTGAAAACCGGAGTCTGAGCATTGGTTTCCGTTATCATTAATTTACCGTAAATCTTCGACAGATCATTATAAACCAAGCTTCTCGCAACATAAGCCTGAGAAAAATAACTTCCTACGTCAATCTTTGAGTCTTTTAACAGATGATCCCAGATTTTATTTCCTTGCGCGTCTTTTTTGGTATTTCTTACCTTTAAAACATAAGCTTCAAGATCTTGGGCAACAACATAATTCGGGGAAATGTAAACCGATTGAGAGCCTTCAAGATAGCCTCCTCCAACATCGGCGTGAGCTCCGGGAACGAAAATTTCTTTCCAGACCGATTTTCCGGTGTCGGATTTTGTATCCTTCATATTTTGTGAATCTTCAAAAACTCCGGTAAGAGGAAAAAAATACCGGCATTCGTTGACAGCGCACAAATGAAGCGCGTTTTTCACGCCATGAACCACTGTGACATTATAATGATTGAAGGGCGTAGATTCCACCGTATCGAAGACACCAAGGAATTTTACCCTGATATTTTTTGCAATTCTTGATCCGTTTAATAATTCGTAAGAAAAAGTTCGCGCCAACATCGCCCCTCTGCTAAAACCATAGATATAAAAGTGATATTCCTTGGTTTTATCCTGCATTTTAGCATCAATAAAAGCAAATGCTTTCGCCAGTTTATCATCGGAAGAATACCCTACATATCCTACAGGATTTTTGCAGGTAGCCATCGCAAAACTGCTGTCTTCGGCTCCTGTAATCGTTCCTACGCCTTCTATGTAAGCCTTTTCATCACCATTGAATAATTTGAAAAGTTTATAAATATTGGTCTGGCTACCGTAATAGCTTTCATTATTATAAGGAGGTTTTTGCGGGGAATTTGCATTAATGCCATTATTACCCGTACCGTCGAAAAAAATCCCGACGGATACTATTGTACTATTTTCCATTGTTAGTGTCTCGATTTTATCATTTTTCTTTTGTGTTTTTAGAATCTTTGAACCTCCGGCTTTCCGGAAGAACATTTCATCAAAGTAATGACAGAATAAAAAGAGAAACTATAGTAGAAAACACCAAATAAAAAATTCCGTATAACTACGGAATCATATTTTTAAGGAAACGGAATAAATATTATTAATAATCGCGTAGATTACAATGCCGACTGTATTTTTGGCACCGATTTTCTCCAAAACCCGCTGTCTGTGGCTTTCGACTGTGCGCGGACTGATAAAGAGCTTTTCGGCGATCTCATTGTTGGTAAATTCCTGGCAGATAAGCTTTACAACGTCTTTTTCACGTTCGGAAAGCTCGTCTTCCATTTCGAAAAGTGATTTTTTCTTGGAAGAGCTGTTCATGTACGAAAAAAGCATCTGATGGTCTTCGGCAGTAAAGAAAACGCCGTTTTTGTGAACCATCGTAATGGCTTCAATAAAAGTTTTCCGGTCTGAATTTTTTGGAAGAAAAGCGGCGACCCCCAATTTTACCATATATCCTAAAATCGAACTTTTGTAATGCGAAGAAAGAATAATGATCTTTAAATCGGGATATTTTTCTTTAAGAATTTCAACTAATTCAAAACCGTTCATCGGCTTCATCTGTACATCAACCAATGCGATATCCGGAAAATCTTTTTCGTCAAGAGTTTCCAGGCTTTTAAGAAAATCGGGGCCGTTGTTTGATGTCGAACAGACTGCAATGTCTTTTTCGTTTGAAAGTAACATTTTCACACCCTCAAGGATGAGCTGCTCGTCATCAATTAAGGATATTTTGATTTGTTGATTCATTGTTGTGTGGGATTTTAATGATTAAACGGGTTCCGGTACCTTTCTGTAAGGATGTTTTCCATTTGTGAAGCGCGTTCACGGATTTTATTCTGGATTCAATATTTTTAATTCCCATCCCTTTTTTCACAAGATCATAATCAAAACCTTGTCCGTTATCTGATATGATGAGGGCCATATCACGGGGATAATCTTTTATATAAATCCAAACTTTTGTGGCGTCAGAATGTTTCAGAACATTGGTGCTGAATTCCTGTATAATCCTGTAGAGCTGAACTTCTGTAAAAACATCTTTTTTCTGATATTTCGGGCTTACACTGAGCGAAATATTTATTCTCTGTGAAAGGTTGACAATTAATTCTTCAATATACAAAACAAGCCCGACAGATTCCAGGTTTACAGGATATAACGAGTGTGAAATCGTGCGTGCAGAATCGATCAGCGCAGACATCTGGCTGGAGATGTTGTTTTTGATTAATTCATCCCCTTTTGTGTCCAGATTATTCAGCCATAATGAAAGAATATTCAGGCGGTTTCCGATATCATCGTGAATCATAACCGCAATTCTTTTCCGCTCTCCTTCCTGAGCTTTAATATTCTCTAAAACAAGCTTTTTCTGATGTAAAACTTCCGCCTCGTGCTGTGCGTTTTTTTCTCTGATAATCCTGTCAATGAAAAATTTGTATGCCAGCAAAACGAAAACCACGATGATCGCCAAAACGATGATCAAAGCAATAAAAAAGCCGATATTCAGGGTTATTTCTTTAATTTTAAAAAGGTATAAATGATTGATAAATAGACCAAGCTGCTCAAAATATTATTCATTCCCCAAATCATGTAAACATCATCATTGGAAAGTGTCTTCAGCTGTTTAAGCATAAAAAATATAAATACGGAAACGGCATAATAAAGAAACATAAATGCATCAACGAGTATAAAATGGTCTTCTGCCTTAGGTTTGCGGATCTCCGTCAAAAGAGAATATCCTATAAAGCAAATCACTACAATATTGGAAATTACTTTTTTAAATTCATTAGTTTCTGCATCGTTTACAAAAAAGAAATATCCTACGAGAATAGCAATCGGGATGTACCAGTATTTGGACATATTTGATTTACTGATAAATAAGCTTCCCAGCAGCAAAAGCTCCCCCGATACATAAAACGGATATAAAAAATCTGTATTCTCGAGCTCTAAAAGATAAATGGAAATCTTTATCGTCACCTCTATCAAAAAAAGAAAAATGATATAATAAACATACCATTTTTCCGTATTTTTTAATAGCTTATATTTCAAAAGCCCAACCAGCGCACTTATTAAAAGTAACCCATTATTTACATAGAGTATTACTTTAAATGCCTCCTCCATTTATTTATTTTTTACTATTTGATTAAATTCTGCAAATCGGCGGACATGGCTGTGACCAGTCGTAAGTATTTGAGATCGTTTCCACACTTCCGTTATTCTGTAAATCTTCGTAAAAAGAAATGAAAATCAATGTTACCAACATTCTCTGATAAATATCAGAATATTTTAAACCAAATGAACATACGAAGCTTGTTAAGCCCTCTTTTGGCGGCGTCAGGTTTTCAGAAGGCACATAGAATTTTTTGAAAACCCTTGCTCCTTTAAAGTCACCACACTCGTAATAGAACCAGTTCATCCCTTCATTTCTCCATGATTCGATGGCGCTTACTGCCTTATCCTGATCCATCATCGGCATATTGGCTACCGGGAAATACATATCTGCATTATCGTCTATTTTGCGAAGATCGTTAGAAAGAACGGCATTTTTGATCACTGTATATTCCTTTGTTTCCACCAACGGAAGGTCTCCCTGCAATTCTGAAAGCACGCTGTAAGGATATTCTGTAACGGCAGCTTTTTGCCCCTTTTTGTCAAGTGGCGATAAAATCAGAACAAGCTGACTGTTGTAAATACCGATTTCTGTACAGAATTCTTTGTAATCATTTTTGTCTTTAAGCCAGTCGATTTGTTCTTTAGAAAGTGTAAAAATATAGTTGGTAGGGATCAGTCTTTCTATTTCTAAGAAATTTCCGATACAATTGTCCCAATTTGCTGTGGCTACAGCATACTCATCTCTGTTAAAAATTGTCATAATTTAGCATGGTTAAATTTAGTCCCATAAAATTATGTAAAGTTAACTACGTGTGCAAATATCTCACGTGAAAATGAAATTCATTAATAATTCCGTACCGTAACATGATAGCAGCTCTGTTGCTTTTCTTTGATGAAATAAATTCTCCCATTGGTGGCATAATATTGTAAAATTTTCTCCAAAGCCGCTTCCATCTTCGGATTGTACTTCAAAACGTCGTTAAATCTTATGTAAGAGATGTCAAAAGAATTTCCGTAATTGTGTGAGCTTATTCCTAAAGACGCGTTACTGTTAACTTTTCTTAACCTGCACTGGTCTTCGAGCGTTCTGGTGATTGATGAAACCGTAAACGTGTGGCCTTTAGTTTCTTTACTGAATCTGGCGCCCATTCTTTCCAGGGTTAATTTGGCTTTTGAAACCATCCAGGCCCTGCTGTAATCAAGCCTTTGAACGCGGTATCCTTTCCCGCTTTTTTTGATTTTATGAAATTTTCCGGAATTGATGTATTTTAAAACCGTCTTTGAATCTTTGAGAATTTTTACTCCAAAACTTTTCGAGGCATCCAAATGTGGCTTATACAGAGCGGTCGGCTCCACTTTTAACACTTCGGTGAGATCGTAGCATGGTAAAGCTTTTTTCGTAGATTGGGATCGATACAAACCAAAAATTAAAGGCACAAAAATCACGCACAGATACTTTTTCATTCAGGAGCTTTTAAATTTTATAAACTAAAAATAAACATTTATGTTATATAATTCAACTTTGATAGTAATTATAGGTAAAAATAATTCGCAATAATTTAAAAATCAAAATATTAAATTCACAATTATCTTTCACATTCATTTGAAATATTTTTAAGTTTTTACTTTTTAATTCAAGATTTAAATTTTACATTTGGTTTGCATTTTAAAATAAACAATATGATAAAAAAACTTTTCGCTGAATTTTTCGGCACATTTTGGCTTGTTTTCGGAGGTTGCGGAAGTGCAATTTTCGCCTCGCAGATCGCTCCGGCTTCCAATGGCCAAATGGGAATCCTTTTAATAGGAGTTGCTTTGGCTTTCGGGCTTACTGTACTTACGATGGCATACGCTGTCGGGCATATCTCAGGAGGGCATTTCAACCCTGCCGTTTCATTTGGTTTGCTGGCTGGAGGCAGATTTCCCGCTAAAGACCTTATTCCGTACATTGTCGCCCAGTGTTTGGGCGCTATTGTAGCTGCCGGATGCTTATACATTATTTTGAGTGGCTCCGGAGCCCCCGATTTTTCCGGACCGGGCGCTTTTGCCACCAATTTTTACGGTGATGCCGTCTATTTTGGCAAAGGATATTCAATGGGAGCTGCATTTTTAACAGAATTTTTATTGACCGCATTTTTCCTGATCATCATCATGGGTGCCACCGACAAAGCTGCCGACGGAAAATTTGCAGGAATTGCCATTGGTTTAGCCTTAACATTAATTCACCTGATCTCAATTCCGATCACGAATACTTCCGTGAATCCTGCAAGATCGCTTTCACAGGCTGTTTTTGTTGGCGGAAATGCAATTTCCCAACTTTGGCTGTTCTGGGTAGCGCCAATTTTAGGAGGTGTAGCCGGAGGATTAATTTATAAGTTTTTGCTGCAGCCTGCAGACAAAGTTCCATTAGGAGATTAAAAAATAAAACGTAAAAATCCTGTCGCAATGGCAGGATTTTTTTTGATCTATTTTCAATAAAGATTAATTTGAATAAAAGATGCTATTTTTATTTAAAATATTCAATGACCTTATAATTTCCGTCCTGGTATTTATCCAACAATTCTTTTACATAGTATTTATGCTGTACTCCCGTAAGAATCACGATTTTTTTTCCTTTATACTGATTGGCCTGTCTGATAATATTCAATGCCATCGTGTTGTTTCTTAAATCCCAAAAATTACACCACAGCTGATATCCATCACGATACGAAATTTTTTCTCCGTTGGGTTTCTTTACAAACTTATGGGCAAAAATATCTTCAGAGTTTGAAATTTTAGGAATTTCATGATGCTGAACAAATTGACGGTATCTGTTGACTGTTTCGAAGCTTAATGAATTCAACGTTTTAATATCTGTTTTAGAAAAATCTTTCAGCGCATTATTTGCTTCCATATATTTTTCAAAAATGACTGTATTTGTAGGATTTAAAGCCTTTTTTTGATAGAGACTGTCCATTAATTGTATGGTCAGATTATCAGTGGGAACCATTCCGTTGTCTTTACGGTATTGATTTCTTCCTTCAAACTCAAACGGTAAATTAAGGGTTTTCGGGTATTTATTTAAATATAATATTGCCGCACTTACTTCATTCGAGTTTTTCGACATACTTTCTTTTTTGAAATCTTTCATTTGCTCTGTATCAAGCTCCTGCAGAATGATATCCGGTTTTATTCTGTCTAATATCTCGAAAAGACTCTGCGGATTCAGAATTGCTGATGGCTCATGAACTGTTCCAAGAATATAAATTTCTGTTTTCCCTGAGTTTTGCGCATTACAAAAACAAGATAGCAGGATCAAAAGACTTAAAAAAATATTTTTCATTTTTATGGTAAATTTTTAATAAAAATTAAATCTAATCTGTCTAATCACCTGTATTTTTTACTATATATGGGTTCTCAAAGATTATATTTATGCACGGCGAATGTACAAAAAACAACGCATGAAAAAAATCCCGGCAACAGGCCAGGATTTTCTATTGTAATTTCTTTATTTCAAAAGGATTTTTAAATATAAGTTCTTCATGTTTTCCTTTAATTTCCATTTTCCGCTGAATTAAATTCAGAGCCATTTTTCGGATAAAAAGATCTTTGTCATTTAAATTCCAATAAGAATCTTCATGTACTTTTTGAGGCTGGCGGATAATGTAAAATTCTGTTTCCCAATTGTCAACATTATGATAAAATTCAATAATTCCACAATGTTCTGGAATTAAAGAGTGATCGATCATTCCCATTGGCAGCAAAAAACTGAACGAATTGCAGACATAATCTCCACAAGAAATTTTATCGTGTTTTAAAAATTTTTCGCCAGTTTTTGTATTTAAATAAGATTTTTTAAAGTCGTTTTTAAAATCACTTTTTGAAAACTTGATTTCAATTTCATGGCTAAAGCCTTCAGAATCAATAATCAAAATATCAGCCTCCCAATCAGAATGAAAATGATTGGTCAACACAATTTGCTTCTCAAAATCACAGTGAGAATGGATGTAGGCATGAACAAGTTCTTCTATCTTTAACATGTTGAGAGTCTGAGGGTTTTAGGGTTTTAGGGTTTTAGGGTTTTAGGGTTTTAGGGTTTTAGGGTGAAAGTTAATACAATTCTTCAATTTGTAAGCAAATGATACCTATTAGATTTAATGTAATACTACTTTAAAACTCTATACGCATTCATCCTCACACTCTCAAATACCTTAACTCACCAAGAGACTGCATCCACGGATATCGGAATGATCGATCCTTCCCAATACCTGGAATTTACCTCCCGGAAGTGCTTTTCCCAAATCCTGAGTTGCAATAAATGAGCACGAATGAATATTGGCAAGGTCAATGATATTGACAGCCCCTGTTCTTCCTTCCTGTTCATAATTAAAAGGATCTTCGGCATTCCGAATCAGAATTCTCATCCAATTTGGGCATTCATATACATTTTCACCTAAAGAATAAGCTTGTGAAAGAAGCTCCGTCATAGAATATTCTGAATAAATTTTATCTGTTTTGAAACCTTCCTGTAAAATTTTCAACAATTCATCTTTTGTCATTTCTTCTTTACGTCCTTTCATGCCGCCGGTTTCTATAATAGTAATATTGTCAGAGTGTTGCAATGTTACAGTGTTGGATTTACAGAAATCCAAAAAATCCAAAAGCGCGAAAGAAACCCCGAAAAGAATAATCTTTTTATCTTTTAATTGAGTTAAAAATTTAAACAAATCTGAATGATTATAAAGAAAATATCCGTTTTCAGGTTTGGCAGATTTTTTCATTAAATAATCGACCATATAGATTAAAGATGAATTTTGCTTTTCCAGATAACTTGGCAATAAACCCAGAAAAATAAAATCTTCAGGTTTTCCGATAAATTGCTCAAAACTTCTGTAAATACTTTCCTGATAAATATTTTCATCCGCAATGAAATGTTTGGATAAATTCATCTGCGTGGTTCCCGAGCTCTGAAAAAACAGCTCCGTTGTCACATTTTTATCTAAAATCTGATGATTTTTAAACATCTCGATAGGCAAAAAAGGAATTTTTGTCACTTCATTAATATTGTTTGGATCAATACGTAAATAATCCACAAACTTTTTATATACCTCAACATTTTCATATTGATAGCGGAATGTTTCTAGACAAACATCCACAAAATCCTGTTCTGATCGTATGCTGAATATGTTTTTCAATTTTATTATAATTATTTTATGCTGTTATTTTCCCAATTAATTAACTATTAAATCTGAAAACACTTTTTTAATATTTTTTTAATCTAAATTTAAAAATTTGGTCGAATTCTTGCTATTACATCTCCGGAATATGGATTAAAACAGGATGATCGTAAAATCATCCGGGAATTACCTCTTTTAGGGGTAATTTTTTTTTGTGCCGTCTGCGAAAGATTTAAGCTCAAAATCTTTTTCAAAAACTCCGTATGTAAAATAAGAAATCCAGTCTCCGAGATTGATATATTTTGCATTTTGCTCCAAATCCAATATCATCGGAAGATGGCGGTGGCCATAAATAAAATAGTCAATTTTCTGGGTTTTCAGTTTTTCTTTTGAATAAATGATCAAAAACTCTTTATCTTCTCCCAAAAAAGCCTTGTCTTCATCTCCCGAGATCATTTTATTTTTCTGAGACATATACAATGCGATTTTCATTGCGATATCGGGATGAAGCCATTTGAAAAACCATTGTGCAACAGGATTTGTAAAGACTTTTTTCATTCTTTTATATCCTTTATCACCAGGTCCCAAACCGTCTCCGTGAGCGAGCAGAAACTGCTTTCCGCCCATCTCAAAATATTGCTTTTTATAGAAAACCGTACATCCGATCTCTTCTTCAAGATAATCTTTCATCCATAAATCATGATTTCCGACAAAAAAATAAATGTGAATTCCACGATCTTTTAATTCTGCAATTTTACCCAAAACACGCACATATCCTTTAGGAATTACATGCTTCCATTCGTGCCAGAAATCAAAGAGATCTCCCATTAAAAACAAAACCTGAGCATCTTCCTTAATCTCATCCATCCAACGAATGAATTTCTCTTCACGAAGCTTGCTTTCTTTCGGGTTTGGTGCACCAAAATGCTGATCTGAAGCGAAATACACTTTTTTTCCAGGCTCTAAATTGATGGTTGTCTTTAACACCGTTTGAGTTTTTTATGAATAAATTATTGATTGTCTTCCGCAAACCATTCTCCGTACGAGTTTTCGGTTTCATGAAGTTTAAGATAAGCCAGAGAGACCCCAGCCGGAAGCTTTGATTTTATTTTTGCAGCAATTGCATACAGCATATTTTCACAAGTCGGCTGAAATGTGCAGTAAATCACTTTATGACCTTGATTTTCAAGACTTTCTCCCAATTCTTTATGTGGAGAAATTCCGTTGATGAGCACGGCATGATCCCAGACATCTACAATTTCAGATTTTACGATACTTTTGATATCACCAAAATCCACCACCATCCCGTTTTTCGGGTTTTCCAAATCATTTACAGGCTTCCCTTTCACTGTTACAAACAGTTTATACGAATGCCCGTGCATATTTTTACATTTTCCATCGTAGTTATACAGCACATGCGCCGTCTCGAATGTAAAAATTTTTGTAATACGTATCATAGTGCAAAGATAAGGAATTTGGTTTGAGTTTTGGTTTTGTAAAATGTAAGGAAAAACTAAATAACTGATTGATTAATTTAATAAATAGCATATTAAAAATTCAATTTATCCAGCCAGTCACTTTCCAGCCTTTTAATTCTCTGTGTTTTTATATCGATCAAAACCCAAAGAGTATCTGAATCTACAACAAGCTTGTCATTACAGTAAAATTCAACTTTTCTCGGCTGTTTGATTCCTTCAGGCGGTTTTGGATATGTTTTAATAGTAATAATCTCTCCTAAATATACCTGCTTTTTGTATTGAATATGATGATCCAGAAGCATCCAGATGTCTTCAGGATATGGAGTTCTTTCTTTTACAAAATCCCAATGCTCACCGGCAATTTCTTCCATCCAACTTACATATTGCACATTATTGACATGATTATTCTGATCAATATACTCTTCCGTTACCTTTATTTGCTTTTGATAAATTAAACTCATTACTTATTTCGGCTTCATTACTATTCAAATATATGAACTTTATACTTTTAATTTTAATTTCAAGCGAAAAACCTTCCCATAAAATGAGAAGGCTGACATCAAAAATTTATTTAAAGGAATAATTAATGGAATTGTGCCGTTTCTGTAGAATCTTTCATGGCAACGGTCGCTGAAGAACCGCTTGTCACCACATTCTGAACCTCGTCAAAATAGCCCGTTCCTACAAAAGACTGGTGTTTTACGGCTCTGAAACCTTTTTTCTGCAATGCAAATTCGCGTTCCTGAAGTTCTGAATATCCGGCCATTCCTTTTTCTTTATAAGCCAGTGCCAATTCAAACATCGCCGTATTCAATGCATGGAAACCTGCCAAGGTTATAAACTGGAATTTATAACCCAATTTTGCCAATTCTTCCCTGAAATTCAGCATTTCATCAACAGAAAGTCTCGCTGCCCAGTTGAAAGAGGGCGAACAATTATAAGCCAGCATTTTTCCGGGAAATTTGGCATGAATCCCTTCTGCGAATTTTTTTGCCTGTTCCAAATCCGGGTTTGAAGTTTCCATCCATATTAAATCTGCATAAGGAGCATAAGATAAACCGCGATCAATCCCTTGTTCTACTCCATTTTTTACAACATAAAAACCTTCAGAAGTTCTTTCTCCCGTTACAAATTTTTTGTCTCTGTCGTCAATATCCGAAGTAAGCAAATCTGCCGCATCGGCGTCTGTTCTTGCAATAATTAAACTTGGAACACCTAAAACATCAGCTGCCAAACGCGCTGCAATCAATTTATTAATCGCTTCCTGAGTCGGAACCAACACTTTTCCGCCCAAATGACCACATTTTTTCGCAGAAGACAACTGATCTTCAAAATGAACTGCCGCTGCTCCGGCTTCGATCATTTGCTTCATCAATTCATATGCATTGAGATTTCCGCCAAAACCTGCTTCGGCATCAGCAATGATGGGAACCAGATATTCTTTCTCGCCACCACCATTCACCGATTGGATCTGATCTGCTCTCAATAACGCATTATTTATTTTTTTCACCACAGAAGGCACTGAATTCGCGGGATACAAAGATTGGTCGGGATACATTTCACCCGATAAATTGGCATCAGCTGCCACCTGCCATCCTGAAAGATAAATCGCTTCCAGACCTGCGTCAACCTCCTGTACGGCCTGATTTCCCGTCAATGCACCAAGTCCGGCCACGTAATCCTGGGAATTTAATTTATCCCAAAACTTTTTTGACATTTCCGTCGCAATTGTATAGTCCAACTTATACGAACCTCTTAATTTAAGTACTTTTTCTGCTGAATACGGTCTTTTTATTCCGTTCCAACGAGGATTTGTCAGCCAATCCTGCTCTATAACCAGGATTTGTTCTTGTCTTGTTTTCATATTTTTTTTAGGGTTTAGTTAATAGGGATTAGGGTTTAGCATAAAGTTGTGAGTTGATAAAATTTAGAGTAAAACTCTCAAACACTCCACTCTCACACCTCAAACTTAAATAAAGGGATAAGCCTTTAAGGTTAAAAATTCTTCGAAGTTTTCACAAAATATCAATTCATTGAAAAGTTCTTTTGCGAGATTGAATTTTCCGTTTCTGAAGCGTTCTTCACCGACATATTTTTCAATTTTCTCCATTTCTTCAAACTCCCATTGAAGAATCATTTCGCGGGTCAGTGTTCTGTCATCAATTAAAACTGCTTCATTTTTAAGCCATTGCCAGATCTGTGTTCTTGAAATCTCTGCCGTTGCAGCGTCTTCCATTAAATTATAAATTGCGGCAGCTCCGATTCCCATGAGCCAGCTTTCGATGTAAAGAATTCCGACATTGATATTCTTTCTGACTCCGTTTTCCGTAATTTCTCCTTTTGGAATTTCCAGTAAATCACTTTCTTTGATCTGATAATCAAACTTTTTATCAATCTGATTTTCTGAAGGCATATATTGATCAAAAATCTTTTTGGCAACTGAAACCAAAGCAGGATGCGCCACCCAAGTTCCGTCGTGACCGTTTTTCACCTCTCGTTCTTTATCGTTTCGGACTTTTTCAAACGCCAAACTGTTCGCTTCATAGTTATTTTTAACAGGAATCTGCGCAGCCATTCCGCCGATCGCATGGACGTTTCTTTTATGACAAATTTCAATCACCCTTTTCGAATAAGCGCTCATAAAAGGTGAGGTCATGGTCACCTGATCCCTGTCCGGAACGATGAATTCAGGAAGATTTCTGAATTTTTTAATGAAGGAAAAAATATAATCCCACCTTCCGCAGTTCAGGCCTGAACTGTGTTCTTTTAATTCAAATAAAATTTCATCAATTTGGAAAGATGCCGTAATTGTTTCAACCAAAACCGTCGCTTTGATTGTTCCTTGAGGGATTTCCAGGTAATTTTGAGAAAAAACAAAAACGTCATTCCACCAACGGGCTTCTTTGTAATGTTCCAGTTTCGGAAGATAAAAATATGTCGCGCTTCCGTTTTCCAACAGCCGTTTTATATTTCTGAAAAAATAAATTCCAAAATCAATCAATGAAGCCGAAACTTCTTCGCCATCAATTTCAAGATGTTTTTCATTTAAGTGTAAACCTCTCGGACGAACCAGAAGAACAGCCGTTTTTTCATTTAACTGATAAGCTTTTCCGTCTTCATTTGTAAAATCAATTTTGCGATTAATTGCATCAGAAAGATTGATTTGTCCTTGAATGCAGTTATTCCAGGTTGGCGAATTGCTGTCTTCAAAATCTGCCATAAACGTTGACGCACCGGAATTCAAAGCATTAATGATCATTTTCCGGTCAACCGGTCCCGTAATTTCAACTCTGCGATCCAATAAATCTTTTGGAAGTGGCGAACACCCCCAGTTTCCGTTTCTGATTTCCTCCGTTTCAGGTAAAAATTCCGGAAGACTTCCTTTATCAAATTCCAGTTGAGCTTTTTTTCTTTCTTTCAAAAGTTCCAGCCTTTTTGGATTAAAATTTTGATGAAGTTCCACTAAAAAGTCCATTAACCCAGAAGAAAAAATTTCTTCAAAACGGCTTTCAGCTTTTATTTTTAATTTTGTCTTAGTTTCCATAACCTATTGATTTTGTGATTTGATATTACAAACATAAATAAAAACTTTTGATATTTAGCGAACGTTCGCTATTTTTTTTCAAAAACAATTATGCTAATAATCGCATCTATTTATTTATATTTGATTCATGAATTCAGACAGTGATTTTATTAAGACCGTTTTTGGTTTAAAACTGAAACAGCAAAGGCAGAAGAAAAACTGGTCTCTGCAGGATCTTGCTATAAAAACGGGGTTGTCAAAATCTTATCTGAACGAGATCGAAAACGGCAAAAAATATCCTAAACACGACAAAATCATTCAACTTTCAGAAACTCTGAGCTGTACTTTTGATGATCTGGTTTCAACTAAGCTTGATAAAAATTTAGCACCCTTTAATGAAATCTTGCAGTCTGATTTCTTTAAAGAAATTCCATTAGAGCTCTTTGGAATCAATAAAAACAATCTGATCAGCATTATCAGCGATGCACCTAAAAAAGTGACCGCTTTTATCAATGCATTGATTGAAATTTCACAGAATTACAACTTAGGGAAAGAAAGATTTTACTTCGCTGTTTTACGGTCTTTTCAGGAATTGTATGATAATTATTTCCCGGAAATCGAGGAAAAAGTCGGTCAGTTTGCCGAAGAAAATCAATTGGAAATCAATAAAAATTTAAAATCTGAGACTTTAGAAAATATTTTGGTTGAAAAGTTTAATTATACCATTCAATCAGAAGATTTTGATGTGTATGGCGCTTTGGATAATCTTCGTTCATTATTTATTCCTGAGAAAAAATTACTGCTTCTTAATTACAAGCTTGAAAAAGATCAGAAAACTTTTATTTTGGCTAAAGAAATCGGATTCAATGTTTTAGAATTAAAAAATCGTCCAAATACTTATTCCTGGCTTGATTTTGGAAGTTTTGAAGAAATCCTGAACAATTTCTACGCTTCTTATTTCGCCGGCGCTTTACTGATTTCAAAAAAGCAGATCATTGAAAATACATCCAATTTTTTCTTACAAAACAACTGGGAACCAACAAGCTTTGAAAAACTTATTGAAAATTTCACCCATTCGCCAGAAACTTTTTATTATCGGCTGACCAACGTACTTTCTTCCGAACTGGGAATTAAAGACCTGTTTTATTTATGTTTAGTGAAAAAGGAAAATTCCGATAAAATACAGATTTTAAAAGAGTTACACCTCAACCATCAACAGGCTCCACACGCGAATGCAACCAATGAACATTATTGCAGAAGATGGATCGCTGTGAAAAACCTTCATTATTTAAAGGAAAATGAAACATTGACGGATGCCCAAATTTCACATTATAAAGATCAGGGAATAAGCTATTTAGTAATCTCAACCTCACAGAAAAATCCGTTTTCCGATGGAAGTAACCGAAGCTATTGTTTGGGAATTTTGCTGAATTCGCAGACGATTAAAAAGATAAACTTTATTAAATCTTCAAGTTTAAAAACAATTAATGTTGGTGTGACTTGTGAGTCCTGTAGCATCGCGGATTGTGAAGTGAGACAAGCTCCGCCGATTCGTCTGGAAAAGGAATATTTTAATTTAAGCATGAAAAATGCTGTTGAAAAAATGAGAAAAAATATTTTAAATTGAATCAATAATATTTTCATTAAGAAATTAATGCCAATTAAGAAAATCAAATATATTTTAAAGCTTAAGTATTGCTAAACTTAATATCCTTAACATCTTAACAGAAATCTTAATGGGTAAAATATTTCAAACTTCCAGCATTGTACTTCCATCTTCAGCCAATTTATTATATTAGCAGCTTCAAACGCACAAATGATTTTAGATTTATTTTTCCCGAATCGTTGCATTCACTGCAACCGGATTATTGATGCAGACTTACTGGTTTGCAGCCTCTGTTTTGAGCATATTCATTTTACACATTTTAACTATTTTGAGGAAAATGGGATAAAAGAAAAATGTAAACTGCTGTTTCCTGTTGAAAATACGTTTGCTTTGATGCAATTTGAAAAAGAAAATCTAAGCCGGAAAATCATTCATGAATTAAAATATAAAAGCAGGGAAAAGGCTGGAAAAGTTCTTGCTGAATGGACGACGGAACAATTAGATTTCAAAAATGAAAAACCTGATTTGCTGGTTTCCGTTCCGCTTCATGCGAAAAAAACTAGAGAAAGAGGATATAATCAATTGCATTTATTCACGGAAACCCTTTCAAAATTTTATAATATTCCGTTTGACCATGAGTTGATAAAGAGGAATTATTATTCCAAAGCTCAGGCTTTAAAAGACAAAAAACACCGTCTGGAAACGGAGAATACTTTTTCAATGACTAAAAATATTTCAGGAAAACACATTCTTTTGGTTGATGATGTTTTTACCACTGGAAATACGCTTTCGTCGATTGCCTGGGAAATTTTAAATTCAGGAAATAATAAAGTAAGTGTTCTGGTGATGGCGATAGACGAGTAAAATTTGAGTTTTGAATTATAAATTATAAGTTATGTTACTTGTGAAATTTTAATTCTTTATTTCAGATGTTTTTGTTAATTTTCAGCAAACTTATAAGTATGAAAAATCTGATTTTATTGCACGGTGCTTTGGGCCACAGTGATATATTTAAACCTTACCTAGAAGCGCTTTCAACATATTTCATCATTCACACACCTCTATTTTCCGGACATGGCAATGTTGAGTTATCCAAAAATGGAATTACAATTGAAAAATATACTGAGGAATTGGCAGAATTTATTGAAAAAGAAAATTTAGATGATGTTTATATTTTCGGGCACAGTATGGGTGGTTATGTTGCGCTTTGCTACGCCTTAGAAAATCCTGAAAAAGTGAATTCAATCATAACTTTGGGAACAAAATTCGACTGGACGGAGGAACAAGCTTTGAAAGAAAGTAAAATTTTGAATCCCGATGTGATTGCAGAAAAAGTCCCGAAATATGCCGAACAACTGGAGCATCAACATGGTCCGCAATGGAAACAATTGCTTCCCGCGATGGCTGAAATGATGGTTTCTTTAGGTAAAAATCCACCGTTGAAAAGTGAAGTATTGGCCACTGTTGAAATTCCTGTTCAGATTATGGTTGGTGATAAAGACAATATGGTCAGTTTGGAAGAAAGTATTGAAGTTTACAAAAATCTTCCGAATGCAAAACTGGCTGTGCTTCCTGACACAAAGCATCCCATGGAAAAAGTACGCCCGAATTTGTTATCTGATCTCATGAAAGATTTCTGGAATCTTACTTAAGATTTATTTTTAAAATTAAATTTATCTCTGGAGTTTTTCGCCGTAGCTTAAATCGCCTGCATCGCCCAATCCGGGTGTGATGTAGCCTTTTGTTGTTAAATTTTCATCCATTGCGCCAATCCAGATTTTAGCATTTGGATATGCTTTTTCAATGGTTTCAACCCCTTGTCTTGAGGCGATGGCTGCTACGATATGCAATTGAGTCGGTGTTCCGTTTGTCAATAAATCTTTAAGTGCTTCGATTAAAGAAGCTCCGGTCGCCAACATCGGATCCGCAACGATTAAGGGTCTTCCCTCAATATTCGGGCACGTTAAATAATCCTGTTTTATTGAGAAATAATCATTTGCATCATGCTTTCTGTAGGCAGCGACGAAACCACAATCGGCTTTGTCGAAATAATTTAAAATTCCTTCAAATAAAGGAACTCCGGCTCTCAAAATAGTTGTAATAACGGGCTGAACCGCAATTTCCCGGGCTTTGATTGTGTCTAAAGGAGTATTAATTTCAATTTCTTTCGTTTCTAAATCTTTACTGATTTCAAAAGCTGCAATTTCCCCGATGCGCTCCATATTTCTGCGGAACCGCATTCTGTCTTTCTGAATTTCGATATTCCGAAGCTCGTTGATCCAGGAATTAACTAAAGAAAACTGTTCCGATAATACAACTCTGCTCATTGTTTTAAAAAAATTTAATCTAATTTATAAATTTTAATCTGAATATACACTTTTAATCATCATGTTATTTTTAACGCAAAGCACAAAGATTTCTTTACTACTAACTGTTCAAATCAAAGATTCATCAATTCTTTAAAATCTGTTAAGCTTATCTTTCTGAAAAATCAACTTTGTCAAAGATTTTCAACTTTGACAAAGTTTTCCGAAGCGGCTAAACGTGTTGAAAGGTGCAGCCCGACTTGAGTGGAGCACATTTTGTAGTTTTTGGAATGGGAAAAGCATTGGCAAAAACTACAAAATTGCGGGAACGGAAGGCGGAAACAGCTGTCCAAAAAAAATCCCTCTTAGAAATTCTAAAAGGGATCATTTTTTATTTTTGTCTGAAGTAAACCTCGATCGGAACTCCGGTAAACCCGAATTCTTTTCTCAGCTGGTTTTCAGTAAATCTTTTGTAGGCTTCTTTTACGTATTGCGGTAAGTTGCAAAAGAATACAAACTGCGGCGACGGTGTCGGAAGCTGTACACAATATTTAATTTTAATATACTTTCCTTTATTGGCCGGCGGCGGAGTCTGCTCAAAAATCGGAAGCATTACTTCGTTTAATTTTGAAGTTTTAATTTTCTTCTTACGATCTTCATAAACTACCATTGCCATTTCTACTGCTTTTAAGATCCTTTGCTTCGTCAAAGCGGAAACGAAAAGAATTGGAATATCGCTGAACTGGCCGATTTTATCTCTGATTGATTTTTCAAAATCTCTTACGGTATTGGTTGTCTTATCCTCAACAAGGTCCCATTTGTTGACCACAATTACAATCCCTTTTCTATTTTTCTGTGCCAGACCGAAAATATTCATATCCTGAGATTCCCAACCTAAAGTAGCGTCAACCATGATGATTACGACATCAGAATATTCAATAGAACGAATGGATCTCATTACGGAATAGAATTCAAGATCTTCATTTACTTTAGATTTTCTTCTCATTCCGGCTGTATCTACCAGCACAAATTCGTATCCGAATTTATTGTAAAGCGTCTGAATACTGTCTCTTGTTGTTCCTGCCACATCTGTTACAATATTTCTGTCAGCGTCCAGCAAAGCATTGGTTAAAGTAGATTTTCCTACGTTTGGACGACCAGCAATTGTAATTTTAGGCAATCCTTCAAACGGATCTTTATAATCTGTCGTCGGGAAATCTTTAACAATATCATCTAAGATTTCTCCTGTTCCGGAGCCTGTTGCAGAAGATAAAGTGTAGTATTTTTCAATTCCTAATTGGTAAAACTCGGTAGCAGCTATTTCTTCTTTTGCAGAATCGACTTTATTAATAACAATATAAACGGGCTTGTTTGATCTTCTGAGAAGCTCGTGAATTTCGTAATCCGTATCGGTAAGACCTTCTTCTACATTCAACATAAAAATAATAGAAGTCGCTTCATCAATAGCCAGCTGAACCTGTTTTGAAATTTCTTCCTGGAAAATATCATCGTTATTCACATCATAACCTCCGGTATCGATAACGGTGAAATCTACCCCGTTCCAGTCTGATTTCCCGTAGTGACGGTCTCTGGTAACCCCTGCTGTAGAGTCTACGATAGCCTCTCTCCTCTCCAATAAACGATTAAATAACGTGGATTTTCCTACATTGGGACGCCCAACGATAGCAACAATATTTGACATAAAAAATGTTTAATAAAATAATTATTAATGAGTTACTCCAACTTTTGGAGCTCAATTTTTTGCAAAGATAAGGTTTTAAATTTTAAGCTTTAAAAAATATGGCCTTTTTAAAAATATTTTACTTAAAATAATACTTTGTTTATCAATTGAATAGACATTTTTTAATCAAAATTCCTGATTTTTTCTGTAAATTGATTTTTTTAATACGGAAAATTTTATAAATTCGCACCACCAAAAAAAACAGACCTATAGTGTAACGGTAACACTCCGGTTTTTGGTACCGTCATTCGGGGTTCGAATCCCTGTGGGTCTACTTAAAAAACCACTTGTACATCAGGTGGTTTTTTATTTAAGCAGTTTTTTGGATTTATATTAAATCATAATCATTATTTGTCGTTACAAAATAATGCTCAATTGTTTCTTTTGCTATGCTGCATAATTGCAGTAATTCTGATTTCGATACCTCTTCAAAAATAAAGTCGTTAGAAGTATTGATGATATATTCTGTCACAATTTCAACATCCATAAGCTCGGTATAAATGAGCTCATTTAATGTATTTAAGCTTGATTCTTTGCTGAAAAGAGGGATTTTTTTACTGATAATATCTTTAAATTTATATAAACGAATAGTTTTCATAACTGATAATTTTAAATTTTATTGACTGATTGGTGCCCGTAATTAGAATAGCATTCTCATGTAATCAAATGAACGTTTCAAAATGATTTTAACAATAATTAAAAGAAATATGAATAATATACGATAAAATTATTCTAAAACTTAAAATAATTTCTAAAACTGTAAAATCAAGTTGATAATAAAAATTCAGTTATGATAAAAACCTATTCTCTGTGGGATTAAAAGCCATCCGAATTTGGATGGCCTTCCTTTTTTTAAATTAATACCTTGAAATTACCGCCCAGGCTGATCCCGTACTTTGTACAATAATTCCTCTTCCAAAATTACTGTTATTTAAATCATAACCTGAAAAATTGCCGCCATTCATTCTAAAATTTCCGGCAATATTTACAATTGATGCCGTATCATTTATCAGATTGTAAATTTTCCCAAGATTCGCTGTATTTGCAACCGGAAGTGAAATATTTCCCGTAACAAGAACGGTATAATCATCCGTCCCGATCGTTCCTGAAGCCAGATTTCGGATCTTTGCAGTATTTCCGGAGGATATTTTTACCCATTTATTCACCGAAGGATTGCCGTCAAAATAAAAATATCCCGTAGAGGTAACGTCTGAAGTCTGCCCGCCCGGTGAAAGATCAGGGGTTGTAACATATACCAGAGCTCCGGTCTGAAAAGCCGTATACATCTTTGTTTTAAGCTGATCTCCGGAGATTCTCGGCGCAATGATACCGTCAAATTTTGTTTGGTCTGCAGGATTTCCGACAACGTCAAGCGTTGCATTTGGAAGTGTAGTATTAAACCCAACCTGGGCAAAAGCAAATGAACCTGTTACTAATAAAACAGGAAATAATCTTTTTGTCATATGTTTGTTTTTTCAGGAACAAATATATTTTATTTTCAAAAACAATCTTACTTTTATACATAATTAATTATAAAATTTCGCAATTATGAAAAAAATACTCGTTGTAGTTCTTGTCGCTTTTATCATGATCCAGTTTTTTCCGATTGATAAAAAGAATCCTCCTTTAGAACCCGGAATGGATTTTTTAAAGATTAAAAACACCCCTCCCGAGATCGCAAAGATCATTAATACATCATGTTATGATTGTCATTCACATGAAACAAAATATCCGTGGTATTCTAATTTTGCCCCTGCTTCATGGTTGTTAAAAAATCATATCAATGAAGGGAGAAAACATTTAAATTTTTCCACTTTTGCGGTGTACGAACCTAAAAGACAGGCACACAAATTGCAGGAATGTATAGAAATGATTGAAAAGAAAGAAATGCCTTTAGAATCATATTTCATAGGTCATCAGAACGCAAAATTAACGGATGAGCAAAGACAGGTATTAGTTAAATATTTCAAAAAAATAAAAGAAGACACCGAACGGTCAATGGTGTTTTAATATAAAAATCATGCAGGAAAATTGGCAAAATAAACATATTGTATTTTTTGACGGAGATTGCGGTGTCTGCAATTTCTGGGTGCAATGGATTTTGGAAAGGGATACAAAAGATCAATTCATGTTTGCCTCGCTGCAATCGAATTTTGGGCAGAATTTTCTATCTGAAAGAGGACTTAATAAAAAGGAATTCAACACCATGTATCTTTGGAAGCCGAATCAATATTATCTGATAAAATCAAAGTCTATTTTAAAAATTGCCGATTTATTGGGCGGAATTTATAAGTTTTCAGCAATCGGAAAAATTTTCCCGGCTTCTTTAAGTGATAAAATTTATGATGTAATTTCCAGAAATAGAATGAAGCTGGCGAATCAGAAATGTTATCTGCCGACGCCTCATCAAAGAGCTAAATTTATTGAGGTTTAAAATCTAAATAAATGATAAATGCTTCGACTTCGCTCAGCACGACATCGCTACAAATATGCTGCTGAATAAACACAGTTAGTATTAGAGATGTCATGCTGAGCGAAGTCGAAGCATCTTACAATTTATAGTAAAAAAAGACTGCTTCAAAATTGAAACAGCCTTTACTTAAATTTATTGATTTAAAGACCAAACAGAATAAGAATTCGGTGCACATTGAATTTTCACCCACTTATCACCCTGTGTCGTTGGATACCAACCTGAGCTTCCGGTAAAATCTTTAATCTGCTGACTGCTCCAATTAGTTTCTACCCATCTTTCCTGCCAGCTTGACGAATTATTAATGTACACGACAAGTCCGGGATTCCCGTTGTAGCCGTTTCTTCTGGCGACATATTCATCATTATCGGTGTAAAGAATCGAGGTCGTTCCCGTTGCTTTGTTGTTGTGAATCCAGATCAGATTGTTTAATCTCTCTTTGTTCAGCCACTCTTCATAATCTCTGTAGAAAATTGTAGGATACCCTTCATGTGTCAAAATATAAGCATACGCCAACATTTTATTATTGATAATATCCGTATCGTGGTTGGCAACGAAAGTTACAGCTTTGAAAGGATTTCTTTTCCACATCATATCGTCGTTTAAAGCATTTAAATTTCCGTTATCAAAAGCTTCATCCATCTTATAATAAGCTGCAAAATCAAATACAGAGCTGTTCGCATTATTAGCCCACCATTCCAGCGTATTTACGTTTGAATCCCACAATTCTCCGACAGAAAATCCGCCAACGTTTGAATTCCAGTTATTAACAACCCACGGTCCGAAACCTTTCACATAATCAAATCTCCAGCCGTCAAATTTCATAACATTTTTATAATATTTCCCGACAGAATCGTCTCTTACCCAAAGCCAGTCCTGCACGTGAGGATTAGCATGACAAAGATCAGGGAAACCTCCGAAAGCACCTTCATCATTATTCCCGTAAGAATTTTTATAAAAATCATTGTAATTTCTGGTGAATTTTCCTGAAGCTACCCCTGAAAAATTCGTCCAGGTATTGGTTCCCGTGTAAGGATTTGCTTCCGATTGCCCGCCACTGTTGTGATTAATGACAATATCCGCATATACCTGCATATTTTCTGCATGGGCTTTTGTGATTAATCCTTCCAGTTCTGTTCTTGAACCAAAACGGGTTTCTACGCTTCCATTTTGATTATAATTTCCAAAATCATAATAGTCTGTAGGATCATACCCCATTGAATACGCACCATTTTGCGCTTTTGAAGCAGGCGGCAGCCAAATTGCTCCAATTCCCGCATTGGACCAGTCGGTTACTTTTCCTTTAACGGTATTCCACCAGTTTCCGCCATCGGGAACGTCCCAGTAAAATCCCTGCATCAGAACTCCGCCACCCGGTCCTGAAACAAATTTTGAATTTGCAGATCCGCTTCCTGTGCTGAAAGGTCTGCCATCATGATGAGTAACATTAACCGTTTTGTTATGTACCTCCAGCTGTTTTGAGGTTTCGTTAACAATTTCATCATTGTTCTGACAAGAGCTGACTAAGCCCAATGCCAGAAGTGAAAGTAAGAAATGTGTTTTTTTCATATCGAAAGTTTTAATTATTAAACTATTAACTAAAATACAATTTTCTTGAAATAAATTCTAACCGCAGTGAAATAATTTAACTTTTAAAAAAAAAAGCATTGGAAACTTTATTTTCATTTTTCATTAAAAAATCATAAACTTTTCACATTTTCGGTACAATTTTTCCATTAATCCATATATTTGCATACTATGGAATACAATACCCAAAAACCTCAGCTTCATATGCCGGAATACGGCAGAATAATTCAACAGTTGGTTGAGCGTTGCAAAGAGACTTCTGACAGAAATGAAAGAAGCGAAATGGCAATGGCAATTATCGATTTTATGGGTCAGAGAAACCCGCAGCTTCGTGATGAAGAAAATTATAAGCATAAACTTTGGGATCATCTTTTTATTTTGGCTAATTATGATCTCGATGTAGATTCACCATACCCTTTTCCTACCAGAGAACAGCTGGCAGAAAAACCTAAAACAATGGAATACCCTAAACTTCAGGGTGATTTTAAATTTTACGGAAAAAGTATTCTTCAATTAATAGAAAAAGCAATAGAACTTGAGCCCGGCGACGAAAAAGAAGCCCTGATCGAGGTAATTGCCAATAATATGAAGAAATCTTATAATGTTTATAATAAAGAGCACGTAACGGATGATGTGATCTTCCGCCATTTGAAAGAGCTATCCGAAAACAGACTGGATCTTACAGGAATAGAATCTCTCGAAAAAAGCAAGATCTATTATTCTACCAACAGCAACAGAAATAACAACAATAACGGTAGGAATAACAACAACAGTAACAGAAATAATAACCCGTCTAATAAAAGGAGACACAATAACAACAACAATAATCATAAAAACAGAAAGTAAAAATGAGTGGAACATTTCAAATAAGAGGAGGAAAAAGACTGCAAGGTGAAATCACTCCACAAGGAGCAAAAAATGAAGCTCTACAGATTTTATGTGCTGTGTTGTTGACAGACGAAGAAGTTAGAATTAAAAATATCCCCGATATCCATGATGTTAACAGACTGATCGAAATCTTAGGTGATTTTGGTGTAAAGGTTACCAAAAATGGTCATGGTGATTATACTTTCAAGGCTGATAAAGTCAATTTTGATTATATAAAATCAAACGAATTCAAAAAAGACGGAGCAAAGCTTCGTGGGTCTATCATGTTGATGGGTCCGATGTTGGCAAGATACGGTGAAGCGTATATGCCGACTCCGGGTGGCGACAAGATCGGAAGAAGAAGATTAGACACTCACTTTCAAGGGCTTGTAGAACTTGGCGCTGAGTTTCATTATGATGAAGACGAATTCTTTTATTCATTAAAAGCTAAAGAACTTAACGGTAAATTTATTTTACTGGAAGAAGCTTCCGTTACAGGAACAGCCAACATCATCATGGCGGCAACTTTAGCAAAAGGAAAAACAAGAATTTACAACGCCGCTTGCGAACCTTACTTACAGCAACTTTGTAAGATGCTGAACAGAATGGGTGCCAACATTTCAGGAATCGGCTCCAATTTAGTAACTATTGAAGGGGTAAGCCACCTTCACGGAACTGAACATACGATGCTTCCTGACATGGTAGAAATCGGGTCGTGGATCGGTCTTGCAGCCATGACAAAATCTGAGATCACCATCAAAAATGTAAACTGGAATCAACTTGGCGTTATCCCAAATACATTCAGAAAATTAGGAATCGAGCTTGAGCAAAGCAATGATGATATTTATATTCCTGCTCAGGAAAATTATAGAATTCAGAAATTCATTGACGGTTCGATTTTAACGATTTCCGATGCGCCCTGGCCGGGATTTACTCCGGATTTGCTGTCTATTATTTTAGTGGTGGCCACTCAGGCAAAAGGAAGTCTTCTGGTTCATCAGAAAATGTTTGAATCAAGATTATTCTTCGTTGATAAACTGATCGATATGGGCGCTCAGATTATTTTGTGTGATCCGCACAGAGCGACTGTGATTGGTTTAAATCAAGAAGCTCCGTTGAGAGGAACAACAATGGTTTCTCCTGACATCAGAGCCGGAAACGCACTTCTTATTGCGGCACTTTCTGCAGAAGGAAAATCAATTATCCACAATATTGAGCAAATCGACAGAGGGTATGAAAATATTGACGGAAGATTAAAAGCAATCGGAGCTGATATTGAAAGAATTTAAGATAAGAAATTAGAGGTTAGAATTCAGATATTAGTTTTAGCCTGTATTATAAAGTAAAAGCGTTCAGATTTTGAACGCTTTTTATTTTGAGAAGTCCGGATTACCAGCCTCCGCCTCCACCGCCTCCGCCACCTCCGCCGGAGAATCCACCACCACCGGAGCCGCTGCTTGAGCTTGACGGTTGCGTAGATGCAGATCTTATGGAATTGGTAAGACTTGAATTCAGGGTATTTCCAAAGCTTAAATGATTAATAGAGCTTCCGATGTACCACGAGTGGACATATTGCGTTCCGTTCGCCATATTTTTTATCATCGTTTCAAATTTCTGCCCCCAAATATCATCTACCCCCAAAACCATTGCAAAAGGCAACAAAGTTTCGAAAACCTGTGGCGTCATCTGAGGAGGATTGTGAAATTTCAACTGCTCGTTTTCGGCGGCGCCCATGTACATTTTAAAACCTTCAATTAAAGATTTTTTCCTTAATTTTTCTTCTGACGGCCTTTTAATTAAATATTGATAAATCATCAAAGAAGTAAATCCTAAAACGATAAAGAAGTAACAAACACTAAAATTAATAAGCTCACCTCCACTATTTCCGACCTTAATGAATCCTATCAATCCAATAAGAACAAAAACCGGAACAGGAATTAAAATTTTCCATGAAACTCTGTTTGACAAAAATGATATGACAAAAAATAATATTAAAGAGATTACGTAAATAGCAATTCCGCCAGCCATTTTTTCCGGTTCAGGATCTATTTTATAACTTATAAATAAACCTAAAGCATAAACAAACGTCATTATTAAAATCGGCACAACAACTTTTGAAAAATTATTTCCTTCATTTAAAAATTTATCATGCTGGAATTGTAAGGTTGCTTTGAAATTATTGACTACCGTTTCAATTTTTGAGTTATATTTTCCGTCGAATTTTATACTATCATTCCCTGTGAAAAGTGTATTCATTAAATTAATTTCTTCCTTTGGCAAGGACTCGTCCGGCTCTTTCAATTTATTTAACGTAAATGTTTTTGTACTGAAAAAACCTAAAATCCCGGAATCCTCCCCTTCAATTATTTTTAAATATCCTTTTACAGCAAGATTCACGATCGCCGCCGTTAAAAATTTATTTTTAAAACTTTCATCCTGCAAATATCCCAATGAAGACGGTGAAAGATTTTCCGGAACATTGAATTGAGGATAAACCGTCGGTTTTTCAGGATCAACGCCATATTTGCTCCATGTTGAATAATAATAAAGAATTAATCCTAAAAATATAAGAATTGCTGCTATTAAAAGTCCAAATTTTTCAAGAAAACTGGGCGGCGGTGGCGGAATCATAATCCCTTTCTGAAAGCCTGCCGCAATGGTTAATCCTTCATTCGGTCCTAAGTTTGCCGCAGACCATTCCATTGAATTATCTGATAAAACTGTAGCGCTGCAATTTTGGGAATTATTCCCGTAAGAACCTGTATAACATGAATTTTGAAGAATTTTTGCTCCTTCTGGAAGTGTGACTTTTGCAGAAATGGTGTCGATTGCAAAATCCCAAACCGTTCCGTTGACGTTCCAATAGATTTCGTCATATGTATTGAAGAATCCGATTTGGTTTTCTGTTTTATATTTTATTTCATATTGATAATCGCCTGGACTTAAGATTACATCTTTATTTCCAACATAGATTTTGAGATAACCGTCTTCAGTTTCTTCATGATAATCTTCCTCTGCTCCGTCTCTTTTTACGGAGATAATGTCATATTTTACTTTCTGAGTTTTGTTATTTAAGTTTCTGGATAAAGGTAGAGCACGATAAATTCCTCTTTTGATGTTGATTCCAAGACTATGAACATTGATATTTTCCGTAATCGTCAACGCAGATTTTTTATCAACATTGATATCAGAATGAAAAGAGGTAATTCGTTCAATTCCCGATTTACGATCTTCTATGCTGTCATTTTCCTGCGAAAAAGCCAGCGTAAAAAACAGCAGATAAAAAAGCAATAAAAACCTTTTCATTCTTTAAAATTTTACGGTTGGAACTTCTCTCTCGGCAATATTATCCAATTCAAAAAACGGAGATTTCTCAAATTTGTACATATTAGCGATTATATTACTAGGAAAAGATTCTACCAATGTATTATTTTCACGAACGGTTCCGTTATAATATCTTCTTGATTTTTCGATATCGTTTTCTATGGAAGTCAGCTCAGACTGTAATTGCTGAAAATTGGCATTAGCTTTCAAATCAGGATACTGTTCAGCCACAGCAAATAAATTCATCATTGCCTGATTAAGGTTTTTCTCTGCAGCTTCTTTTGATTCTACAGAATTGGCTCCTACAGCCTGATTCCTGGCTCTTGTGACACTGTCCAGCGTTTCTCTTTCGTGAGTTGCATAGCCTTTTACCGTTTCTACCAGATTCGGGATAAGGTCGTGACGTTTTTTAAGCATGACATCAATACTGCTCCACGCTTCCTGAACGAGATTTTTCAATTTTACGAGACGGTTGTAAATGGAAACTCCGTACAGAAGAAACAGGACAGCTAAAGCAATTACAATAATTAGAGCGATCATAGGTTTTGATTTTAATTTAGCTTAAAAATAAACCTTTTTATTGATAATTTACAATAAAAAAAAGCGCTCAGTAAACTGAACACTTTCGTAATTAAAACTATATGAACCTCCCCTTAAAAATACTTCCTGCAGACATATTCCACGGTGGTATTTAAAAGTTTATTTCTATTCAGATAAAACTCAAGCTCCTGGTAATCTTCTGAAGTAACTGTAATATGCAATTGTACCGAACCAAAACTACGTCCGTTAACATACTCTACGTTAGCCGATAACACCCTGTGACAGATCCCGAATTGATTGTAAATGGTATTCATCAAATGTTCAAATTTCATTTTCCCATTCAATTCTATTTCCAGCAACAATTCTTTTTTGGGCAGGCCGACCGTGTTCTGTAAAACCTGCAAACTTGGACTTGGTGTAATCATAACGAAGTATTTTTTGGTTAGACTTTTCTTGATTTAATTCATCTCATTTGTTTAAATCTTTGACAAAAATATAAAAAATTATTACTCTACCAAATTAGTAGACTAATAATTTTTAATTTTAACACTTTTCTTTATTTATTTTTTAAGTTTCGGCTAAAGCCTTTTGTTATAAAAAAGAAAAAACGGGCTTTAGCCCGTTCCTATTGATATGTATTGTCATGAATATATTGACGTTTATTTTCAAACTAATTCCTAATTCCTAATTCCTAATTATTTTAATTCTTTCCAGTTTATCCGAAGCAGCCAATCCGTTGGGATTACAGCCTAATTCACCTTCCGGAACCTTGAGATTTTTCTTTTGATAAAATTCCTGCCAGAATTCATTGGTTTTTCCGGTTTTCGGATCGATGAAAGTCATCGGCTCCAACTTGAAAATATGATTTTTCCTGAATGCTCTTTCAATAAAATCTGAGCAGTAATACGAATTTTCATCCAAAATATAATTGAAATTGTATGGTTTTCCCAACATTGAATGGGCTTTTTCAATCGCGGAAGGAATTGTGCTCTGAAATTGAGGTTTTAATCGATAGACAATAACAGTTTGTCCGTCATTAGTCTGATCTTTAAGAAAATCTTTTACATTTTGCTTCTGAGAACCTCCTTTTGGAGCAGCATGAAGAACAAAAAACTGATTTCCATCTTTTTCTAAAATTCCGATATGATCAAAGGAAGCGTTTTTTTGCTTTTGCGTTACATTATTGATCGCTCCTGAAAGTCCGGTTGGTTTTGCGGTGACAAAAAGTAAATCACCGTTTTTTAATCCTGAAGTTTGCGCATTTTTACAATGTAAAATTAAACTTAAAAGGAAAATAAGCGCAATTATTTTCAGGAAAAAATTATTTTTTAAAATTTGATTCATAGGTATTAATCCAATCTTCAACAGTCATTTTTTTGCTTAATTCTGCTATTAATTCTAACGGAATATCATCCATTTTTTTGAAACGGACGCAGGATTTTCCCATATCCAGCTTTCTTTTTGAATGCTTTGGAAATTCTTCTGTGAACCAGTTTAAAAGTTCCGGCTTGGCATACATTCCCATGTGATAAAATGCAATAAAATTCTTCTGTGAAGCCAATGACATAAACGGAAGCGGACTTCCCGGCGTGCAATGATAACCTGCAGGATAAGTTTCTAAAGGCACCGCCCAGCCAACCATTCCGTAGCTGATATTATTGGTAAATCCTTTTGGCAAATTATCATTAATGGTATCAAATATCTTTTTGAAGATCTCCTGTCTTTCTTCAGGAATCTTAGAAATATAATCTTCTATGGAAACTGCGGGAATTTGCATTGTACTTTAATTTTGGAAATTTCAAAATAACAAAAATTATGTTGATCCTCCATATATTTTTTTGATTATTATAAAAAAGCAGCTATACAAAAAGTATAGCTGCCGGATTAATTATAATTATATATACGTGTTATTGCTTGATCGCTTTCACAACCGATTGTGAACCGTCTTTAAAAGTAACTGTTACTAAATATAATCCTGTTTTAAGTGTGCTTAAGTTAAGCTCTTTACTAGGTTTATCAATGGTAGTTACCACTCTTCCGGATACATCAGTTACCGTTACAGATTTCAGATCTTTATCATCAGAAATGTATAAAACATCTTTGAAAGGATTCGGATGAACCGCTACTTTTTTCTTGGCATTCACTTCAGAAGTAGCCAGCGGAGTAGATTCTACAGTAAAATTATCGACATAGAAGTTATAATCCTGAGGATCATCTACCGGGCCATCACTTGCGTACATCGCAAAAACAGTATTTGCGCTGTTATACCCTACTAAATCGTAAGTATAAGTTGTTGAAGTGTTTGAAGGCGCCTCAGCTGCAGTCCATGTCTGAAGAACATTCCATGTACTTCCACCGTCATTGGAAACCAGAAACTGTACAATATCATCAGAACCCATTGCCGAAGCAGCTGTTCCTGTATATGCAGTTACTCCATAATCGAATTTCACTCTGTAGCCTCCCGCAGAAAGGTTAAACGGCGTGGTTTTCATCCATCCGGTTCTGTTTGTTGAATAAAGATTAAATCTTGCAGCACCTGTAGTTGTATTATTTAAGAACCCATCCTGTATCCAATATGCGCTTGTCCCGGTTGGCCCTGTTGAAGGTGTACCACCTGAAAGACTCAAATTCCAGCATCCGCCAGGGAAAGGGCTAAATGTATTGGTATAAGCAGGAACTACAGCTCCACATAAAGTAGTAAATGTCCCTGAGAATGACCAAACGCTTTGGCTTGTAGATCCGCTACAATTTGTTCTTACCCAATAATAGTAAGTTGTTGTCGGATTTAAACCTCCAATCGTATAAGAAGTTCCGCTTACGTTCGGAATGCTTGGCGTTGTTGCGCTATTTGGTGCTGTATTTGTCGTGCTGTAATAAATATCATAGCTCGCAGCTTGCGTTGTTGCGGGAACCGTCCATGATACCTGAGCAGAATTTGCAGAAAGTGTTCCTACAGGCTGTAAAGTCGGAGCCGAACAATCTGTATAAGCATCCGCAGAAAAAGCAAAAATATTAGAAACTCCGGTTGTTGTTCCCACTTTCGTTACCGTTACACTTTGGATAGGTTTTGTCTGATTTGCGGCATCAATCGTCAATAAAGCCTGGTAAAGTCTGGGATTCGTTGTACTTGACTCTAAAACGTCCGTCAGTCTGCTGATTCTTCCGATACCCTGAATAGCGTAGTTTGAACCATTATACCAGTCGGTAAGGCCAATATTAGAAAAAGTCTGAGTGGTATTGTCCGTAAAATTTACCACAACATCAACATTGGACGTTCCACTGCCGCTCGTTGACAGCATATACAGCTTAAAAGCAGCTTTAGGGGTTGCAAAAGTAAGCGTTCCGGTTTCACCTGCATTGGCAAGCCTTAAAGAATTATTACCCGACAAATTTCCCATCTGATAGCTCAGTCCCGGAGTACCTGCAACCACAGAATTAATAATTCCATCTACAGGAATACCATAAGTTATCACCGGGCTTGTTGGTGTCAGCTGAAAATCTCTCGCTACAAAAGCAAAATTAACCCCATCTACATCAATAGTAGTGGAAACGGTAGAAGAGCCAACCCCGTTTGCAATAACATCCGCTGAATAACCACTAGAAATTGGCATCGTTTGAAAGTTTTGTGCCATTACTGCAGAAGCAGAAAAAAGAGCCATCAAATTTAAGACTCCAAAAAATCGATTTATTTTCATATTACTTAGTATTATCGCTGTAAATTTATAAAAAAAACAATATAAAAAAAGTTATTTTAAAAATTTACCATGCTATTTTAATTAAATATCAATAATAATTCAAAACAAAAATCAAATCACGATAACAAAAACAACAATCATGGAGATAAAATACATTAAAATTGATGTTAAAAATCAAATATTTACACAAAATCATCATTTAAGTTATATTTTGAAACAATTTTATTATTGAGAAATTAAATCTTATTTTTGCCATACAAATTTTTTTGAACAATGCCGAAAATTTCAAACAGAGCACAACATATGCCGCCTTCGCCGGTAAGAAAACTGGTTCCTTTTGCCCTTAAAGCAAAACAAAAAGGAATAAAAGTATATCACCTCAATATCGGGCAACCAGATATTGAAACCCCGGAAACGGCTCTTAATGCTTTAAAAAATATTGATTTAAAAGTATTGGAATACGCTCTTTCTGAAGGTAACATCGAATACAGAAAAGCACTTACAGAATATTATCACTCGCTGGATTTCACAGATCTAACGCCGGATAATTTCATTGTGACTAACGGAGGTTCTGAAGCGTTGAACTTCGCCATCTCTACTTTGTGCGATGATGGTGATGAAGTTATCATTCCTGAGCCTTATTACGCCAATTACAATGGTTTTACAAGTACATTTAATGTAAATGTGGTGGCAATTCCGTCAACGATTGATACCGGTTTTGCACTTCCTCCGATTGAAGAATTTGAGAAAAAAATCACAGATAAAACGAGAGCAATTATCATTTGTAATCCGGGAAATCCGACAGGTTATCTTTACACTCGTGATGAACTTCAAAAATTAGCTGAAATTGCTGTTAAGTATGATATCGTAATCATTTCAGATGAAGTTTACAGAGAATATGTGTACGACGGAAAACAGCAGGTTTCTATGCTTGCTTTCCCTGAATTAAGTGAAAACTGCATCATTATCGATTCAGAATCAAAACGTTACTCAATGTGTGGTGTAAGAATCGGCTGTTTGATCACCCGTTCTAAAAAAATCCATGATGCAGCGATGCTTTTTGCACAGGCAAGATTGAGCCCGGTTCTTTTAGGACAAATTGCTGCAACTGCCGCTCATCAAAATGACGGCGCATATATAAGAGCTGTAAGAGAAGAATATACGCACAGAAGAAACGTTTTGGTTGATTTACTGAACGCTATTCCGGGGGTAATTTGCCCAAAACCAAAAGGAGCTTTCTACTGTGTTGCCGAACTTCCGGTTGACGATACAGAAAAATTCGCCCAATGGCTGCTGGAGAAATATTCTTTCCACAACGAAACGATTATGGTTGCCCCTGCAGGCGGATTCTACAGCGATCCTGAATTAGGAAAAAAACAAGTAAGAATCGCATACGTTTTAAAAGAAGAAGACTTAAGGAAAAGTGCAGCCATTTTAAAAGATGCCCTTGAAAAATATAAATTGGAATTCAGCCTTTAATTAAAACTTTACTATAATGTCAGCAATAAAAAATCTTGGTTTGAAAATTTTCTCCCCAATACTTTTATTGCTGATTTTTTTTTCCTGTAATAATAAACAGGACGAAAAAAATTCTCCCAAAAACCCAAATGAGATTACTTTTATCGGCTACTCAGATGTTGGCGGAACTTTAGGAGATTATAAAATTGTTAAAGTCACAAAAGATTCCATTCATCTGGAGCAAGGCGTTGCAAACAATAAAATTCACAAAGAATGGCATTCCGCAATCACTCCTCAAATCTGGAAAAACATCTCTTCAACCATTGATGTCCGAACTTTAGACAAGATCAAAAGCTCGCCCAGCAAACAATCCGTAGACGGAATTGATGAAACCTTCCAGATCAGAACTCCGAAAAAATCTCACGTTTATGTAAATTCTTATATTGATACTATTCATTATAAACAATTTCAGGAACTTAAAAATCAACTAGAAATTATCCTTCCCAAAGGAAAATAATCACGATGCAAGAAAATTTTTCCCTAAAACACTACAACACTTTCGGTGTAAGCGCAAAAGCAAAATATTTCGCAGAAATAAATAATGTTGAAGAATTAAAAGAAGCCCTCAAATTTTCAAGGTCTCAAAATCTTAAACTCCTTTTTCTTGGAGGCGGAAGCAATGTATTGTTTACTCAGGATTTCGAAGGATTGGTTATTAAACTTAATTTAAAAGGGATTTCAGAAGAAAATATTTCCGAAAATGAAGTTTTGGTCACTGCAAAAGCCGGAGAAAACTGGCATGAGCTTGTGATGTATTGTTTAAATAAAAACTTTGGCGGACTCGAAAATCTTTCATTAATTCCCGGAAACGTAGGAACATCACCAATGCAGAATATCGGTGCCTACGGAACCGAAATCAAAGACGTTTTTGTTGAATGTAAAGTGTTGAATCTTAAAACGCTGGAAGTTGAAACTTTCAATCTTGAGCAGTGTAAATTCGGATATAGAGATTCTATTTTTAAGCAGGAAGGAAAAGGTAAATATGTGATTTTGGAAGTTTCATTTAAACTGTCAAAAAAGAATCACAGAATTAAAACTGAATACGGAGCTATTCGGACAGAATTGGAAAATTTAAGCATTAAAAATCCTACTATTCAGGATGTTTCCAAAGCTGTCATCAATATCAGACAAAGCAAATTACCCGATCCGAAGCAAATCGGAAATGCAGGAAGCTTCTTTAAAAATCCGACAATTCCTTTAAGCCAGTTTGAAAATTTAAAACAAAAATTTGAAAATATTCAAGGCTATCCGAATGGAGATTTTGTAAAAGTCCCGGCGGGCTGGCTGATTGAACAATGCGGCTGGAAAGGAAAACAAATTGGAAACGTAGCTTCACACCAATTACAATCTTTAGTTATTATAAATGCAACCGGAGAAGCCACGGGAAAGGAAATTTTTGATTTTTCGACGGAAATTATTAATTCGGTGAAGGAAAAATTTGGAATTGAACTGGAAAGAGAGGTTAATATTATTTAAGCAATCAACCTTGTCAAAGTTTAAAACTTTGACAAGGTTACTATAATCGTCACATTACAGATAACATCATAAAAAAGCAAAATAAAATAACACACAAATATGAAAATCGCTATTCTCGGAGCAGGAAATATGGGCTTATCCTTTTCAAAATCATTTTTGAAATATGAACTGATAAAACCTGAAAACCTCCATTTAATCACAAGAAACGAATCTAAAATTTTTAAAATATCAGAAGAATTTCCGAAATCTAAGATCTCGATCTTTAATGATGTTAAAGAATTGGATGCGGATTTAATTATCATTTCCGTAAAACCACAGGATTTTAAAAATGTTGCTGAAAATTTTCAGTTTAAGCTTAAAGAAAATCAAATGATTTTGTCAATTATGGCGGGAATTAAAATCAAAAAAATTCAAAATCTACTAAACCATCCGCTTGTCGTAAGAGCAATGCCAAACTCTCCAACTCTTCTCGGAATGGGTATTACAGGTTATACTTCTGCGCAAGGAATTTCTTTCAGCCAGTTAATTAATATTGAAAGATTATTAAACTCAACGGGAAGATCGGTTTATCTGGAAAACGAAGAATTACTGGACGGCGTCACAGCCCTTTCCGGAAGCGGACCGGCTTATTTTTATTACATCGTTGACGCCATGATAAAAGCAGGAACAGAAATGGGAATTGACGAAAACCTGTCAAAACTTTTTGTAGAGCAGACCATGCTTGGCGCTTATCATTTAATTAATAATTCCGATAAAAATCTGGAGGAATTAATTCAGGATGTAGCTTCAAAAGGCGGAACTACAGAAGCCGCTTTAAGGAGTTTTGAGGAAAATAACCTTAAAGATATTTTAAAAGCCGGAATTCTGAATGCAGAGAAACGCGCTAAGGAATTGAATGGATAAAATTAGAGATAAACCATTTAAACAATCCAGCTTACAAATCGTTTTTCAATAATTCCTTTAATCAAAAAACCTAAAAACACCCCAAAAGTATTCATCAGAATATCATCCACTTCAAAAATTCCCATTCTCGTAAAATACTGAAGCGTCTCAACAATCGTGATTGCCGGAATAAAAGCAAAAATTAATGTTTTTAAGTCTTTAAACCTCGGAAAAATCCAACCAAGAAACCCAAAAGGTATAAACATTACAATATTACCTAACACAATAATGAGAATAACTTTTAACGAGATCGTATCCTTAATAAAGTCTATGGTTGAAATAATCGGCTTTATTCTCAACAAATTATCTTCGTACTGGAACCTGCCCATTCCCAAAAACATCAGGTAAAGCAAAAACAGAGTATAGGGAATGATAATAATTTTATAAAATTTCTTTAACATCGATTGCAAATTTATTCATTTCAAAAACATTAAATTTGTGTGTTAAATAAATTTAATGAAGTACGTTTTACTTACGCTCATTTCAGCGATGCTTTTATCCATATCGTGGCCGACTTATGGTGTCCCGTTTTTTATATTTTTTGCCCTTGTTCCGCTTTTAATGATGGAGCACGGAGTCTCAAAATTTTCCGGTTATAACAGGAAAAGCTGGGTGGTTTTCGGACTATCCTACTTATGTTTTGTAATCTGGAATATTGTAACGACAGGCTGGCTTTATGGCTCCAAAAATCCCGACGGAAGCCATTCTATGATGGCGGTTGTATTTCCGGTTTTGGTAAATTCTTTTTTATATTCTCTGGTTTTTCAATGCTATCATTGGTACAAAAATGCACAGGGAACGTATTGGGGACTGGGATTTTTGATTGCCATCTGGATGAGCTTTGAAAAATTCCATATGTCTTGGGAGCTGACATGGCCCTGGCTGAATTTAGGAAATGTTTTTTCAGAATATCCGAAATTCGTTCAGTGGTACGATACCTTGGGCGCAACAGGCGGAAGCTTCTGGATCTTAGTGATTAATGTACTGATATTTTATACGGTAAGAACCTGGGAAGCAGGCAGAAAAAGAAAAGATTTAATTAAAAACACTTCAATTGTTACTGCTTTGATTATTCTTCCGATGATTATTTCGTTCGTTAAATATAATAATTTTAATGAAAAACCGATCGGACAGGTGAATGTTTTAATGCTACAGCCGGATCTTGATCCTTATGGTGAAAAATATTCAAAAGACAGCTTAACGATTTTAACTGATCTTTTAGATTTAGCTGAAAAAAATTCAAAAGGAAAAATAGATTATTACATTGCCCCCGAAACAGCGCTTCCCGGAAGAGGCTCTATTTCCGAGACGGCTTTCGAGAAAAGCTATCTTTTAAACAATATTAAAGGATTTTTATCAAAACATCCGGGTTCTGTTTTTAATACCGGAATTTCCTCACACCGTTTTTTTACAACCAATAAAAATTTACCTGTAGAAGCATATCAACTGAATCAGGGACTTTGGGTTGAAAGTTTTAACTCTGCGATTCAAATTGTTCCGAACAAAAAAGTAGAAGTTTACCATAAAGGAAAATTGGTTCCTGGAGTTGAAATTTTCCCTTATATGAATGTTTTAAAGCCACTTTTAGGCAATGCGATGTTAAATTTAGGTGGAACAGTTGCTTCCTTAGGAACTGACAAAGAAAGAGTTGCCTTTTCCAATCCTTATAATAAAGGCAAAATTGCTCCAATTATTTGCTATGAAAGCATTTATGGCGAATTTGTGGGTGATTATGTAAAAAAAGGAGCCAATTTCTTAGGAATTATGACGAATGACTCGTGGTGGGGCGTTACAGAAGGGCACAAGCAGCTTCTTTCTTATGCAAAATTAAGAGCGATCGAAACAAGAAGAGAAATCGTACGCGCCGCAAACAGCGGGATTTCCGCACATATTGATGCAAAAGGAGAAGTTACAGCCGATACTTTTTATGAAGATAAAACCACTTTATTCGCAAAAGTGAATCTTTATGACCAGCAGACTTTTTATACAAGAGCGGGCGATTTATTATCAAGATTTTCGATTTTTGCATTGGGATTTTTATTGTTTTATTTTTTAATTAAAAGATTTCAGAATAGGATTCAAAAGAAAAAAGCTTAGGATTTTAAAATATTCCCCATAAATAAACATAAAGCTTTTGCAGTTAATTTATTTAAGTTTTGGCTAAAGCCTATTGAACATTTTAAATTATTTAAACGGGCTAAAGCCCGCTCCTATTGATATTAAGCACTGTATTTTTTTTCAATTTTAAAATTTATAATTCTAAATCTTTTTGTTGAGATTTGAAAACATAGCTATTTATAAGTCATTGAATTTTCAACTTAAATCAATCGTATTAATCAGCAAGTTATTTATAAATATTTTCTAAAAGATTTGTCTATCTAAAAAATTCTTCGTTATTTTGCACTCTCAAATATTATACAAATAAGAACATCGAGATATGTCAAGAATTTGCCAAATAACAGGAAAGCGTGCAATGGTTGGTAACAACGTTTCTCACGCTAATAACAAAACGAAGCGTCGTTTTGAAATTAACTTATTGGAGAAGAAGTTTTACCTTCCGGAGCAAGATAAGCACGTAACACTGAAAGTATCAGCTCATGGATTGAGAGTGATTAACAAGATTGGAATCGAGGAAGCTATTGAAAGAGCGACTAGAAACGGATTGATTAAAAAGAATTAATAAATCATGGCAAAAAAAGGAAACAGAGTTCAAGTAATCCTTGAATGTACAGAGCACAAAGAAAGCGGTATGCCAGGAATGTCAAGATACATTTCTACAAAAAATAAAAAGAACACTACAGAAAGATTGGAATTGAAAAAATACAATCCGGTTCTTAAAAGATCTACCCTTCACAAAGAAATCAAGTAATTTATAAATATAATTTACCATGGCAAAGAAAGTAGTAGCAACCCTACAAAGCGGACAGTCAAAAAAAATGACTAAAGTTGTGAAAATGGTGAAGTCTTCTAAATCAGGAGCTTACGTTTTCGAAGAAAAAGTAATGAATGCAGACGAAGTTGACGGTTATTTGAAAAAATAATCTCCACTTTATTTACAATATAAAAAACTACTCATCTTTTGGGTAGTTTTTTTGTTATCTTTGTTATAAAGAGAGACACACAACATCTTATATCAAATCTAAATTCTAATATGAGTTGGTTTAAAAACATTTTCAAAAAAGAAGAAAAAGAAACTTTAGATAAAGGACTAGAAAAATCCAGTCAAGGTTTTTTTGAAAAAATGACTAAAGCCGTAGTCGGCAAAAGCAAAGTAGATGATGAAGTACTGGATAATCTGGAAGAAATACTGATCGCATCCGATGTCGGCGCATCTACAACCATCAAAATTATAGAAAGAATTGAAGAGCGTGTTGCAAGAGATAAATATGTAAGTGTAGGCGAATTAGATCAAATTCTTCGTGACGAGATTTCAGGTTTATTGCTTGAAAACCCTCATGCAGGAACCGGAAATATAGATGAATCCAAAAAACCTTACGTCATCATGGTTGTGGGCGTAAACGGTGTAGGAAAAACTACAACAATCGGAAAACTTGCCCATCAGTTTAAATCAGAAGGTAAAAAAGTTGTTTTGGGAGCTGCAGACACCTTTAGAGCTGCTGCTGTCGATCAATTAACGATCTGGAGTGAAAGAGTCGGCGTTCCTATTGTAAAGCAGGATATGGGCTCTGATCCGGCGTCCGTTGCCTTTGATACTGTTCAAAGTGCAAAAGCGCAGGGAGCGGATGTTGTCATCATTGATACAGCCGGAAGGCTTCATAATAAAATTAACCTGATGAACGAGCTTTCAAAAATTAAAAGAGTAATGCAAAAGGTAATTCCTGATGCGCCTCACGAGATTTTATTGGTGCTTGACGGTTCTACAGGACAAAACGCTTTTGAGCAGGCAAAACAGTTTACAGCCGCAACAGAAGTAAATGCATTAGCAGTAACAAAACTTGACGGAACAGCAAAAGGAGGCGTTGTAATAGGCATTTCCGATCAGTTCCAAATTCCCGTAAAATATATTGGTGTCGGTGAAAAGATGCAGGACCTGCAATTGTTTAATGGTACGGAATTTGTTGACTCATTCTTCAAGAAAAGATGATTTTTATCATGTTTTCCCTATATTAATAAAAACAAATTCATTAAAATATTAACAATTAAAAATTTGAACTATGGGATTTATAACATGGATTTTATTCGGTCTTATTGCGGGTGCAATTGCAAAACTGATCATGCCGGGAACTCAGGGAGGAGGCTGGCTTATCACAATTATCTTAGGAATTGTGGGAGCTTTTATAGGTGGTGCAATTGGAGTTTACGTTCTTCATTGGGGTGATGTAACGTCTTTCTGGAATCCTAGAAGCTGGATTCTGGCAATTGGAGGGGCTTTAATCGTACTCTGGATTTATGGAATGGCAACGAAAAGAAGCAGCTAAAATATTTACATAAAAAAAATAAAACGGCGGATTTGAAATTCAAATCCGCCGTTTCTGTGTACAATATAATTTAGTTTAGTTTATCTTAATTTGATAAGGCATTTCCATTTTAACCTCAGATTGCAGCTTTCTTTTTTCTATCACCTGCTGTAATATCTCATAATTTGCATTTCCAATTTTATTTTTAATCACTCTTGCAGAAATATCATCTTCATTAAAATCTTTGAAAATCTGCTCAAACGGAGACATGCTTTTTGGATAAGAAGCGACATGATAAGATTTTAAGCTGGCTTTTTGAGCAGCATATTTTACAGCGTCATTCAACGTTCCCAGCTCATCCACCAAACCGATTTGCTTGGCTCTTACCCCGCTCCAGACTCTTCCGCCACCGATATTATCGATCTGCTCAAAAGTTTTTTTCCTGTTTTGTGTCACAAAATGTACAAATCTTTTGTATGTTCCTTCTACGCTTTTTGTAATTAAATTTACCCCATAAGGAGTAACACCATTCAGAGCAGAATAATATTGAGAATTGGCATTTGTAGAAACAATATCTGAACGAATCCCGTTTTTATTTGCAATATCTTTATAATAAGGAATCACTCCAAAAACTCCGATCGAGCCGGTTAATGTATTCGGTTCAGAATAAATTTTATCTGCTGCCATCGCAATATAATACCCTCCTGAAGCCGCATAATCCCCGAAAGAAACAACAAGTGGTTTTGTTTTTTTCAGTTGCTGAAGTTCAAATAAAATTTCATCAGACGCATTGGCACTTCCTCCTGGTGAATTAATCCTGAAAACGACCGCTTTTACCTTATCATCTTTTTGGAGATCTTTGATATATTTAATATAAGTTTCAGAATTGATATCATTGTAATTATCACCATTATTAATAGAGCCCGAAGCATATAATACCGCTACTCTATCTCCGGATTTTTCGCCTTCAGCATAAGAGCTGATGTAGCTGCTTAATGATATTTTGTTTAATTTATCTTTTTCTTTTAAGCTTAATTTAGATTTAATAATTTCATCATATTCGGTTTTCTGGATTAATTTATCCGCCAGTTTATATTTTAATCCCAACTCAGGAATCATCCCGTATAGACTATCTACAACGGTTCTGAACTGTGCCGTATCTATTTTTCTTGATGCAGCAATTTTCGTTGAAGTATTTTTCCAGATATCATTTAATAAAGTACCCAATTGCTCTTTATTTTCAGGTGAAATATCGTTTCTGATAAAAGGCTCGACTGCAGATTTAAATTTTCCGTGACGGATAACCTCGATCCCGATACCATATTTTTCAGCAAAATCTTTAAAGAAAGTAACTTCAGTAGCAAGCCCCTTCAACTCGATCATTCCTGATGGATTTAAGTAATACTGATCCGCGACAGATCCCAAATAATAAGCGGATTGGGAAACTCCATTTCCATACGCATAAACAAATTTTCCGCTTTTTTTGAAATCCTGGATTGCGTTTCGCAAATCGTCAATTTGTGTAATTCCCGCATTCAGGACATCAGCTTCGATACTTATCCCTTTTATGTTATCATCATCTTTTGCTTTATATATTGCTTCAATAGCATCATATATAAGAATATTTTTCTTTTGATTACTTACATTAAATAATCCGGTTTGCTCCTCAGTAGGGCTGTCTATAATGTTTGTCTTTAAATTTATAGTTAATACAGAATTCTTTTTTACAGTGACCGTTTTATCGCTGCTCATCGAGCTAAACACGAGCAACATGATAAAAAAGAAGAAAAATACGGCACATAATATGACAATAGCAACTATATTTGCCAGGACGTTTTTAAAAAAACTTTTCATAAATCAATCATTTTCTAATATGTCGCAACATAAAGTGGTTTTGTTACTCGGAAGTAATCTGGGAGATCAAAAAAAAAATTTGGAGACAGCCCTTGAAAAGATCAGAGAAAAGGGAATAGAAATATTAAAAATTAGTGAATTTTTAATATCCGAACCGGTAGAGTTTGTCAGTTCCAATATTTTTTGTAATATTGCAACAATAATATTTACAGATCTTTCACCAATTCAACTGCTTGATTTTGTTAAAAGTATTGAAATTGAGATGGGAAGATTTAATGATTCAAAAATATCCGGAGGCTATACTGATAGAATAATAGATATAGATATCATTAAGTATAATGAAATTAGGTTCACATCAGAAAGGTTAGAAATCCCTCATAAAAAACATCTTTTTGAAAGGGAATTTTCTAAGATATTATTAAAAAATTTATAAAATAAAACATAAAACATATTGTATGAAATTAGGTTTATTATTATTGGCCGCTTTGCCTATTGCTACTTATGCTCAGGACAGTATTAAAGTTAGTTCATCTAACGAGTACCCAAATACTTTCTCCTCAGGCTCAGCCAATGTCCAACCTTTCGACAACAAGGCTAGAAGATTTAACGACTGGTCGGTCTCGGTAGGGGGTGGTGCAGCATTTATGGTTCATTCGGATCTTAGATCTATAACTAAGGATAAGACGAATTGGGGATATAATGCGTATGTAAGCTTGGACAAGCAAATTTCCCACACATTTGGATTAAGCCTTGCTTATCAAAGAGGTGAAACTAAGCAACAAGCTCAGTTAGACGGTGCTGCAGGAATCGCAGCAGGTATTGGTCACGCTAATACTAAGTATAATCAAATTGCTTTAATTGGAGACATCAACTTCTCAAACTTATTAAGAAGAGTTGATAATCATTCTCCATACAGATGGGCTTTACACGGTTATGCTGGTATCGGTTTCCAAAACTTTAATACATCTTTGCATGACAACAACGAATTCAGATGGAGTACATCACCTGCGAGAGTTCCTCTTTTTATTGATCAGGAGCTTAATATTGCATCGTTCTACTCTCAATTCGGTCTTGGTTTGAAATATAACATTTCCAACCGTATTGATATCGAAGCGAGAACAATGTATATCATCAGTGGTGATGATGAATTTGATGGTGGCGGTTGGGCTGGCCCTGCTGACTATGATGTCAATTCTAAAGTCTCTAAGTATAACATGATCAACGATTCCCGTTCAGATAATATGTGGACGGTAAGTTTAGGTTTATCATTTAAGCTTGGAAAACATATGTCTCATTTAACGTGGCATGATCCTTTGCAGGAAGCTTATTACAGAGCAAATGTTCTTGAAAACGCTTCTACAGATTTAGTAGTTTGTGAAAAAGGAGATAATGACAACGATGGAGTATGTGACGACTGGGACAGAGAACTGAATACTCCTGCAGGAGCAAGAGTTGACGGTGCCGGTGTTGCTTTAGACATGGATCTTGACGGAGTTATCGATTTATATGACAAGTGCGTTACTGTTCCTGGATCACCTGATAACAATGGATGTCCTACAGGCAAATAATCAAAATCTAAAGTAAAGTAAATAGCTTACTTTAAAAAAAATAAAATCATTTAATTAACTAAATAAAAAATACACTATGAAATTAAGTTTAGCAATTGTTGCACTAGCATTAGCTGTTCCTACAGCAGGCTTTGCACAAGACTCAACGGCAGTTTCAAACGGAGAATATCCAAATACGTTTTCTTCTGGTTCTGCTAATGTTTCTCCCTTTACCCAAAAATCTAAAAGATTCAATGATTGGGCAATCTCTTTTGGTGCTGGTGTACCACTTGTTCAATCTGCCGATTTAACTTCTATTAAAAACGGTAACGGTAAAAACCTTTTTGGTTATTCTGCTTACGTTAGTATTGATAAGGCCATTACTCATGCTTTTGGTATTAACTTACAATATGATAGAGGGGAAACAAGACAAGGATGGTTCAATACTAAAGATGCAGCCCCTTCAAATGCTTCAGCATATCAGCAGGTGGGTGCAAGAACTCAATATGATGCAATCTCAATATTAGGAGATATCAACTTCTCAAACTTATTAAGAAGAGTTGACAATCATTCTCCTTACAGATGGGCTCTACACGGTTATGCAGGTATTGGTACTATAGCTTATAGAGCTTATCAAAAGGATGAATCTGGCCAAAGAATGGTAACTGAATTGAAACCTTTCAAATTAGGATCTATGTTTGCTCAGGCTGGTGCTGGTCTTAAGTTCAAAGTTAACAGAAGATTAGATATCGAAGGTAGATTAATGTATGTAGTTACAGGTGATGATGAATTCGATGGTGGAGGTGCACAGTACAGTGCAATCAACCAACGTGAAGAGCAAACTTCTGATAACTTCTTCAACGCTACTTTAGGTGTTTCTTTAAAATTAGGAAAACACGAATCTCATTTAATGTGGCATGACCCATTACAGGAAATCTATTACAAATTAGATGTTTTAGCTAACAAAAACCAAGATATTGAAGTTTGTAAAAAAGGAGATGCTGATAATGATGGCGTTTGCGACGATTGGGACAGACAACTTGATACTCCTGCAGGTGCAAGAGTTGATGGTGCCGGTGTAGCTTTGGATACAGACTTAGACGGAGTAATTGATCTTTACGATAAGTGTGTAACTGTTCCTGGACCTGTTGAAAACAACGGTTGTCCTACAACTCCTCCTGTAACACCTACGAAGGTTGATGATACAACTAGAACTTTAGAAGGAATTGAATTCGATTTAAATTCAGATAGAATCTTACCTTCTACTACGCCTATTCTTAATAATGCTGTTAGTTATATCAACTCTTCAAACGGTGCTTATACTGTGATCGGAGCAACTGATACCAGAGCTTCTGATGCTTATAACCAAAAATTATCAGAAAGAAGAGCAAATAGCGTTAAGAATTATTTAATCAAAAATGGTGTTGATTCTTCTAAATTAAACGCTGTAGGTAGAGGTGAAAAAGACCTTAAATATCCTGAGTGTGAGCCTGCTACTAAATGTCCTGAATGGAAAAACAGAGCAAACAGAAGAGTTTACTTCGAAGCTAAATAATAAATATTATTTAAATTATAATAAAGTCACGCATTGCGTGGCTTTTTTTGTTCCAAACTTTTCCTATTTTTACCTTATGATTTCTTCACAGGATTTTCAACAATTAAAATATGAAACCCTTAAACATTTTTGGGGTTACGACAGTTTCAGAGATTCCCAGGAAGGGATTATTGATGCTGTATTATATGAAAAAGATACATTGGCTCTTTTACCGACTGGAGCCGGAAAATCACTCTGCTATCAACTCCCTGCATTGTTAAAGGAAGGCGTATGTCTCGTCATTTCACCCTTATTGGCTTTGATGAAGGATCAGGTTAATCAGCTTAAATTTAATCAGATTGAAGCAGAATATTTATCTTCAGAATTAGATGAATTTGATTCCGAAGTAATTTATAACAGATGCAAAGATGGCCTTACAAAATTGCTGTATGTCTCACCCGAAAGATTGACCAATAAACAGTTTTTACAGAATATTGAAGAAATTCAACTGTCATTTATTGCGGTAGATGAAGCACATTGTATTTCAGAATGGGGGCAGGATTTCAGACCAAGCTATCAGAATATCAAGGAATTTAGACGAAATAATCCCGAAATCGCATGTCTGGCTTTGACGGCAACAGCCACTCCAAAAGTTTTGGAAGAAATTAAAACTAAACTGGAGCTTAAAAATCCCACGATTTTTCAAAAAAGCTTTAAAAGAGAAAATATAAAAATCTTTACCGAAGAAGTTTCTGATAAATATCAGCGTATCTTAAATATTCTAAAATACGCAACAAAATCAGGAATAGTGTATGTAAGAACAAGAAAAGAGGCAGAACAGCTTACTGAATTTCTGCATAAAAATAATTTACAGAATGTAGATTTTTTTCATGCCGGCTTAACCACGAAAGAAAAAAACACCCGCCAAAATTTCTGGAATAACAGTGCCCAGAATGTGTTAATTTCCACAAATGCCTTTGGAATGGGAATCGATAAAGACAATGTACGTTTTGTAATTCACTTTTCACCCTCCCCTTCTATTGAAAATTATTATCAGGAAATTGGACGTGCGGGACGGGACGGCAAAAAAAGTTTCGCTTTTCTTCTTTGGAATAAGCAGGAACTGGTCAATTTTGATCAGATTTTAAAAAATCAAATTCCAAATAAAGAGGAATTTCTAAAGATCATCAGTTACCTCTACTCTATTTTTCAGGTTGCCGAATTTGAATTACCTGAAAAGGTTTTCCAGTTAAATATGACTGGAATTCAGAATTTTACAAAACTATCAAAGGCTAAAATTAATAATGTTCTCACCTTTCTTCACAATCAGGAAATTATTTATTTTAATGATAATAAAAGTCTTTCGTCAATTGAGTTATTGATGAAAGCGGATGAAATTGACCAGATTCCTCAGAAAGATTCCTATTTTATAGAGCTTCTATTGCGTTCGATTTCAGGAATTACAAGTCATAAAGTCATGTTTAGCGAACAGCAAGTGAGTAATAAAATTGGAGTAAGTGTTCATTTAATCAAAGAAAGGCTTAAAGAACTTCAGCAAAAAAATTATATTGAATATATTGATGGAGCGTTGTCCAGCATTAAATTTCTAAAACCAAGAGACGAAAGGGTTATTAACAGCTCTTACTGGAAGGTTTTTGAACATATTCAAAGAAATAAAATCCAGAAATGGGAAGAAATGAAATTTTACGTTGAAGACAGTCAATATTGTAAAATGAAGCTCATTTTGTCTTATTTTGGAGAAAAAAATACCAAAAACTGCGGAAACTGTTCTGTTTGTGAAAAAAATAAACAATCCGTTTTCGGACAAAATATTTCATCGGAAATTGTAAGAATTTTAACTAAAAAGCCTGCAACTATTGAAGAGCTATCCGTTCAATTGACTTATCACCCGAAAGACAATATTCTGGAAAATTTAATTTATCTTTTAGATTCCGGGAAAATCAAAATGCTGAATTTCATGACCTACGCTTTAGCATAAGTAATGAGTAATTGGTAATGCGAAATGTTTGATGATTAATAGACATGCACAATCTTTAATTTTTTAAATCTTTTAATTTTTAAATAATTTAAAGACCCTTATCTTTGTAAAATGAAATCATTGAAAGTCGTTTTTTTAGGGACTCCTGAGTTTGCAAAAACCTCACTGCAAGCCATTCATCAATCCCATCATGAAGTTGTAGGCGTTGTAACAGCTGCCGATAAAGCAAGCGGACGCGGACAAAAAATTAACCAATCTCCTGTAAAAATTTTTGCTGTAGAAAATAATATTCCGGTTTTTCAGCCTGAAAAATTAAGAAATCCAGAATTTTTAGCAGAACTGAGAAAACTGGATGCTGATGTTTTTGTAGTAGTCGCTTTCAGAATGATGCCTAAAGTTCTTTTTGAAATGCCTAAAATGGGCACTTTCAACCTCCACGCTTCGTTACTTCCTGATTACAGAGGTGCTGCACCGATCAATTATGCTGTTATTAACGGAGAAGAAAAATCCGGAGCGACGACATTTTTTATCAACGAAAAAATTGATGAAGGAAATATTTTACTGCAGGAAGAATTGCCTATTTTACCTGGCGAAAACGCAGGAAGTCTTCACGACAGATTAATGGAAATGGGTTCAAAACTGGTTGTAAAAACGCTTGACGGACTGGCAGAAAATTCAATCATAGAAAAGCCTCAACCACACGTTGAACATCCTAAAAATGCTTTTAAAATTTTTAAAGAAGATACCAGAATCGACTGGACGAAAAAATCAAAAGAAGTTCATCAGTTTATCCTGGGAATGTCACCTTATCCTGCCGCTTTTACCACATTAGAAATCGGAGAAGAAGAAAAAGGATTAAAAATATTCGAAGGAAAATTTGAAATTTCAGATCATGGAAAAACTGTCGGAAGTTTAGAAATATCAAAAAATGAATTTAAAATTTATACCCAAGACGGCGAATATTTTCCTTTAGAACTGCAATTAGAAGGAAAGAAAAGAATGAATATCAAAGATTTTCTAAACGGTTTTAGAAATTTTGAAGAAATAAAAATGGCTTGATAAATCAAGCCATTTTTTTGTGAATTGTCAATAGTCAATTAACTTCGTAGTCAATTTTAATATTGTGAAAAATCATTTGCAAAGCAAAAATTGACCATTCACAATTCACATTTTATAATTGCACCATCTCGGTCACCTCAACATCATACCCTCCAACCTGAGGTTTGATATCCGGATTTTGAGTGATTACTTTAAATTTATTAATTCCGAGATTCTTCAAAATCTGGGTTCCTATTCCGTAATCTCTGTAATTGAAGGCGGCTGTAGGATGTTTTTGCTGGCCATCCTGATAATTCAGGAATTGTTGCAATTTTCTCAATGTATTTTCAGAATTGGAAACATTATTGATGAAAATAATAGCTCCTTTTCCTGCTTCATTCACCATGTTTGTCACTTTCTCCAATAAAGGTTTTTCACCGTTATTTAATCTTGTTAAAACATCGAAATAAGAATCAGAAGACTGAACTCTCACTAAAACAGGCTCATCAACCGTCCAAGTTCCTTTTGTTAAAGCAAAGTGGATCTGATCGTTAGAAGTTTCTCTGAATGCAAAAAAGTCAAACTCACCGTAAGCCGTTTTTACTTTTCTTTCTTCCAATCTTTCGATCAAATTTCCTTTTTTAAGCTGATAATGAATCAAATCTTCGATAGAAACAATTTTCATATCGTGTTTCTGAGCAAAAACCTGAAGATCCGGCAAACGGGACATTGAACCGTCTTCATTCATGATTTCGCAGATAACTCCACCTTCTTTCAAGCCTGCCAGATGCGTCAGATCAATTGCCGCTTCTGTGTGTCCTGCTCTTTTTAAAACACCCCCTTTTTTTGCACGAAGCGGAAAAATATGGCCCGGTCTCATGAAATCTGTCGGTTTAGAATTTTCATCCATCAAAGCCAAAATAGTTTTCGCTCTGTCACCCGCAGAAATACCTGTTGATGTACCGTTTCCCAAAAGGTCAACAGACACGGTAAAAGCTGTTTCCTTAGGATCGCTGCTACGGCTTACCATCACATCAAGCCCCAATTCGTCACATCTTTTTTCAGGAAGTGGCATACAGATCAAACCTCTTCCGTGGAAAGCCATAAAATTGATGATTTCCGGTGTTGTCAGCTCTGCAGCACAAAGAAAATCACCTTCATTTTCTCTGTCTTCATCATCTACTACTATGATTATTTTACCATTTTTAAGGTCTTCAATAGCCTCTGGAATAGTATTTAATTTAATATCAGACATTTTTACTTTTTAAATTTTTGCAAAGATACTCATAAAAATAAGCATCTGCCAATTAATATAAACGGTTTGTTAAGCTTTAAATAACGAGTCTTTTGCTTTTCGGATGATCTCGTATGATTGCAGTCTTTTCTGATGATCGTAAATATGCGAATTAATAATTAATTCATCAACATTGAATTTTTCCTGAAAATTTTTAAGCTTTTCTTCAATTTCTGATTGATCTCCGATAAAAGTATAGCGTAATTTCTGTAAAACCATTGATTTTTCCATGGGAGACCAAATATCGTCCATATCATCAACCGGTGGAGAAAAAGGTTTTCTGTCGTTTCTTACAATATTGATAAATGCCTGAAATAAAGTTGTTGAAAGCTTGTGCGCTTCTTCAGTAGTCTCCGCAGCAACTCCATTAACGCAAGCCATAATATAAGGTTGAGCCAAATATTTAGAAGGTTCAAAATGTTCTCTGTAAATATTGAAAGCCATTTCCATTTGTTCAGGCGCAAAATGCCCTGCGAAAGCATACGGAAGACCAAGTTCTGCCGCTAACCACGCGCTGTCGGTACTCGAGCCCAAAATATACAGCGGAATATCCAATCCTTCTCCGGGAATAGCGCGAACCAATGCATTTGAGTTTTCTTTGGAGAAATATTTTTGCAATTCTAAGATTTGTCTGGGAAATTGTTCGTTGATGATCGCAGGGTTTCTTCCCAAAGCCTGAGCCGTCAAACCATCTGTTCCGGGAGCTCTTCCCAACCCAAGATCAATTCTTCCGGGAAAAAGTGATTCTAATGTACCGAACTGTTCGGCAATAACAAGCGAACTGTGATTTGGAAGCATAATTCCTCCCGATCCTACTCTTATTTTCTTTGTTCCATTGGCGATAAAACCGATCAGAACTGAGGTTGCAGAGCTGGCAATGCTTTCCATATTGTGATGTTCGGCGAGCCAGAATCTTTTATAATCAAGATTTTCAGTGTGATTTGCTAAAGACAGACTGTCCTGATAACTATCATGAATGCTTTTCCCCTGCTTTACCGGAGCAAGATCCAAAACAGATATTTCAAAATTTTTCATATCGAGATATTTACTTTTTTAAAGGTGATATGGAATCTCCTTTGTCGATTTCATATTTTAAATTTTAGGTTTAAAAACCGTACAAATTTAAAGTTTATAAATTGCATTAGTTACTTTTTGTAATTGATAGGATTTATTATGTAGTTCAGTAAAAAGCTATGGGAAATTTCAGGCTTTATTACTATTTTTTGTAGTTGGATTTTATTAATACTGCAGAATAATTTTATACCATGAAATCAATAATTCAATTGAAAAAATTTTATCTGCTAATTATTGCATTCCTTTTGATAAGCTGCAACTTCAATCAGTTTTACAAAGATCGCGAAACCGATAAAGTAGACGGTGAAAAAATTCCTCAGAAATTTTACTGGGAACTTCAATATGGAACCAATCAGGATGATATTTACAAATTGTTTGGTGAAAAATTTTTCACAGTTACCAGTAAAGAAAAGCTTGGAGAACTTTTAGATGTCACTAATAAAATCGGCCCGGTTCAGGAATATACTCTTTCAAAATGGGAAACATTGGTTGTAAAAGGAACCAATCCGAAAAGTGAATACCTCTTCACTTATGATGTAAAAAGAGGTACCGCAAAGACACAGGAAACATTTACTATGGAAAAAGATAAAAGCGGCTTTATAAAAATTGTCGGATACCACGTTAATCAGGATATGTTGAATAAATAGAAAAAAGGCTTTAGTTATTAAAGCCTTTTATTTTATTTTGTCTTTTCCTTCTTAAAATTAAAATGATTAATTAAAATCCTGATTTCATTAAACTCGAAATTGCTCGGCAACGCATTTTTCCAGTCTGTAAGCGTTTCATGCGGCGTTTTGTGGAAAATATCTTCAAAAGCTTTGATCTTGTCCGAAGTAATCACTCTTGAAATATCCAATAAGCCCTGTTCTGCAAATTTTGCCAAATGACCGATCACAGTTTCTTTTACCAAACCTCTTTCCATAGCAATTTCGGAGATTGTTTTTCCTTGCTCAAATAATTGAAAAGTAAGAACCTGAGAAGGAACTTTTGCAATTTTCATGCTGATTTCCTTATCATTTTTCTCATCCAGAAGCTTGGTTTCAAGCAAATGAATTTCCTTTAAACTATTCAGATATTCTTCAATATCTTCCAGCCAGACTCTAAAATCTTCGTTGTATTGTTTTAAGCCTTTTGTGCCTTTTATTTCAGCATAAAAATCTTTCAACGGACTGAAAACCTTATCTCTAATCTCAGTAAAAAAGAAATTAACCGCACCTTTTGTTTTGTTTTCAATCTCAGACCATTCTTCTTTCTGATCAATGAAATTATTAACCTTTTGAAAGATAACTCTTTCTAATTTTCCGAAAATTGTACCAAGATTTACGATCTCGGGCTTCAATTGATTATATAGTTGTTTCGTTTTTAAATGATCAATGCTTTTTGTAACAATGGAAAGATTATTCCAGTCTTCAATTTCTTTTAAAAGCCACTGACAATCAACAGTACGAAGAACTTTCTTGATGCTGTAATCGTATTTTTCCTGATTTAAAATCGATTCGACATGATCATTTGCGAAAGTTGCCCCCTGAAACTGCAAAATTCTGTTATCTTTAAAAATAACTTCAGGCGTAATTTTAGACTTTAAAACAATTCCTTCCAATGTTCGGCAACGCGACAGTGCCACATAAACCTGACCAGCCGTAAAGCTTTTCCCGGCGTCAATAATCACATTATCAAATGTTAAGCCCTGACTTTTATGAATCGTAACCGCCCAGGCCAGTTTTATCGGAAACTGCTCAAAGCTTCCCAATACCTCTTCTTTGATATTTTTTTCGGTGTCAAGGAAATATTTTTTTTGCTCCCAAACCTCACGTTTTACTGTAATTTCCCTTTCGCTGCCGTCGAGGATTACTTTAATTTCGTTTTCATCTAAAGCAGAAATCTGTCCTAATTTTCCATTAAAATATTTTTTTTCGCCGGAAATATCATTTCGGATAAACATGACCTGAGCTCCGAGCTTCAGTTCTAAAAACTGCTCATTCGGAAACTGGTTTTCTTTAAATTCACCAAAAAGCTTGGCTTCATAGATTGACGGACTTACCTTTATTTCAGCCAACTTTTCCTGATTGATATCGTCTGCCATCTTGTTGTGAGAGCAGAGATAAACGTAAGAATCCTCGCCTGCATTAAAGTCCGGATCATATCTTTCATTCAGGTGTTCAAAATCAATATTGGCAATATCTCCGTCGCGGATGGCATTTAAAATTTCTAAAAATTCGGGGTCAGACTGTCGGTAAACCTTCGTTAATTCAATCGTAATTAATGGAATATCTTTGATCGCATGGCTGTCAAAAAAAAACGGTGAATTATAATACATTTTTAAAATGTGCTCATCTCTCACCACCGGCGGCAACTGATACAAATCGCCGATAAATAACATCTGAACACCCCCAAAACGCTGATTATTTCTTCTGATAAACCGCAAAGAAAAATCCATCATATCCAAAACATCGGCCCTCAGCATGGAAACCTCATCAATGATAATAACTTCCACTTCGCGAAGAAGCTTAAGCTTGTCTTTACGATATTTAAAATGGGGCATCAGGTCGGCAATATTATTCGCCAAACTGGTGTCTATACGTTCTGTAGTCGGTAAAAAAGTCCTTAAAGGCAACCCAAACATTGAGTGAATGGTAACTCCTCCCGCATTGATCGCCGCAATTCCCGTGGGCGCAACTACAATGTGTTTTTTTCTGGTTTTTTTTACAAATTCATTAAGGAAAGTTGTTTTTCCCGTCCCTGCTTTTCCTGTGAGGAAAACACTTCTGTTCGTATGCTCTATTAAGTCAAAAAAATGATTGTTCATCGTTGTCAAAATTACGGAAAATGATTTTGATTTTTTTATCTTGGCACAACTTTTGAGAAATTAGGAGTGAAGAAAAATTTATTTATGAAAAAATTAATCAAATATGTTTTGGTTTTAGCGATATTTCCATTTTTTGCCGTAATGTCATGTAAGGCGAAAATTGATAATGCTAATTTACCTAAAGATATTGCTGAAAGACCCGCTGATGAAAACAGCCAAAAATACGATCAGGCTCAATTGGATAAATTAAAAGCTGAAATTGATGCCGAAATCTCTAAAGAAAAATGCACCGATGCTACCACAAACGAATGGAAACCCGCTCCAATGGGTTCTAAATCTTGTGGCGGACCAAAATATTATGTAGCCTATCCTGCAAAACTGGAAGCTGCCATTCTGCCGAAAATTGAAAGTTACAATGCGAAAGAAGCAGAATTTAACAAAAAATACAGCATTACATCTGACTGTTCAGTCATTGGTGAGCCTGTAGGAATCAGATGTATAAACGGAAAAGCGGAAGTTGTTTATCCTGTTGAATAATACACAAACCCCAACTCAGGAGTTTTTCGCTAAGGATTAAAAAAAGCATTGTCAAAATTGACAATGCTTTTTTGTGAATTATTAATGTGAATTGTGAATTTTCTTTGAAGTCAATTAACTTCGTTGTCAATTTTAGCACTGGAAAAAATTCACTTGCGAAGCAAATTGACAATGCTTTTTTGTGAATTATTAAAAATGTGAATTGTGAATTTTCTTTGAAGTCAATTCACTTCGTTGTCAATTTAGCACTGGAAAAAATTCACTTGCGAAGCAAGTTGACAATGCTTTTTTGTGAATTATTAAAAATGTGAATTGTGAATTTTCTTTGAAGTCAATTAACTTCGTTGTCAATTTAGCACTGGAAAAAATTCACTTGCGAAGCAAATTGACCATTCACAATTGACGTTCAAATTTAATGTTTCACATCTTCTTTATACCAGGAAGAATATTTTACGTAATTATCAGCAATTCTGTTAACTTCACCTTCCAGTAACTGAGAATTGATATCTTTAATTTTTCTTGCCGGAACCCCGCCCCAAACTTCACCGGATTTGATATGCGTTCCCTGCGTAACCACCGAACCGGCGCCGACAATAGAGTTTTCCTCAACCAGGCAATCATCCATTACAATAGAACCCATCCCGATCAAAACATTATCCTGAATCCTGCATCCGTGAACAATCGCATTGTGGCCAATGGAAACATTATTTCCTATAATCAATGGATATTTTTCATAAGTACAGTGCAGCATCACATTATCCTGAACATTTACTTTATCGCCCATTTTAATGTAATTTACATCTCCCCTGATCACTGCATTATACCAAATGCTGCAGTCTCTTCCCATTACAACATCTCCGATAATGGTAGCTGTTTCAGCCAAAAAAGTATTTTCCCCGATTTGTGGTGTTTTGCCTAAAAGTTCTTTTATAAGTGCCATATTGTTAATTTGAAAATTTGAAAAATGAGCCGATTTAAAAATTAAATTTCCACTTCACGATTTTTAAATGATGCCGATAGCAAAAATCTAACTTCTAACTTCTGACTTCTAACTTCTAATTGCGTATTTTTGTATCTCAAATTTAACGAAAAAATGCATACTATACTTATAGAACCAACCGAAAACCCAAAAGTGATGAAATTTGTAGCAGATTACAACTTGATTCCCGGGTCTTTGGAACTGGACAGAGATTCTGATATTTCAGAAATTCCTTTGGCACAGGAACTTTTCAATTATCCTTTTATTGAAAGAATTTTCATCACGGCTAATTTTGTGGCGGTTGCAAAACAAGATACCATGGAATGGGAACATGTAGCGGAAAGCCTGAAAAATGTAATAGAAGACGAATTATTGGCCAATCCAAGAGTTTATCTTCAAAAGAAAAAGGAAATGTACCAGATTTATGCAGAGATGACTCCGAATCCGGCTGTGATGAAGTTCGTTTCCAGTAAAATGCTGATGGATGGATTCGTAGAAGTAAAATCAAGAGACGAAGCAGAAGGCGTTCCTTTGGCTCAGGCTATTTTCAAGGAATTTGATTTTGCGAAGGAAGTTTTTATTTCTGATAATTTCGTGGCGGTAACAAGAGATAATTCTGTAGAATGGCATCAGGTGATGATGGCAGTTCGCGGATTGATCGCCGAATATCTTCAAAACGGAGGTGAAATTTCAAATATTCAAGCTCAAACCCATGAAAATCCTGTAGAAAAAATCATCAATAGAGATTATACGGATGACGAACAGAAAATTTCTGATATATTAAATGAATACGTTGCTCCTGCCGTAGAAAATGACGGTGGAAAAATCTCTTTAATGGAATACGTTCAGGAAAGCAAAACAGCAAGAATGTTGCTACAAGGTGCTTGTTCGGGATGCCCGAGCTCTACTGCTACATTAAAGAACGGCATCGAAAATATCTTGAAACAATTCGTACCCGATTTAGTGGAAAGAGTGGAAGCTGTAAACGGATAATCAATTACATATGAGAATATTCCTTTTTTTAATTTGTTTCAGTGTAACTATAATTTCTTGTAAAAAAGAAGCTCAGTTAAATGACGGCATTCATGATGATCTGGTAGAAACCAAATTATCAAAAGACAGCCTTCAGAAAATGGACGTGATTTTAGATAAATTAAACAAGAAAAACACAACGTTTCTTGATTACTACTTCCACAATTATTATGAGCTTGAAAAAGAAATCAATGATGAAATAAGAAAATCAAAAGGAGAAGATTTTATTTATCAAAATGAAAACGATGCGTATTCTCAATTATTCACAAAATTAGCGATTCAAAAAGGTGATCAGTATCTGAAATCTTTAGGTATGACCGAAGAGGAAGAACATCTGGCGCTGGAAGTTTATATTTTACATTTAAAACAGAAATATGGTCCGACTATTGATGGACGACTGCAAAGTTTAGACAAATAATGAAAGGAATTCTATTAGTAAACCTGGGATCACCAAGATCTACGGCCGTAAGCGATGTAAAGGAATATCTTGACGAATTCCTGATGGATGAAAAGGTCATCGATTACCGATGGATTTTCCGCGCTTTGTTGGTTCGTGGAATTATTTTAAATACAAGACCTGCAAAATCCGCAGAAGCGTATAAAACGGTTTGGACAGAACAAGGTTCGCCCTTAATCGTTATTACTGAAAAAATTCAGAAAAAGCTTCAGAAATTAGTTGACGTTCCGGTAGAAATCGGAATGAGATATGCCCAGCCAAGCATTGAAGCAGGAATTCAGAAACTGGTCGATAAAGGCGTTTCTGAGATCGTTCTTTTCCCATTGTACCCGCAATATGCGATGAGTACAACGGAAACGGTGATCGAAAAAGCAGAAGAAGTAAGAAAAAAATCTTTCCCGAATGTGAAGATCAATTACATTCAGCCTTTTTACAACAGAGAGATCTATATCGACTGTCTGGCAGAAAGTATCAAGGAAAAACTTCCTGAAAACTTCGACGCTCTGCAGTTTTCATATCACGGAGTTCCGGAAAGGCATATTTATAAAACCGATCCTACAAAAACCTGTAATTTAAACGATTGCTGTTCGCGTGAAAACAATCCCAGTCACCAGTTTTGCTACCGTCACCAGTGTTTTGATGTGACCAATTCTGTCATTAAAAAACTGGGATTACCTAAAGAAAAAGTGATGGTTACGTTTCAGTCAAGGTTAGGAAAAGACAAATGGATGGAGCCTTACACAGACGAAACCTTAGAAAGTATCGGTAAAAAAGGAATAAAAAACTTAGCGATTGTTTGTCCGGCTTTCGTTTCAGATTGTCTGGAAACACTGGAGGAAATTTCGGTTGAAGGTAAGGAGCAGTTCTTGCACGGAGGCGGGGAAAATTTCCATTACATTCCCTGTTTGAATGATGAAGACCGCTGGATCGAAGTCGTGAAAACGCTTTGTGAGGAAAAACTTAATGAATTTTATCTGGTTTAAATATACTAACCTTCGGAAACGGAGGTTATTTTTTTGAGAAAATACAGGTTTGCGTGGTCGTATTTTACGACAATGTAAACCTTTTTCATTTCTCATCATCGGAGCTTCCGAAAAGGTAAACTACATTACATTCTTTCCGTCGGAGTTTCCGATAGTTTACATCAATATTGATTGGCGTTGTCGGGAACTTCGACGGCTTCAACTTATATTTTGGAATGGTTTTTCGCAAAGTTTGTCATCCTAAAGGATCTAAACACGAATTTTTCAGACTACTTTTTCTAATACTACGCTTAGATCTTTTCAGGATGACAAACTTTGTGTTTTTACAAATGTTGAAATAACGACTACAACCCTAGCCCAGATTGCAGCGGCATCCTTTTTGGTTACGGGCGGAGCATAAACTGAAAGTTTACGAACATGGTTCAGGAGCCCGTAACCAAAAAGATATAGCGGAAAGCTGGAAATTGCTCCTTAAAATAAATAAAAATAACAATTCGACGAAGTCAAAAGCTCCAAATAAAATAAAATTTAGACTTACACCCCCTATATTTTACATTTATTATTCAAATAATATTAAATTTTAGCCAAGACCCCCTATTATTTTAAAATAAAATAACAAAATATAAATATTTTTCCTAACTTTACCCTATCAAAAGAACATCATTAACCTTAAAAATTAAAATGATGAATGCAACTGCCGAAATTCTACAACATAAGATTGAAAGTTTTTCTCCCGACCTGCTTGAAACTTTGGCAAAAATGGTCGAGAATTTAGAAATGCAAAATAAATATTCTGTTCCTCAGTTTCAGATTGATGAAGTTTTGTACAGGATTGAGTTTCACAGAGAAAACCCAAAGACAAAACTTGATTTTTACGAAAATGTTTCTGAGCTGGAAAAGAGTTTTGCATGATGAAAGTATTTTTGTCATCGATCGCAAAAAATGATATAAGACTTCTGGTAAGGGTGTTTAACGCCGAAAAAGAAAACAGAGGAATTGTTTTTCTGGAAGATTTAAAAGAATCAATTAACCAGATTGTACAAGATTCGGAAATAGAAAAATCGACAGAAATTGCAATTAATAAAATGAAAAATTTTCCGGTACATATTCATTATATTTTTGAAAATGACGAAAATTTATTCATTACTGCGATTTTTAAACAGCTTAATTAAATGATTAAATAAAGATAGTAAGAACATTTTCAGGACTATTTTATATTCAAAACCTTATAGACTTTTACATCTATAAGGTTTATTTTTTATCTTTTTAAAATTATTTTACAGTTATTTTATTGGCGTTCTGAATTCTCCGTACCCCATTAATCCATCATAGTTTCTGCCAAAAGGCGCATAATACAGAAATCCCTGATAAAGGTTTTCCGTCTGCCAGAAATTCCCGTTGATTTCACCGAAATCAAGCCTTCCGTCACCTCCTTTTGTTGCCAGAACATAGTTGTAGAAACCTTGTTTCAGATATATTTTTGCGACATATTTTTTGGCTGTGTCGTCATATTGCATTTGATTTTCTGAGCTGGGTTTAAAATCATTAAAACCTCCCAAAACATAAATTTCTTTATTCAAAGGCTCAGAATCCAACGAAAAATATACCCAGGAATAATCGGCTTCTCTTTCCGCATCTCTTTCCAGGCCGATGTCATTTCTTCTGTAATACCAGGCTCCGTTGACGTCCGGCTGATATTGATAATTCAGAGGATATGCCCAAACCGGATGCAGGTATGTCTGATTCACGCCATCTTTTAATTCCGTTGCGCGAACCATATCTGCCGCCAGATTCATGTTTTTATCATCAAAATAATAAAATTCGTTATTTCCCGGAAAAGTAAGGTTCATTTGCTGAAAAAGAAGTTTATTTCCTAATGTTGAACTTGGTTTTTGATTTAAAACACTTACATTCCAATTGTTATTCTGAACCACATTCAGCGTCATTGAATTAACGTTGGAAGACAAATCTCCACCTTTGGAAACCGCCTGTACTTCTACCCTTTGATTGACATTCGGATTTCTTGCATCGGCAATTCTTGAAATATTTAATGCAACTACCGCCTGATCTTCCACAACAAAAAATCTTCTTTTAAAAAGTGGCTTTTCGGCAGAATCTTTATAAACGATCAATTCAAAATTTCCCGAGATTTTAGGCTGCATTTTTTCGTTTGGAAACGTTAATTTATAATGTGTATAAGCCTGTAATGTATTGAAAGAATATTGAAATTTATCCAATAAACCGTTCAGGCTTCCATTGGCAAATTCCGTAAAGAAAAGATTGTCGTCTTCCCAGTTTCTGTTGTAATGCTTGATCGTGTATCGGTAGATTTCACTGGAATTGGAGAGATCATCAAAACTCAAAACCAACGTCTGATTAAAGTTAATAACCGGCGTTTCATCATTAGTCTGGGGATTAAATAATTGTATGCTCTGGATCTTTTGTCCAAAAGCAAAACTACATAGACTAAATAAAAATATTTGCAATGTTTTCATTATGACGAAGATAACGAAAAATCGGGATTCATAACAATAAATCTATTTTCTAATCACAGAATTTCATCGGTTAACATACGGAAAAGTCAAATAAACAGATGCTTCGACTGCTTCGCGCTCAGCATGACACTTCTAATACTAACTGTTTTTAATAACGCATTTATAACAATGTCATGCTGAGCGCGAAGCAGTCGAAGCATTAAATATTTAAACTAAAAATAACTTCAATGTTTCAAACAATAACTTTTGTAGTTAAATTTGCCTTAATTAAAAACATTCAGCATATGCTTCAGATTCAAGGTTTCGTATTCAATTTTGCGAGTGAAAACACCTATATTCTTTATAACGAAAATAAAAACGCATGGATAATTGATCCGGGAAATATGCTTGAGCAGGAAACCAAAGCCATCGAAAATTTCATTACAGAAAACGGATTAAAAGTCGAAAAAATCCTTTTGACCCATGCTCATATTGATCATGTTTTGGGCTTGCAATGGGCTTTTGACACATACAAAGTTCCTGTGACAATGCATCAGGATGATAAAGAAGTATTGGATATGCTTCAGGCAAGCGGAATGAGATTCGGATTTAAAATCGATCCTGTGAATGTAGAAATTCAGTACATCAATGAAGGCGACGAACTTGATTTTGACGGAGAAAAATTTAAGGTTTATCATGTTCCGGGACATTCGCCGGGAAGTGTGGTTTATCATAATGACAATCAGAAATTCATGATCTCCGGCGATGTTCTGTTTGAAGGAAGCATCGGTAGGACAGACCTTTATAAAGGAAATCACGAACAATTAATCAACGGAATTAAAAACAAACTTTTTATTCTTGATGATAAAACGCAGGTTTTCTCAGGTCACGGAAATCCTACAAAAATTGGTTTTGAGAAGGAGTATAATCCGTTTTTTAAGTGAGAGAGTTTGAGTGTGGGAGAGTTTTAGAGTTATTGAGAATATTGGAATGCTTCGTGAACATTCGTTCGTAAACTTTCAGTTTATGCTCAGCATGACATCACTACAAATAAGCTGTTAAAATAAACAGTTAGTATTAGGTTGTCATGCTGAGCTTGTCGAAGCATCTCTTAAAAACAAAAACCGTCAGAAAAAATCTGACGGTTTATATTTAACATGAAAAAACTAATTTTTAGAAATCTAACGTAATAGAAGCTCTTACAGCGGCCCCCATAATTGGTCTTGCCATAATAATTCCGTCTCCGGTTGGAGATCCCGCTCTTGGATCACCTTCTGTAATACCGATCGTATTAAAGATATTCGTTCCGTCAACTGCAAATCTGATTTTTCCTAACTGATAAGAAGTTCCTGCGCCGAATTCCGTGAATGAAGGCAATGTCTGTGCATTTTTTTCATCCTGAAAACGTTTTCCGTAATAATTGGCGCTCGCATACACTCTCCATTGTTTTGTAATATTGACTGCAGGTGAAATATTAAAGTAAAACTTAGGCATTCTTCTCACGGTATTATCATCATAATTAAATGTTGACCCGTCTGCATTGTTTCCTGTAAAATCTTTGTATTTCGGATTCTGAATCGTTCCGTTGAACGTGATTTCCAATAAATTATTGAATAATCTTGCATATCCTTCCAATTCTACTCCGAAGTTTGTCGTATTGGCGAATTTATTTTCCGAAGTTCCGTCAGAGAAAACATCCGTAAATGAAAGGTTTTTCAATGTGGAATAAAACGGAATCACAGCAATATCAAAAGTTCTTGAATAATATTTATAACCAACTTCCAACTGATTGGTTGTTACCGGCTTTATCGCTGATAAATTCGTCATATTATTATAATACGCTTCTTCATTTGGAGATCTGAAACCATTAGAAAAACGTGCATAGACCGCATTTTCTGTATTAATTTTATAATTCAAAGCGGTTGTAAAAGAAACTCTGTTCACATCATAATTCCAGTAGGTATATTTATTACCCAAAACCGACATATTGTCATCAGCCGTGGTAGTCAAGAAAGAATGCGTTCCATCCGTCGTCAGCCCTGAATTATTTAAGTTTGAAGTTGTTGTATTTACTCCGTACCCTTTGTAGAAATCACGGCTGTAACGAATTCCTCCATTAAAGCTTAAATTATCTGTAATATTATAATCTAAATTTAAGTAAAGATCATTTAAACTCCCCTGAATTTGCGAATCCCTGATCAGGAAAGACATATCTGTAACACCATTGTAGGTTTTAGAATACCCTGTACTTGCTGGTGTCAATGAAGTATCAACTAAATTTAATAATTCCGGTCTGTCCGAAGCTGTTGTTAAAACATTGCTCCAGTTCCAGTATTGGTGGGATTTCCAGTTGGATTTGTAGAAACCTGCCGTTACATTTCCTTTGTCAAATTTATAATTGAACTGCAAATCATTCACAAAATTATTCATCTGTTTGTCGATCGCCCAGAATCCTAATTTTTGAACGTATTGAGGAGCCATAATCGCACCTGTACTGACAGAAGAATATTGGAAGCTGTTCCCTGCAATTCCTGCACTTTTAGCAAAATCAGCCGCCAATTGCGGTCCGCCAGCCGGGAAAATGCCCGTATAATTCATATTGATATTGGTATATCTTGTTTTGTTTAAAACAGAGAAGTTATTTCCCAAATCATATTTAAATTCTGCCCCCAAAACATCAACTTTAGGATGAATTCCGTCTTCTAAATTTCTGCTGAAAAATCCCCCGCCCGCTTGTGGAATGTTCAACTGGCTGATCGCTCTGTAGCTGTACGTTCCATAATTGGCATCAAAACCGGAAAATTCTTTCAGATCATTTCCATTTTGCACCAAAGGAATCGGAAGATAGAATGTATTTCTGTCATCCAGCTTTTTATAATATACCTTAGCGTAGCCTTTATCGAAAACGTATTTCAGATTCATCCTGATCTGTCCGCCATTATTGGCTTTAAAACCTGTTTTTCTGATTCCGTCATCACTTCTGTAAAAACCACCAACGTTGAAGAACAATTTATCCTGAACCAAAGCGCCACCCAAGTTGACATCAGTACGCATTAAGCCATAGGTACTCGTTTCCAATTTCGCCGTTCCCCTGAAATCATTACTTCCTTCTCTTGTAATAAAGTTGATCAGACCACCCGGAGAATTATTGGCATAAATAGATCCCGAACCTCCTCTCAAAGCTTCCAATCTGTTCACCGAATTATCTACACGGAAGAAATTATCTGCATTCGCAAACTGTAAAGCCCCGTCTTCAAAAACCGGAAGCCCGTCTTCCTGAACCTGTACAAATTCGTACGCTCCCGCAGAAGGAATACCTCTTGCGAAAAGGTTATTTCCTACTTCACCACCGGAAGTTTCAACCGCAAAACCGGGAACTCTCTGCAATAAAGCCGCCGCACTGATCGGGTTTTGCTTCTGAATTTCTTTGGCACTGAACGTAGAAATCGCCGTACTGGATTCTATTTTCTTTTTCGGGTTTGAATTACCCGTAATAACTACCTGCTCGATGGATGCCGACCTCGTGGAATCCTGTGGAGTTGTTTCCTGAGCGTATGCATTATTAAAGTAAAGTGTTGCAATTCCGGCAAGCAAAAAGATTGATTTTTTTTTCATAGCCTTCTTAATTTTTATCGTTAGTTTTAATTTTGTTTTAATTTAAGATACACGCCGTTCGTCCATCCGAAGCCGTCCTGATTAGGATATTCTCCACCTCCGGCAATGGTTTCTGTGTCTAAAGCGTTGTATTTTTCCATCAGTTTTCCGGTATTCCTGTAGACTCTTTCTACATTGGCGCACCAGTTATTTTTAATTTTTTCAGCTAAATCATTGAAACCATAATTTTTCATCGACTGAAAGCCAATCCACTGATAAGGCGCCCAGGCGTTCGGAAGATCCCACTGCTGACCTGTCTTTTTGGTTGTCGTGATCAATCCACCCTGATACAAAAACTTTTCTTCAATGTTTTTCGAAACAGCTTTTGCCTGCTCAGCACTTGCCAGTCCGAGGAATAACGGATAAAGAGCAGCAATATGCTCAGACGCTGTTTGTGTGCTTTTTTCCGTGTGATAATCTTTAAACATCCCTGAATTTTCATCCCAGAAATATTTGTCGATCATCTGTCTTCTGTTTACATCCCTTTCTGAATAATATTTTTCTTTTTCAGATAAATTTTGAAGCGATGAAGATTTCGCAAGTGTTTTTTCCAAATGCCATAAAAGACAATTCAGATCAACCTCAGCCAAATTCAGCGTTTCAATCGTGTGTATATTTTCGCTGTCTGCAAACCATCTGCTGGAAAAATCCCAACCCGATTCGCAGCCGCTTCTTATATTTCTGTAAAATTCTCCGCTTGCATTTTCGCTGTCTTCAATATCAATTAAATAACTTTCAGGACGGGGCTCGTTTTTCGCGTCATAATAGCGGTTTAGAATATCTCCATTGATGGTTTTCACCACTCTTTTCATGCTTGAGCCATTTTCCAGATCTTTTTCACCATTCATCCAGAAAGCATATTCTTTTTCAAGTGTATCGTGATATTTGATGTAAATATTTTCATCTTTTGTGGTTTCAAAAAGCAAATCAAGCATCAACGAAAAATAGGGCGGCTGTGAACGGCTTAAAAAATGAGTCCGGCTCGCATTCGGCACAAATCCGACCGTTTGAATTAAATAAGAACAGTTTTCAATGATATTTTCCATCATTTCCACCCTTCCTGAAACCTGCAAGCCCAACATGATAAAATAGCTGTCCCAATAGAAAAACTCGTTAAAACGACCTCCAGGAACAACATAAGGCTTTGGAAGCTTCAACAGAGTCCCTTTTTCTTCGTAAGCTGTTCTTGTCAGCTCATCCCAAAGTCTTTCGATATGCTCTTCGATGGGTAAATGATCTTCTCTTTGAATCGAAATTTTCGCGCCTAAAAAGTCGAAATTTGACAATACAAAAGCTTTCAAATCAAAACCTTCTGCATTTTTTTCATTTTCATATTTTGCATTAATTTCATCAACAGGAAACAAAGGAACCGCATCCGTCATCGTTTTTTGGTCTTCAAAAATCTGCGATCTCTGAACATTGTCGAATAGCACCTGAATTTCGCTGATATATAGCTGTCTGTTCATCTTTATTTTTTAGGATTTATTTTTAATTTATTCATGATAATGGCCGAAACGATCAACAATGAAAGTGGAATTAATGAAAGGTAAAACGCCTGCTGACCACTGAATTCCTGGAACACAAAACCGGTGATTATTGATCCGATCGTCCCTCCGATTGCTGAGAAAACCACAATTAAACCGGACATTGCACTGTGCAGATATTTCGGGATTGAAGCTAAAATTACAGAGTTGATACTTGGATAAATCGGAGCCAGCAAACCGCCCATTAACGGAAATAAATACACCACGAGCGGCGCGTTGAACCAATTTGTGCCTGTATTAATCTGAATATCATGCGTTAAAGGCAAAACCAGCAGAATACTGACCGCGAAGCCAACCACACAAAAGGAAACCACGTAAATCCAGCTGAATTTTTTCGAAAAAAATCCTGATAAAAATCGTCCTAATGCAAATGCTCCCGCTAAAACCGCTCCCGCCTGAATACTCATCGAGGTCGGAACTTTTAAAATCTCTTTATAAAAAGTTGGTGTCCAGGTCTGGAAACTCTGCTCGACCAACACAAAAAGAAAAGCGCATAATAAAAAGAAAAGCACTTTTTTATAGCTGAATAAGCTTGCACTGTTTCTTAAATCTCCAAGCAAATCTGTTTTCTCAGTTTTCGCTTCGTGCTCATCTAATTTTGAAAAGAATAAGAACAAAAATGACAGTGCTGAAAGGATTCCCAACACCCAATATACATTCAGCCAATGGGTCGATCTGGGATTGTGGTCATCAATAAATAAGCTGAATAAAACATTTCCCATTAATACGCCGATCATGAAAAATCCTTCCAGATAACCCATAAAACTTGAATGCTCTTTATCCGTATTCGTCACCAATCCGATGGAGGTGAAAACTGAAATTTTAATTAAAGCAAAAGAAATCCCGACAATTGTAAATAACAGTTTGAAAAACCAAAATTCATTCGCAAAAGGCATTACAAAACACATACAGCTCACCAGAAACAAAGCAATCAACATTGATTTTTTGATGCCGATTTTCGGTAAAAATGATGCCAGAATAAATGAGCAAATGGCAATCGGAAGATCTTTAAAACCTTCCAGGACGCTTGCAGAAGATTTCGAAATGCCGAAATTCTGCTGCATTTGTAAAATTACCGTTCCTACAGAATTCAAAAGAATTGCAAAAACGAAATAATTTAAAAATAAAACTGCCTTTATGTTGAAATTTTTCATTAAATAATTTCTTGTTGGCTAAGATAGAAGCATTTGAGTTAACAATAATTTAACACAGTAAATGAATATTTGAACTATATTAATATAATTATTATTTTAGTCAACAAAATACGATTAACTGAATGAAAGTTACCTTTGAACGGGTAATCCCCGATGAAAAGAGCTCTTTTCGCACGATTCACAACAATTCTCCCATTTCAGAATTCAAATGGGAATATCATTATCATCCCGAAATTGAGCTTGTGTGCGTCATTTCCGGGAGCGGAACACGCCATGTCGGCTACCATAAAAGCAATTACACGAATGGTGATCTGGTATTGATAGGATCTAATATTCCGCATTCCGGGTTTGGATTGAATTCTATTGATCCACACGAGGAAATTGTGCTGCAGTTTAAAGAAGAAATCCTGCAGTTTCCGCAACAGGAAGTTGAAGCGAGATCGATTAAAAATCTGCTGGAACTTTCAAAATATGGACTTCAATTTCATCCTAAAATTAAAAAAGCGATGCTTCCAAGACTGAAATTACTGCTGGAATCGGAAGGATACAAAAGATATCTGATCTTATTGGAAATTTTGTTTGAACTTTCAAAATGTACCGATTATGAGCTTTTAAACAAAGAAATCATGCCGTACACGATTATTTCAAAAAATAAAACCCGTCTGGAAAATATTTTCACCTACGTTGAGCATCATTACGACAAGGAAATTAATATTGAAGATGTTGCCCAACTGGCCAATCTTACATTGCCTGCTTTCTGTAATTTTTTCAAAAAAGCGACACAGATTACGTTTACAGAATTTGTGAACAGGTATCGCATCAATAAAGCCTGCCTGTTGATGGCACAGGATAAAAGCATCTCAGAATGCAGCTATAGCTGCGGTTTTAACAATGTAACTTATTTTAATAGGATGTTTAAAAAATATACGGAGAAAACGCCTTCGGAATTTATTAAAAACTTTTCGCATAATAAAGTGAATGTGGATTTGAAGGTTGAAGCTAAGGTTAAGGCTCAGTTTTAAAATTAAATCGCTCGTAGATAGCACAGATTTTTTTAACGCAAAGTTTTATTTTTTACACCCTTTTACTCTAAATGAGCAAAGATTGAATCAACAAGTTGATTTGATGAAGCTAGACATACGCTTCGCGAAGCAAATTTATTGCCTTTGCCTTCTCAAAATAAACATACAGCTTTAATTCTTTGCGTTTAAAAATTATACACATCAAGATTAAATATTAGAAAACAAAAAAGCCGTCCCAAAGAACAGCTTATATATTATCAAATTGCAAAGCTATCAATCGGCAACCCGCAACCATCACCCTAAAATTATTTCCATTTAATATTACAACCCATGCTCGGTCTTTGAATTTCTTCCTGCGGCTCGCCCAGCAAAAGGTTTTCAAAAGCGATAATTAAATCTTCACCTGTAACATCCTTATGATTTCCGGGTCTTGAATCATCCATCTGCCCTCTGTAAATAAGGTCTAATTTTTCATCAAAGAAGAAAAAATCAGGTGTACAAGCTGCGTCATAAGCTTTTGCGATGGCCTGGCTTTCATCATATAAATAAGGAAAATCAAATTTCCTTTCAATTTGGAATTCAATCATTTTTTCCGGCGAATCAGCAGGATATTTTTCTACGTCATTCGAGTTTATCGCAATAAATTCTATCCCTCTTTCATTATAATCTTCATATAATTCTTGTAATTTATCTATTACATGAAGAACGAACGGACAATGATTGCACATAAAGATCACCAAGGTGCCTTTTTCTCCTTTCAGATCGTCCAATGACTGAATTTCGTTACTTTTTGATGGGTTGGGGAGCTCAAAAAACGGTGCTTTTGTACCCAATGCTAACATATTTGAGGGAGTATTCATATCTTTTTATTTGTACACAAAGATAAAAATTTCTTTTGGTAATATGATAAGGAACCTTTAGCAGAAAGGGAAGGTTATATATTTAAAAAAATAAATATCTCATAATTGAAATAGACTATTGGACACATAAATTTTTACAATAATTAAAAAATAATCACTCTAAACTCCCATTCTTACGGCATTCAGCTTGCCTATAACAGTTCGCTAACGTCTTTAGATAACAGTTAAAGTTTATAATTTGTTTGGAAGTTATACGTAAAAGTTTGTAGTTTTGCTAACACTGTTAGTAAATAAAAATCATGGGCTTACATGAACGTCGTCAAAGAGAAAAAGAATCAATACGCGCCAATATTTTGGATGCCGCTTTCTCCTTGGCTAAAACGGAAGGTTGGGCTTCGCTTTCTATTCGTAAAATAGCAGATGCTATTGAGTATAGTGCACCGGTTGTTTACGACTATTTTGAAAATAAGGAAGCTATTTTGTATGAAATTTCTTTGAACGGTTTCCATTGCCTGCATATAGAATTACTAAAAGCACAAAGAAAATTTGAAACTCCGGAAGAGCAGCTGACTGCAATTGTTGAAGCCTACTGGAAATTTGCTTTTAAAAATAAAGAATATTATCAGCTAATGTTCGGGCTCGGAATGCAGTGCAGCGGAAAAGGAATGATGAAAGAAGAATTTTCTTCATTTCAAGATATGTTGTACGATTGTACATACGAAATTATTAAGAAAAACGGATCAAATCCGGCTAACGCCTGTCATATGTCTCACGCCCTGTTCTCGGCGGTACATGGGTTGATCTCAATTATGATGATGCGTAACGACGATATTCCTTCTACGATGAACAAAACGACTTTGGACGAAACGGTTTCTGCTTTTGTTAAGTCTTTGTAAATTTTTTTTGAACTAAAAATTAACACCGTTAGGAAAAGTAACATGGAATAATTAACACTATTCAATTTTTTTAAACTTAAAATAAACTTAAAATGAAAACTGATCTTATAACAATAATTCTTGCCATTTTTTTTCCTTACCATTAACAGCGTTAGGAAAAATAACACCACACACCTCATTTATATTTAAAATCAACATTAAAACAATAGCAATTATGAAAATGACGATTTAACTAATCATTAATAATTCTGGATTTTTTTGAACTTAACATTAACACCGTTAGAAAAATTAACAGAATAATAAAGAAAAACAATCACATTTAATTCAACACTTCATTAAAAAATTTAAACTTAAAATGAAAATACCTGGAAAAACGAGGATCATCGTACTTATTGCTAGTATTATCCTTTTACAAAGTTGCAGTAAAGCCGCTGAAAATTCAAATCAAGCGCCACCTGCACCAGAGTTGCCCGTTTATACCGTTATCACCTCTCCTGCTACTGTTTATCAGGAATTCCCGACTGCTTTGGAAGGAAAAAACAATGTAGAAATCAGATCTCAGGTTGATGGATATTTAGATAAAATTTATGTAGAAGAAGGCGCTTACGTAAGAGCCGGACAACCTTTATTTAAAATTGACTCAAGAGCTTACGGCGAACAAATGAATATGGCTCAGGCTAATTTACAAGTTGCCAATGCCAATATTCAAAAAGCTAAAGTAGAAGTTGACAGACTTCAGCCTTTGGTAGCCGCAAAAGTAGTTTCTGATGTACAACTGAGAACTGCAAAAGCCAATTACGCAGCAGCCGTTGCAGCAGCATCACAGGCTAAAGCTTCAGTAGGCGGCGCAAAGATTAACGTAGGATTTACGACAATCACTGCACCGGTAAGTGGTTATATCGGAAGAATACCTTATAAAAAAGGTAGCTTAATTTCAAGAACAGACCCTAGTCCATTGACTTTATTGTCTGATATCAGTGAAATTTATGCGTATTTCTCTTTAAGCGAACTGGATTTTATTGCTTTTCAGAATAAATATCCCGGAGCAACTTTAAATGAGAAACTGAAAAATATGCCAATGGTAGATTTGGTTATCGCAGACAACAGCACCTATCCTCAAAAAGGAAAGATGAGCATTGTTGATGGCCAGTTTGACAAAAGCACAGGAGCAATAAGCGTTCGCGCCGTGTTCCCGAATGCAAACGGAACGCTGAGAACAGGAAATACGGGTAGAGTCCGTATGCCTCAGCTATTTACCAATACGCTTGTTATTCCTCAGGAATCAACCTTTGAAATACAAGACAAAACTTACGTTTATGTAGTCGGAAAGGATAAAAAAGTAACCGGAAAACCTGTAACGATCTCAGGAAAAACAGACAGCTATTACTTCATTTCAGAAGGTCTTTCTGTGGGAGATAAAATCGTATTTACAGGAATCGGAACATTGAAAGACGGTGTTGCCATTCAGCCAAAAGTTATTTCTTCTGATAGCTTGCTTAAAGCAAAACCTTTGTAAACGATCCTTTCAGGACAATTTATAAGAACAGTTTAAACTTTTTTAACCACAAAAGATTTTAATCATTGAGATAATAAGAACACATAAGCTTTTTATTAAACTAAAGCAACTTAAGTGTTTAAAATTCAGGTTAAAAAGTTTAAGCAACATTAAAAAATAAACTTCTTATGTTAAAACAATTTATAGAAAGACCGGTACTTTCAACGGTCATCTCCATCATACTCTTACTCTTGGGAGCACTGTCGGTTTTCAATCTTCCGATTACCCTGTTTCCGGATATTGCGCCACCAAGCGTACAGGTGACGGCATTTTATCCGGGTGCGAATGCGGAAGTTGTGGCTCGTTCGGTTGCCGTTCCAATTGAAGAGGCGGTGAATGGTGTTGAGAATATGACTTACATGACGTCAAACTCAAGTAATGACGGTACAATGACTCTGAGCGTATTCTTTAAACAAGGTTCAGATGCAGATAATGCAGCCGTAAACGTTCAAAACCGTGTATCAAAAGCGATGAGCCAGCTTCCTCAGGAAGTTGTACAGGCGGGAATCTCGACACAGAAAGTTCAGAACAGTATGATTATGTTTATGGGACTTTCGAGTGATGATCCTAAACAATACGATGAGCTTTTCCTCCAAAACTACCTTAAGATCAACATCATTCCGCAGATACAGCGTATTCCGGGTGTTGCTCAGGCTCAAGTGTTCGGAACGAGAGATTATTCAATGAGAATCTGGTTAAAGCCAGACAGATTAGCAGCCAACAATCTTTCTCCACAGGAAGTGATGACAGCTATTAAAGATCACAACCTTGAAGCTGCTCCGGGACGTCTTGGGCAGGGAAGTAAGGAAACTTACGAATACATCCTTAAATATAAAGGTAAATTAAATAAAAACGAAGACTACGAAAATATTGCTATTAAAGCCAATAATGACGGTTCATTTTTAAGATTAAAAGATGTAGCAAGAGTAGAATTCGGTTCATATACATATACAGCAGCTAATAGAGTTGATGGTAAGCCTGTAGCAGGTTTTGCGATCCTTCAAACTGCAGGTTCCAATGCGAACGAGATCTTGACAGAAATTGAAAAACAGGTAGATCAGTTTTCGACAACGCTTCCAAAAGGAGTAAAACCGATCATCATGTATAACTCTAAAGACTTCCTTGATGCCTCAATTCATCAGGTGGTAGAAACTTTAGTGATTGCATTTGTTCTGGTATTTATTGTAGTATTTATTTTCCTTCAGGATTTCAGATCTACCTTAATTCCAGCGATTGCGGTTCCGGTAGCGATTATCGGTACGTTTTTCTTCCTTCAGTTATTTGGTTTCAGCATCAATATGTTGACCTTGTTTGCATTGGTTCTTGCAATTGGTATTGTGGTGGATGACGCGATTGTCGTCGTCGAAGCCGTCCATTCCAAGATGGAACATACGGGAATGCCTGTAGAACAAGCTACAACAAGCTCAATGAGTGAAATTTCCGGTGCGATCATTTCCATTACATTGGTGATGTGTGCCGTGTTTATTCCGGTTGGCTTCATGCAGGGTCCTGCGGGAGTTTTCTACAGACAGTTTGCCTTTACATTAGTAATTGCGATCATGATTTCAGCGGTAAACGCTTTAACATTAAGTCCTGCTCTCTGTGCATTATTATTAAATGATCCTCAGGGAGAACATGGAGATCACGGTCATAAAAAAGGTTTTGGAGCGAAGTTTTTCAACGCGTTCAACGTAGCCTTTAATAATATGACTAAAAAATATATTTACAGCCTTAAATTTTTAATTAAAAACAAATGGGTAGCTATCGCAGGTTTAGCTTTAATCACCGGAGCAAGTGTTTTCTTAATTAAAAAAGCTCCGTCAGGATTTATTCCTACAGAGGATCAAGGTTTCGTTTTATATGCGGTAAATACACCTCCGGGAAGTTCATTAGACAGAACTCACAGAGCGACAGAACAAATCGATAAGATTGTAAATGGTGAAAAAGCAACCAACCACCTTTGGGTAGCCGATGGTCTGAATTTCATCAGTAATGCCAACGCGTCTCCATATTCTGCAGGTTTCATTAAGCTTAAAGATTATGACAAACGTGGCGAAATGAAAGATCCAGATCAAATTGCAGCCACCTTAACAGGAAAAGTAGCACAAGTGAAAGATGCCAGCGCATTCTTCTTCAACTTCCCTACGGTACAAGGTTTTGGTAACGTTTCCGGTTTTGAATTTATGCTTCAGGATAAAACCAGCGGTTCGTTTGAGCAATTGGGAACAACAACTCAGGCATTTATCGGAGAATTGATGAAACGTCCTGAAATTGCATTTGCCTTTACAACTTATGCCGCAGGAAACCCGCAATATACGATCGATGTAGATTCAGATAAAGCAAATCAGCTGGGAGTTTCTGTGACAGAATTAATGCAGACGATGCAAATTTATTACGGAAGTAGCTTCGTTTCAGATTTCAACAGATTTGGGAAATATTACAGAGTAATGGCTCAGGCAGATGTTCCTTATCGTACGGATGCCAATTCTCTGGAAGGGATTTATGTTAAAAATAAATCAGGTGAAATGGTTCCTGTAAAGACTTTAGTGACTTTAAAAAGAACTTTCGGACCTGAAACTGTAACAAGAAATAACTTATTCAACGCCGTGACCATTAACGGAACTCCGAAACCTGGTTACAGTACAGGAGACGCCATTAAAGCGGTAGAAGAAGTTGCTCAAAAATCACTTCCGAGAGGTTACGGTTATGAATGGACAGGTATTACCCGTGAAGAGATCAAAACAAGCGGACAGACAGCTTTTGTTTTCATGTTGAGTATCTTATTCGTGTATTTCTTACTGGCAGCTCAGTATGAAAGTTATATTCTTCCGTTTGCCGTTATTTTAACGATTCCTACAGGAGTTTTCGGGGTATTTGCATTCACAGGACTGGCTGGAATTGATAATAATATTTACGTTCAGGTTGGATTAATCATGCTCGTCGGATTATTAGCGAAGAACGCCATCTTGATTGTAGAATTTGCCGTACAAAGAAGAAAAGCAGGAAAAACATTAATTGAATCTGCACTTCAGGCTTCAAGATTACGTTTAAGACCAATTTTGATGACATCATTTGCCTTCATCATTGGTATGCTTCCGCTAGTTTGGTCACAAGGTGCAGCAGCAAAAGGTAACCACTCGATCGGCATAAGTACCGTTGGAGGAATGTTTACAGGAGTTGTATTAGGAATTTTCATTATTCCGGTAATGTATGTGATCTTCCAGTATTTACACGAAAAAATGCCTAGCAGAAAAAACAAAAGATTGCTTAAGCAAAAACAGCAAGACGAGCTTTTAGCAACTGCTCATTAATAAAAAAATGATATGCAGAACTTTGAGATAAAAAAAATAGAGAAGCAACTATTCAAACTAATATTATAAAAAGCAAAGTATTTTCTCCTACTAAAGACTTCTTTGCATAAAACAAAAACCTCTCAAAGTTTTGTATTCAATTAAAAGTTATTAAAAAACTATGAAAATAATTAAGAATTTTCTTCTAACACTTATATTTGCTTTAGGCGCGGTTTCGTGTGTGTCAAAAATGGCATATGCGGAGCCGGACCTCGAGCTCCCGGAAAAATTCCAGTACACGGCAACTGCTGATACAGCGAGTGTAGCCAACCTGGAATGGAAACAATTTTTCACTGATCCTATTTTACAAGGTTTAATTGAAAAAGGAATTAAAAACAATTACGATCTGCAAATTGCTTTAAAACAAGTTGCTTCTTCACAGGAAAAACTAAAACAGGCAAAATACCTTCAATATCCTGATGTAGGTTTCGGAGTTTCAGCGCAGATTTCAAAACCGTCAAAAAACAGCATGAACGGGCAAAGCTTAAACTTATTTTTAGGAAAAAGCTATGTTGAAGATTATAATGCAGCCTTCAATTTGTCTTGGGAAGCTGATATTTGGGGTAAAATTAAAAACCAGCAGGAGGTTTCAAGAATGCAGTATCTGCAGACTTATGAAGCTACAAAGGCTATTCAGACACAGGTTGTTGCAGCGATTGCTCAGGGTTATTATAATTTATTGATGCTTGATAAACAGTTACAGATTGCAAAATCAAATTTAGAACTTAGCACCAATACCCTTTCTCTTACAGAAAAATTGTGGCAAAGCGGTGATACAACTTCTTTGGGAGTTCAGCAGGCAACTGCTCAAAAGCAATCTACAGAACTTTTGATCACTCAATTGGAGCAAAATATTGCCATTCAGGAAAATGCTTTGAGTATTTTGGTGGGTGAAAATCCAAATAAAGTCAACAGAACGATTGAAATGTCCGACACTTCTTTACCACAGGAAATTTCTGCGGGACTTCCTGCAGCGATGGTAAGCCGTCGTCCGGATGTACGTCAGCAGGAATTGGTTTTATTGGAATCCAATGCGATGGTAGGAATTGCTCAGGCAAATATGTACCCTTCATTGAAAATTACGGCAAACGGAGGTGTAAATTCATTTAAAATTGATAACTGGTTTCAGATTCCGGCATCTTTGTTCGGTTCTGTTTTAGGAGGATTGACTCAGCCTATTTTCCAGAAAAGACAATTAAAAACGGATTTAAATGTTGCTAAAATCCAGAGAGAGAAAAACGTTTTGGCGTTCCGTCAGTCCGTTTTAAATGCAGTGGGTGAAGTTTCTGATGCTTTGGTTTCAAATGAAAGCTTAAAAGTTCAGGAACAAAAAGCAACAGAACAGGTTGCAACTTTAAAAGATGGAATTAAAAGTGCCGAAATGCTTTACAAAGGCGGTTTGGCCAATTACTTAGAAGTGATTACAGCTCAGGGAAATTCTTTACAGGCTGAACTGAATCTTGCGTCCGTAAAAAGACAGAGACTAAGCAGTATTGTTGATTTGTACCGAGCTTTAGGTGGCGGTTGGAAGTAGTAAATTAAATTATATTGTTAATAAATGCGGTCTCTCGGGATCGCATTTTTTGTTTAAAATTAAATTTTTTAACGTTAATATTATCCACTCTGTCATTCTGAATGGAACAAAGTGGAGTGAAGAATCTATAAAATATTTGCTGAGATTCTTCATTCGTCAGAATGACAAAAATGCTGTTAAAAAAAGGATCCACAAAGTTTGTCATTCAGAGCATAAACTGAAGGTTTACGAACGTAGTTCAGAAGTGGAGAATGGAATCTAAGCTATATTTGTAGAGATTTATTTGCAAATACCGTTGCCTAAATTCCTACGGAATGACAAAGTGTACGTTGTATTATTTTTGAAACTCTTCATTAATATATTCAATCAAATCATCAAAATCCTGTTGAGAATATCCCAGCTGCAAATAATGAATATCATCCGCTTTCCGATACCAGGTCAGTTGACGTTTTGCATATCTCCGGCTGTTTTTTTTAATTTCCGAAACGGCAAAATCCAGATCCCATTCACCGTCAAAATATTTGAATAATTCTGAATAACCAACTGTATTTAAAGCCGTCAAACCTTTAAATTTTTCCAAACTTTTCGCTTCATCCAGCAAACCTTTCTCCATCATCATATCTACTCTCCTGTTGATTCGGTCGTATAATTCTTCTCTTGGAGCTTCAATTCCGATTCGGATAACATTAAAATCTCTTGAATCTTGTGAAACTGCAATCAACTCAGAATATTTTTTATTCGTCTGCCAGATCACATCAATTGCCCGTAAAAGTCTTCTGTGATTATGAAAATCAACTATAGCAAAATATTCAGGATCAAGGTTTTTCAATATTTCCTGAAGTTTATCTATTCCTTCGTTTTCGAAAATTTCATGTAATTTTTTCTGATTTTCTTCATCAGCTTCGGGTAAATCATTTAAACCTTCAATTACCGCTTTTTCGTACATCATGCTTCCGCCGACAAGGATAATGGTTTCGTGATTTTCAAAAAGTTCGTTGAGCTTTTTTAAAGCATCTTCTTCATATTGCCCGATAGAATAATAGTCTTCAACCGAAAGATTTCCAATAAAATGATGAGGTACCGCCGCCAATTCTTCTTCCGACGGCGAAGCGGTTCCGATTTTCATTTCTCTGAAAAACTGGCGCGAATCACAGGAAACAATTTCCGTATCGAAATGTTTAGCCAAATCAATCGCCAATCTTGTTTTCCCAATTCCGGTGGGTCCTACAACAGAAATCAAATTTTTCTTTTTCACGGCGCTAATTTACGAAATTGAGCTAATTTGAATTTTTATTTTTTTCAACATAAAAGCACAAAAGAATTCTGAATATCCGCTTGTAATGTTTTTTTAACGAAAAGTCCGCTAAGACTTTTTTTAACTACTAACTGTTTTTAAGTTCGCAAAGGCGTTCTACTCAGCAAAGTTTATGAAGATTCTTGAATTATGTCAAATAGCAGATAATCATAAAAGAAATTCTTTGCTTTTTTAGATATTTAAAAGTTCGGAAAAAATAGAACGTAAACTTTTTTGCCCTTTTAAAACTAAATGTTTTCACCTATTTCTTTGTTACTTTTATGGTTAAAATTGAATATATTTAGAACACATACACTGAAATGTTTATCTTTGTATGACAATAAAAAACTATGATTTTATCAATGACCGGATTCGGCAGAGCCGAAGATGTTTTTGAAGGTAAAAAGATTTGCATAGATATCAAATCTCTGAACAGCAAAAGCTTTGATTTAAATATCAAAATCCCTTTACGATATAAAGAAAAAGAATTCGAAATAAGAAAAATTCTTAATGACAGAATTATCCGCGGAAAAGTAGACTGCTACGTTTCTCTTGAAAATCTTGAAGAAACGAATGATGTAAAAATCAACAGAAATTTAATTGATTCTTACATGAATGAGCTTCGTAATATTGCCGCAGACGGGCCGGATTTTGAATACCTTAAAATGGCGGTCAGACTTCCAGACGCAATTACTTCAAGACCTGACGAACTTCTTGAAGGTGAATGGGAGGTTTTGGCGAAAATCGTTCATGCCGCTATTGATAAGTTTGAAGATTTCAGAAGAACGGAAGGAAAAACGCTGCACGAAGAACTGGAAAGAAATATCCAAAGCATTGACAGAAATCTTACTGAGGTTATTCCATTTGAAGAGGAAAGAATTATCAGCGTAAAAGAACGTTATCAAAAATCATTAAAAGAGTTTGAAAATGTTGATGAAACCCGTTTTTATCAGGAAATGGCTTATTTTACAGAGAAATTAGATATTTCGGAAGAAAAAGTAAGACTTGCCCAGCATTTGAAATATTATAAAGAAGTAATGGATAATGAAGATTTCAACGGAAAAAAACTTGGTTTTATTTCTCAGGAAATCGGAAGAGAGATCAATACATTAGGCTCAAAAGCCAATCATGCCGAAATCCAGAAACTGGTGGTCATGATGAAGGATGATTTAGAGAAAATTAAAGAACAGACGTTAAACGTATTATAAGTTACGAGATTCGTGATACGAGTTTTTTAGATTTCGAGATTAAATATACAGAATCTGAAAACTCGAAACCCTGAACTCGAAACCCGAAACTAAACAATGGATAAAGTTATCATATTTTCAGCGCCGTCGGGAAGCGGAAAAACTACATTGGTAAAGCATTCTCTGGAGGTATTTGATGAGCTGCAGTTTTCAATTTCCTGCACGACGAGGCAGCCAAGGGGAAGTGAAGTGCATGCGGTGGATTATCATTTTTTAAGCCCGGAAGAATTCAGACAGAAAATCGCGGAAGATGCTTTTGTAGAATTTGAAGAAGTATATACTGATAAATACTACGGTACTTTAAAATCTGAAGTTGAAAAGATCTGGAATCAGGGAAAAGTGGTAATTTTTGATGTTGATGTAAAAGGCGGAATTTCCTTAAAAAAATATTTTGGGGGAAAAGCGCTTTCAATTTTCATTGAGCCGCCTTCCATCGAAGAGCTGGAACGAAGATTGATTTCAAGAGATACAGATGATGCAGAAACCATTAAAACCCGTGTAGAAAAGGCAGAAGAAGAAATGTCTTATGCGAAAGAATTTGATAAAATCGTGATTAATTCCGATTTGGATATTGCAAAAAAAGAAATAGAAAGTTTAATAAAAAATTTTATAGAAGAAACTGGAAGTTAGAAGTTAGTAAAAACGCCGGAAAATTCCGGATTAAATCTAACATCTAATTTCTAACCTCTAACTTCTATAATCAAAAAACACTGAGATTAACATGAGTACCGAAACATTAGAAAGAGCTAAATCTGCGATTCCGGTTAAGGGCTATTTAGATATAAAAGACCTTATCATTCCTGAAGGTGAGGAATTGGTAAAAGCTATTTTAAAGCTTAAAGAGGAAAAAAATGCGGTGATTTTAGCGCATTATTACCAGCCCGGAGAAATTCAGGATATTGCTGATTTCCTGGGAGATTCCCTGCAGTTGGCGAGACAGGCAAAAGATACCGACGCTGATATGATTGTATTTTGCGGAGTACATTTTATGGCGGAAGCGGCAAAAATTCTGAACCCGACCAAAAAAGTTGTCCTTCCAGATACCATGGCAGGATGTTCTTTGGCAGACGGCTGTTCGGGAGAAGGTTTGAGAAAAATGCGTGAACAGCATCCTAATGCTTTGATCGCAACATACATCAACTGTAACGCGGAAACAAAGGCAGAAAGTGATATTATTGTAACAAGCTCAAACGCTGAAACCGTAATCGAAGCTTTGCCGAAAGACCGACCGATCATCTTCGCTCCGGATAAAAATTTAGGAAGATATTTATCTCAAAAAACGGGTCGTGACATGATTTTATGGGATGGAAGCTGTATCGTTCATGAAGCATTTTCTATGGAGAGAATTGCCCAGCAATTAGCGGATAATCCTGATGCAAAACTGATCGCACATCCGGAAAGTGAAGAAGCAGTTTTAAAGCTGGCTCATTTCATCGGATCCACTTCTGCTTTATTAAATTTTGTGGAACAAGATGACTCTCAGAAATTTATCATCGCAACAGAAGAAGGAATTCTTCACGAGATGAGAAAACGTGCTCCTCATAAAGAATTAATTCCTGCTTTGGTTTTTGATGAAAGCTGCAACTGCTCAGAATGCTTTTATATGAAACGTAATACAATGCAAAAACTGTATTTATGTATGAAATATGAGCTTCCTGAGATTCTCATTGATGAAGAACTTCGTTTGAGAGCTTTAAAACCGATTGAAGCCATGCTTGATCTTTCAAAAAGTATAAAATAAATGAAAAGCACTGTTTTTACAGTGCTTTTTTCTTTTAAAGTTCAGAAATAATTGTAAAACATTCCATGCTTACTAGTACACATTTTCGGCAGGTTTCCGGAAGATTCCAATATGCTTCACAAGAATGTATATCATTGGGCCCAAAAGCACCTGTCGGACAGCCGTTACAGTGTGAAATCGGAGGAACTCCTGCTCCACTGATCTGTTCTAAACTTTTTCTGTTTAGTTTTTTAAGATTTTTCATGGTCTAATTAAATTTGCTTAATTATGGATTAATATCCGGACATAACGGATAGTTTATAGAATAAAAGCAAACCTTACGCCCTCTTAAATCCGTGCACCATGCACAACCAACTGGTCCACAATCCAAATCGACTTGGCACTCATCAGTAAATTTTCCTCCATTAATTGATTTTAAATTTTCTCTGTTTAATTTTTTTAAATTTTTCATGGTAATATTAATTTTTGTTTGACTTTCTAAATATATTACTTTTGTTATTCAAAATAAAACATATGAGTAAAATATTTCTCGAAAACGTGAAAATTTACGCCTATCATGGTGTTCTTCCTGAGGAGAATATCATTGGTACGTATTATATAATCAACGCAGAACTTCATACCGATCTTTGGAAAGCTGCAGAAACAGACGATCTTCAAGACACGATAAGTTATGCCGACATTAATGAGATCCTGCAAAATGAAATGAAAATTAAGTCTAAATTATTAGAACACGTTGCAGGAAGAATCATTTCTAAAATTCATGAAAAATTTTCCGAAATTTCTTATATTAAATTAAAAATCACCAAAACAGCTCCACCCATGCAGGGCGAAATGACCGGCGCAAGCATTGAGCTTGAAAAAAGTTTCAAACCGGAAAATTAATTATTCTTATTTTCGCTTCTTAAAAATATACACAATTGAAATTCATTAAAATATTATTTATACTACTGTTTATCAATACTTTCGGACAAAAGAACAATGATAATCAATTAGCCACCTACGACTTTCCAAAGATAAAATCGAGCATTACGATGCCTGTAACGATTCCTCTTTCGGAGATTAGCAATATGATCAATGCTTCCGTGAAAGATTTGGTTTATCAGGACGATTCTTACACCGATAACAACGATGATCAGTTTAAGGTAAAAGTCTGGAAAACCCGTCCCATTCGATTAGTTGGAGGAACAAGTCAAAATATTTTGATCGAAGTTCCTTTAAAAATCTGGGCAGAAAAGGGCATCGGGACATTGGGCGTTTACACGTATCAGAACACAACTTTTGAAACGGTGATGTCTTTTAACACGACCTTAAGCTTTAAAAATAACTGGACAATCTCAACAAATACTCAACCAAATGGATTCAAATGGGTAACAAAGCCTGTTTTGGATTATGGAAAAATCAAAATTCCAATTACTTCTTTAGTTGAAAAGAGTTTGAAAGAACAACAGGAAAAATTTTGCAAAACCATCGATCAGCAAATGGCAGCTCAGTTAAATTTCCAGCAATATACGGTCATGGCATGGAATATTTTTAACCAGCCTTTTAATATTTCGGAAGAATATAATACATGGTTGAAAGTAACGCCTATTACCATCAATATCACCCCGCTGAAATTTTACGGTAACCAAATCGATACCAATATTGGGATTGATGTGTATTCCGAAACTTTTACGGGGAGTAAACCGGCAGCTTCGCAGCCTGTAAAATCAGCAACAAATTTTAACTCAATTCCTGTTTTAGCGGATCAATTTTCATTGCAAACGACAGCTAATATTCCTTTTACAGAAGCCAGTGCCATTGCCAGAAAAACTTTTTTAGGAAAAGAATTTGATGTAAAAGGTTCAAAGGTTAAAGTCTCCGATATCAGGGTATTCGGCATTGATGACAGAATTGTAATTGAAGCTCAAACAGAAGGTTATGTGAAAGGAACTTCTATTATTTCCGGGATTCCGGTGTATGATGAGGTAAAAAAGAAAATTGTGCTGTCAAACACCAAGTTTAAGTTAAAAACATTAAATATTCTTCAAAAAACTGCTTCTCTCCTATTCCAGGGAAAAATTGTAAAGATGATCGAAGAAGAATACGGAATTCCTACTCAAGAACTGGAAGACAACTCTAAAAAAAGCATCGAAGAAGCCTTTAACAAAGAATATTATAAAGGTCTAAAAATGAACGGGAAAGTCTTTAATTTAAAACCCACAAAGATTCTTTTAAGTTCTACTGGAATTACAGCTGTTATTGACACAAACGCAACTTTAAAACTAATAATAAACGGATTATAAATAAACATGAAAAAACTATTAAAAATCGTAGAAAGCAACAAGGCTTCACTGGGAATTAGATTTGCACATTTGATCATTGACAGAATTGTAGTGTATGCTTTGTTTTTCTTTTTTGGAATATTTTCTGCGCTTACTTATGAATTATTAAACATAGAATTCTTTTCGAATCTTACTGATGAATTGGCTGGCATGAGCAAACTTCAGGATATTGTGCTCACTTCTTTTGTTTATTTTCTATATCTCCTTTTAATGGAATATTTTACAAAAGGCAGAACTGTAGGGAAATATATTACAGGCACTAAAGTTATTAGCACAGATGGCCTAGAACCTACTTTCCAGGATTATTTTATCAGAAATATTTCAAGGTTTGTCCCTTTTGATGCTTTTTCTTTTTTCGGTGAAAACGGATGGCACGACAACTGGAGCAATACAAGAGTGATCAATATAAAAAATTATAAGGCTGAAAGCCAGGCAAAAGACGAGATAAACAGCCTGGGAACTAAAGAAAATTTTTAAAAAGCTTTTGTAAAGTAATATATTTTATTATATTTGCACACCTCAAAAATGGTAAACCATGGTACTTTGGCCGAGCGGCTAGGCAGTGGTCTGCAACACCATCTACAGCGGTTCGAATCCGCTAGGTACCTCAAAAACCTCTGATCTATGATTGGAGGTTTTTTTGTTTTTGAAACTGATTAAGAACAGTAAATATCTTTTTCAAGGAAAATAAATAAAGTTGCAATTAAGGAGATGTTTTATTGTTTAACCTATCAATGTCTTTATTTTCAAAAATCACTTTATAATAATTCATCTCGTTTTTAATCATGTAATCAAATGGATGATCTTGTGTATCATATACTTGATATGTGAATATTATAAATCTTATAATCACTGAAATTAATCCTAAAAAATATATCCACCTAGGCATATTTGCATTTAGATTGTTGTATTTATTTGTGAGATTGTCAAATTCTCTTGCTTTGATATTATCTGCAATCAAAGCTTTTTCAGTTTTTTCAATAGATTGTTGTATTTTTATTAGCTCTTCATAATTAATTTTAGCTTCAATATTTAATTCCATCGCTTCTTCTGCAGTTATATTTGGATCAGAAACCTTTTCTTGTATTTCCTTTGCTTTCTTTACATATTCAGGCAATATAGACTTAAAGGGTTCTGAAATAGTTTTAATATCTTCTCCAAATTGCGTATACTCATCCGGTGCCTTGTATTTATTTTCGTCTATCCTTAACGCAATGATAAATTGTTGATAGTAATAGAAGTTAACGATTAACGATACAAGTATAATTATTGTTGTATTAACTTTGCCACTTATTCCTTCAAACTCTAAAATCTCTATTGATAAAAAATTAAGTGATATTAAGATGATTGCAGCAGAAGTTACGACTGTTCTATTGCCAAAATTAAGTGCTTTTTCGCTTAAAAAATTATTTACATTACTATAATCTAAATCTTTAAGCTTTTGTTTATATTCCATAATCTATTAGTTTTCTCAAATATAATAAAAAAGCATCCTCAAAAAACAAGGATATCCTTGATCGATCAAATACCCCAAAAACTATCATTACGATATCTCTGATCTTAATTTAAGTTTTTGCATTAAAATTTCAAATTCTATTATTTAGCATCCCTAAGTTTTTATAGCTTTTTGGCAAATTTCTCCAACCTTATCATACTTTCACACCAAACAAAAAGTCCCCGTATTGCTACGAGGACTAAAAACTAATAACCATGAAAACTCAAATTAAACATGAGTGACCGCAAATGTAAGAAATGTTTCCCGTATCAATATCTATCGTTAACATTAATTACATCAATTAGCCTTAATTATAACACTTATTAACTAAAAATACCCACTTGCTAGTTCTATTTTGCGAATTAGGCTTTATCTCTTTTTCTTTGTTTAAAACAAAAGAGATTTTATTCTTAAATCTGTCAAGAACTGATTAAAAAATAAGTGGCGACTTTAATTGCAATTGTGGAACATGGTAAATAGGAGAAAATAAAAGCATTCGAGCCTGTACAAATATTTGTGCTGTTTCTTTGATCAGGCAGAATCTTAAAATGTAAATCAGCTTCATAACTTCAAAATCTTCTATCCTTAATTGTAAAAAAATAAGCTCTCATTTCTGAGAGCTTATTTTAGTTATTAAAGTATTTGTTATTGCTTGATAAATTTCTTCTGAACAGTTGTCCCGTTATCGTCTATGTCTATTACATACACTCCACTTATCAGCTTGCTTACGTCGATCTTATTGTTTAAGATAATGCCGTTTGACACCAATTGTCCTGCCGCATTATACATTTTATACTGAGCTCTTTTGCCAATATTTTTAACGTTTAATATCGTGGCTACCGGATTCGGATAGATAACAATTGCGTCCTCATCTACAAGATTAGGAAGTGGTTTTTTAGAAATCTTCACGGTATAATCCTCAACTTCACCATTTGCAAAGCCTGTACAATTCACAGGAATACCATCTCTCTGCATTGCCACTCTCATTACAACATATTTAAAGCTTGAAGAGCTTACAAATGCATCTGCTGGCACACTGAATGTTCCTGAAACAGGAGTAGTCGTATTCGGGCCTGAAGCATAGATTCTTTCATTGATATCAAAAGTTCCGTTTCTGTCGAAATCAATCCACACAGCTACTCCTTCACTATTACTGCCGCTTGATTTCTCGATAGAAATTTCGTTTCCTGAAGTACCTTGCACCAATTCAATAAATGTAGCTGAATTACCTGTATAATCTGTATAAGTTGACGGTCCTGAAGGATTTTCCATAACAGGTTTACCGTTTGGCTTCACAGTTACTTTTGAAATATGCTCCCCGGCTGCGCTATTTGAGGCCATTGGGCAGTAAACAACTGTTGGGGTAGTAAACAGGTAAGGCTGCGTATAAGTACCCGGAGTTCCGCTACATACGTTTACCACCTGCATTTCATATTTCGTTAATTCAATTAATCCTGTAAGCGTTACCGTATTTGTCGATACCGGAAGGTTTGTCCAGCTCGGAATACCTACTTTTCTATATCTTAAAATATAAGTCGCTCCCGGGAATGCATCCCAGATTACAACTGCACTTGTCGGAGTTAAATTCGTAATTGTTAATCCTGGAGGCGGAATATCACAAGTTCTTTCTGTTGTAAATACTTTAGGATTAGACCAAGGATTCAGTGTGTTTTCGTTATTACACATGTTCGCGATCTGAACCTCATAAGTAGTATAAACTGTTAAACCAGTAAGAGAATACGTATTTGTAGGCGCTGCCGGTAAAGCAATATTTGCACTCCATGTAGGGGCACCTACCACTCTGTATCTCATATAATAGGTTGAGCTGGCTGCAAGCGGAGCCCAAGTGATCAATGCCGAATTCGTAGTAATGTTACTAACCGTTACATTCGGAGGTGTAGGATCACATCTTGTTGTAAACTCTTTATGGGCATACGTTCCGATATTTGTATTACAAACTGCCGCTACTTCTACTTCATATAATGTTGCAGAAAGCAAGCCTGTTAAGTTATAGGTATTCGTTGTTGCCGGATAAGGTGAAGCAGCTACAGTGGTTGTAGACCATGTTGTAGTGCCTACAGGTCTGTATCTGATAGAATAAGTTGCCCCTCCACTATCCTGATTCCAGGTTAAAGTTGCTGCATTATGAGTAACAGCACTTACTGTTACCGTAGGAGTTACATTACTGCAAATTAATACTTTTATATTATCAACAGCAGCAGGAGGAGGCGTACCACCACTACCGTCATTTCTCCATTCAAACACCAAACGCATTGTTGAACCTGCGAAAGTGCTTAAGTTTTGAGCTGCATTCAAATAAGACTGCCAGGTTGTTTGCTGGTTATAATTTGCTCCGATCTGAATTCTTCCTGCTCCCGCAGTAATCTGAGTTCCTGCAACCGGTGTAAAAGATGCCGGAACCAACCAAACTCTTAAGTAGTCAAAAGAACTTTCACCATCCGCTTTCCAGTCAAATCCTAAAGTAGCAATGGTAGTTCCCGCAGGCACGGCAATATCTCTGTAGGCATGTACTGTGCTTGTTGAAGAAAGATTATATCCGTTGGTCGTTCCTCCATCATTTGAAATATAGATAGAATTGGCAGGATTTCCTGTTGCATTACCATAGGCCCATTTGTTAACCTGAGAACCGCTTGTAAATCCTAAATCATTCGTCGTAGAAAAATTCTGAACATAAGGAATTGTCGCCGGGATCTGCGTTGTCGTAAAATTAGGACCTGCTACCCAAATACTTTTGTCTGTCGGGCTACAAACTGAGCGTACCCACCAGAAATACGTTGTATTCGCAGTAAGAAGCGTTAAGTTGGCAGTCGTCCCCGCCACTGCTGTTCCCGTTGTAGCAGGAGTCGGAGGCGTATTCGTAGTACTTACATAATACTGATATCCGTTTCCTGGCGTTTGCGTCGGAGCCGTCCAACCTAATGTAGCCGTTGTAGCTGTAATGGCAGATGTCGCCATCGCTGTAGGCACAAAACAAGTAGGAATAGATAAATTAATATTATCAATCGCTCCCGGAGGAGGAGTACCGCCACTGCCGTCGTTTCTCCATTCGAAAACCAAACGCATTGTTGTACCTGCGAAAGCACTTAGGTTTAAACCTGTATTCAGGTAGGTCTGCCAGGTTCCCTGTTGATTGAAGTTACCTCCAACCTGCACTCTTCCCGCTCCCGCAGTAATCTGAGTTCCTGCAACGGGCTGAAATGAAGCCGGAACCAACCAAACTCTTAAGTAATCAAAAGAACTTTCTCCGTCTGCTCTCCAGTCAAAAGTAAGCATTGTAGTAGTCGTTCCCGCAGGAATCGCTATATCTCTGTACGCATGAACTGTACTTGTTGATGAAAGGTTATAACCGTTGGTTACTCCATTATCATTTGAAATATAAATAGATTTTGAAGGATTTCCTGCTGCAGTACCATAGGCCCATTTATTAACCTGAGTACCGCTTGTGAATCCTAAATCATTTGCTGTTGTAAAATCCTGTGTATAAGGAAGCGTTGCTGGGATCTGTGTTGTTGTAAAGCTCGGACCGGCTGTCCAGATACTATTATCTGTCGGGCTACAGATTGAACGCACCCACCAGTAATACGTTGTATTTGGCGTAAGAAGCGTTAAGCCTACACTTGTTCCTGCCACTGCAGTTCCCACAGTTGCAGAAGTCGGAGGTGTGTTTGTCGTATTGTAATAATACTGGTATCCGTTTCCTGGCGCAGGAGAAGCTGCCGTCCATCCCAATGTAGCACTGTTGGATGTTATTGCAGAAGTAGCCGGCGCAGTAGGAACCATACATGTCGGAACTAAAAACGAAATATTATCCACAGAAACCGGTGGTTGTGTTCCGGCGCTGTTATCATTTTTCCATTCAAAAACCAAACGCATTGTTGAGCCTGCAAAAGTACTTACGTTTACCGTTGTATTAAGGTAATTCTGCCAAGAGGTCTGCTGGTTAAAGTTACCCCCGATTTGAATTCTTCCCGCTCCTGCCGTAATCTGAGTCCCGGCAGTGGGCGTATAAGTTGCAGGTACCATCCATACTCTTAAAAAATCGAATGTACTTTCTCCCCCGGCTTTCCAGTCAAATGAAAGATAAGCCGTTGTAGATCCTGCAGGAATCGTAAGATCTCTGTAAGCCTGTACCGTACTTGTTGTATTCACATCATACCCGTTTGTCGCTCCATTATCATTCGAAATGTAAATAGAACTGCCACTGTTACCAACTACAGGGCCATAAGCCCATTTGTTGACCTGTGTACCGTTTACAATCGTAAGATCATTCGCTGTATTGAAGTCCTGAAAATACGGTAATGTTGCTGGTGCCTGACCGTAGAGATTCGAAATGAAACCTACGTTTATCAAACACAGAAGAAGTACTAAAAAAGTAGAAAATTTCTTCATAAGTCAATCAGTTATCATTATTTTATATTAATCGTACAAATCTAAATCGTTTTTTGAACATATTTAGTATATATTTTCTTTTTTTTGCGCAAATTTTATTTAAACAATGATTTAGCAATAACTTAGTGTTTATGAATAATTTAACACATTATTTCTAATAAAATCAATCATATTTTTACACATAATTACAAGATCAGCGAAAGAGATAAATAATTATTAATTTTCACATTAAAATATTATTCAATTAAGCTCAAAAATTAATTTACAAAAACTTATTTTAGCTTAATAAAATTGAGTCTGATTTATGTATTACATTTAAACTTTTCATTAAATATTCATTAATATGTTCTTTAGGACTGGATTGCTTGATGTCTCAAATTAAATTTAATCATCAACTTAAACAATTAACCTACAGCACATTACATAATCTACATAAATAATTGTTTATTAGAATTTTTTACTTCAAAATAATATAAAATAAGGAAAATATTTTAAAAATAAGCTGATTACAGTCATGTTTTTAATTTATTTTATTCTTTATTTTTGGTAAATAATTTTAATTCATTAAAAAGTGAAAAAAGTTTCAATCTTAATCGCAAATTATAATAACGGAAAGTATTTTGAAGACTGCTATCACTCTTTAGTGAACCAAACCCATGAAAATTGGGAAGCTATTATCGTGGATGACTGTTCCACAGACAATTCTTTGGAAATCATCAGGGAAATTATTAAAAATGATAACCGTTTTATTTTAATATCCAACGAAACCAACAAAGGTTGCGGTTATACAAAAAGAAGGTGTGCTGAGTTGGCAACAGGACATTTTTGTGCATATCTGGATCCGGATGACGCCTTATTTCCTTATGCTGTAGAACGCTCTTTGGAAGAATTTGAGTTAAATAACGAAATAATCGCAACCTATTCACAACTCCAGTTTTGTGATGAAAATATGAGTCCGCAAAAGACCTTTGATAAGATCAAGCAGGTACAAAACGATAAGTATTTTTTTAACTGTCCTATTCAAATATCTGCATTTTTTGTTTTTAAAAGAGATATTTATTTAAAAACTTCCGGAATAAACCCGAATTTAAGAAGTGCAGTAGATCAGGATCTTTATTTAAAATTATTGGAGCACGGAAATCCAAAATTTATCCAAGAAGTATTGTATAAATACAGGCTGCACTCAAGTGGAATTTCCCAGCAAAGCTCTAAGCAGGGAGCAAAAGATTCTTTTGCAAAAGTGATTCACGAATCCATGAAAAGAAGAGGAATCGAGACCATAAATAACAGACCTGTCCCAAAAGAGTACACAAATTCTGAGGAAATTTACAAGCTTTTGGAATATCAGACCAAAATATTGTACAGAATACAGGCCAAAGCAAAATCTATATTTCAAAATTAAGGTTGCTTTAAAAAAACAACTTTATATCAAATCCTTTCAAATTGAAAGGATTTTTGGTTTCCAAATAAAAAAAGCCCCCTAAAAAGGAGGCAAAAAACACAAATGATGAAAAAAAATTTTTTATATCGGAATATAAATTATAACAAATTTAATTTATAATGTTGGTTTAATTTATGATTACAATCATATTACTTAATTCAAAAAAAAGACCCCTAGTAAAAGGAGCCTGAAAAATATAGGTCTAAAAAAGTATGCTTAAGAAAGAATTAATTCAAATATATAAACAAATCAATAAAAAAAATATGAGCGTAATCATATTAGGGAATTAAAAAAGCAAGACAATAATGAATCAACATTAAAATAAAAAACCAACTGACATTCAGTATTTTAAGATATTTTCTGAATTTTTAACATTACTTAACTTAAACTTGGCTTCATAATTGGAAATATAACATCAAAGTCGATTTGACTTAAATGAGTTTAAAATTTGGATTATGAAAAATATAGTAATAACAGGTTTATTGTCAGTTTTTTTATTGACAGCCTGTAAAAAAGACGATCAGGTAGCAGAGAAATCACTGGATCAGCAAAAAATGGAATTCCAGATGAGACAACTTGAGATAGAAAAGCAAAAATTAGCCATTGAGAAAGAAAAAATGGCTTACGAAGCGCAGAAAAAAGCCGACAGCACCGTAGAAGCTCAAAAAGCAAAAACAGCGGCTGCCAACTCAAAACCACAGGTAATCAGAGAAACACACACCATATATAGAGACAATCCGAGCTCTTCCAGCAACGGAAATTATGCCAATAACGGCAGCAATGCATCACAGGGGACAACTGCAACCCAGAAAAAAGGGATGAGTAAAGCCGCAAAAGGTACAATTATCGGTACTGTAGGTGGTGCTGCTGCAGGTGCAATTATTGCTAAGAAAAACAGAGGACTTGGTGCCGTAATCGGCGGTGTTGTAGGGGGTGCAACTGGTTATACGATCGGTAGAGCGGGTGACAGAAAAGACGGAAGAGTACAGCCACGTAATTAATTATTTTCACGATAACATAGAAAGATTGCTTATTTTTAGGCAATCTTTTTTTTATGCTTTTAATTCTTTTTTCAACAATTCTCATTATTCCGGCTCTTTTAGGTCTAGGAAAGGCCGTTGAAAGTATTATCAGAACGTCTTTTTCAGGAATTTCAGGAAAAATTTTATTGGGAATTTTTGGAGTCAGCATTTTTTGGACGATTCTTGCATTTTTTCTTCCTTTAAATATATATGTAGAAATTTTTACAGTTCTGATCGGTATTTTTTTCTTTTTTAAAGATAAATTATATCAGGAATTTCAGTTTTTAAAGAAAGATTATTTTTTATTATTAAGTATTTCATTAATTATTTTATTCTGCAGTTCTTACTATCCTTATATATTGGATCATTTCGGATATTATGTTCCGACGATAAAATGGCTCACAGAATATGGTTTAGTCAAAGGAATTTCAAATCTTGATCTTACTTTGGGACAAATGTCGGTATGGCATATTTTTCAGGCAGGATTTTCAAATTTTTCGGATCCATTTTTGAGAATGAATGCTGTTCTATTGATTATTTACGTAATTTATAGTATTGAAAAGAAAAGCTGGATCCAGCTGTGTTTCATTCCGGTTCTGCTTTTATTTTCACAGTCGCCAAGCCCGGATTTGCCAGTCATTATTTTTTCATTAATTATTTTAAATGAAATTTTACTTAAAAATAAAAATACTTCCCTCCTATTTGCTTTTTCCGTTTTTGTTTTTGCCATAAAACCAACGATGATCTGGCTGCCGATTTTGAGCTTTTTCTACACTATATTAATTGTTAAATCTGATTTTAAAAATCTGCTTCCGGGAATTTTAATCATTTTCCTGTTTTTCATTAAAAATATATGGACGTTCGGACATCCGATTTTCCCTGTTTCAATTATAGATATTGGAGTTTACTGGAAACCAAATCCTGAAGTTTTAAAGATTTCTTCACAATATGCTATTCAGAAAACCTACGATATGCAATATTCTTATGAGGAAATTCAAAAATTCTCTTCATTTAATTATATTAAAAACTGGCTTTTTTTAAACGGAATTAAATCAAAAATTAATATTCTTTTTATCATAAGCTTAATAATATTCTCAGTTTTTGCTTTCGTTAAAAAGAAAAAAATCATTTTATTGATCTGTATTTCATTAATTATAAAAAGCATTTTGGTTTTGTTATTTTCAGCGCAATACAGATTTTTTATTGATGTATTTTTCGTGATCTTTTTCGTTATTTTCTTTACTTATTTTGACAAAAAAAAATCAATTGCTGCATTTTCTTTTTTAAGTATTATTTCCGTTGGATTGCTTATTTTACCAAATATTCTACAAACTTATTTACCGAGCTTCAGATTAGGAAATTTCATAGGGAAATTCAAAGTTGAGCAACTTTACAAACCTTCAGTGTACGAACCTACACCGTTTGATACTTTTAAGGTCGGAAATCTGAAATTCAATGTTTCAAGAAAATATCCTTATAATTATGAAACTCCAACTCCGGCAATTTCATCAAGTTATATTTTTGATTATGAAAAAGCAGGAATTTCCCCTCAATTAATTGATAAAAACAATATCAAAAAAGGATTTATGTGGAAAAAATTAAATCCTGAAGACAAAAAAGAAGCTCAAAACATTATCAATTCTATCAACAATTCGTATAAATAGAACAAATTTCCGGGTAATTTTATGTGAAGAAAAAGCCGTAAATTTGTGTCATGTTAAATACTCTAGGTAATCTTCTCAGTCTTACAACATTTGGGGAAAGCCACGGTCTGGCTTATGGTGGGATAATCAATAATTTTCCGGCAGGTTTAACGGTTGATTTCGATAAAATTCAATACGAATTGGATCGCAGAAAGCCCGGCCAGTCGGCTATTGTTACTCAGCGAAAAGAAAGCGACACCGTAAAATTCATGTCAGGAATCTTTGACGGAAAAACAACCGGAACTCCCATTGGTTTTATCATCGAAAACGAAAATCAAAGATCAAACGACTACGATCACATCGCCGATTCGTATCGTCCGAGTCATGCAGATTTTACGTACGATCAGAAATTTGGAGTAAGAGATTATCGTGGCGGAGGAAAATCTTCTGCCAGGGAAACCATCAATTGGGTGGTTGCCGGAGCTTTAGCAAAACAATTGTTATCAAATATTGAGATTAACGCTTATGTTTCATCAGTCGGAGAAATTTTCTGTGAAAAACCCTATCAGGCTTTAGATTTTTCAAAAACCGAAAGCAATGAAGTCCGTTGCCCTGATGCGGAAACTGCAGAAAAAATGATTTCAAAAATTAAAGAGATCAAAAAAGAAGGCAACACGATCGGCGGAACAATTACCTGTGTCATTAAAAATGTTCCTGTAGGAATTGGTGAACCGGTTTTTTCAAAGCTTCAGGCAGAATTAGGAAAGGCCATGTTAAATATCAATGCCGCAAAAGGTTTTGAATACGGAAGCGGATTCTGCGGTGCAAAAATGACAGGAAAAGAACACAACGATCTTTTCAATGAAGATTTTACAACAAAATCCAATCTTTCAGGAGGAATCCAGGGTGGAATTTCTAATGGAATGGATATTTATTTCCGGGTGGCTTTCAAACCTGTAGCTACGATTTTAAGACCTCAGGAAAGTGTCGACAAATACGGAAATCCAGCCATCGTAGAAGGAAAAGGAAGACATGATCCCTGCGTAGTTCCGAGAGCTGTTCCCGTTGTAGAAAGCTTAGCCGCTTTTGTGCTGGCTGACCTATTTTTGATCAACAAAACCAGAAATATCAATAATTTTTAAATATAAATTTTTAGTAATGGAAAATTACTGGGAAAAAGGGATTTCTTTCGAAGAATATGTACACATAGGAAGAGAAAGGCTTGAAAATCCATCTAATCAACAAGAAATTGATTACAAACACTATTACGAATTGGGACTTCAGAGAATGGACAGGACCTTAAAAAAGTACATCCCGGATGAAGAACAATTAAAAGAATTAACCTCAAAAAACTTTGACGGGAAAATTTTAATCATTTCCGAGGTTTGGTGTGGCGATGCAAGCGCAACAGTGCCTGTTTTAGTTAAATTTTTTGAAGGTAAAAACGACGTAAGAATTTTCCTTAGAGATAATGATAAAAGCTTAATCAACCAATTTTTGACAAACGGAACAGAGTCTATTCCGAAAGTTATTATTCTGGATAAAGATTTTAACGTAAAAAATTCCTGGGGACCACGTCCAAAATACGGAAAAGAATTGTTGATGAAATACAAAGCAGATCCCGAAAATTATACAAAAGATCATTTTTATAATGATCTTCAAATGTATTATGCAAAAAACAGAGGCAAAGATGCCGTGCAGGAAATATTGGAATTGTTGTAATTAAATTAACATTTAAAAGATCCTTCGACTGCTTTGCGCTCAGGATGACACCGGTAAATTATACCGCTTATAAAAGACAATTAGTATTAGCGACGTCATCCTGAGCGCAAAGCAGTCGAAGGATCTCAACAGAATCAACTTTTTGCAATTCAAAATTTACAGATTTAAAATAATTTTTATTAAAAAAGTAAAAATGAAGAAAAATTTAATTTATATCATATTAATAGCCATTATCGGAGTCATCGCTTTTGTTCCGGGGGTGAAAGACAAATTGAAAGAGCTGTTTTTCCCGATCGCAACCATTGAAAATGCCGTTCACATCAGTGATGAAGATTACGATATCGATTTACAGGGAATAAATGTTCCGAGCACGAATCTGAAAAATTTTAAAGGCAAAAAACCTGTTTTTCTGAATTTTTGGGGGACCTGGTGCCCACCGTGCAGAAAAGAATGGCCTACCATTCAAAAATTATATGACACTAGAAAAGGAAATGTAGATTTTGTATTAATCGCGATGAATGATCAGGAACCTGCCGTAAGAAAATTTTTAGCAGAAAATAAATACAACGTTCCCGTTTATATCGCTCAAAGCCCGATTTCTGAAAAATTGTTACCAAAAGTATTCCCTACAACTTTTCTTTTAGACAAAAATGGAAGGATTTTAATTAAAGAAGATGCGTACAGAGATTGGAACACAGAATCTGTACATCAATTCATTGACAATATTATTAAATAATTTTTAACTAAATTTTATAATTAGTTGGTACAAAATTTGCGAAATCTGTATTGTTAAGAAATTATTTAAAAACTAAACACAAAATGAAGTATTCTAAATTAAATTTAGCAAAAGAAGCAATCAGCCATAAAGGCTTCGTTAAAAAAATACCTGATATTTTCAGAATGGTAAAAATGTGGAGAAAAGGATCGTATCCTACAAAATCACTGGATATTATTCTGCCGCTATTAGGATTATTATATGTGATCTCCCCAATTGATCTGCTTCCTGATTTTGCACTTCCGGTAATAGGCGTTATGGATGATCTGGCAGTGTTGTCATTAACAATTCCGAAGCTGATCCGGGAAGTCGACAAATTCTTGCTTTGGGAAGCCGAACAAAAATATAAAGACAGCGATGCAAAAGTAATCGATGCCGAAATTATAAAATAATAAAAAATCATCTTTAAAGATGGTTTTTTATTATTTTAAAGTGAATTGTCAATTGTTAATCTGCTTCTCAGTGAATTTTAAAATCGCACTGAAAAAATTTTAATTAAAAAATTGACCATTAACTTACGAAGTAAAACTCACAATTCACTTTTTCACTTGCGAAGCAAAATTCACAATTGACTTTTAACATCATTTCCTTAAATTTGCAACATCTAATAAAAAATAATGGAAAGTAAAAAAGAATTCTTTTTGGAGTGCTACAAGCTAGGTATCATAAAATTCGGAAGATTCACTTTAAAAAGTGGTATTGAAAGTCCGTTTTATGTAGACTTAAGACCTTTGGCTTCAGATCCTAAAATTTTAAAAAATCTTGCGAATTATTTACTGGAAATGCTCCCTTTGGATAATTTCGATCTGATCTGCGGGGTTCCTTACGCTGCACTTCCGATGGCAACAGCAATGTCTTTGGAAAGCTACATTCCGTTGATTATCAAGAGAAAAGAAGCTAAAAATTACGGCACAAAAAAATTAATTGAAGGAATTTATCAAAAAGGGCAAAACTGTCTTTTGGTAGAAGACGTAATTACTTCCGGAAAATCTTTGATAGAAACCATCGCCGAAGTTGAGCAGGAAGATCTGAAAGTTGCTGATATCGTTGTTGTTTTAGACAGAGAGCAGGGCGGAAAACAGCTTTTGGAAAGCAAAGGATACAGAGTTCACACACTTTTCAATATTTCGGAAGTCTGCAATATTCTTCAGGAAAATGGAGAACTGACAGATGAAGAAGTAAAAAGAATTCACGATTTCTTACAGGGAAACCATATTCAGTTTGAAGAAAAAACAAGATCTTCTTACGAGAAAAAATTAGAATGCTCGCAACATTCGGTTTCAAAAAAATTATTAGAAACAGCTCTAGCAAAGCAATCCAACCTTATTGCTTCTGCTGACGTTACGACAACTCAGGAGCTGTTGGAATTGGCGGAAAAAGTAGGCCCACATATTATTGCATTAAAGACTCACATCGATATCATTTCTGATTTTGATTACGAAAAAACAATCATCCCGTTGAAACAATTGGCTACAAAATACCAGTTTTTATTAATGGAAGACAGAAAATTTGCCGATATCGGAAACACTCAGGAACTTCAGTTTACAAGTGGAGTTTTTAAAATTACTGATTGGGCAGATTTCGTTACTTCTCAGGTGATTGGCGGTTTTGAATCGCTAGACTGCTTCAAAAATGTAGGTGTTGTGGCGATTATCGGAATGTCTTCAAAAGGTACTTTAACGACAAATTCTTACAGAGAAGAAGCCTTAAAAGTAGCTTTATCTCATCCAAACGTAATTGGTGGAGTTTCTCAAAACGAAATTCCGGAAGACCTTTTACTGTTCACTCCGGGAGTAAATCTTGCGGATTCAGGAGACGGAAAAGGTCAGCAGTACAATACACCTGATCATGTTTTTAAAACACTTCACACAGATTTCATTATCGTTGGAAGAGGAATTTATAAGTCTGAAAACCCTGAACAGGCAGCTATAACTTATAAAAATGAAGGCTGGAACGCCTATTTGAATTCTTTAGAGAAAAAAGTAACTCAGAATTAATTTTTCTTTCCTTACTTATATTCAAAATAAGTTATATTTGATACTTTATCGAAAAGTGTTGAGAAAAGTTATTAGTATTTGTCTTATTTTGTTGGGTGTTGTGGAGGTTTCTGCACAAAAGGACAGCATTTATGTTGAAGCAAAATTGTCTTCGGATAAAAAAGTGCTGGAAATCAATCAGGAAGTGGTTTATTATAACAATTCCGGGAAAGATTTAAGTAGAATAAAACTTCTCAACTGGGTTTCTGCTTACAATAAAAGAGGTACTTCTTTGGTATACAGAAAGCTGGAAGACAGAAATAACGATCTTCATTTTGCTAAAAATGAAGAATTAGGTAAAATTTTAAACCTAAATATTAAAAACGGAGATCAATCAATTCCTGTAAGTTCTGTTTCTGACGAAAATATTTTTCTTCCCTTAAATGAAAGTTTAGAGCCCGGAGAAAGCGTCAAATTACAACTGCAATATCAGATGCAGCTTCCTGATAAGAAATTTACAGGCTACGGAACATCTGATCAAAATATAGCTTTAAAATATTTCTTTATTGTTCCGGATCGTTTTGATCCGGACAATATTTCTACGAGAAATTATCACGATATTGAAGAATCCGTAAGCTTCAACACGTACTGGACGGTCAATTTTGACCTTCCTGTCAATTATTTTATTGAAAGTAATCTTTCACAAATTCAGATGAATTCTTTTAAAGGTTATCTGGATACGGATCCTGAGTTTTTAATTTCCCAAAACGAATATCCTTCGATAAAAATTAACACAGAAGATATTAATACCGAAATAAAATTCGGGTATAATATAAAACCACAGGAAAAACAAAGTTTGGAATTTTACCTTCCTTTGCACTTAAAATTCCTGAAAGAAAGAATTGGTTTTGTTCCTGAAAGATTGTTTATTTCTGATAAATTCAGGGGTAAAGAAGATTTTTTCGGGAATAATGACATTAAATTTTTGACTTTTAAATTCCAGTTATTTACAGATGCAGAAAAAACAGATCTCGACTATTTCGGAATCATCGCAAAAAAAATATTAGACGAAAGTATTATTACAGATAAACAGGATAATCATTGGTTTAAAAATGGTTTAAAATCTTATCTGGAAATTCAATATATCAAAAAGTTTTACAGCGAAACAAAATTATTGGGAAATCTTCCTGAAACTAAAATATTAGGAGTAAAGCCATTAAAATTATTTCATGCATCAAATGTAAAGCTTATCGATCGTTATGGGCTGGCTTATCAATATATTATGTCGCAAAATCTCGATCAGAAAATCGACGAAAAATTTTCTGTTTTAAGTAATTTTAATGACATGGCAATCAGCAGCTTTGAAACAGGAAGCCTGTTCAGCTATTCTGCTGAGAAAATGGGTTATGAAAACTTCAATAACCTGTTAAAAGATTATATTGCAAAAAATACCGACAAAGAAGCTGACCCAAAAGATTTTCTGAAAGAGCTGGCTGAAAAAGACAAAAGAACTCAGTATTTATCTAATTTTTTAGAGCAAAAAAACAGAGTTAATTTTAAACTAAAAAATTTCAGAAGAGAAGGTGATTCTTTGCATATTAAACTGACAAAAAATACCGATGCGGCAATTCCTGTAAAACTGGAAACGCAAACGAAAGACGGCGATAAAAAAACGTATTGGGTTGAAACTGAGGAAAATGAAAAAACAAAAGTTGTTTCGATTCCCTCCCTTGATATTTACAAAATAACGCTCAATAACGATTATATTTTCCCGGAATCAAATTATAAGGATAATTTTCTCTATACAAAAGGATTGTTTTCAAATACGCGAAAAATTAAATTTAAGCTAATAAAAGACATTCCAAATCCTGAATTCAGTGAAATTTATATAAGTCCGAAAGTACGTTTTAATAATACGTATGATAAATTTACTTTGGGAATCAATTTTAAAAATCAATCGTTATTTGAGCAGAAATTCCTGTATTCCGTAACGCCAACTTACAGTACGGGAACCAACAAACTTGTGGGTTCAGGAGCCGTTTCCTATTCTTTTTTACCCGCTGAAAGCATTGTGCGAAGCTTGACTTTTGGAGTTTCAGGTTCGTATTTTCATTATGATTATGATTTGGCATACAGAAAAGCATCGTTTTTCTCTAGTTTAAACTTCAGAAAAAACCCAAGGAGCACGGTAAGCCGCGGAATTGCCTTTTCTTACAATTATTTTGAAAGAGATTTGAGCCCTGCAATGATTGCCAAACAGGATTACGGGAAATACAATCTTTGGAGTTTAGGTTATGGATATACCGATAATCAGATGATTCATGAAAAAAGTATAAGCATAAGCACTCAAGGGATGGAAGATTTTAACAAAATCAATGCAGAAGCTTTTTACAGATGGGAATTTGCGCCAAAACAAAAATTAAGTTTAAGACTATTTACCGGATATTTCATGAGAAATGATACCCGAAATAATACTTTCAATTACGGTATTTCAAGAGTCTCTGACTATTCTTTTTCCTATAATCTTTTAGGTCAAAGTGCCAATAGCGGGCTTTTGTCACAGCAGTATATCTTGGCTGACGGAGGTTTCAAATCTTTTCTTCCGGGAAGTGTCAATCAATGGATTACCTCTTTCAACGTAGATTCGAGTGTCTGGAAAATTTTTCATGTGTATGCTGACGCGGGAGTTTATAAAAACAAAAACCAGCCAACGCAGTTTATTTGGGATACCGGGATCAAAGTGCGTGTAATTCCTGATTTTCTGGAAGTGTATTTCCCGATTCAGTCTTCTTTAGGTTTTGAGCCTTCTTTTAAAGATTATGCAAAAAGAATCAGATATACTTTGGTTTTAAATCTTGGTTCTATCATCAATGCTGCAAGAAGAGGCTGGTACTAAATAAAGAAAACAGCTACAAAAAAATGTAACTGTTTACTGGATAAAATTATCTTAAACTAATCTTTTAAAATTTTCTGCGAGACGGGTTCGTTATTAATCGTTCCTATAACGATATAATTTCCTTTTGGCAAATCTGACACATCTAAACTTAAAATATTTTTTGTTGATGTTCTTTTTATGATTCCGCCTGCTGTATTATAAATCTTAATATTTTTCACCTCAGTTCCGAAAAGCAATTCATTTTCTTTTACAAAAGCATTTTGAATGAAATTAAATTTAGCTCCAATATCATTGATATCTGAAACAGCCAATGTTGCTGTTCCTGGCGATGCTGTTGCGATCGTAAAATCGACGGTATTATTATTCGTATCTCCGGAAATTCTTGTAATAGAAGTTGTTGTGGCTGGTGATGGTGCCGGTCCCGGGCCTTCATATTGATCTGCGGCTCCGTAACCAACAAAATCCAGGACATTGGTTGCTGTGGGGCCTGTAACCTGCGCTGCATTACTTGCTAAAACCACTTTTCCCGAAGTCACCGCAATTCCGATTCCTATAGATGGATTTGGGGTTCCATTAAAATTAATAACGGTTGTTGCAATAAAATTCGGACTTGGTAAATTAACTGTTCCGCCACCGCCGGTCGCTTCCTGTATTAAATACGTCTGTCCGGGATTTAAACTGATATCCGGTAAAGTATGATACTGTGTGAAAGCCCCTGAAGCGGGAGCATATTGTATTGTTGCACCTGTAAGGGAGGCTGTGGCCGGGCCAATGTTTTTTAATTCAATAAAGTCATTTTTTAATGTGGCTCCTGAATTTCCTCCACCTCCATAAATCTCACTAATAACAATCTGTGCATCCAAAAATGCAACTGCTGAAATTACTCCGATAACAGTAAATATTTTTTTCATGATAAATATAATTTTGTGTGGTGTTATCATGAAAAATGCAAAAATGATACCACAAAATTATATTAATCTTAAAATAACGTGTATATTTTTAATATAATCAAATGTCAGCAGCAACATTTTTATATGGATCATAAAAAAACGGCCGCTTTGTTGAAGCGGCCATTTAGACTTATCTAAACCTAAAACTTTCGGTAAAAGCTTAAGTTATCTGTTCTAAGATTTCTTTTCCTGCTTCTACTCTTATGCCCAATATATAAAAACGTAAGCCCCGGCTCAATGAGCAGAGACTTACTAAACACTAATTAAAAAGGATAAAGTCCTTTGACTATTAAAGTTGATGTAGTAAATATTAGAATTTAGATTCCGAATATTAAACTTACAAACAGTAGGTTAAAATTTAAAATTTTAGCACTAAAATTATTCTTATTACTCATTGCCATCCATAAGCAATCCGTTTTTGGCATCAAAACTTTCGACTATTGATCCTGAAAAGTATGATACTATTACGGACAAGGCACAGATTTTTTACCTGAACCATATCCTGAAATATATGTTGGTGGGTTCACTGTCGATTGTGTTACCGTTACAGTATTAGCGGTTGAAGTATTCCAAACAACAGTATCAAAATAATTACCATTTATTAATTCTAAAGGAAATAACGGACCTCCTGAAGTCTTACTCCCAAACATTGTAATACTTCCTGTAGCACTAATAATTATTCTCATCACAGGATTTGATGCAGTCCCAGTCATAGAATAAACTCTCACACCATTTGGATTTGCATCAAGTGGTCCGGCGTAATTTGTACCATCTGCAAAACGCACAGTTGCTGGTTGATTACTATTATAAGAATAAGTATAAATTTGTTTATTAGATATCCATGTTCCATTAATACTCATATCAAAAGAATCATCTAATGTGTAAAGATCAAGTGTAAAACCACCATCCGTGCCGGGTTGGTTGAATGTAATCGGAGTTCCGTTTGTACTGCTAAAAGACTGACCAGATACATCTGTCATACAAGCACTACCACCTACAAATACTGTAATTGTACAAGATTTGCCGCCAATAACAATGGTAAAATTGGCTGCTCCTGACCTGGTTGGTGTTCCGGTAATCGTATAGATAAGATTACCATTTCCATTAGCAAAGTTTCCTGCACTTAAAGTAGCTGTTAGTCCTGTTAATCCCGTAGAAGAGACACTTTGTGCTGCATAAGGACCACCATTACCCCCTGTATAAGGAACTGAAGAGGTAACACCACTGGCAGGTGTTCCGCTAACAAGAGTACCGCTATTGGTTTCATATCCACATTTTAAAGTTGTTATGGTTCCATCGCCTGCTACCGTTCTTGTGAATGTACAAGATTGTCCGCCAATAACAATGGCAAAACTGGCTGTTCCTGAACCCGTTGGTGTTCCGGTAATTGTATAGGTAAGATTTCCATTTCCTGTGGCAAAGTTTCCTGCACTTAAAGTAGCTGTTAATCCTGTTACTCCTGTAGAAGAAACACTTTGTGCTGCATAAGGACCGCCATTACCCCCTGTATAAGGGATTGAAGAGGTAACGCCACTGGCAGCTGTTCCGCTAGCAAGAGTGCCTGTATTGGTGGCACTTCCACAGCTTAAAGTCGTTACGGTTCCTCCGGCAGGGCATTCACAAAAACAGTTGCTCCATGTGTTATTCCCTTTATAAATCCTTACACAGTCTAATGTACTGTCATAAATCATAGTTCCAGGAATTACTTTTCCTCCTAAGGGATTGATAATGTTATTTGGGCTTGAGTTTGTAGGTAAAACCAATCCCATATTATTTGTTGTTGGTTTGTTAATGTCCAGTGCTCCTCTTGGTGTGGGAGTTCCTATACCCACTTGTGAATATATCACATTCGAAAGTAGCATTAATAAAAATGCTATCATAATTTTTTTCATCCTTAAATGCTTGTTTAAATTAGTTTGCAAATATGATGATGAAAATGATAAAATACACAAAAAGTGGTTTACCATTGATATACCACTATAATATAAATACTTGAATTACAATAATATAACATAGACATCAATTATATTTTACAACTTATTTAGCCAACAAATTTTCTTAAATTAATGTTAAGTAGTATGTAAATAGTACATAAAAAAAACAATTTTTAACCAAAAATTTATTTCACATTGAAATGATATTTTTATAAATTACAAATACTTCAAACCCTTCATGCTATTAGTCCCATCATTTTCGCTAACAGAGCTTTTGAAGTCATAATTAATTGAGCTCAGGTCTTTAGCTAAATTCTTCGACCCTCTTCACACAATATTATCCAGTAAATTGACACAGACGAAAAACCGTGAAAGGTTTTTATCGATGATTTCGGTCAAACGTAACTATCTATATATAATAAAAGAGCCGCTTCAGTGAAGCGGCTCTTTCAAATTTATCTAAACTAAAAAATTAGTCTTTTAAGATTTTTTGAGAAACCTGTTGGTTATTTACGCTACCTGTAACGATATAATTTCCTTTTGCAAGATCAGAAACGTTTAAAGTTTCGTTTTCTTTAACAGAAGCAGTTTTCACAACTTGTCCAAACATGTTATAAATTTTCACATCTTTAGCCTGGGCTCCGAAAGTGATCCCTTCATTTTTCACGAAAGTGTTTTTTACAAAGGAGTTTTGTAATCTCACTACATCACTAGTTCCTAATGTTGCTGTTGTAGTTACTACGACATTATCAATATATGCTCTTTTTGCAGTAGTTGTAAATGTGATCGTAGAGTTAGCAGCACCTCCAGTGAATGTGATTGTTTTATGTTCAGTAGTACCTGACATTACAGCTGTGTAAGTTACAGTCTGTGTAGCTAAATTAGTAACTGCAACTGTAACATCACCTTCAACAGTTGTCCATCCTTTAACATCAAAAGCTACAGTAAATGATCCTCCACCTGTTGAAAGATTTAAAGGAATAGATGTCATTGAACCTGTTAAAGAACCTGTTCCCAATTTAGCCATTCCACCTGCTTGGTAAACTTTTGTTCCTGTAGGGAAATTTGCCACATTGGTACCGGCAGTATAAACATCTGTCCCATCAGGAGCTGTAGCACCCGTACTTGTAGTATTACCTCCAAGTGCGTAGGCAGAAAAGGTTTCATTTAATAAGACTGTTTGAGCGAAAGCAGTTGTTGATAATACAACTATCGCTAATAAAGAATAAAGTTTTTTCATGACTGAAATTTTAATTATTAATAATTTACATGGCAAAATTACAGGTTTTTTTCAAAACAAGACAATATTTGGGTTAATTTATTGTTAATAATACTAAAACCCTTTCCATTAACATTTTTTAGTTATTTTTACCAATTATTTTCAAAGCTTTGCGGAATTACATTTTAGTATTCGTGTTGTTTTTGATGGGCATATTCTCTGGTAATGCTCAGATTTTTTCATGGAAAAATCCCAACCTTCCCGAAGATACCATAAAGAAAGACAGTATTTTGGCCGCAAGGCTTGAGCAGGATATTTTTGCAAAGGATACTTTAGATTTTGTAAGGACAAACAATAAAATTATCGTCGATGAAGCCGTATTGGCAAAGAATGATAAAAAAAGATTTTTAGGAGAATTAAATTCTAAAGGTTCCATCATTCGCGGGATCACTTTTGGGAATAATCAGGGGCAGTCTGTACAAAGCTCGATGGATTTGCAGATTTCCGGGAGACTTTCTAAGGATGTCACGATTTTAGCCAGTATTTCAGATCATAATTTACCGATTCAGGCAGATGGATATACCCAGACGTTGGAAGAGTTTGATAAAATTTATATGCAGCTTAATATTAAGGATAAATCAATTCTTAGAGCGGGACATTTGGATTTGGTCGAAACAAAAAATTATTTTGCAAAATACCAGAGGAGAAGCATGGGACTTGAATTCCAGACTGAATTTGGAAAAGAAAATAAAACGCTTGTCGATGTTTCCATGGGAGTTGCGCGAAGTGAGTTTTATAGAGTTCGTTTTCAGGGAGTTGAAGGCAATCAGGGACCTTATCGTCTGACCGGGAAAAACGGTGAGCAGTTTATTACCTTGATTTCCGGTTCGGAACAGGTTTTCATTGATGGTATTTTAATGAAACGTGGTGAAAACCAAGATTATATCATTAATTATAATACAGGAGAGGTTACTTTTACCAGTTTCCGTCCTATTTTCCAGCAAAACTTTATCACGATTTCATATAATTATGCCAACAGAAATTATTCGAGATATTTATTCACAGGAAAAGTTGAACATAAAAGAGAAAAATTAAAGCTGGGCCTCAATTGGTTCATGGAAAATGACAACAAAAATGCTCCTCTTTCATTAAATCTTTCTCAGGAAGATGAACAGATTTTAGCCAATGCCGGAAACGATCCAAACCTGATGTATGCGCCTTCCGGAGTGGTTACGGAATATGATGTGAATAAGATTTTATATCGGTTGGTTCAAAATCCGAACGGTAATTTTTACCAGTTTTCAACAGATCCAAACGAAACGCTTTATACAGTTTCCTATACTTTTTTCGGAGCCAATCTCGGGGATTATAAAATCACACAGACCACCAATAACGGGCGTGTTTTTGAATATGTAGGCCCTAATTTGGGAGATTACAGAGCCGTGAGAAAGCTCCCTTCACCGGAAAAATCTCAGGTTTACTCTTTTAATTCTGAATATGTATTAAAAGACGGAAAAATAGGCGCAGATATTTCTTTAAGCAATTATGATGTCAATTTATTTTCCTCAAAAGATGCAAAACAGAATTTTGGATACGCATACCGAGTTTTTGGGAACAAATCTTTCACAAAAAATACATGGAAAGGTACACCAAGCTTTGAATATCAATACATTGACAAACAATTCCATATTCTGGACCGTATCAATGATGTGGAATTCTCAAGAGACTTTAACTTAGCTCAGGAATTCAGCGGAAGAACTCAAAACAGATTCATTTTCAGCTTTTTAAACAAATGGAATAACAAATCCACCTTAAATTACCGTGTCAATTATCTCGATGAGCAGGATTCTTACAAAGGGATTAAAAATGATCTTGATTTTGGATGGATTAAAGGTAAATTTTTCACTAAAGGAAATTTATCTTATTTAAGTACAAATGCTACCCTTCAGGATACCAAATTTATTCGTGGTGGAGTTTCTACCGAATACACCGGAAAGAAAGGAAGCTGGGCAATGGGTGGAAGCATGGAACACAACGAGAAAAAATACAACGACACTCAGCTAATGGATGTTACGAGCTTTAGCTGGAAAGAAATTTTCGTTCAGAAAAAAATCGGCGACAGTACAAGAACAAAGCTTTTAACCAAGCTTTACATGAGGGATAATGACTCTGTACGCGACAACAGGCTTCAGAATATGAACAATATTTTAGGAATTATGGTCGAAAGCCAGCTTATTAAAACTGAAAAAACTACGTTAAATGCGTTAATTCACTATAGAAAATTCTTTTACCAAAATCAGGAAAATGCCGATATGACCAGAAATAATGATTTCGTGGTCGGAAATATCCTTTATAATCAACAGCTTTTCCGAAATGGTATGCGTTTGCAGGCTTTTTATGAACTTGGAAACGGCCAGGAAGCACAACGGGAATTCCAATATATTAAAGTTACGGACGGACAGGGTATTTATAAATGGACCGATTACAACGGCGACGGCGTCCAACAACTGGATGAATTTGAAATTGCTGAATATTCTGATTTAGCACAATACATCAGGGTTTACACAAATTCTGTAAGGTATCTTCCTTCCAATAAAAATAAGCTTCAGCTGGCTTTATTCGTCAATCCATCCGTGGTTTTTAATTCTGAAAATAAATTTTTAAAACGCTGGAATTTTAATATTTCCTTAAATTCTCAAAACTCATTTTATAAAAAGGATAAAGTTTTGGTATTAAATCCATTTGAGAAAAGCGACGATCAGATTCTTAAAAATCAAAATATTCTAGGCTCAGTTCAGTTTAGTCCGACAGAAAAATCGGGCTGGAACGGGAATTACCGTTTTATTTCTAATGATAATCTGGTCAATGCCAATTTCAGTAATGAAGAACGGGAGCAAACCTCTCATTTCCTGAACATTGGATACTGGTTTAATAAAGAATTCAGGGTTGACTGGGAAAACTCCGTTCATGATATTAAAAACTCTTCTCAATTGTTTGCGACAAGAGATTATCGTCTTAATAATTTTGAAACAAAACCAAAGGCAACTTATAAATTTACGGATGCCATTCAGGCAGAATTGTCTTCCGCTTACCGCCAAAAGCAAAGAATAGACGGCGAAGAGCTTTTGAAAGCTTTTGATATCACCGGAACGATCCAGTGGGAACGTAAGAAAACTTCTATCAGAGGAAATTTCTCTTTTATTAATAATAATTTTACGGGAAATAATTTCAGCATCGTCGGAAACCAGATGCTAGATGGCTTAAAGCCTGGAAAAAATCAGGTTTGGAGCGTTTTTATCCAACAGGCGATTAATTCTTTTTTACAATTAAATTTAAATTATGAAGGAAGAAATTCCGGGGAAAGAACAATCCATATCGGAAGCATGCAGGTGAAGGCGAGTTTCTAATTTTAGCTGCTGGTTTTTGGTTACTGGTTTGGTTAAAGTTGATAATAAACATCTCATCTCTACAAAATTGGTTTGATTAAAGGCAAACTTTGCGTTATAATGTTTACTACATAAAACAAAAAACCCGATCTTTCAATCGGGTTTAATAATTATTCAATCACCTAGTTTTTACCTTTTAATAATTTTAATTGATTGTGTGTTTTTATCTGAATTCACTTTTAAAATATAAGCTCCGGGAGCTGCATTTCTCATATCTACAGCGCCTTTTTCGGCGTTTATATTTCCATTGATAATTTTCTGTCCTGCCATATTGTAGACTTCTACATTTTTGATTTTACTGTCGTAATTAATGTAAATATAGTCTGTTACAGGGTTTGGATAATAGCTGATATTCTTTTTAGCAGCATCCTGAACAGCCAATACTGTTGCTGTAAATTCGAAACCACCTAAATCCGGAGTTGTAGCACTTCTTGCATTACCATCTGCATCCACGGTAACTTCAGCTACCGGAGTCCCTTTGTTATCAAGAGCAGTGTTGCCCATTGTCGCCAAATGGAAATCTGTGGCAGAAACGAATGCCGGAAGTACATTTATAGAATTTACATTTCCTCCAAAACCTGCTTGTATATCTGCTAAACCTGCTCTTGCAAAACCTATAAATCCAAGATTTGTTCCTGAAGAATAATAATCATTATAATTAATATTAGAGAAAATTGTATTTGCTGAACCTGAATAAAGCACATATTTTTCACCTACCTGCGTCTGGCTGTTTACAAAGATGTTATTTCTTAAATCTATTGCTCCGGCAGCAGTAACAGTTGACAAAGCATTGAACGCGGCCGGTCTTCCCGACACCATCTGATTCACATCCATCACAACAGTATTGTAATAGATTTTATATCCTCCGCCTGCACCGACTACGATTCCGCTTCCGTTATCGTTTACTCCGCCACCTGAAGCATATCCGTATCCGGAAACACCGTTGACGATATTATTCGATACTAAAGTATTGGCAGCTGCGCTTGTAGAAGCTACATAAATTCCCTGTGCGCCGTAGCCGTTTACATTTGTATTCTTAATTGCACTTACTTTATTTTTATCGATAATGACACCATTTGTTCCTGTACCTGCTACATAAATCCCGCTAAAAATAGTACCTGTTCCGCTTGACGTAAAATTATTAATATTATTACTTCTTATGATAACATTCGCAGCTGCTGAAGCTCCTGTATTTCCCGATGTAACTGTAATTCCCGTTGCTCCTCCGCCACCAGTCCCTGTATAGTTAAGATTAGTAATGGTATTTGATGTTATTGATGAGTTTACCGTTCCTGTTGCAAACCAGATGCCTCTTTTGATTTCGGCATTGGCGGTTTCAAAATTTCCTATTGTATTGTTACTGACAGTTGCTCCGTCCAGCCCTTGTAAATATACCCCTACCAGCCGGTTAGCATCAGTTCCGGTTGCAGTAAAGTCATTACCTGTAACCAATGTATTGGCTCCGTTACCGGCAGCTATTGCTGTAAACAAGTAAATCCCTATATATGATTTTTTTATAGCGTTATTTTGAATAGTTACATTATTAAAATATCCTCCTGTAGGCGTTGCATTCCCATCAAACATAATAAAAGCTGTGGAAGTATTGATCCCATTTATGATATTTAAATTCTTAACAACAATATTCGTATTTGCAGCTGCAGGAGTTGTAGCCACAAAGTTAATCACCTGTGGTGCTGTTGTAGAAGTATTTGTGAAGGTAAGGTCGCGAGTTGTCCCTGATGGTGCATTGCTTCCGTCTAAGGTAATATTACTTCCAAGAATTCTCACAAGCGTTGAACTTGCCAAGCTTCCTGAAATAGTCGGGGTTGCTCCGGTTGCAGGTTTTATAGCAACAGACGTATAGCTTGCTGTTCCTCCGCTTGCATTCAGGACTGCCGTCGCAGTTTCTGTCGTGCTCGCCGTAATGCTGATATTAATAGCTCCCTGGTGAGTTCCCGCATTGATTGCATCAAAAGCGCCTTTCAATGTCGTATAAGTTCCTGTAGTTGTGCCTGAAGTAGCAGCAATGTTTACTTGTGCATTAAGATTCGCAGCTGCTAATCCTATTACAAAACAAAATAGAAGTTTTCTCATATTATTAATTTTTCAATTATAAATATATACATAATATTTAAACAATTCATAAAAAACTTAAAAAATTAACAAATTAAACTTTTAAAAATTATCAAAACATTAATAAAATAAAGCTTTTCATATAAATTGATAAATTCTAATAACAACTAATTATAATCTCTATCAATACATAATTTAGAATTTTGTAAATTTGCGCCATGATAAAAATAGGCAACATAGAACTGCCGGAATTCCCGCTTTTACTTGCACCGATGGAGGATGTAAGTGATCCGCCATTCAGAAGGTTATGCAAAATGCATGGTGCAGATCTCATGTATTCGGAGTTTATCTCTTCCGAAGGGTTAATTCGTGATGCAATAAAAAGCAGAAAAAAGCTGGATATTTTCGATTACGAAAGACCTGTGGGAATCCAGATTTTCGGAGGTGACGAAGAAGCGATGGCCATGTCTGCCAGAATTGTAGAAACCGTAATGCCGGATTTGGTGGATATCAATTTTGGTTGTCCCGTAAAAAAAGTGGTTTGTAAAGGAGCCGGCGCCGGCGTTTTAAAAGACATCGATTTGATGGTTCGCCTTACAAAAGCTGTTGTAACATCCACTCATTTGCCGGTAACCGTGAAAACCCGTTTGGGTTGGGACAGCAATTCCATTAATATTGATGAAGTGGCGGAACGCCTGCAGGAAACAGGAATTAAAGCATTAACAATCCATGCGAGAACCCGTGGCCAGATGTACAAAGGGGAAGCGGATTGGGAACATATTTCAAGAATTAAACAGAATCCGAATATTGAGATTCCAATTTTCGGGAACGGTGATATTGATTCTCCCGAAAAAGCCTTAGCCTATAAGCAAAAATACGCTTGTGACGGCATCATGATCGGTCGTGCAGCAATTGGTTATCCCTGGATTTTTAACGAAATCAAACATTTCTTTAAAACAGGAGAGCATCTTCCGGCACCAACCATTGAAGACAGATTATTAGCTGTTCGCCAACACGCAGAATGGAGTGCAGAATGGAAAGGCGAAAAATTAGGGTTAATCGAAATGAGACAACATTACAGCAATTATTTCCGTGGAGTTCCTCATTTCAAAGATTTCAGAAAAAAATTCCTTGAGGTATTTACTTTACAGGAAATGGATGCTTTAATTAAAGAAACACAAGAATTTTATACAGAATTTTTAGCACAACAGGCATAAAGCAAAAACCATCAAATTTCTTTGATGGTTTTTTATTTATTTTTATTGATAATTAATATCCTTCCGAAACGGATTGATCTTTTATTAATTGTAATGCTGAAGAAGTTCCTATTCTCTTTACTCCTAAATTAATCATTTTCCTGGCATCTTCTGGAGTTCTTACACCACCTGCAGCTTTTACAGGAAGTTTTCCGGCATTATCAAGCATAATTTTTATGCCTTCAAATGTTGCTCCGTTAGGCTTTCCACCGGTAGTTTCATAAAAGCCTGTTGAAGATTTCACAAAAATATTTGATAAATATGTTTCTGAAAAATGTTCTTCTGCCCAATTGGAAATTTTTTTGGTAAGATCGGCAATTTGCGTATCAGTTAAAGCTGCGATCTCGATGATCCATTTTGCAACTTTATGATGTTCTAAACACAATTGTGTGCACTTTACAAATTCTTCTTTTACCAGATTAATTTCTCCTTTCAGATAGGCATTATAATTAATAACAAAATCTAATTCGTCAGCTCCGTCATGAATTGCTTTTGAGGCTTCTGCCAGCTTTTCATCAATGGAATACGTTCCTTCATGAAAACCGATTACAGTTCCTACAACAACATCTGAATTCTTTTCTTTAAGATATTTTTTGATCTCAGACACATAATCCGGCCGGATCATGACCGCGAAAATATTATTCTCTATAGCTTCCTGTGCAAGATCTTTATCTTTCTGTAAAGTTTCTTCTTCCGAAATACCTGCTTGTTGCGGTGTTTTCAAATAAGTCGAATCCAAATATTGAGCAATGTTCATATCATTATACTTTCAGTTGTCTGTAAATACCTTGTTCCAAAGATATGAAAGTTTCCGTTCTTGTAACCCCTTTTAGCTTTTGAAGTTTGCTGAGAATCTGCATTAAATGGTCGTTATCTTTACAAAGAACCTTAAGGAAAATCGTATAATTTCCTGTTGTATAATGGGCTTCAACCACTTCATTAATATCTTTCAATGCTTTTACCATATCAGGATAATGACTAGGCTGATCTAAAAATACACCGATGTAGGAAACTACCTTATAACCGATTTTTTTAGGGTTTAAGAAAGAGATTGAATTCTCAATTACGCCTGCATGTTCCAGTTTTTTAATTCTTTGGTGAACGGCTGTTGTTGAAATTCCAACATTTTTCGAAATATGAGCTAAAGAAGTTTTAGCGTTATCCATCAACATGTAGATGATTTCTTTGTCGATAGAGTCTAAGTGGTAGCTTGTGCTGCTTGAATTTTTCATTTTCTACTTTTTTTTATTATTTATGTTTTGTTTTTATTAACACTTTTGAATTTCACAAAAACCGGAAAATGATCGCTGTATCCTCCCAAATACCGTGTACCTGCATAAGTTCGGAAGGGACGGCCTTCAAAATTCCTGTTCCGGCTGCTGATTTTTTCAGAGCTGAATACCTTTGCATCCTGAAATGACAGGGCTTTGGCATCATTGTCAAATAATGATTTTGACAATATGATCTGATCGAAAAGCAGGCCAGACTTATAATGAAAAGTAGAATATTTTCTTGCAGAAAACAAGTCCAGAAAAGGGTTTTCCAAAACCTTTATTTGGTCGTTGTCGTAGAGAATTTTAATCAAATTTTCATCATCTGGGTTTTCGTTAAAATCACCACACAAAATCACATGTTCCTTACTATCATTCACAAGCTTCAAAATTCTGCCCCGAATTTCGTTTAATATAAAGTCTCTTTTTGGCTTATTAACATCTTTTTCTCGCTTGGAGGGAAGGTGAGCGATAAAGACATTAATAATTTCCTCTTTATATTTTACTTTTGAATACAGTACATCCCTAGTTGTGTCATAATTTTCTGTGTTTTTATCTATAATCTCAAAGAAAAATGTAATAGTTTCTGAATCTATCACCTCTACTTTGCTTTTATCATATAACATTGCTACATCTACCTTTCTTTCATCCATAGAATTGTAATGTACAATTCCGTATTCCGAATTAAAAGGCTCCATCTGCACCAACTCTTCCAAAACTTTCCTTCCGGAAACTTCCGAGAGCCCTATCATAAATGGTAATACTCCATTTTGCTCCTTCATCAGCTCAAATACGTGCGAAATTTTAAAAAGCTTATTTTTATATTTCTTTTCGTCCCAATTTCTCAGTCCTGATTTTGTAGGATCAAGTTGATGAATTGGCTTAGGATCCGGCAAAAATAAATTTTCTACATTATAAAAACTGAACAGCTCCATCTACACGCATTTCAATTTGTAGTATTTTACACTTTCCTTTCACAGTGTAAATTTATTATTTTTTTTTAAATACCATTAATTTTTTTACGATTTATTAAATATAATTTTATTCTTAAAATCAATAAGTATTAGAAAAATTAATAATAAAATACAAATTTATGATTAAATATTTCAACTATTCCGATATATCATTCATTAATTGAAAATTAAAATAACATATAATTTATCAATAAACCTGTATAAAACACCCATTTATGGGAATTGTTCTTTTATTTTTTTAATTAAAAGTATTTTAATAGCAATTATTATTCCATTTTTTGAATAAGTAAATCAAAATGTGAAAAAAATTTTCTTATTTAATTAATTTAATCGCTAAATCTATAATAAATCGGGACGTTTTTCTTTGGTTATTCTTACCGCCTCATCATGACGCCAGTCTTCAATTTTCGCAAAATTGCCACTTAACAGGATTTTCGGAACTTCAAGTCCTTTATAAACTTCTGGTCTTGTATAAATTGGCGGCGATAAAAGATCGTCCTGAAAACTGTCTGTCAGCGCACTTTGCTCATCATTTAAAACTCCGGGAAGCAACCGAATGATGGAATCGGCCAAAACGCAAGCCGCCAATTCACCTCCGGTAAGAACGTAATCGCCGATCGATATCTCTTTTGTAATATGTAAGTCTCTCACACGCTGATCGATACCTTTATAATGACCGCATAAAAAGATCAGATTATTTTTGATAGAAAGTGTATTGGCGATTTTTTGATTTAAAGTAATCCCGTCTGGTGTCAGATAAATAACTTCATCATATTCCCTTTGAGATTTAAGCTCAGAAATGCATTTGTCCAACGGTTCTACCATCATAACCATTCCAGCACCGCCGCCGTAAGGCTCATCGTCTATCTGCCTGTGCTTATTGATTGCCCAATCTCTCAATTGGTGAAAATGTACTTCTACAAGGCCTTTATCCATTGCTCTTTTCAAAATAGAAGTTGTGAACGGACTTTCCATTAATTCAGGAAGCACGCTTATAATGTCAATTCTCATTGTACTGTTTCGTTTTTCTTAGTTGGGGAAATAATTAATCGTAAAGAGGAATCTTTATTAAAATAGCTCCACATCCAGTTGAAGAACACGGCAAGTTTATTTCTTACGCTCAAGATAAGCATTAAATGTAAAAACATCCAGAAATACCAAGCCAGAAATCCCTGGAATTTGATGAATGGTAAATCTACAACCGCTCTGTGCTTTCCGATTGTTGCGAGCGAACCTTTGTCGTCGTATTCATATTCCACCCATTCGTTGATATTCTTCTTAATTAAATTCTTTCCTAAATTTTTTGCCTGGTTAATCGCTACATTGGCCACCTGAGGATGCCCCTGCGGATATTTTGGGGTTTCCATATAGGCGATATCTCCGATCGCATAAATGTTGTCATACCCTTTTATTTTATTAAACCGGTCTACTATATACCTGTTTTTGTTCAGTTTTTCAGCGGGGAAACCTTCAACCACATTTCCTGTAACTCCAGCTGCCCAGATTACGTTGTTGGAAGGAATGCTTTTTCCGCTTTTCATATAAACTTTATCACCGTCGTACTCCGTCACATATTCCTGGCTCATGAATGTAACTCCAAGATCTTTAAGATACTGCTCAGACTTTTGCTGAGCTTCCGGACTCATCACGGCAAGAGGCTTTTCTGTAGAACTTATCAGAATAATTTTAAGATGATCAAAATTCATGTAAGGATAATCTCTCGGAAGAATTTCTTTTTTCATTTCTGCAAAAGCACCTGCCAATTCTACCCCTGTGGGGCCGCTTCCTACAATGACGATATTCCAGTTTCCGTCGTCGCTGCGGCTTTTTTCAAGAATTAATTTCTCAAAAGTCATCAAAACATGATTTCTGATACCGATCGCTTCCTGGGTATTTTTCATTCCGAAAGCTCTGCCTGCCAAATCTTTATTACCGAAAAAATTAGTTTTACATCCAGTCGCGATTACCAATTTATCATAAGTAAATTCCGCTTCATCGGTAATGACTTTATTATTGGCTGCATCAATTTCTTTTACCTCCGTCAAACGGAATTGCGTATTTCTCGATTGCTGAAAAATTTTCCTGAATGGAAAAGAAATATTGGAAGGCTCGATCCTCCCGCACGCTACCTGATAAAAAAGAGGCTGAAACATATGGTGATTTACTCTATCGAGAACAATTACCTTTTTATTTTTATTATTCAACGATTTTGCAAGCTGCAGCCCCGCAAATCCTCCTCCAATAATGATGATCTTTTCGCGTGTTTCCATAATATACAAATTTACTGATTTTATTTAGCATTTTAGTCCTTAAAAAGTTAGTTTTGCAAAACTTTATGCCACAAAAGAAGTACACCAAAAAAACTGCCAGAAAGGTCCACAGCAACAGACGTAAAAATTACTTTTTCCGCCGTAAAATCGTGCTGGCAATTTTGGTTATTGCACTGATAGGTACAGGTTTGTATTTAAAACAATCCATCAGCTATTATTATGCTTTGTACTTCAATAAATTTATTCATAAAAAACTTCATAATTCCGAAACGGAGACATTGAGAATTCAAAAAATCCTGTCTAATAATCTTGATAAAACCTACGGATTTGATATTTCTCATTATCAAAACCGGGAAGATATAAAATGGGACAGCTTAAGCATCGGGAATAAAACTATTCCGTTGGAATTTGTCGTAATGCGTGCAACAATGGGAAACCGCAATGCCGACAAACATTTTGATGAATTTTGGGAACAGTCAAAAAAGCATAACCTGATCCGCGGTGCTTATCATTTTTACAGAGCTGATGAAGATCCTGTTATTCAGGCAAATAACTTCCTGGAAAATGTAAAATTAGAAAGCGGCGATCTTCCGCCAATTTTAGATATTGAAAAAATTCCGAAGCGTAAAACCAACAAAAAACTGATCGAAGATTTAAAAGTCTGGTGCAAAATCGTGGAAGAAACTTATGGTGAAAAGCCAATTATTTATACCTATTATCATTATTATAAAGACTTTCTGAAAGGTGAATTTGATGATTATCCGCTTTGGCTGGCGAATTACAACGATGTTCCTACTCCATCTCCTGATGCGGATTGGAATTTCTGGCAGTTTACAGAGAAAGGAATCGTTTACGGAATTAATACCAAAGTTGATCTGGATATTTACAATGGAAGTTCATGGTCATTAAGAAGATTAACGATAGATTGATTTTTGTTTTTAATCACAGATTGCAAGATTTGCACAGATGTTTGCGTATGGTTTTTTTGTGGATTTCATTTGTGATTATTTGTGAATTAAATTTATGTTATTCGTTTTTGAAATCATTTAAAAGGCCTTCTTTGCACCCACTCTGTTTTTGGAGTTAAGGATAAAAAAATTTGATTTATAAATTGATTCAACAATGTATTATTGTGCTTTATCAGTCCAAAAATTTCAACAGGCTCAGCGCCAATTGTAGATTTTATTTCAAGGGCTGTCCGTCCGAAAATGATTCTTCTGAACTGATGATTAATCCCAAATTCTACCATATCCAAAAGCATATTTAAGTATAATTGCTTTTCTTTCTGAAGGCTTTTATCATACCCCAGAAAATACGTATCAATATCTTCATTATTGACAATCAACGTATAAAAACCAATTAATTTTTCATCTAAAAAATATCCAAAGACCTTAAAGTTTTGATTTAAATTTTCCTTTAAACTTTCAAAATGATTTTCAGTAAGAAAAAAAGTATTGAAAGGTGCATTTTCAGCTACATTCTGATAGAGAAGATTCATTTCGTCCTGATATTTTTTCACGGAATTTAAATCTAATTCCCTTTTTTCGATTCCTGTGAATTTTTTCCTTGCCGAAAGCGCTCTTGTTCTGTATTTTGTTGAAAAATCCTGTAAATAATCTTCAAAACTTTTCCAATTTTCTCTTATTCCCAACATCATATTCGGTTGAACGGAAAACTGATAATAAGACTGATGATTTTTTTGCTGAAAAAATTTTATAAAACCGATTTGATAATCTTTATAAATAATTAATGATGTTTTTCGCAGCTTTTTCTGAATTTCTTTTACAGCTTCATGCAAAATGAGGACGACCTGCTCTGGATTGACCTTTGAAGGATCAAAATAAAATCCGTTTTGCCCGGTCAGCATATTATTACCGAGAATCATCACGTCTTTACTGAATGTTCTGGCCAAAAAATTACGAATACCGCACCAAACCCGGCCTTTTTGAAAAGTAGAATGATGCTTGAAATTTAAATATTGAAATAAAGCACCGCCAATTAACTGATCGTGCTGAAAAAATCCCGCAAAATAACATTCCATATTGTTTGGTTTGGATTTCTCCAGAACGCAAAAATACTCTTTGGACAACATAATATTATGTTTTCCGATCACCTCATTCCAGCCTGCGGGAAGCCCGTCGGAAGTTTTATATATTTTAAATGTATGAGACATAAAAAGGCCACAAATGTAGCCTTTACATTTGATTTTTAATTAATTATTTCGGGGTCACCAGATTAAAGCCGTCAATTGCATACCAACCACAAACAATTCCGCCCATAATCGTAATGGTAAGCGTCCAGTAAGCTGTATTAATAAACGTATATTTCCAGGATTTCCTTTCAAACATAGCATTGATTGCCGTCAGTGGAAACACAAAGAAAATTCCCATGATAAAAGAGTGCAAAGCCCCATGACCAAAAGATCGGTAGGCCATTCCGTAATCTTTCATAAAAGCAAAATAGGATGGTTTTGCGTTCATCTCATCACCTCCCATCATTCCCATGGCCCCGTACTGATGTATCGTAACCATTTGAAGAAAAAAAGCAACAAAAAGAGACAAAATAAAGGCAAAAACGAATACAAAACCCATATTTCCGCCCTGCATTTTCTCTTCTGTCAATCCGGCTTCTTTCATCCAGACAATTCCAAAAACTTTCGGATTATACCATATAAATCCCATAATTAAAGGAACTAAAGCGGCTACAAGAATAGCCCAAAAATTGATTTGCACCATAGTTTTAATTTTTAAAATAAGTATATCAAATCTACATTAAAAAACAATATAAAATACATTTAATATAAAAATTCGCCCAATTCAATTAACAAACATTAATAAAAATACTTATTTCAATTATAAAAATTCAATATTAATTAAATTTTAAAGTTTATTATAAACTAAAAATATAACCCCCGCTAAATATCGATGTAAGTTTATTTTAAAAGCTTTGTAGTTTCATTTTCGTATTTTTGTGGTTCAATTCAAAAATAAAATTCAAACTACTATATTCCAATGAATTACGTTTCAGTCGAAAATCTCACCAAATCCTACGGCATCAAAGTTTTGTTTAAAAATATCTCCTTTCATGTAAATGAAGGCGACAAAATTGCCATCGTTGCCAAAAATGGCAGTGGAAAATCTACTCTTCTGAAAATTCTGATGGGTAAAGAAATTGCAGACAGCGGAACTGTAGTGATTAATAAAGATATCCAGGTGGTTTTATTTGACCAGGAGATTGATTTTGATTCTGATCTTACGATTGACGAGTTTATGATGACTTTGGATTCTGCACCGATTCAGGCCTTGAAAAACTATCATAAATCACTCCTTTCCACAGATTATGATTTCATTGAAAAAGCGTTGGCAGAAATGGAAATTCATAAAGCTTGGGATCTGGAAAATGACATGAAACAAATCCTGTCACAGCTGAAAATAACAGATCTGGAAGCCAAAATGGGGACTCTTTCCGGTGGGCAGATCAAACGGGTAGCCTTAGCAAAATTACTGACTGAAACCAGAGCCGAGCATCGCCATACATTATTAATTATGGATGAGCCGACCAACCATCTTGATGTGGAAATGGTGGAATGGCTTGAAAACTATTTAAGCAAAGCAAAAATCACCTTATTACTGGTGACTCACGACCGTTATTTCCTGGATGCCGTTTGCGATATTATATGGGAAATGGAAGATCAGAATCTTTATTTTCATAATGGAAGCTACGCGACCTATCTTGAAAATAAAATGATCCGTGAGGATAATATGAACTCAACCATCGACAAGGCCAATAACCTTTACAGAAAGGAATTGGAATGGATGAGAAGACAGCCGAAAGCGCGAACTACAAAATCCAAATCAAGAATCGATTCTTTCTACGAAACCGAAAAAGTAGCCAAAACCGACACCCGAAAGCAAGGTCTTGAGCTGGATTTTGAAATGAAAAGGTTAGGAAATAAAATTCTTGAGCTTAAACATATTGATAAGAGTTTTGGAAATAAGCTTTTACTGAAAGATTTCAGCTATCAGTTTCAACGTGGTGAAAAAGTAGGAATCGTAGGAAAAAACGGAGCCGGAAAATCTACTCTTTTAAATATCATTCAAGGTTTAGAAAAAGCTGATAATGGCGAGATTGAAACAGGAGAAACTATCTCTTTCGGTTATTTTTCCCAAAAAGGGCTAACCTATAAAGAAGACGAAAGAGTTATTGATTTTATTAAAGAAATTGCTGAATATTATCCTTTAGCCAACGGAAAAAGTCTTTCTGCTTCTCAGTTTTTAAGATTGTTTTTATTTGACGATCAGACGCAGTATTCTCCGATCTCAAAACTTTCGGGAGGTGAAAAAAGAAGACTGCATTTGATGTATATTTTATATCAGAATCCGAATTTCTTAATTTTTGATGAGCCTACAAATGACCTTGACCTACCGACTTTAACCGTTCTTGAAATTTTTTTACAGATGTTCCAGGGTTCATTAATCATCGTTTCTCACGACAGGTATTTTATGGACAGAATTGTTGACCATATTTTAGCTTTTGAAGGCGAAGGAAAAATAAGGGATTTTATCGGAAATTTCTCAGAATACAGAGAAAATCAAAAGCTTGAAGAAAAAAATCCAAAAGCTGCTGTTATTGAACAAAAAGTTGAAACACCCACTCCTGCTCCGGTTTCAAAACCGCAGACTTCAAAAAGAAAACTTTCTTTCAAAGAGCAGCGCGAACTGGAAACGATTGAAAAAGAAATGCCCGAACTTGAAATACAGCGCGCAAAAATTTTAGATCAGCTTAATAATGAAGCAGATTACGAAAAAATATCAAAGCTTTCTGCCGATCTGGAAGCGATTTCCGGGAAACTGGAAAATCACGAAATGAGATGGCTGGAGCTTCAGGAGGAATAATGAGTTTGAGTGTTTGAGCGTAAGAGAGTTTTAGAGTTTTAGAGTAAGAGAGTTTGAGGGTTGGAGTGTTAATGTGTTGCATTTAGGTTTAAAAAGCTTAATGCTGATGACAGAAATTATCAAACATTTTCACACTAAACCCTCTTACTCTAAGACCCTCAAACTCTCTTACTCTAAGACCCTAAAACTCTAAAACTCATAAACTAACAACATTCCCGTTATTAGAGCTTTCCCAGGCCGCATCAATGATCTTCATATTCTGAATCACTTCTTCCGCGGGAGATGGCAAATAATATCCGAAAACGATGTGCTCGTAAATATTCTGATAATAATTCATATAATTTCCGGGTTCGCTTGATGTAAGAATTCTTTCTGTTTCGGAATTTTCGTTTAAATAATTCAGAATTCCGTCGGCTTCTTTTAAAGGCTGTGTCCAGTCTTGTCTGTATGTTGGAATCGCACCGGCAGCTAATTCATTTTCCTGATTATCTGTTCTTTCCTGTAAAAAGCTTCCTTTTTCACCGTGAATACTATACGCAAAATGTGCTTCTTTAGTAAAAACTGATGATTTTAACCTTACCCTTAAGTCATTTTTATAATAGAGAAGAATTTCGAAATAATCGTTGGCAAATTCTGCACCTTTCATTGAAAATACATCAGCAAAAAGCTTGTCGGGAAAACCAAAATACTGTACCGCCTGATCCACCAAATGCGAACCTAAATCATGTAGAGAACCGGAGCCGACAGCCTGTGGATCTTCTTTGTGAGCTTTTCCGCTTGCTGTGGTCCGAAAACGGTCAAATCGGATTTCCGCTTCTTTTATATTGCCTAATTTACCTTCATTAATAATTTTCTGAACCTGCAGGTAATCTCTGTCGAATCTTCTGTTCTGATAAACGCTTAAAAATAATCCTTTTTGCTCGGCCAGCTTTACAAGTTCTTCAGCCTGAGAAACATTCACGGTAAAAGGTTTTTCTACGATAACATTTTTCCCTGCTTCCAGAGCCATTTTTACATACTCAAAATGAGTCTGAACCGGTGTATTGACCACAACCAATTCAATATCCGCGTTTTGAAGCATCTCCTCTACCGACCGGTAAATTGTTGCATCAGAATATTTTTCTTTTGACTCTTCCTTACTTCTTTCCACGATCGCAGAAAGGAAAAATCCCGGATGTTCTTTTAAAAACGGAGCATGGAAAATTTTCCCGCTCATTCCGAAGGCACAAAGCCCAACTTTTACCAATTGCATATTATTTTTTTAGCAAATATATCCATAAAATGTTTCATCAATAATCTCCAGACTTTATATAAAATTAAAATTTAATCTAAAAAATGATAAAAATCACAATATTTATTTTTAATAATTCTAAATAAAAGCAAACAAATACTTACTTTTGCCGCATTATTTAAAACCACTCTAAATAATATCAAATAAAAATGAAAAAGCAACTAGTTACTTTAGGATTATTGTTCACTGCAATATCTTTCTCTGCACAGATGAAAAATTCTGAAGCTGATACGATCAGAATTCAGACCATTGAGGACGTGAATCTTCACAAAACAGGAAATCCAAACAAGGCAAAACCATTATCTGCAAAGTCTAATCTTTCTGTAATGGAAATTCCTCAGCCTATCGCGATCGTTACTCACGAAATCATCGAGCAGCAACAGGCAAAACAGTTGAGTGATGTTATTAAAAATGTAAATGGTATCTATCTTACTTCTGCAAGAGGCGGCTCACAGGATAGTTTCGGAGGGCGTGGTTTTACCTTCGGAAATGATAACATTTTCAAAAACGGGGCAAAGGTCAACAGTGGAGTTTTCCCGGAAGTAACTGGTTTGGAAAGAGTTGAAGTTTTAAAAGGTTCAAATGCAATGCTGTACGGTAACGTTGGCCCCGGGGGAATTGTAAATTTAATTACAAAAAAACCGAAGTTTGACTTTGGAGGAGCTGTAGGCTTCAGTGCTGGAAGCTGGAATTCTTACAAACCGACCGTTGATATTTACGGCCCTTTAAGTAAAAATATTGCTTTCAGAGTAAATGGAGCTTATGAATATGCAGAAAGCTTCAGAGATTTGGTGGAATCAAAAAAGAATTATTTTAACCCTTCTTTTCTTTTCAATCTTAGTGAAAATACTCAGCTGATCGTAGAAGGTGATTATTTGCACCATACTTTTACGCCTGATTTCGGGATCGGAAGTGTGACAGACAACGCAACAGGAATTTCAAGATTAGCTACAGAAATCGGCAGAAATCAATTCTTAGGAGCCAAATGGCAATATCAAACCAATCAGCAAGCGACAACAGATGTTATTTTAAATCATAAAATTAACAGTAACTGGTCTTTGAATGCCGTAGCATCTTATCAAAACTATACGAAAGACTATTTTTCTACAGAGAGAGTTCAGTGGACTTATGATTCGTCAAAAAATAACTTTAATCCAACCTGGAACAGACCTGTAGGAAGAACTTATAACGAGCAAAATTACACTTCTTTACAAGTGAATTTAAATGGTGAATTTAAGACCGGCAATATCAACCATAAAATTTTAATCGGAACAGACGGGGATTACGGACAGGCAGATGCAATTTCTTATAAAGTAACTCCTGCAGCCACAGGTATTTTACAATTAAATGATCCGTCAACATGGACAAATGATGTACAAATGCCTACCGCTGATGCAACCTATAGAAGAAGAATATCAACAAGAAGATTAGGAGTATATGTTCAGGATCTCGTAGAATTGACAAAATCAGTAAAATTACTGGCAGGTCTTCGTTATTCTTATTTAACAAACGGGCAGTCTTCGGATAAGCTATTTATACCGGATTTCAAGGCTCCTGCAGCAAGTGCAAAAACAGAAGATAATGCGTTGTCTCCAAAAGTTGGTTTAATTTATAATCCAAATGAAAATTTATCAGTTTTCGCAACTTATACGAACTCTTTTATCCCAAATGCAGGTTTCGAGTTTGATACCCGAGCTGCTCTAAAACCTTCTACGGTAGATCAATATGAAGTAGGTGTAAAAAAGAATCTTTGGAATAATGCAATTGCTGTTAATTTAACGGTTTATCAAATCAACAATAATAATACTTACACAACTCCAATAGGTACAAGCGATACAACTTTGAAGGTTTATGCCGGTGCGGTACGAAGCCGCGGTGTAGAATTGGATATTACAGGAAATCCGTTAACTAATTTATCTTTAATTGGTGGAGTTTCTTACAATAATGCAGTTTATACAAAAACTCCGGATAACGGTTTTGTAGAGGATCAAAGACTGGTAAGAACGCCAGCCGTAACGGCAAATGCCTCCGCTTTTTACACCTTTACAACTTTTGCTAAAGGCCTTAGAATCGGAGCTACAGCATTCTACACAGGAGACAGAAAAGCGGGCTGGAATGATACAAAAGGCCAAACGCAGGTTACAAGAATGATCGATGTGGAAGGCTATACAACCGTAGATTTCAGTGTTGGCTACGAATGGAAAAAATTCATGATTCAAGGGAAAGTCGGAAATTTATTTGATGTTGTCAATTACAATGTTCACGAAAATTATTCTGTAAACCCTATTACACCTAGAAATTATTATTTCACGTTGACATATAAACTTTAAAAATTTAATAATAGTAATCATTTCTTCATACAAAGTGGAAATTGCATTTTTGCAGTTTCCACTTTTAAAATTTAATACAAAAACAATAATTTTATGGATAAGATTAAGGATACGAGAAGTTTTATGAGAATTATGCACCGTTATTTGGGCTATTTTCTGGCAGGAATTATGGGTGTTTATTCAATTAGCGGGATTTTGCTGATTTACAGAGATACCGATTTCCTGAAAAATGAAAAAAAATATGAAAAAACCTTCTCTAAAAATCTTTCAGAAAAGGAATTAGGAAAAGAATTAAAAATTAAAAACCTTGAAATTGAAAAAACGGAAGGTACTATTTTGAAATTTAAGCAAGGAACCTATAATTCTGCTACAGGCGAGGCAAAATATACAAAAAAAGAGCTTCCATTTGTTTTAGATAAAATGACAAAGCTTCATAAAGCCCAGTCAAAAGACGCCCTATCACCGCTCAATACGTTTTTTGGTGTGGCTTTATTCTTTTTTGTCATCTCCAGCTTTTGGATGTTTAATCCCAAATCAAAAGTTTTCAAAAGAGGATTGATATTCACCGCGGTGGGTATTATAGTTTCTGTTATTTTATTATTAATGTAATGCTTTAAAATTTTTGTTAAAATGTTAAAATTAACGAATAAAAATCAATATTACAGCTAAGTCAAAAAAGAAAAATCGGCTTGTGTAAAGCATTGTGGCACATTTCTTGTTTTCCAATAGTTTTAACAAATGATAAAGCATTAACTATTAAAATAATAAATTATGAAAAAATTAATTTTAACAGGAATATTTGCAGTAGCCGGATTAACAACAACTGCAAACGCCCAAATTCAACAAGGTAACTGGATGGTAGGAAGCAGCCTTTTATCAAGTAATTTTGGTTTAAATACCGGTGGTGGATATGATATCGCACTACAGCCAAAAGGTGCTTACTTTATCAAAGATAACGTGGCAGTTGGTGGTTATGTAAACTTAGGGATCAGCAAAGTGACAAACGGAAGCCCGACAGAATTTGATTACGGTGTAGGTGGTTTAGGACGTTATTATCTGTCTCCGGGAGAAAAAGGAGTTGATAATTTATTAAATCACGGAAGATGGTTTTTTGAAGGTAATGTTGGAATCGGAGGAAGATCTGTTGAAAACGGGGATTCTACAACTGGTTTAGATTTCGGTGTTGGCCCTGGTTATTCTTATTTCATTACTCCAAATATTGGTATTGAAGGATTATTAAAATACCAAGGACAAGCAGGATTCGGTAGTGAAGGCCTAAACTCAAGCCTTACATTTAATGTAGGATTCAGTATTTATATTCCTACTTCAAAGGCTAAGCAAATGGTAAACGAGGTTAAATAATCACATTTACATATATATTCATAAAATGAAATCGCCCCGGAATTTATTTCGGGGCGATTCTCGTACAAATTAAAACTAAACTATAAAAAATCAAATAAATCATGTATTCGGTTGAGGCGTATATCTTAAATAAGGTTTTATTTCAGTTACCCCTTTCGGAAATATTTTTCTGGCATCTTCCGTAGAAACTGACGGCGGAACAATGACATCCTGCCCATTTTCCCAGTTTACGGGAGTGGCAACTTTATGAGAATCTACCAATTGAAGAGAATCCAGAACTCTCAATATCTCATTGAAATTTCTTCCTGTTGAAGCGGGATAAGTGATAATTAATCTTACTTTTTTCTCGGGGTCAATAATCAAAAGAGAACGCACCGTTGCTGTTACAGAAGCATTCGGATGAATAAAATCATACAGTTCTGAAACTTTTCTATCTTTATCAGCAATGATAGGAAATTGTACATCTGTATTTTGAGTTTCATTAATATCTTTAATCCAGTTTTGATGATCTTCTACAGCATCTACACTCAGTGCAATTACTTTTGTCCCTCTTTTTTCAAACTCATCCTTCAGCTTTGAAGTATATCCCAATTCTGTAGTACAAACCGGGGTATAATCTGCCGGGTGTGAAAATAAAATTCCCCACGAATCTCCTAAATAATTATAAAAATCGATATCCCCTAAAGATGATTCAGCCTGAAAGTTGGGCGCGGTATCTCCTAGTTTAATTGACATAATATTCTGTTTTATTAGTCCACAAATTTAGTAGACTTTTTGAGACTGGCAAAATATTTGTTTAAAAATTTTATATATTTATTAAAAAAATTTCAGTTCATGCAGAAAAATGGGTTAAGTTATATTGATGTTGTATACAATGTGTTAGAAAACTGGTATTTAAAATTTGCAGAACTTACCCCGAAATTAATTGTCGGCGTTCTAATTTTCTCCTTTTTTCTTATAACAAGTAAATATTTAAGTCAATTTTCAGTTAAAATCTTTCATAAGCTCTTTCCTAAAAGCAAAAAAGAAAGCTCGCTTGTTACGTTAATCAGTATTTTCAGATTTTTAATCATGCTGATGGGAACATTCATTGCTTTAGAAATCATGGGTTTCAGTGGTTTTCTTTGGAAATTCATCGGAAGTCTGGGAGTTGCCGGGGTAATTGCCGGAGTAGCGTTGAAAGATTTGGTTTCAAGCATATTTTCAGGAATGCTGATCGGGATTGATAAAGCCTTTAAAGTGGGAGATTATATCACGATCGGAACACATTCCGGGACCGTACAGGAAATTGGTTTCCTCACTACAAAACTCATCACAGACGACGGAAAAAAGGCCTACATTCCGAACCAGGTTGTCTTTAATGCTCCGTTTTATAATATTACGGCTTCACCTCAGCGAAGAATTATTTTAAATTTTGAAATTCCTGCAGATGAAGATATCAATAAAGCCCAGTTGGGGATTTTACAGGTGATAAAAGATTTAGAAAGTGTAGATAAATTAGATGCTGCTGAAGTTATTTTTACCGATTTAAAACAGGGTGTATTTAATCTGCAGGCAAAATTCTGGATGAAAGTCGGCGCCAATATGGTGGTCGTAAAAAGTGAAGCATTAATGAAAATCAAACAGCGTTTAGATTCAGACAATATTCAATTGGTAACACCGACTAGCATTAATATTACCAATGGTGAGAGTTTAATTAACGAAAATCACGATTAAAATAAACCAGATATTAGAAATTAGACTTTAGATATCAGTTTAAATTTTTCCAAATAATAAAAAAAAAAACCGTTCCAATAATGAAACGGTTTTTTAATTTATATAAAAATTTTAGTATTACGCTAAAACTTCTTTTACTTTATTTGCAGCTTCTTCTAAAGTAATTGCAGAATGTACAGGAAGACCTGACTCATCAATTAATTTTTTAGCTTCAACAGCGTTAGTTCCTTGTAATCTTACGATCAATGGAACCGGAAGGCTGCCCATTGCTTTGTAAGCATCAACAACACCCTGAGCAACTCTGTCGCATCTTACGATACCTCCGAAAATGTTAATCAAAATAGCTTTTACGTTTGGATCTCTCAAGATGATTCCGAAAGCAGTCTGCACTCTCTGAGCATCAGCAGTTCCACCAACGTCAAGGAAGTTGGCAGGATTACCACCGGATAATTTAATGATATCCATCGTTGCCATTGCAAGACCTGCTCCGTTTACCATACAAGCAACGTTACCGTCTAGTTTCACAAAGTTAAGACCAGCTTCACCAGCTTCAACATCGATAGGATCTTCTTCTCTTGTATCTCTCAATGCTTCAAGATCTTTGTGACGGAACAATGAGTTACCATCCAAAGTTACTTTAGCATCTACAGCGATAATTTTGTTATCAGAAGTTTTTAACACAGGGTTGATCTCAAAAAGAGAAGCATCAATTCCCACATACGCATTATATAAAGACGTGATGAATTTTGTAAATTCTTTAAAAGCATTCCCTTCAAGACCTAGGTTGAAAGCAATTTTTCTAGCCTGGAATCCCTGAAGACCCAAAGCAGGATCGATCAATTCGTTGTGAATCAAATGAGGAGTTACTTCTGCAACGTGCTCAATATCCATACCCCCTTCAGTAGAATATACGATTGTATTTTTACCTTCAGCTCTGTCTAAAAGAATAGAAACATAAAATTCTTTAGTTTCAGATTCTCCCGGATAATAAACATCTTCTGCAACCAAAACAGAGTTTACTTTTTTACCTTCAGCAGAAGTTTGAGGAGTTACCAACTGCATTCCGATAATGTTCTGAGCGTTTTCTTTAAGCTTATCCATGTTTGGAGAAAACTTTACACCGCCACCTTTACCACGACCTCCTGCGTGAATTTGTGCCTTTACAACCCAAGCCTGCGCTCCGGTCTCGGCAGTCAGTTTTTCTGCAGCAGCTACAGCTTCGTCTACATTATTAGCCACAAAACCACGTTGGATTGCTACTCCGTACTTTGATAAAATCTCTTTTGATTGATACTCGTGAAGATTCATATTATTTTTATTATTTTATTTTAAAATTTAAAGGTTGACAAATTTACTAAAAAGACATGGAAGTTCAAGTTTATTGACTTAAAATTTAAGGATGTCCTCGTATTTTTTCCGCTGTCTACAAATTAAGCAAAGATTTAAAATAGAGAAAACTGCGCGGAAAGAATAAATCATATGACGCCTGTGCAGACCTGTTTGTAACTTAAATACAATTAACAAAGGTTTAAAACACTATTGTTTGTCATCAAATACAAATTACTTTTGTCTAAAACAACAGTGTTTGTAATCAAATACAAAATGTTTTTATTTCCAACAATAGTATTTGTCATTAAATACTATTTTATTTACAACAAATCATACAAAATAATATTAAATCAGCAAAAAAAACTAATGTTCTGCTAATTTTTCAGATTACGAACCGATAAAGGGAATTCTCGGAGCAAGAAAATATCCTGTGAGACTCGCAAAAAGTATCGGAACGAAATAGGTAAAGCCTGTTAAAGTCCCTAAAAATGATCATACTTATTGTAGTTCTGATTATACGAACTGTTTTGACGCTCGCTTCGCTCGCGCCATTATTCCTATATTTTATTTTTAGCAAAATAAAGGATCAGCATTCCCCAGCTTAAGATCATCAGCAATCCTCCGAGCGGAGTAATTGGGCCGAGAAATTTCAGGTTTGCACCCAAATAATCCTGCAGGCTTAGACCGTAGATACTGAAAGAAAACAGCATTGTCCCTGCAATCATCAATATTGAAATCCACTTTTGTGATGAAGTATCGAATTTTAAAATGTAGCCGATAATCAATAAAAAGAATGCAGCATACATTTGATATCTTACGCCTGTTTCGAAGCTTTCGAGCCTTTCCACAGATAAAATTTTCTTTAAGGCATGTGCCCCGAATGCCCCTAAAATCACGGATAACATTCCGTAAACGGCTCCAAAAACTAAAGTTATTGTTTTCATTTATAATTTACGATCTTAAATATTAATGATACGGCTCCGATTGCTATAAAAATCCAGGCCATTTTTTTACTTTGGGCAAAGCCCGGGTTTTTAGTCAGTTTCAGGAAAATTCCGAAAGCCAGCATAAAAGCTGCGACAATAATTCCAAACATTACTGACCTCTTAATCTGTTAAACTCATTGATAACCTCATGATGAGTTACCGTTTTATCTTTGAAATAGGTTACAAAATGTTGCTTTTCTTCTTCTGTAGCGCCCATTTGGTTTAAAATATTCAGCAGGTGCATTTTCATGTGTCCTTTTTGAATCCCTGTTGTCACCAGAGAACGCAAAGCTCCAAAATTCTGAGCCAGCCCAGAAACCGCCAAAATACTCATTAATTCCTGCGCAGAAGGCTTCCCAAGCAATGCTAAAGAGAATTTCACCAAAGGATGCAGATTTGTCAGTCCGCCTACAACCCCTACAGAAATCGGAAGATCGATCCAGAATCTGAAAATCCCGTTATCGGTTGTACAATGGGTTAAAGAACGGTATTTACCATCCCTTGCGGCGTATGCATGAGCACAGGCTTCGGTCGCACGAAAGTCGTTTCCGGTTGCGATTACTACGGCATCTACTCCGTTCATAATTCCTTTATTATGCGTTGTTGCACGAAAAGGTTCGATTTCTGCAATAGTTACCGCCTGCTTGAATTTTCTTGCAAACTCTTCGTTTGAAATTCCGCTGTCATCTTTAAGATCATCAATTTTACAGGAAACTTCGGCTCTTACAAGACAATCCGGCGTGAAATTGGAAAGGATATTCATTACAATCTGTAAAGAATTTCTTTCATCTTCTGTAAAATCTTCGCTGATGGCAACTTCCTGCTTCAATGTTTTCCCGAACTGTTCAAGGCAAGAATTAATAAAATTGGCCCCCATTGAATCTACCGTATCAAAGCTTGCTTTAAGCTGATAATAATCCGGCATTTCGGAAGTTTTATCGATCAGTTTAATATCTAAAATCCCGCCGCCTCGTTTTCTCATATTGGCGGTGATATCTTCCGTAGCTTCAAATAATTTTTTCTTTAAGTTAAAATTAAAAAAATGCTGCAGCTTATGAGATTCAACGTTAAATATAAAGTGTGTATGCCCTAATTTTTCATTATTGATAATGGTGGTTTTAAACCCACCTTTATCGATCCAGAATTTGGCAGCTTTAGAGGCCGCCGCAACCACAGAGCTTTCTTCTACAGCCATCGGAAGAGCGAATAATTTTCCGTCTATTAAGAAATTCGGTGCAATTCCATAAGGCATATAAAAATTGGAGATCGTGTTTTCAGAAAACTCTTCATGAAGCTTCTGAAGATCGCCATTTTCGTTCCAATATTGTTTTAATATAGCCTGATATTCTTCGTTTCCGTCAAGGTATTCGCTTACGAGCCAATCGATTTTCCCTTGTTTTGTGATTTTGGAAAAACCTTCTACCGGTTTATGATTCATAGGTTTATTTTTTATTATGTAATCGCCAGTTTGCGATTTCACGCATAAATTAATGACCGTAAATATAGTAATTTTGTCTCTTTCATTTGTTAGTAACTTCTATTAAAAAAGGTTGACATTTATCAATTTTGGAACTACATTTGAATAGAAAAAATTAAATTAAAACCACAAAAGTCACAAAAGTTATTATCATTGAGTTATTATAAAAGTTATCTTAAAACTGTACACTTAAGTCTTTTTGAAAATTTTAAATTTCTCTTCATGTAACTTTTCATCTTTAATTATTTAAGCTAAAAACTTTTGTAGCTTTTGTGATAAAAAATAAAATAAAAATGAATTTTGACCGCCTGAAAGAAAAGCTCGAGATCCTTGCTGACGCAGCGAAATATGATGTTTCATGCTCATCAAGCGGAGGAACGAGAAAGAACAAAAAAGGCGCTTTGGGAGACAGTTCCGCGAGCGGGATTTGTCATACCTATACCGAAGACGGGCGGTGTGTTTCGCTTCTCAAAATTCTTTTGACCAATCACTGCATTTATGACTGTGCTTATTGCGTTTCCAGAAGTTCTAATGACATTAAAAGGGCCGCTTTTACGGTTGAAGAAGTTGTTGATCTGACCATAAATTTTTACCGGAGAAATTATATTGAAGGCTTATTTTTAAGTTCGGGAATTTTCAAAAACGCAGATACAACGATGGAACGTTTGGTGCGGGTTGCGAAAAAATTACGCCTGGAAGAGAATTTTAACGGATATATTCATTTAAAATCCATTCCCGGGGCAAGTGACATTTTAATGGAAGAAGCAGCTTTATATGCAGACAGATTATCAATCAATCTTGAAATTCCTACAGAAAGCGGATTAAAATTACTGGCGCCTGAAAAAAATCGACAGGATATGCTTAATCCGATGAAATATATTCAAAATGGGATCGCTCAAAATAAAGATGATAAAAAGACCTTCAGGAAAGTTCCGAAGTTTGCGCCTGCAGGACAATCGACTCAAATGATCGTGGGCGCTACGAATGAAAATGATTTACAGATTATTAAAGTTGCCGATCATTTTTATAAGAATTTTAACCTTAAAAGAGTATATTATTCCGGCTATGTGCCTGTTTTGGAGGATAAAAGACTGCCTTCTTTGACCACTGAAGTTCCGATGCTTCGTGAAAACCGCCTGTATCAATCGGATTGGCTGATGCGTTTTTATGGTTTTAAAGCTGATGAAATCCTTGATCCGAATATGCCTTTCTTGGACCTGGAAGTTGATCCGAAATTAAGCTGGGCATTGAGAAATCTGCATCAATTCCCTGTTAATCTTCAAACTGCGGATTATCAGATGATCTTAAGAATTCCCGGAATTGGTGTAAAAACGGCAAAGAAAATTGTGAGTGCAAGACGCTTTCAGGTGTTAAATATTGATCACTTAAAAAAATTGGGTGCCGCTGTAAATCGTGCCCGCTATTTTATCGATTTTAATGCCGGAAATGCTTATTTAAAGTATTTAACGGATATTAATCTAAGAAAGCTGTTGATTGGCGGGAGCTCTTCAAAGTTTCAAAATCAATTTTCGCAGCAGTTGACACTTTTTTAATTTTAAATACAAATTGCACGAATATTTTTCACAATTTCATTAATAATTCTTACTTAAAAACCAATATACTTTTCAACTCTAAAACCTTATAACTCTCCAACTCAACATGACCACCCTACTCTACGACGGAAGTTTCGACGGACTTTTTACAGCGGTATTTGAAGTTTTTGAATATCGTTATCAGGATGTGGAAATCGTCAGCAAAGAGAGGTTTCATCAGGAAAATATCTTCGCGGAAATTCATGAGGTGATTACTCAAAATGATAAATCGGAAAGGGTTTTAAACAAATTAGAGCAAAATATTGGCAGGTCCGGCATTCATCAGCTATTAAAAGTTTTCTTGTCGGAAGATCCTGAACTGGAACAGCTCATTTTGTCTGCCATAAAGCAATCCATAAAGCATCCTGAAGAAAATATCCTGCAAAATTATGCCGATAATGACATTTTAAAGATTTCAAAAATCTGCAAATCCGTTGACAGAGAAAGACACAGAATGACTGCTTTTGTACGCTTTGAAAAAATGAAAGATGATGTTTTTTTTGCTAAAATTGATCCTGATTTCAATGTAACGCCATTAATTTTAAAACATTTTAAGGACCGTTATCAAGACCAAAAGTGGATGATTTATGACCTAAAAAGAAACTACGGAATTCTTTACGACCTGGAAAACTGTGATTTTTTTTATCCTGATGAAAAATTAGACTTACATCAGTATCAGCAGAAGTTTCATGATGAAGAAACCCAATATCAGACGCTTTGGCAGCGGTATTTTACGAAAACCAATATTGTGGAAAGGAAAAATTTAAAATTGCATATTCAGCATGTTCCGAGAAGGTATTGGAAGTATTTAACGGAGAAAAATTAGAATATTTTTTTCTTTCGACCACAGATCACACGAATTTACACAGATGTTTGAAAATATTTTTTTTAAGCAATTAAGATTCTACTTCCTGCTCAATCGATTCACCTGTTATCCAATCCTTTTAGTGAAAAATACTTCTTCTTAGATTCAAATGCTTCCGAAACCAAAAGTGCGAGATATATTTTAAACCTGCAAATTTTAGACATTTCTAATAATTTATATTCAAAACTCTTATAAAGTTACTGCCGTTATCTGAACTTGTTTTTGTAAATTTGTGTTCGAAATTTTTTACTAGATGAAAGAAAGTGCTGTAAAAAAAATTGCAGTTCTTACTTCAGGAGGCGATTCTCCGGGTATGAATGCAGCATTAAGAGCGGTAGTAAGGACCGCAAATTATTATAATATAGAATGTTACGGAGTAAGAGAAGGCTACAACGGCCTTATCAACGATGAATTCCTGAAAATGGGGCCTCGTTCCGTAAAAAATATAATCAACCAGGGCGGAACTATTCTGAAATCTGCCAGATCACAGGAATTTAGAACCAAAGAAGGACGTCAAAAAGCCTATGAAAACTGCGTAAAACATGGTGTTGACGCGTTGGTTTGTATTGGTGGGGACGGAACTTTTACGGGAGCAAAAATATTTAACGAAGAATTCGGAATCAAAGTAATCGGTGTGCCGGGAACTATTGATAATGATATTTTCGGGACTGACAATACGATCGGTTATGATACGGCTTTAAATACCGCAATGGAAGCGATCGATAAGATCCGTGATACGGCAACTTCTCACAACAGAATTTTCTTTATTGAAGTAATGGGTCGTGATGCAGGTTTTATTGCTTTAAACAGCGGATTGGCAACCGGTGCTCTGGATATTTTGATCCCTGAGAAAAAAGACAGTATTGATGAGCTTTTTGCCACCTTCAGAAATGCTGAAAAAACAGGAAAAACTTCAAGTATTGTAGTTGTTGCAGAAGGTGAGAAATTAGCCAATGTGTATGAGCTGGCAGAAAAAACAAAGCAGGCATTCCCTGATTATGACATTCGTGTGGCAATTTTGGGACATATGCAAAGAGGAGGATCACCAAGCTGTGCCGACAGGGTTTTGGCGAGCAGACTGGGTTACGGAGCCGTGGTAGGATTAATGGAAGGACAAACAAACGTAATGGCCGGAATGCGTTCCAATGATATGGTTTATACACCGATCGAAGAAGCCATTAAAAAACATAACGAAATCAACAAAGACCTTTTACTGATTTCAGAAATTTTAGCAATCTAATATTTTTATATAATTTAAAACAAACTATTATGTCAACAATCAAAGTAGGTATCAACGGGTTTGGTAGAATTGGACGTCTTGTTTTCAGAGCAATGACTGAAAGAGATAACATCGAAGTAGTAGGAATCAATGACCTTATCGATGCTACATACATGGCTTATATGCTTAAATATGATTCTGTACACGGTATTTTCCCGGGTGAGGTTTCTGTAGAAGGAAATGATCTTGTGGTGAACGGAAAAAGAATCAGAGTAACAGCAGAAAGAGACCCGAACAACCTAAAGTGGAACGAAATCGGAGCTGATTATATCGTAGAATCTACAGGTTTATTTTTAGATAAAGAAAGCGCTGCCAAACATATCAACGCCGGTGCAAAGAAAGTAATCCTTTCGGCGCCTTCTAAAGATGATACGCCGATGTTCGTAATGGGTGTAAACCACAAAGAGCTTACTGACGATATCAAAATCTTATCAAACGCATCTTGTACGACAAACTGTTTAGCACCTTTAGCTAAAGTAATTCACGATAACTTCGGAATCGTAGAAGGTTTGATGACAACGGTACACGCTACAACGGCAACTCAGAAAACTGTTGACGGTCCTTCAATGAAAGACTGGAGAGGAGGAAGAGCTGCTTTAAACAATATTATTCCTTCTTCTACAGGTGCCGCAAAAGCAGTAGGAAAAGTAATCCCTTCATTAAACGGAAAATTAACAGGAATGTCTTTCAGAGTACCGACTGTTGACGTTTCTGTAGTAGATTTAACGGTAAGATTAGAAAAAGCTACTTCTTACGATGAGATCTGTGCTGCAATCAAAGCTGCTTCTGAAGGTGAATTGAAAGGTATTTTAGGATACACTGAAGATGCTGTTGTTTCTCAGGATTTCGTAGGAGATAAGAGAACTTCAATCTTCGATAAAGACGCTGGTATCATGCTTTCTCCTAATTTTGTAAAACTTGTTTCTTGGTATGACAACGAAATGGGGTATTCAAACAAATTAGTTGATATGTTAATTCATGCTGCTTCTTTGTAATTGGTAATAAATAATTAGCAATAAGTAATATAAAAACCTTCTCGGTGAGAAGGTTTTTTTGTTTTTTGCAATATAAATTAATTATTAAAAACGTTCTTTATCAATTAAAACAAACAAACAAAAGCTGCTAAGGTTTTTGAGGAAAATAAGATCTTTCATACAAACTAAGATTTCTCAAATAATGTTTCCAAAATCTTCAGGTCTACACCAATTCCAAATCCCCACCAGTATTTTTTATTATAAATCCATTCTTTTCCCGCACTATTTGTTGCAATGTCAAAACCGACAGGAACAACCGTAAATGTTAATTTATTATACGAATAATTAAAGGCTAATCCCGTGGTAACAAAAAACTGTTTGTTATTAGCTACCTGATTTTTAGTATTTTCAGCGGTCATTTCTTCAACGGCAGGCGCAATAAGAAGACCAGCACCTATTCTGTGAGAAGAATTTCTTCCGGTAGAAAAATACCTGTTCCATTGAAAAGAAATAAAATCTACATTAATACCAATATTATCTAAGCCGGAATATGCACTCGAGGAATAATCATCCGTTTTCGGTCTTATTTTGATTGGTAAGGTAAGAAGTGAAACTTGTGGACGGTATGTTATGATCCGATTGGTATAAACATCACTCAACGCCATTTTCTTAATATACTTTCCGAAAGTCCCATCTGTTTTAAAGCCTTTAACGAATAAAGTATCATTAGACATAGTAACATCAGTTACTTTTTTGAACTGCGTATCAGTATTTTGTGCAAACATTATTTCTGTACAAAATACAAGCATTAATAAAATTTTTGTTTTCATGGCTATTAATTTTAAAACAAATGTTGGAAATTTAACAGCACGGAAAAAGTACCCGTTTGTGTGATTTTTAATTGTAAGAGAAAAATTAAAACCCCTCACGTAATGCAAGGGGCTAGTTTATCATTTTCAAACAGCTAATAAGAAAACTACAAACTTTTTTAGATTATCTAAAATTAATAAGGGTCAAATTGTTACGGATTTTATGAATTAAAAATACAATATAATATGAAAACGTACTGCAAAATAAAACAGTTTTAGAATGTGAGTCTCCAGGGTTATTAGTTAGGACAAATTTTGGAATTTTATTCCTGTAAAAAAATCCCCCTTTTGTGGTATTTTAAAGAAAACTTTACCTATTTTTAATTCGAAGCTAATTCATATGGAAAATTCAGAGAAAAAACATCCGTTAATCGAAGTCTGGAACACGTATCCGGGTGTACGAAAAGACAGTAAAAAAGCATTATCCAAACCTCCAATCAGACGGATTATCGGCGAAATGTTTGCTATCGGGCAATTCTATTATTATGTTTTGAATCTTACCAACAGCACTCTTTCTCATCATCATGAAAATATTTCAATAATTCATGGGTTACCGGATTTTCCGAAAAATTTAAAGGAAATCATCGATCTTACCCATCCTGATGATATTCCCTTTGTTATTAAAGCTGAGCAGACTATTGTTGAAAAAATATTAGAGATCGGCATCAGTCAACAGCTTTTCCTTAAATTCAGCTATTGTTTCAGAATGAAAACGGCTGCCGGGAATTATGAATTGTTCCATCACCAGGCAATTCCGACGCTGGAAGATGAAAACGGACAGCTTGTACAAGCTATAAATATACATACCAATATCAATCATATTACGCAGGAAAATCCTTACACCGTTTTAATTTCAGGGATTTCTCCAAGAAATGATTTCCAGCAGATAAAACTTAAAAATTTTTCTACTTATAACGAATTTTTAGAAAATCTTACTAAAAGAGAAACCGAAATTTTATCCTTAATTGCAAAAGGCTATTCCGGCCCTGAAATTGCCCGCATGTTGATCCTGTCCGAGCATACGGTGCGCACTCACCGGAAAAATATTTTACGGAAAACAAATTCACGAAACAGCAAAGAACTGTTGAAAAAAGCCTTTGAATCAGGTTTAATTTAATATAAGCTGATAAATCTCACCATGAATTCGGCGTAAAACTTGTACTTTTATCTTCAATGGAAAGAATAAGCGTACAACCACATTTCAAAAACGCAAAGCATTTTAAAGATTTCTGGCAAAAAGGCAACGGAAAACAGCTGATAGATTTTTCCGGTGCGGAGGTCAGTTTTAATGATTTTGAAAAATTTGCGTCTTATTTTTATCATGTAGACGAAATTGGCGATGAAGTTGTAAAAGATGTTTACTTTAAGAAAAAATTTCATGAAGCGTCAAGAGAAATAGAAAATTATATTCGGAATGGGGTTTCAGAAAATGATATTGTTCCGGAAAGTGTAAAAAAACTTTTCACCCAAACTCAGAAAATTCCTGACTGGCTGGATTACAATCTGATCAGAAGCGGCGCCGAACTTTGCATGAGAAGCAACCTCGATTCCTTGATTTCGTTAAGAGATTATTGCCTGATCGGCGGTTACGATTACGCTTATCTCAACAAACCTCTGATTGCAACAGAAGCCTTAAAAAAAGGAGCCGTAAAGCGTCTTTCCGAGACATTGGATTTCTGGGTAAACGTTACAAGATATGATGCATTGAAAATTCATGCAAAAGGATATGAATTTGCCATAAAAACAAGATTAATTCATTCATACGCAAGGCTTTCCATTAAAAAGCATTATAAAGACTGGGACACGGAAAATTGGGGTGAACCCATCAATTCCTGGGATATGATGGCGACTTATATAGGTTTTAGCCTTGTCTTTCTTCACAGTCTTCAAAAATTAGGAAACACGTTCTCTATCGAAGAAGAACAAGGGCTTTTCCATCTCTGGAAATACGTTGGATATTTGCTGGGAATTCCTGAAAACCTTCTTCCAAATGATAAAAAACAAGCCACCGAATATTTTCATTTATGGACTTCCGTGCAACCACCTTCGGATAAAGATTCTGTTTTGCTGGCTCATTCTTTATTGAATGAATCTCTGGAAAATCCTATTTTAAAATTTAATTTTCAAAGAAAAAATTTACGCTATTTGCACATTTGCTGTACTTGGTTTTTACTGGATGATGAAGTTTGTAAAAGATTACAAATTCCCGAGGTCGCAAACAGAAAATTATTTCCTAAAACTAAAATATTAATTAATAAAATTTACGACACTTTTGTAAGCCGCGAAGCCAGAATTAAAAAAGGAAATAAAAGCCAGATGAAAGTCCTGGAAGATTATTTGGGAGTAACTAAAAATTCCAATTTTCATTAATCCTTTAAAGATATTTGACAGAAACCGAAACAATTTTTTTAGCTTTTAACAGTTGAGCTCACTACGGAATGACAAACTTTATGGATATTTTTTTACAGTATTTAAAGTAATTTATTCAATCCTGCATTGAATTCGTTTTTAACAATATAACCTATCAAATTTTATATTTTTTTTAACTATAAAAACAGGCTTCAGGAACAAATAATATTAGTTTTTGACAGTAAATTTCCGTATTTTTGAGAAATTATTTTAACAACAGATGAGTAACATTGATGATAAGAAAAAAGCACTTGCATTGGTGCTTGACAAACTAGATAAAACATACGGAAAAGGAACTGTAATGACTTTGGGAGATAGTGCAATCGACACTACAATCGAAGTTATCCCTTCCGGATCTTTGGGATTAGACATTGCTCTTGGCGTAGGTGGCTATCCGAGAGGAAGAATTATCGAAATCTACGGACCTGAATCTTCAGGTAAAACAACTTTAACACTTCACGCTATTGCAGAAGCTCAAAAAGCAGGCGGAATTGCTGCATTTATTGATGCAGAGCACGCTTTTGACAGAGGTTATGCAGGAAAACTGGGAATTGATCTTGAAAACCTAATCATTTCTCAGCCGGACAACGGCGAACAGGCTTTGGAAATTGCTGATAACCTGATTCGTTCAGGAGCAATTGATATCGTAGTTATTGACTCTGTAGCAGCTTTAACTCCAAAAGCGGAGATTGAGGGTGAAATGGGAGATTCTAAAATGGGTCTTCATGCAAGATTGATGTCTCAGGCTTTGAGAAAATTGACCGCTACGATTTCAAGAACAAAATGTACGGTAATCTTTATCAACCAGTTGAGAGAGAAAATCGGTGTTATGTTCGGAAATCCTGAAACGACAACCGGTGGTAATGCCTTAAAATTCTATGCTTCTGTAAGAGTTGACATCAGAAAAGCAAGTGCGCCGATCAAAAACGGAGATGAAGCGGTCGGAAGCCGTGTAAAAGTGAAAATTGTGAAAAACAAAGTAGCCCCACCTTTCAAAATGGCAGAATTCGATATTATGTATGGTGAAGGTGTTTCTAAAACAGGAGAAATTCTTGATGCTGCAGTCGATATGGGAATTGTGAAGAAAAGCGGTTCTTGGTTCAGCTACGGTGAAACTAAATTAGGACAGGGCCGTGATGCGGTAAGAGATTTATTAAAAGACAATCCTGAGCTTTCTGAGGAATTGGAAAATAAAATTAAAGAAGAACTGAAAAACAAGGCTAACTAAGTTTTATCAATTTACAATATTAAGGCAGCTTTCGGGCTGTCTTTTTGTTTTTATTAATGACTACTAATTACACTTTTCATAAATATTTGTGTTTATTCGTGAAAATCATTTGTGAAATTTGTGTTTAATAAATGTCTTTTTTAAACCACCCCGTCAAAAATTCTCTGAATTTTCGCCACCCCTCCAAGGGATGGGAATTACGAAGCGCCTTATTAAAAATTTAATTCATAATTCATAATTCATAATTCATAATTCATAATTCATAATTCATAATTCATAATTCATAATTCATAATTCATAATTAAAAAAAAATGTCAATATGTCACTTTCTGATGCATGGTATTTTTTTTGCGAACAATAAAACAAATCAAAACTAAATTATTATGACTAAAGGAAATATTAATGTATCTGTGGAAAATATTTTTCCGCTTATTAAAAAATTTCTTTACAGTGATCACGAAATATTCCTGAGAGAACTGATCTCAAACGCAACGGATGCAACTTTAAAGCTGAAACACTTAACGAGTATCGGTGAAGCAAAAGTTGAGTACGGAAATCCGAAGCTTGAAGTGAAAATTGATAAAGAACAAAAAACACTTCGAATCATCGATCAGGGAATCGGGATGACCGCTGAAGAAGTTGAAAAATACATCAATCAGGTGGCGTTTTCCGGTGCTGAAGAGTTCCTGGAAAAATATAAAGATTCTGCGAAAGATTCAGGAATTATCGGTCATTTCGGGCTTGGATTTTATTCTGCATTTATGGTTGCTGAAAAAGTTGAAATTATAACTAAATCTTATAAAGATGAAGCTGCAGTTCGTTGGATCTGCGATGGAAGCCCGGAATTTACTTTAGAAGAAACAACTGACAAAACTGACAGAGGAACGGAAATTATTCTTCATATTGCAGAAGATTCGACAGAATTTCTGGAAGAAGGGAAAATCCGTGAATTATTGTTGAAATATAACAAATTCATGCCCGTTCCGATTAAATTTGGAACTAAAACCCACACCTTACCTTTACCGGAGGACGCTCCCGAAGGTACCGTTGCAGAAACGGAAGAAGTTGACAATATCATCAACAACCCTACTCCGGCATGGACGATTGCTCCAAGTGAATTGACGAATGAGGATTACATGAAATTTTATCATGAATTGTATCCAATGCAGTTTGAGGAGCCTTTGTTTAATATTCATTTGAATGTTGATTATCCTTTTAATCTGACAGGAATTTTATTCTTCCCGAAGTTAAGCAACAATTTAAATATTGAAAAAGATAAAATCCAACTCTATCAGAACCAGGTTTTTGTAACGGATGAAGTGAAAGGTATTGTTCCTGATTTCCTTATGCTTCTTCGTGGCGTTATTGATTCTCCGGACATTCCGCTGAACGTTTCCCGTTCTTATTTGCAGGCTGATGGTGCGGTGAAGAAAATTTCTTCTTACATTACTAAAAAAGTTGCCGATAAAATGGCTTCCTTGATCAATGAAAACCGTGAAGATTACGAACAAAAATGGAACGACATTAAAGTGGTCATCGAATACGGAATTGTAACGGAAGATAAATTCGCCGAAAAATCAGACAAATTCACGTTATATCCAACAACAGACGGAAAATATTTCCTATGGAATGAATTAGAAGAGAAAATTAAGCCGAACCAAACCGACAAAGACGGAAATCTAGTTGTTCTTTACACTTCAAACGCTGATGAACAACACAGCTATATTCAATCTGCAAAGGATAAAGGGTATGAAGTTCTTGTTTTGGATTCTCCTGTTATTGCCCACGTAATTCAAAAGCTGGAAACTTCAAAAGATAAAGTATCATTTGTAAGAGTGGATGCCGATCACGTGAATAATCTGATCAAAAAAGACGAGCCTATTATTTCTAAATTAAATGAAGCTGAAAAGGAATCTTTAAAGAAAAACGTTGAAGAAACGATCAATGATAAGAAATTTACGGTTCAGCTTGAAGATTTAGACAGCACTGATGCCCCGTTTACAATCACGCAGCCCGAATTTATGAGAAGAATGAAAGATATGCAGGCAACCGGCGGTGGCGGAATGTTTGGAATGGGCGGTTTCCCTGAAATGTATAATTTGGTTGTAAATTCTAACAGTGAATTTGCCAATCAGATTTTGAAAACAGAAAATGCAGAGGAAAAAGAAGGATTAATAAAATATGCTTTGGATCTGGCTAAACTTTCCCAGAATTTATTGAAAGGAAAAGACCTGACGGATTTTATTCAGAGAAGTTATCAGAATCTTAATAAGTAATTTAACTATTTTATATTGAATTCCGGCGGAGCTTTGCTCCGCCGGAATTTCATTTAGGTTTCGGGGCGGCAAAGCCGCCCCGAAACTTTTTATTTCGTTGATGTTTTTCGTTGGGCTTCACCCAACGCTGGATAAGTCGTCACTTTGTGGCCGATCAGCCTGACACGTTAATATCATTACGCAAAAAATTAGTCTCAGAAATATCAGGCTGAGCGAAGTCGAAGCCTTAACTTGTAACTCATCACTAATAACTTACAACTCATAACTAATAACTTACAACTCAGTCATTGGATCCCAAAACAGTTTTTTAAAATTTTTAATTCTAAAATTCTCAACTTCAATTCCTTCTGCTTCCAGTTTTTTTTGAAATTCCGGAACAGACAAAGTTCCCGAACTGGAAATTACACGATGTGCAGGAACATCTTTCGGGCAGCCTCCCATCGCTTTTCCGACATGGCGTGAATGATTGGGATAGCCCACAGCTTTTGCGATGGCTCCGTAGCTGGTTACTCTTCCTTTGGGAACGAGTTTTGTAATTTCCCAGACTTGTTGTTTAAATATTTCGTCCATTTTTTGTTTTGCATTATTTTTGAATCTCTTTTCTAAATCCAATCACTAAAAATATAAAGTTATGAAAAAATCATTTTTTAGATTCATCAATAAAATCAATAAAGCGATTTTACCGAAATTAAGTGATAAAGATCCTATGAAACTGACAAAATTTCAAAAAGGAATTCTGGCATACCGATATTTCGTGCTGGTAAATTCTCTGGACTGACCGTTTTGCGTGAGGGATATGGAGGGCGCGAGCGAAGCGAGTGGTACAAAGTACCGGAACGAAGTGGAGCCCGGAGAAGCCCGACCCGAGCTTTGGGATTGCTTTGGAGAGGGGCACGCCCATATTTCCCACAGATCGCACAGATTTGCACAGATGTCCGCGTTACATTTTCTGGTGGGAAAATTTTTATTTGATATTATTTTTAATCGCTTATAGCACTCATATTTACATAAATAAACACAATCATCTGTGCAAATCTATGATCTGTGGGCAATAAAAAACGCCCAACAAAATTGGACGTTTATATAACTTTAAGCTTCAGACTTTTGTCTTTCCACTTTATTAATTCTCTAAAATGTATGAGAACATCAATGGCGCACAGATCGTAGCATCACTTTCAACGATAAATTTCGGTGTAGTGATATCAAGCTTTCCCCAAGTGATTTTCTCGTTCGGAACCGCTCCTGAATACGAACCGTAAGAAGTCGTAGAATCCGAAATCTGACAGAAATACGACCAGAATGGAATGTCATGCATTTCCATATCCTGATACAACATCGGAACCACACAAATCGGGAAATCTCCTGCGATACCTCCACCGATCTGGAAGAATCCAACGCCTTTTCCACTTGAGTTTTTCGTGTACCAATCTGCCAGATAGGTCATATATTCGATACCTGATTTCATTGTTGTAGCCTTCAGTTCACCTTTAATACAGTAAGAAGCAAAGATGTTCCCCATAGTAGAATCTTCCCATCCCGGAACCACGATCGGTAAGTTTTTCTCTGCCGCAGCGATCATCCAAGAGTTTTCTCTGGGAATCTCGTAATACTGCTCCAAAACTCCCGAAAGGATCATTTTATACATAAATTCGTGCGGGAAATATCTCTCCCCCTTCGCCTCTGCATCCTTCCAGATCTCAACAATGTGTTTTTGCAATCTTCTGAAAGCCTCTTCTTCAGGGATGCAAGTATCTGTCACTCTGTTAAGTCCCCTTTCCAAAAGATCCCACTCATCCTGGGCTGTCAAATCTCTGTAATGAGGCACTCTTTCGTAGTGAGAATGCGCCACAAGATTCATCAGATCTTCTTCAAGATTTGCCCCGGTACAAGAAATAAAATCTACTTTATCCTGACGGATCATCTCAGCAAGGATTTTCCCCAACTCAGCAGTAGACATTGCTCCCGCCAAAGTGATCATCATCTTTCCACCCTCTTTAAGGTGTGCAACATAGCCTTTAGAAGCGTCTACTAGCGCCGCTGCATTGAAGTGCAGATAATATTTTTCTATGAATTCGGTAATCGGTTTGTTCATTTTTTTAATTTTTGCAAAGATAAAACTTAAAAACGGAATGTAGCAGCCGCTATTTAAAATTTGAAACGTCTGTTTTCTTTTTTCTCAGAAATTTTCTTTTTGGTATCGAGCCTTTTTTCTTTTTTTGCCCTGGAAGGCTTTGTAGCGATCCTTGTTTTTGGAACAATTAAAGCTTTATCAACGATTTCAAGAATTTTTTCAATCGATTTGTTTTTATTCATTAATTGTGTTCGGCTTTCGGAAACGGTTAAGAATAAAAAACCTTCTGCATTGATTCTGTTTTTTAATTTTTCTTGAATTAAAGTTTTCTGCCTTTCATTAAAAAATTCGGACTCATCGACTTTCCAAAGCACGGTAACCGAGGTTTCAACTTTATTCACGTTTTGCCCGCCTGCGCCACTGCTGCGGGAAGTTTTGAAGCTGAGCTCTTTTGAAAAGTCTTTCATTTTAATTCGCTTTTATTTACCTATAATTTTAGTTAATTCAAGGCGGTTTACCTTTCCATTTGGAGTTCTTGGGATTTTATCCATAAAAACAATATCTTTTGGCTTATGAAAATTTTTCTCAAACGGAATTTCATTTATTTTCTTAATTAAATCTTCTGATTTTTCTCCTTCAATTATTAGCATCAATTTTTGTCCCAAACTTTCATCATTAATTCCTAAAAAAACAACTTCATTCGGAATTTCTTTTTTTACTAAAGCTTCCAGCTGTTCAGGAAAAATTTTCGCTCCTCCGGAATTAATTACGTTATCTATTCTTCCTAAAAACTTAAATTGCTTTTTATTTTTAATTTCAACTAAATCATTAGTTTGCAAAATTTCGGAATTTACGTTCGGCGCAAAAATTTTCAGGCACCCTCTTTCATCAGTAGAAATTGTAACATTTTCAAAAACTGTAAAATATTCTTCGGATTGCGACGAAATTTGTTTTAAAGCAATGTGAGAAAGGGTTTCCGACATTCCGTAGGTCTCGTAGATTTTGGTTTGAGGGTTTGAGGATTTAAGAGTTTGGGTAATTTTTGATTTTAAAGATTCGGAAACTGCTGCTCCGCCGATAATCAGATTTTTAATTAAATGTAATTTATCAAGTGAATTTTCAACCTGCAAAGGCGTCATTGCACAAAAATCGACCTCATCATTGATGTTTTCAAGAGGTTTTAAGGATGGATCAGCAACAATTAATTTTAATTTTCTTTCAACAGAGCGTACAACCATCATTTTTCCGGAGATATATTCTATAGGAAGGCAGATCAAAGCTGAATTTCCCTGTTTTAATCCTAAGAAATTACAGGTCATCACCGCAGAATTGACCATTTTCTTTTTTTCAATTTTAAAAACTTTCGGAACTCCCGTAGAACCCGAGCTCTGAACTTTTACCGTTTCTGAATCTGAAAACCATTCTTCTGTAAAAAAGATCACTTTTTTTTCAAATTCTGTCTTTGAATGTAAATTATTAATTTTGAGATTATTGTAGTCTATCACCATATTTGCCGTCTCTAAAAACTTATGTAAATGTAAAAAAAACTTTTATTTTTTTTGGAAATAAAGAAAAAAGCTGTAAATTTGCATCACCAAAATAAAACAGACCTATAGTGTAACGGTAGCACTCCGGTTTTTGGTACCGTCAGTCGGGGTTCGAATCCCTGTGGGTCTACAAACCATCCAAATTGGATGGTTTTTTTTGTTTTAAGCCTTTTCTATTCTGAAAATCTTTAATATACATTAAATCAGACATACCACAATACTATAAATTGTACGCTTTTTTCCACAAGGATGTAAAGAAATTATTACAGTCGATTTTGACAGGAAAGATTTTATTATAATAATTTTACGTTCGAAAAGAAAACACTTACATCACGATACTTATTAATTATTTATATGAAAATATATTAAATAATTCTGCACCGTTCACAAACGCTTAACAAAATAAAATACAACTTAATTTCACTCTTTACAATGAGAAAAAAAATTCCTCTTTTATGCTTACTATTGAGTATTAAAGCATTCTCTCAGGTTGGGATAAATACATCAGATCCTAAAGCTGCACTGGATGTTGTTTCCAGCCAAAGCGGAATTCTGATTCCCAGAATGACAGCCGCTCAAATAGAGCAAATCACCGTTCCTACTGATGGCGAATTGGTTTTTAGCACGACAAATACAGGAACCACGGTTAATCTGATAGGTTTCTGGTTTCATGACGGAACAAGCTGGAAACCTCTTGTCGCAACAAGTTCTGCAGGTATTAATATTTACAGCTCAAACGGAACGCTTAACAGCAATAGAATTGTTAGTCTGGACAGTCATGACCTGAATATCGGCCCTGATAAATTATTCATATCAGGAAATACAGCCGGTAATGTAGGTGTAATGACTGCAACACCCTCACAAAAATTAGATATCAATGGCGGAATGAGAATCCGTACCTTACCTAAAGGAAATGTATTGACTACTGCCACTGGTGTTTTAACAACCGATGCAGCTTTAGTTTATCATTATGGAGATATGAGATATTCTTCAGTGACCACAGATCATGAAGGCTGGTATTTACTGGATGGAAGAGCATTATCAGCATTACCGGCAAGCGCCCAGACACGAGCTGCAAGCTTAGGTATTACGGGAACACTTCCCAATGCTGCAGGGAAATATATGAAACAAGGTACACCAGGAACAACAACCGGAGCAGCCAGCGTAACACTTACTCAAGGAAATGTACCTAACTTTACACTGAGTGGTAACACAACAACTGTAAGCCACAGCCATAATCTGATAAGCCCCGGAAATACAGTGGTAAGAGGTACGGATATCCTTCAGGATCCTGCCGGTGACTCCAATGTGTGGCAATTAGCCGGTGGAGCAGCACCTGGTTCTATAGGAGCCAACCAGACTTATATATCCTCCGCAGCTGGAGCACACTCTCATACTGTAACCATACCAACCGGAGGAACGGCAACACCTATTACGTTAAATCCTAATTATATTCAGCTGAATTATTTTATTTATTTGGGTAATTAATTAATAAAAAAACTATATGCTAACCAGAACTACAATAAAAATTATATCTTTTTTGTATCTTTTCTTATTGACTGATGCAAAAGCCCAAGTGGGAATAGGAACCCCGAATCCAAAGGCTGCGCTAGATATCACGTCTACAACCCACGGATTATTAATTCCCAGGGTAACTGCAGCCGAAGCAGAAGCAATCAGCAATCCTAAGCTTGGCGAATTGGTATATGCAACAACCAATACAGGAACTACCATTAATAAAACCGGATTCTGGTATTATGACGGTTCTGTATGGAAACCTTTCGGAGCCGCTTTACAAATAAATGTAGACCTTTATAATGGTGACGGAACCTTAGCTGCCAACAGAACAGTGACCACAGGTGGAAACAACCTTTCTTTTGATTCAGATAAATTAGCAATACTTTCCACAGGTCAAAAAGTAGGGCTTGGAAATAATACCCCAGGGCACACTTTAGACATCAACGGAAATGCCCGCGTAAGAAATTTATCAAACGGAAATGTCGTAGCCTTAGCAGATGGAACCTTGGCTATTGGCCCTAAAGTACCTTATGGAACCGTAAAAGAATCCCTCCGTTCTACGGATCATAACGGTTGGTATAAGCTGGATGGCCGCGCATTAAACACTTTACCTGCCACTGCACAAACCAACGCAACTACATTGGGAATCAGCGGAACTTTAATTAATGCTAATAACCTTTTGATGAAGCAAGGTGCTACCTTAGCAACCGGAGGCTCTTCAAATGTTTCACTTCTGAGAGCAAACTTACCTAATTATAATATGACAGGTACAACCACTACAGCTGCCGATCATACTCATTCCGTATTAAGCGGAGGTCAAAACATGAATTCAGTAGCTGCAGGAAATGCATTTATTGTAAGAGCAGGACGAGGAACCGTGAGCACCAACACTGCAGTAGCACTAACTACAGCTGCCGATCATTTGCATACAGGAAATGCGGCATCCGGAGGAACAGGAGTCGCTCTTAATATTACACCGGAAAGCGTTACATATACTTATTTTATTTATCTGGGACAATAAATTGGAAATCATGAAAAAAATAATTATAACTTCTCTGTTTTTATCGGCATTATTTACCCCTTTAAAAGCACAGAGAGCCGTAGTCGGAGTTGGAACAAACTCTCCTCAAACAGTACTGGATGTCGTTTCCAATAAAAATGGAATTTTAATTCCCCGCCAGACTGCTTCACAGATCACCAATATTCAAAATCCTCAGGAAGCTGAACTGGTGTATTCGCTTACGGGTGATGGCGTGACAGTTAATCAGAAAGGGTTTTGGTTTTTCCGGTCAGGAGCATGGCATCCTCTATTAGACAATACTGCAAATACGAATAGCTTCTATACGACAGACGGCATTGTCAATTCAAACCGTATCATTACCCAAAATGGAAATTTTTTAGATATCGGTCCGGGATTATTCTATATTGACGGTACCACTTCACGAATCGGATTATTAACAAACGCTCCTACCCAGGCATTAGATGTAAACGGAGAAGTAAGAATTCAGACTTTAAACAGTGTAGGAAATGTTGTAGCCGACGCACAGGGTGTTTTACTTCATGATACTGCAGAATTTTTTGATATTGGTGATATAAAACCTTCATATAATACAGCGGATCATGACGGCTGGTATCTTCTTAACGGAAGAGCCATCACTTCACTACCTCAAACTGCTCAGAACAATGCGGCCAACATATTAGGGATAACGACATCCTTACCTGATGCTTCCGGCAGATATTCCATAGGAACAACGGCAACACCGGGAGGTATTACAGGAAATAATACGATAACACTTACCCGAAGCAATCTTCCGGCATTTAATTTCACCTATACTACAAACTTGGCGGGTGCGCACAGTCATACATTTACTTACCAAACAATCAGAACCAATACAGCCAACGGAGGCGGAAATAACATCCATGCCTATTGGTTATCCGGAGCTTTTGTAGGTGGAGGAAATTATCCGCAGAGCACCACCGGATTTCATTCCCACACTTATACAGCATCATCCGGAGGAAATTCTGATCCGGTTGATATCAGGCCAAGTGCCCTAAATGCCAATTATTTTGTGTATTTGGGCCAATAGTTTTAATATCATTAAGACATTCCTTTATAAATGTCTAACAGCTCAATAAGATTGGTTATTTTTAATTTATTATATACGCGCCTTTTATAGGTACCAACGGTAGACTCTTGGATATCAAGCACATTTGCAATTTCAAGGTTTCCGTTTCCTTTAGCCAAAAGATTAAAAACCTGCAGTTCTCTTTCTGATAAGATTTCTGTGGGTTTCTTTCTTTTAAGCTCTTCGGAAACTATATTCACCATATTCTGTGAATAATAGTATCCTTCTTCCAAGACGGTTTCTACGGCCTTTACGAGTGTTTCGGGATCGCTTAGTTTATTTAGAAATCCGTTTGCACCTTCCTCAAAATACGGTAAAGCAATATTTTCTTTGTGGGAAGAAAAAATCAGTATCAAAATCTCTTTGCTTAATGCTTTTATTTCTTTAATCATAGCTTTAAATATGCTGCCGGGCAGCTCGAGATCAAGCATGAGAAGATCATACCTTTCTGTTTGTACCTTATGCTTTATTTCATCATAAGTTTCTGCAAAATCAATGGAAATATCGCCAAGTTTCTTTTCCAGAATCATGGCGGTCCCGACTCTCACCACATGATGATCGTCAGCAATTAATATTTTCTTAGTCATATATATATAAAAAGTGTTATTGCATATCCATAATAATTTTCACAATTGTTCCTTGGGGTATATTTTTCTGAAAAGATATTTCAGCATTAATTTTCGTAATCAGCTGAATCACCATATGCAGACCCAGGCCATAGTTTTTAAACACCGGACTTTTATAATTTGCAGGCTTAAAAAGATTCGAATAATATTCCATTTGCTCATGAGACATTCCGCTTCCGGAATCCTGAATACAAATTTCCACCTGGGCATTTTTAATGGCAGTTGTAATGATAATTTTACCATCAGAAGTATTTTTTACCGCATTATCAATAATATTATGAAAGATCACCAAAAGAATATTTCTGTTGATATTAATGCTCACATCATGATCACAAAAATTGTATAAAAAAGTGTTTTTATGTTTAGCAATTTCATCAAAAAGCATTTTTTTCTCTTCGATCAGATCATAAAGCTTAAACACCTCTTTTGTGGTATTTTCTTCCTTGTACAATTCTGTATATTCCTTTAGGCCAAGCGTGAATTTATACAGCTGCTCGGAGGTTTTGTAAATGCTGTCAAAATATTTTTTCTGTGTTTTGGCATCATCAGACTCATGCAATTCCTGTGAAAGAAGCGCAATAAACCTCACCGGAGTCGTAATATCATGGCTTATGCTTTCTATCAGCTTTTTCTGATAATCAGATTCGTTTTTTAATTGATTTTTTGTGATTTCGAGATTGGTATTGCTTTCGCGAAGCTGTTTATTTTTGGTGTGAAGGGTATTTTTTAAGGCTTTGTTTTTTATCCATAAAAGCTTCGTTATTCCAAGGATTATGGCTAATAAAACGGTTATACTCAACAGGAAAATAAAGATTTTAAATAAGGCAGTCTGATAAAAGTAAGCTTCAATCTCAATGGGAAGGCTTTTATAGATAAATTTCCCGCCATCCGATAAAAACCTTACCGTCAGTTTATATTCGCCGGGTTTGAGATTTGTTAAACGAAATTGTTTGTCATTTTTAATATCTACCCATTGATTATATTCGCTGTTTTCGAGCTTTGCCTGTAAATAAATATTTTCAAGATTTGAGAAATAAGGAATGTCAATATAAACATCTGCTATTTTATATTCTTTTTCAAGGAAAAGCTTATCTTTAAAATGAATCTTTTTCCCATCGATCTTTACTCTTTCAATAAAAATATTTCGAGGATTTGGATAATATTTTCTGATCTCATGAGGCTTAAAAAACACAAAACCCTGCATGGAAGAAAAAACAAATTCACCGTCATTTAAATTATTGGCGCAGGGAAATGTTCCGGTTCCGTTAAACTCATTATTTAAAAAACCATTTTCGGTTGTGTAGCGATAATAGGTAACCAAACCCTTCCCGGTTTGCGCATAATTGAGCAGGCTTTTTTTATTTACCCTGAATAATCCGTTGTTGGAAGAAATCCAGAAATCAGAATTTTTGTCTTCCAAAATATAATGCGCACTCGAAATATAATCGTTTTTATCGCCGGGCATTTTAATAATTTCGTTGTTTTTCAACAAATAAAAACCTCTGTTGAATGTTGTAAACCAGATATTTCCGTCTTTTGTCCTTAAAATATGCTTTACCGGAATATCTTTTCCGATCTTTTTAATCAATTTATTCTTTGAAACAGAAAAAACGTATAACCCATTGCTGCTTCCGAGATAAATTTGGTCTTTATCATACTGTAAGGCCGCATTTATACTTTCTTTAAACGGAATAATTGTGTTTATTTTCTTAAAATTATCATGGTCAAAAATATAGAGATACCAAAGTTTAGTATCAGAAACGGAAGCCAAATACATGTTGCCGGCCTTGAGCAATGCATCAATTTTTTTATTTTCAAAGAAAACAGAATCATGCTTTTTAAACTGATCTTTTTTGTACCTTCTGTGAATAGAATTGTTTTCCCGGTAAATCAAATTTCCGGAATCGTCTGAAAAAATGTAGCGTCTATCATAAGATTCTCGGGTATAAAATACCTTTTCAGCTTTGTTTTTATAATACCGTATCCCTTCTGAGGTAATAACGGAAGAATCACCGAACGGAATGGATCCGTACTTTACTTCATCTTCATAGGGCAGGTTTTTGGTAGAAACATAGAATTTAGAAGAGCTCACTATTTTGAGCCCGTTAATGGGGCTTCCGATGAATAATTTACCCGAATCATCATCATAAAACATAGCGCCGGCAAGATCTTTATCAATATTTTTATATTCTGCTAAAAATGTAAGGCTGAGTTTTCCCTTCGAAAAATAACTTCTGTAAATATTTCCGTGATTGATCATGAAAACCTGATTGGTAAGCTGTTGCCAGTATATTTTCGTCTCCGGATCGTTGTAAATCGATGCTGCGTTTATGGAAGATAAATTTCCTTTGTATATCTGGAGAAGCTTTCGGTTTTTACCATCACTTATAAAAATATGGTCATCATGTACAAATACTTTTTTCAGCCTGTAATGAGGAAAATCAAGCGGTAAAAGGGTTCTTTTTTTACTTTTTTTATCTAAATAGGTAACCGAATTATTTTCAAAATAATAAATCCCATCCTGTAATTCAATAAAATAACAATGAATGTAAGACCCAAATCTTACAATAATATTATTTTTAATAAATCTTTTATATCTTTTGTTATCAACAGACCATTCCGTTTTATAGGGAGTATTGACAGAAGTCGCCTTAGGCACTCTTTTTGAAATAAGCGCGGCATCTCTTTCCAGATCATTACAGATGATGACGCTGTCTTTTTTTTTATTTCCGTTGAAATCACTAAAACTTAGATTTTTAAATTTAAAATTTCGATACTGAATGAATTTTGTTCCGTCATATCTCAATATTCCGCCTTCTGTAGAAAGCCAGATAAAACCGTATTTATCTTTAAAAATATCTTTAATGCTGTTTTGGGGCAAACCATTATCCATACTATACGATTTTGAAGTATAGTTCTGTCCTTGAGCACCCGAAAAAATAAATAATATAATAAGGTAAAAATACTTCATCAAAAAAGCCCAGCATTAGTTTACACACAAATATATTATAGAAAATTAGATTTTTTGTAAATTTTTTTCCACAATATGTAGAATTATTTCTACATAATAAATTATTAATAAAAATTTCATTGTAATATCTTAGCAATAATAAAAATATTTGTTCCCAGCCCTTTATTGATCAGTCAGGCGTAATAACTATGAACACAAATTTTATTTAAAATCAGAAAGGCAGCATTTTCTTATGCAACACAGGAAAAGCTGTCTTTTTTATAGAATTATTTTTCAATACAAATTTAAGGCAATCAAAAATATTCTGTCTTTTCAGAAAGCAACATGAACAAAATTTATTTTTCCAAAAATTATAATTCTTTAATTATAAAATATTTGTATGGTTGATAACCGCATCTTTTGGATGTGGTTATTTTTATTTTAAGTAAATGAAATTTAAACTTAACAGTCCATTCATGCAGGGTTAATACTAATATCCTAATCTTGCAAAAATTTTTACAATGAAAAAAATCTTCCTTTTTTTTGCTCTTGCAATGGGATTGGCAAAGGCTCAGAATAATTCGGACCATGTAGTTTTAATAAGTATTGACGGCCTAAGACCCGAGTTTTATACAAACCCGGAATGGTCTATGGTGAATCTCAGACAAATGATGAAAAAAGGAGCGTACGCTAACGGAGTTCGCGGCTCTTTTCCCACTGTAACGTATCCTTCCCATACCACGATAGTGAGTGGCGTTTTACCTGCCAAGCACGGTATTTATTATAATACGCCGGTCCAGCCTCTGGGAATTACCGGTGAATGGTTTTGGTTTTATAAGGATATTAAAGTCCCGACAATCTGGAGCGCGGCAAAAGAAGCCGGCCTTACGACTGCCTGTGTAAGCTGGCCGGTAACAGTTGGAGCACCAATTACTTACAACCTACCGGAATATGTTTATCTTCCGAAAAATAAAGGAGAGAAAAAAGATGAGGTAAAGGCAATGAGCTTAGAATCAACACCAAAAGAGCTTTTCCAGGAAGTTCAGGATTATGCCGTGGGCAAATTCGGGGAATATGGGGCAAGCCTCGATCATACCGTGACTGATCAGAATAAGGCAAGAATGGCTGCTTATATTTTGAAGAGATATAAGCCTGCATTTTTAGCGCTTCATATTGCGGCTGTCGATCATTTTGAGCACGAGCAAGGAAGAGACGGCGATAAAGTGCGTTCCGCAGTTGCAGGAGCTGATGTGGCTATTAAAACATTAATTGACGCCGCAGCTGCAGCAGGAATTGATGAAAATACAACTTTCATTATCACGGGAGATCATGGTTTTGTAGACATTCATACGCAGTTTAATCCTAATGTCATGCTTGCAAAAGCCGGGTTATACAATAACGACAAAAAAGAAGACTGGAAAGCGTATTTTCAGGCAAGCGGAGGTTCTGCATTTTTACATTTAAAAAATCCTAATGACAAAGCAACTTTAAGCAAAGTAAATGAGCTTCTTACTAATTTACCGGCCGGATACAAAAAAATGTTCCATGTTCTGAATAAAGAACGGGTTGCAGAAGCTCAGGGAGATCCGACTGCTTCATTAGCTTTAGCGGCTTATCAGGGAATAAGCTTCGGAGCAACCGCCACCGGAGACCTGCTAAAAGCCGCAGACGGAGGAACACACGGCTATCTGCCGACAGATTTCAAAGAAATTCAAACAGGATTTGTAGCTTTTGGAAAGAATATTAAGCAGGGAACTGTACTTCCTTTAATGGGACAGGAAGATATTGCACCATTAATTGCATATTTATTAAATATCAATCTAAAAACAGACGGAATTCTCTATCCCGGATTATTAAATAAAACTAAATAACTTTAAATTTATTAAAATTAAAGGCTGTCCCGAGTGAGACAGCCTTTTTTTATTTTTTTCCAATTCAAAATTACAGAAACTCTTTTGGCACTGAAATATCATGCTGTTTCATATATTCCAAAAGATCATTGTACTTATCTTCAAAATCATGCGTATCGCATTTATGAGAAATGCCGCAAATATCGGAAGGTTTTATGTCTAAAATATCCGAAATTTTGTTTAATATTTCGAAATTAATCTTCACTTTGGCATTTTCAATATCAGAATAAGCTTTCTGTGAAATTCCCATCTCAAAAGCCATATATTCCTGTGTGAGATCTTTACTTCTCCTGATTTTCCTGATATTTTGTCCACATATTTTCATTGTGCCTGTTTTAGTAGTTTTCGGTATACTTTAGAAGCATATCTATTAGACTTAGACAAAGTTAGTGAATACCTTTGGCAAAACATTACAACAGTATATGATATTTATTTCAAATACATATTTGATTAAAAATTTACTCTAAAAAAAGGAATTAATATCAGTTCATACAACACTTTTGGATTATGGAGACGCAAAAATTTAATTATGACAATAATATTGTCAGAGCATTCCTTTATGCTACGATTACATTCGGTCTTGTAGGTTTTCTTTTAGGCCTTACAGCTGCTTTGATGCTTTTCTATCCTGAGCTTCCTGAGTTTTTATTCGGAACAGATGACACAACGATTCAGAGCTTAAGAAGCGGAAATATCCAAGGACTGATCAATACGCAGGGCGCTTTAGGATTCGGAAGAATCAGAATGCTGCATACAAGTGCCGTGATTTTTGCTTTTGTGTGTAATTCCTTCTTCTGCGGGGCTTATTACAGCATGCAGCGCTTATTAAAAACAAGAATGTACAGCGATACGCTTTCATGGATCCATTTCTGGACCTGGCAAATCATGATCATAAGTGTTGTCATCACTTTCTTACTGGGAATCAATACTTCAAAAGAATATGCTGAGCACGAATGGCCTATTGATATTTTAATTACAATTTCCTGGGTCGTTTTTGGGATTAATATGTTCGGAACGATCGCCAAAAGAAGAGTGAGACATCTTTACGTAGCCATTTGGTTTTTTATCGGAACATGGATCGCTGTTGCAATGCTTCATATTTTTAATAATTTAGAAATTCCTTTATCATTTACAGGCTGGAAATCCTATTCCATTTACGCCGGAGCAAAAGATGCGCTGGTACAATGGTGGTACGGTCATAATGCAGTGGCATTTGTGCTGACCACTCCAGTCTTAGGTTTGATGTATTATTTTTTACCAAAAGCGGCTGACAGGCCTGTATTTTCCTATAAATTATCAATTATTCACTTTTGGTCACTGATCTTCGTTTACCTTTGGGCGGGACCACACCATTTACAGTACACTGCGCTTCCGGCATGGGCTCAGGCGGTGGGAACAGGTTTCTCCATCATGTTGATCGCACCATCCTGGGGAGGAATGCTGAACGGACTTTTAACGTTAAGAGGAGCCTGGGATAAAGTAAGGGAAAATCCTATCCTGAAATTCTTCGTAGTTGCAGTAACCTGTTACGGAATGGCAACCTTTGAAGGACCTTTATTAGCCACAAAATCTTTAAATAAAATTGGTCATTACACAGACTGGGTAATTGGTCACGTACATATCGGCGCGCTTGGATGGAATGGTTTTATGGCATTCGGAATTATCTACTATCTCATTCCGATTATGTGGAGAACGCAGCTTTGGTCTAAAAAATTAGCCAATTGGCATTTCTGGCTGGGAACCTTAGGAATTATCTTCTACGCTGTTCCAATGTACATTTCAGGTTTCACGCAAGGTTTGATGTGGAAACAATTCAATCCGGACGGAACCTTATTATGGAAAAACTGGCTGGATACGGTGACTGCAATTATTCCTTACTATAAAATGAGATTTTTAGGTGGTCTATTTTATCTTTCGGGAGCTGTTTTAATGGTAATAAATGCTGTTAAAACCATTAAGCAAGGCTCATTTCAAAAAGATGTTCCCGCAGAAGCACCCGCTTTAGCCAATATCGGAACAACAAGAAAAGAAGGCGAAGGCGTGCACCTCTGGCTGGAAAGAACTCCGAAGTTATTATCAATTTTAGCCTTCATTACCATTGCTATCGGAGGCTTGGTGGAAATAATTCCAACCTTAGCTTTAAAGCAAAGTGTTCCAACTATTACGGCAGTAAAACCTTATTCTCCATTAGAATTAGAAGGACGGGATTTATACATCCGGGAAGGTTGCAATGCGTGCCATTCCCAAATGATAAGGCCTTTCAGAGATGAAATCGTGAGATTTAACGGTAAAAACGGGCAATATTCAAAAGCCGGAGAGTTTATTTATGACAGACCATTTCTTTGGGGATCAAAAAGAACCGGACCGGATCTTCACAGAGAAGGCGGCAGAAACCCGGATTCATGGCATTTTAAACACATGTACAATCCGAGAATCACATCAGCTGGATCGATTATGCCACGCTTTCCCTGGCTGATTACCAACAAGCTGGACCGTTCTAAAATGGTTGATAAAATAAAATTAATGAAAAGTTATTTTGAAGTGCCCTATACAAAACCAGAAATAGATTCCGCCGGTCAATGGGCTGACAATCAGTCGAAAGCTATTGTAAAAAGAATTTACGCCGAAGCAACCGACATAAAAGATCAGATGGAAAAAGAAAGAGCCACAAAAGGAGCATCATTTGTTCCGCTTGAGAAAAGAGAAATCGTAGCCATGATCGCTTATCTGCAAAGATTAGGAACAGACATAAAAACCAATCAGATTCAGACCGCAAGTGCAGAATAATTTTTAAAATGTATTAAAAATGAAAACGAGAACCCCAATTTCAATAATCATTGCCGGAACGATTGGTGTAACGATCATGGCATTTGAAATGTTCGCCGGCGAATCAGGATATTTCTCCTCTCCTTTTTTCTGGGCATTGATTTTAATTGCAATTATTCTCCTTTTAATCATGAATTCTATTGGAGATTTAGTGGAAAATGAAAATTTCAGCAGATTATCCGAAGAAGAGAAAAAGCAATATTTAACTGAAAAAAGTATCCCTTATTTTCAAAAACTCTGGAATTCAGCATTCAAAAAACAATCCGCAACTGATGAAAAAGACATTCTGATCGATCACGGTTTCGACGGAATTACCGAGCTCGATAATTCTTTACCAAAATGGTGGATCGGTCTGTTTTATTTCGGGTGCATTTTCTGTGTCGTGTATTTGACTGCCTTTGCGTTCACAGATTATGCTCATCCGGAAGCAGAATTAAATCAGGAAACCAAAATAATGCTCGCTTCCATCGAAGAATTTGAAAAGAATGCACCACAAATTAATCTTGAAACTGCAAAATACAATGCAGATCATATTGCTGAAGGCCAGGAATTATTTAAAACCAATTGCATAACCTGCCACGGAGACGGAGGAAAAGGAGGAATCGGACCTAATCTCACAGACAATCACTGGATTAATATCAAACAAAAAAGTTTATTTAAAAATGTAATCTGGATGCTCGAAAACGGCTCCCCAAACAATCCCGCGATGCGACCTTTTATCAAAGAAGGAACAATTACGGGAAGAGATGCCGAAAAAATTGCAGCCTATATTTATCACATCAATCAGGAAACCCCTTCTATCACTCAATCTCAGGGCGGTGCAGCGCCACAGGGAAAAGAAGTAAAATGGGAAAACGGAAACAATTAAAATTTATGATCTAACATATGCCACGCCTCCTTTTGGAAAAACCAACCTAACATTTGAGTTTTTCATGTTCATCCTTCAATAACAATATAAAAGGAGGCTTTTAAAACAAACAAAATCCGCGCTTTGGCTGCTGTTTCAGCTGTTCACTTAACTTCGACTAAACTAAATTCCATAAATTGGCAGTCAAGGCAGGATTTTTGTATTCAAAAGGGTATCATCACAAAGAACTATTAAATGATTATCTTTGTTTTAAACCCAATCACATTTGAAACTGAAATTTAAACCTAAAAAAATTCTGAAATGGACAGGAATAACCATTATCTCAATAGTGGTTTTATTGATCCTGCTTATCCTCAGTTTAAGACTTCCCGCGGTTCAGAATTATGTAAAAGACAAGCTCGTCGTCTATCTTGAAAAAAAAATCAAAACAAAAGTAAGTCTCGAAAGGGTTTATATAGGGTTTCCCAACAGTCTTATCATGGAAAATCTTTATCTGAAAGGGCAGGATATTGATACTCTTTTGGCTGTAAAAAAGCTTGATGTAGGCTTAAATATGCTTAAGCTCGTGAATTCCACGGCAGATATTACATCGGTAGACCTGGAAGGAGCCCGCGCCAATGTGGTAAGAAAAAAGGACGGAAAATTCAATTTTGATTATATTATTGATGCATTTGCGACTTCGGACAAAGAAGAGAGCCCGTCAAAACCGTTTATTATTTCTCTTGATAAAATTAATTTAAAAGATATCGGGGTTACTTTTAATGATCAGCAATCCAGAAATGACATCAAATTATATTTCAAATCGTTTGATACAAGGGTAAAAACTTTTGATTTAAATAATAATAAATACGCCGTTAATGATATTAATCTTGACGGATTAAAATTAAAGCTCAAACAGGACCTCATCGAAGAAGTTTCCAGGAAAGTTGAGAAAAAAGTTGATTCTTTGAACAATAAAAAACCAATGCAGATTGGTTTAAGAGGCATTAAACTAACGAATTTCGACATTGATTACGGTGATGACAATACCAAAACTTTCGCAAAGGTTTTATTTAAAGAATTAAGCACCAAAGTCAACAAGCTCGATCTTGAAAACAATGCCTACGATGTCGGAAACGTTGTTCTTTCAGGAGCAGATATTAATGCAAACCTTTATCTCCCGGCTCAGAATGCCAATCCGAAGAATACAGAAGAACCTGAGGTTTCAACAAATTCCGATAAAGAAAAAGCGATGAAGCTTCTTTTAGGAAAATTGGTTTTAAATGATGTAAAAGTAGCCTACAACAACACCGCCATAGCCCCCACAAAGCAGGGAATGGATTTCAACCACCTGAATTTCTCAAAAATGAATGTGGAAGTCCGCAATTTTAAAATGGAAAATAGTACGTTCGCCGGAACGGTAAATTCGGCGGAAATTCAGGAAGCGAGGGGCTTAAATATCCAAAAATTCAATACGGATTTTGTATATAATGAAAAGGAAGCTTATTTAAAAGATCTTTATTTGCAGACTCCGAAAACTTTGCTGCGTGATGAGGTTGTTTTAAATTATAATTCGATCCAGCAATTAAGCTCAAATCCGGGTGCTGTAAAAATTTCGGCTAATATTAAAGATTCCAGAATTGGTTTCTCTGATATTTTGAATCTGGTTCCCACTTTAAGAAATACCGCTCCGTTTAATAAATATGCAAATGCAATTTTAAATGTAAATGCCAATGTAAAAGGATATGTGAATGATGTACTGATCGACAATCTTAAAGTTTCAGGATTAGACCAATTGAGAGTGGCGGCATCAGGAAGAATCAAAAATGCCATGAATCCTGATCAGTTGTATTATGATCTGAGAATTACAGAATTATCTTCTTCGGCAAAAACGATTTTTAATTTAGTTCCGAAAAATACAATTCCTTCTACTATTTCTCTGCCTTCGCACATGAGCATCAAAGGAACAGCAAAAGGAACCACAAAAGTTGTCAATACCAACATCAACCTCTACTCTACCCTTGGAAATGCAGCGGTGGTTGCCCAAGTGGACATGAGGAAAAAAAATCACGAGCTATATGATGTAAAAGCCAACCTTCAAGGCTTACAAATTGGAAAAATCATTCAAAATAAAGATATCGGGCCAATCTCGGCACAAATTTCCGCGAAAGGAGAAAGCTTTGATTTTAAAAATGCAAAAGCCGACTTGAAAGGTCACGTTGCATCGGCCGTTTACAAACGATACCGTTATCAGAACATGAATCTTACGGGAAAAATTAACCGTGGAGCTTACAATATTGTTTTAAACTCAAAAGATCCGAATGCTAATTTATTTTTAACCGCTTCCGGAGTTTATAACGAAAAAAATCCTAGCGTAAAAATCAATGGTGAAGTCATCAAATTAGATGTCAACAAGCTTGGCTTCTACGAAAAACCAATGATCGTCGCCGGGAAAATCGACGGTAATTTCACAAGCTTAGACCCTGATAATCTAAACGGTTATCTGAATTTAAAAGACTTTGCTTTTTCTGATACTAAAGAAGTTTATCCTGTTCAGGAAATCAATTTGAAGGCATCTTCAACCAATGATTCTACCAATATTGTTTTCAATTCGCAGATCGCGGATGTAGAATTAAAAGGAAAATATAAGCTGACACAGATCTTCGGTTCTTTAGCACAAACCATCAATCAATATTATCAGTTCCAGAAACCCGGAAAAGCTGAGAAAATTCAGGCCGGACAGTTTTTTACCTTTAATGCAAGAATTAAAAATGATGATCTGATCAGAAAATTTGTTCCGGATCTGAAAAGTTTTGAAACTATAAATTTAGTTGGAAATTATGATGCAGATTCACAGAAAATCGAAATTGACGGACAGATTCCGCAGCTTCTTTATGGTGAGAATTCCATTGAGAATGCGACTTTAAAAGTTACCAACGAAAATCAGGCTTTACAGTATAATCTGAATGTCGCCGCATTAAAAAGTTCAAGTTTAGCTTTAAATAAAATCAATATCGGCGGTGATGTTTCCAATAATATCATCAATTATAATATTACAACGAAGGACGAAAAGGATGCCACGCAATTCCTGATCGCAGGAAATGCAAAATCACTGAATGACATTACGGAAATTTCGTTAAATCCGAATGGCTTAAAATTAAATTATAATGACTGGACCGTTGCCGAAAACAACAAAATCCAGATCAGCAGTAAAGGAATTTTCGCTGATAATTTCAGGCTTTCAAATGCAGGAAGTGAGATTTTATTACAATCGGAAAACCAGTCTCCCAATTCTCCTTTAAATATTTCGTTGAAAGATTTTAAAATTGAAACGATCACCGAACTTATTAAAAAAGACACCGTTTTAGCAAAAGGAACCATCAACGGAACGGCACAGTTGCGCGATGTGACGAAAAATATGACATTTAATTCTGACTTAAATATTTCAGATTTAATTGTTTACGGAAGTCCGGTTGGAAACCTTAAGGCGAAGGTAAATAATACTTCAGCCAACGTTATAAATGCTGATGTTGCCCTTTCGGGAAATAACAATGATGTGAAAATTCTGGGCGATTACAATACTTCTTCCAACACATTTGACCTGAATATGGCGATCAGTCAACTTCAGATGAAATCCGTACAAGGATTTTCTATGAACGCGATCACGAATACGGAAGGTTATCTTTCCGGAAACTTGAAAATTACAGGAAGTACTGACAAACCTAATATTTTAGGAAAAGTAAAATTCAATGACGTTGGACTGGAAATCACACAGACAGGAAGTGATTTCAGAAAACTGAATGATGAAATAGATTTTACAAACCGCGGAATCGAGTTTGATAATTTTAAAATCAATGATAAGGACGGAAATTCTTTAAAGGTCAACGGACAGGTTTTAACCCAAACGTACCGGGATTTTGCCTTTAACCTTGATGTGAATGCAAAAGATTTCAAAGTTGTGAACTCAGAAAAGTCTGATGATGCCATCATGTACGGAATTCTGGCGATCGATGCCGCATTGCAGGTTCGCGGAAATTTAGACTTGCCAAAAGTTGACGGAAGACTGGCTGTTTCCGATAATACGGACTTCACTTTTGTGCTTCCTCAAAGCAGTCCGTCATTGCAGGAAAGAGATGGAATCGTTGAGTTTATCGATCAGGATCAGGTCGTTTTAAACAAAACCATTAAAGCCGATTCTTTAAAAGCGCAAAGCCGCATTAAGGGAATGGACGTGAACGTGAATATCGAAGTAAGCAAAGAAGCAAAAATGTCAATCGTTATTGACAAAGCCAACGGAGATTTTGTAAAGCTTCAGGGTGAAGCGCAATTGACAGGCGGAGTCGATCCATCGGGAAAAACCACGCTTGTCGGTGTTTATGAAGTAGAAAAAGGAGCCTACGAAATGTCTGTCAGTCTTCTGAAACGTAAATTTGATATCCAAAAAGGCAGCACAATTACCTGGACTGGCGAGCCGACGGCCGCCACTTTAGATATTACCGCCGTTTATAAAACCGAGGCGGCACCAATTGACCTTGTCGAGCAACAGGTAAGCGGCGAAGATGCTTCTGTAATGAATCAGTTTAAACAAAGAATTCCTTTCAATACTTTATTAAAAATGAAAGGCGAATTGCTAAAACCTGAAATCACCTTTGATATTACAACCGATGAAAAAAACAATGCCGTTTCTTCAACCGTAACGGATGTTGTGGATCAAAAACTTACACAGCTCAGAACCGAGGAATCGGAAATGAATAAGCAGGTTTTCGCTTTATTGTTATTAAATCGTTTCATTGGGGAAAATCCGTTTGAATCCGGCGCGGGAATGTCTGCGGAAGCGATGGCAAGACAGAGTGTGAGTAAAATCCTTTCCCAACAGCTGAATAATCTTGCATCCGGCTTAATCAAAGGTGTTGATCTGGATCTCGGTCTGGACTCTTCGGAAGACTATTCAACCGGACAGAAGAATACAAGAACCGATCTGAATGTAGGCATCAGCAAAAAATTACTGAATGACCGCCTGAAAGTTTCGGTGGGAAGTAATTTTGCCCTCGAAGGCGATGCCCGCCAGAATGAAAGCACCACCAATATTGCAGGAGATGTAACGGTAGATTACAGCCTTTCAAAAGACGGAAGATATATGCTTCGGGCTTATCGTAAAGATGAATATCAGGTGGCTCTTCAAGGGCAGATCATTGAAACGGGAGTTGGATTTATCATTACGTTAGATTACGATAAATTCCGTGAGATTTTCCAGAAATCAAAAAGAGACAGACGCAAAAAAGAAAACAAAAAGAATCAGGTGGTGGAATTTAAGTAGATGCCAGATATTAGATTACATGATCACATTGTTAAAATTTAAAATGAAGAAAAAAATCCATATATATTGTAAATATTTGTTCGCTTCGGGATTTGCTGCGGTTACGCTTTCATGCAGCAATACCAAATATTTGAAAGAAGGACAAATGCTTTACACCGGCGGTGAAGTAAAAATCGAAAATGATACCATTTCGAAGAAAGAAAAAAATGAACTTCAGGCGGCTTTGGAAGAAAATTTAGTTCCGAAACCTAATTCCACGATATTAGGATTGCGACCGAAACTATATTTTTACAATATCGCCAAAGAACCGAAAAAAGAAAAAGGCTTTAATTACTGGCTAAAATATAAAGTAGGCGAAAAACCCGTTTTACTGGGAGATGTAGATCGTGAATTTAATAAAGATATTATTGAGAATTATTCTGAAAATAAAGGATATTTCAATGCAAAAGCCACTTACGACACGGTTTCTAAAAATAAGAAGGCGCGGGTCATTTATACACTGAGGCCGGGAGCAAGATATTTAATCAGTAATGTTAAATTCCAGAAAGATTCTACATTAGTTAATAAAGAAATTCAGACTTTAACGGATAAGACATTATTAAAACCAGGAAAACCTTTTGACCTTGATGTCATTAAAAGTGAAAGAAGCCGTATTGATAACGCTTTAAAGGAAAGAGGATTTTATTATTTCAGTCCGGATAATATCCTTGTTCAGGCAGACAGTACCGTGAGCAAAACGCATAAAGTAGAGCTTAATGTAAAATTAAAAGAAGACACTCCTGATCTGGCAACCGAGCAGTTCAGCATCGATAATGTGATTGTTTTTCCAAACTATAATATTCAGGATGTAAAGCGAGGGAAATATTCCGTCCCGATGAACCGGGATTCTCTTGCAAAATATGCCTATGGTGACATTTATGTAATTGATCCTCAGCATAAATTTAAACCAAAAATTTTCGACAGAGCACTTTACTTTAAAAAAGGAGATCTGTATAACCGTTCCAATCACAACCTTACGCTGAACCGCCTGATCAGTCTGGGAGTTTTTAAATTTGTGAAAAATGAATTTATCGTTTCAGATTCTTTACAGCATAAATTTGATGCGTATTATTTATTGACGCCAAGACAAATTCAGTCACTTCGATTAGAAGCATTAGGAAGAACAAATTCAGCGAATTATGCCGGCAGCGAATTAAATTTAAACTGGACGCACAGAAACTTCTTCAGAGGAGCGGAGCAGTTCAAAGCAGCTGTTTACGGAGCTTTTGATGTACAGATGGGAGGCCAGGAAAATGCAAAAAATATTTTCCGTGCCGGAGCGAATGTGCAGCTTTCTATTCCAAGAATTGTGGCGCCTTTCCGTTTCAATTCTTCGAGTGCTTTTGTTCCGCGGACCAATATAACATTAGGCTATGAATTACTGAACCGTACAGAATTTTATAAGCTGAATAATTTCAATGCATCATTCGGATATGTCTGGAAAGAAAATGCGAGAAAAGAACATGATTTAAAAGTAATTGATATTACCCTTGTTTCTCCTGCAAACGTTACAAAATTATATGACTCGATATCCCGAAATAGTAATGCAATGCAAAGAGTAGTTGCTAAACAGCTTATTTTTGGACCGACATACACTTATACATATACAAACACAATGCTTCCAAAAACCAATACGATCTATTATAAAGGTACGTTGGATTTAGCGGGAAACATTACAGGTTTGGTAACAGGAGCCAATGTAAAAAAAGATAAGCAGAAAGAAATTTTCGGGATCCCTTTCAGTCAATATGCAAAAATTGAAAATGATTTCAGGTTCTACCATAAGTTTACGGAAAAAAGCTCATTTGCTACGAGATTTATCGGAGGAATTGCCTATCCGTACGGAAATTCAGAGTTTGTACCCTTCTCGAAACAGTTTTTCTCAGGAGGAAGCAACAGTATCCGTGCTTTCCGTGCGAGAACTCTAGGACCGGGAAGCTTTGATCCACGAACGATTCCAAAAGGAACCTTACTAGATCAGTCAGGCGACATTAAATTAGAATTAAATGCAGAATACCGCGCCAATCTTTATAAATTCCTAAATGTTGCTGCTTTTGTTGATGCAGGAAATATCTGGTTACTTCATGATGATATTGACAGACCTGGCGCCAAATTTTCGAAAGATTTTGTAAGCGAAATTGCTGTCGGAGCCGGAGTTGGTCTAAGACTTGATTTCTCTATTCTGATATTAAGATTAGATCTGGCCATGCCGTTGAGAGTTCCTTATTATGAAAAAGGAGATCGATGGGCGTTTGACCGGATTGATTTTGGAAACCCGGACTGGAGAAAAGACAATCTTGTTTTGAATATTGCAATCGGATATCCTTTTTAATTATGGTAAAAAATTTGAAATTTTTCTGGGAAGTTTTAAAAGAGACTTTCTCTGAATGGAATAGCTCTTCTGCATCAAAAGATTCGGCGAGTCTGGCGTATTATGCCATATTTTCGATTCCCGGGCTGTTGATCATTATCATTTGGATCGCAGGATATTTCTTTGGTGAAGAAGCCATTCGCGGAGAAATCAGCAAACAGATTAGCGGAATTATGGGTTCTGAAGTCTCCAAAAGCATTGAAAATATGATTGCCGGAGCCTTAATTGACAAGCAGAATATTTTTATGAAAGCCGTTGGGATCGGTTCATTGGTTTTTGGTTCCACCACTCTTTTTTTCCAGCTTCAGCATTCATTAAACAGCCTTTGGGATGTACAGTCTGCCCCTAAAAAAGCATTTACAAAATTTCTTCTGGACAGGGCCAATTCATTAGGAATGATCCTTATTTTAGGCTTTTTATTAATGATTACGATGATTTTATCTTCATTAATAAGTGTTTTTAATAAACTAATTACCCAATATTTCGGTTTTGAAACGTATTTATTGGTCGAATTGGTGAATTTTGGAATCGGTTTCGGATTTGTCATGTTGCTTTTTGCGATGATGTTTAAAGTACTTCCTGATGTGGAAATCAGTTGGAAGCCCGTTTGGAAAGGAGCATTTCTTACTGCACTTTTATTTACGCTCGGAAAATTTTTGTTAAGTCTTTATTTCGGAACGGCAAAACCTACCTCTGCTTTTGGAACGGCAGGAACGGTAATTTTGATTATGATGTGGATCAATTATTCGTGTATGCTGGTTTTCTTCGGGGCAGAATTTACAAAAGTTTACGCCTATAAAAAAGGATATAAAATAAGTCCTTCAAAACATGCAAAATGGAGCAATTCAAAGCTATATGAAGAAAGTCTCAGGAAACAAAATGAACCGTATGAGGTTTAATCCTTTTCAATCTAAATAATAAAATAAAAGCCTCCTGAAATTCAAGAGGCTTATTTTTTACATTCTGTTTACAGTGCCTATTCCCAGCAACTCTAAAGATTTTTTAATCGTTTTTGCCGTTATGTCTGATAAATTTAAACGGAACTGCGTTATATTTTTATCTTCAAGCTTCAAAATCGGATTGCTTTGATAAAATGAATTGTAAGATTTAACCAAATCATAAAGATAATTCGCTACTAATGCCGGGCTTAGCGCTTCAGCAGCTTTTGTAACTACTGTTTTGTAGTTTGACAACTGCATAATTAATTCTTTTTCGGACTGGCTGACTTCAATATTTTCGACTTCCTTGTATTTAAAATCAGCTTTTGCGAGCAAAGACTGAATACGGGCAAAAGTATATTGAATAAATGGCCCTGTATTTCCATTAAAGTCAATACTTTCTTCAGGATTGAAAAGCATTTTTTTCTTTGGATCAACCTTTAGCATGAAATATTTTAAGGCTCCAAGTCCTATGCTCTCATAATTTTCATTTTTTTCTTCCTCCGTAAAGCTTTCTAATTTCCCTAGTTCCTCAGATTTGGATTTTGCAATATCGTGCATTTCCTGCATCAATTCATCAGCATCCACTACTGTCCCTTCCCGGGATTTCATTTTTCCGTTAGGAAGCTCAACCATTCCATAAGATAAATGGTATAATTGATTTGCCCACGAATATCCAAGCTTCCCTAAAATTTTAAATAACACCTGGAAGTGATAATCCTGTTCGTTTCCAACAGTATATATTAACTTTTTAATATCATTTTGTTTAAAACGTTCTACGGCCGTTCCCAAATCCTGTGTCATATATACCGAAGTTCCGTCTGAACGTAATAATAATTTCTGATCAAGGCCTTCATCCGTTAAATCGCACCAAACAGAACCGTCTTCTTTTTGATATAAAACGCCTTTCTCCAATCCTTCCTGAATAAGGTCTTTTCCTAAAATGTAAGTATTGCTTTCGTATTGAACCTGGTCAAAATTTACGCCTAATCTTTTATACGTTTCGTTAAAGCCTTTATAAACCCAGGAATTCATTTCGTTCCAAAGGTTTCTTACTTTTTCGTCCCCATTTTCCCAATCCAGCAACATCTGTTGTGCTTCTTTCATTAACGGAGCTTCTTTTTTGGCCTGCTCTTCGGTTGATCCTTGTGCAATAAGCTCAGAAATTTCTTTTTTATATTCCTGATCGAATTTCACATAATAATTTCCAACAAATTTATCCCCTTTTGTATTGGTAGTCTCAGGCGTTTCTCCTTTTCCGAATTTCTCCCAAGCCAGCATTGACTTACAAATATGAATTCCTCTGTCATTGATAATCTGAGATTTAATCACATCATATCCTGCTTCTCTAAGAATCTGAGCGACAGAAAAACCTAATAAATTATTTCTGACATGCCCCAAATGCAATGGTTTATTGGTATTCGGAGAAGAATATTCTACCATAACCGTAGAATTTTTCTTTTCTATTGTATCGAAATCATTCGTAACAGACTTGAAATTATCTATAAAAAATTGATTTTTAACTTTAACATTAAGAAAACCTTTAACGACATTAAAGCTTTCCAAAAGATCAGTTTGTTCTGTCAGCGCTTCACCTAATTCAACACCGATACTTTCAGGATTTTTTTTCAATTGCTTCACCAATGGGAAAGTCACGATTGTAAAATCTCCTTCAAATTCGGTTTTATTTTCCTGAACTTCAAGATTGATTTCTTTTAACTGATATACATTTAAAATAACCTCCGAAAGTTTCTCTTCTATTATATTTTTAATATTCATGGGTCTATATTCATTTTTCAAAGGCCACATTGGACAGCCTCGGTTCGTCTCAAAAATTTCAATTACAAATATACGGAAATAAAAAAACCGCCCGAAGGCGGTTTCATATGAATGTAAAAATATGTTCTAGAACTTGTCCCAGAAAAGTTTTGTAGTTAATTTGTCACCTCCAATTGCAGATGAAGCGGCTGCCCAATTTGTTCCATTAACAGATTGCTCTCTAACAGGGTAAGTCATTCTTACAGGAACCTTCCCCCCCGCTTCCTGGGCTGCGGTGGTTGGAGCTTGCAAAACAGGATAATCTAATCTCCTATAGAAATTCCATGATGTTTGTCCTTGATTAAAAAAAGCCGCCCAAGCTTGCAATCCAATAGATTGCTTCCAGTTAGCCGAATTATAAGGGTGTACTGCTAAATATGTCGTAATATTTGCATTTGAAACTCCCCACTCATTCATTGATGCCTGAACTGCGGTTGCATAAGCAGTTGCAGGAGTCGAAGTATTCCATCTAGCAGCAGCTTCAGCAAGGTAGAATGCCACTTCAGTATAATTCATAATAGTACCTGGATAGTCTGGTTTATGTGCAAATTCTCCAATTCTTGAATATACATCAACCTCACCCGGAGCGCCTACAGTTTGTCCTACATATTCATCATCTTCATTCAATTGATAGTATGATGATATTCTAGGATCTGAATTAACTATCAAAAAGTTAACAAATGGTGCTGCTGCAATATAATCATCCCTTCCACTTGCAACTAATGCATCATATAAAGGATTATAGTTTGGAGAGGTTTTCTGATATGGTAATTGACAATTATCTGCAGTAGAAGTCATAACTCCCGTTGCAATAGCATCTATTACAGTAGCTTGTGCTAACGTAGGATTAGAATCCGCTATGGCAACACCTAATTTTAATAATAAAGAATTCCCGAATTTTTTCCATTTACTGATATCTCCTTGATAGTAATAATCTGCGACGCCAAAAGAACTCCCAGTAGTCAGTGACTGAACATCAGCTTTAGCTTTTTGTATTAAAGAAGTATATATTGTTGCACCATCATCATATACAGGAAGAGGGTGAGCATCTAATTGTAATGCCTGGCTATAAGGAATATTACCAAAAGTATCAACTAGGTTTTGATAAGTATACACCATTAATAAATCAATAATAGCTAATTTATTTTTCTTAGTTACTGACCAAGTAGATATTTCAGAGGCAGAAGGTATATAGTTTTCTACTAATCCTTTTGCTTGATTTAAATTATTAAGAACCGCTACATAATTATCTGACCAAATGGTATTAGAAACATTTCTATTAACAAAATCATAATTACTTTCGTTAACATATGTGGTTTCCTGCCAATACTGCATTGTTAATCTAAAATTATTTTCGTTTACACTCGGCGTATTAACATAGTCTGATAAAGATTTTTGAGCTGATGAAATCACAGATTCAGCAGTCGTTGTATACGCTACATTCGGATCAGTATTAATACTGTCATCTATATTACAGCTATTAAATAGTAATGCCGAAAATAGTGTCCCTATTATTATTTTTTTCATTATTTTTTTTTAGAAGTTAGCTTTTAAGGTAAATGCGATGTTACGTGTTGCAGGCATTGGTCCAGATTGATATCCTTGAATATTACCTGAAGAAAGTCCTGCTTCCGGATCTGCGTATGGCAAGTTTTTATGTATTATCCATAAATTGGTTCCAACTAATCCAAGAGTTAAATCTCTCAAAAATGTTGATGCTAATAAACTATTAGGCAATTTATAGCTTATAGCAACTTCTCTTAATTTCACAAAACTAGCATCATATACAAACGCAGCTGGTGGTGGATCTGTACCTAACACTTGGCTTGATTGTGATTTATCTAATCTTATGGTATTTGGTACATAATTATTAGGGCTAGTTGGATCAACCATTACCCCTGGAAGTATTATTCCCCCTCCATTCGCTATCGTATTTCTAATAGGATTACCTAAATCATTAAATCCTACTGAATCAGGATAAAGACCTGTTCCATATCCATAATATTGATCTAAAGAAAATACTTTCCCGCCTTGTTTAACATCAATTAAAAAGCTGAGAGAAAGGTTTTTATAAGTTAAGCTATTTCTTAATCCGCCCATCCATTTCGATTGAAAAGACCCTAGGTTATTATCAGAAGATGCTGTAGATAAATATGCCCCATTCTTCCCTATAACTTTTTGTCCATCAGGTGAGTAAACAAAATCTGCACCCCAAATAGTTCCATAGTCCTGATTTAAAGGCGCATTGATAGATACTCCACCCTGTAAACTTCCTAATTGAACGTTTTCAATGCCTGGCGCTAATTTTACTACTTTAGTATTTGGATTAGACCAATTTACATCAATATTCCAAGTAAAATTAGTCGTTTTAACAGGAATTATATGTCCCGAAATTTCAAAGCCTTTGGTCTCCAATGTTCCTGCATTCGTAACTCTATTAACAAAACCACTACTTGTAGTAACAGGTAAGTTTATAATTTGGTCAAATGCACTATTTTTAAACCAGGCCACATCAAATCCAATTCTATTTTTAAAAAAATCCATATTTACTCCAAGTTCAACATTATTCAATCTTTGTGGTTTAATATCTGGATTTCTTGCAAGCGTACTATATGAATACATTGGTGATGAAAAAGGATATTGCGCCAAATATCTATTCAAAATATTATCTGCACCAGTATCTGATCCAACCTGAGCATAAGCAGCTCTCAATTTACCAAAAGATAGCCAATTCTGTTTAATTAGGTTTGAAAACACCACACTTCCTGATATGGAAGGATACCAATAAACATTATTATTTTTAGGTAAAGCAGTTGACTGATCTCTTCTTACCGTCCCTTCTAAATAATAAGTCCCTTTATAACCGAATGAAGCTTGAGCAAATGCACCAAATATTCTTTTCTCTGTAGATCCAATAACAGGTAATGCAGGTGATGATGCAGAATTACTAATTGTATATAATCCTGGAATTACTAATCCTCCTGAAGTAGATTGTTGATTTGATTCAAATGTTTGAACATTTAAATTTGTTCCTAATAATGCATTAATATTAAAATCATTAAGTGTTTTCTTATATGTAGCAATGAAATCATAGTTAGTCTCAGAAACATTATAACTAGATAATGCATATCCAGAAGGCTGGTCAACATCATTTAACCCAAATGGAGCCGCAACAGAGCCTTTAGCTCTTCTTTCTTCTGTTTTCATTGTATATCCATCTCTGCCAACTCTTCCTAATAAATTTATATCAGGTGTAAGATCATAATTTAAACTTGCATTAATTGCCAACCTATCCCTTGCATCAGTTTGATAGTTTTCATACACTTTGAAATATGGATTATCCCAATATTGAGGTCTAATATCTGAAACACTTTTGATATTCCATGTATAATTTTGATGTGATAAATTATATAAAGCTTCTTGCTCTTTTAAATCAACATTCGTTGCCCACCATTGTCTAAAATTTGACATAACATTGTCTCCATAACCCGTACTACTTCTACCTTGCGTTCTTTGAGTTACAAAATTAGCATACAAATTAGCCGTTAACTTATCCGTAAATTTATAACTTGCATTACCTGCAAAATTATTTTTATTTATCTTACTATTAGGCATTATGTCTGTTGCATATGTATTACCATATGAAAATCTATAGGTTGCAACATCATTTCCTCCATTTAATGATATATTATTTACGGCATTTGTTCCAACATCAAAAAAAGAAATTGGTCCATTTTCAGCCATTTCCCATGGCGTTTTTTGTCCGAAAGTAGAAGATCCTGGAATAAAAGCATCATACTGCCAGACAAGGCTTCCATCGTACCTAGGCCCATAAGAAGCATCATGCCCAAATATTGCTCTTGGCCCTCCTAAATAAGTGCCAAATGTCTGCCCTAAATACCCTTGTCCATACTCTGTTTGATATTTAGGAAAAGTAGATTTATCTACAGAAGAAATAGTAAAAGATGAACTATACTCAACACCTATACCTTTATTTCTTTTACTACCTTTTTTTGTCGTAATAATAATAGCACCGTTTTGAGCTCTTGAACCATATAAGGCTGTTGCAGCCGCTCCTTTTAAAACGTTAATACTTTCAATGTCATTAGGATTAATATCTGAAGCAGTATTACCATAATCATACCCACCTCTTGCAGTTTTTTGATCAGTAGAATTTATATTACTATTTATAATAGGAACACCATCTACGACAAATAAAGCCTGATTATTTCCATCAATTGATTTAAATCCTCGGAGTACAACATTCGTAGATCCTCCAAAATTTGTCCCTTGCTTAATATCTAGCCCTGCAACTTTACCAGACAAGTTATTTAGAAAATTCGCTGTTGGAGCTTTATTAATATCTTCTCCTTTTACTTCCTGAGAAGAATATCCCAAAGATTTTTTCTCCCTTTTAATCCCCAGCGCTGTAACTACAACCCCCTCAATATCTTGTGTTCTTACCGTATCTTTCTTCTGTTGTGCATTGGCAATAACTAATGACGAAGACAATACTAAAACAAGAACCCCTGAAGTTATTTTTTTCATTCTATACTTTTTTTGTGTATAGACAAAATTGAAAAACTCTCATAAAAAACACAAAAAATAACGGAGACAAATTAACAAATATTAACTAAAAGGCATTTTAAAACCATTTTACATTAAAAAATAATGTTAATTATTGCATTTTTAACAAAAAATTTTAAACATAGAAAAGTCTTAAAAATAAAAAAACCGCCCTAAGGCGGTTAAAATATATTAAAAATTTTTGCTGTTAATTTTTATCCCAGAATATTTTTGTAGTTAATAAATCTCCTCCAATTGCTGAAGCAGCCGCATTTACATTTGCTGCATTGGTTTGATATTCACTTGCAGGATAAGCCATACGTACAGGAACACTATTAATTGTTGCCGCACTTGCCGGTTGAAGAACTGGATAATCTAGTCTTCTCCAGAAATTCCATGAAGTTAAAGGCTGGTTATACATGGCTACCCATGCTTGGGTTCCGACTGACTGCTTCCAGTTTGCAGGATTATATGGATGAGCAGCAATATAAGCTGCCGCATCTGCTGTTGCTCCCCAATCTGTAAATGATGAAGTAATCGCATTAGCATAGTTGGTAGCAGCAGCACCTCCTATTCCCCAACGAGCACCAGCTTCCGTAAGATAGAATGCTACTTCAGTATAATTCATCAGGATTCCCGGAGTTGTAGCAGTATAGGCGAAATTCCCCGGTGCAGAGAAATTAGCAAATGCAGCAGGCTGGCCAATTACCTGCCCAACATACACGCCTCCTACCGGCTTGAAATATTTGGATATTCTTGTATCACTATTAGTATTCATGTAATCTACTAATGTTTTTCCTCCTACAAAGTCATTTCTGTTACTCGCTTTTACATTTTCATAAATAGGGCTCCAGTTTGGTGAACCAGATAAATATTGAACTTTACAGTCATCTGCAGATGAAGACATTACTCCATTATTGATTGCTGTAGTAGCGGTCTGCTGAGCCAGTGATGGATTAGAATCTGCAATGGTAACCCCTAATTTAAGCATTAGAGAATTACCAAATGTTTTCCATGCTCCAAGGTTTCCTGAATAAAATAAATCAGCATCAGAGAAATTATCAGAAGCCGAGTTCAGTTCACTGCTTACATCAATATTAGTTATATCCTGCTGCAATCTTGTGATCAAATTAGCATACACTGTTGCTCCGTCATCATATGCAGGAGCTACATTCCCACCAAGCTGGTTGGATTGTGAATATGGAATATTTCCGAAAGTATCAACCAACATCTGATAAGTATATACCTGCATAATGTCGATCACAGCCAGTTGGTTTTTCTTAATTCCCGGCCATGTATTGACTTCAGAAGGCACAGGCTGATATGCATTTATTAATTCTTTTGCTTTTACCAAGCTATTCAATACATTGACATAATTATCAATATAGATCTGATTGGAAACATTTCTGTTGGTAAAATTGTAATTACTTTCTTCAACATAGGTAGTTTCCTGCCAATACTGCATGGTCAGTCTGAAATTATTTTCATTAACACTTGGTGTGTTAACATAATCACTTAATTCTTTCTGAGCATTTGTTACCAAGGTCGATGGAATCGTTGTATATGCCGAATGTGGGTCCAAATTAATATCATCTGTTGTACAGCCGACAAATAGTGTTCCCAGTAATATGGATGCTATAATTTTTTTCATTTTTCTTTTTTTAAAAATTAACTTTTACATTGAATGAGAAATTCCTCGTTGTAGGCATAACTCCTGACTGATATCCCTGTAAGTTACCTGAAGACAATCCGGCTTCCGGATCAGCATATGGTAAATTTTTATGAATAATCCAAAGATTGCTACCTATAACACTAAATGACATTCCCTGTATAAATTTAGAGCCTAAAGTCTCTTTTGACAAGGTATAAGTGATAGATGCTTCTCTTAATTTCACATAACTTGCATCATAAACAAATGCAGCGGCAGGCGGATCTGTATTCAGTACCTGACTAGACCATGATTTATCTAATCTTACATTATTTGTAATAAAATGTCCCGGATTATTTGGATCTGGGATAACTCCCTGCTGAATAATCCCTCCTCCGTCAGCTAAAGTATTTCTGATCGGATTTCCCAGGTCATTTAAGCCTACTGAATCAGCATAAATACCTGTTCCGTACCCATATGACTGGTCTAATGAGAATACTTTACCACCTTGTTTCACATCAATTAAGAAGCTTAAAGAAAGGTTTTTATAATTGAAAGTGTTTCGTAATCCTCCGAACCATTTAGCCTGATAGCTTCCTAAATTATTGTTGGTACTGGTTGTTTTCATATAAGCCCCTGTATCAGGATCAATAACTTTTTGTCCGTCTGGTGCATATATGAAATCAGAACCGTAAATCGTTCCGTATAATCCTCCCAAAGGAGCATTTAATGTAACCCCACCTTGTGAAGTATTGGTCTGTAAAGCCAGGTTATCCACTCCGCCTTTCAGTGCTGTAACAGTTGTTTTTGGATTGGACCAGTTAGCAACTAAATTCCAGGAAAAGTCTTGAGATTTGATTGGCGTTAATCGTAATGAAAGCTCAAATGCTTCAGTTCTTAAATTACCAATATTTTGTTTCTGCAAGGTCGTACCTGATGCATAAGAAACAAGTACATTTGAAATTAAATTTTCCGAATCATTCTTGTACCATGTGGCATCAAAACCAATTCTGTTTTTTAAGAAAGATGTTTCTAACCCGAATTCCATACTTTTTAACTTTTCAGCCACTAAATCCGGATTTTTCAAAATAGTATTAAACTGGTAAGTTGGTAAATTGCCAAATGGCGAACCTGCCAAATAAGTATCAATCAATTGATTAGGATCTGTATCATTTCCTACAATTGAATAATTGGCACGAGCTTTAGCAAAGCTCAACCAAGGCGCTTTAATTAAATTGGAAAACACAACACTCCCCGAAACCGAAGGATACCAATACACATCATGGCCTGGTGATAATGCCGTAGTCTGATCTCTTCTGATAGTTCCTTCTAAATAATACGTACTTTTATAACCCAAACTGGCCTGAGCAAAAATTCCTACAACATTCTTACTTGTATCACTCGTTTGATTAAGAGGTCTTTCTTTAGAATTTGAAATGTCAAAATAGTTTGGTACACTTAATCCCCCTACAGTAGAATGTATGTCTGAATAAGCAGAATTAGTACGAATATTGGCTCCCAAAACTCCGTTCAGATTCAGATCTTCTGTAAGATCTTTTTTATAAGTCCCTATGAAATCATAGTTTCTTTCAGACAGCCTGTAATTTCCTAAATTATATCCGGAAGGCTGTGGTGTATTGATGTTAAGACCAAAAATATTAGGAACAGAGCCATTGGCTTTTCGCTCTTCAGTGGTCATGCTATAGCTATCGTTACTTAATCTTACCAAGAAATTTAATTCTTTTGAAACATCATAGCTTAAAGATACATTTCCACTAAATCTGTCTCTTTTGTCATTTTGGTAATTTTGGTAACGCTGGAAGTAGATATTATCCCAATACTGAGGTGCAAGCTCAGTAGGGCTGGTAATATTCCAAGTATAATTCTGATGGGACATATTATAAAACTCGTCCTGCTGTCTTATATCAACATTTGTCGGCCACCATTGTCTAAAACCGGACATTATGTTTCCATTGTACCCTGTATCGTTACGGCCTCTTGTTTTTTGCGTAATATAATTCGCATATAATGAAGCGGTTAATTTATCTGTGATTTTATAAGAAGCATTACCTCCGAAGTTATTTTTAACCAATGAACTGTTTGGCATAATGTCTGTAGCATCCAGATTGGTATAATTTATTCTGTAGGTTGCTACATCACTTCCTCCACTAAGGGAAAGACTATTTGTGAAATTCGTTCCGTTTTTAAAAAATGATAACGGCCCGTTTTTAGCCATCGTCCATGGAGTAGCTTTTCCGAAATTAGGAGATCCCGGTATAAACGCATCATATTGATACACCAATAAGTTGGGGTCATATCTCGGTCCGTAAGAAGCATCACTTCCGAAACCGGCTGCAAGCCCACCATTATAACTTCCCCATTCATCTTCACCTACATATCCTTCCCCATATTCGGTCTGGTATTTTGGAAAAGTCTCTTTATCAATTGAGGAAATCGTGATTGAACTGGAATATTCTAAGCCAATCCCTTTTTGGTTCTTTTTACCCTTTTTAGTTGTGATAATAATAGCTCCGTTTGCTGCACGGGAACCATACAAAGCTGCCGCTGCCGCTCCTTTTAGTACGTTAATTGTTTCTACATCATTTGGATTGATATCCGACGCTGCATTTCCGTAGTCGACCCCATAACGCCCTGTAGTCTGGCTGGATGTGTTGATATTATTATTGATAATTGGGACCCCGTCTACAACGAATAGTGGCTGGTTAGTCCCTGAGAAAGATTTGAATCCTCTTAAAACTACGTTAATAGATCCACCGAAGTTGGTACTTTGTTTAATATCCATACCGGCAACCTGGCCGGATAGATTGTTTAGGAAATTGGGAGTGGGATTTTTATTCACATCCTCACCTTTTACTTCCTGGGTAGCGTATCCAAGAGATTTTTTTTCTCTTTTGATACCTAAAGCCGTTACTACAACGCCTTCAATGTCTTGTGTTCTTACTGTATCAGTCTTCGTCTGCTGGGCATTTGCCACAACTATGGATGAAGATAGTACCAAGATAAGCACACCTGTTGTTAGTTTCTTCATATCAAATTAATTTTGCTAGTACAAATTTGTAAAACTTTCTTAAGAAGACAAAGCAAAAACTTAAAAAATTGTTATTTTTACCATAGTTCTTAGAATTTTATTAATTTTACGGACTCAAAAGTGTTAAATTTTATGGAATTATTAAAAAAATGGACAAAATTTTACATCGAAGCAGGATGTGATGAGGTGGGAAGAGGGTGTTTAAGCGGACCAGTTGTAGCCGCAACGGTCATTTTGGATAAAAATTTTAACCAAAATTTAGTTAATGACTCTAAAAAATTAAGTTTTAAGACCAGAATGAGTCTTGATGAGTATATAAAAAATAATGTTAAGGAATATGCTATTGCAGAACTTCCCGCAGAATTTATAGACGAACATAACATATTGAATGCCAGCATTCATGCGATGCATCGTGCGTTGGATAAATTAACAATAAGACCCGAGCTTATTTTAGTTGACGGGAATAAATTCCATCCTTATAATTACATCCCACACCAATGTATCATTCAGGGGGATTCTAAAGTTTTGTCAATCGCTGCAGCATCTATTTTAGCGAAAAATTATAGGGATAAGCTGATGATTCAGCTGCATGATGAGCATCCGGAGTATGGCTGGGACACCAATTTCGGCTATGCCACCAAAAAGCACCAGGAAGCCCTGATAAAGCATGGTCCAACGAAATACCACAGACGGTCTTTCAGATTAAAATACGATTAAAATCCACAATGAGTGAATTATAAAATCAATAAAATGCTAAAGTGTAATTTAAATTTCATCTAAATAAAAAAGAGAAGCAATATTTGCTTCTCTTTTATGTTATAGTAAGTTAATTACTTTTTTTTCTTTTGCTGCTCAACCGTTTTCTGTTGTTCCTGAGCTTTTTCCATCATCTCTCTCATACGTTTCTGGAATTTACCTTCCGTTTTCGGCTTTTCTTTATTCGCCTGAATCTGCGCATGAATCTTCTTTTCATCCAAAATCACATATTTTATGACTAAAATAATTAAGATATTAATTGCGTTCGATACAAAATAATACCATGAAAGACCGGATGCTGAAGTGTTCAAAAAGAATAAGAATGTCACAGGGAAAATATACATTAATACTTTCATGTTTGGCATTCCTTCCTGTTGTGGCTGCTGCATATTTCCTGAGGTCATGATCGTATAAATCAAGATTACAATCGTACATGCAAGCGCAAAAACACTTAAATGATCTCCTAAGAAAGGAACTTTAAATGGCAGTTTAATCAAATCATCATAAGCCGTTAAATCTTTTGCAAACCAGAAACCTTTACCTCTCAAATCAATAAAGTTCGGGAAGAAACGGAACAACGCATAGAAAATCGGGATCTGTACCAATGCCGGAAGACATCCCGCCATTTGATTTACGCCCGCCTTTCGGTAAATTTCCATGGTGGCCTGTTGCTTTTTCATTGGATCTGCATCCTTTAATTTAGCATTTGCTTCATCAATTTCCGGGCGGATCACTCTCATCATCGCACTCAATTTATGTTGCTTATACATAATCGGTGATAAGATTAATTTAACGATAATTGTCATTAAGAAAATTACCCAACCGGCTGTTAATCCCCATCCTGCAATGATATTGTACATCGGCATGAAGAAATAACGGTTCATTCCTCCGATGAAAGCCCAGCCTAAAGGCAGAATTTCGTCAAAGTTTTTATTGTAAGATTTTAATAATTTCAGATCTAAAGGCATAAAATACCAGGTAAAATCCTGATTTAATTCGCTTCCCTGCATTTGAACAAAACCTTCAAAATTAAGTTTTTTCAAATATTCACCTTCTTCTACGTTTTCCTGATTTCCTTTGCTTTGTGTAAATCCTGTCTTAGATTCAATCACAGAAGAGAAAAACTGCTGTTTTACACCGATCCAGTTAAGCGTTTCTTTTTCTTCTTCCATTGTTGTTCTTCCGTCATAATCATATTTCTTATAATTATCGAAAGCATAAGAAAATTCTGAGTGAGACTGTTCCTGAGCTCTACCCTTTTCTAAGTTTCTTACATTGTAATTCCAGATGAAATCTGCTTTGTTATCGGAAGTAACTTTTGCTAAACCTTGAGTTCTTACCTTAAAATCTAAGGTATATTTATCCAATAAAGTATAAATAAACTGAATAACCGCACCATTATAATTGGCCGTCATTGTTGCAGCGTTTCCATTAACAGTCGGAGAGAAAACCAAATCTTTAGTATTGATAATCTTTCCGGTCTTATCTTTAAACTGGAAACCGTAGTTTGAATTATTTTTAGTGATCAGATAAAGCGGAAGATCTGCCTTATCCGATTTATGGTCGTATGCTTTGTATTCTGCAAGCTCCACTTTAGAAACCTGCCCTCCTAAACTTGAGAACTCAATTTTCAATTCTTTGTTTGCCAAATTTGCAGTCTGAATTGCATTAGGAGTTACATTTGGATTGATATTGCTTGCCTGAGTTTGTTTTACAGCATTTTTTACCTGTTCAGTCTTTTGTTGCTGAGTTTTTACCTCTTCTTCCTTCGATTGCTTGTTTTGAAAATAAAACATGAAACCAAAAAGAACCAAACATAAAACCGCAAAACTAATCATTTGACTTTTATCGAGTCCGTTGTTCTGTTGCATTTTATTTTAATTAAAATTTTTTACCTATTTATATATAAAACAATATTCTGTAATTTACAGAGTATCATTCTGTATTTCGAGTCGACAAAAATACTGTTTTTTTATCAAAACTCTATGCTATAATATATTACTATATAATAAACTCAGGCTGATAAAAGTCAACCTGAGTTTATTATATGACGTTTGTAATTAAATAATTACTTTATTTCTTCTCACAAGCCTTGATAAAAGCTCTGAACAAAGGATGCGGTGTCGCCACTGTACTCTTATACTCAGGATGATACTGTACCCCAACGTAGAACGGGTGATCAGGCATTTCTAATGCTTCCACCAATCCTGTTTCCGGGTTTGTACCTGTAGCAAGGAAACCGTTTTTCTCGAACTCATGTAAATAATCACTGTTGAACTCATATCTGTGACGGTGTCTTTCTGAAATATTTTTGCTTCCGTAGATGTCAGATAATTTAGAACCGTTTTTCACGGAACATTTCCAGGCTCCAAGACGCATTGTACCTCCTTTATCCACTACATTTTTCTGTTCTTCCATAATTGAAATTACAGGATCCGGTGTTGAAGTGTCAAATTCCATTGAATTTGCTTTTGAATGTCCAAGAACGTTTCTTGCAAATTCGATGGTCATAATCTGCATTCCTAAACAAATTCCCAACATCGGAATTTTATTTTCTCTTGCATATTGAGCGGTAAGCACTTTTCCTTCAATTCCTCTGTCGCCAAAACCTGGAGCAACAAGGATTCCGTCTACTCCTTTTAACGTATCTTTAATATTTTCGGCAGTAATTTCTCCACTATAAACCCATCTGATCTTCACTTCAGTTTCAACGTCTGCACCTGCATGCTTGAAAGCTTCAGCAATTGAAATATATGAATCCTGAAGAGAAATATATTTCCCGACTAAAGCAATTTCGATCGTTTTCTTAGGGTTCTGGAACTTTTTAAGGAAACTTTTCCAGTCTTTAAGATCAGCTTCTTTATCACTTTTAAGATCTAATCCTTTTAAAACTACATCATCAAAATTTTGCTTTTGAAGATACATCGGCACTTCATAGATTGTTTCCAGATCTTTACATTCAATAACGTTATCTAAAGGCACGTTACAGAATTGAGCCAGCTTCGCTCTCTGATCTTTTGGAATTTTATGTTCTGTTCTGCACACCAAAACGTCAGCCATAATTCCGCTTTCCATTAACTGACGAACAGAGTGCTGAGAGGGTTTTGTTTTTAATTCTCCACTTGAAGCCAAATACGGCAATAAAGTTAGGTGAATTACCATAGAATTTTTCTCACCCAATTCCCATTTTAACTGACGAACAGTTTCGATGTAAGGCAAAGATTCAATATCTCCGACAGTCCCACCGATCTCAGTAATGATAATATCGTAGTTCTGTTTTGATAAAATTTTAATTCTGCGTTTGATTTCGTTCGTAATATGAGGAATTACCTGCACTGTTTTTCCAAGGAAATCTCCTTTTCTTTCTTTTTCGATGACAGTCTGGTAGATTTTTCCTGTCGTTACGTTGTTGTTTTGGGAAGTTGGAGCATCTAAATAACGCTCATAGTGACCTAAATCCAGATCCGTCTCCGCACCATCTTCGGTTACATAGCATTCTCCGTGTTCATAAGGATTCAGTGTTCCTGGGTCGATATTGATATAAGGATCTAATTTTTGGATCGTTACATTAAAGCCGCGTGATTTTAGTAGAAGTCCCAGAGAAGCAGAAACGATTCCTTTCCCCAAAGATGAAGTTACACCTCCTGTCACAAAGATGTACTTTGTATTCTTTTTACTCATTAGATTAGGTTTGTGCAAAGTTAGGGGAAAAACAAATACAAAGCAATTTCATTTTTGAATTTTAAATTTTAGATAGTGAATTTTAGATTAATAAATCACCTAGTTTGTCACTCCGTAGAAATCCAGACTGATTTTTTAAATGATTTATCCTTATTGAGATTTTTACGGAGTGACAAGCTTTGCATTTAATTTTAATAATAACGTTAATTCTATACTGCTTTAATCAACAAAAAAGGTCTCCAAAAATTGAAAACCTTTCCTAAACCAAATTATATATGAAAACTATTGCTTAATTAACTCAAAATATAAGTTAACGTCAACGTCTTTAGCCACGCCTGCTCCCGTTGGATCATATTTAATATTATAATCTAAACGGTTTACTTTAAATGTTGTCTGGAAACCCAGAACCTCTTTTCCCTGTTGATTTTTTGTTATTCCACCGAAAGTTACCGGAACACTGATTTCTTTAAAAACATCTTTAATTGTCAATTTCCCTTTAAGCGTATAATTGTTGTTTTTATCTTTCGTGATAGAAATACTTTCAAACGTCATTGTCGGGAATTTTTCAACATTGAAAAAATCTGCGCTTTGCAAATGCTTGTCTCTCATTTCAACACCCGTATTTACGGAACCTGTCTGCACCACAAAAGAAAATTCTGCATTATCAAGAGTAGTTCCCTTGGTTGTTACTTTACCGTCAAACTTATCAAATCTCCCTTGTACAAAGCTGATTCCCATGTGTTTGATATTAAAATTCACAGAAGAGTGCATCGGATCTACTGTCCAGACATTCTGTGCAAAGCTTATAATACTTAAAAGTGTAAATGCGAAAGTTAAAAATACCTTTTTCATTGTCATATTTTTTAGATTAATCTTACAGCAAAGGTATAGCCCAAAAAATAGCGAGACGTTGATCTATGATAGTTTTTCAGGTTTGTTGAAAATTATTTTTATCTAATTAAAAAAATCCTTCGACTGCTTCGCGCTCAGGATGACACTGGCAAATTATTCAGGCTATTAACAGTTAGTATTAGCGGTGTCATCCTGAGCGCGAAGCAGTCGAAGGATCTCAACATTAATTTTTATATTAAAAGAAATCTTAAACAACTATAATTCTCAAATTGCAATCTAAACAGAGTCTAAAGTTTTTTCATAATTTTACGTCATGGCAAAATTAAGAACAGCATATTTCTGTCAAAACTGCGGAACACAGTACTCCCAATGGATGGGGCAGTGCAAAAACTGCGGCGAATGGAATACTTTGGTGGAAGAAGTCGTGGAAAAGACGTCTTCACACAAAACGCCGCCTTTTTCAAAATCGAAACAACATGTTATCAATATTGTAGAAGTTGAAACCAATGAAGAACCCAGAATAAAAACTCCTTCCGAAGAGCTCAACCGCGTTTTAGGCGGCGGAATTGTGCTGGGATCTGTTACTTTAATCGGTGGTGAGCCAGGAATCGGAAAATCTACTCTTCTTCTACAGCTTGCCCTGAAAATGAAGAAAAAAGTGTTCTATGTTTCAGGAGAAGAAAGTGCGTCTCAGATCAAAATGAGAGCCGATAGATTAACTGATATTCAAAATCCGAACTGTTTTCTGTATACCGAAACTTCATTAGAAAAAATCCTTCACGAAGCGAAAAAACTGGAGCCTGATTTTGTGATTATTGATTCGATTCAGACGCTACAATCTCAATTAATTGAAAGCTCGCCCGGAACGGTTTCCCAGATACGGGAATGCTCAAACGAGATCATTAAATATGCTAAAGAAAACAGCATTCCTGTTTTTTTGGTAGGCCATATTACAAAAGACGGTCAAATTGCAGGTCCCAAAGTCTTGGAACACATGGTGGACGTCGTTTTAAATTTCGACGGCGACAGAAATCATCTGTTCAGGTTGTTGAGAGCGAATAAAAACCGTTTCGGATCGACTTCCGAGATTGGGATTTATGAAATGGTTTCTCAAGGTTTAAAGGAAATTAAAAATCCTTCAGAAATTTTAATCACCAAAAAATTCGAGGAACTTTCCGGAAATTCTGTAGCCGTGACTTTAGAAGGAAACCGCCCGATGCTTCTGGAAATTCAGGCCTTGGTAAGTACCGCTGTTTATGGAACTCCCCAAAGAAGCTCGACTGGTTTTGATGCCAAAAGATTGAATATGCTTCTTGCCGTTCTCGAAAAAAGAGCAGGTTTTCAGCTGGGCGCAAAAGACGTTTTCCTGAATATAACAGGAGGAATTAAAACCGATGATCCTGCTTTGGATCTCGCGGTCGTTGCTTCTATTCTTTCCTCAAATGAAGATATTGCGATTTCCGAGCACTATTGTTTTGCAGGAGAAATTGGTCTGAGCGGAGAAATCCGGCCGATTGCACAGGCAGAACAGCGAATTACCGAGGCAGAAAAATTAGGCTATGAGAAGATTTTTATCTCCAATTTAAATAAGCTTCCAAAGAAAAAATTCGGTATCAAGATTGAAGAAGTGAGCAAAATTGAAGATTTTCACGAAAGGCTTTTTTAAAGAATTACGAGTTATAAATTATGAATTTTAAGTCTTTCGTGATAGTTTGTATTAATTACTGCGATCATCACATAATTTATGGCTCATAATTCATAACTTTAATCTATGAATTATCTGGCACATTCCTTTCTTAGTTTCACAGACGGGCAAATCGTAGGACAGTTTTTGGAAGATTTTATTAGAAATAAAGATCGTTTTTCTTTTCCTAAAAATATTCAGGATGGCATTACAATGCACAGAGCGATTGACACTTATACAGATTCTCATCCCGCAATACACGAAGCCAAAAAGGTTTTTGCGCCTTTAGTGAGATTGTATGCTGGAGCTTTTGTAGATGTTTCTATGGATTATTTTGTAGCGAATGACCTCAGCCTGAATTCATTATCCGAATGGAAAGCACATTCTCTGCACGTCTATAAAGTTCTTCATGAAAACAGCCAATGGCTTCCTGAGAATTTTAAAATGATGTTTAAAAAAATGGAAGAAGGCGACTGGCTTTATAATTACCGTAAAGATGAGAATATTGGCCACAGTATGAGAAATGTCCTCAATAAGGCAAAATATTTACAAACAAATATTCCGGTTTATGAAGCTTTTTTAAACAACAAAGATATTCTTCAGCAATGTTATGATGATTTTTTTTCTGATCTTTTACATCATGCAAAAGGTGTGAATGCTCTTTTACAGCTGGAAAATTAATTTAACAAAAAAAAACATTTATCTCCTATAAATGCTTAATAATTAACACAACAAGATCAAATTTTAAGTTAAAAATTCTGATAAACATACCGGTTGGGATACGTTAATTTTTCACTTTTCCTTTGATTATTGACAATTATATGAACAATATTGATCTGATCATCAAATAAATTATACAAAAAACTCAATGCTACTTCTACTTTTTGCGGATTATTAACAGCTTCCGTTTCCAGGAAAATATCCACAGATTCATTATCTTCCTGAAAGCCTATAAATTCCACCTTCAAGAATTTATTATTGGTTTTTAATCTTATATATTCCGAACAGTAATTTTTCAGCGCTACATTAAGCTGATTTTTATATTTCGGATCATTAAAATGAAAAGATTGCCCATATTTTTTACTCAAAGCACTTTCGAGATCATCAAGAAAAAAACGGCCTGTAATCTCGAATGTTTTTGATTTCGAGTTATAGCTAATTTCCATAGAACCAACATGGTAAGGATGCTTCACCTTTGTAAAAGAGAACAAAAAAAAGACCGGAACTAAAAAAAGCGAGAAATTCTTCATAAACCTTATCGTTTAAAATTTGTTCCGAAATTAATCATTATTTTCGTAAGCCTTTTTATTTATTACTAGATCATGCAGGACTTTTTATTTTATCTGAAACTTGGCTGGGAACATATTATTTCTTTGGATGCTCTTGATCATCAGCTTTTTGTATTGGCTTTAATAGCCGTTTATTCTTACACCAACTGGAAAAAAATCCTGGTTTTGGTGACCGCTTTTACCATCGGGCATTCCGTTACTTTAGCGTTAAGCATTCTGGATATTGTAAGGATTTCTTCAAAATGGGTAGAATTTTTAATTCCTGTCACCATCGTTTTAACATCATTAGGAAATATTGTAATGAAAAATAAAAAGCAGGGATTAATGAAGGTGAATTATTATTTGGCCTTAATCTTCGGATTGATCCACGGGATGGGTTTTGCGAATACGGCAAGAGTAATGATCGCGAAAAGCCAAAGCATCTTTATTCCGCTTTTAGGCTTTAATATTGGGCTGGAATTGGGGCAGATTGTGATTGTTTCTGCTATTTTAATTCTACTTTTCATCTTGCTTAAAATCTTTAAGGTCAATAAAAAAGATTGGATATTGTTTGTCTCGTCGGGTGTTTTTGCATTATCGTTAAAAATGGCTTTAGAAAGAATTCCTTTTTAGCGCTGAAACATTTCCAACTTTTCAACTACTTATTATTATATTTGATCATTCTTTAAAATCATTTGCTCATGAGATTAAAAATAGCTGCAGTTTCAGTATTTTTATATGTAGGCGCCTTCGCTCAAAATATTCAGAACAATCCGGGAAGCAATCACGGAAACAGATTCGAACAATTAGGAATGATCCTTCCTACCCCAAACACTTACAGAACCGCTTCCGGAGCGCCCGGCCACGGATATTGGCAAAATAAAGCCGATTACGATATCACGGCGTATCTTGATGAAGATAAGAGGAATCTGAAAGGCTCTGAAACCATCACCTATTATAATAACTCTCCGGATGATTTAGATTATATCTGGCTGCAATTAGATGAAAACCAACAATCAACGGTGAAAAAAGCAGACTTTGCATTTTCATCTTCTTTGCCTCAGTCAACAACCGATCAGCAATTAAAAGTAACCGATCTTCCCGTAAAAGACAACGGATACGGAGTTAATCTTGAAAAAGTAACTGATGCAACCGGAAATCCTTTAAAATATACAGTAAATCAAACCATGATGCGTATTGATTTGCCTAAAATCCTTAAAAAAGGAGAAAAATTAGTTTTTAAAATAGACTGGAATTACAATATTCCCAACAGAATAAAAATGGGCGGTCGCGGCGGCTACGAAAACTTCGCAGAAGACGGAAACGATCTTTACACGATGACCCAATGGTACCCGCGAATGTGCGTTTACAGCGATTTTCACGGCTGGCAAAATCATCAGTTTACGGGAAGAGGTGAATTTGCCTTGGTTTTCGGGAATTTTAAAGTTTCAATGAATGTTCCTTCCGATCATATTGTAGGCGGAACCGGAGAATGTAAAAACTATGATCAGGTTTTAACATCGGATCAGTTAGCAAGATATAAGCAAGCCGAAAACGCCAGCGAGCCAATTGAAATCGTGACTTTGGATGAAGCTAAAAAAGCAGAAAAAAATCATTCAAAACAAAGAAAAACCTGGAATTTTGAAGCACACGATGTAAGAGATTTTGCATGGACCTCATCAAGAAAATTCGTTTGGGACGGAATGCGCGTTACCATTCCGGAAAACAACAATAAAGTAATGGCAATGAGCTTTTATCCTAAAGAAGCTTACGGCTTATACAGAAAATATTCAACAAAAGCAGTCGCTCATACGATTAAAACCTATTCGGAATTCACAATTCCTTATCCATATCCTGTCGCGCAATCTGTAGAGGCAGCAAACGGTATGGAATATCCGATGATCTGCTTCAATTTTGGAAGAACAGAAAAAGACGGAACCTATTCTGAAGGCACAAAAAACGGAATGATCGGCGTTGTCATCCACGAAGTAGGGCATAATTTTTTCCCGATGATCATCAATTCAGACGAAAGACAATGGAGCTGGATGGATGAAGGGTTAAATACCTTTACGGAATACCTTACCGAAGAAAAATGGGATAATAAATTCCCTTCAAAACGTGGCCCGGCATGGACGATCGTTGATTATATGAAGCTTCCTAAAGATCAGCTGGAGCCGATCATGAGCAATTCTGAAAATATCATTCAGTTTGGTCCGAATGCCTATTCAAAACCGGCAACAGGACTTAATATTCTTCGTGAAACCATTATGGGAAGAGAACTTTTTGATAAAGCTTTCAAAACGTATGCGAAAAGATGGGCTTTCAGACATCCTGAGCCCGCCGATTTTTTCAGAACAATGGAAGATGCAAGCGGTGAAGATCTGGACTGGTTCTGGAGAGGATGGTTTTACGGAACCGATCCTGTAGACATTGCAATCGACAAAGTGACCATTGCGACGCCTGATTTAGAGGCTTCTCCCAAGTCTCGTGAAACAAAATATACGGTTGACAAACCTTTGCAGAATGAATTTGAAGACCTCTCAAAAATCAGGAATAAAACAGATAAAAACATTACTTTTACTGTAGAAAAAGATAAAGAGCTTCAGGATTTCTATTACCGGTATGACAGAGGCCAGGAAAAGGTTGACAATACCAAAGAATATACCCTGAAAAATGATGGAAACGAACCTTTGGAGCAAAAAGACAAAGATAAATTTAAAAATATTACAGCTTATCAAATTGATTTTAAAAATAAAGGAGGATTGGTAATGCCTGTCATCCTTGAGTTTACATTTGAAGACGGTTCAAAATCGTACGACAAATCCTCCGCTCAAATCTGGAGACAGAACGAACAGAAAGTTTCTAAAACCTATTATTTTGACAAAAAATTAAAATCAATTCAGCTGGATCCGATGAAAGAGACTGCAGATATTGACACCTCAAATAATTTCTGGAGCAATGATGGATCTTCCTCTGAAAATTCAAAATTCCAGGTCTTTAAACAAAAACAGCAGGGTGCCGTAAGAGGCGGTGCTAATGGAAAAGTAAATCCGATGCAGGAGGCTGCAGGAAAGAAAAATTAATTCTATAAATAATTTTAAAAAGTATTCAGAATCTGGATACTTTTTTTTTAGATTTGTGCCTGATTAAAAAACTTTTAAAATCCATGAAAAAACTTAGCCTTTTGTTGCTGTTCATCCTCTCAGCCCAGAGCTTCTTTGCTCAGTCTTTACAATTTTACACGGGAAAAAGAGATTTTATCCCTATTGAAATACTCATGGAAGACGGCAGTACAAAAAAAGGATTTGCACAGGATTTTATGCTTCCGGATGTTGCCACGTTCAGTATTATGGGAAAAGGACCGAAATATGCCAACTTAGACCGAAAAGAGGTAAAATTTAAATCATCAAAAAGCGATGCTGCAGTACATCTGATCCCTGTTTCAGATATTAAAAGCCTGATTTATACGAATGAAGAAACATCAGAAACATTCCAGCTGGATAAACGCCTTGTCAAGGAAATCAACAAAGATCAGGAACTGGAATCGGAAGGAAAAGTACTAATGCTTCCTTTAATGGAAAAAGGGCCGATCAACCTTTACGGATACAGAAGCATGATGTGTAAAGCAGATTTTGGAAATAATTTTTCCGCGGCATCCAACGGAAATGAAAATGACTGTCAATTAACTTACGTCATGATTTATTTAAGTAAACCAGACGACACTGTTGCCATTGCACCGGTAGATTATCCTTCATTAAGTCCTTTGGATTTATTTAATCTGAAAACACTTTACAAAAAGTTTTATACAGCTTATGAAATGATTGGAGCAGATTGCCCGGAGTTTCTGAAAAAAGTAGATGAAGCAAGACAGAACGATTATTTTTCCAATAAAACTTTTAAGGAAAAGAAAAAAGCAACGGATGATGAAAGAAAGGCTGCGCTTAAAGGTAAAAGAGGAGCTGAAGCATCGAAAATCAATATGAAATATAAATCAGCAATATACACTGATATCTATAAAAAACTGATCGACGATTATAAGGATTCTTGTCATAAATAAAAATACAGTCATCCAAAACGGGTGACTTTTTTTCTGCCAAAATTTCACATCATAAAACAAAAGTCTGCCAAAAATTTCGTTTCAGGGGCTTGGCACGTATTTAGAGACTTACAACACAGAAATAATTAAAAATTTAAATATATTATGTCAGTAAACTTTAAACCATTAGCAGACAGAGTTTTGATCGAGCCGATCGCTGCAGAAACTAAAACAGCTTCAGGTATTATTATTCCGGACACCGCAAAAGAAAAACCACAAGAAGGTACAGTAGTAGCAGTAGGCCCTGGAAAAAAAGATGAGCCTACAACTGTGAAAGTAGGTGACAAAGTTCTTTATGGAAAATATTCAGGTTCTGAATTAAAATTGGAAGGAAAAGATTTCTTAATCGTTAAGGAAGGAGATTTATTGGGAATCATTGGGTAAGAAATGCTTCTTGCTATTGGCTTTTGGCTAATGGCGCGATCGCATATAAATTAGCATGAGAGATTTTAAAAAATTTGAAGTTTGGCAACTAAGTCATCAATTAACTTTAAAAATTTATACTTCAACTAAAAACTTTCCTAAAGAAGAAATTTTTGGATTGACCTCTCAAATCAGAAGATCATTTGCTTCAATCGGATATAATATTTCAGAAGGAAGTGGTCGAAATTCAGATAAAGAATTCGCTAATTTTATCAATATTGCACTAGGATCGTCAAATGAAGCCGAAAACCAATTAATTCTCTCTAAAGATTTAGGTTATATTAATGAAACGGACTATCACAATCTTTTAGGAGAATTAACAATATTAAAAAAGAAGCTTGTCACATTATGGAACAGGCTAAAAGTAAATTAAAAAATTAAAAATAAACTCGCGAATTGCTAAAGCTAGAAGCCAAAAGCAAATCGCCAAAAGCTTAAAACAATGGCAAAAGAAATAAAATTCGATATTGAATCAAGAGACGCTTTAAAAAGAGGGGTTGATGCATTGGCTAATGCAGTAAAAGTAACGTTGGGACCAAAAGGGAGAAACGTAGTAATCGAAAAATCTTTTGGTGCACCTCACGTAACTAAAGACGGTGTTTCTGTAGCAAAAGAGATCGAACTTGAAGACAGAGTAGAAAACATGGGAGCGCAGATGGTAAAAGAAGTGGCTTCCAAAACTAATGATATTGCAGGAGACGGTACGACTACCGCTACTGTTTTGGCACAGGCTATCGTAAGAGAAGGTCTTAAAAATGTAGCTGCAGGTGCAAACCCAATGGATTTGAAAAGAGGAATCGACAAAGCAGTAACTGCAGTTGTTGAAAACTTAAAATCTCAGTCTAAAGCTGTTGGAGATTCTACAGAAATGGTGAAGCAGGTTGCTTCAGTTTCTGCTAACAATGACGAAACGATCGGTGCTTTGATCGCTGAAGCTTTCGGAAAAGTGGGTAAAGAAGGAGTTATTACTGTAGAAGAAGCTAAAGGTATCGACACAACTGTTGACGTTGTAGAAGGGATGCAGTTTGACAGAGGTTATCAGTCACCATATTTTGTGACAAACCCTGAAAAAATGTTGGTTGAGCTTGAAAACCCATACATCCTTTTAGTTGAGAAAAAAATCTCTTCAATGAAAGAATTACTTCCGGTTCTTGAGCCAATTGCACAAAGCGGAAAATCTTTATTAATTATCTCTGAAGAGGTTGAAGGTGAAGCTTTGGCAACTTTAGTGGTAAACAAATTGAGAGGTTCTCTTAAAATTGCTGCTGTAAAAGCTCCGGGATTCGGAGACAGAAGAAAAGCAATGCTCGAAGATATCGCGATCCTTACAGGAGGTACCGTTATTTCTGAAGAGCAAGGTTTCACCATGGAAAACATTACGATGGATATGTTGGGAACTGCTGAAAAAGTATCTATCGATAAAGACAACACAACTGTAGTGAACGGTGGTGGTGAAGAAAGCAAAATCAAAGGAAGAGTAGCTCAGATCAAAGCTCAGATGGAAACATCTACTTCTGATTATGACAAAGAAAAATTGCAGGAGAGATTGGCTAAATTAGCTGGAGGTGTTGCCGTTCTTTACGTTGGGGCAGCTTCTGAAGTTGAAATGAAGGAGAAAAAAGACAGAGTTGACGATGCGTTACACGCTACAAGAGCGGCTGTTGAAGAAGGTATCGTTGCAGGTGGTGGTGTTGCTTTTGTAAGAGCCATCGCTGCTTTAGAAAATCTTACAGGAATCAATTCCGACGAAACTACAGGGATCAAAATCGTAAGAAGAGCCATCGAAGAGCCATTAAGACAAATCGTTGCCAATGCAGGGGGCGAAGGTTCTGTAGTCGTTGCTAAAGTTGCAGAAGGTAGCGGAGATTTCGGTTACAACGCAAAAACTGACGAGTATGTAAACATGCTTGAAGCAGGAATCATCGACCCTACGAAAGTAACAAGAGTTGCCCTTGAAAACGCAGCTTCTGTTTCTGGAATGCTTCTTACAACTGAATGTGTGATCACTGAAGTAAAGAGCGCAGAACCAGCTATGCCAATGGGTGGTGGAATGCCGGGAATGATGTAACAGCGTGTCGCTGAGACAATATAATATATAAACCGCTCTATTTTTATAGGGCGGTTTTTTTAAAAAATTATAGTTTTACATCCATAAGGAAATACTATATTTAGATTTAATTTAATTACTTCACTAATAACTAGCCAAAAACCAAACAATTTACAATAAAAAAAACATTGCCATGAGTTTAACACCAAGAGGTATGAGTATTCAAGAAATATACAGGCAATACTCCGAAAAAAAATTTTTAGTAAATAGAAAATATCAAAGAAAACTCGTATGGACAGTAGATGAGAAAGAATTTTTAATAGACAGTATCTTATCTGACTTTCCAATACCTTTAATTCTTTTAGCAAAAACTGAAAGTGATGAATTTGAAATCATTGATGGTTTGCAACGTTTAAATGCAATAATATCTTTTATTGAAAATAGGTTTAGCGTAGATGGACTTTTTTTCGACATAAGTCAATCATCTAGGGCACAACAAAATGCGAATAACGGTATTTTTGTAGCAACGGGTGAAGATAAATTATTAGATCCACAAAGTTGTGCAAACTTTTTAGATTATCAATTAGCAGTAACAATTTATCCTAATTCGGAGGAAACCGTTATTACAGATATATTTGGAAGAATAAATTCTGGTGGAAAGCAATTAAGTCCACAAGAAAAAAGACAAGCAGGCACATTAGATAATTTTTCTGATATTGTACGAAAAATTGCAAGTGAAATTAGAGGTGATTCTTCAAATGATTTGTTAGAACTTTCTGAAATGCCCGAAATAAGTATAGATTCCAATCGTGAAAATATCGGGTATGGTCTAATTGCAGAGGAAATCTTTTGGTGTAAAAATGGTATAATTTGGAAAAAACAATTAAGAGATAGTGAAGATGAAGAAATGGTTGTAGATATTGTTTCTTCAATTTTGAATGATGAACCTTTAGCAAAAAGTAGAGAATTATTTAATAAAATTTATGAGGAAGATTCTGCTGAAAATCAACAATTGAATAAAGAACTCATGATTTATGGAGCCGAAAGACTGATACATGAAATCAAAGTTGTTTTTTCTATAATTGAAGAGGTATTTGATTCACAAAATACAACTATTATAAACGTTGTAAACCCAAAATCAAGAAACCCAGTTAAAGAATCTTTCTTTTCAATATTTATGGCAATGTTTAACTTGATAGTGAAGGAAGAAAAATCGCCTGCAGAAAACGATAAAATAGTAAGTGCCTTAAGTAGTTTACAGAAAAGCATGATTTCGACAGCAAACTATTCTGTTACTTCAGATAGAGAAAAAAATATTGCAATAACATATGGTTTAATTCAGAAATTCTTTGTAAAAAAGGACCCTCCAGTTTTAAAACATGGAGCCGGTTTAGCATTAGATTTCGAAAACTCAATCAGAAGATCTAAAATTGAATCAAATAGATACGAATGTAAACAAGGATTTGTAGACTTATCAGCAAATAGAAATATTAATAATAATCTATATTCAGAAATAATTGAAACATTTTGTGGTATTGCAAACATAGGTCCTGACGAAGATGGATTTTTATTTATTGGAGTTGCAGACAAAATCGAAGATGCAGAAAGAATAAAAAATTTAGACAATGTAAATTATAGAATAATTAACAATCGTTTCATAGTTGGAATTGACAGAGAATTGAAAATAATGAAATGTAATTTAGATAATTATATTAATAAAATAATATCACAAATTGACAAATCCGAGCTTTCTGAACCATTAAAAAGTCAAATAAAATCACAAATTGATATTATAGATTATAAAGGATTATCTATAATCAGACTAAGAATCCCTAAGCAAAACACATTGTCTTTTATTGGTTCCAAATCATACATTAGAGAAAACTCTCAAACGATTGAAATGGATGCGCCAAAATTAGTTGCAATAAGTAAAATGTTTAAATAAAGACTGTAGATAATACTATATTGACCTTCCCACGCTGGTGCGAGCGTCCCGCTCGTACCCACAAACATAAAACCGCTTCCATCCGAGCGGTTTTTCAGTTTCAAAAACAAACTTGATATCTCACATTTCCAATCCATCACTTTTCCCTATCTTTAAAATCAAATCCCATCACCATTGAAAAAATCATTCCTCCTTTCAATTTTCAGCTTATTCTTCACCAATGCACAAACCCTAAATTTTAAACATCTTGCGGATATGTCTATGGGCAGAGGAGCTATAAGCAGTGTCATTGTAGATGACAATATCTATGTGAGCAATGGGTATAAAAACACTGATGGAAATGCCACTTTTATTGAGAAATACAATATTAAAGATAATCGCTGGAGTATGATCAACTCTACTCTGCTTCCTAGAAAATTCGCCAATTCGGAGACTTACGATCATAAAATTTATATTTTTAACGGTTGGGGAAACAGCCATCTTGAAATTCTGGATCTTAAAACTCATAAAATAACGAAGGGAGCCGTTAATCGTGCCTACACAGGAAATGCAGGTTCTGCCATCCATAACGGAAAAATATATGTGTTCGGCGGCAGTGGACTAAACAATGCTGCAACCACTGAATTTTCTAATAGATTCCAATACTATGATATTGCTTCCAATACCTGGCATCCATTACCCGATATGCCCACAGCCAGAGAAGCAAAGGGCAAAATTGTGAATGATAAGTTGTATGTCATTGGTGGTTTTAACGGTACTTCTTCACGTCTGGTCAATGTTTACGACCTCAACAAAAATATTTGGACTGAGCAATATACGATGCCTGTTGGAATATCCGGTCATTCATTAGCGGTATCCGGTAATAAGATTTTTATTGTAGGTGGTTCTAATAATCAAACTTTTCTGGCTTATTTTGATACAGAAACCAATAAACTGCATCAGTTATCTTCCAATATGATCCCGCGAAGACATGCTGCTGCGGAAATTTATAACAATAAATTATACATCATTGGTGGAAGTACAACTTCTTCAACCAAATCAGCTATTAAAAGCATTCAGGTTGCGGATATTAGCGAAGTAGCACTCCCGGCTCGTGACTAATCAAATTAAAAAATAGATATTCATCAAAATAATATGGAAACCGCTTTAATTAATAGAGCGGTTTTTCTTTAATCAAAATCAAAGACTTTTCATTAATTTTATAAAACCAAATTATAAAAATATATCACAATGAATCTAAAAACCTTAATCACTCACACCGTTCAGTACAACAGCTGGGTGGTCAACAAGTACATCGACTGGCTTTCGACCAAGTCTGATGAACAGCTTAATCAGGAAGTTATTTCAAGTTTTCCGACGATCTTAAAAACATTGCATCACATTTGGCAGACGCAGGAATACTGGTGGAGCTATATTGCAGAAAATAATGAGTTTAATTTTGAAGAAATCTCATCAAAAACAACAAAAGAAGAAATTTTCGACGGAATAAAAAACAACTCAGAAAAGCTCATGACATACGTTGAAAGCCTGTCTGAAGAAGATTTAGCAAAAAATGTGAAAATAGAATCACAATGGTTTCAGTGTGATTTTTCAAAATATGAATACATCCAACATATTATCATGCATGGAATTTATCACAGAGGGCAAATCGTGACGATGGGACGAAACGTAGGAATCACCGATGCTCCAATGACAGATTACAATTTCTGGAATATTTATAAAGAAGAAAGTGTAACAGCTTAAAATTAAAATAAAGCTTATGAATTTAAAAAGCCATTCAGATTTTCTGAGCGGTTTTTTTGTTCACAAAAATCTAACGGAAGCTTTTACAGCAATAAATATTCTTATTTTTCTTAAGCGATAATTTCAAGCCTATATCCTTTTCCGCGTATAACAACAATTTTGATATCCGGATCGATTTCCAGTTTTTTTCTGAGTTTTGAGATAAACATATCCAGGCTGCGACCCACAATCACACCGTCATCTTCCCAGATTTCCTTTTGCAGCCGGCTTCTTTCAATGATTTCGTTGGGAGACAATGCGAAAATGAGCAATACACGGCTTTCCGTTGCGGTAAGGTCTGTCATTTTTTCATCAATGCTGAGCTTTCTATTTTTAGCATCAAATAATACCGAGCCTAAAGCAAACAGATGAGTTTGATGAGTCTGCTCATTTTCGGGTAAAACTTTCCGTGGATTTATAGATTTAGATCTCAAAAAAATAAAACCCACGAATGCTAAAATTGACAGCCCGCCCAGAAGATATCCACTTTTTGCTACATTTATTCCTGCCGGCTTGAATTTAATATTGATTATATAACAGGCGACGGGTTGCTTTCTTCCTCTACATGGTACAACATCATCTTGTTTATTTTTAGATATCGCGTATCCATAGGCTACACCGGAGCTGTTGCAGTTAAGTACGCTAACAACATAATCGCTTGTGAACGGGTCTTTGGCTAACAAACGTTGCGTAGTATTCACCAGCGAGTCCGGCTGAAAACTAAGCTTATTCTCAAAGCTGATCTGATATTCATTTTCAGAAATCTTTTTTATCGGAAGTACCCGTGATGTACGGTCGCCCGACTGCAAAAGTATTTCATGCCCGATTCTGCGGAGCAAAACTTCCCTTCTGGCAAAGTCAAAATCTTTACTATTCTCACTGCTAAAAGCTGCACAGATTATACAGATCAGTGAGAGAAATAATAATCCGAACAGGTATTTGCGTTTTCCTGAAAGAAGATTTCGACTAAGATTCATCGTGTAAAGATTTATTTTACAAAGTTTACATTTTTATTTACAATTTTAATATCTCCAGCCGAAAAATATCAAAGTAATTTTGTTGTACAAACTTTAATTAAATCCTCAAAATTATGAAAAAACTAATTTACACGCTGATTTTACCACTGATTGTGGGAAGCGGACTGGTATTTGCAAATCTTAAAATTAAAAATGAAGCGTCTAAAAAGCCAATCCAAAAGCCCCTTTCTGCTGCTGAAACAAAAGCCGCATTGAAAAAATGGGAGGCTACTCCAGATGGCGTAATGTACAAAAAATGGGAAGCGTCTCCCGCAGGTAAAAAAGTATATGACGGCGCTGTGAAAATAAGCAAAAACGTTAAGAATTACACCAACATGGAGGCAGTTGTAACCTCTCTTTCTCTTCCGCCAGGCTCAAGATTAGGTTTCGGAATGATGGTCAGGATTGATGGTGAAGATTATATTCTCGCTTTTGGGGCAGAAAAGCCTAAAAAAAATATTTTGAGTTTTAATAATGAATTTGAGCAATTGCACAACCTGAAAGTTAACGACAAAATAATAATAAAAAGCCATAGCATAATGCAGGCGCCCAAGTATTCATATCCGATAATAACAGGCGACTATGTAGAGCGAGATCGTAAAATAATGTATAAACGTGAATCTCACAAAGACGATTGTTAAGTAAATAAACTATGAAATTTGCGCTTCTGTTTCAACTACTTTTGTCACAGAAATCTTTGCGTAATGTAAAAAACAAAAATTGTTCAGATTTTCCTGAGCAATTTTTCTGTTTAAAAACAAATTCTTAAGTTTACAGGTTCTGAAAAATCCAAATAAACACTCAAAAATGGAAAATAAAAAACAAGAAATTCTGGACAACGGACCATTCTATCACGGAACAAAAGCTGATTTGCAAATCGGAGACCTGCTCACTGCAGGATTTGAATCAAATTATTATCCCGAAATCATCATGAATCATATCTATTTCACAGCCTTAAAAAATGGTGCCGGATTGGCCGCTGCATTAGCAAAAGGAGATGGTCATGAACGTATTTACATCGTGGAACCAACAGGAGAATTCGAAAATGATCCTAATGTCACAGATAAAAAATTCCCGGGAAATCCTACCCGATCTTACCGCAGCACAGAACCCGTAAAAATTGTTGGCGAAATAACGGAATGGATAAAACTGACAGATGAAGAGCTTCAAAACTGGAAAGAAAGAATCGCAAGCCTTCGTGAAAACCCGGATGCTGAGATTATCAATTAAATTGAACTTGATCTTTAATTAAAAAATCCCTAATCCCTAAATATTTTTCGCAAAGTTTGTCCAATTCCGAAAACCCAATTGTCATTAAGGTATAATCCATAAAAATTATACATAGTGAAAATCATGGTAATCGGCGGAACAGGACTTATCGGAAGTAAGCTTGTTAACAGCCTTAAAAATTTAGGACATGAAGTTGTAGCAGCTTCTCCAAACTCAGGAGTGAACACCCTTACAGGAGAAGGTCTTGATCAGGCATTAGAAAATGCAGACGTTGTGGTAGATGTAGCCAACTCCCCTTCTTTTGCAGATAATGATGTGATGAATTTTTTCAAAACATCAGGTGAAAACTTAATGAAGGCAGAGAAAAAAGCAGGTGTCAATCACCACATCGCTTTATCGGTTGTCGGAACAGAACGTTTGCAGGAAAGCGGTTATTTCAGGGCAAAACAGGTTCAGGAAGACATTATTAAAGCGGCGGGAATTCCTTACAGCATCGTACATTCGACTCAGTTTTTTGAATTTGTTGGCGGGATTGTTAAGTCAAGTACAGTTGATGATAAAATTTTGGTTTCTCCGGCATTGATCCAGCCTATTGCTTCAGATGATGTCGTAAAAGCAATGACAGCCGTAACAATTGGTGAGCCGAAAAACACAACGGTAGAAATCGGAGGTCCGGAAAAAATTAAACTCTCAGATCTTGTCAAAAAATACACATCCATCATGAAAAATGCTGATGAAGTGGTATCAAATCCTGATGCAACCTATTTCGGAGCCCCTTTAAATGATTCTACTTTACTTCCGGGTGATGAAGCAAAACTGGGAACAATCCGTTATGACGAATGGATTTCCAATCCTGACAATCAAAGATAAAAACTTAGTTTTTATTATTAATTTTAAATATCCAAACACATTTATTTTAATCTAAAAAATCAACAATATCATGAATGAATTTTTAATCGCCATCCATAGAGACATCATCAATAAAGACGCATCGCCTTCACCGGAGCAAATGCAGGCTTCTATTCAGCCTTTTCAGGACTGGCTGGGAAGCATTGCTGCACAAAATAAATTGGTTGCTCCACCAAAAAGATGGGACCTTGGCGGAAGAGTCGTAAAAAACGATACGGTAACCAACGGACCTTATGCGGAAATCAAGGAATCTATCGGCGGAATGTTCATCATCAGAGCCAAAGATTATGACGAAGCCGTAGAAATTGCAAAAGGCTGCCCTGTTCTTCAATGGGGAGCAAGTGTAGAGGTCAGAATGGCAATTCCCCCTGCAACAGAATAATTTTTATATTTAAATAAATGCACGGACAGGCATTAATACCCAATTTATTCCGGACAGAGTACAGAAAAATTGTTTCCGTGCTCTGTTCGACCTTTGGTATTGATCATATCGAAATCGCCGAAGATATCGTAAGCGACACTTTTCTTACCGCCACCGAAACATGGAGCATCAATGGTATTCCGGAAAATCCGACTGCCTGGCTGTACACCGTTGCAAAAAATAAGTCTAAAAATTATTTTAAACGGGATTCTTTATTTCAACAAAAAATTTCAACCGAAATAAAATATTCTTCATCCGGTTATGAAGAATTTGAAATCGATCTTTCTCAGAAAAACATTGCTGACAGCCAGTTGGCGATGATGTTTACGATCTGTAACCCGTCTATTTCAAAAGATTCTCAGATTTCATTGGCCTTAAATTTACTCTGCGGTTTCGGAACCCAGGAAATTGCCGATGCTTTTTTAGTTAATAAAGAAGTCGTTTACAAAAGACTGAAACGCGCCAAAGAAAAATTAAAAACCGAGGGTATTAAAATCGAACAGCCTTCTGTTTCACAGATAAGCACCAATTTAGAAACCGTTCTCACCACTTTATATTTATTATTTTCGGAAGGCTATTTTTCTACCTCACAAAATACGATTCTCAGACAGGATTTTTGTCAGGAAGCAATACGCCTTACTTCAATTCTTATCGAAAATAAAACAACCAACACTCCGGCAGCTAATGCTTTGCTGTCATTGATGTATTTTCATTCTTCGAGATTTAATGCAAGATTCAATGAAAAAGGAGAAAGCATTTTGTATGAAGAGCAGGATGACAATTTATGGGATAATGATTTAATTGAAAAAGGAATTTATTACTTAAATCAAAGCGCATCCGGAAAATTTTTAACTAAATTTCATCTGGAAGCCGCCATTGCCTATTGGCACACTAAGAAAAAAGATTCCGATGAAAAATGGGAAAATATCCTGCAGCTCTACAACCAGCTTTTACAGATTGAGTACTCTCCTATCGCCGCTCTCAACCGTACTTTTGCCTTTGCGAAAGTGAGAGGAAATCCTGCTGCAATTATAGAAGCCGAAAAATTAAATCTTACTGGAAATCCTTTTTATTACTCGCTTTTAGGGCATCTTTATACGGATATTGATAATACCAAGGCAAAGCACAATTTTGAAAAAGCTTTGCGACTTTCCAATTCCAGTTCGGTTTCTGATACGTTGAGGAAGTATATTGAAAAGTTTTAGTCTACATTTCAAAGCTATTTTTCAACAGATTAAGGTGTAAAATATTAATGTATATTTGAATATATTCATAAAAATTACACCATGAAAAAAATTTCATCCCTTTTCATTATCCTGTCAATCCTTTCCTGCGAAAGTAAAGAACAAAAAAAAGAAAAGTTTCTAAAAGACATTCAGGAACAGGCTAAAGAGATGAAAAAAAATCAAATTGACCTGTTTTTAGATGCAAAACCAAAATATTTTTCGGCTAAAACAATCAACGGAACTACTTTCAATTCACAAAATTATAAAGGTAAAAATCTTGTCATTTTTATTTATGATAAATCTTATCTTAAAAAAAGTGACACTTACGATATGCCGGAAGAGTTTAACAGCCTTTATAAAGAATTTAAAAATAATGTAGGCTTCATAGGCATCGTAGAAGGATTTATCGAAAATGAAAAAGAGCTGAAAGATCATCTCAACCAATCCAATATTTTGTTTGAACAGATTGATAACACTAAATCTTATGATAAATCTGAAAAATTAAATTACAATATTTTTTGCAGTCCTGCCAAAATACTTATTGATATTAATGGAAAAGTTATTCATTCTTCCTGCGGCGGCGGAAATACTACTGAAATTAGTCGAAAACTGGATAGTATAAAAGTTGCTTCTAAGTAATTTTATAAAATAAATTAGTGTCAAATTACCAATTTTTGGTAACTTTATCTAAAATTAAAAAAATGGGGCGTAATACATCTGTTTCTTTAGGAGATTATTTTGAAAGCTTTGTTGACAATAGGGTTTCAGAAGGAAGATATAAAAATGCAAGTGAAGTGATTCGTGCGGGATTAAGATTACTGGAGGAAGAAGAAAGTAAAATTCAGCTCTTGAAAACTGCAATTCAAGAAGGAATTGACAGTGGAATTAATAAAGATTTTAACCCAACAAAACATCTTGAATTATTAAAAGCCAAAATGAAAAATAATGGCTAAATATTTTCTTACGAATAAAGCCATTCAGGATTTATCTGAAATTTATGAGTACACTTACAAGCTTTGGTCTGAAATACAAGCAGAAAAATATTACCTTGAATTGATTGAATTCTGTCAAACGTTAAGCGAAAATCCAAATATTGGAAAGGTTTATCACGAAATTAATTCTGATCTCTTAGGTCTTCCGATACAGAAACATATCGTTTTTTACAAATCAATTCAAAATGATGAGATTGAAATTGTTAGGATTCTCGGAGGAAATATGGATCTGAAAAACAGAATTAAGGAATAAATTTATTAATCATGGCTAAAAACAAAACCACCGAAACAACATTCAGCGTCACAGATTTCATCAACTCATACGTAGAAAAAGACGAAAAAAAAGCAGACAGCTTTCAATTAATTGAGCTGATGAGCAAATGGTCCGGATTTGAGCCTAAAATGTGGGGTCCGACAATTATTGGATTCGGCAGCTATCATTATAAATACACAAGCGGACATGAAGGCGATATGCCATTAATTGGTTTTTCACCTCGAAAAGCAGAGTTTTCACTGTATGTTTATTCGCCAACCGAGGAAAGTAAACCTTTATTAGAAGACCTCGGGAAATTTAAAATGGGTAAATCCTGCATCTATATTAAAAAACTATCTGACATCAATGTTGATATTTTAGAAAAACTCTGTAAAGCAACAATCGCTTATATAAATGAAAATCATGAATGTGCTTGTAGAGAAAAATAATGTATACAGTATTTAAAAATTTATAAATTTTTTTCCATATTTAATGCACAGAATAACCGTTCAATTTGAGCGGTTTTTTCATTATTCCCATTTTTAAATATTAATTATACTTAAAATTATATAAATAAGGATTGTTTTTTATTTATCTTTAAAAAAATTTTGATTATGAAACAAACTCTACTTTTTTTGCTGGCGACATCCGGTCTTTTTTCAGCGCAAACCACTATTACTAAAGCATTTAATGATCCTATTGTTGGAGAAACCGTGAACAATGTTATGATCTCCGGAACTGTTGATAATTCCGCAACGGGAGCTAATACAACATTCAACAACGCTGCTCTAACACAGGGAACTGCGTCACCGACCATCTATTCTGCTCCGGCTGCAGGTGAACTCACAACTTTCCCGGGTTCTACCATCAAAATGGTTGGAAGCGGAAATACAATTCTTTACAAACAAACAGCTTCAAAACTGGAGATTACAGGACTTATTACCCCTGATGCCACTTTAAATTTATCTGCAAACAACGGTACTTTTATCAGCTATCCTGCCGCTTTCGGATATAATGAGACAGACCAGGCGCAGGGAACATTTACCTCACCAACAGCCAGCGGATTATGTAAAGGAACAATCAACATTACGGCTGATGCATCAGGAACTTTAATTCTGGGCGCATCAACTTTTTCTAATGTTGTAAGGATTAAATCTGTGCAGAATTTTAACCTTCATTTGCCAAACGATACCAATTTCCTGGTTCCGATAGGATCAGTAACCAATACTGCTTATACTTACTATGACAGCACTCACAAATTCCCGTTATTGACAACGACACAAGCTGTTATCAACGTTCCAATTGCAGGAATCAACCAAACGACAAGCGGCGCGCAGGCTTTGAGCCAGTTGTTTTTATCAGCTTTAGATAATAACATAAAAAAACAGAGCTTAAAAGTATTTCCAAATCCAGCTCAGGATTTTATCGAGTTTAAAGGTGATACAGCCAATCTTTCTACTGTAAATATTTACAGCTTAGACGGAAAATTAATCAAAACATCTGATCTGAAAGCTGGAAAAGTACAGGTTTCTGAACTTCCGGCAGCAGCTTATTTTATCGAGGTTTCCGGAAAAGATTCTAAAAAGGAAGCGACAAAGTTTATCAAAAAATAACCGCAAATAATTTACACTCAATAGAATCCGTTCAATTTATTTTGGACGGATTTTTTATTTCAAGTCTGTTTAAATTCCTTAAATAAAATTTAAATAAGTTTTTCAGCAAATAAAATATTTTTCTTCCATAATCTTTAATTGATTATAATTTTTAATCATAATTTAAAATTAAACTCATGATTATTTGATTTGTTGCCCGTTTTTTGATATATCTCCAATAACACACAATTACAAAATTCAATATCATGAAAAAGTTTCTTATCATACTCGTTCCGTTTCTTCTTTCGGAAGCAAAAGCGCAGGAAGCTCCCGAGATTTCAACCGAAAAAATGAATATTGTTAAAACCAATGTTACTGCCTATGCATTCAGAAATCTTAATTTATCATTTGAAAGGTCCATCAATCAATGGTTTTCAGTGAATATGGGTTTTGGAGTGATGCCTGAAGGAAAAGTTCCGTTCATCAATTCGTTTTTAAGTGATGAGGATGAAAAAAGGTTTCAAAATTTAAAGGTTAATGCCATGAATTTCACCATCGAGCCCCGATTCTATTTGGGTAAAGGCTACGGAAAAGGATTTTACATCGCGCCTTACTACAGATATTCCCGGATAGAATCTAATCAATTTGATTTTTATTACGATTATAATGCTGCCAATAATGTAACGTATCAAGTTCCTCTCAAAGGATATGGAAATGTCCAGGGAAACAGTGGAGGAGTTATGGTTGGTGTACAGTTTTTATTAACCAAAAAACAGAATTTAGTCTTAGATCTTTGGATTGCAGGAGCACATTACGGCAGCGGAAAAGGTGATTTTTCTATGACAAGTGACATTATTCTAACACCGGATATGCAGGCACAACTTAAGCAGGAAATTGAAAATTTAGATATTCCCTATGTAAATTATTCTGTTGAAACCAATGAAAATGGAGCAATCATAAAAATTGACGGGCCCTGGATTGGCTTCCGGAGCGGATTGTCTTTAGGATATAGATTTTAAAATTTATTCAGATAAAAAACCAACCGTTCTGCTCTATGAACGGTTTTTTTATATCCTCGAAATTTGTATATTCGGAGACTTAGATTAACAGAAATGATCGACTTAATTACACAAAATAAATTTGAAGAATTAAAGGAAGTTCTTCAACATTCAAATAATTTTAAAATTTACCATTATCTCTTAGAAATTTTAAACGGAAATACAATAGAAGTCGACTCAGAAACTTTCGATGCCAACAAATATCAGGAAGAATTTTTTGAAGGCTTTGAAATGTATAAAGCTCTTGAAAAATCTGATATCGATGAAATTCAATTGAAAAAATTTTCAGACCTTTTGGTTGAACTGACTTTCAAAATGGGCGGCTTTATTCAATTAATGGCTGATAATGCGATGAATAAAGGTGTTTATTTAACGGATCTTGCTGATATTTATCCGGTAAATCCTGAAATCAGAACTCAGCTTCAGGAATTTATTGATATTCTAAAAAATAAACCCGACGAAGTAAAAGCCGTAGCCAATCTTGCAGCAACAAAAGCCCAGATCAGCAATTCAATCGGAAATATTCTTGAAAAACATCAAATCGGAAAAGATATGCTTCAATTTGCCGAATGTTATGAAAAAGCAGGACAAATTGAGATGACAATCAGAATTTATATGGGAATTATGAATGATTTTGAATGTGATTCCGTGAAATCAAGCAGTGGATTATTTCCGGAAATGACTTATGTAGATGACAGGCCGCAATCAGAAATTGATATTTTCAACAAAGCAAAAATCAATTATGAAAGACTGACAGATCATGAAATTGAAGAGCCCAAAAGAACCCGCGTAAATGAAAATCCTGTTGCTGAAAATTTAGTTGAATCTGTCGTAAATTCAATGCAAAATGAAGTAAGACCGGAAAAATCTACTGGTTTTTTAGAAAAAATAAAAAAACTTTTCGGAAAAGGATAATCAATGATGAATTGTCAATTAATTTTACTGGCAATTTTTTCGGCACATTAAACTACTATTGGCAATTCTCAATTCACTCTTAATCATACTATCTTTATGAATTCATCACAAATTACCACCGCCCAAAGAATAAAAGCCATTGTCGGCGGATCTATAGGAAACCTTGTAGAATGGTATGACTGGTATGCTTATGCAGCTTTTGCGATTTATTTTTCTAATTCTTTTTTTCCTGCATCGGATCTTAATGCACAATTAATGAATACAGCAGGAATTTTTGCTGTAGGCTTTCTGATGCGGCCGATCGGAGGCTGGCTTTTTGGCAGTATTGCCGACAAAATCGGGCGTAAAAAAGCAATGACACTTTCTGTTTTACTCATGTCATTCGGTTCTTTATTAATTGCATTGACACCGACTTATAAAACAATCGGCGTTTTAGCACCATTATTACTGCTGATGGCAAGACTTTTACAAGGTTTAAGCGTAGGCGGAGAATATGGGGTTTCAGCAACTTACCTCAGCGAAATGGCAACTGCGGAACGAAGAGGTTTTTATTCAAGCTTTCAATATGTGACGCTCATTGGCGGACAATTAATCGCATTGGGAATTCAACTGATTTTACAGAAATTATTACTCACAGAAGCACAACTGGAAGATTGGGGTTGGAGAATTCCTTTTGTAATCGGAGCTCTGCTTTCTGTGATTGCCTTATATTTAAGATCAAACCTTCATGAAACGCAGGCTTTTGAGAATAAAAAAGAGGTCAGCGAAAAGAAAAAAGGAACAATTAAAGAGCTTTTAAAACATCCAAAAGCCCTGCTTACCGTTGTCGGACTGACTTTAGGAGGAACGCTCGCTTTTTACACCTACACAACATATATGCAGAAATTTTTAGTAAATACCGTTCATCTTACCAAAGAACAGTCTACGCTGATCTCATTTGTTTCGTTATTTATTTTTGCGTGTCTGCAACCTGCTTTTGGAGCATTGTCGGATAAGGTCGGCCGCCGCCCGTTATTGTTAAGCTTCGGAATTTTAGGAACGATCTTCACCTATCCGCTTTTGAATGCGTTAAGTACGACGACTTCCATGTGGGGTGCGTTTTTCCTGATTATGGCAGCATTAATAATCGTCAGCGGTTATACCTCGATCAACGCGGTAGTAAAAGCGGAACTTTTCCCTGCTGAAGTAAGAGCGCTCGGCGTGGGACTTCCTTATGCATTGACGGTTGCTATTTTTGGGGGAACGGCAGAATATCTGGCGCTCTGGCTGAAACAAATAGAAATGGAGAATTATTTTTACTGGTATATCACGGCGTGCATCTTTTTTTCACTCGTCGTTTATTCCGGGATGAAAGACACCAAAGAAACCTCAGCACTGAATAAAGAATAGCTGTTTTAGATAAAAAAGCCGCGCGCCACAAAAGTTTTGTAGCGCGTTTTTATTAATGATAAGCCTGTTTGAATTTTTCAATCATACTGTCCAGATTATGGCGTTGCACATAGACCGTTTTCACCTCTTCATATCTTGGAGATTTGTAAAAAACTTCATGAAAATCCATACTTCCGTTTCCTACTTTTACTACTTTTTGCACTTCGATATTTAATTTTCTCAACTCGTCTTTAAAGACCTGGAATTCATCTTCAATGTTGTTCATTTATATTTTTTGGGATTAAGTTAAAAATATTGAATTATAACAAATACCCTATCAAAATAAAGGGGTAATGCTTAAATTCAAATTAAAGTTAGTGAATTTTCACATATAAAACATAATATTTAATTAATATTTCATTGTTTTATTCAAATTTTTAAAATAATTTATTAAAATAGATAAATTATCCGCATATTTCTCATTTTGTAAAATAAGTAACTATCAATAATTTTATTTTTAATCTTAAATTTACGGCTATAAAGTTTTTTATAATGAACGCACAGGACATCAAAAATCACTGGGAAAAGGTGTATGAAACAAAAAATCCCGATCAGGTAAGCTGGACCCAGGAAAAACCGCAGGCGTCGCTGGATTTGATTTATTCTTTCGCACTGCCCAAAGATGCTAAAATCATTGACATTGGTAGTGGCGACAGCAATCTCGTGGATTTTTTACTTGATGAAGGTTTTGAAAATATTACCGTTCTCGATATTTCTAAAAAAGCATTGGAAAAGGCACAAAAAAGATTAGGAAAAAAAGCTGAAAAAGTAAAATGGATCGTTTCAGATATTACAGCATTTGAACCTGAAGAATCTTATGACTTATGGCATGACAGAGCCTCTTTTCATTTTTTGACAACATCCGGTCAAATTAAAAAATATGTTGATATTGCAGAAAAAAGCATTCATAAATATATGATTTTAGGCACTTTCTCTAAAAATGGTCCCACAAAATGCAGCGGCTTGGAAATCAGGCAATATGATGAGCAATTAATGAGAAAAGAGTTTGAGAAAAGTTTTCATCAAATAAATTGTATCACAGAAAATCATATAACACCTTTTAATACATTACAAAATTTTATTTTTTGCAGTTTTAAGAAAAAGTCATAAAAAAAGAGAGCTTTACACTCTCTTTTATATTTTATACTCAATTATTTTGAGCTTTCCTCTTCTTCCATTTCTACTTCATGTCTCAGCTGGGCTTTATACAGTGTTGAATAATATCCGTTTTTGTCTAAAAGCTCCAGATGTTTGCCTTCTTCAACGATTTTACCATGCTCCATTACGATAATTTTATCTGCTTTTTCAATGGTTGAAAGCCTGTGTGCAATAATAATGGATGTTCTGTTTTTGGTAATTTTTTCTGTTGCTCTCTGGATTAATTTTTCACTTTCATGATCGATAGAAGACGTTGCTTCATCTAAAATCAAGATCTTCGGATCAGATAAATAAGCTCTTAAAAATGATAATAATTGTCTTTGTCCCAGGGAAATTGATGAGCCTCTTTCACTGACAATATATTCATAACCGCCGGGAAGGCTTTCAATAAAATCATCGACTTCGATTTCGCGCGCGCCGGCTTTTATTTTTTCTAATGTTATGTCATCATCACCAAAGGCGAGATTTTCAAAAATACTGCCGTGGAACAGAAAAACATCCTGCAAAACGACACCGATATGGCTTCTTAAATTATATAGCTCATAATCTTTTAAATCAACATCATCGATGAGAATACTTCCGGAATTAATATCATAAAGCCTTGTAATCAAGCTGATAATCGTAGATTTGCCGGCTCCGGTTGCGCCGACGATTGCCACCGTCTCGCCAGGATTAACCTTAAAATCAATTCCTTTTAAAACTTCCTGCTTTTCATCGTATGCAAAATGAACATTTTTAAACTCAATTTTTCCGTCAAAGTGATCTTTTTGCACTTTTCCGGTATTTGACATCGCATAATCTTCATCCATTACACCAAGAACCCTTTCTGCACCTACAATTCCGCGCTGAATATTGTTAAATCTATCCGCAATCTGCCTCAAAGGACGAATCAGCATCGAAATATATTGAATGAATGCAATAACAACTCCGGCACTGATCGTGATATATCCACCGTAAAACAGGATAAAACCGATGAAAAGTGAAGAAATTAATTCAACAACCGGAAAAAACAGTGAGAAAATAAAAACGGTTCTTAATAAAGCGCCTTTCAATGTAATATTAATATCGTCAAAGTTCTTAAACTCAGCTTCCTGCCTGTTAAAAACCTGAATAATCGACATTCCCGCCAAACGTTCCTGCACAAATGAATTTTGATTTGCTGTCCAGGTTCTTTCATCTCCAAAAGCTGTTTTCAGCCTTTTCTGGAAAAACCTTGTAATAATCACCATTAACGGTAAAATAGCAAGTGTAATATAGCTCAGATGCACATTGGTATTAAACATCATCACGAGAACAAATAAAATTCTCAGGACATCCCCGAAAACCATCAGAAAACCGTCTGTATAAACCGTTGCAATGGTTTCTACATCACCAACAGCACGCGTTACGAGCTGCCCGATCGGGGTTTTATCAAAAAACGAGGTTTTAAAATAAATAAGCTTATTGTAAAGCCTTTCCCGTATATCTCTGATTACATTTTGAGAAATATAATTGGAGAAATATACCAGGAAAAAGTTTAAAACCGTTTCTGCAAACACCAAACCTACCAAAATGTAAATGTGCTTCATCATCAAGGCCTTATCTTTCAGCTTTGTGATATCGTTATCCACAACTTCCATTGTAAGATAAGGCCTGTAGGTAGAAACTATTGCCAGTATAATGGAGATTATCAGCGTAAGGATGAACCAGGAACGGAATTTCATTCCGATAAAGAACAGCCTCTTGATAATTCCCCAGGTATCTTGTTTTTTCATTGTACGAATTGAAGAAAAGAATTAAGTTAAAATTCTCTGCAAAAATAAGACTTTATAATTTCTCAGCCTTTACAACTTGATGAAATAGTAATAGAAAATTTCAGATAACTGTCATTTAAAAATATGATTAAGATGATGTCTGCAGATATTTCCGGTAATAATAATGGTAAAATTACAAGCTATTGTTGCGTTGTCTTGCTTTCATAATCAACTTGAATCCTGCAGCCAGAATTCCTGCAAAGATAAAAACATACCCTATCGGTATTAGGAAAAACAGAGGCTCGTGAAGAAAGCCGTCTTTGGTCATGGTTGATTTTGTCGCATCAAACATTTCCGAACCCATTTTCACTCCAAGGCAAAGAATACCCATGCCTAATAAAATTACGATCAAGTAATTCAGTTTTTTCATTTTTGTGTTGTTTTAGCTTACATTGCCAGCTAAAACTGTGCCAATTCAAGCTCTGTTACGCAGCCAATTCAAAACATATCCCGCTACTTCTTCCCAACCCTTTTCACCGGCAATGAAATGGCTTCTGCCTTCAAATTCTTTAAAATCAACTATGCTGTTTTTATCTTTATACGCGTTTGCGATTTTTCTTGAGAATGCAGCAGGGAAAATATGGTCATTAGAACCTGCAATAAATAATAACGGTGCGTGAGGTTTTTGTAAATCTAATTTTGCTGAAGATTTGAATAGCGGATCTTTTGCTAATTTTCTGCTTTCGGGCGCAGCAACGATTTCATATAACTTGTCACTTTCCTCTTTTGAATAATTGTTAAAAAATGCTTTATGATACCATTCTTTTGAGCCTAAAAACACGGTATTTCCTTTGAAGAAATTCACTACAGGCCAAACGATTTTCACGGTAGAAAAAGGAGCCATTACGTTTTTCGGAGGTGCGCCATCGATGCTTACTCCGGCAACGGCTTTTCCCATGTCAATTAATTTCTGAACCATCAATCCACCGAATGAATGTCCTATAATAATTGGTTTTTCAGGAAGGGTATCTATAAATCTTGATAAATAACTCACCACATCATCAAACCCAACATTTTTCAGATCAGATGGAATATTCTTTTTCAACTCTTTCGGATCTCCATGATGTCCCGGATTTGCGGGGGTGTGCACGGTGTAGCCCTGAGCTTCAAAATACGCTTTCCATTCTTTCCAGCTTGTATTGTTCACAAATAATCCATGAATTAATACGATAGTTTTTGTTTTCATAACCTTTTGTTTTTATATTGTTTTAAATTATGAGACAAAGTTGCAAAGATAAAATGAGGATAATTTTAACCAAGGTTAAAATCGTACTACTTCCCTGAAATTCTTTTTCTTATCCTGCTCAAAGACGGTCCCTGAATTCCCAGATACGAGGAAATATGGTACAACGGAACATTATTAAAAATATCAGGATGCTGTTTTATTAAATCTAAATACCGTTCTTCAGGAGACTTTAAAATAAATCCTTCGATTCTGCTCATCGTAACGTTGAAAGCTTCCTGCGCGAGAAGTCTTCCGAACTTTTCCCAACGGTGCGACTGATGATACAATGCCAGCAAATCTGTATAACGAATATAAATAATCGAAGCATCCGTTAAAGCCTGCGTATGGTAATCACAAGGAATCTGATTGATAAAACTTTTGAAAGAAACTACAAAACCATTGGTAGAATACAGGAAAACATTTTTCTCTTCTCCTGTTTTTTCATCAATCGTATAAGAACGGAAAACACCATCAACAATAAATCCGAAATAGGTACAAACCGTTCCGCGAAGATTGTAAAAATCTCCTTTTTTGTAATTTTTGGGCAACCAACAGTTTTCAGATAATTTAAAATCATCTTCCGTAAGACCTGCGAAATGACTGAGTGCAAAGGCTAGCTTTTCGATTTCATCCATGGTTTTAGTTTTTTATTTAAATAAAATGGTGACTTTGAAACATCAAGCCACCATTAATTATAATTCTTTATTTCCGATTTCTTCGATTTCTAAAGCCGGTTTTTTCAGGCTTTCTTTCTCGAATTTATTTTCAAGAAATTTATAAACTCCCCAAACCGCAACAATAGAAATAAGCCAGCTTACAAGATTTATTCCGGAAAAACCAATATAATCAGCATTTTCCAAGGATTCAGGATCAGTAATTCCTTTATACATACCATATCCGAACCCGAAAAACAATTGAGTTCCCAAATAAACTCCGATGGCAAAAAGACCGTAATGCCATTTTATCTTTCCAAATCTTTCTGCAAGTCCGGCATAATATCTATAAGCGCCTATCAAAATAAAAATTGACATCATAATGTTTTTTTTATATTATTAATTCAGAATAATCATCTCGTTTGTCATTCGTAGGAATTTAAGCAAAGATTTTATAATTTAATATCTAATAAATTCGTCTAGATTCCTACGGAATGACAAAAATAATGCTTTAATTTTAAGCCAAATTACTCAAATTCATATCCGACATCCACAAGATACAATCCATGTGCCGGTGCTGAAGTTCCTGCAGAATTACGGTTTTTGTTCTCAATCACTTTTCGTAAATCTTCAGGTTTTATTTTTCCTGCGCCTATTTCCACCATTGTTCCGACGATGGCTCTTACCATATTTCGCAAAAAACGATTTGCAGAAACGGTGAATTTCAGTTCACTCCCGTTTTGCTCCCATTCCGCTCTGTAGATTTTACAGAGATTGGTTTTGTTGTCGGTATGCAGTTTGGCAAAGCTTGTAAAATCTTCATATTCAAATAAAATTTTACAGGCTTCATTCATTTTATTAACATCTAAAGACCTTCTCCAATGTTGCCACGCAGATTCTTCTGTGAAAGGATTTTTTTCCAAAGAAATATAATATTCATACGTTCTGAAAGTAGCATCAAATCTTGCATGAAAATCTTCTTTCACCTGAAAAATTCTTTTGATTGAAATGTCAGGCGGAAGAAAGCTGTTTAGTCTGCGCGGAAAATCTTCATCCAATACCTTTTCAGTATCAAAATGGGCGAAAATTTTCTTGGCGTGGACTCCGGTGTCGGTTCTTCCCGCTCCTGTAGTTTTAATTTCTTCTCTTAAAATCGTGGAAAGCGCTTTTTCCAATTCTTCCTGTACGGAGATATCATTCGGCTGGATCTGATAACCGAAATAATTCTTACCGTTGTAGGAAAATTCAATAAAATACCTCAATGTAATAAAATAACTCTACAAAAATAATCTAATTTAATGATAATCAAGACTTCATTTTTCAAAATAAATGTTGAAAAGTCACTGTTAATTTTGCATAAAATCCCTCTAAAAATTCCTATTTTTGCAAACGTATGAAAAGATGGTACCTTTATCCTTTTTCCCTAGGTTATCACACGGTAACGGGTATCCGAAACACATTGTATGATCTGGGAATTTTTAAATCTACGAAATTCAAGACCCCGATAATCAACGTCGGAAACCTTTCTGTGGGCGGAAGCGGAAAATCGCCGATGGTGATGTATCTTGCTCAATATCTGTCTAAACATTACAGAACAGGAGTGCTTTCCCGAGGTTATGGGAGACTGACAAAAGGATACAACGTAACGAATTACGACAGCAACTACAAAACGGTGGGTGATGAAGCGATGCAGCTGTTTGAACGTTTCAAAAACCGTTTCGTGATCGCAGTTTCCGAGGAAAGAGTTCCCGGCGCCAAAAAAGTCATTGCCGATATGGATCTTGATGTTTTGGTGTTGGATGACGCGCTACAGCACAGAGCTATTAAAGCCGGATTCAATATTTTAATGACAGATTTTAATGATCCTTATTTTAAAGACCATCTTCTTCCTGCAGGAGATTTAAGAGAATCGAGAGCAGGATCAAAACGGGCAGACATTATCATGGTCAGCAAATGCCCTGATGAACTGACAGAGGAAACCAAACAATATTACATTTCGAGAATCAGACCGGATCGCACTCAGAAAGTTTTCTTTTCATCCATCGGATATGACGAAAATGTGTACGGAAGAGAAAAAATGCTTCCCGACAACAACCTGAATTATTATGATATTCTTTTAATTACAGGAATTGCCAATCCAAAACCGTTATTGACACATCTAGCGAAATTTTCACAGCGTGTCAAGCATTTAAAATTCAGGGATCACCATAATTTCACGGATGATGATATTAAAAAAATCATTGCTGAATATAAAAAACTCGGCGAATATAAATTAATCTTAACAACAGAAAAAGATTACGTACGTCTTAAAACTTTTGATTATCTTAGAGATATTGTTTACTACTGGCCGATCAATGTGATTATTGATAAAAAGGAAGAATTCAACCAAATCATCTTAGATTATGTTAGAAAAGCTTAAGGAAACAGCCGATTTCATTAAAAACATTATTCAGGATCAACCGGATTTTGCCATTGTTTTGGGTTCCGGGCTAGGAAAGCTACAGGATGAAGTTGAAGCCATTTATACTTTAGAATATAAAGATATTCCTAATTTTCCTCAGACCACTGTTGTCGGTCACGGCGGAAAATTAATTTACGGAATTCTGGAAGGCAGAAAAGTTTTGATGATGAGCGGGCGTTTTCATTATTATGAAGGTCATTCTATTGAAACTGTTGTTTTTCCAATCAGAGTTTTTCATCTCTTGGGAATTAAAAACCTGATTCTTTCTAACGCTTCCGGAGGTATTAATATGAATTATAAAATTGCAGATATTGTTGTTGTAAAAGATCACATCAATATGATGCCTGAGCATCCGCTTCGTGGCAAAAATATTGATGAATTGGGACCTCGCTTCGTTGATATGAGCGAGCCTTACAGCAAAAAAATGATTGAGCTTGCTGAAAAAATCTGTTCTGAAAATACTATTAAATTCCAACAGGGAACTTACGTTGCCTTACAAGGTCCAACTTTTGAAACTCCCGCAGAATACGGCATGATCAAAGCGATCGGCGGAGACATGGTCGGAATGAGTACCGTTCCGGAGGTAATTGTTGCCAAGCACATGCAAATGGATGTTTTCTGTATTTCAGTGATTACTGATCTTGGCGGTCCTGATGTTGCTTTTTCCGTTTCTCACGAAGAAGTTTTGAATGCTGCGAATAAAGCAATGCCAAATGTGATTACGCTTGTGAAAGGTTTGGTAAAGAATTATTCTTAAACATTCATAGAAATCTTCAATCTCTTAAATTTTTCTTAATTCATAAGAAACCAATCTTGAATTGCATTTCATTGTTTAGATTTGCAAAAATGAAATTGAAAAGAATGAAAAAGTTATTATTACTCTTCATGATCGGAATATTCGGATTGGGTTGTTCCCAGCAAACTCCGAAAGTCGTTAAAACAAGTTTTTCCAAAGAAGCTTTAGATCAAAAATTAGAAGATAAAGAAGGAAAAAGCATTACCATACAGCAAATTCTCGATCAGCATAAAGGCAAGGTTTTAGTGATTGATTTTTGGGCGGGCTGGTGCAGAGATTGTCTTAATGCTCTTCCAAAAGCTAAAGAATTAGAAGAAAATAACAAAAATATTGATTTTGTATTCCTTTCATTAGACCGGTCAAAGGAAGGATTTGACAGAAGTCTTGATAAATTTGAAATGAAGGATAAAGAAAATTACTGGTTCGCTTCCGGCTGGAAAAACGAATTCAATAATTACATCGATCTCAATTGGATCCCGAGATATATGGTGATCGATCAAAAATCTGCAATTGCAAAATATTACGCTATCACTCCGGAAGATCCTGAAATTCAAGCTACAATTGATAAGCTTTTGAAATAAATTTTAAACGCAAGGTTGTAAGGTGTTTTTCTTTATGAATATTTTCCGTTCAGAAATGGTCTTTCATTCAGCAATAATTTGATTTTAAAACTAATCCCTAAAATCTAAATTCTAAGCCCTAATAAAAAATACAGGAATCCATATCTTTGTGATATGGATTCTCCTTTTCCCATCCGCAAAATTATTCATGTTGATATGGATGCATTTTATGCTTCCGTGGAGCAGCATGACAATCCGGCATTGAAGGGAAAGCCAATTGCAGTGGGCGGTGAGCACAGAGGTGTTGTTTCTGCGGCAAGCTATGAAGCGAGAAAATTTGGAGTCCGTTCTGCGATGTCCAGCAAAATTGCAAAAGAAAAATGCCCGCAGCTTATATTTGTTCCGCCGCATTTTGCCCGTTATAAAGAAATTTCGAGAAAAATCCGGGAAATATTTTATGAATATACAGATTTGGTCGAGCCTTTGTCTTTAGATGAAGCCTATCTCGATGTTACCGAAAATAAAAAAGATATAGAATCTGCCAATCAGATTGCAAAGGAAATCCGGCAAAAAATATTTGAGCAAACAGGTTTAACGGCTTCTGCAGGAATTTCCGTGAATAAATTTTTAGCAAAAGTTGCTTCTGATATTAATAAACCAAATGGACAAAAAACCATTCATCCCGATAAAATTGAAAGTTTTTTAGAAGAATTGCCTGTTGAAAAATTTTACGGCGTAGGAAAAGTTACGGCTAACAAAATGTTTAGTTTAGGCATTTATAAAGGAAAAGATTTAAAAAAGCGCTCCATTGAAGATCTTACCAGATTGTTTGGAAAATCCGGGGGATATTATTATAATGTCGTCCGCGGAATTCACAATTCAGAAGTAAAACCTCACCGGATCCAAAAAAGCGTTGCCGTAGAAAGAACATTTTTTGAAGACCTTTCGGACGAACAGCAAATCAACGAAAAATTAGAAAGCCTAAGCCAGGAGCTTCATCAAAGGCTTCAGAAAAATAATATTCTCGGCCGCAGTTTAACCTTAAAAATTAAATACAAAGATTTTTCACTTTTCACAAGAAGTCTTACCAAAGAAGACTATTTTTCTTCACCCGAGCAGTACTTTAATACCGGAAAAAAGCTCTGGGAACTCCGACCATTCGATAAAGCCGTTCGCCTGCTGGGTTTATCGCTTTCACAACTTAATACGGAGGAGAAAAAACAGATTTCCGTTCAACTAAAAATCCCGTTTGAGGAATTTGATGATCAATAGTGAAAAATTTTCACTAAATTGTAAAGACCAAATTAAAAAATTTATGAACCAAACGATGATTCAATTTTTCCACTGGTATTCGCAAGGAGATGGAAAATTATGGCAAGAAGCAGAAAAACAGGCAAAATATTTATCACAATTAGGAATTACGGCAGTTTGGTTTCCGCCAGCCTATAAAGGGACTTCCGGCGGATATTCTATTGGCTATGACGCGTATGATCTGTTCGATCTCGGTGAGTTTGACCAAAAAGGAAGCATTCCCACAAAATACGGAACTAAAGATGATTATTTAAAAGCCATTAAAGCTTTAAAAAAAGAAAATATTCAGGTAATTGTGGATATTGTTTTAGGACATAAAGCCGGGGGCGATGAGCTGGAAACTTTTAAAGCCGTAAAAGTAGATGAAGAAAACCGTGAAAAAATAATTTCCGGCGAAATAGAAATTCAATCCTATACCAAATTTACATTTCCGGGCCGGGGGAAAAAATATTCTGATTTTGAATGGAATTTTACCTGCTTCAGCGGTGTTGATTACGCCGAAGGAATGGATTCTCATATTTTTAAAATCAAAAATGAATACGGAACCGAATGGGAAGAAATGATCGATGACGAAAAAGGAAATTACGATTATTTAATGTATAATGATATTGAACACCGTAATCCTCATGTGCGTGAAGAGCTGAATAACTGGGCAAAATGGTATTTTGACCAGACTGATTTTGACGGCGTAAGACTTGATGCCTTGAAACATATTTCCTTTGATTTCTATAAAGAATGGATTACGCTGATTCGCTCAAATTCAGGGAAAAATATTTTTGCTGTCGGCGAATATTGGGCTCCTGGATATTTAAATTTACTTCAAAAATATATTGAAGTCACTGAAGGCTGTATGAGCCTGTTTGACAGTTCATTACAAAATAATTTTCACAATGCATCCAAAGAAGGCGGTTCTTATGACTTAAGTAAAATTTTAGACGGAACACTTACGCAGGCAGATCCGCTTCATTCGGTAAGTCTCGTAGATAACCATGATACCCAGCCTTTACAGGATTTAGAAGCTCCTGTTGAGACTTGGTTTAAACCTTTAGCGTACGCATTAATTTTATTAAGGCAAGATGGCTATCCTTGTGTATTTTATCCCGATTTGTATGGTGCCCATTATGTTGATAAAGACAAAGAAGGCAACGACCAGGAAATATTTTTAGATAAAGTTGATGGTATTGAAGAACTGCTAAAAGCCAGAAAAGATCACGCATACGGCGAGCAAAAAGATTATTTTGAAGACGCAAATTGTATCGGCTGGGTACGTGAGGGAGATGATGAACATTCGGGATGCGCAGTCGTTTTGAGTAATAAAGATGCTTACGAAAAACCTATGGAAATAGGTGAAAAATATATCGGGAAAGTATTTTATGACCTGCTTGGCAGATTTGACGAAAAAGTAACGATCGATGAAAATGGATGGGGAAATTTCCCTGTTCCTGCAGGAAATGTAAGTGTTTGGGTTGCTGAATAAATATAAACACAAATATCACTAATGCTTTCACAAATGACACTATTATTTGTGGAAATTTAAATTGTGATATTTGTGTTTAAATCAAAACTAAATCTTTCGGAGTTCCAGCATTTCCGGTCTTTCTGAAGTATCGGAAATATTTCCTGTTCGCGCAAATTCTGCCCAGATTGAGCGGAGCTTTTTTCCATTTTCCTGAATATATTCCCATGGAACATCTTTTAGCAGCTCAGAAGATTCCCAGGCTGATTTATTTTCAAAAATAAAAGGTAAATCAATACAGTGAGACGCTCCGATAGGATTATTTTTTAAGGTTGAATGAATTTTAAACCTATAAATATTGCCTCCACCTTCTGCATAATTTTGAGCAAAAATATTGGCAGGCTTTTCATAGATGGATTCCGTTGTTTTTCGGACAATCTTATCGAGAATTGTATTATTTAAATAGGTGTAAAAACCTGTTTCTGCGGTTTTTACATAAAAAGCAGTTTCATCATGATTTAAGCCAATCAAAACATCATATTTTGAAGCATTTTCTCTCCATTTTTCAAGCGATTCTTCTTCTTTACATAATGGAGCATGGCCATATTGTAAGCAAAAAGGCATTGAAGTTTTTAAACCATATTTCAAGAATGACGGTAAAAATTTCACATAACTTTCTGTCATTTTCAAAGCCTCTTTTTCCTCTTTTAAAAATTCCGTTCTTTGAAAAAATTCAGCGGACATTTTTTGTCTTTTATGTCGGAAACCCAATGGTGCACTCTGAATAATCACACGGTGAAACAAATTCTCAGCTCCTTCAGAAATCATAAGATGTGCGATAGCATCGCCACCAGAAGATTGTCCGAAAAGCGTAATATTTTCATTGTTTCCTCCAAAACTATTTATGTTTTTCTTAATCCATTGTAAAGCTTCAATGATGTCGAATAAACCAAGATTGGCCGGCCTGTTTTCATTTCCGCCCAGAAATCCGAAAAGCCCTAGCCGATAGGAAACAGAGACCACAATAATATTTTGCTCCTTCACCCAAACTGAAGGATCGGAAGTCGGAAGATCACCACAGCCAATTTCGTAAGAACCGCCGTGAATCCAGACTACAACGGGTAATTTTTCATGTTCGTTATAATTTTCGGGGCGTGTTACGGTTAGAAATTGAGTAGATTCTTCTGCCTCAAATTTTTCAAGATCAGTTTTTCCGATTAATCTCTCTAAAAGCGGACTGATATTTTGCGGACAAACGGGTGTTTTATCTAAAATTTCTTCAGACTCTGCGGATTTTAATGGAATTGGTTTTTTAAACCTTTCAGATCTGGCATACCGGATACTTTTAGCTTTGATAACGCCATTATCTTTTAATGCTAAAATTTTTCCAAAAGGTGTGTGAAAAGTATGTGTCCTTATATTTTGCCGTGTTGTCATTCAAAACAGAATAAATGTTCACATTAAATTTAGTGATTTTTGAATTTATTAAACACAAATTTCAAAATTTTAAGCACGAATATTCACAAATACAGTAAATATCAATATTATGAAAATATTTGTGTTATTCATATTTAAAGACAATCTAAAAACTTAGTTTAGAGCTTTATACTCACTTGGGGAAACACCGACTTTAGTTTTGAACAGGCGCGTAAAATGCTGTGGATACCTGAAGCCCAGATCATAAGAAATTTCACTGATGGATTTTTCGGGATTAAAAATCTGTTCTTTTGCGACATCGATCAATTTATTATGAATGAATTCCTGTGCTGAAATTCCCAATTCTTTTTTAATAATGTCTCCAAAATAATTTGCCGAAAGATTGAGTTGTTCGGCAAAATAATTGACCATCGGGAAACCAAGATTCTTAGGCTTTTCAGATTTTAAATATTCATCCAAAAGATTTTCAAACTTACCGATAACTCCCTGATTAACATGATCTCTTGTAATGAACTGTCGATCGTAAAAACGCATACAGTAATTTAAAAACAACTCGATATTGTTAACAATTAATGACTTGCTGTGCTTGTCAATGGCTTGCCCAAGTTCGTGTTTGATATTTTTAAAACATTCTAAAATAATCTCTCTTTCCTTTTCTGAAAGGTGTAAAGCTTCATGCACTTCATAAGAGAAAAAGTTGTAATCTTTTATATTTTTACCAAGATTAGTCCCTTTTATTAGATCAGGATGAAATATCAATGCAAAACCTGCAGGCTGAATAAATTTTCCTTCATTATAAATCCCGTAGGTTTGTCCGGGAGCAATAAAAACCAATGTACCTTCCTGATAATCATAGCTGTTTTTACCATATTGCATATCTCCACACATGACATCTTTCAGGAAAACCGTATAAAAACCAAAAGTTCTTCTAAACTGACAAATAGGATCAGATTTTGAAAAATCAATTACACTCACCAATGGATGTAATGTCTCGTGATTCGCCATTTTATTATATTCTGAAACGCTATTATAAACTTCAATCTCCTGATTTTGCATGAAATACCTTTTTAAACTTATTCAAAATTACCACTTTCTTCCGTACCTTTTATGCTGTCGGTAAAATTGGTAAATCATTCCGTAATTTATATAAGTGCTGCTAATTTAAAAGTATCGACTTTTGCATTGTTATGGAAACATTTAATACAAACATTTTTCCAAAAGGAGAAAAAGCTCCCTCTGAATATTTTTCAGGCGGAACTGCATGGATACAGATTTTAAAGCCTAATGCAGATGAACTGAACTGCCAGATCGGGAACGTAATTTTTGAACCACGCTGCAGAAATAACTGGCATTCTCATGGCGGCGGACAGATTTTAATTGTAACTTCAGGAACAGGATTTTATCAGGAAAAAGGTAAGCCTGCTCAAATTTTGAAAGCGGGAGATGTCGTGAATATACCTCCTGATATTATTCACTGGCATGGTGCAAGTCCGGATAGTGAGTTTATCCATATTGCTATTAATCCCAATACTCAAAACGGTATTGTAGAATGGCTGGAACCGGTAACTGACGAAGAATATAACAACTTATCAATTTAAACTAATACTTAATTAAAAAGCAAATGAACACATTTACAGTAAAAGCTTTCGGAGCAGAGTCGGCAACGGCAGACTTAAAAGAAATGAATATTGAGAGAAGAGAAACAACGCCCAAAGACGTAGAAATTGAAATTCTATATTGCGGAGTTTGCCATTCTGATCTTCACACGGCACGCAATGACTGGGGCGGAGCAATGTATCCTGCAGTTCCTGGGCACGAAATTGTTGGGAGAATTACAAAAATCGGTGACGAGGTAACAAAATTCAAAGTCGGTGATTTGGCGGCAGTAGGTTGTATGGTTGATTCTTGCGGACATTGTGAAAGCTGTAAGCATGATTTAGAGCAATATTGTTTAAACGGATTTACAGGAACTTACAACGGAAAAGACGTGCATCTGGGAGGTCACACTTTTGGTGGTTATTCTCAAAAAGTAGTTGTAACGGAAGGTTTTGTTTTAAAAGTGCCTGAAAACTTAGATTTAGCCGCAGTTGCACCACTTCTTTGCGCAGGTATTACAACCTGGTCACCGTTGAGACACTGGAACGTTGGTCCAAATTCTAAAGTGGCGGTTGTAGGTCTTGGAGGTTTAGGACATATGGCGATCAAATTAGCAAAAGGTTTGGGGGCTGAAGTAACTTTATTCTCAAGAACTCCGGGAAAAACTGAAGACGCAAAACAGTTAGGTGCCGATCACGTAGTTATTTCTACAGACGATGCTCAAATGGAATCCGTAAAAGGAAAATATGATTTAATTATCGACACCGTTCCTTATGTACATGATGTAAATCCTTATGTATCAACATTAAATATCAACGGAACTTTAGTTGTCGTAGGATATTTAGGAGGTTTGGAACCAATTTTACAGACAGTTCCGATGATCATGGGAAGAAGATCTGTGGCTGGTTCTGTAATCGGTGGTATCGCTGAAACTCAGGAAATGCTGGACTTCTGTGGAGAGCACAATATTGTTTCAGAAATTGAATTAATTAAAATGCAGGATATCAACGAAGCGTACGAAAGAATGCTGAAAAGCGACGTGAGATACCGTTTCGTGATTGATATGCAATCTTTATAATTCTCGTTTATTTTTAATAAAGGCTCTTCATTTTGGGGAGTCTTTTTTATTTTCTGCTTTTTATTTGCAATTATACTTTCCTTCCATATCTTTAAATGCCCATTCTGCCATTGAATGGATGACGGGAATTAATCCTTTTCCGCCTTCGCTTAATTCATAAGTTACATGTGGCGGAACAACCGCTTTTGCCGTTCTTATGACTAATCCGTCGTTTTCCAATTGTTTTAAATGCTGAATTAACATTTTTTCTGTTACCGCCGGAATAGCTCGTTTCAATTCGCTGTATCGTTTATCACCATTCGAAAGATGATATAAAATAATGGGTTTCCAGAATCCGCCGATTTTTTCCATGACGTAAGTTACGGGACAGGAATCCAGTGCATATTTCTTATTCTGCTGAATCGTAGAGCTTTCTTTAATTGCTGTCATAATACATACTTTAGGGTAAGTACTTGTATAAAAGTAAGTACAAATATAACTTTGTTCTCAGAAATAAAAAAATATTTATTATGAAAATTGTAATCACAGGTTCATTAGGAAATGTAGCAAAACCATTAGCTCAACAGTTAATCAACGAAGGACATGATATTACCGTAATCAGCAGCAACGAATCTAAAAAAAGTGAAATTGAAACTTTAGGTGCAAAAGCAGCAATCGGTTCGATTACAGATTTAGATTTTTTAGTTAATACTTTTAACGGAGCGGATGTTGCATTTTTAATGACACCTCCGAATATGGGACCTGAAAATGTTGTTGAAAACACCATTAATGCAGGAAAAAATTATGCAGAAGCTATCCAGCAAACAGGATTGAAAAGAGTTGTCATGCTGAGCAGTATCGGCGCTGATTCTCCCGTTGAAAATGGTCCGATCAAAGGTCTTCATTTCATTGAGAAATTCTACAATGCGCTGGAAAATACTTCTGTAACTTTTCTTAGAGCAGGATATTTTTATATTAATTTCTTTAATGACATTCCGATGATTAAAAATGCCGGAATTATTGGCGGAAATTATCCCGGAGATGTAAAAATTCCTTTAGTCCATCCCGTTGATATTGCCAAAGCTGCTGCAGAAGAATTGGTGAAACATTCTGAAGCCAAAAATGTAAGGTATATTGTAAGTGATATCCGCCCGGCCTCAGATCTTGCAAAAGTTTTCGGTTCTGCAATTGGAAAACCTGAATTACCGTGGATTGAATTTAAGGATGAAGATTCTCTAAACGGAATGCTTCAGGCTGGTCTTCCACAGGAAATGGCTGAATTATACACCGAAATGGGATTAGGTTTGAGAAAAGGCATTGTTCAAAAGGATTTTATTGAACATGGTTCTCCAGTTGATGGTGAGGTTAAATTAGAGGATTTTGCGAAGGAGTTTTCGGATAAATTTAATTCTTGATTTTTCAATTCAAAAGTTTCGGCGAGCCAAAGGCTCGCCGAAACTTTTGATTATTTTATTGATAGATAGGGTTTCACCCTATCCTCTTATAAGTCGTCCCTTCGGGACTCCAAGTTTATTTTTTTTTCAATGTTTTTTTCAATACTTTTAATTTTCCGTCAATCGGCTGATCAATTTTTAAGCCTAAAATTTCAGCAACCAGAGGATAAACATTCACATTTGCAAATTCATCGATCACTAAATTATTTTTGAATTCTGGTCCCCAAGCGAAGAATGTTGCTTTCATTTCAGGAACTAATTTTGGATTGTAACCATGTTTTCCGATTGAAGTAGATTTTCCTTTTGGCAAAAATACTTTTGGAGCTTTTGGAATCAAAAGAATCTGTCCTATTCTGTTATATTGATCATCTTTCGTCGCAAAATGAAGATATTTAGGCAACTTCTTATCCAAATACACTTCATAATCATCAGTTTTATTGGCTTTTAATTCCTTGTAAACAGCTTTAACTTCCGTAGGATTTTTTACATAAATTCTTAACAAAGTTTGAGAATTATAAATATCAAATTTATCCTTATCTAAAAGCATTGCAGGAATTTCCAAAGGATTTCCTCCATCAACTTTTATCATTCCATGATCTGAAACGAAGACAAAATTTACATTTTTCAACCCTAAATTATTCACTTTCTGAACCAAATCTCCAATTGCTTTATCAATCAAATGAACGGCATCTTCCGTTTCTTTACTTTCCGGCCCGAAATGGTGACCGCTTCCATCAACTTCCGGGAAATATAATGAAATAAAATGCGGTCTTTTATCCATCGGTAATTTCAGCCAATTGATGGCTTTATCTACTTTCTCAGTCGGCGAAAATTTTTCATGATAAGGGTAATAATACGTCGGCCTTTTTCCTCCCGCATCACTTGCAGAGCCTACCCACATTAAAGAAGCCGAAATCATTCCCTGTTTTTCAGCTAAATCCCAAAGTGGAGTTCCACCATACCAGCTTCCGTCTTCTGCATTCTTTTTATCACTCATCGCATAAGCTTCCTTTCTTTTATAATCGTAAAAATAATTATCGATCAAACCATGATGAGAAGGATACAATCCTGTAATCAAACTCCAGTGATTAGGAAAAGTGATACTCGGATAACTTGGAATCATTGCCTTTGCCTGAACGCCTTCATTTGAGAATTTCAAAAGATTTTCGGCATTATATTTTTTTGCATAATCATAACGAAAACCATCTGTAGAAATCATGATCACATAAGGCTTTGTCTGCGCATCAACACTATTATATCTATTGGGAATAATAACCTGAGCCGTATCTGCATTTTCTTTTTGGGCAAAAACCGTTAACGAAAAAATCAGCAGTACAAATTGCAATCCTTGCTTCATTATAAAATTTTTATTAAAGTTACAACCTGTAAATCTTACAGGAAAGTTTTCGGGATTAAAAAAAGTTTAAATGTATTTTCTAGAATTAATTTAACACGACGAGTTTTGTCGTACTACTTAAATAGTTTTGTAGAAAATTAAAAGAATGATAAAATTTACATTAAATATTTTTAATATTTATTCTAGTGAAGTAAAAAAAGTATTTTTGCAACAAAAATTTAAGTAAAACATTAATAAACAATAATCCATGCAAAAACTCTATATAGGTGTATTTTTCTTATGCACTTTCTTCAATCTATCAGCTCAGGAAGTGGTCTGGCAGAAAGACATCAAATCCAGTACCCAGGATTTTCTTTCACAGGTAACTACCACCATTGACGGACAATATTTAATCACAGGAAGCTCAATCCAATCTAAAAAACTATCAACTGACAGTAAGCAGAATAATGGCTACGATTTCCATTTGGTAAAACTCAATCAGCAGGGTGAAGAAGTCTGGGAGAAATATTTCTCAGGACAAAACCATGATTTTCTCTCTGCTACGGTAAATACCCAGGAAGGAGGATTTTTGATCTCAGGAACGTCATTTTCGTGTAAATCTTTAGATAAAAAAGAGGATTCCAAAGGAGGTTCAGACATTTGGCTTATCAGAATCAATGAATTTGGAGATGAATTATGGCAGAAAACAATCGGCGGAACTTCAGATGAAGAAGCAAGATCTGTCATTCAGACCACAGATCTAGGATTTTTTGTAGCCGGAAATGTTCAGAATTCTGCTAAAGGTTATGGTTCCAAGGATGTTTTAATTGTAAAATTAGATAAAAACGGAGGCATAGCCTCTCAAATTGTATTGGGAGGAAAAGGTTTGGATGAAGTTGAGAAAATGATTCCCACAAAAGATGGCGGGGCTTTACTCGGCGTTTATTCAAGAAGCAGCGCTAATGGTTCCAAGAAAACGGAAAACTTTGGTGAAGGCGATTACTGGATCATTAAGATTTCAAAAGACGGAAAAGTTGAATGGGAAAAGAATTTTGGTGGAAAAGGTGATGATCATTTAAGAACTTTAGCTTTAACATCAACCGGATTTTTAATTGGTGGCGAAAGTCGCTCAGAAAGATCAGGAAATAAAACCGTTGGAATAGAAGAAGGAACTGATTTATGGCTGATTTCACTCAATGAAAGAGGCGAAGAAATCTGGCAGAAATCTTACAATTTTAAAAATCGTGATGTGTTGATGGGAATGAGCGTTATCAATCAGAGCCAGGAACAAAGAGATAAGAATAAAGATATTACAACAGGAATTTTGTTAGGCGGTTACACTCAAGCGGAAGGAAGAATAGAGAATGACGATGAGACTTTCTGGATGTTGTATTTGGACGAAAACGGAAATGAACAGTGGAGAAAGCACGTCAAAGGAGAATCAAGGAAGAAGGAAGAGAGATTATCTGATATTAAATTAAACAGAGATGGTTCGATCATTTTAGCGGGAACGAGCGCAGAAGAGCTCGGAAAAGAGAACTGGAAGATCGTAAAGCTGGGCGATAAACAAATTGATCAGCTGATCGTAAAACAGGATATTAAGATCTATCCGAATCCTGTTTCAGATTACGCGTATGTAGAAATCGGTTTTGATTTTAAGGATGCTGAAATCATTTTGTATGATATGGGAGGAAGACAATTGCAAAGTTTAAAAACGAAGAATAAAGTGACCAAGGTGAATACCCAGAATTTGATTCAGGGAGCGTATTTGATTACCATAAAAACTGATACGAACAAAACTGCTAACGCGAAACTCATTAAGAAATGAAACTTACTAAACTAAGAAATATATTTTTACTAAGTGCAATAATTGCAAATATGCAACTATTAGCTCAAGGACCTACTGATCCTGTTCAAATGAAATCACCACAATCATATGCCTTCGAGAAATATGGTAATGTTCCTGTTAATTTATACACAGGTGCGATCGATTTAAAAATCCCTGTTGCTAATATTGGTGGTGGAGAAGCAGACATTTCTACTACCTTAGTCTATGACTCTTCGGGATTTATTCCGCATAAGAAATCTGACGCTGCAGGTGTTAACTGGTCGCTGATTGCAGGAGGAAGAATTACTAGAAAAATGAATATAATTCCGGATGAATATGTAGGAGCTCCCACTGGTACTGGAAGTGGGAATCCTTATGGCCAATCCACAGATCTTCACGGATTTTTAACAGGTGTAAGAGCAAACTCTTCTTCAAATACGGCAGCATATAATGTAAGCGGAACGGGAACAGGACATACAGATGGACACGAATGGCTTATGGGATCTACACCAAATTATTACGAAGGTGAGCCAGATGAGTTTAACTTCAATGCGATGGGGCTTTCAGGAAAATTTATGATTGGAAATGATGGTAATGTTGTTGTAGAATCAAGCGATCCTAACATTAAGATTGATCTTTCTCAAATGGCTTTGTATGGCAGTCAGGGGTTTTGTGAGCCTCCTGTGTCTATAATTACTGTAACTGATGGAAAAGGTAATAAGTATATATTTGGCGGAGATCTTTCCAAGTATGAGATATCATATTCATATACAATAGAACCTGACTATCCAAACGATGGCTATACTGGGCACCCAATGATCAGCTCATTTAGTTTGGCTAAAGTTATTTTAGCCAATAAGAAAGAAATTACTTTTAACTATGAGGAAGGGACATTTTTTCACGATACATTCTGCCTTCTAAACAACTGGACAAATCTACGTGACAATAGTGTGCTATTTTCAATGGATAGCTACATTCAAGATCTTCAAAGACCTAATGATCCACCTGCATGTCCTAGTGGCTGCGACAATCCCGCTGTTATAGGTTCAATCGCTAATTCTCCATCAAAAAAAGCCACATTTTCAATGTTAAAGAAGTCGGTATTGAAATCAATAAAATACCAAGATGATGAAATTAGAATTAATTACCTTGATACCGGTTATCCAATTATACATTATACATTAAGTCCATTTTACCTTAATAGGTCCTTTAATGAATGGGTAATAGGTAGTGTAGAGACGTATCATAAAAATATAAGAATCTCTAAACAGGATTTTACCTACGATCATTTAGGAGGGACATTTAAGAGGCCATTTTTGAAATCGATAGAAAATGCTGACAGTAATCAAACTTATAAATTTGAATATTATAATACTGATAATCTACCCGCCTATTATACAAAAGGAATTGATCATTGGGGGTATTGGAATGGTCTCGACAATAATGTAAGTCTATCTCCATTCGATACTTATACATCTTACGGAGATTACACATTAAATAATACTTTTAGAGATCCTAATGCTCAAAAATATAATGTAGCATTATTAAGCAAAGTTACTTATCCAACGAAAGGGATCAACACTTTTGAATATGAACCACAAGTATATTCAAAAAGAATAGAAAGAATAGCTTCCACTGCTTTTCTTCCGACACTTACAAATAATGGAGGATTGGCTGGTGGTGCAAGAATAAAAAGAATATCTAGCCGTACTGAGAACGGTGTACTTTATTCAGACAAAGAATATAAGTATACAACCACATTAAATGGTTCTCTGAGTTCTGGAATTCTAATGACCTGGCCTAGATACTTTTATTATATACAAATGTTGGATGGAGGTGTTTTTAGAGACCTTCTTATAAGAGCAAGTTCAAATGTTCAAGTGAGTAGTCTAGATAGTTATAATGTGGGATATTCAAAAGTTTTTGAAATTGAAAATGGGAAAGGCTATATACAAAACGAATTTTCAACTTATGAGACACATCCTGATTTGATTACTCCAGATGCCTACAATTATACACAATCCACAGGTGGATTTACAAATATTGTCCCAATAAATCTTTATGCAAATTTAAAAAATATGTATGGAATAGATAAGAGTATTTTAAGAGGAAGACCCTTATCTCAAAAATATTTTTCTCAGACAGATTTAGTAAACCCTATTAAAAAAGTGGACTACGAATATTATGATAATATGGAATATAATCCCAATAATTCTGCGGATAACAATAATTATGTTTCAATTAATCATTCATCTGGTGTTTGGACTCAGGCATATAGAAGATATATGAATTCATCACCAACAAAAAAAATAACAACAACAGAATACTTAGGCAATGCTCAAATTATAACAAATTCTGAAAATATATATGACAGTCCACGACATCTTAATTTAAGTAAAACAAATGTAATTTCACCTAATAATTCTGTAGTCCAAACTAACTATAGCTACGCTCCAGATGGCAGCCCGCTTATTACTGCAAACATGGTAGGAATTCCGCTTCAAACAGAAGTTAAAAAGGATGGCAAAACGGTTTCTAAAGTGGAAACCAAATATGAAAATTCATCTCCGGCTGAACTTTTCCCAAGCTCTACAGTTTCTTATGACATACAAAATCCAAGTACTGGCTATACTGATTTGATTTATGATAAATATGACAATAAAGGCAATCTGCAACAGTATACAACTAAAGATGGTGTATCAACAACAATCATCTGGGGTTACAATCAGACGCAGCCGATTGCAAAAATAGCAGGTGCAAAACTTTCGGATATTCAGCAATCATTAATTGATGCCATTGTCAATGCTTCAACACTAGATAATGCTGCAGCTCCTTCAAATGATGAGACATCTTTTCTTTTAATATTAGATAATTTCAGAAAAGAATCAAGCTTATCCAATTATCAGATTACAACTTATACTTACGATCCCTTGATTGGAGTAAGAAGCGTCACACCACCAAGTGGAATCAGGGAAACTTATTTGTACGATACAGCCAATAGATTAAAACAGATAATTGATATTAATGGCAAAATACTAAAGGAGTACAAGTATAATTATAGCTCTTCTAATAATTCTCTATACTTCAATTCTGCAGTAAGCAAAATATTTAGAAATACAAATTGTGGAAGCAATGCTGTAGGTACACCTATAACATATACAGTACCTGCTAATCAATATTCATCAACTATAAGTCAAGCTGATGCTGATTCCCAAGCAGAGACTGATCTTAATATTAACGGACAAAATTTGGCAAATACAAGCAGTACCTGTGTTTCCTTAAACTGTCCTGTTACTTTTAATTCTTCTTTAGATATATCAGGTACCAGTAGTGTTTACGCTATAAATTCTGAAGGGAAATTTGTATTAACTCTTTCATTTACGACAGGGCCAAATTCTACGACTCTACCTTGGGATGGGGATCCTGGGGTAAAAATCGCTACTATTAATGGAAATTGCAGACCTTCGGACACTATATTCGGTGGTACTCATCAAGCAGGCGGTAATTTAACAGTATGGTGGTCTGTGCGACCAAACGGGGACATCTATATTGACAATACTCCTGCTCCTGATAACAATAGCTCACAGACTTGGGTGCTGGAAATACCTTTTTATTAAACAGTCTTTGGAAAAACATATGGCAAATTTGTTATCTAAATACGAATATCAAATTTCAGTTACTACAATGAAAAAAATACTAATCTTAATCAACTCCTTGTTTGTTTTTGGCATTGCAAATGCTCAGGCAAGCAACACAGAGAATTATATACAAAGCCGTACTTACTTAGAGCCGGTAACCATTTCAAGTTCAACGGCTAAGCAGTTAGAAACGATACAGTACATCGACGGCTTGGGAAATTCCAAACAGATTGTTAATGTAAAAGCCAGTCCTACCGGAAAAGACTTGGTTACCACGATTCCTTACGATGGATTTGGAAGACAGGTAGACTCCTGGCTTCCGGCACCAATGACTACATTAAACGGGGGCATCCAATCGGCAGTTGATGCAGCTGCCCAAACATATCATAACGATAACAGACCTTTCACCCATCAGAACATTGAAAACTCGCCGCTGGACAGAGTTTTGTCACAAGCGCAGACGGGAACTGCATGGCAGACACATCCCGTTAATTTTGATTATTCAACGAATGTTGATGGTGAAGTAAAAAAGTATATAGCTACATTCGATTACGCAACATTTACATCAAATCTCGTTACTGGTACCCCTTATGGTAACAATCAGCTTTATAAAAACAGCGTTACTGATGAAGACGGTAATCAAACGATAGAGTTCAAAAATGGGCAGGGACAAACGATTCTAGTGAGAAAGATGCTAAATACCACAGAAAGTGCCGATACTTATTATATTTACAATGATTATGATCAGCTGGCTTATGTTATTCCTCCCAATGCAGCCGATGCTCTTAAAAACTTAGGATCGGGAGTTACCATTTCTGCTACCGATCCCATTTTAACAGGTTTATGTTATCAATATAAATATGATGGGAAAAATCGTTTAGTCGAGAAAAAGCTTCCGGGAAAAGGCTGGGAACAAATCATATACAATAAGAGAGGTCAGGTAGTGTATTATCGCGATGCCAATCTTAAAATAGGAATAAATGGTTTTGTTGGAGACGAAGCCTGGACCTTTACAAAGTATGATAAATTTGGAAGACCCGTTTATACCGGAATTTGCAGAGATGGAACTCCACGACAGACTATCCAAAGTGCTGTCGACGGGCAGTCTATAGATTATGAAGTAAGAGGTGGTACTTTAACCATGAACGGAATGACCATTGAATATGGTAATTCCACCTATCCTGTTTCTATAGATAAAATTACTTCCGTAAATTATTATGATACATACCCGGCTGGATCACCAGCGATACCGTCTTCAATTTTAGGACAGACCCTTTTATCTCAGGATGCACAAAACTCTTCAATAAGCACCAAGAGTTTGCCCACAGCTTCTTATGTAAAGAATATTGAAGATGACAACTGGACAAAGAATTACTCTTACTATGATACTAAGGGAAGGGTAATCGGAACGCATTCTATCAATCATTTGGGAGGCTACACTAAAAATGAATCCGAACTAGATTTTGCGGGAGTAATTAAAAAAACAATTACAAGACACAAAAGGTTAAATACAGACACAGAAAAAGTTATTACTGAGAACTTTGAGTATGATAATCAAAACAGATTGTTAGTTCATAAACATCAGGTAGATAATAATACTGAAGAAATTTTAACTCAAAATAAATATAATGAACTATCTCAGCTAGAATCAAAAAAAGTTGGAGGGACAAATGTCGCCACTCCACTTCAAAGTATAGATTATGCCTACAATATCAGAGGTTGGATGACTAAAATCAATGATCCTGCCAATCTGACTAATGGAAAGCTGTTTGGATATGAAATGAGATATCAAAATCCATTAACAGATCTATGGATGCCAAAGTATAATGGAAATATTTCTGAGATAGACTGGAAAACTTCTCAAGATGGAATACAAAGAAGATATGTTTATATGTATGATTCTATTAATCGTCTTACTGGAGGATTTTATTTAGAACCAAATTCCTCCATTATATGGGCAGGATATTACAGTGAATACTCTCATTATGATTTAAATGGAAATATTACTCAATTAACCAGAATGGGAAAAGCCGATTCACAAACAACGGCTTCAGTTATTGATGATCTTACCTATGTTTACACAGGAAATAAATTGACTTCTGTTTCTGATACATCACAAAATCCCTCAAGCTATCCGTTAGGTGGAAACACTATATCTTATGATAACAATGGTAATATGACGAGTCATATGGATAAAGAAATCAATGAGATAGATTATAATTTTTTAAACCTTCCTTCCACTATAAAAACAAGACCAGGAACAAAAACAGCTATTACTAACCAATATATTTACAGGGCTGATGGAGTAAAAGTTTCCAAATCAAGAAGAACGAGTTCAATACAAGCTCCTACGATATTGTATTTAGACGGGTTTCAGTATTCAATATCTGATGGTCAACTTGCAGGAACAGAGTTGCAATTTGTACCAACTGCAGAAGGATATTATGATTTCCAACAAAATAAGTATATTTACAATTATGTTGACCATTTAGGAAATGTACGATTGAGTTACACAAAAAGTGGTTCAGGAACAGAGATCATTGAAGAAAACAATTATTATCCCTTTGGTTTAAAACATGAAGGATATAACACTCTATCCGGAAATTCTAAATACAATTACAAATATAATGGTAAAGAGTTACAGGAAACAGGGATGTATGATTATGGTGCGAGATTTTATATGCCGGATCTTGGTAGATGGGGCGTTGTGGATCCAATGGCGGAAAAATCGAGAAGATGGTCGCCATATAATTACGTATTTAATAATCCTTTGAGATTTATAGACCCCGATGGTAGAAAGCCTAATGATATTATTTTTAATTTCTTTGATGTTTCTTCAGGGCAATACAGAGAATATGCAAGAATTAAATCTGAAAAATATGATATGAATGTTAATATTTCCGCTCCGTATCCTGTTCAAGGCATATCTTTAGCTCCAGATGACTCTCAGAGAAAAACTTACGGAGACTATAGAGGGATTTCAGGACAATATCAATTTGATGAATTAGCTTCAGCTCATGGAAATCCAGATGCTATTTCAGTGGGATTAGGAGCTAATCTCGCATTGGGAAAAGGTTTTGGTGCTGGTGCTAGCGTAGCGTTGATGATGAAAGGAATAGACCAAGGAAAAGCGGGATTATATGCTACAGGAAATTCACTAGAGGGTGCTGAAGCATCAGTTGGAATTCAGGTAAGTTTTATGTATTCTGATATTTCTTTGAGCCAGTTTAACTTGAAAACATTGGAAGGCTACGGAGAAGGCGCGCAACTTGGTGTAGGACCTGTTGGAGCATCAAAATTCGAAAGTTATAGTGGAGAATATAAATATACTTGGAATTATGAAAATTATTATATTCCTAAAAGAACATTTGTTAAAGATCAATTGCTCTATCATGGCTACAGTTATGGCTTGGGAGTTGGTCCTGAAGATGTTTCGGCATCCTCATCAACATTCACAGGAGATACTAAGTATTTAATGGAGTTGACTAATTTAATTAAACCAAAATAATTACAACGATGTATAAATTTATATATATATTACTAATCTCTGCATTTATAATTTGCTGTAAGAATAAACCGAAGGAATGTAACACTGCAGAGCTACAGATAGAAAATCGATGGTATGAATTCAATGGAGGTATAAAGAATTTGAACATTAAAAATAGAAATGATATAATATTTATCTGTAAAAAAATAAACCAATTTTCTGAAGGAGAGGAGGTAATGGTAAACTATAATTATGGTTATATTACAATTTTTATCAATAATCAAAAAATAGATATGATTTTTACAGTTAAAAATGGTGTTGTTTACAACGTTGGTGTAGGAAAATATGTTTATGATGAAGAGCTTACTAATCGTATTATGAAATTGATGAAGATAAATAATCGTCAATGGCGTGTAGGCAATCTCTAATCCCATTACTTATCTTTTGGCTTTTCTTAATTTGTGTAGAAAAATAAACTGTTAAACCCATCGTAATACGATGGGTTTTAATTTAGATTCCGTTTCATTTATAAATGAAACGGAATTATAGCAGCTTTATAGTAAGTATCTACCTAAAACATTAAAGGTCATAACATAATCTCACCTAGCTTTTTATTTCAATTTATTCCTTAATCAATTTCTCATAAGATACACTTCCATCCTTTAAAGTAATTTCAAAATAATAGCTTCCTGATTTCAGATCAGAAACACTGATATTTTCTCCATTTACTTTTACAGATTTTACTTTTCTACCTGTTGACTCGTAAACGTCGATAGATTTTATTTTATCTGCATTTTTGAAATTAACTGTTTCTTTTGCAGGATTAGGGTAAAGAATTACTTTTTTGCTTTCTAGGGCTAAGTCATTTGTTCCTAAAGAAGCTGTCATAGTTAATGTACTATAATCTCTATTAGGTGGTGTGTGATTACTCAAAGTTAGGGTATTATTTCCTTTTGCGTAGAAAATACCAATTGATCCTGCCGCATTAGGAATTGCAGTATCTCCGGAGCCTCCATTTAAAGATCTTGTAGCAACAACAGTTCTTATACCTCCAGAAGTAGTATTAGATGTAACAGTCCAGTCCTGAGAAGCATCGGCAGAAGGTGTAATTCCTATTCCATTAAAAGTATAGTCTCTATTAGCAGAAGAATTATAGATAAACCCATCTGCTCCGGCCGCCATACCACTATTACCAAAACCGATTCCCATAAAAGAATTATCACTTCCCGTAAGTGTCATCGTCACTAAAGTTGGTGTAGTATCCAACTTTATTGTCATACCAGTAGTGCTGAGATTCACGACACCAGAGCTAAACTGTGCTCCTACAGCGCTTGCAAGAGCTAAACATAATGTTAGTAAAACTTTTTTCATATTTTAATTTTTTAGTAGGTTGATTATTTCTTTATTGTTTGTTTGTAACGCGTACTCGAATGGCGTCATTCCCATTGAGTCTTTTTTAGATTTGTCAGCTTTGTGCTTGATCAATAGTTCAATTAATTCTTTGTTTCCGAATTTTACAGCCCAGAATAAGGGTGTCGATCCTGTTGCATCCGCAATATTTGGGTCAGCGTTTTTATTGAGTAAACGCTCCACCAAGTCCTTATTATATTTTACAGAAAGACCAGCCAGCGCCGTACCTTCCTGACTTTTATAATTAACGTCTTTTACATTATCAATCAAAAACTTAGCCACTTCCACATTGCCTCTGTAACATGCCAGAATAAGTGGTGAAAAGCCACTTTCGTTGGTTTGGTTAATGATATTCGGATCTTTTTTCATTAATTCTTTAAGCTCTGTCACAGTTCCGGCTCTTGCAATATCAAAAACAGATTTTGCTTTTTCCTGAGCTGAAAAAGATGTAAAGCTTAATAAAAAGCTTACTATTAAGATAAAATTTTTCATTGTTTTACCATTACATAATTATATTCTACATTCACGGTTTCAGCAACTTTTTTCATAACCATTTTTGGAATCGTTACCTTATAATCTGCTGCTTTGGCCACAAAGCTTCCCTGCATGTAAATTTTTCCGTCCTTGGAATAAATTGTAGCTGCTGAAGTCACCGGTTTATCTACACCATGAAAGTTTAATGTCCCTTGAACGGTGTATTTCTGAGGGGAAGCTGTTAATTTCGTTTTATCAAAATTCGCAATCTTTCCTTTGAAAGTCGTTTTGGGGTATTTTGCTGTTTCTGCGTAGCTTTCATTGAAATGCTCTTCCATTAATTTTGTTTTAAAATGGAAATTTTTAACGACAGAAATAGAAGCCATATCTCCGGTATCGGCATTCAAAACAACAACATTGTTGTCATCCTGGGCAAATACATCTTCAAATAAAGGAACGGACGCCTCAAAGGTCACTTTTCCGTTTTTAGCCGAATATTTTTGAGCCGTAGCCAAATTACAGAAGAGTAAAGAAGCCATTATTAATACTAAATTTTTCATATTCTATTTTTCTGATTGAGTTAATTTTCAATAAGTCCATCGGCTTTCCATTTTACGAAAAGATTGATCTGGGTTGTTGATAATGCTCCGCCCTGAGGCATTTTTAGGGGATCGCCATTTGGTCTTCCGATCCTGTCGATAATATTGTCGATATTATTTTTTACCTGATCATAGCTTGTCCATGCCTGCGGACCCGGCCCTCCCGGAGAATGGCAGCTGATACAATTCGCATCAATAATAGGTTTGATATCGGTATTGTATTTCACCTGCTGAGTAATGGGAGTATTATCAGAAATCTCTTCGTAGGTTCTGCTTTCACATGAAGTAAGAAAAGCGAAACCTGATATGATACATAAAAACTTTTTCATCTTAAAATACTCTATAAAGGTTAAACCCAAAGAAAATCTGTCCTTTTTCCCATTTTCCGGTTGCATTTGTGAGATAGCCGATATCGGAATTAAGCTGAGAATTGGTAAATAAAAGCTGGAAAACATGGCCTCCGGTTTCTATATCCATTCCTAAAGACAAAGGATTTTTGTAAAAGCTGTGATTATCAAAATTCACAAAATACTCTGCATTAATGGAGATTCTTTTAGAGATTTTGTAGCGTCCGCCAAGTCCTGTCAAAAATTGATTTTTATCTTCAATATTCGGATCATAAAGGTTTTTATGAACATACGAAGGCGTCAATTGTAAAGAAAAATCATCACTGAATCTTCTTGAAATCAGAGCCTGGGTAAGATAAGAAAGTCGATCTCCGAATTTAAGATGCGGATAATTGTCTGTGCTGAGATCTGTATTCAGCGCCAAAACATTATATCCGACAATATCTACCGGGAAATTCTCGCTTTGCTTTACGAGCCTGTATTTTGCACCGCCTTCAAAAGTTTTCAGATTGGTTTCCCTGGAAAGACTTAGTGAAAGCCAGTCAGTCGCGCCATAAATAACCCCCAACTTGGTTGAAGCATCATCCAGACCGAAGAAATCCTTAAAGCCTTTGCTTACATCCCCAAAACGATGCGCTACGACAATGTACCAGTCTTTTTTTGCTGCCAGCTTTGTGGATTGTCCCGTGACGATCTGCAGTGCCTTAAATGCAGGCTGCGTGTTTTCGGTGTTTGTTTTAATGGTGTCAATATCCTTCAGCAGGTCTTCTTGAGAAAAAGCAAGACCTGAAGCTAACATTGACAAAAATAAGAGAGTTTTTGTCATACACATTTTTATTAAAATATTTAGTATAGCAAACTTATAGAGTTATCAATTCATAATCGTGTGATAAAAGTCACCTACTATATAGTTTTTATCAATCATACTATTAAAAAAGCTAAACATTTTTTATTAGAACTGTCTAACATTTTCATTTTCAAGGATTTTTATTCCTTCTTTGGTCTGGGAAATTTCTCCTTCATTTTCAATTTTTTTCAAAACCCGGCTTACAACTTCCCTTGAAGTTCCCAAATTATTGGCAATTTCTTTATGAGTAAGCTTTACGGGATTATTCCCTGTAATCAAGATCTGCTGTTTGATATAATTTAAAACTCTTTTATCAAGCTTATGGAATACGGCATCATTTACCATATTCATTACATCAGAAAAGCGTTTGTCGTATTCGTTATAAAAAACTCTGTTGATTTCAGGAAATTTAATGAGCCAGTCATGCATCACAGAAACAGGGATCAACATCACTTCAGAATCTTCTTCAGTTGTTGCATACACCTTACTTGTATAATCACTAAAAATTGAGGCAAAAGTCATGAGGCAGCTGTCATGAGGCCGTACATAATAGTAGATCAACTCCCTGCCGTCGTTCAGAGAATATACTTTTATAGAACCGCTTATTAGGAAAGGCACAAATTTGTTCTTTTGCCCTTCTCTGGTAATTTCAGTTTTACCTTTTATATTGGTAATGATAGCGTGCTTTTGAAGTTCATTCGTAAAATCGCTGCCTAAGAAACCAAATTTATTAAGAATAAACTGATTGTTTATCACATCCATTGTATCAAAATTTATAAACAAATATATAAAATTGAACAATTGCTGTGGTATTTTTTTAAACTATTAAAAATATTTAATAATTATTGAGGAAATTAGCATTAAATCTTACTTAAATGCTTAATACATTTAACCTGAATATTAAAAAAATGATATCAAATTTCCACTATTATTTCACCATAAAAGGAACTTTTATTACTGAATTTCACAAAAAAATGCCCCAATCGAAATTGAGGCATCTTTTATTTATGATAAGAAAAATCTTATGCTTGAACGTTGTTTCCACCTAATACGAAAGGCTCAACTTCTTTGATTTCTCCAAATTGCTGCTCGTAATTAGTGATATTTTGTTGAAGAGCAGATAAAACTCTCTTAGCGTGAAGTGGAGCAAGAATGATTCTTGATCTTACTTTAGCTTGTTGTACCCCCGGCATTAATTGGATAAAATCTACTACAAACTCAGATGGAGAGTGGTTTACTAATGCTAAATTAGCGTAAACTCCTGCAGCTACCATTTCGTTTAATTCGATGTTGATGTTCCCGTCTTGTGGGTTTTGATTTTGATTGTCCATTGTCTAAATTATATTTTTTTATAAAATTCGAAATTTGAGATTGTGAAAGTATAAAAATAATTTCAAACCTCAAATTTCAAATCATTAATTTTAGTTAAGGTCTTCGAATTCTTTTTTAGAACCTACGATTACATTTTGGTATTCTTTAAGACCTGTACCTGCAGGGATTCTGTGTCCTACAATTACATTTTCTTTAAGACCACTCAAGTAGTCTACCTTACCTGCAACCGCTGCTTCGTTAAGAACCTTAGTCGTTTCCTGGAATGATGCTGCAGACATGAATGACTTAGTTTGAAGAGCTGCTCTTGTAATACCTTGCAATACAGGCGTTGCTGTAGCTGGTAAAGCGTCTCTTACTTCTACTAAAGCTTGATCTTCACGCTTCAACTTAGAATTTTCGTCTCTTAATTCTCTCGCAGTGATCATCTGACCTGGCTTAAATTCTTTCGAATCACCGGCATCTGTAACTACTTTAAGACCGAATACTCTGTTGTTTTCCTCCAAGAAATCATATTTATGTTCAAGAGCCCCTTCAAGGAACTGAGTATCACCTCCGTCAACGATAGATACTTTTGTCATCATCTGTCTTACGATGATTTCGAAGTGCTTGTCGTCGATTTTTACCCCTTGTAAACGGTAAACTTCCTGAATTTCATTTACTAAATATTCCTGAACTGCAGTTGGGCCTTTAATTCTTAAGATATCTTCCGGAGTAATTGAACCGTCAGAAAGCGGAGAACCAGCTCTTACGAAGTCATTCTCCTGAACCAGGATCTGGTTTGATAATTTAACTAAATAAATTTTTCTTTCCCCGGTTTTAGCCTCAACGATCAATTCTCGGTTACCTCTCTTGATTTTTCCGTAAGAAACTACCCCATCGATTTCTGTAACAACCGCCGGGTTTGAAGGGTTTCTTGCTTCGAATAATTCGGTAACTCTCGGAAGACCTCCGGTGATATCCCCTGCTTTTGCAGATTTTCTCGGGATTTTAATTAAAACTTTACCAGCCTTAATTTTTTCACCATCGTTTACCATTAAGTGGGCTCCTACCGGTAAGTTGTATGCTTTCTGCTCAACCCCTTTAGAATCTACCACCTTCAGGGTAGGTACGGCTTTCTTATTTCTAGATTCAGAGATTACTTTCTCTTCGAATCCTGTCTGTTCGTCAATTTCCAATTGGAATGAAATACCCTGGATGATATCTTCATATTCTACCTTACCGGCAGTTTCTGCAATGATAACCGCGTTATACGGATCCCACTTACAGATCACATCTCCTTTTTTCACTTTATCACCTGGTTTTACAGCTAATATAGATCCGTAAGGTACGTTAGCGATCATTAATGGAGTTCTGGACTCGTTATCAGCAACCAATCTGAATTCCGTAGAACGGGAAACCACTACCTCAGCAGTGTTACCGCTTTCATCTTCAGAAGTAATTGTTCTTACCTCATCCATTTCAACGATACCGTCTCTTCTTGCCACGATTGAAGGGTTTTCAGAAACGTTACCTGCAGTACCCCCTTGGTGGAAGGTTCTCAATGTTAACTGAGTTCCCGGCTCACCAATAGATTGTGCACCGATTACACCTACCGCTTCACCCATGTGAATTACTTTACCTGTTGCTAAGTTTCTACCGTAGCATTTCGCACAGATACCTTTCTTAGCTTCACAAGTTAATGGTGAACGAACTTCAACGGCTTCTAATCCGGCTTCTTCAATTCTCTTAGCCAACGTTTCGTTGATGATCTGATCTGCTTCAGCAATTAACTCATCAGATTCAGGATCATAGATATTATGTAATGAAACTCTACCTAAAATTCTTTCAGAAATTCTTTCAACGATTTCGTCATTTTTCTTCAGTGCAGTAACTTCAGTACCTCTTAAAGTTCCACAGTCTGCTTCTGTAACGATAACATCCTGCGCAACGTCTACCAATCTTCTGGTTAAGTAACCGGCATCGGCAGTTTTAAGGGCGGTATCCGCAAGACCTTTACGCGCACCGTGAGTAGAGATAAAATACTCAAGGATCGAAAGACCTTCCTTAAAGTTGGCAAGAATCGGGTTTTCGATGATCTCCGCACCGGTAGAACCAGCTTTTTGCGGTTTCGCCATCAAACCTCTCATCCCTGATAACTGACGGATCTGTTCCTTAGAACCCCTCGCCCCGGAATCAAGCATCATATATACAGAGTTGAATCCACCTTGGTCGACTTTCATTCTGCTCATGATCATTTCAGTTAATCCTGCGTTGGTGTTTGTCCAAACGTCAATTACCTGGTTATAACGTTCTGTATCTGTGATTAGACCCATGTTATAGTTGGCTCTAATTTCGTCAACAGTTTCGATTGAGCTGGCAATCATTTTCTTTTTCTCAACAGGAACCACGATGTCACCTAATGAGAATGAAAGACCTCCCTTGAATGCATTAGAATATCCTAAATCTTTCATTGCATCCAGGAACTTCACTGTTGTAGGGAAATCTGTATCATCAAGTACTCTACCGATAATATTTCTTAAAGATTTCTTAGTAAGAAGCTCATTAATATATCCTGACTGTTTAGGTACAATCTGGTTGAATAAGATTCTACCTACTGTAGTTTCGATTAATCTTGTTACTAATTCTCCGTTTTCTTTAACAGGTAATCTACATCTTACTTTAGCGTTTAAAGAAACTTTTCCTTCAGCATAAGCGATTTCCGCTTCCTCAGGAGAATAGAATGCAAGACCTTCTCCTTTTACTTTCATATCTTCTGTAGAGCTCAATTCTTTAGTCATGAAATAAAGACCAAGAACCATGTCCTGAGAAGGTACCGTAATTGGAGAACCGTTTGCAGGGTTCAAAATATTTTGAGAACCTAACATCAATAACTGAGCTTCAAGGATCGCTTCAGGGCCTAACGGTAAGTGTACCGCCATCTGGTCACCATCGAAATCGGCGTTGAAGGCTGTTGTTACTAACGGGTGTAGTTGGATCGCTTTACCCTCAATCATCTTAGGTTGGAAAGCCTGAATACCCAATCTGTGAAGCGTAGGTGCTCTGTTTAATAAAACAGGGTGACCTTTCATCACGTTTTCAAGGATATCATAAACTACCGGTTCTTTTCTATCAATAATTCTCTTTGCAGATTTTACTGTTTTTACAATCCCTCTTTCAATTAGTTTTCTAATGATAAATGGTTTGTACAATTCCGCAGCCATATCTTTAGGAATACCACATTCGTGAAGCTGTAAGTTTGGACCTACAACAATTACGGAACGCGCAGAGTAATCTACCCTTTTACCTAATAAGTTCTGACGGAAACGACCTTGCTTACCTTTCAATGAATCAGAAAGTGATTTCAATGGTCTGTTTGATTCAGATTTTACGGCTGAAGATTTTCTTGTATTATCGAATAATGAATCTACTGATTCCTGAAGCATACGCTTCTCGTTTCTCAAGATTACTTCAGGAGCTTTGATCTCCAATAATCTCTTCAAACGGTTGTTTCTGATAATAACTCTTCTATAAAGGTCATTCAAATCGGAAGTTGCGAAACGCCCACCATCCAACGGAACCAATGGTCTCAGCTCTGGTGGTATAACCGGAAGCACACGCATAATCATCCACTCAGGCTTGTTGATCATTCTTGTATTAGCACCTCTCAATGCTTCTACAACGTTCAATCTTTTTAAAGCCTCAGTTCTTCTTTGTTTTGAACCTTCGTTGTGAGCTTTGTGTCTCAAATCGAAAGACAAGGCATCAAGATCGATTCTTTTTAACAGATCTTCAACAGCTTCAGCACCCATTCTGGCGATGAATTTGTTTGGATCAGAATCATCAAGATACTGGTTTTCAACAGGAAGAGTTTCCATGATATCAAGGTACTCTTCTTCAGTTAAAAATTCCATGCTTTCAAAATCAGAACCGTCTAATTTTTTAGCAATACCCTGTTGGATCACTACATATCTTTCGTAGTAGATGATCATATCTAATTTCTTAGAAGGAATTCCTAAAAGGTAACCGATTTTGTTTGGTAAAGAACGGAAATACCAGATGTGAGCGATAGGAACTACCAAATTGATGTGCCCGATTCTCTCTCTTCTTACTTTCTTCTCCGTAACTTCTACTCCACAACGGTCACAAACGATCCCCTTGTAACGAATTCTCTTGTATTTACCACAAGCACATTCGTAATCCTTTACAGGACCGAAGATTTTTTCACAGAACAACCCGTCTCTCTCAGGCTTGTGCGTTCTGTAGTTAATAGTTTCCGGCTTTAAAACCTCCCCTCTTGAGTCTTGTAAAATAGACTCCGGTGAAGCTAAACCGATGGTTATTTTATTAAATCTACTTGATTTATTTTTATTTGACATTTTTTAGATTTTAGATTTTGGATTATAAATTTTGGATTTAAATTCTGAATTAATTCAAAATTCAACATTCAAAATTTAAAATTATTCCTCTAGTCTTACATCAAGTCCAAGTCCTTGTAACTCGTGAAGTAATACATTGAATGATTCCGGAATACCTGGTTCAGGCATTGCTTCACCTTTCGCGATAGCTTCATAAGTTTTTGCTCTACCAATCACGTCATCTGACTTCACGGTTAAAATTTCTCTCAGGATATTTGATGCTCCGAATGCTTCAAGAGCCCAAACCTCCATCTCTCCGAATCTCTGACCACCGAACTGAGCTTTACCTCCTAACGGCTGCTGAGTAATCAATGAGTAAGGTCCGATAGAACGTGCGTGCATTTTGTCATCTACCATGTGTCCTAATTTCAGCATGTAGATCACACCTACTGTAGCCGGCTGAGTAAATCTTTCCCCGGTACCACCATCATAAAGGTGAGTGTTACCGAATTTAGGAAGACCTGCTTTTTCTGTGTACTCAGTGATCTGATCAAGCGTAGCTCCATCGAAGATTGGTGTAGCGAACGTCATTCCTAATTTCTGACCAGCCCATCCAAGAACTGTTTCATAAATCTGTCCGATGTTCATACGAGAAGGTACTCCAAGTGGATTCAAAACGATATCTACCGGTGTTCCGTCTTCAAGGAATGGCATATCTTCTTCACGAACGATTCTCGAAACGATACCTTTGTTACCGTGACGTCCTGCCATTTTATCCCCTACATTCAGCTTACGTTTTTTAGCAATATAAACTTTAGCCAGCTTCATGATACCTGCAGGAAGCTCATCACCGATAGAAATTGCGAATTTCTCACGGTTTTTAACCCCTTGAATATCATTGAACTTGATTTTATAATTGTGAATTAATTGTTTGATTAATTCATTCTTATCGTTATCAACTGTCCAGTCTGCACCGCTTACATTTACGTAATCTTCAACTGAAGTCAATAATTTGTGAGTGAATTTTACCCCTTTACCGATAATTTCTTCATCTAAGTCATTGGTAACTCCCTGAGAAGTTTTACCGCTAACTAAAGTGTTTAATTTTTCGATTAAAGTATTTCTCAATTCATCAAACTTAGCCTTGTAAGTGTTTTCAATCTCTTCAAGCTTAAGTTTTTCTTCAGTTCTTTTCTTTTTGTCCTTAATATTTCTGGAGAACAATTTTTTGTTGATCACAACACCTCTTAATGAAGAATCTGCTTTTAATGAAGCATCTTTTACATCACCGGCTTTGTCACCAAAGATCGCTCTCAAAAGTTTTTCTTCAGGAGTCGGGTCAGATTCACCTTTTGGAGTGATCTTACCGATCATAATATCTCCAGGCTTCACTTCAGCACCTATTCTGATCATCCCGTTTTCGTCAAGATCTTTTGTAGCTTCTTCAGAAACGTTTGGAATATCTGCTGTCAATTCTTCCATACCTAATTTAGTATCACGAACTTCCAGAGAATACTCATCCACGTGGATTGAAGTAAACCAGTCTTCACGTACAACTTTTTCATTGATTACAATTGCATCCTCAAAGTTGTATCCTTTCCAAGGCATGAAGGCAACCACTAAGTTTCTACCAAGAGCCAATTCTCCGTTTTCAGTAGCATAACCGTCGCAAAGCACCTGTCCTTTCTGCACTGTTTCCCCTACTCTTACGTTTGGTCTAAGTGTAATGGTTGTACTCTGGTTGGTTTTTCTAAACTTAGTTAAGTTATATGTTTTAGTAGCAGACTCGAATTGTACTAAATCTTCGTCTTCGCTTCTTTCATATTTAATAACAATTCTGTCGGCATCTACGTATTCTACGATACCAGTACCTTCAGCATTGATCAAAATTCTAGAATCTTTCGCAACTTGCTGTTCCAGACCTGTACCTACGATTGGAGCTTGTGGCTTCAATAGAGGAACTGCCTGACGCATCATGTTTGAACCCATCAACGCACGGTTCGCATCATCATGCTCCAAGAATGGAATTAATGAAGCTGAAATACCAGAAATCTGGTTTGGTGCAACGTCGATAAGGTTAACCTGAGATGGCTCAACTACCGGGTAGTCACCATCTAGTCTTGCAATAATTCTGTCTGTTAAGAATTCACCGTTATCATTCAACTCAACGTTTGCCTGAGCAATTACTTTGTCTTCTTCGTCTTCTGCATTCAGATAAATAGGATCAGCAGTAAGATCAATTTTACTATCTTCTACTTTTCTATATGGAGTTTCGATGAAACCTAGTCTGTTGATTTTAGCATAAATACCTAAAGATGAAATCAAACCGATGTTTGGTCCTTCCGGAGTTTCAATCGGGCAAATTCTTCCGTAGTGAGTATGGTGAACGTCACGCACCTCAAAACCTGCTCTTTCTCTTGATAAACCACCAGGCCCTAGTGCAGAAAGTCTACGCTTGTGCGTGATTTCTGATAGCGGGTTGGTTTGGTCCATAAACTGAGAAAGCTGGTTGGTACCGAAGAACGAGTTGATTACAGATGTTAAAGTTTTAGCATTAACAAGATCTAGCGGAGTAAAGATTTCGTTATCTCTAACGTTCATTCTCTCCTTAATCGTTCTTGCAATTCTTGAAAGACCTACACCGAACTGTCCTGCCAATTGCTCACCAACAGTTTTAATTCTTCTGTTTGATAAGTGGTCAATATCATCAACCTCAGCTTTAGAGTTTACAAGCTCGATCAAGTGTCTTACGATCGCAATGATATCTTCTTTTGTAAGAACCTCAGTTGTAGTAGGGATATTAAGACCTAACTTTTTGTTTAGTCTGTAACGTCCAACTTCACCCAATGAATATCTTTGCTCAGAGAAGAATAATTTTTCAATAATTCCTCTTGCAGTTTCCTCATCTGGTGGATCTGCATTTCTTAACTGACGATAAATATACTCTACCGCTTCTTTTTCAGAGTTGGTAGGGTCTTTTTGTAAAGTGTTTTGAATGATAGAGAACTCGTTGCTGTTTTCTTTGTGAATCAAAATAGACTTCACACCAGCATCAAGAATAAGATCTAAATGTTCTTTTTCAAGAATCGTTTCTCTGTCTAGGATGATTTCGTTTCTTTCGATAGAAACAACCTCTCCTGTATCTTCGTCTACGAAATCCTCGAACCAAGTGTTCAATACTCTCGCAGCCAATGTTCTTCCTTCCACTTTTTTAAGGGCTGCTTTAGAAACCTTCACTTCTTCCGCAAGGTCGAAGATCTGAAGAATGTCTTTATCAGATTCAAATCCGATAGCTCTTAATAAAGTAGTTAATGGTAACTTTTTCTTACGGTCAATATACGCATACATTACGCTGTTGATATCCGTAGTAAATTCCATCCAAGATCCTTTGAAAGGGATAATTCTTGAATAATAAAGTTTGGTTCCGTTTGCGTGGTAAGTCTGTCCGAAGAATACACCAGGTGAACGGTGAAGCTGCGTAACAATAACTCTCTCAGCACCATTGATGATGAAAGATCCACTAGGCGTCATATAAGGAACCGGCCCTAAATATACATCCTGCACCACGGTCTGGAAATCCTCGTGCTCAGGGTCTGTACAATACAGTTTAAGTCTTGCTTTAAGAGGTACTGAATACGTCAATCCTCTTTCCACACACTCATCGATTGAATAACGTGGAGAATCTACCAAATAATCTAAGAATTCCAAAACGAATTGGTTTCTAGAGTCGGTAATCGGGAAATTTTCCTGGAAGGTCTTATACAAACCTTCACTTCTTCTGTCTTCAGGAAGTGTATCAAGCTGGAAAAACTCACTAAAAGACTCAATTTGGATATCCAAGAAGTCCGGAGTAATAATTTTTCCTTTCGCTGAAGAGAAATTAATTCTCTGATTTCCCCTAGTTGTTGCTGTTGTTTTACTCATAAAACTTTTAAAGAAAGGGTTAAAAAATATTTTGATTTTATTAAAAAATATCAGAAAGAAGAAAAAGAGGTCAGATAAAAGAAAAAAGACTTAATAATGTTTGGCGCTATTAGAAAATGTCTTCATTTTTTTCTCTTGATTCTCAGAATCTTATTCCTAACTGCAACGCTGGTATATCTTTTCACAGCGTAATGCAAAATATTTTTATTACTTTTGAGGCAGAATTCGCCGCAATATCTATATACACGAAAGCCCTTTCATCTTCATGAAAGAGTTGACTTTTAGTATTTTATAGATTTACAAACAATTTTTCGCGCCAAAAGAGACTGCAAATTTACAAAAACTTATCCACATTCACAAATAAATCACTATTGTTGTACTATTCATTTATTGTTGAATAAAAAAATCACTTGCTATTATGCAATAAAAAAGCCTGAACAATTTGTTCAGGCTTCATATTTTAAAGGTAAATTGAATTATTTCAATTCTACTTCAGCACCAGCTTCTTCTAATTGCTTCTTAAGAGCTTCAGCTTCGTCTTTAGAGATACCAGTTTTGATTGGAGCAGGAGCACCGTCTACGATATCTTTAGCTTCTTTAAGACCAGCACCAGTTAAATCTTTTACCAATTTAACGATGGCTAATTTAGAAGCACCTGCAGACTTAAGAATTACGTCGAATTCAGTCTTTTCTTCAGCAGCTTCTCCACCACCTGCAGCAACTACTACAGCAGCAGCAGCTGGCTCAATTCCGTACTCATCCTTAAGGATAGTAGCTAATTCGTTTACGTCTTTTACCGTTAAGTTTACTAGCGTTTCAGCTAAATTTTTTAAATCTGACATTGTTGTAATGTTTTTGTTGATTATTTATTTAATTTTTTGAGTGTAATTATTCAGCACTTGGAGTTTCTTCCGTGCTTTCTGCAGCAGGAGCTTCCGGAGCCGCCTCAGCAGGAGTTTCTTCTACAGCAGGCGCAGCAGCTTCTTCAGCTTTAGCTTCTACTGTTTCAGGTTTGTTTTGAAGAGCAGAAACAACTCTTTGGATTGGAGATTGAAGTAATCCGATGATTTCTCCGATCATTTCTTCTCTAGACTTGATGTTCGCAAGTGCAGCTAAGTTTTCGTCTCCAACGTAGAATGTTTCCTGAACAAAAGCTGATTTTAAAGCAGGCTTTTCTTCTTTTTTTCTGAATCCCTGGATTAATTTTGCCGGACCGTTTGCAGTCTCAGAAACCATTAATGCAGAGTTTCCTTTAAAAGTCTGGAACATTTCAGAGTAATCTACTCCTTCCATTTGTTCCATTGCTTTTTGTAAAAGCGTATTTTTTACCACTTTTACTTTGATATTTTGTTTGAAAGCCTGTCTTCTGAATTCTGAAGACTTAGCAGCGTTCAATCCGTCTAGATCTGCTACGTATACTACTTTTGCATCCTGAAGCAAGTCTTTGATCTCTTGTATTGCTACAACTTTTTGGTCTTTTGTCATTGTCTTAAGGATTTATATTAGTTAACAGATTTAGTATCAATTGCAATACCCGGGCTCATTGTAGAAGACAAATAAATGCTTTTTACATATGTTCCTTTAGCAGCAGTTGGTTTCATTTTGATCAATGTAGAAATTAATTCCTGAGCATTCTCCTTGATTTTAGCAGCATCGAAAGATACTTTACCAATACCAGCGTGGATAATACCGTATTTATCTACTTTGAAATCAATTTTACCTGCTTTCACTTCAGTTACTGCTTTACCAATTTCCATAGTTACAGTACCTGATTTAGGGTTAGGCATTAAACCTCTTGGTCCTAAAACTCTACCTAAAGGTCCTAGTTTACCCATAACAGCCGGCATGGTAACGATAACGTCAACATCTGTCCAACCGTCTTTTATTTTTTGTAAATACTCGTCAAGACCTACATAATCAGCACCTGCTTCTTTAGCTTCAGCTTCTTTATCCGGAGTTACCAAAGCCAAAACTTTAATATCTTTACCAGTACCGTGTGGAAGAGATACAACACCTCTTACCATTTGGTTTGCTTTTCTTGGATCTACACCTAATCTTACAGCGATATCTACAGAAGCGTCAAACTTTGCAGTGTTTACTTCTTTTACAAGAGCAGAACCTTCTTCAAGGTTGTAAATTCTACCTTTTTCTACTTTGCTTAAAGCTTCTTTTTGCTTTTTAGTTAATTTTGCCATTTCAATAAGTTTTAAGCGTTAGTTGGTTTAGTTCCTGTTACTCTTAATCCCATAGATCTTGCAGTACCTGCAACCATAGAAATAGCTGAATCCATTGTAAAGCAGTTAAGGTCTGCCATTTTATCTTCAGCGATTTTTTTCACCTGATCCCAAGATACAGCACCTACTTTGTTTCTGTTTGGTTCTCCGGATCCTCCTTTGATTTTAGCCGCATCCATTAATTGAATTGCTGCAGGTGGAGTTTTAATTACGAATTCAAAAGATTTGTCTTCGTACACTGTAATTACTACAGGTAAAACTTGCCCTGGCTTATCCTGAGTTCTTCCGTTAAATTGTTTACAAAACTCCATGATGTTCACACCTGCAGAACCCAATGCCGGGCCTACTGGTGGAGAAGGGTTGGCAGCGCCACCTTTCACCTGAAGTTTTACCATTTTAAAGACTTTTTTAGCCATTTTTTGTTTTTTAAAATTGAATAATTAATGAGTTTGGAAGCATTTATTATTCAGCAGATTTACCGACTCACATACAGCAAACCTACTTTTCGGACTGCAAAATTATGAAATATTTTTGAATTAGCAAACGGATGCTGCTGATTTTTAGAAGATTTAATTAATTTTATTTTAATTAAAGATAAAAACCTTTCTTATCAAAGCTGATAAGAAAGGATCACACAGATGTTTAGAAAAAAAAATATTATAATATCTTGTTTATTACGAATCGTGAAGAAGATTTATCAATCTTAAGATCGCTTAGAGAGCCGACCATATTGCTTGTACCATACGTTAAAAACTGCAACGTAATTTTCTGCCCGGCCTTCAGCCATAATGTAGAATTGGCAACTAAAAAGAATAAATTAGCATTTGTCCCGGGATTTTTTGCACCTCTGAATATTACATTATGAGCGGTTGAAACCCTGCCGCCATCGACAACAATCGCTGTAAAGGCATCTCCGGAAGTCCCGTCAAAAACGCCGGACCCACTTTGAGGGGTAATAAAGCCACAGACGCCATACATAAAATAAAGACCATCTTTAGGTATTGTAAATTCACCTGTTGAAGGATCATAAGAATTCATGGCATCATATTGCTCATTCAGCTTTAAGGTTGTAAATTCATTATCATTCCAGTCATTGTCTGCAGAAAGAGTAGCCCCACTTTTAGCATCCAGAATTCTGTTTCCGGAGTCATTAACTGAAAATCCTTCTCCACCTGCAAGTTTTATCACCCCGTTGTTATCTGCCACTAATAATTTATCTGATCCTGTGCCTATCGTACTGTTTATATCTCTTATCCTTAAATTTCCGTTTGCCAAATCGAGACGTTCCGTAGGATTTGTCGTCCCAACTCCTACCGATATCGTACCCTGCCCTATTCCTGTACTTGCATTAACTATAAAATCGTTGGATTGCTGGACTATAGAAGGAACTCCGGTTTTAGGATTGTCTTTGCCTCCGTCTATGTGAAATATACCTTGTGGATTGGTTGTATTTATCCCTACTTGTGCGTTTAATAAGCAATAAAAGCAAACTATAGTCACCGTCAATAATTTTTTCACCATGTATTTTTGTTTTTTAAATTTCAACAAATGTAGAAATATGCAATATTCAAACAAAATAATGATAAAGTATTTTTCAAAAAAATATTTTGAAAATCTAATTCATCCTAAAATTAATTATATGATTATTCCAAAACAGAAAATATAAAAAGCAATTTGCTGATTTTCACTTAAATATGAAATAGATTTTAATTTAAAAACAGATTATTTTTCCATTGTATGTGAAATTTTAAAATCAAAAATTAATTCTATAATTTAAAATAAATGCTTAAAAAATTACTCACTCTAAATTGAAAATAAATTAATTATCTGATGCGTAAAATAAAAAATACCGCTTTTCAGCAGTCTTTAAATTTTATCTATAAAGTAATTATTATACTTTTTCTACTTGCATATAGCTTAAATCCATTGGAGTTTTTCAACCATATATAAACAGAAATTTCCATTCTTCAAATAACTTTATAAGCAAAATAAACACTTTGCCATACTATTCTTTAATAAACTTTTCACTTCTTATTTCTTTTTCTATCATCATTTTAATGATATAATTTCCTTTAAGCAGATCACTTACATCAATGGATGTATCTGCATGTTTTATATCTTTTACCATTCTGCCATCCATTGTATAGATCTTGATATCATACATTTTCTTTTCCGACTTTATGTAAAGTACATTTTTCACAGGATTCGGATAAAGTATAAAGTTTTCTTTAGCAGTTGTCTCGGAAGTTGCTAACGGAGGAGCACAGGTTGCATTATAAATATCACCTGTAATAGTCCATCCTTTGCTTAGTAAAATATTTCTGGCAGCAACCGCATTAGAAGAATACTTTAATGGGGCCGCATTTCCTAAATTAATATTATTAGCTGTATTAGAATTATTTGCCCATCCTATTAATGTATTGTCATAATTGACACAGGAAAGCCCTGATAAAGAAAACATGTCATTAGCTGAATTAAATGAATTTAGTTTTGATAAATTCCAATTTTCTAAAGATTGATTAAAAGCGGTAGCATTAGAAAACATATACCCCATATTTAAGACATTTCCTGTATTCCAATTTCCTATAAACTGATTAAAAGAAGTAGCATTGTTAAACATACTATTCATATTTGAAACATTTGCTGTATTCCAGTTTCCTATAGGTTGATTAAATGAAGTGGCGTTGTTAAACATGCTGCTCATAACCGTAACATTTACTGTATTCCAGTTTCCAATAGGCTGATTAAAAGATGTAGCATTGGCAAACATGTGATTCATAATGGTAACATGACTTGTATTCCAGTTTCCTATGGGTTGATTAAATGCAGCGGCATTAGAAAACATATCATTTAATAAATAAACATTCCCCAAGTCCCAATTTTCTAAGGGTTGATTAAAAGAAACTGCATTTAAAAATAATCCGTTCATATACAAAACATTTCCTACATCCCAATTTCCTATGGGCTGATTAAATGATGATGCATTATAAAACATTCCGGTCATATTGGTAACATTGCTTGTATCCCAGTTTCCTATGGGCTGATTAAAAGCTGCAGCTCCGGTAAACATACTATTCATAGTAGTAACATTGCTTGTATCCCAGTTTGACAGAGACTGATTAAAAAGAGGATCAAAGCAAAACATAAGGCTCATATTTGTTATTGAACCCGTATCCCATGCATTAAAACTTGCATTACCAACAAGACTACTACAATCCCGAAACATTTGGGAACAATCTGAGACATTGGTAAGATTGGGAACATCAGTGGCAGTGACATCTAATTCCGAACAATAGAAAAATGCACTGGTCATAGTTGTCCAGACGATATTGCCCCATTGAGATACCTGAATGATTTTTTTGATATCACCTACATAGCCATTATCAAAAAATTTAATTTGAGAAAAGCTGCCGTTACCATTGCTTATTTTTACAATATATGTTGCATCAGCCGGAACAGGATTATTAGGTGTTCCAAAATCGATCAGTACAGGATTTCCAATTGTTGAAGTAATATGGTTCAAATTCCCTGAATGTACTGGATAGCCAACTTCTTCCCAATAAATATTGTAATCGGTTCCTTTCCCTGAAAACTTAATCTGTGTGGAAGTTGTATTCAGGCTACCCATTGTAGGATTAGCGGGTTTCCAGACAGTGATAAATTCATTCTGAGCTTTTAATGATGAAAAAAATATCATAAAAGCAAAAAGTAAAAATCTTGCTTCCATTAGAAATATGTATACAACTAAGGTACAATATAAAATAGAAACAATGAACGTAAAATACTGATTATTAGAAATATATTCTTATTTTATTCTTTTTCACAAGCATACATCAAGCAGTTTCTGTGTTTTCTTTAATAATTTCACTGGCAGAAGTAATACAAATTAATCATAATTACACTTATTGTTTAATTATTTTCTGAATCTTTATTCCTCCCTTTGTTTGTAACTTAAAAAAATACATGCCAGCGGAAAGTCCTGAAACATCCACTTGGGTAGCAGAGTCTTTCAATACGATATCCATTACTTTTTTCCCTGTAGAATCATACAACTCAGCTTTCGTAGGTGACTTAATATCAGACTTTATTGTTATAAAATCCTTTGCTCTGGTGGGAAAAACACTAACATTACTTTGCTGTTGCGATTCACTGGTGGCAAGTACATTACCAATAGTAATATTTTTTTGAATGGAGTTATTGTCAGCTCCGGTTACGGTAACTACATAATTACCTGGTGAAAGATTAGTTGCTATTGCTGCATTACCTCCATTTGGCGACCATGAGTATATATATGGAGAAACACTACCACTTGGTGTTGCCAATGCAGTACCATCATTACAGGTCCCGCATGTAGCATCTGTTACCGCAACTGCTACATTTATTGAAGTGGTACCATTACCGCTTAATCCAGTCAATGGACAAAAACCGCTAAATCCATACGAAATCCAATTTCCAGTTGAAAATGATGGAGGATTTGGGCTTGTATTCAACGAACTGGTATAATTTATGTCGTAAGCACCTTGCCAACCTTGCGTAACCCATCTTGAAGTAGTGGCATCCCAAAAAATCTTTAGGTTGAAACCGTTTCCAGGGGTAGTTCCAATGTATGAATTTCTTGAATTTTGTATTCCACTAAAATTAATACTTTGTGGTCCGCAGCTTGTACTTACTGCAATAGTTTGAGCTTTCAGGGTACCAAAGAGCAACAATGTATAAAAAGAAAAAAAATAAAGTGTCTTTTTCATAATAGAATAATCAATAGATCAAATATATAGGAAAAAATAAAATAAATAGCTTATCTGTTATTCTTTAATAAATTTTTCGGTTCTTATTTCTATCATCATTTTAATGATATAATTTCCTTTAGCCAGATCACTTACATCAATGGATGTATCTGCATGTTTAATATCTTTTACCATTTTGCCATCCATTGTATAGATCTTGATATCATCCATTTTCTTTTCCGACTTTAAGTAAAGTACATTTTTCACAGGATTCGGATAAAGTATAAAGTCTTCTTTAGCAGTTGTCTCGGAAGTTGCTAACGGAGGAGCACAGGTTGCATCATAAATATCACCTGTAATAGTCCATCCTTTGGAATTAACTAAGGTATTTCTGGCTGTCACTGAATTAGCAGAATATTTTAAAGGTGCTACATCTCCTAGATTCTTATTACTTGGGGTACTCGTATTATTTTTCCACCCTATTAAGATTTTATCATAATTAATACAGGAAACACCCGAATTTTTAAACATTCCAGATAAAAAAGATAGATTTATCAAACTCCAATTACCAATATCCTGATTGAAATTTGTAGCATTATTAAACATATTATTCATATAAATAACCTTACTTGTATCCCAATTTCCTATCGGTTGATTGAAGCTTGTTGCATAACTGAACATAGAATCCATCCATGTAACCTTGCTTGTATTCCAATTTCCAATGGGGTGATTGAAATTTGTACGTTCAAACATATTTCCCATATTAGTTACATTACTTGTATTCCAGTTGCCAATAGGTTGATTAAAATTTATTGCATAACTAAACATATAATACATAGTTGTAACGTTGCTTACGTTCCAATTGCCTATAGGCTGGTTGAAATTTTTGGCATTGTAAAACATATATTGTGTATTTGTAACCTTGCTGGTATCCCAATTCCCAATAGGTTGGTTGAAATCCCTAGCATATTGGAACATTTGCTGCATGTCTAAAACATTTCCAGTATTCCAATTACCTATATCTTGATTAAAATTAATTGCTGTATTAAACATCCTGAACATATTGGTAACTTTGCTGGTATCCCAATTTCCAATAGGCTGATTAAAATTTGCACCTTGAAACATACTAGACATATTAGTAACTTTGCTGGTATCCCAATTACCAATAAATTGATTGAATGCTATCGCTCCATCAAAAACATTTTGCATAGTTATAATTTTACTAGTATTCCAATTTCCAATAGGTTGGTTAAAATTAATTGTTAAGCTGAACATGCTATTTATGTTAGTAACATTCTCTATATTCCAATTTCCTATCGGAGCATTAAAAATTCTTGCAGAAGAAAACATACCAGCTAGATTAATTGCGGAACTCATATTCCATAAGTTAAAGCTGGAATTCCCTATAAGACTTTCACATGAAGCAAACATTAGTGAAAAATCCAAAACTCCTGACAAATTCGGAATATCTGTAGCGGTAATATCTAATTTACCGCATCCATAAAATGCATTTGCCATACTCGTCCAAACTACATTTCCCCACTGTGTGAGGTCAATTATTTTGCCACTATCACCAACTACAATATTATTATGAAGAAATTTAATTTGTGAAAAAATTCCACTTCCATTGCTAACTTTAACTCTATATGTTGCATTAGAAGCAGTAGGATTTTGCGGAGTTCCAAAATTAATCAATACAGGATTCCCTGCTGTTGAAGTAATATTACTTAATGTTCCATTATGTGACAAATACCCTACTTCTTCCCAGTAAATAGTATAATTGGTTCCTATTCCCGGAAATTTAATCTGTGTGGAAGTTGTATTTAGATTACCAATTGTAGGATTACTTGGTTTCCATATTGTGATAAATTCGTTTTGTGCTTTTGCAGATGAGAAAAATATCATAAAAGCAAAAAGTAAAAATTTCAGATTCATCTATTAAAGTTTTAAGATTACAAAGATACTTTTAAATTATAATAAATTATGTAAATATTCACATTAAAAAATCCATTAAACAATTGGTTTACAGCAATTTTAATTACATCTAATTAGAATGATCTTAGCATATTAATTGATTTTTTTTTTCAGTTTAAAATAAAAAAAGACCGCTTTTCAGCAGTCTTTAAATTTTTATCTATAAAGTAATTATTATACTTTTTCTACTTGCATATAGCTTAACTCCATTGGAGTTTTTCTACCGAAGATAAGAACAGAAACTTCAATTTTCTTTTTATCTTCAAGGATTTTCTCAACAGTTCCGTTGAATCCGTTGAAAGGCCCGTCAATTACTTTAACGTTTTCACCCACAATGTAAGGGATTTCAACATCGCTTGCAAATTCCGATAACTCATCCATTCTTCCAAGCATTCTGTTGACCTCTGATTTTCTCATCGGAACAGGATCTCCTCCTTTCGTTAAACTTAAGAAAGAAATAACACCCGGGATATTCTTAATAGCGTGAGGAATTTCTCCCATCAAGTCAGCTTCAATCATTAAGTATCCAGGATAATATGGCTTTTCTTTAGGAACTTTTTTACCGTTTCTAACCTGAATAACCTTTTCCATAGGAATAACCACCTGAGTAACGTACTGCTCAAACCCTAAACGTTTGATTTCTGTCTCAATATAGTTTTTCACTTTATTTTCCTGTCCGCTGATCGCTTTCAGCACATACCATTTCAATTCGCTCATTATGGGAAAATACTTTTTATATTAATTGAACATGTTGATAAGCATCCCTATTATGTTGCTGATTGCTTTAGAAAACAATTCATCAACTCCGAATGTAAATAATGCCAAGATCACTGTTGCAATAGTTACTACAATTGTAGAAGATTGCAGATCAGACCACTTTGGCCATTCAACTTTATGTCTGAATTCGTTATAAGAACCTTTTAAAAATTCTACTAAGCTCATTATTTTCTGTTTGCACGGGCACAAGGATTCGAACCCTGATCAACGGTTTTGGAGACCGGTATCCTACCATTGGACGATGCCCGTAGATAAAAAGCTTCCGAGAGTTTCCTGTCGGAAGCCTTATTTATTTTAAGATGATTAATCTAAGATTTCAGTAACCTGACCTGAACCAACTGTTCTACCTCCTTCTCTGATCGCAAATCTAAGACCTACGTTAAGAGCGATTGGCTGTAACAATTCTACAGTGATCTCTAAGTTATCACCAGGCATTACCATTTCTACACCTTCTGGTAAGAAGATCTCACCTGTAACGTCTGTAGTTCTTACGTAGAACTGAGGACGGTATTTGTTGTGGAATGGAGTGTGACGTCCACCTTCTTCTTTAGAAAGGATATAAACTGATGCTTTGAATTTTTTGTGTGGCTTCACAGAGTCTTTCTTAGCGATAACCATACCTCTCTTGATGTCAGTTTTTTCAATACCTCTCAACAATAGACCTACGTTATCTCCAGCTTCACCTCTGTCTAGGATTTTTCTGAACATCTCAACTCCTGTAATAGTAGAAGTTAATTTTTCATCACCCATACCTACGATATCAACAGGATCACCAGTGTTGATAACACCAGCCTCGATTCTACCAGTTGCTACAGTACCTCTACCAGTAATAGAGAATACATCTTCGATTGGCATCAAGAATGGCTTATCCATATCTCTTGTTGGTTGCTCGATCCAAGTATCAACAGCATCCATTAATTCTTCAACGCTTTTGAACCATTTATCTTCTGTGTTAGCAGGAGTTGCAGTAGCAGCAGTAAGTGCACCTAATGCAGAACCTTTAATTACAGGAGAGTTATCACCGTCAAATTCATAAGTAGTTAACAAGTCTCTAAGCTCCATTTCAACAAGCTCTAATAACTCCTCATCATCTACCATGTCAACTTTGTTCATGAAAACAACAATTCTAGGTACGTTTACCTGACGGCAAAGTAAGATATGTTCTCTTGTTTGAGGCATTGGCCCATCAGTTGCAGCACATACTACGATAGCTCCATCCATCTGAGCAGCACCTGTTACCATGTTTTTAACATAGTCGGCGTGACCTGGACAGTCAACGTGAGCATAGTGTCTATTTTCAGTTTCGTATTCGATGTGAGCAGTATTGATAGTGATACCTCTTTCTTTTTCTTCTGGAGCAGAGTCAATCGCAGAGAAGTCTTTTTTCTCAGCAAGACCTTTGCTAGCTAATACAGCAGAAATAGCAGCTGTAAGAGTTGTTTTACCATGGTCAACGTGACCAATAGTACCAATGTTCAAGTGTGGTTTGTTACGATTAAACGTTTCCTTTGCCATGATTTAAATTATTTATTTATTGTTTATTCAAATTTTCGGTGTGCAAATATAATGAATTTTTAAATATCAAAACCTTTTTATTAAAAAAAGTTTCAATATTCAGATCCAAAGAATTACAAACCTTATATTTCAATGTTATTGAAGTGCAAATTTACACAATTTTCTCAATTTAAAAAATCCGGCAAACCCTTTTATTAAAAAACGAAACTATCTTATTAATTATGAATATAATAGGGCCTAAAAAAGATTTTAAGAGCATATTTTTTGCCAATAAAACCATCTACAATCTTTTTTCGTACATATAAAAACAACTATTAAATAAATATTATGAAAAAACTATTACACCTCTGTCTGGCATTAGCTGCTTTTACAACGATTTTCTCGTGCAATGATTCGGATGATTACATTATGCCTGAAAACATGGCTCAGGGACCGGATCTTATGGTTTACGGATTAACTTCCATGAATGAGCTGGTCTATTTTAATTCCAATAATCCTAAGGCTTTTACTTCTAAAACGGCAGTTACGGGAGTGGTTTCAGGAGAAAAATTATTAAGCATTGATTTCAGACCTGCTACAGGAGAATTGTATGCATTATCGAACGCAAGTAAATTATACATTATTAATACAACCAACGCTTCTGCAAGAATTGTAAGTTCTACGGCCTTTGTACCCGCCGTTTCAGGAACGATTGCATCTATTGACTTTAACCCTACTGTTGACAGAATTCGTCTGGTAAGCAATACGGGACAAAATCTCCGTCTTCATCCGGAAACCGGAGCTACTGCGGGTAACGACACCAATATTACAGGACCGGGAAGTCCGTCCATCACAGGAATCGCTTACACCAACAGTAAAGCCGGTGCCTCTTCTACTATTTTATATGATATTGATCCCGCTTCAGGAAAATTATTTAAACAAGATCCTCCTAATAACGGAACTCTGGTAGAAGTAGGAAGTCTTGGAACCACCTTTACAGGACAGGCGGCTTTTGATATTAAGCATGATAACAGCACAGCATTATTAGCTTTAAACGATAAACTTCATTTGCTGGATCTTATTAATGGAAAAGCAACCAACATCGGATCTCTTCAACAGGCGATTATCGATTTGGCGATTCCTACAGAAGCAGTTGCGTATGCTGTTGATAATGCTAATAATCTCCAGATCTTTAACCCGAACAGTCCGATGCCGGTTTCTAAAACAGTAGCCGGATTGCAAAGTGGTGAAAATATTTTAGGAATAGATTTCCGTCCTTTGAACGGACAACTATATGCTTTGGGAAGCTCCAGCAGAATTTATACGATCAATTTAGGAACGGGAGCAGCAACAGCCGTTGGAAGCTCACCTTTTGCAACCTTATTATCAGGAACCGATTTCGGATTTGATTTTAATCCATTGGTTGATAAAATACGCGTAGTAAGCAATACGGGCCAAAATCTTCGCCTGGACCCTGTTACAGGAGGAATTACAGCAGTAGACTCGGCGATCAATCCTGTCGGAGCCATGTTAGGTGCTGCAGCGTATACCAATAATTTTGCAGGAACAACCAGCACAACTTTATTTGTCATCGATCATAATACCGATAAATTATATCAGCAAAACCCACCTAATAACGGAACTTTAGTAGAAACAGGCTCTTTAGGAATCAATATTACTTCTGCCAATGGTTTTGATATCGGAAGTATGAGTCAGAAAGCTTATTTAATGGCTTCAGTGGGTTCAGCTACAAAAATTTATACTGTCAATACATCAACAGGAGCTGCAACTTCAGTGGCAGATTATCCCAATACGGTAAAAGCATTTGCTGTGGGATTAGGATTTTAAACTCATAATATTTTTATTTCAATAATGGTGAAGCGCGGAAAACTTTGTTTTCCGCGCTTCGATTTTAATATAATATAAAAGAATAATTAAATTGATTGAGATTTCTTCGTTCTGTTGAAGATCCAGAAGATGATCGGAAATATTAATAATGTAAGAACGGTTGCCGTTATTAATCCGCCTATAATTACAATGGCCAACGGTTTTTGAGATTCCGAACCAATACCTGTAGATAAGGCTGCAGGCATTAATCCGATGGAAGCCATTAATGCCGTCATGATTACAGGTCGCGTTCTGGATTTTACTCCATTTAATATCGCATTATCCAGACTCAATCCATTTTTGACATTCTGATGGAATTCCGTGATGAGAATTACCCCGTTCTGAATACAGATCCCGAGTAAAGCGATCATCCCGACTCCGGCGGAAATTCCAAAATTCATTCGGGTGACATGAAGGGCGATAATTCCTCCGATCAGTGCAAAAGGGACATTTGCCAATACCAATAAGGAATCTTTCATGTTTCCAAAAAGGATAAACAACAAGAAGAAAATCCCTAAAATACTGATCGGAACAACCTGCGCCAATCTGTGAGAAGCCCGCTGCTGGTTTTCAAACTGCCCTGTCCAGCCGATAGAATATCCATCAGGAAGGTCGATTTTCGCCACTTTTTTCTGTGCATCAGCAATAGTGCTTCCCAAATCACGGTCGCGAATCGAGAATTTTACGCCGATATACCTTTTGATATCATCTCTATATATAAAGGCAGCTCCGTTATCTTTTACGATCGTACTGATCTCTTTCAACGGAATTTTTGAACCGTCCTGTGTGGGAACCATCAGTGCCGCAATATCATTTTCATCTTTTCTGTATTCCTGAGAATATCGTAATCTGATCGGGAATTTTCTTTCACCGTCAAACATTTCCGAAGCTGTTTTTCCTCCGAAAGCCATTTCAAGAACAGATTGTGCATCATCGGGCATTACGCCGTACGCTGCCATTTTATCTCGATCCAACACCACACTGACTTCGGGCTGACCAATATTTTTAATAATTCCCGGATCTTTTACACCATCAACATCTTTGATCTGTTTTAAAACCTCATCAGCTAGCTTGTCTAAGGTCTGTAAATTATCTCCGTAGATTTTAATCCCGTTTTCAGCCTTAAAACCGGCTACCGCTTCGGCAACATTGTCTGAAATAGGTTGAGAATAATTAAAGGTAATTCCCTGATAGGTTCTTAGTTTTTTGTCAATTTCTTCAATTAATTCATCATAACTGATATTTCGTTTCCAATCATCTTTAGGTTTGAGATTAACGGCAAATTGTACAAATCCAAATCCGTTCGGATCTGTTCCGTCATTACTTCTCCCCGTTTGTGCAAGAACATCCGTTACTTCCGGAAAGCTCATGATGTCTTTCTTTAAAAGATCTGCCGTTTTCAGCGATTCTTTTAATGATGAGCTCATCGGCATTTCTGCGGTGATCCACAATGAGCCTTCGTTTAATTGAGGTAAAAATTCCGTTCCCAAAAACTTTCCTGAGAATAAGGTCACTGCCAAAAATGAAATGGCAACAATTAGACTCATTTTTTTATGTCTAAAAGTATAGTTGAAGCCTTTCAAAACAATTCTGTCCCAGAAATTCACGAAAGGATTGTTTTTTTCTCTAACATTCTTATTTAAAAGAATATGCGAAAGAACCGGAACTAAAGTCAGGGTAAAAATCAAAGCACCAATTAATGCAAAACCTAATGTAAAAGCCAATGGTGAAAACATTTTGCCTTCTACTTTCTGAAACGAGAAAATCGGAATTAATGAGGTAATGATAATTAATTTTGAAAAGAAAATCGCTTTTCCCAAACCGGTTCCTGTTTGCTTGATCCAGCCACCTTTTGCCATTTTATTGAACTTTTCCGGACCGTATTGATGGGCTTTGTGGTCGAGCATGACAAAGAGTCCTTCCACCATGACGACGGCTCCGTCGATGATGATTCCAAAATCGACTGCTCCGAGTGACAGTAAATTGGCACTCATTCCCGCCAGTTTTAAACATAAAAAAGCAAACAATAAAGATAGCGGAATGATAATAGAAACAATCAGCGTTGTTCTCCAGTCCGCCATGAAAATTAAAACGATTACCGTGACTAAAACAATTCCCTCGATAAGGTTATGCATTACGGTATGCGTTGTGAAATCCATCAAATTATCCCGATCGTAGAAAGTGACCATTTTTACATCTTTCGGAAGGATTTTCTCGTTCAGCTCTTTAATTTTAGCTTTAACTCCAACCAAAACATCGCGCGGATTTTCGCCTTTTCTCATCACGACGATTCCCTCCACCGTATCTTCATGATTATTTAAGCCTGCCTGTCCTACTCTCGGCATCGAACTTTCATGAACGTCTGCCACATTTTTAACCAGAACAGGGTTTCCGTTATCGTTTTCGATCGTAATATTCCCAATATCATTAATAGATTTCACCAAACCTATTCCTCTTACCACGTAAGCCTGTCCGTTTTTTTCGATCACATCACCTCCGACATTTAAATTACTTTTCTTCACTGCATCATACACCTGAGATGGAGTCAAATTGTATTTATCTAAAGCTCTGGGATCAATACTCAATTCAAAAACTTTATCCTGACCCCCGAAAACATTGATATCCGCAACTCCGGGCACCCCTCTCAACGCACGGTCAACCACCCAGTTTTGTAAGGTTAATAACTCCCGGGAATCTTTCGTTTTGCTCTCCAATGTATATCGGAAAATCTCACCGGTCGGCCCGTATGGCGGCTGCACTTCGGGATCTACCTCATCAGGAAGGCTGACTGTGCGTAACTGGTTATTGACCTGATTTCTGGCGAAAGTATCATCTACCCCATCATCAAAAAGAATTTTAACAATGGAAAGCCCAAACATCGTCGTGCTTCTCACACTGGTTTTTTTCTGAACCGGACTCATCGCCAATTCGATAGGTGTCGTAACAAAACGCTCGACTTCTTCCGCGCTACGCCCATTCCATTGAGTGATGATGACAATCTGGGTATTGGTCACATCAGGAAAGGCTTCAATAGGCATATTTTTGAAACTTATAAACCCTGAAACCGCCAGAATAGCGACCCAAATAAAGGTAAATGCTTTATTTTTTAACGAAAAAGCAATTATATTTTTAATGAATTTATTCATGATAGATTTTTTTGACCTAAAAAGGTCGTTGAAAGAATTCTTTACTCTTTTTTTTATTTTTAACGCTAGGTTCGCAAAGGTTTTATTTAATTGTTCTGCATATTTTACGTTCGCAAAGGCGTTTCACTCAGCAAGTGATCCTATATTTTAAACCATTAAGATTAATTAAGGAGTTTTGAAATATTAAGAATTCGCAAGCGAATTGTATTTAGCTTAAAAAATATCTAAGATGTTTTCTTAATTAAAACTTAACCTCTTAACTCTGCATAATAATAATTCTTAATGTTTCAAATTAAAACTAAAATAAAATTTAACTATTCAAAGAGCGGTAAATCAAGAGTTGATTATTCGTAATCACTTCTTCACCTTCAGACAAACCTCCGGAAATGTAGGTGATATCACCGACCTGTTTTAAAACCTTAATTTCTTTAACCTTTACATCCGTTCTTGATTTAAAAATAACTACAAAACTTCTGTTATCATCAAAAATTACCGCTTTGGAAGGAACCGTCAATGCCGTGTTATTTTCCGAGCTTGAAACTTTTATTGTCGCTTTACTGTCAGGAATTAACAAACCATTTTGATTGTTCAAAACCACTCTTGCCTGCATTGCGTTGGTTTGCGGATCGATGATTTTAAAGATTTTATCAATTTTTCCATCAAAAACTTTGTCAGGATAAGACAATGTGGAAACCTGCGCTTTCATTCCAAGGCTGATTTTTTCGATGTCTGATTCGTTGACATTCATGATCGCCCAGACATTTGTTGTATTCGCAACATCAAAAATATTATCGCTTCTGTCACTTCTCAACTGCATATCTTTGTTGATATTCTTTTGAACGATGTAGCCGCTGATCGGAGCCACAACACTGTAAATATTCCCTTTTTTCACATTATAAACCGTGCTCACCGCATTTGCTCTCTGCATTTGGTCCTGCGCTTTCTGCAGCTGGCTTTTGGCTTCCGAAACATCTCTTTCAGTATTCAGCTTTCCTTCATACATTTCCTTTGCAACACGAAGATTGTTTTGCGCAACAACCAAATCCGTTTTTGCGTCGCTTACATCTTTCTGAACTTCCGCCAACTCCGTACTTCGGATCGTTGCCAAAACCTGACCTTTCGTCACATGATCTCCCAACTCCACATTTACACTTAAAACATTTCCTCCGACCAGCGGATAAACATCGATATAGCTGTTCTTATCAGCCGATATTTTTCCGTAAAAATTATAATCGTCTTCTATCTTTTTTTTCTCGACTTTCGCCAAAGAAATTGACTGCAGCATGGTATTGCTCAGCTCAAAACCTTTTTTTGCCTGTGGTTTTGCCTCTTCCTCTTTTTTTGAGCATGACAAGATTGACAAAGCCACCATTACCGGGATTATATATTTTTTCATTATTAATAGAAGATTTTCGTTTGTACTAATTGATTCAGTTGTTCCGCCGACTGGATGATCTCGTTTTTCATATCATAAATCTGAAGCGCAGTCTGCCGGTAGCTTTCCATGAAATCTGTAAATTCGATAAGGCTTACATTTCCGTTTCTGAAATTTTTGAGCATTCCGTTATACACTAAATCAAGATTATTAAGATCTGTGGATTTAATTTCCGCTAATTGATCGTATTGCGTTTTCCAGGTTTTGTAGGCGGATTCAACTTTTGTTTCCAGATTTAATTTCTGAAAATCTGCATTTTTTTGATTTTGTTGAATGGCAAAATTGGCTTTTTCAACATTTCCCTGATTTGATTTCCATAAAGGCAGCGGAATTCCGACCATCAGATTAGCTTCATTCTTAAAAGTTCCTCCGTTTTGGTCCCATCCTACTCCTAGATTTAAATCGGGAATATTCAGAGATTTTTGCCACTGAGCGTACAATTTGCTGCTTTCGATTAATTTTACATTATATTGATAATCTGCATTATTTTCCAAAGCTTTCTTTTTTAATTCACCATCATCACCAAAAGGTTGTGCAGCCAGAATATCTTTCGCTTCGGCATCGGAAAGCTGTGGTTGGATATCGTCTGTAATTCCCGTTAAAATTTTTAAATTCTGCTCAAATTCAAGAATATTTTTATTAATTCCCAGCTTATCATTATTTAACTGAATTACAATACTTTGCAGTCTCACTTCGTCTTTAAGAGAAACATTTCCTTTTGCAGATTGCACACGATAAGCAGCCAGAAGATCATTCATGTATCCTAATTGCTTATTGGTATTTTCAAGTTTTAAATTTTCGTAATAAAGATTATAATATGTTGTATGAAGCTGGGTTTTCAGATCAACCAATAATTGAGAAAACTGAAGCTGGGCCAGCTCTTTATTTGATTTTGCAAAAGCAATTTCGTTCTTCTTTTTGCCACCCATGTAAATCAGCTGAGTTACCTGCGCTCCTTTTGCGTGACCGATATCAAAAACTTTTTTATCTTCGGGATTATACGCATTGATTTGTCCGCTCAATTGTGGGAGCTCCCAGATTTTCGCCTGTAAAATATCTGCATCGGCCATATTGATGTTGTACTGTTCGGCGAGCAGCTGGAGATTATTTTTTTGAAAAGCCTCTTCACAATCCAAAAGTGACATTTGCTGTTGTGCCGCCGTAACCGAGGAAACGACGATGAACAGCCCTGCAATTTTGTTCATTTTTTTCAATTTTATGATACAAAATTGCTTTTCTGCTATTAAAACGACCTTAAATGGGGCTTAAAAAAAAATTAAATTTGGATTTAGGTTAATAAATGTAAAATAAATGATGAAGATTCTGATTTGAAATGTTCTTTGAACCATTAAGATTTAATTAACCTTGAAATAAGTTTTGGTTAAAACCAATTTTGAAATTTCTATTTAAATAAATGGGCTAAAGCCCATTCCTATTGATACAATCTCCTGCATATTATTTATCAAAAACCACGCTGAATTTATTCACTTTTTCATCGGGAGAAGAATATATAATTTCGGCGCCGTGGTATTCAAGGATTCTTTTGACGATTCTAAGGCCAAGCCCTGAACCGGAAATATTTTGAGAATTATTCCCGCGCATAAAAGCTTCAAACAATTTTGGCTGTTCCTCTTCCGGAATTGTATTTCCGTGGGAAACAACATCAACGGTAAGATTTAAATTGGTTTCTGTAATCAAAACATCGACTTCCATATTATCGGAATATACGGCAGCATTTTTAAATAAATTAATGAAAACAATATCGAGCAAAGATTGAATTCCTTTTATTGTTAAAAGTCCATTTTCGGAGGTGTCTTCGGAAATAAGAAAATCCATTTTAAGATTCGGATAACTTTTTTCAACGGTTTCGTAAGATTCAAAAATCACTTCATCAATTCTCACTTCTTCATATAAAGTCTGAATATTTTCTTTATCAAATTTGGTTAAAAGCAGTAAAGAATTCGTTAAATCTGACAATTGATAAACATCTTTCTGCATTTGCTTTAAAGAAGTTAATGTTTCCGGTGTATGCTGTTCAAGCTTAATTAAATTTTCAAGCTGAAAAGCCATTCTGGTGATCGGTGTTCTGATTTCGTGGGAAGCACTTGCCGTAAAGTCTTTCTGCGACTGGAAAACGTCATCCAATCTTCCGATCATCGTATTAAAGGATTTTGCGAGAATGCTTATTTCATCATTTGATTCCTGAACAGGAATTTGAGTCGTCAATTTGTGAGCCGTAACCTCCGAAATTTCTTTATTTAAATCTTCCAGCGGACGAAGGAACTGCCCCATAAAATAGTAACTGAAAAACCCGATAAGAAGCGTGCTCATGACATACGCCGTTATCAAAAGGTATTTAAGATAGGCTAATTTTGAATTTCCGTTGGTATCGAGGGCGCTTGTGAGAATGTAGTAGTTTTCCCCATTTATGGTTCGCAAAGCCGCATAAATTTCCGGAACTGTTTTTTCTGAATAAACGATCTTTTTTTCATCGAGTTCTTTCAGCAAAGAACTGTCCCAAGTGACATTCCTGTCTTTGATCGTACTGTAGATCAATTCTTTTTGCCCGTTAAAAATTAAAATAGTTTCGTTTAAAAGAATATTATCAGAGTTTTCATTAAAAAAAACAGGAGCCTCTTCTTCAAAATCTTTGGACTTGGAAATAAAATGGGAAGTAAATTCCAGCCTTTGCCTGAATCTTTCTTTAAATTCATCTCTTCTGAAATCATTAAAAGACAAATAAATTACCGCCATCACAATACCAAAAAGCAATGAAAAGGCAATGCTGAGATTAAGGGCTATTTTCCGTTTTAATGACATCTATAATGGACTTAAATAATATCCGAATCCGGAACGCGTATGAATGAGTTTTACTTTAAAGTCTTTATCTATTTTTTTTCTTAAGAAATTGATATAAACTTCTACCGTATTGGTGTTTGTATTAAAATTATGTTCCCAGACATGTTCTGTAATCTGCTGCTTGGAAACCGTTCTTCCTTGTGCTTCTGCCAGATATTCTAATAACTGGAATTCTTTTAAGGTAAGCGCTATTTCGTTTCCGGCGCGGAAAACTTTTTGTTCGGTTTTATTAATAATTAAATCATCAATTCTGATAATATCCTGATCTGCAGTATCCGAAGGTGTTTTTCTTCTCAATAAAGAATTCATTCTTAATAATAATTCTTCAAACTGAAAAGGTTTCACCAAATAATCGTCTGCCAGCCTTGTAAAAGCATCTTTTTTATCCGACAAATCTCCATAGGCGGAAATGATGATAATCGGGGTATTTTTATCAAAAGAACGGATCGTCTGACAAACATCCAGCCCATTGATCTTCGGTACATTAATATCGAGCAGGTATAAGTCGTAAGAATTGTTTTTAATCTGGCGAAGAAAAGTTTCCCCTTCATAAATTTTATCACAGGTAAAATGATTGGATTCTAAAAACTTACAAAGTTCTGCCGAAAGGATAAGGTCGTCTTCCAATAAAAGAATATTCATCAAGATTATTTTATACGAATTTAACGAAAATTTTTATGATTATGAATGAATTCAAATTAGTGAAGAGATCTTTAATCAAATTTTAAGGTAGAATTTTATTTAGATAAAAATTTCGTGAGCCTGGTGTTTAATAACTCTACTATAATTTAAGATTAAAATAAAACTGATTTTTAAAGCAGCATATTGTAATTAAAAAACGTGAAACTTAATATTCTTAACCATTTAATTAAACCTTAATGGTTCGAAAAAGCATATTAATTATTAATTGTAAGTTGTGTCCAAAAAAATATCCCGAAGAAAATTCGGGATGTAATGAGAGCCAACTACGGGACTTGAACCCGTGACCTCTTCCTTACCAAGGAAGCACTCTACCGCTGAGCTAAGTCGGCTTAAATCAAAAAATCACACTGGGATAGCGTGATTTTTGTTGAGCGGAAGACGAGGGTCGAACTCGCGACATTCAGCTTGGAAGGCTGACGCTCTACCAACTGAGCTACTTCCGCAATTTTGTTTCCAAAACTATTGGTAACGCTGTGCAAACTTAGGAAAAACCTTTAATATTTGCAAGTCTTTTTTATACTATAAAATGTGGGGAGAGCAGGATTCGAACCTACGAAGCCGAAGCAACTGAGTTACAGTCAGTCCCATTTAGCCACTCTGGAATCTCCCCTCATGTTTTATAGTAAATAGAGCCTCCAGAGGGATTCGAACCCACGACCCCGAGATTACAAATCACGTGCTCTGGCCAGCTGAGCTATGGAGGCATATTAATACTTAGGACTGAAGGTTATGGAGAAACTCTACTCTACACCATTTCAGTAGTTTTAAAAAAAAATCACCCTTTTAAAGTGTGATTCTCTGAGCGGAAGACGAGGGTCGAACTCGCGACATTCAGCTTGGAAGGCTGACGCTCTACCAACTGAGCTACTTCCGCAATTTTGTTTCCAAAATTATTGGTAACGGTCTGCAAATCTAAGAAAACTTCCCGAAACCTGCAAGACTTTTATTACTAAAAATGTGGGGAGAGCAGGATTCGAACCTACGAAGCCGAAGCAACTGAGTTACAGTCAGTCCCATTTAGCCACTCTGGAATCTCCCCTCATGTTTTATAGTAATAGAGCCTCCAGAGGGATTCGAACCCACGACCCCGAGATTACAAATCACGTGCTCTGGCCAGCTGAGCTATGGAGGCATATTTAAAAAGAATTCAAAAGAACGCTGTTCCCTTTTTGCGAGTGCAAATATAGAACGGTTTTTTTGAATTCTCAAATTTTTTAATGACTTTTTTTAAGTTTTTTTATTATGCCATTTCTTTTTTCTTGATTAATAGCTTTTTAGCAGTATCAACACACATATCTAAACTTTCTTCAAAAGAGTTTGAAGTCTTTTTTACCACGATATCATCACCCGGAACCGCCAAAATAATCTCAGCCGTTTTGTTTGCTTTATCTGCGTTATTCTCTACTTTTAAGAATATTTTGCATTCATGGATTTTATCATAGAAAGTATCAAGCTTGCTTACTTTCTTTTCAATGTGTGATTCTAATGGTTCATGAGGAGTTAAACCAATTGACTGTACTGTGATCTTCATAATTCTTCTTTTTTAGATGCTCTGGGATGAGCCTGATTAAACACTTTTTTCAATTGTTCAATATTAGCATTCGTATACACTTGAGTACTTGCAAGACTTGAATGCCCTAATATTTTTTTTACTTTGGAGATCTCCGCCCCATTATCCAAAACGTGCGTAGCAAAGCTATGACGAAGGATGTGAGGACTTCTTTTTTCTTTCGTTGTTACAAGACTAAGGTACTTATTAACTACCACATAAACAAATTTTTCGGAGAGTTTTTTCCCCTTCTTGTTGACAAAAAAACATGATTTATGTTCCGTCTCCGGTTTCCTTATTTCTAAATAACTTCTCAGCAGATCTGATAAATCTTTGGATATGGGAATATATCTTTCTTTGTTTCCTTTTCCTATTATTTTCAATTCATTTCCGCCTAAATTAACATTCTCAAATATCAAGCCACAAAGCTCGGCTTTACGAATTCCTGTTTGGTACAAAACCTCCATGATGCATCTTTCCAGCAGATCATGCATTTTCTCAAAAACCTGATCATTAAGCATTTGCATTTCTTCCTGAGACATAGGAATTTGTTTTTCAGCATAAAATTTTAATGAAGAAATACTTTCTGTGGGAGAAACTTTGATCTCGCCAACTTTTAAAAGAAAAAGATAAAAGCTACGAAGTGAAGATAATTTTCTATTGATACTTCTCTTTGAAATATTATTTTCGCTTAAATCAACGATAAAATTCCTAATTATCTTTTTGTCTGCCTTGGAAATATCCTCAGAAGATTCTGTTTTGAGGTAGAAATGAGAAAAATCTTCCAGGTCTTTTTTATAGCTTGTAATGGTGTGAGGCGAGTACCTCTTTTCGAATTGTAAGTAGTCTAAAAATTTATCTAACATAGAATTAGATTATAAAAACAAAAAATTCACTCCTCAAATATAAGAATTTAAGAAGTGAATCTAGTATGTGTTTAAGAAAAATTTCTTAAGCCTGCTCTTCTTTGCTAAGACCTCTTTGCTTGTGAGCAGCTTTAAGTCTAGCTTGTCTTAAAGTTACAGAAGGCTTGATAAACTGTTGTCTAGCTCTTAATTGACGAACTGTACCTGTTTTATCAAATTTTCTTTTATATTTTTTTAATGCTCTGTCGATGGATTCACCATCTTTTACTGGAATTATTAACATATATTACATCTCATTTTGGATTGCAAAACTAGGAATTTTTTATTTAACCACAAAATTTTATTTTATATTAATACAATATTTTACCGCAATTCTTTGTATCAGCACATTAATAGAAACACTTTTTTTATTTATTAAGTAATTTAACTCATCTTTTAAAAATGCTTGTTCAATATTAACCATATTTAAACAAAAAACCTTATTTTTGCATCTTACTTCAATGGGGTTGACTGGTTTCGACAGCAAGGTCAATGGGTAAGTAAGCATGCAGAGAACCGTAGCGCGATCTCTTTAATCCCTTGCTACAAACTTTTAACTGGCAACGAAGAGTTCGCTCTTGCAGCTTAATATCGAAGTATAGTAGATCAAGCGTTTTCCCGAAGATAGTAAGGAAGCAAGATATCTCACAAATGCTCTGTTCTGCGGCGTTTGATCCTGAGATATAGGAATGCAGAAATAAGGTTTTAGACGCTTTGGCTAAAACTCGAAAACCTCAGAAGATAAGCTGGAAGTTGGGCGTCTGCTCTCTGCCTCCAGTCGAAAATTAATAGCAGAATAAGCATGTAGAAATCTTATGTATTGCTTGTTTGGACGAGGGTTCGAATCCCTCCAACTCCACTAAAACCCTGTAAATTGTTGATTTACAGGGTTCTATATTTAAAGGTGCTATTTTAGGTGCTAGTCTTAATTACTTTATTCACCCTTGATATTTTTTTATTTGTTTAATCTTGACAAGAAAAATTTCATTCCTCTAAAATCCCCAGATTTATTCCCAGCATTTCTATCGTATGTATGTTGTTTAATTTGATATAACAATAACAAATCATTTTTAGCCATACATTCTTTCAATAAATCAGTCCTAAAATACTCAAAATTTTGATCGTAGTAATTTTCATTGTAATCGTAAGATTTAAAAGCAAGAGTATTGTTTAAATCTAAAATTTGAAGATTGGATACATCTGCTTTAAAGAAAGCTGTTTTCCTATATTGTTGTAGGTATGGTTGAACTTATTGTAGGAATTACTTTAGAATCACTTTCCCACAAATAACCAATAACCGTTGGTTCATACTCAAAAGCAATTTGCTTAGATTGTTTTCTTTTGATTAGCAAGATATTGTTCAATATCAAATATTGATTCGTGATGAAATTGGTGTGAATCTCTGCCTCTGTTATATGTGTAATCTTCTCTTTAGTTAAATCGTCAAGAACAATAGGTAAAACGTGATTTATGAAAGATTCAAAGTCTTTGTCTGCTGTATCGTAAGGCGTTATAACAAACGCTCTTGCCAATAAATATCCTTCATTTTGTTCTAAACTTATTTCCGTTAGGTTTAATTTCAAGACTTTATCAGATGAAATTTCTTGAACAAACTTTGCTTCTATACCTTCTGCTTCATTTAATTCGTCCTCACTTTGGTATCCGAAATTTATAGGATTAGCTTTCTTGTAGTTTGAATACTTGATAAGCCCAAGCCAAACTCTTTTTGATTCATCAGGAAATTGCTTGAAAAATACTTCCCTAACGTATTGTGTGATTTTATCAATTTTGTGGTCGTGAAATGGTGCGAATAGCATATAAATCATGGTTGCTATTATTTTGTTTTTATCTAACCAATAAGTTGGTTATATTTGTTTATTCTTAGTTTATAACTCATAAAAAGACCTATTTATGGCTTTTGCACGTAAGCAGAAAAAAATAAAACAAAGTGATCTCGGAAAGACCATTGGAACTTCCGGTGATATTATCGGGAAGTACGAACGTGCTACAACAATTGCAGATGCCTTAGGTTTTACATTGAATTATCTCGTAAAAGACGGACAGTATGAACAGATCGACAACGATACTCTGAATAAACTAAAAGCAATACAGGAGCTGGATAATGACACCAAAGCTCACAATTTTGCTACCATTGATGTGTTTATTAAAGCTTCTAAAATTAAAAATATTGCCGCGTTATGAAAGAACAGACAATAAGAGCTGTATATGATGATGACACTATTATAGTTTATCAAGCATTCAATAAAAATATTGCTGAATCTGCAGTAAATAATCAAACTTTTATCTCACCTCCTTTTAAAAAAGAAAGAATGACTTGGATTAAGCCTTCTTTTTTATGGATGATGTATAGATCTGGATGGGCAACTAAAGAAAATCAAGAAAATATATTAGCAATAAAAATAAAAAGATCAGGATTTGAATGGGCTATAAAAAACTCTTGTTTGTCTCACTTCGATGATAGTATTCATGTATCTCATGATGACTGGAGAGAGAGATTACAAAAATCGCCCGTTCGTATTCAATGGGATCCCGAGAAAGATATTTTTCTAAATCCTTTAAATTATCGGTCTATTCAAATTGGATTATCGGGTATTGCAGTAGAACAATATATTACAGATTGGATTATCAGTATTGATAATATTACAGAATACTGCAAACAAATTCATCAACTTATCAGTGAAAATAAAATAAATCAGGCAACATTATTATTGCCTGATGAAAAAGAATATTATTAGTGTTATAATCCTTTATTTTTCAATTCTTTCTTAGCATACTCTGATATTATAGATATTTTGCTATTTGAAAGGATATACAACTTGTTTATTGCATCAACATTATCAATTGCAGATAATGCTTTTATGCTTTTCCGAGCCAATTGATAAGTATCATCATAATCTAAATAATCAAAATGCATTTCCGCTACTTTATGAAGGCAATCAATTGTAGATGGATCTTTCAAATCCTGTAATATTCTTACAATATCTTCATGTTTAAAGTGCCATGATTCTAAAAGAATATCACATAACTCCTTAATATATTCATAATTATCAAAATTATCAGAGTATATTAAAACTACTGCTTCTTCTATATCACTTGCACTTTTATTCTCTATCCCTTTTTCTATAAGTTTTTTTATATAAAGTTCATCAACATCTTTCTCTTGTTCTTGTTCATATTTTTTAATAAAAGAATCTTTAGTAATGGTATTTTTATACAATTTACTAATTATTGTTTTTATAGAATTTTTCATAATTTAATACGTTTTAAATAATTAAGGGATTGGTTTAGCACTTTTAATACCTGAATTAAATATATCGAGCGCTTTTCCGTTACCAAGACCCACGTTCAATTGGTTTCCTTCAACTTTAAAAAATGCATTCGTGCTTTTCCAACCTTTTCCAACACTTGGCATACTGGAAAAAGGATGAGCACTTGAGGCATCTTTTACTCCTATATCCAATAAATCAGCATATGTACTATGTTTAATATTTATTTTAAATGTCACCCCTTCATATCCTTCTGCAAAAGATCTAGTAGGAGATATGAATGTTTCTGTTCCTGCAGGCATTTTACCGGTTTGCGTAAATACATCTGCTGCCTCTTGGCTCATAGAACGATAAAACGTCATTCCTCTAAAATACTTAGCTGCAATTAGTTCTGGCGCAACTGCTGCTGGTGCTTCCTGTATTGCTGTTAGCATAGTAGAAGCCAGTTGTGCTGCAGGATTAGCAAATGCACCTTCCTGAGTATTTAATGAAGGCGTTTCTCTTATGTATGAGCCATCATCAGCAGGCATTGTGTATGGAGCCTGTATAGTTGGATCTAAATTTGGAAGTATTCCTGCTATAGAATTATTAGTATAAGTACCATCAGAATACAAAGCCGTCGTAGAACCATTCTCTGCTGTATATGTACCATTCTTTCCAAGATACCTTTCATTTACTCCTGCACTTGCTTGACTAGTCGCACTATTATTCCAATAAACACTATTTGATTCTGTATTATATACCCAATCTGTTCCTTTTCTACCATCCGGATCAATGAAACTAATAGGATTATTAAAAGCATAGTTATAAGGACTGTAGCGACGCATCTGTTCAGCGAGTGGATCCACCACTCCCCATCTACCCAAGTCTGGCATATAGAATCTAGCCCCATAATCATACATTCCTGATTCCTGTATTTCTTTTCCATTATATTTATAATTTTGGTATCCTCCTAAGAGAGCTTTAGTCCCACCAATATGATTCATGCCAAAAGCATAATAATTATTAGTATTTGTCACTTCAAGAGCTCCATGACCGTCTTTTGTAAAACTTACCCTTACATTTCCTAAATGATCTGTATATTTGTAAATGTAACGATTTTCTGCAAAACTGTAAAATCCTTCTGAAGTTGGGACAAAATCCAATGACCAAGCTACAGAAATTGGAGGTGGATCTAGAATAACTGGATCTAAGAAAGCTTGCTCCTCATATGCCACACTCGTTCTACACCATGTACATGGTGCTAGCGTTTCTGCATAGCTGTATTGAAAACCATCCAAATAGTCTGTGTAGTTATTTGTAGTAGATTGACCTCTTCCTCCTCCTGTAGTGTATGTCTTACGAATTTTAATTCCATCTGCACGATATAAATAACTTAAACCAAAATTTACAGGAGTTCCTCCCCATGGATCGTTTTGAGTAATCGCAAAGCCATCAGGCAGACTCAGATGATTATAAATAATACTTTGAATGCCTTTATCTTTCATATTGGTCATGCTCCCATTCAGATCATAATCTATCATATTATTTCCGCCTTCATAACCTGTACTGTTTATTTGATTTTCAATCACCTGTGTCAAACGATTTCCTGAATAGATATAATCCAAATTATCTACCATTGTACCTGTTGCTCCAGATATAGGAATAGCTGTACGCTTAAGGTTGCTTATATTTCCATTCAGATCATACGTAAGATATTCATCAAAATAATTACTGTTCCCTGTAGTCGGTTCCTTATAAAAAGCATTTTTTAATCTGTTCAGGTTATCATATTCATAATTGTATCTCTTTAGAACATTTTCTGTAGAGTTTTTCCAATCTACTTCTGCAATATTTCCATTATATCTCGCTGGAGCTATATTCGAATCAATAGGATTAGTATATCTCATTTCATACCCAAACAGCTTTCCGCTAAGATTGGCAGGGTCATTAATTTTAGTCATCCAACCTCTGATATTGTAGGCGTAATCAATGCTCTGCAAAGGATCCGAAGCAACGATTCCGCCTACTTTTTTATTGATAATCTGAGAAAGCTCATTATATGTATTTTGAGTTAAGATCTCTACAGGATTACTATCTACTTGGTGTTTATGCACCAATAACCTGTTTTGAGTATCGTATTCAAAATTTTCAGTAATGACATGATCGGTATCTGTATCTAATCTTTTATGTGTTGTAACTGTCTGTTTAACTATACCTGCAAAATCCAGTTTAGAATCAACTTTAGTACGTCCTCCTAAGTGATTGATAGAATATTTTCCAACAACCCTTGCCTTTTTATCATAATAGGTGTAGTCTTTTGTCCAGTTATCATCTTCAATGTTTTTAACTAGACTCATCACAGGCAGACCTTTTGTACTAATACCATCTGTATTAGGAACGTCTGTCAAAGTGGTTTCTCCTGAAATATTTGTGGGGAAAGAAGGGTTGAAGTCATATCCAGGATAAGCATCATAATAATTTAATGATAATAAAGTAACCCAATTGGAAGAATTAGGATAGCTTCCATCTGGATTATTATAATAAACATCAATTCCCTGTCTGTTAAAAAAAGGAGTGTTAACCCTAGTAACATTATTTGATCCAAAACTATCCACAGTAGTTTGCTCAACACTTCTCTGATTACCTGTACCGATTCCTGTAATAGCAACTCTTCCAAACTGATCATATTTAGTGTACAACCATTGTCCTTTTTCTTTTAAAACTGCATCCTGAGTGGCAACTAGTCTGTCCTGTTTATCATATACCATATATTCCCAGCCTTTTCCAGGAAGTTTTTTTTCTACCAATCGGTTTCTGCTATCATATTTGTATTGATAACACAAATCATTAAGTACAGTATTGACATCTGTAATAATCGATGCTTTTGGGGGAATAACATAAGCAAGCTGATCATAATCATTATAGACATAATATGTATTAACATTTTCTGTTCCGTTAACCTTTCTTACCAATAAAACCTGTCCTTGTCCATTTTTAAACTCAATGGTTTGATTTCCATCCTCGTCTGTAATGCTATTTTTATACAATTGACCTGTTCCATATGATCCAGATTGTGTTATACTGGATTCAGAAGTGGAATAATTAAATGTAGCAACATACTTTTTAACATCTCCATCTATATTAGCATTATAATCAAATTGTACAGGTTTTGTATCCCAAGCATTACCAACTTGCTTTTGTTGTAAAACTCTATCTAAAGGAGAGCTTTCTAATATCTTTTCTGAATAGATCTTCTCTGTTCCATAGGGTGTATTTGTGGCATTAGCCAGTGGCGTTGGAACAACTGCTCCGTTCAACGTCTGAGACTGTGGAACAGGCAAATAATCTTTTACTTGCCTGCCAAAGTTATCATATTCAATATAGGTAACAACGTCTTTTCCCTGAGGTGATGCCTTTACATTAACTACCTGTTTAGGTCTTCCCAAGCCATCGAAATACTGAACAGTTTCTGAGGTTCTAGGATTTGAAAGAGTAGGATCTGATAAATATGTTTTACTGTAAACATAGTTTTCTGTATTAGATAATTGTCCCTGAGCTAAACCTGACAATAGTAAAGCTCCTATTGGGAGTAATATTTTTTTCATCGTAATTTAGTTTTTATCGTATTCAAAATTTAGTGTTGTTGACCCTGTTGGAGTACTACCACTTGTTGATCTTAAAGTCACATCTCCACTTGGACCTATTGAAACACTCCATGATCCGTTAGTAGAGGATACACTAATACTTTTATAGGAAGTTGGTCTACATAATGTATCCAAAGTTCCGATGAAAACTCCGTTAGACCAATTTGGAGCAGCTCCACCACCAGAATTCGTCAAAGGAAGGCTTAAAATTGCTTTAATATGACCAAAAGAAATTTCTTGAAATGAAGAATAATAAATATCGGCTAGATGAGTAGGCGTGATTGTACAAACATAAGGTGTACAATTAACGTTTGCATTTACATAACTCTGACCATTGGAATTAATATCATTCTGAGCTTTCTGATCTGCATCTGCCTGACTTATTGTGGATGAATACTTTCCTACGAGAACAGTATATACTCCTGAGCCAGGAAGAGTTCCAGGACCACAGTTAGTAGTTGAAAAAGATTGACTTTTTTCATTATTGTAATAAACAGCAGTAGCATAATTGTATTTATATTCCTTACTTGTTTTATTTTCAATATCTTCAACTTTTTCCAATCTGTTTGCCGAGTCATATTTGTAATTCTCTCTAATTCCTGATACTGACGTAATACTTTTAATACCAACAAGTGGGGCATGAGTATAGGTAGATATACTGTAATTTTTTAATTCTGGCTTATTTCTAAAATCTTTAAGTTTTGAAATTAGTTCAGATTCTGTTGTAGAATCAAAATGCAAATCAGATTTTTTAACAATATCTAAATCTAAGTAAGAATTATTGTCATTACTATTCAGACCAAATGCTTGAGCGATTTGAGAATAACTAGCACCTTCAATTTTTGCTATTGGCTGACTTTGTCTATATCCCCAAATAACAGTCACAGGAATGCCATTTTTTGCTGTATATTGTAATAAGTTACCTTTAGAGTCATATTTATCATAAGTAACCTCAGTAGCCATTAAGTTAGATTTTAAATCATAAGCTAATTCAGAACTAGGAAGGATACTCGAAGAATTTTCATATTTAAGTTCTTGTTTAAATAATGTTTTGCCGTTTTTCTTCTTCTCAATTTCAACAGGTGTATTAAGTATGTTAACATCAATTAATTTCTGTACGGCTTTGTCTTTGGCATTTCTGAGGTATTCTTCCACTATATTACCACCAGAAACATTCTTTTTATATATTAATCTTGCATCATCATATGAGAAAAAATTTTCTTCCTTAACAGTCCCATTTGCAAAAGAATCTTCTGTAAGATTAGATTTAACATTATTAAAATACCTTATGATATAATTTGAGGCAGTATAATGAGCTGTATAGAGGTTATCGCTACCATAGGTTGAAAATAATTTCTGGACTTTGAAAGAGTCTTTAATCTGATAATCATATAGATAACTTGTTTTTTTGATTGGAGAAGTTAATCCTTCTTTAAAATAATTTTCAGACAATAATTTTCCTCTGCGTCCATCAAATGATTGGATATATGAATGAGGAAATTTTGTAAATTTTAAAAAATTTTGTGAGGATTGATCGGTGAAAGTATGATCTGATTCCATAAATTTATCAGGAAAATCACTAAAATTAGTATATTTTCGTTCAATATACCCTTTTCCAACTGTTTGTTCAATAATTCTTGAGTAGCCTATAACCGCTCCCGTATTGAAACCTATTCCAGAAGCTATTTCACTTCTAACAGAGTTTGCAGGTGTGGATATAAAATTGATTTGTCCCGATGATTTATTGTCTTCATTTATATATTTATATTTTACTTCCTTACTAACAGCATTTTGAGAATCAAAAAACTTCATCCCGCTTAGTCTTGTACTTCCTAAAATATATTTCTCTCCTTCGTATAGGAAATCATCATTTTCATAATTCAATTCTAATGCTCCTCCTGTTGGATAAGCTATTCTTTGCAACAAACCTAATTTGGAAATAGTAGTTGGCGTTCTATCAACCCCTCCAGTAATGGCATAGGAAACCTGATTTAATAGTTGAAATGGAAATAATTGATCCTTTGGAAGTGTCGGATAAAAATACATTTTAGAGCCTGGGTAATAATTAGGCTCATTTTCATGAAAATTATCTTTAGAAAAAATAAGATTGGAAGAGTTATTATTAAAATAACCTAAAAAATCAACTTTTGAAGAATTCCTTGGCGGAAAATTATTGCCATCATAATAAAATTTATAAGTCCCTAAACCTGAATCTGTCATTGAGTTTAGCTTCAAGCGTTTACAGTCATAATCCCCAGAAGAACAATTGGCAGAATTAAAATAATCATAGCTAAAATCAGTTTGCTTAATAATGTTTCCATTTTTATTTTTCACCTGAATATTTGTCAACCCATTTCCTGGATAATCAATTCGATTAAATGCATATGTAAAATCAATAGTTTCTTGATCAGTTATGATTTTTTTTAATCTTTTTGGAGCCAATAAAGATGTAACCACTCTATTATACTTCATGGCAGGATTAGAATTAGAGTTCATTGTACCCAATTCAAAATTTCCAGCAACGGGATAATTTCCAAAATTTACATATCCTAATGTAGTTAATGCAGGATGCTCATAAGAATTCACATATCCTTCATATTCAAAATTAATCTCTCTTCCTGAAAAAGGATCTTGAATTTTAGTAAGATACCAGTTATTAACTTGAAGTGATTGATGACTTAGTAAATCCTGTGGATATTCTGTTATAACAGAAGATTCAACATTATTAAAGGTATAAATATATCCATTCTCACCAGTGATTTCAAATTTATCTATTTGATAGAAGGAAGTGGCTTTACCTTGACTACCAAATGGATCACTTGCAAAACCACTGCATCCTGTTTTGACAGTTAAAATGGGATTATTATTAAGCTTAGCATTTGAATTAAAAAAATTAGCTTTCAAATGGGTGTCATCTGTTCTTGTTAAATAAAATTTATCACTTAATCCTGGAGCATTAAGATAATAAAAGTCAGGTGTTGAATCTGTCATAATATCATCATTCTCCCAGATCCTATCATTAAGACACATTGGTCCTGTGTTTGCCTGAGCAGTTTCTGTATTTAAAAATCCTTTAGACTGTCTGTGCCAAGCAAGTGATAGCTCAGGCTCAAATGTAGAATTTGTATAATAAGAATAAGTTTCAGTTAAATCATTCATATCATTAACTTTAACTGTTACACTGCCTCCAGCATTTAAATTCCAACCTAAGCCTACCGATGTAGCAATATCTGCAACTTTATTTCCTTTTGTATTATATGAAATGTCAATTGGGATTTTGAGCTTTCCGAAATTAATATTATAAACGGGAACAGAAATGTTGGTTTTTCCAATATAGTCGAGCTCAGGAAAATCAGCATACCTCATAATAGTCGCAACTTCTGGACTAGCAACATTCTGTATTTGCTTTTCCAATGAATTCTGCTGAGATTGATATTTTGTAAAAGCTAAAAGAGAAAGTAAAAGAATTACTTTAAATTTATTTTTTTTCATTGTTGGTTATTTCTTAATCAATTTAGCATTAGCCGTTTTATTTGTATCAGTTTTTATCGTAATCAGATAAGCCCCTTGAATTAAATTCTGGGTATTAATCTTTGTTACCTTATTCTTAGTTTTCAAACTTTGGAGTTGTCTTCCACCAATATCATAAAGAATGATTTCAGCATCTTTAAAGTCAAAACCAATTTCTACATAAGCGTAATCTGACACAGGGTTTGGATAGATTTTAATATCCTGTTTTACGATTAACTGATCAATTTGTTTGTCTCCCAGTTTTACAATTTTCCAGTTCTCTTTTCCAAGTTCCTCGGCGCTCGTTCCTGCTAAAATAATCGAGCCGTCTCTGTTAAGCTTAATATCAGACAATCTCTCTTCCTTCTTTCTGGATTCTCCTTTCACATGTTTTCTCCACTGTTCATTACCGTTTTCATCCAAATAAAGCATCCAGAAAGTTTCATCGTCACTCTCAATCCTTCCTTCTGCCTGAGTATAACCACCGAGTAAAATCCCTTTGGTGAGATTTGCAGCTTCCCCTCCTTTGGAGGGGTTAGGGGAGGATATAACGCTCATTCCCATGAGTATATCCCTGTTTTTGAAGTTGTAAGATTTTTGCCAGATTTCTTCGCCTCTTTCGTTGAGTGAGATCAGCCATAAATCCGTTCCTTCTTCGATTCCAACGGTTTTATTTCCTGATCTTTCAGAGCGACTTTCCCCACCAACTAAAAAGCCGTTTGATGTTAAGGCTAAAGTTCTTAAATGATCGTCTCCTTTTCCACCAAAATTCTTTTCCCATTCCACTTTTCCGTCTTTTGAAAGCTTAATGATCCAGTAATCGCCTTCTCCAAAGTTTTCCGTTTTCTTGGAGCCGTTTGCGCTGCTTCTTGAATACATTCCGAGTAAGGCACCGCCATCTTTTGTGGGAATCATTTTTTCAACCTCATCCAGACCTTTTCCTCCCAATACAATTTGAGAGGCTATGCCTCCGTTTTTATCGAGTTTTATAATTAAAACATCTTTTGAGCCATAACCTTTCGCTGAATTCTGAACATTTCCGGCCACAAAAAATCCTAAATCTGTGGTCTGAATGACAGATCTTGCTTCTTCATCTGAAGTTCCGCCGATTGTTTTCTGCCACATTTCATCTCCAAATTCATTGATTCTGATCAGCCAAATGTCTGATCCACCTTTGGAATCTTCTTTTTTATCTAAAAATTTACCCGAAAATGACGTTCCTGAGATCAAAAATCCTCCTTCCTGAGTATTTACCGTAGCAGAGAGAAAATCATGGTTTTGTCCTGAGAAATATTTCTCCCAGACTTCTTCGCCTTGCCCGTTGAGTTTCACCAAATGGAAATCGTAGCCATTATTTTGCTTACTGCCTGCTGCCTGAAGCTTACTGCTCTGAATCGAGCTTCCTGTGATTAAATATTGCCCGTCAATGGTGGTGGTTACCTGTGAAAGAAAATCCTGTGTATTGGATTTAATATCACGCTGCCAAACCACTTCCTGAGCTGATAGGCTCAAAAATGCGCACATGGTAAGTGCACTCATAGAGAGTTTTTTCATTCCCGTGTTTATGTAGTGTTAATAGTTTATTTTTTTTAAAATCGTGCAAATTTATTATTTTACAGCGAGTTATACGTTCATGTTACAATGATTTAATTCACCTTTTTGCTGTTATTTTTTTATTGTCTTATTATTTTTTTCTTTACTGGCTTTTTATTATCTAATTTTTTATGTTTTTACTCCATTACGCTTTTATATCTTTTACGCAGGCACGTTAATATATACTCTTATACCTGTATCTATTTGCAAATATATTTCTCTAACGCGACAAACCGTGTCGTATTATATTATTTAGATGCTTTTTTATTGTTCTTGGTTGGAATACAAATATAAAAGGCAGATACAATATGTATAACGCAATACCATATTGTAGATTTTTTTTAAGTATAATTTCTATTTTTGTTGTACTAACAATCACAAATAAGTATACCAACCAAAAAAAGTTATTCGACTCATGAAGATGCCCATAGAACTGGAAGATCAATATGTGAAAGAAGTACTTTACAATACTTCCTTAGAAAACCTTCCCTATGAAGAGTGGAAGCCGATTGAAGGTTTTGAAAATTATGCAATTTCCAACTATGGACGCCTGAAAAGCCTGGAACGCCAGTCAACCTCATTATTCGGTAGAGAACGAATGATGCCTGAAAAGGTGATGAAGCTGATTTTTGTGAAAAGATTTAACAAATACCTTCAAACTAGCTTTTACAATGTCCATTGTACCTTATCATCAGAAGGCGAAAAATATAGAAAATCGATTGCGCGTTTAGTTTATTATCATTTTTGTTGAAAAATTTGATTTAAGGGATCGTTCTCTTGCCATTATTTCCAAGGATGGGAACAGCCTGCATGTGCATAGCAGTAACCTACAGAAAATCTCAGCCAGCGAACGGAGACTTATCGTATACCGGATGAACAGGGCGAGAAACCGGGACGTCATTTATCAACAAGCGGTCAGTCAGTACACTATTGAAGGTGAATGGGTCGCTGATTTTAAAAGCATGTATGCCGCCGGGGAAGCGGCCGGTGTATTTCCCGAAAGTATCATGGATGTTATCCATAAGGAGTTCTTAACCGCCGGAGGGTTCCGGTGGTTTTTACAAAGCTGCAAACCCAAAAAAGAAGATTTTATAATCGCTGACAAGGTAGACACTTCAGGAAAACTACTCAATCTTTCTCTTTGGAAAAAGCTGGGGAAGCCTGCCATTGATAAAAAGAATCCGCCTCCGTGTATGAATTTATCGGTTAAAGATCTTCCCGGTGAACACTGGAAACCGATACCGGGCTTTGGAAACCGTTTTGCCATCTCTGATAAAGGAAGGATCAAACGGCTCAGCGGATGGATCTCTTCAGGAAGGAAAATCTTTTTGAGAGAACAGATCCTGTCCCAAATTATGGAAATTAATGGCAATACAAAATATTCTTTGTATTGTATTTTACGACATACGCGAGAAAGCAAACGCGCAACCATTACCAAACTGCTTTATTATTGTTTTGTAGAAGAATTTGATTTAAATGATAATACAATGGTTGTTGTTAATCAAAACGACCCGCTCTGGGATATTGATATTTCAAAACTCAAATTACGTTCTATTTATCGCGTTCTTAAAGGGAAATAAATCCCAAAAATCGGTTGGAGACGATAAAAAACCTATTAGATAGTCATACCTGTAAGAAGTTGATTTTAAAAATAGAATATCAAAATTCTTATATCTTCTTCAAAAATAACCATATATAAAAATCAAGTAGTTATGATTAAATGATACAAATAGGGTACGAATTTATTGTTTGTAATATGATCGTGAAGTAGAGGTTTGACAGAAATATTTTCCCTATTCAGCGATTACTACCACATCAAATTCTTTACACTTTCTTTTTTCCTGAAGATACTCGGCGATATCATATTTTCCGTTACTTTTTTGCCACATATCCAAACCTCTACCTAACATAATTTTCCAACCATTATTCATAACAATATATCTGTCGTGAGCGGATTCTTTGAATTCATAATCAAATTCAATATTCATTTCTCCAAGTGAATCTTTTATTTCTTCAAAGTTTATGATAGAGGTTTCTTTAAAATCATTATCATTCCAGGTTATTAATTTGATGTTTATTGTTTCTGCCTCTTGGTTTTTTTTGTAAATCAATGAGCATAATTCCATGAAATTTTTAAACTGATGGGGCAGTCGTATGTAAGGATCTTGGATAAGAAAATCTTTAGCTCCTTCTAAATAGTGCCCAAATAGTCTCTCGTACGAAACATTGGTTTGATTTTCCCGAATTTGCTTTGAAAAACTAGATAATGTCTTTGTTTCTTCAATAATCGGTTCGGCTGAAGTTACTTCAACAACTTCAATAGTTCGATTTTCTGTTGCTGCCTGCTCAATTTGAGATTCTTGTTTAGGCTCACCATATTCAATTTCTTCCAAAGTCTGCACTTCGAATTTTTCATTTGCTTCGTCAGTATACTCAAAATAGACAGGATCATCATTGAAGGTCTCATCCATTTTAATCAATTGCATTTTAACTCTTTTTCTACATTCTATTGCAAAATCAAGGATGAGTTTTACATCTTCTTTAGACATTTTTAAATCCGGGAAGATAATTTTTACCAAACCTGAAAATGTTTTTTCAATCGCTGTTTTGTCTCTTGTAGTAATAGAATTTGAGAGCGTGAAGTATTGTTGATACAGTTTGCTATGATCTTCTTTTCTCAACGATTTCAGTACTTCTGCAATATAATCTACAATAAAACCAAAGTCGTTGGTGAACAGCTCATTTCTCAATTTAGAAACCTCCCACCCCGGTAAATAAGCGTGGATACGGTCTAGAAATGCGGTATCGTGATAATCTTTAGGAAGCGCATCAAAAAGATGTGTGTGCTTCATCATATACTGAACCGAATGATCTGTATTGCCCACAAAAACCATTGAGGCTTCTGCCTGATAAACATCCGCACCTCGCGAAAAAGACTTGTTGGCCATATAATTCTTCATAATATCAACCAAACCACGATCTACTCTTTTTGTCTTTCCTGCAAATTCATCATAGGCGATTACGTCCCAATACCCCACCAATCCTATGGCTCCGTTGGAATTGTTTACAAACAATTTTGCTTTTGAAACTTCGCCTCCGGAGATTAAAATCCCATGTGGCGATAGTTCTGAAAAAATATGTGATTTCCCTGTTCCTTTGGGACCCAATTCGATCAAATTATAGTTGTTTTCTGTAAAAGGAATCAGCCTGGATAATTGAATAAATTTGGATCTGGTAGAAAACTCCTCAGGATTTAAGCCGATAGACTGCATCAGCAAATCCATCCATTCGTCTGTGGTAAAATGAGCACGTTCTTCTTTATATTCCTGAATGTCTACATGTGAAATTTGGATGGCTTTTACACTTTCCACAATCCAAGGCAATACACCTCTTTCTTCAGAAGCCATATAAGCCATATTTACGAGTGACCAAACGCCTTCGGAAAGCAATTTTGGATTCGCCTTCACGATAGAGTCATTAATGGGAATATTTTTCAGTCCCAGATTACTAAAACGGGCTTCGTATCGGTCTTCTTTATCATTCAGTCTTACCGAAATTTTGTCGATAATTCTGTGTGTTCCTTTTTCTCTGATTTTGGATTTGATGACTTCTGCCTCGTCTCTATGAACAAAGTGATTACTCAAAATTCCTTTGACTTTTTCTATACCAATACTGATGATTTCTTCGTCATTGGTAGAACAGTGTTGGCCTAAAAGATACTCTAAAACATAAGATGGAACAACTGCATTGTCCTTCAGAAATTTGGTAAGATCTTTTCTAACAACCTTTCCTTCAAAATTTGAAATTATTTTTTGATCTAATGCTTTCATAGTGTTTTTTTTAATCGAAGCTGTCTATTTCTTCTAATAAGTTTATTTTGATTGGATCAGACATCAAGGAGTTTAATGAATCATCTTTATCAAATACTTTAATAAATCCATTTTTCATTTTAGAGCCTTTGGTTGTTAACTCTAATCGTACTTCAAAACTTCTCTCGGCTGGAAGTTCGCTGGTTAAATTTAAAACAATTTCTTCCTCGTTTGAAATAATGTGATGGTCAAGGTCATAGACGGCAATCTTAATCACTCGTGATTTAAAGCCTGATCCTATCGGCTCTACCTGCAAAAAGTTTAATTTAATGATACTTGTAGACGCCGATTTCAAGTTGTCAATCCTTTTAAAATTCACTTTTTTGGCCATATTCCTACGATTTCTATATAATTGGAATACCGGAACTATTAGTTCTTGTAATGCAGCACCTCCATGTACAAACTGTTTACCAATATTTCCTTTTTTTCTAAATCTGTTAATGGCTTTTGGAAGGATCACTTGTACATCCGATTTTACATTGGTAGTTGCCGATAAAGGAAATTGATAGATATCCGGAAACTCTTTAGCATCTGTAGTAAGACAAAAACGGGTGTGATCTTTTAAGGTATTTTTTAAAGCAGGTAACTGCTGTGATGTGGCATCGGAAATCTTTTTATAATTGAAGAGAAAACCGTGATCTGCCGTTACCAAGACATTGTAAATATTGAAATTGCCATATAATTTTTTGATTAACGATTTCAATTGCGCAATGCACTGCTCTGCAGATTCAAAAGTATAATATTCTGAACCCTGTTTGTCACCAATGGAATCCATCCAATTATGGTAAACATAAATGGTTTGCTTATCTTTTAAATAATTTCGTCCTTCTTCTGTATTAAACTTCGAAAAAGTAGCGTAATCTATGACTCCTGAATTTTGCTCTGCCAGTTTCAAAATCTGTTCACGATTGGTACTCACCGTTTTAATCCCTGCAATGCTGTAATCAATGGAATCTTCCGAAATAATGGCTTCAATTTTTTGATTAGGTAATAAATTACTCATTCCCAAATTTGTATAAGACGGAATAGACGCCACCATTGCCGAACAGGTGATGTTGTTGTCTGATTCTACGTTTAACTCGTTCATCAATTCAATGCCCAGCTCATAACGGAATGCATCTGAAATAATGATTACTTTTTTATTGGAAATAGGTGCTACAAAGTCTTGGTAAAAATTAAATTGTTTGCTTGTTGTAAGTTTTTCAAAATCGAAATTGATTTCGTCCAGACTTTTTACCCAAGGATTATTTAAGTCAATCAAATATTGATCGTAGGTTTTGTTAAGTTCGGCAAATACATTTTCATAAGCTGGCAACATCTCTTCAGAAAACTGTTGATAAGCGGTAAATGCCAATCTGTAAAAGCTATCTAACTTATACAATTCTTTTTCGTAGCGGTTTAGATAATCTTGAGGTTTGTTAAAAACAAAATCGCTATACCTGCGAATCATCTCAAAGAATCTCGCAGTATACAATATAAAGGTTACTTTTTGTTCATACCCTTCATATTGTTCTATATTATTATGAAATGATGCATATTTTGCGACCACATCAGAAGGTGCGGTTAAAACTTCATTAAGCGAATTATGTAACTGCGATTGAACGATTTTTTTTGTTCTAAAACCATATTCCTGCTCGAAACCGTACAACTTATATATTTTTTCTTCTTGTATGCCCGATCCGAGCTCGTCTAATATGCGGTCAAGATGTACTGATTTATTTTTATCATCTTGCCAGTCTTTAAAGAAATTATTGATTTTTATTTTGGAAGTATCGTCACTTAATTTCAGCGTATGGTATGGATCTCTTTTATCAACATTCACAATAAAATACATCATCATATTGTATTTCAGTTGTAGAAAAAGTGCCTTCAAAGTATCATATCGGATATCTTCTAGAGTTGTATTGAACAGCTGTACGATATTTTGTTTGAGCACTTCATCTAAACCTGCGTCCATCAATAATTGTTGTTTTTTCTCCCAAGCATCTTTTCCTTCCTGCAACAGTTCAAAAATGCGCATAAGATTAAACGCCATATTTCCAGCTTTCTTTTCATCCAAAATAATGGATATGACGGCGGTATATAATCTATTGATTTCAAAAGGCTTGTTGGTAAGTGCCGGCAATAGTTTAGACTGGTTTTTCTTCGCTTTGATCCATTTTTTGACTTTACTTACATTGTCTCTCTGCTGTAGTGGGATATTGTATTGCTGCAACAAATCAGAAATTTCGTCCATTGCCAGAATATTTCCTGTTAATAGTAAATCTGTGAGCGGATAATGGATATATTCTTTTTCTTTTGGCTCCTCATAAGGATGGTATAAAAGTATTTTATCTGTTTTTTCTTTAAACTCTACATCGTACTTTACCGCAAAAAAATTACGGTTTACATATACTACTTTAAAATCAGATTGATTATAGCCCATCAATTCATCTTCGTATTCTTTTTCTGCATCAAATAGGAATAAAATCGGGAATTCAATTTCCGTAAATTTTTTCTTTATTTTTTCTACAATCATTTCAATTCTTTTATTAAGAGCTTATCAATACCTGTCGTTTAACGCATAGACTATAAAATTATTGATTTATGCGTTATTTATCAGTCATTAATTATAGTAATATTTTTTCTAATGTATAAATCATTTTATCCTTGCGCGCTTCATAAAAACTAATGAAACTACTAAAATCAAGGCTTATATTATTGTCTAAATAATTTTCCGTAAAAAATTTAGATAGATCTGGGACATTTTGAAGACCATGCTTATTTTTGCCATTTACCCAATCTTTCAAAGCACTGTTATTTTTTGATTCATTCTTTCTACCTTCTAATAGTTGTAGATTTGGTAATGTATCTTTCAGTTCTAACCACAATTTTCTATCTTCTTCAGTAAGATTTATTAAATCAAAAGCTTCGTCTCTAAACCCAGAATTAGGATGCATGTGATCTTGATGATAATAAATTTCCGAGAATTTATTATTAGGATATAATATGGACAAGATATAAAACGAACTGGCGCTGAGTTTTGTATTCATAAAATCAGCAATATCATCTTTGTTAATTTTCAAAGATTTGTTTGCTGCTAATCTTGCCTCTAGCATCCTTTCTAATGGAAAGATGGTACTTTCCAAATTATAAACATTTCCTTCATTAGATTTTCCTCTCAATACATTTCTTAAAGCACCAATGATTTGATCTCCCTGACCTCCGTAAATATTTTTTAAGTGAGCATAAAGCAGGTACTTATGGATATTATCAACGCTAGTTTTATTTGAATAATTACCGCCTTTAAAAATGAAATAGGCAATTACAATGATTGAATTTTGAGAAGCCAAATTCTCTTTTGAGAAGCCAAAATCAATGAGCAAATCCAAAGTTCGGTTTACCGCATTCTCTATTTCTGACCATTTATTTTTGATCAATTGCACATTGTCAGATTTAAAAGAATTCACCTTAAACAAAACAGGCAAATCGCATAAAACCAAACAAGTTCTCATCAAAAAATCGTTATTAAAACTAAAGCCTTCCCCTTTTTGATTGATATGCTTTAAAAAGTTTTCAATGACATCCCTTCCATCTTCCCAAGTGGCAACAATGGTTGAAAATAATAAATCAGTTTTTGACAGTATCGTTCCACCGCTGTTTACTCGAATAAAAATTTCAAGAATATCCTCTAAATCATCGTTTTTAATATTAAAGTAATTTACAAGTGGCTCATTGAGTCGTTTATGTAAATCACGCAATCCTTTTTTTACGAACCTTTTTTGCTCCTTAAATTTTGCCTTTTGAACATCTGAAATTTTGCCTTCCGTCAGATTGTCAAAAATATCATCAATATCCGGGTCATCATTCCATTTTAAAATATCTCCAACTAAAAACCAGTATATGAATTCTCCTTCTGCACTGGTACTTTGCTTAGATTCAGATTCAGTTAAAAATTTAAATTCAAAATTAAATGCACGATCAAAATCCAGTTCCCCCTTATCATTTTCTATGTAAGGTAAATTCAACAAGTTTAAATATAACTTAGTCTTTGGATAAGCATGATCGCTTTTACGCTTAAAGTTTTTCAATTTTACAGCGTGTGTTCCCTGCAATCCTAGATAAATGGAACTCAAACGCTGTTGGCCATCAAGCACACCCACGATTTCTTCATATAAAAATGAACCGGTTTTTCGCTTATTGTAAGGATTACGCTCATCGTAGGTTTTTAAAAATTCGTAGAAAACATATTCATTTGCTTTATCTTTCTTTAATGTCCAGAAAAGAAAAGAACCAATAGGATAATTCCGCATAATGGAATCAAACAATTTTTCTATTTTCCATCTTGGCCAAACAAATCTTCTTTGAATGGCAGGAAGATAAGCTTTACTGTGTTCTATATCTGTAACTATCTGTTTTATAGACGTATTTTGATAACTCATTTTTTCTTTCTTTAAATCACCGCCACAGCTCCCGCAAACTTTGCATAGTTCACTGTTACGCCATCATCCAGATCAAAAGTGATTTGAAGATCGGCCAATTGTTTTAAAACTTCATTATACTCTTTGAGCTCAATCATTTGCTTTTGCAGACTTTCAAACGTTTTGAGTTCTGGTTTAGACAAATTGGCTTCGTTTTCTTTAAACACTTCGTATTGATTGCGCAGGTATTCCTGATGTGGATGCAGGTAGTTTCGCATTATTTTTTGTACAGTATAGCCATCCATACGGTGCATATAAACCAATACGCGGAAAGCCGCGGTTTGCGGTTTTTTAGGATTGGAAGAGAACAACCAATAGATAGGTTTTTTCTTGTATTGCGTGCCGGAAATATGGTAAGGCCAGAATTTCTCGGTCATCCATTTATCGAGCTTCATACCCAACGCATCGTCTATAAAGTTTAGGTTTTGAGTATGGCTTTCTTCTCCGTAGATACGGTGCAAGATGTCTTCTGTTCGTTTTACGGCATCATCCGGAAATGCGCAGGCGGCACCCATCAATGGTAAGATGGCATCTTCATCTATTTGCATGGTAAAAGGCAAGGCGGCTTCTGAAACTTCATAATTTGCCAATTCTTCTTCTGTTGGGTTTGGATATGCAATGTGTAAACCTTTTTTGTCTAAACGGTAACGACCCAACATACAACCTACCAAATACGACAGCAACTGACTGATGACCATCTCTTTCTGAACAGGCAAAACTACCGCTTCTCCCACTCTATAAGCAGGTTCTAATTGCGTTAACTCATCTGCTTTTAACTCATCCTGCAAAATGGTAATGTCTTTTAGGGCTACTTCTGGCGTAAGCTCATCCTGCAAACCGTAGATGCCTATAAAAATACGGTTGAGTTCTTCTTCATTGCTATGCAATTGGAAAAATTCTTGGCTAACCTTTCCTTGCCAGGTTTGATACGCCAAAGACAGCGATGCCTGCTGCTGTGCCAACAAAGGATTCTGCTCAAAATCCCAGGAAGTTTCTCGGGAATCCCAGTCAGTTTTGGAGATGGAAATTGCATCACTAACATAATTTTTAACATCTGAAAGATCTTTCGGTGATTCAATTAGCAGAATCTTAGAAATATCTCCGGGTTGGAAATTTAAAGTTGGTGCTAAAAACTCCAAATATCTTTTCGCAATTAATGAGTTTGTTAATCCTGCGAAATATTCAATATTATCATTAGCAAATAATGTACATCCACCATTATCAAACAGACTACCGATTGGCGAAAATCTTGTACTAAATCCTCCGCTTGAAATTGTACTCCAAGTAAATCCTTCTCTAAAATAAAATGATTGATTTCTAATTGTCGGCTTCTTTTTCTCTAGAATTAGTCGACTTTTTATTTCTTCGCCATCATTCTTCCAATTAATTAGATATTCACGATTTCCATACCATTTTCTATAACCTCCTCCTTTATTATAAGGAAACCATTTAAGATTTTTGTTTAATGAAAATACTGATGAATTTTTCAATGAAACTTCTGTCCATAATTTGAGAAAAAGGTCATTTTCTCCTGTGTCAAGTCCTTTGCGAGGAAAAGCGGAAGAACCTAATAATTTTCCTTCAGAATAAATATTTTGTTCTCTTTCACTTACCCAATACGCAATCGGGCTTCCCGGTATTTTTTCAAAATTGGTTTGGGGAATTCTTGCAAACCGACCATTATTTTTTTTAGGAAATTCAAAAGGTATATTTGGTATTCGATCAACATCATCTATAGTCAAATAAGAATATTCACCAATTTTCACTTTTTTACTTTTTTCTAAAACTAACATTGCAGTGCCAAAAGCTATTCCCAGTATATGCCAACCAAAATGACCAAGACCAACAATTGAATATTTTTCGATTATAGATTTTCTTAAATTTTCGTATGATGACAAAAACATCCAAGATTCCATTGTGATACAGCCCATTCTTGCATTGTCTTTCACAAAACACATCATTTGCTCCATAAACACAGCAAACAAATCCGATTTAGAATTGGGATAGTTTTTTACAAGATAATCCTTCAAAGTCCCATTCATCGATTTTTGCCCCATGTACGGCGGGTTGGCTACCACGGCGGCGTACTGCTGGGTCAATACCAAGGCTACTTCTACATAATCTTTCAGGTACGTCCAAATGGCTTGTTGCTCCAGATCTAAAGTTCCGGCTTGGCTTTTTTGCTGCCAGGTTTGGTATTGTTGTTTCAACACCGCAATAGCTTCTTCGGGCAAAGAAAGTTTCAGGGCAGAACCTATGTTTTTGCCTTGGCGCAGCTGATCTATGGTTTGGTAAATTTCTTTTACATATTTGTTGTTGGTAAATGTGGCAATATCTTCGCTCACAAAACCGTGTTCTTCAGGAAAAGCATACACATGTGGCAAAACCGCCAAAGTATTGCCCAGCAAGGTTTTTCCTTCTCCTCGGGCAGCGGTTTCCAGCTGCTGTGCAGCTTTTAATAAAATGGCAAAACGGGACAACTGCATCGCGCGGTCATCCAGATCCAGACCATACAAATTGTTTTTTAAAATGCTTTCTACGGCTTGTTTGGCGCCATACCCTTGCTCGCGGTACATTTTGTAGAGCCACTCAAAACCTGTGACCAAAATATGCCCCGATCCGCAAGCGGGATCTATGAGCGTGAGTTGGTTAATATCGTCTATCAATGGGCTGTTGCCATTGGTTTCGTTTTCTACCAAATACTTCATTTGGCTTTTGAGCTCAGAGTTTTCCTCGTAATCCAGATAGATTTTCCCCACGGTATTTTCTACCATATAGTTTACAATCCACTTGGGTGTAAAAATCTGGGTAGCGGCAGGGATGTCTTCGGCTCTTGCTTTTTTGTTGGCTTTAAAACCTTTGAAGACTTCATCTTTACGGTCGGCAATATAAAACTGGTACAGCCAGCCGATGAGTTCTACATGTGTAAAATCTTCCGCAGAGATATTGGCTTCATCATTCAGCATCGCTACAAAACCGTCTGCTGTAAGCAAATCATTAGGTATTAAAATTTCGGTATAGTCATCCAAATGCCCAAAAACTTCTTTCAGCAAAGGGTGCGTGTTGCAATATTGGGTAATGAGAATGGCAAAAGCTTTTTCGTCGTCATTTTGCAAAAGTGCTTCCTGCAGGCTGGCTTTCTGCGCAGCGTTGGTTACCGCGTGTTGTCCGGCTTTTGCCTGTTGTAAAATCATTGGCACCAAACTCCCATCCTGAAAACGCAATACCCGATCGATGAAGTTATTTTCTTCTAAAATCTTGATGGCCGCCAAACGGTTGAACCAGGTATAGGCGGCTTCTTCTGTTACATCTTTTACCGATTCTTTGGATTTTTGAATTTTTTCTTTGAGTTTTTTCCACTTGGGCACGCTGGTCACATCATTGTACACGGCACCACGAAAGGTAAAACCTCCGGGAATAGCTTCGGGCTCTGCCGTTACAGCGCCTTTGTCGTCAAATCCCCAAAACAATAATTGGTTGGCAACGCCCTTGTACAATTGAATTCTCGCTTGTTTGGCGAAAGATTTTATTTTGTTGGTGTTCATTATTTCAAGAAAATTTTACCGTTTTTACCCAGTTCTACCATGAGTTTATTTTTCAGTTTTTCTACCAGCTGATCTACTTCTTCGGCAGAAGAAATGGTTTTACCGGCGAAGGTTGACGAAAGATTGATGGTTTCCAGTTTTGAGCCGTATTTTTGTTCATCGCCACCACCTTCAGAGACTTGGATTTTGATGACTGTGTCTGCAATAGTTTTCAGGTTGTTCAATCTGAAATCGTCTTTTTTGTATAACTCCAAATCCAGGAAATTCAAATCTTTGGACTTTTGCAAACGGTTGATGATGTACTCCCGCTCCGGAATGGAATTGGGTGAAAGATTCGTTTTTTTAATTTCCGTTTCCAGCTCGTCAAAAATCTCATTATAAGCTGCTATTGCGTGTTGTCTGTACTGATCCAGCAAAGCTTCCTGAGCTTTTTTCAAATCTTTGTACATCTTGCGATAGGTTGGGAAATCTAAAGCCGGTTGTGTTTCGTTATTCAAATACACGTTAATTTCTTTTACACGCTCTTCATACGTTTCGCCCAATTTTTCGAGGTTGCTTTTTTCGGCACTTACAAAGTTTCTGATTTCGTTGTAGCTGCTAAAATTATTGTCGATAAAATCTTTAAGGTCGGCAAAAGCATCTCTTTCGGTTTGTAAAGAGCTGCTGTTTTCTAATAATTTCTGAATGAGTTTATCGTTGCTTTTGATCTCTTTGATTTCAGTCAGTCTTTTGAGGAAATTTTTCAGGGTTATAGTAAAAGGATAACCTTCGTATTGCTCTTTGTACCGATTAATTTCGATGAGATTTTTACCCAGAAACTCGTGGAAATCGCTGAGCATTTCGGCAACAGTTTGGCCTGATACGAAAGAGTACGTTACAAAAATATTTTTTACCGCTTTCTTAAATGCTTCAATATCTTCCTGATTGTATTCTTTAGAGGATTTTACCTCGATGCTGTTTCTGGAGCTGCTGTTGATGGCTTTGTCGAAATACTGTTTCAGCTCCATTTCATCATTCAGATAAAATAAGGCACGGTGTTTCTTCTTAACAATATTAAAGACAATGTGTAAAGTGGCAATATCTTTCCAGCCATAAGGTGCTTTTTCAAACAGTTTTACAAGGTCTGAAAGATTCATCTCGTTTCCAGATTGTGAAATTTTGTTGTTTACTTCTGCTTCTGCGAGATCCAATTCATTGTCTATTGTTGGCATTTTAATGCTTTTCTCAATGGCCGATTGTAATTCTGTATTGGATTGCGCAAAACTTTCACCCCATTGATTGTATTTGTACAATGATTCTAAATGTTTACTGACCATTTCCTGATACCTTGCTGCGGGATTCGCAACGCCAACACCATTGGCAGGAATAACTCTTTGTGCCGAAGTAAAAGATACATGAGACCACGCTTTTTCAAAACGTAATTGCAAATCTTTAAGCAGTTTTGCATTGTTTTGAGAAAATTCTTCCAAGGTTTTCACTTTTCCACCAGTAGCCGTTGAGCGGTTGTCTTCCAGATATTTGGTTGTTTTGCAATAGGTTAAAAAATCTTTTTTAAACTCTTGATCGGTATTGAACCATTCGTTGATATTGATATTGAGTTCATTGGCAGCGACATTCAAAGCCTGATGCTCTGGATCAGTGGGATCATAGACCACAAATTTAATTTTAAAATCGCCTCCGGTAGCTTCTTCTTTATCGTCCACCGAAATGTTGACTTTAATATTTCGGTTGCCCAATTTTACTGAACTTTCTGGTCTCAACGATTTTCTGATCATTTGTTCGTAGAAATACTTCAGACGAGTATTGGCATTCACTTCTGTTTGAGCAATGGTGTTGGCAACTTTAATACCTTCATCGTCTAAGAAACGGTATTTACCTTCTGATACCTGAACGATGTTTTTATCCACTAAAATATCTAAAACTTTCTGTACGCTGTTTTGAAGCTCAGCTTTCACGGTTTTTACTTCATTCAAAAGAAGCAACGAGATATTTTCTACAGTAGCCGGAAAACTGATGCTGATGGCTTCTTCTAAATTAGAAACCATAAACAGCACATTGATTACTCGGTAGGCAAACTGTTTGATTTCCGTATCAAAATCAATGCTTCTCCCTCTATCAAGAATGGCTCTGGCTGAGTGAGTGAGATTACTTTGAAGATTCTCATTGAAGAAATTATCGAAAGAAATAAAATAGCCGACTTCTTGTTCGCTTTGTTTTTGAGCGGTAAAATGGGTAATTCCTAAAATGGCACGTTCGGTATTTTTTACGCCTTCTCCTACAAATCCCACTTTAGAAAAAGAAGAAAACACATCAGAAATCAACCTAAATTGGTAAGGAATAAATGGATAGGCTAAGTAGAAGTTTTCAGCGTCGGCATAACTTTGATAAAGCGAATGCCCCAACACAAATTGGTTTTCGATAGCACCTTTATTTTCTTTATAATATTGAGTTAAGGCTTTGGTTCCATCCGTACTTTTTTCTAAAACTCTTTTTTGGGTAATGTATGCCGCATCTTGCGAATCCAATGAAATAAGTGTTTCGAAACGCCCAATAATTTTGCCAAACCCATCCGACTTTTTGCCGGTTTCAGTAACCAAATTACCTAAATCTTGCTGTGCAGTACAAACCACCCAAACTTTATTATTGAGGTGCTCTCCGAAACCTTCTACAATGGTTTGTAAATTAAGCAACAAATCTGTGTTATTGCCTATATATTGAGAGACTTCATCCATTAAAAACACCAAACGAAAATCTTCGGGCTGAGATTGGATGTATTCTTTGAGTTCTGCAACCAATTCTTCAATCGTAAAATCGCGATCTGATCTAATGGCACTTCTAAGCGCTTCTTTATCGATATCCGCATCAAACTCTGCAACGACATCAATAATTTTAGCTAATTTTAATTGAATGTGATTGGTGACAGTTTTAGAATTCCAACGCTCACCTACCACTTCTCTTACTCTATCTTTAAAAGATTGTAGTTGACCTTTTTGATCCAAACGCTTTTCAATAAGCATTGCTACAGCAATATTGGTTTTATTGTAACCTCTTTTAGCATTGAGCTCATTGAATAAAATACGCGTAATTGTATTATTATTTTTGATGTGTTGGGAAACATAATCAATATTGAAAATAATTTCCTGAACTTCTAATTTGTCTAATTTATTTTCAATCAACTGAACGTTCGACAATGTCACTTCGCTCAGTTCATCAAGTTGTTTAGAATTTTTTAATACTTCTTTATAGCTCTCAAAGGCTTCTTTCCGAGTTGCACGATTAAGACAATAAAATAAGTACTTTATAAAATGTGATTTACCACTACCGTAATATCCACTAATCCAAATCCCGGTTTTACCTTCCTTTTTATTAGCAATGGCATTGATAAATTTAAAAAGGTTGCCAATTATATCAGTAGTAAAAACATATTCCTTTATTTCTTGGTCAATATAATCTTTATCCAATTGTCCTACTACAACAGCGGGATTTATATGACGATTAATATCTCTTGCAAAAATTTCTTTTAATTCCATAGTTTAGTTATATGAATTTATTTAAATGGTTGGCACGATACACATTATCATCATTAAAAAGACTAAAAAGTGAATAATTAGCGTTTTTAAAATCTCCTGGGTAAAATGCAATTAGTTTAAAGTTTTTGGTATATTTTTCTGTATTCTTAAGCAAGGTAGAGAGACGTAAATAAGGAAAAACAGAACCAAAACCGTGTAAGAAAAGATAAACTCTGTCGGTTTGTTGTTCCTTAAAATAAGCTTCGAATTTTTGTCCAATGAAATTCATAAATTGGTCGTCATTGGCTTTTTCCTGTATAAACTCTAGCGAATCTTCGTAATTATCTTGTTCTAAGTCTAAGATAGAATCAAACAATGAAGTCCCTGCAAATGTACTTTCTTTCAGATAAATAATAAATTCTTTGTAAATATTAATAACAAGACAATTTAAATTATTTGAAGGTCTTTTTAGTTTTTCATTAAGTAAGTCTATTTGCTCTCGTATTTGAAACTCCTTTTCGGCAGGATATGTATAAATATAAACTGGAAAAAATAATAATCCTGTATCAGGATCTTTAAAGTCTTCACTTGATAAGAGTTGAAATATTTTATCTATTGTTGTTTGTGGCATTTTGTCAAAAATTACTGAGTGATTAATAAACAGTTTAGAAACCAAGCATCCCCGTTTTTGTTTAAGGTATTTATCATTTCCTCCGAAGGAAAAATCTGACGAATTTGACCTTTTTCTAACATACCAATCTCTTTTAACATTTTTATAGTTACCTGTGAAAGTTTATACTTAGTTTTTTCCGAGATACTATCCAAGTTTTCTTGACTTAGCTTTTCTGATAAAAAATATTCGAAATCATAAGTCATTACATCGTAATCAAATCTTTTCCATTTTATATAAATCACTTCTAATAAAAACTCAACAATAATAGGATAACATTTACAAATAGCGAGAAGAAGAATGATTTTCTGGTCACTTTCTTCACTTCTGATAAATAATTCTAAATAATCTGTATTTAAAAAACTAAATCTTTTGTCAAGTTCAGATTTAATTTTTTTTCTTGATCTTTCTGAATTTGTTGATAATTGACTACTAGATACATTTTCTGTTTTCATCAAATATTTAGTAATTGATGAAATCGAGTAAATATATTCCTTGGATTCTTTATATAAGAGAGCTCCAGTAGTGAAGCCTAACGAGTAATTCATTTTTATTTACTTGAATTCAATAATTCTTTTACATCAACATCCAAAAGCTTTGCTATTTCTAAAAAAGTTTCCATAGAAGGTTGAATTTCATTTGTGACCCATCGTGAAATTGTGACGTCACTTTTACCTAATTGTTCGGCAAGCCATTTATTGGTCTTGCTTTTTTCAGCAAGAATTACTTTTAATCTATTGATTTTCATTGGATGTTATTTACTTAACATTTGGTGTTAAATTTAGATAAAAAAATCTATCAATAATATATTTAGAAAACAAAATTTTTATTTTAATTTAGGGACTTTTTAAAAACAGTAAATTTAAAACCAACCTTTATTATTTCTAATACTGATTTTAACGCATTCTATCATTTTCACAAAATAAAAAATCCTAACACTCGTCAGGATTTTTTATTTTTAATTTCTTTAATATCGTATTTCTTATCTAGGATCGGTTCGTCAGGAAGAAAATCCTTAATAGAGCACCCTAATGCTATTGCAATTAGATTCAGATGGATTAAATTATATTTTGCTTTTTTAGATGGGGCTTCTATCTGTGAAATAAATCCAATATTCTTCCCAATAGATAGAGAGAGTTCCTCTTGGGTAATATTCTTTGATTCTCGTATTTCTTTAACACGTTTTATAACATATCTTTCTATTTCATCTAATGATTCATTCATAAATCAAAGTGAATGAAAAACATCAAAAAATATTATGTACTATAGTACATATTTTGAAAAATATTTTTATATTTGTAAAATAAGTTATTGAAATGTAACTTTGCGATACTTCAAAGAAATATAGAAGCTATTGCTTAGAATCTCGAACTGAAAACTGGTAATTTTTAATATGCGAGAGGATAAGTAAAGTAGCTCACGACCTAGGCGTGAGCTCACTTATCTGCATATAAGGTATACCAGTGCCCCAGTTCGGATATGTTGAGTTTCACGCCATTTATTTGGAGGCAAGATGTAGTGAGATAGTGCAGAAAGTGGTACAGATAATTCATTCGGACATCTAAGCAGTTTCTTTTAGCAATCATTAAGCTGAAAAAATACTGCTTATGAAAAGAACAAACTCTCTACCCCGAAAGCTCACCGATCATCAGTTATATGAACTGCTGAAAAAAGGTAATCCATCCTCATTAGAACATATTCATTTTCGGTACAAAAGACTTCTTTTCTGGATCGGAAAGCAAATGCTCGATGATGATTTTGTTGTAGAAACTTTGGTTCAGGATACATTTCTTAAACTCTGGCTACGCCGTGATTCCATTGAAACTCCAAATCATATTCTTGGCTTTTTACGGTTTGTTTTGAAAAGAGACTGCATATCATATTTCACTGCTCCGAAAAATAAATTCGCCCGCTTAACGGCTTCACTTGAAAGTTTTGAAAATTATCAGGATTATCTTATTGGATATGATCCTCTGCAAGACAAAGAACATCTTCTTCGTCAGGAATCTGATCAAAAAGATTTTGATGAAGTCAATAAGGTCTTAAAGGTGATAAACCCCAAAAGAAAACACTTGATCGAGCTATGCCTTCAATATGGCTTTCAGTACAAACCCATTGCAGAAGCAATGGGAAGTAATGTTAAAGATATAAGCAATGAGGTAAGTAGAGCAATAGATGACTTAAGGAAAATCTTAAAAAGAAATTCTCTTGAAGAGTCACCGATTAAATCTCAGAAAAATGAGGTTCACCAAGTTGAACTCAGCAGTCAACAAATTGAAATTATCAACAGAAGATTTGAACAGAAATCTTCATTTGCAATGATTGCATTAGAACTCAAACTTTCTGAGAAGGAAGTCCATCGGGAGTTTCTTTATGCTTATCAATATTTGCAGAATCGAAACAAACCTGAAATACATATTTGATATGGAAAGATCTATGATGACACTTACCCGAAAAATTCAGTTGCTGATTGATGTTACGTCTGATCAAAAAAATGAAATGTGGGAAAAACTCTATAGATATCAGAACCGATGTTTCCGAGCTGCTAACTTAATAGTCTCCCATCTATACGTTCAGGAAATGATAAAGGATTTCTTTTACTTCACAGAAGAAATTCAATACAAGTTGGCCGATGAAAAAAAAGATCAGATGGGAATGTTTAACCGTTCGAAAACTGGCACTACAGCACGAATGGTTTATGACCGATTCAAAGGTGAAATCCCGACAGATATTTTGGGAAGCCTTAACAATACAATTCAATCAACTTTCTCTAAAAACAAAGCAGACTACTGGCAGGGAACAAAATCATTGAGAAACTATAAAAGAGATATTCCAATACCACTGCCTGTTAAATGCATCAGCAAAATGAGATATGACGAAGAAACGAAAGCGTTTTGTTTCAATATGTTTGCGATACCTGTCAAAACATATTTAGGAAAAGACTACACTGATAAGCGAGTGATTATGGAACGCCTGCTAAAAGAAGACATAAAGCTTTGCAACTCACAGATCCAATTGAAAGACAGAAAAATCTTCTGGCTTGCAGTTTTTGAATTTGAAAAGGAAGAGCATATTTTAAAACCTGAAATCATTGCTGAAGCTTCCCTGTCTTTGGAACATCCAATAGTTGTAAAAGTCAATAATGTCCGAATTAATATAGGATCAAAGGAGGAGTTTTATATCGTCGATTGGCAATTCAGGCAAGTCAAAAAAGGATTCAAGACGGCATAGCCTATGCCCGTTCAGGAAATGGAGCTAAACGCAAACAGAAGGCATTGTATAAAACAGAGAATCTGGAAAGCAGATATGTAAGTCATCGGCTTCACCTATACAGCCGGAAACTTATCGATTTCTGTATCAAACAACAAGCTGGCACACTTGTTCTCAAAAATCAAGAGGACAAAATTGGAATTGCAAAGCAACAGGAATTCGTGCTTCGTAACTGGAGTTATTATGAGTTGCAGACCAAAATAAAATACAAAGCTGAAAAAGCTGGAATTGAGTTGATTATTGGATAGCTGAAAAAATAACGAGGGTGCTTGTACACCCGCAGGGTGAGGTCTTGAACACTCACTAAATACTTTAGAAGTATATACAACGGCGTGGGTTTTTTTTCAAAAAAATAAGAACGTGAACCTTCTTGAAATCAACCGCTAAACCCCGCATTTTGCAAAACCTATGTTATGTGCAGTTTTTATATAAATTTAATTTTTTACTAAAATCAGCTTCAATGACTTTGTTTTGAGTGTTATTGAATGGCTCAAGAATGCAAACCGTTCTATTTTCGAACGGCGAATCATTTATGTAATCAACAATTAAATGAGGAGTATTATTATTATATCGATCTCCAATTTCGTCTACTTGTAATATTCTGTCAAAATGAATTGATTTTAATTCTATATAAAAGCCTTTGTTTTTATCTTCCAATTTATTCCAAATTTCCCAAGCTTTATTATGATTTAATTGATTTTCATCTTTCTCATAATTAAAATCAAATATTTCTGGATAGCGTAAAAATGCACTGTCATAAATATCAATATAATCCCATTCCTCAGTTTCCCAATTTATATAAGCATAATGTTTTTTAGCAATTACAGTGATACAATTAAATGGCATATATTCATATGCTTCGTAATATCTCCATAATGGTTTTTCTCCATTCAATTTTGGGTAGTTTATAACATTAGCAGGGCGAATAAAAATAATTTTATGTTTAATACTTGATAAATCTGAAATATGTTTTATCAGTTTCCTTTTAGTGGCTAATTGGGAAGATAAATTTGACTTAATAGAACTTCTTTTTTTCTGTAAAGAAATACCAAAATACGCGAATAATAAATGGTCATATTTTGGTAGAAAAAGTAAGTCTTCTATTTCTGATTTCCCAAATATGTAAAACTCTTTTATTCCAAGCTCATTTAGTTTGTACTTAAAAGTATCACGTGCTTTTTTTGAAAAATTAGTTGAAGCTGCTAAGATATAACCATACGGAGGTAATGCTTGCTTTATTATATCATTTTCAATTATACTTTCAACTTTTTTTGGGGAAATAGCTTTCTCACGCTTACATTGAATTATCCAGACTCTTTCCTTAAGTATAAATTTATCATCATAATTATCATCATCATAATTATCTGCTTCCTCAAAATTATTTTCTATTGCTAATATATCGATACCATCATCGGAACCAAGTTTACCAGTTGCTTCGATTGATTTCCAATCTTTAAAATCATACATTAATTGCCGAATTAGATCCTCAAATCGATGTGGTTCTAAATCTTCAAAATGTATTGGATTAATTGTCCTTGTAATCATATTGGAATAAAATTGCACATAACGTTTCGGGGCTTTGCGATGGTGGAGCAAAAGCAAAAATCTTCAATTTTGCACAAAAGCTGAATCGAAAAAATATCGTTGAAATTTGTAGTTTCGTCCCACTATTTTAAAACCGTTGTTAGCTACTGGCAATATTTGTGTTTGCTTTTAATATTTCACTCCGTGTTACTCTTGCGTTTCTACTATTCGTACCTGCATACATATTAGCATAATAGATTGCAAATTCATTTGTGCTTCTATCAGATGATTTATTCTCTAAAACATTTACCTCGAATTCATTTAAGTCTTCAATCAAGTCTTCTATTTGTTTGCCACTCCAAAGTAATTCACAAACCAACGTAAAGTAATTTGATTTTCTATACCATATCGAGTCAGGAGCTAGGTCGCTTTGATTTATTGATAATATAGTTCTTATTAAGTTATCTCTCATTTCGATGAATCTTGGATATTCATCATTGAATTGTGCTATATACTTTTCAACCTCATTGTCAGCTGGGAAATATCCACCTTCTTCAATTGTAGCCATAATAAGAAGTAAAAAGTGAAGATCAGCCATTCTTGTCAGTTCGCTTTCACTGAATATTGGCACTTTAAACTCAACATTTTTGAAATGCTCTAATACATCTTTCGCACATTTAATGAATTGACCATCATAGATAGCATTATTAATCTCGATTGCATTTAATGTAAATTTGGTTGAGTTAATCCTTTGAAATATCTCAATCATTATTTCTGGATTTACGTCTTTCAAATCTCGAACTGTAACATCATAATTTAAAAAATCCGTCTTATCCTGGCCGGATAGATCAGCGAACTTTGGAATTCGTCTTTCAAAGTTATGGGTACCTTCAATATATCTTTTAATTGTAGTTAACCTTTGCTGACCATCTACAACAACATTTTGTGTAGAAAGTGTTTCTAAGTCAATTCCTTTTTGCGATATATATATTTCAGGAAACGGATAACCTTCTAAGATTGTCTTAATAAAATTCTCCATATGTTCTGGTGTCCAAACAAATCCTCTTTGAAACTCCGGTTGCAGAATTAATTCATTTCTTTGAATTTTTCCAATTAGGTCGGAAATTGTCTTTTTATCTGGTTGTGCTTGTATTTGCCTTGCCATATTTATTGTTTTATTTCTTTTTGCAATTGAGCTATACTGCTCTGATAGTATTTTTCTGCGTATGCTTGATTTTTAAATAAACCAGCTTTTACCTTATAGTTTCCAACTTCTGATTTTCCGTATGAAATTGTTTTAAAAAAATTATCCCATCGTTCTCTTATTTCAATGAATTCAACAGTGTTTGAAGGTAATAAATCAGGTCTCATCCAACCGGTGCTAAAGTATTTTAAGAACTTAATGTATTGATTGTACTGATCCTTCCGTAAAAATATTTCGCGGTATCTTAACTTATATGTATAATCAGAAATTAGCTCAAAGTACTGTTCAAATAGTGTCTCATTACATATCGTAACATCAATATCGGATTCAAATGAAAACTCTGTAAATCTATATGGACTAAATCCGAATCTAGATGACCCAACTATATTTATGTCTGTATATCTAATGTTAAATTGGTCGGCTATTCTTTTAGAGAAATTGTAATAGTCTCCATCTCTTTCACGAAACACAAAAGGTGTTCCGTTGAAAAAATTCCTTTGAACAAAAGTTGTCCTTTCAATTTCAGTAGAAATTGCATTAAGTTCTGCTTTAAATTCTTCTAAGGTCATTTTATCGTTGTTGTGTTATTTTGCTTGCAGCTAACTATTGGATTTACAAATTGTGTAAATCTGATTTATATGACTTGCGTAAAGCCATTTCTACTGCTAATATAAAATTAATTTTGAAGACTTTATTATCAATTATTTATAAATATTTAATTTGGATTGGCGAATGTTTTATTTCGAAAATTATCGCAGATAAATAACACTTTTGTTGATGAAAAATAAAAATTTATAACTGTCAAACCTCATTACTTATTAATACTGCATTTACATCCTCCTTCCATTTCTTTTTTTCTGAATTGGAATGTCTTCATTATTATAATTCAGATTTTCATTTCCAAATCGCAATAAGGATAAAAATCTAACACTATTTTCTGGATCTTTTAAAATTTCATTAAAAGCTGAAAAAGGAATATTATTTTCTTCACTTACTTTTTCCGCGATCTCACCCATTTCAGAAATTAAAGTTTGTCTATCAGATCTATCAACTCTAGGAAATTTATACCGGTTAAATTTGATTTCTTTTTCAAGAATATTTGTAACAGAATCTAAATATTTTTTCTTTTCTGAAGCAAAAACATTTGGCTCCGTTAATAGCGTAGAATATTTATTTTTGAATGATTGAACTTCTTTATTTAAGCCATTAACTTTTGTACCGAGTTCGCTAATCTGCTTGGACTTAGATTCCAATTCTGTTTTATTTTTTTGAATTATACTTCTGTAACTTCGAAATGCTTTTTCATAATTCGCAATTGTTTTGTCAGTCTTAATCTTTTGAAAACCTAAGAAATCATTTTCCTTCACAACCAGCTCCTCGGATTTTTTCGAACTCATTTCAGATTTTATTATGTCATACCTTTCTTCCAAAACTTTGAGATCTTCTTCTTTCTGTTGAATCTTAAACTCAATAGCCTCTAATCTTCCTCTGGAACCTGAAATCCCTCTTTCCATATTCAGGCATTCTGCTGCAAGATCCTGCATTTTTGAATAATGGTAAGATTGATGCTTAAGTGTTTTACCAGTTTCCAAATCTTGCCAGTCAGCTACTAAATGAGCGTGATAATTCGGTTTCCATTCTTTCGTGTCTTTATCGGTGTGTCCTTCGTCTTTATGAATAGTAATTTGAAAAACACGAATTTTCAAGTCTTCTTCCAGTCTCTTCGCTAAGTTATGAAGTTCCAACATTGTTGTGTTTTCTTTGATAACAACAACTGCTTCCCTAACTGGCATTGCATTCTTCTGCAATTTCCTTCCGGACTTTTCTTTGCAATACGCTTCGATCTTTTGGATTCGGTCAGCTATTTTCTGCTCCATCCAATATTCATTCTTTGGCGTTAGGTCTTTACGGATATAATCAAAAGTTTTTTTCCTGAAATTATGAGTTTCAGAATCCGATTTGGCTGCTTTGAAATTAATTGAAGTCTTCATTAGTTTTCATCTTTTAAATTCGCGCTATGTATTTCTGATCAAAATTGTTATAGAAAAATTGTACAGCATTCCATTTTACCTGTACATATTTTACGCACCTTCGATAATAGACCTGAGTATTTTTTGCACAGGTTGGTACCAGTCAACCTTATCCTATTTTACTCAGGTTAAAGCCTCGCAGAGCGTATTTGAAACTTTGTTGGGAGGAACGACCTTCAAAGTTGCGAATGCGCTCCTAACTTCTGCGAGTAGTTGGTAAAAAATACAGCACGCCTTATCAGCGTTTCCTTTTAAAACCATTTGAATTTTTGGTTTCCGGCTCCTGATCTTTTACGTGTTGTTTATTCTGTTCTGGAAATTTTCCAGATTGTTCACCTACTTTATTTGATAAGTTATTTTTCATTCTGTGTATCAAAAATTCATTGAGATCTTTATGGTTTGAATAGATACCGGAATGATCTTTTGCTTCCGGAAAGAATTTTATGATCTCAGATTTGCATTTGATTCCTGCATTATCGTTGTCCAGAAAAAGATTGATGTCAGAGTAGTTTTTCAGATGTTGTATGGACTTGTTTAAAAGAGCAATCGAATTCATCACAAGAATATCCAACTTAAATGTTATCTGCATTTCGATAAAAGACAAGGCATCCATAAAACCTTCAAAAACGGCTACACCTTTGACAACTCTATCTTGAATATTTGATTTATCCTGATCATTGCTGATGAGATTTATTATTGAAACATCCTTTTTCAATAATGAACCTTTGTAAAAAGAATTACGCAATTCAAAACCTCCTGATAGATTTTTAAAACCTATGGCATAAAGTTTCTTACTTCCGATGGTAAATCGTATTTCTTTTATATAATCATAGATTTTAGGACTTAATCCACGTTCCTGTAAATAATTTTTCAGGTTTGGGTTCTGGAGATCCAGTATTTCATCTATTCTGTAATTTGGTTCTGACTTTTTAAGCTGTAGTTGCTGATGAAAAGAAGAAAAATTTTGGTTTTCTGCCCATATCAAAACTTCATTGACCGATGTATTCAGATATTTCTTCATAAAATCAATATTGTTCCCGCCTACGCCTTCTGAATGAAGATACCAGGCATTAATTCTTTTATCCAATTTGAAAGAGGCTTGGGATTCGTTGGCAAAGGGGTTGAGATACCAAGCTTCTTTTTCATTTTGTTTCGTTGGAAGGTGTCCGAGAGAAAGGAGGACTTCTTCCAACGATATGCTGTTGAATTGTTTGCAGTTCATTTTTGTAATTTTAAATGTTTTTTTTTCAGTAAATAGTAGGTGTACTATCAGTTCAGGCGGACGAGTTTAGTTTTGACTAATTATTGATGAAGAAAGCCTTATAAGAAACTAATTGATAATATCTTACACTCTCATCAAAGTCTCATCATCTCATCAAAGTGGAAATATTATTCTCATCATCCCCTCATCAAAAATCAAGGCTGAAAAGTTCGATGAGGCTTTTGATGAGATGTAACTAATTGATTTTACTTTCATTATCAATTAATTCATCATTTCATCAAATTTTTGAAGAATAAAATTCCTTTCTATTGTAAAATACCGTCCTGTTTTGTTCTGTTGAAAAAAACTTAAACCATAATCTAGGTCGTATTTGATATAGGACAAAGAATTACTTTGAGGTTCAAGTTTCCAGTTTTCTTTCAGTATTTTCCGGACATCATTAACTGTCCAATATTGCTTGCTAAACATCTTATCAAGCATATTGAAAATATCCTGAGGAATACAATGGAGTTTGCTGTCCTCTGTACTTTCAAAAAACTCATATAAAAGCTCGATGATTCTCGATTCAAGTTTGTTATTATTTTTCCAAACCAATTTCTGAAGAGCTTTTGTTCTGATCTGTGATTCTGTGAACCACATCCTTGTCTCCTTACGACTGTGGAAGGGTCTTTGAATTAAGTATCGAAGAAAATACGGGATCTCTTTGTTGAGATTTTTTAAAAATTCAGTGTTTTCGCTTGTGATTGATTTTACTTTGATAATCCAAAATCTGATCTCATTCTCATCGATCTGAATAAAGTTATCTTCATTATTGGAACAGAGAATGAATTTGCCAAAGAATTCGACTTCTTCACGGTCTTTTCCCTTTGCCTCCTTTTTGTCTTTGTCCGTCGTCGAAAGATATTTTAAGCGTTCCGTGATCTCTTTTTTGTCAAAGAAAACTTCGTCGATAGCCACTATCAACATCGAAGTCCAATCTGAATTAAATTGACTGCTGAATGAATCTCCTTTGATGTATGTCATATTTAATCCAAAAATGGATTTAAGCCATTTGATGAAAGTTGATTTTCCAGTAGCTCTTTCTTTACTTACCAAGCAAAGAATTGGAAGTATCTGCGTTGGATATTCAAGCAATATTTTTATGTAATCTAAACCTAACTCCAATTGCTCTCCGAAAATATGTTCCATAAATTTTAGTGAGAATTGAATTTTGTTTTCTAAGGCTTCAGAACTTGTATTTTCATTGATTGGTTGATAAGGAATCTCATTGTACATATTGTAGAATCCGTCTATGATCTGCTTATAGTCAAGATGAGAAGGAATACAGCAGAAACCATCGTACTTTGAAACTTTTGAAACATAAATTTTTCCGTGGTCGCTAATAATAGTTTCACGGTTCCAACGTACTAAAATTGATATCTTGTCTCCTGAGATCAATGGTTTTTCGATTGTCTTATAATAGGTTGTGCCTACTCTTAGATATGGGATTTTTTCGCTCATATTTTAAAGGTTTGATTCCGAACAGGAAATACGGAAGGGTGAATTGGAATATTTGATAAATAAAATCTCTATCTATCTTCTATACTTAAGCGATTTGACTTCGTTTAAAGCATCCATCAGATCAAAATGATTGACCCTGTAGAATCTTCCGATTTGTTCCGCTTTGATGTTACCTTTTAAAATGTGTGAGCGTACAGTTTGATAATCGAGCTTAAGAATTTCTGAACACTCTTTGATAGAGTATAGTTTCTTTTTCAACTCAATTTCAGGTTCTTTTTTGAGAGAATAGAGTAAGTCTTTTACTTCCCCTAATTCGTCGAGAATAGTTTGGAATGGGTTTGTTGTCTGCATAATCTGTGATATTTATTTGCAGACAAAATTGTATGATTTGAATAACTAATTATGTAATTCTATTCAATTGCGTAAAGTTTAATGCCTAATGTTTAATGACTTACATGAAATTATGGATATAAATACATTAGGATACTTGGAGTAATTATAAATTACTATAAACACAAGGACTATTTCCTAGTTTATAATAAAAATCTGGGCTTAATACCTTTGGAATAGTAATAAACAGCTAAGTACTCCACCCGCATTCGAATGAAGTTTATTTATAGAAAGCTTACGCTGAGCAAATGCCTTTTCAATAGAAACTAAATTATAAAAAACTATGGAGTTGAAGAGCAGTTATAATTGAATATTACAAAAATTTCCATCTTGGCTAACCCCTACATTTTATCAATGCAATATTATACACGGTTCTTCTTACTCATTTAATTGTGGTATAAATCGCTTAATTATATTCCATTCATTTTCATAATAGTTATTCCACACAGATTTTCCCTCTGCTGTAAAACTTGTAAATATAAGTCGTTGTATATTTTGGGAGATATTTTTAGGTAAAACTTTGTATTCTATGCTATCAACATTTTGATAAACAACTTTATATCCTTGTAAATGTAAAAGTTCTCTGTTCGATATTTTTTCAGTCTTATGAGCTTTGAAGACAGTTTCCGAGCCTCGTTTTATTTTTAGCGAAATAATAGAATCTTCTTCGATAAGTTTTAAATACAAAACTTTAGCATTTGGATTTTTTCCATTGGAATAATGATAGTTTATTCTTTTATCCAAAATTGATTTCACATAAACCTTATTTATATGTCCATTGTCGTAGCATTGTAAAAGAAATCCATTTTTATATTTTTCTTCAATAGGTAAGGAATATAAACTACTCTCATCCGAATACTCTTGAATCTTATATGAGTTATCGTTGAAAAGATTGAAATAACAAAGAATTTTACTTTCGCTAGAAAATAAATCTACTTGATTGGATCCTTCCAAATCTTCTTCAATCAAATCTATGAATGATTTATGTCTATGCTTGTTAACACTATCATTTGACTGAATTGAAGAATTTGAGGTATAAACTTCATCTTCTAATAAGTCATTATATGATTTGTGTACAGGCAAAATATCTGACGAATTATCATCTACCTCTTCATAATCATCAAAATCATTTTCTGAAACGTTATCGACATCAGATTGTTGGATAATTATTGAATTGTCTTTTTTCGTATTCCTTTCAATATAGTTGATGATTTTTTCAATTTCTTCTTTCGGACTTCTCTTAAATGCGGAGTAAAGCACACGATATACTTTCCAGCCAACTCGTTCCAAAAATTCTTGCCTTTCTATATCGTAGGCGACATCCTCGGGAAGTGAATGAAATGGGTCTCCATCACACTCAATCGCAATCATTTTTCCATTGTTGTGAACAACTAAATCTATTTTGAAATTTATGTAAACTTGTTTCCCCAGTTTATGATTATAAAAAAGTTCAGATTCTTTTACATTATATTGAGGTTGGATATAACTATATCCGTTTTCAATTAGTGATTTTGTTATATCATATTCGAACCAACTATCAAATGGCTCAGGCACATTATGCCTGAATCTTTCAATAATATAATCGTCAATCTGTAATGGAGCAATAAGTTTGACTTCATCATTAAAGAAAGTCAGAATTTTGTTTCTAAAATCACTCGATTGTAAATGTTCTGACTTAACTGAATGAAATAATATCATCTGCTCTCTTGCTCTACTTAAAGCAACATTTATTTTCTTAAACTCGTCCTGACTGCTTATAATAGCTCTTGGTTTTGCATTTTGGTTATCTTTCAGTTTTTGAAAATCCAATGCTACACCAAGTGAAACTATCATTACATCTCTTTCATCTCCTTGAAATTTCGGAGAATCCTCAATAATAAGTTTATGTTTATCTATTTTTTCTTTTCCAAATTCATTTGCTAAATCTTCTTTTATATCTTTAAGTTTTTCTGTATGGTTTACAGTTCCCAAACTAACTACACCAATCGATTTATTAGCATACTGATCATCTTTTAGAATTCTTTGTAGAAACTTCTTGATTTCTTGAATTTCTTTGTGAACGATTTTATCCTCGGTAAAAGCATCTTGTACAAAAAAAGTTTCTTTTGGAGGTAGTCTGTTTGAATTAATCTGCTTTAGCGGTCTTAGTGAATTGTCATAAAATTCTCTTTTTGAAAATTCAATTATTTCGGGCACACATCTAAAATGTTCTCTTAGTGTTAAGTTAGAGGTTCCTGCTATCATTTTAGAAAGCATAAACAAACTATTATCACTTTTGATATGAAGAGCATTTGCACCTAAAAATTTCAGATGTTTGTTTTTTATAGATTCAAAATCATTTCCATCCGCACCTGTTAAACTGCTTGGAGAGGTTTGTTTGTCATCTCCAACAATTATCATATTTTCGGCATAATAACTTAAAATCAGACTGTTGAAATCTAATTGACTTGCTTCATCAACGATGACACAATCAAAAATTTCAGGTTCCTTTCCTACAGAGTTCAAAACATCATTGAATTTCATAACCCAGCAAGATAATCGCTTACTAATATCAATGCTATTTTTGCGGGTTAAGATTTGATATTGAGTTTGGTTACGAATTTTTCTAACACTTTGAGAAAGATTGTACTTATATTCTTCCAAAAGATTTATGAAAGAATCAACTTCATCTTTTTCAAATTTATTCTTGAAATTTGATTTAGCTAAGTCAAACAAAATATCGCATTTGATTTGAAATATTTTTTTGTTGATAAAAGACAATTCTTCTTTGCATTTTTGTAAGTCTATAAATTCAGCCTGTTTTATAAACTCATTTGCAGAAGCATATTCAAAATTTTCTTTTGAAATATAATGATTGGAAACCTTATTAAGTGAATCAAAAGTATTAGGAATTAATTTATTTAGATACTTCTTTAAATTGATAAAAGTTTGCTCAATTTCAATTTGCTTACCGATTTCTAAAAACTTAATTTTTATATGTTCAAATTTTTGAACATCAACAATTTTATTAACAGGCAAAAATTCTGAGAAAATTACTTTAATTGTAGATTGTTCTATAACGTTGTCAATATTCTGAAGAACTTGTTTTTGCTCATTTAACTTATTGTTCAAATTTTGTAGTTTTTCAAAATCATCTTTTAATAAAATTGCTTTTCGTGCTAATTCATCAATATTGAATAAGTTAATCTGGCTGTATTCTGAAAGATTGATAAAATCAGAATTAAACTGTATTTGTGAAACAACATTTTTGTTAATTTCTACTTTCTTTAGAACATCATTTAAAACTTTATATTTTTCGATCAAATTGGAATTGTCATCAAATGAGAATAAGTATCCATTTTGCTTCAATAAATTGAAGTTATTATTGACGATAACAAGGTCTTCAATTAGCGATTTTAGCTGTAATATTTCATTTTTATTATTACACTTTTTACCGTTAATGGTGAACTGTTCTAAATATAAAACTTGTTTGAAATTTGAGTTTGCAAGTCTTGTTAAAAATCCAGCTTTGCCATTTTCAGCAAATGACAAATAGGTTTCTATATCTAAAAGATATTTTGTTCCGTTTTGTACAAGGTCACTAAAAGTTTTATTAGCTGTCCGATTTTCTTGTGAAATGTGTGAATTAATTTGTTTTTGAATCTGTTCTAACTCTTTTATGTTTTTAAGAACAATATCAGAAGTTGAAAACTCGCTTGCAATTTCTCTTATCTTTTCTAATTTTATTTTTAATACTTTATCTTTTGAAAATTCTGTTAGACCTAAGTGATTTAATTGCTTTGTATAATTTTCTTGAAGTAATAGGAAGTTTTTAAAATCAAAATTCTCTAATTTGTCCAAAACTGTAGAAATATCAATATCTAAAGAATTACTATACCGTATTTCGGTATCTGACAATTGTTTAAATTTCAATATTTCTTGTCTAATTAATTCAAAGTTAGAAAGCTCTTCGTCGGTAAGTTCATCTTGAATCCAATTCCATTCTTCAGGGTTTTTCGATTCAAACTTCTCAACTATTTGATATGCTCTCAAACCGTCAAAAGAATCATTGATTTTAACTTGGGTATATTCTTTTTCCAGAGCTTGAATGATTTCAGATTTAAGTTTTATATACTCAGCTTTTAAACTGTCTAATTCTTCAATCTTGGATTCAACATTTAGGTAGAAACTATCGGTTAAAATTTTAGAAATGTTTCCAATGCTTTTTTCTAAAGAGAACCGATTTTGATTTGTTTCTAATTGAATTTTTGTAAAAATTAAATCATCAAATGTTTCCGGAATCTTATCTAATAATGACTCTAAAGCCTTGTCTGTTTGAGCGGTAACAAGAACTCTTTTACCTTGTGCCAATAAAGAACAAAGTATGTTTACAATTGTATGTGATTTTCCTGTTCCGGGAGGTCCAGTTACTACAGTTAGCCTGTTTTTTAAATAGTTTTCATAAATCTGTTTTTGCTCTTTATTGAATGGAAGTGGAAAGAATACAGAAAAATCTTCCTCTCCGTTTAGATTTTGGGTTTTTGCTTTATGAGTTTCAAAAAGTTCGTCTTTGAAATAGTTTGATTTAGTATAGGAATTGTTTCCTGATGATTCAGGATTTCTAACTAATAGATTAAACAATTTTGCTTCTACTTCATTTTCTTCACTATACTTAATAATTGAATCTGTTAATTTTTCAAAAAATCGAGGTTTTCGTTGTTTGATATTTATTGAGGGAGAAAATGAAATTTTAAAATAATCCTCTCTGAAATAGTCCCTTTCAGGTCTATAAATAGTATTTTCAAAATCGGAATTACTAGAAATCTTTTGAAGTGCTTTTGCTATTAAATCTTTAAAATCATTTTCAAAAATAAATTCGTAGCCTAATTCTGTAATTCGTTCTTCAAATCTATCAATGATATTCGATAATACTTCTTTTTCAATGGGTGTATTATTGAGAAAGAAAAAGTCTGCATATGGATTCTCCAAGTCTGAAAATGAAATTTTCACAACATTATTTGAATCAATATCTAGTGATAATGGAAAATGAAATAGATGTTGATTGGTTTTTGATAAATTTCCATTATTATTGAGTTTTGAGTATTGTACAAATCCAACGCTTAAAACAATTTCTAAATTTGAATCATTTTTTATATCGTTATATGCTCTATACAGCTTTGAATAAACTTCTTTGTTTTTCTTAAACTTTTTTAACTTTTCTATTTCAACTTTACCTTCTGTTGAACTTTGAAAGTCAAGAATTTCTTCTTCATTGTCATTTATGCTCTCAAACTTGTTTTTGGCTTCGTCGAATTTAATAATTTCTGCAAACTTGTATGGAATATTTATGTTGGGCTTTAGAGGTTTTTCTAGTGAAAAAATTAAAGACTGTTTCGTGAATTTAGACGTAAAAATGTCTGTTAATGTAGATTCACAGATACCTGCATTAATGAAGGTATCAATTTCATTGTTCCAAATAAAGTTGCTCGAAACAGTCGAATTTAATACGTCTTTCACACCTCTTTCGAGTAATTTTTTATATTCTTTTAGAAAGGCTATGTATTGGTTGAGTACATTCATTTAGTTTCAGTAGTATATAGTTTTTTCAAATTTACAATTTTTTCCGAGGTGTTTGGGTAGGATTGTGCATAATACTTAATCGCATGTAATATATTGATTATAAAATACTTATTCAAGTAACAAATTCCTCAAATTTAATACTCTATATTAAGCAATTTAGATAATTCTTGATATAGAGTCTCCTCAAAATCATTAGGTTTCACAGTTATTGCCCGTGAAAATGTTCCTTTATCAAAATTGGTGTTATATTCATTTTCCATAGCCTCGATTATTGTAGTATCTTGAAGATCTGGATTGATTATATGATTGTCTTTTAGAAAACGGTGAATTCTTATAAATGAAGATTTCTGATCTACCAGCAGGTTGTGATTTTCATCGATGAATTTTTTGTCTTTTAAAAAAGCGAGGAAAATTTTAAAACTGTTATCACCAATCATAATATCTGATAAACTAATTTCTCTATTTGTTTTGTGTTTTAAGGCGAAATATAGAAAAAGTGTAGTTTCGGCACCACTTAAAAAATTGCCCTGCAATTTCATCAGATTACTTGAAGTTAACAGGCTGTTTGATTCTTTTTTATATTGATCCAAACAGTATTGGATCTTTTCTTCAAAATTGTGATTTCTTGATTCATCAATATCTTTGAAATGAAAACTGAAGAAGTTGTCTAACTTTTCATATCTAATCAAGAACTCATTCCTCAATTTTTCATTGAGAACAATTTTAGAGGATTTTTGCTTGGCTTTTTCAATTCTCCGTTGCAACCGCTCCTGAATCTTTTCTCGTTTTATCAAATGATAAATCATCATAGGATAACCAACAAATTCTTCCCAAAGGTTCCAACGTCCGTAAAGCTTTTTTTGATCCATAATCTAAATTAGTGATTATTTAAAAACCTCATTCATATAGTTGATCTTATCATCTTCGCTTGGTCTATAATAAGCATTAAAGACCTCCAGACTAGTATGACCAGTGTAACTCATAATTACTTTATCCGGAACTCGTTTGTTCTTCATTATAGTGATGAAACTTCTTCTTGCAGTGTGTGTGGAAATTCTTGTCCAAAACTCAGCTTTTTGGTCTACCAGTTCATCACCATACTTCATAGTCTTCTTTATTTCATCAGTAAATTCCAACTTTTTAAAAACCTCTTTGATATATTCATTCATCTTTTGATTTGTAATACTTGGAAGATTATAATCATACTTTTCCAGAATTGATCTAGAAATGCTGTTTAAAGGAATTGCTAAGTTTTTAGATTTACTTTTTAAATCAATGACACGTATGAAATTACCATCAACATCAATTCTTGAAATCGTACTGTAATTGCCAAACCTCATTCCTGTAGTGCATCCAAAAACAAAAGGTCACGTACCCTTTCCAATCTTTTGTTATCACTGAAGTCGTAATTGTATATGAGCTCAACTTGTTCATAATTTAAAGCTATTTCATCAGTTGTGAATTTCGCAGGTTTTTTAAAAGTAATAAAATTGTTATTGTACGTATATTTTTTATTGAGAGCCCAAAGAAGAAAAGTTTTGAGCAAACCGACATTTCTATGTAATGTATTTGCAGAATGCTTTTTTTCATCAATACAATACTTTAAAAACCTATTATAAAGTTTATCATCAAATTTTCCCAGAGTAATCTTTACTTTACAATTGCTTTCAAAATCCTCAAGTAGATTCTTATTACATTTATACCGCTTTAAAGTTGAGTTTGAAATTGAATTCCCAGTATAGTCGTTTTCCTTCTCATCTAAAAACTCCTGATAAATTCTAAAGAAATCACTTTTAACGGTAATTTTTTTGAACTTTTCATCAAACCTTTGTTTAAGAATATCAACTGTAAGTTCTTCATTAATGTTTTTATATCGATTAACAATCTCTGTAAAGAAACTACTGTATCGATCTAATTGCATTTTGACGCTTCGATGAATTTCTGCCCTTTTAGTCCTTCCGTTCAGGTCATTTGGTTGTCTACCTTCAAAATCCCATTCGCTTGGTTTTATTTTCTCACCCGTAGAATAGATGAAATTCTTATTTTCATTGTTGAAAAAAGAACGGAAATAAATCAAAGATTCCTTTGTACCATTGGGTTGCTTAAGTTTAAAAGTGTAGTTCATCAGGTGCCAGTTTAGGTGCTACTTCTTCTATATTTAGATATAAAAACTAAGTATATTAGTTTATACAAATATATCTAAAATATTGATAAATAGACATATTACATATTTTGAGATATGTTAAAATATAGTAGGTTCGAAAACCTCCAACTCCACTTTTTAAACTAAAGAGAATTTGTAAATTACAAATTCTCTTTTTCTTTTAATATTTTCAAGCTTAAATCGTTTAAAGATATTTAATTTAAAGTTTAACGAAAAAAATCAATTAAAAACTTCTTTATGTTATTTAACATCCTATAAAACATCCATTTTGACAAAATGCATTTGATATAATTTTGTCTTGATGAAAAAAGAATTTAGAATCCAGGAAATTCTGATATTAATGTACCGGATTTTCTTAGCTTATGTATTTTACCAAATTTCGAGGGTGCTATTTTGGCAATTCAATAAAGATTTAATAAAAGTTGATTCTATAGCTGATTATTTTAGACTTGCATTTCATGGGATCGCTTTTGATACTACAGCAATTTTATATGTTAATTCATTGTTTATTCTGTTAAGCTTACTTCCTTTAGTCATAAATACAAAAAAATATTATCAAAAAATTTTGTTTTGGCTATATTTTATTACCAATGGAATTGCATACCTGATGAACTTTGGAGATTTTATCTATTACAGGTTTTCACAAACGAGATTGACGTCCGCTGTTTTTCAAGTGGTAAAAAATGAATCTAATCTTTTAAAAACAAGTACAATTTCAATAATACAACATCCATTTGTTATTATTTCTTTTGTTGTTTTAATGAGTCTCTGGATTTTTCTTTACAAAAAAATTAACGTTAAAGAACGAAAACCATTAAAATTATTACCGTATTTCATATGCTCAATAATTACAATTTGTTGTACTACAGTTTTGGTTATCGGTGGAATTCGTGGAGATTTCAAACACAGCACAAGACCTATTAATATGGTTGATGCCAATCGGTTTGTTATCAATCCTGTTCAGGGAAATATGGTTTTAAACAGCACTTTTTCTTTTTTCAGGACATTAGGAACCAATAATTTTAAAGCAGTCCATTTTGTTGATTCTCAATTTATTGAAAAAAATATTCAGCCTTATAAATTGTATCACAGAAAAATCATCAATCGCCCCAATATTGTCATTTTTATCGTTGAATCTTTTGGCCGTGAATATTCCGGTGCATTTAATAAAGAGAAAAATATAAAAGATTATGTTTCTTATACTCCTTTTATAGACAGCCTTGCCAATGAAAGTCTCATTTTTCCGAATAGTTTTGCCAATGGAAGACAGTCAATTCATGGGATGAGCAGTATTTTGGCTGGAATTCCGAGTCTGACCGACGCTTTTACCGGCTCACCGTATTCTAATCAAAAAATACAATCAATTGTTTCCGTTTGTAATGATTTGGGGTACGACACTTCCTTTTATCACGGCGCGCCGAATGGGTCGATGGGTTTTTTAGGCTTTGGAAATATTCTCGGTTTTAAACATTATTTTGGAAAAAACGAATACAATAATGATAAAGATTTTGATGGAATATGGGCAATCTGGGACGAACCGTTTCTGCAATATTTTGCAAAAAATACAGGAAAAAAGCAACCTTTTATGACAACGGTTTTTACCGCTTCTTCTCATCATCCTTTTAAAATCCCTGAAAAGTATAAAGGGAAATTTAAAAAAGGAAAAATAGAAATGCATGAACCTATACAATATACAGATTTTTCGATCCGTAAATATTTTGAAACAGCAAAAAAACAACCCTGGTTTCACAATACCATTTTTGTCTTCACCGGAGATCATACCAATGAAGTTTGTTATCCCGAATATCAGAAAGCTATGAACCATTTTGCCGTTCCGATTATTTTTTATTCTCCAAATCCGGAATATCAATTAAAAGGTGTCAATATAGAAACAGCTCAGCAAATTGATATTTATCCAACATTAGCAGATTTGATCGGCTACAATAAAAAAATAAGAAGCTGGGGCAAAAGTTTGGTAAGCCCTGAAAAATATTCTTCAATAATTGTCAATTCAGATGGTGGAACAGAGCAATTTATCATTGGAAATTATTTGTATCGTTTTGATGGAAAAAACTTTACGGGAGTCTATGATAAAAAAGATTTAAACTTCGATAATAACCTCATTAATAGAGTAAAAAATCCTGAAATTGAAAAAGGAAAATTAATATCAAAAGCCTGGTATCAGGACTATATGGACCGGGTAATTAATAGAAAATTACATTGATTTAATTAAAAAAGAGGTCTTAATTCATTTACAAGATCTCTTTTCTCTGCTTATTTCTCTTAGCTTTTCTGAAATCCCATGGCGCAATCGCATTTTTATCAGACCATAAACCCAATTCTTCTTCCTTTGCGAAGGTTTCAAATTCCTTCAGCTTTATATTTCTGGAATTTTGAAAATACCACCATCCAAAACCGGCTTTTATGATTTCGGCAGATAAGTATTTTTCATCGTCGTAGAAAATTTTTGCAAGGGTCCTTCTGTATCTGTCTTTTCCTATTCTGTAAAAAATAACGGTTTTCCCAAAAACCTGCGAACTTGTAAACTGTTTTGCATTTTTCCCAAAAGCCTGTCCGTTTTCGGGGCAGTCAACGTCGGCAAGCCTCAAGGTTTCCTGTTTGTTGCCTGACAATAAAGCGACAACGGTATCTCCGTCTTTCACCTTTACAATTTTAGCTTTTATTTGAGAAAAAATTAAAACAGAAGAAAAAATACAACTTATGAAAAGAATTTTTATCATTATTAATATTAAGTCGAAATTATTTTACTTGGCGACAACCCATACAGTTTTTTAAAAGCAAATGAAAAATGTGAAAGATCTTCAAAACCCAGATCCAGATAAATGTCAGACGCCATTTTTCCTTTTTCTAAAAGATAATGAGCTTCCTGAAGCCTTTTTTGCAAGAGCCATTTTCCGGGAGTCAGACCAAAGACTTTTTCAAAATCACGTTTAAAAGTTGCCAAGCTTCTTCCTGTGAGATATGCGAAACGGTCTAGATTAACATTAAAATGATAATTTTTATTCATAAAAGCTTCAATATCAATTTTTCCGGGCTCGTTAAAGTCAAAGAGAACATCTTTTAATTCCGGATCTTGTTGAAGCAATAATAAGATGACTTCTTTTATTTTTAATTCCGCCAAACGAGGATCAGAAAGCTTCCCCGACAATTGATACATCAAAAGAGAATCCATGAACATTTTTATCTGCAAATCGGCTTCCAGAAACAACAACGATCTGTCTTGTCTTTTTTTCTCTGAAACCAAGCCATATTCAAGGCTAACATCTTTTAAAATCTGCTGATCAAGATAAATTGATAACGACTGAAATTCTTCATTCGGTGGCGGCTGTTTCGTAAATTTCAACAATTGATTTCTCTTTAAAAACCGTATCGATCCGCTTTCAGAAATACATTCATTAAAACCATCATTCAAAATCAAATTTCCTGCAACCTGATAACTCAAAACATGATCAGAAACAAAATGCTCTCCCTGTCTGCTCATTTGGGCATAACAGGAATAGACGATGTTTCCTAAATTTTCTCTTGTTGATTTCATGCAATACAAATATAATAAAATGAGACTGCATTATCTACAGCCTCATGATTAGAATTATTTTAAATCAATGCCTTTATGAGCGAGATATTGTTTGCCGTATTCGGTTTCAAAAATATTGACGGCTTCATCGTGATCTGTTGAGATGGTTACATCCATCCATTTTTCGAATTCTTCTTTTCTTTGCTCGTCTGTTTTTCTTAAAATCGCAGCAGCTTCACTTCCTAACACCAAATGCAACGGCGGAGTCGGATGATTTACAATATCAATCATCACTTTTGCCGCTTTCGCTGGATCGCCCATCGGAAGAAATTTCCCTGAAGTTAAATGTTCTTTTATACCTCCGACAGTTGTTTCGTAACCTTCTATATCTTTAGCAAAACTCATGGAAGAGCCTGCCCATTCTGTACGGAAACCTCCTGGTTCAATACAGGTTACTTTAATTCCAAGTGGGGCAACTTCTTTACTTAAAGATTCAGAAAAACCTGCTAATCCGAATTTTGCAGCCTGATAAATAGAAAGTCCGGCATTTCCTACTCTTCCGCCAATTGAGCTGATCTGCAGAATATGTCCCGAACGTTCTTTACGCATATAAGGTAAAACCGCTCTTGTCACCTCAATCGGAGCATATAAATTGACTTCCAGCTGACTTCTAACCTGTTCGTTTGTAAACGCTTCTGCCGCCCCAGTAATTCCGAAACCTGCATTATTGACCAAAACATCGATCTTCCCGAAATGATTGACAGCTTCTTCAACCGTAGAATAAATCTGCTCTTTATTCTGAACATCCAATTCTAATGCAAGCAACTGATCCGGATATTGTTCCGCCAGATCATTTAATTGTTTAGGATCTCTTGCCGTCGCTACGACATTGTCACCTTTTAATAATACCGCTTCTACTAAGCTTTTACCAAGTCCTTTTGAACTTCCTGTGATAAACCAAACGTTTTTCATTTTTTTATTGATTTTATTGAGACAAAGTTCCGCCAAATCAATAGGTATCCGTTTTGTTGAAAAGCTCAAATACACTTTGTTGAAAAAGTCATTTTTAGTAATAATTAATTCTTACCTATTGCGTAATTTTATAAATAGTACTTCTGTGCTGTTTTTCAGCTGAAATGAACTAACAATCTGATTGGCAATCCGGTAATTTTGCATCATTAATTAAACAAAAAATTTAAAATGAGTAAAATAGTTTTTATTACCGGTGCATCCAAAGGATTTGGAAAATTGTGGGCAGAAGCACTTTTGCAAAGAGGAGATAAAGTAGCGGCTACAGCGAGAAATATCTATGCTTTAGAAGATTTAAAAGCAAAATATGGCGACAATATTCTTCCTTTAGCATTGGATGTAAACAACCGCGCAGAAGCATTTGATGTCGTAGAAAAGATTGAAAAACACTTCGGGAGAATAGATGTTTTAATCAATAATGCCGGGTATGGGTTATTCGGAACTATGGAAGAAACAACCGAGGAACAAGCCAGAGAGCAAATGGAAACTAACTTTTTCGGTTCTCTTTGGGTAGCACAGGCGGTATTGCCGATTATGAGAAAACAAAAAAGCGGTCATATTATTCAGGTTTCCAGCTTTTTAGGATTAACGACATTACCGTTATTAAGCTTATACAATGCTTCAAAATTTGCCGTGGAAGGCTTAATTGAAACGCTTGGAACAGAAACCGCCCATTTGGGAATCAAAACCACACTCATAGAACCAAATGGGTATGCAACAGACTGGGCAGGGGCGTCAGCATTTCAGACGACTGCTGATATTACAGATTACAATCCTGTGCGTGAGGCCTTTTCGGAAGCAACAAACACTCAGGAAATCTGGGGAAATCCCGCGGCGACCGTAAAACCTATTTTAGATATTATTGACAGTCAAAATCCGCCACAAAGATTATTATTTGGAAAAATCGCCTACAATGCCATTCATGAAATCTACACAAAACGTCTTCAAGACATTGAAAGCTGGAAAGAAGTAAGCATTGAGGCTCACGGTCATTAGTTTAATAAAAATTATGAAGATTATATTAATTTATTTTTAGCCTAAATTTGAATGACAAAAAATCTTTATTAAAAGATGAAACATTTTAAAAACCTTACGGAATTACACGTACATAATCATTGGGATGCACCGGAGCATCCCCTTTTCAGTATGTTGGGGTGCCTGTCGGAGTGTACGATGGGTAATCAGGAATTTACGACCGACTGTTATGTAATTGCCTTTAAAAAAATAAAGTCCGGCGTCTTTATGTATGGAAGAATGCCTTACGATCACGACAACGGAAGCATGTTTTTCGCCAAACCCAGACAAATCATTGAGATGAAAGATCTTCAGTTTGAGGAAAGAGGATTTATGTTTTTCATCCATGAAGATTATCTGAACGGGCATGAATTACATAAAACCATCGATCAACACGGCTATTTTGATTATGAAGTCACAGAAGCCCTGCATCTTTCTCCAAAAGAAGAGCTGCTGATTCTTGATATTCATGATAAAATAGAAGCAGAATATAAAAATAATCCAGACGAATACAGCCGGGAAATTATTTTAAGCCATATTTCGTCGATTTTAACCTATGCTCAAAGATTTTATAAAAGACAATTTATAGATCGCACTCAAATTGTAGGGAAAACAGCCTCTAAATTTAATGATGCCTTGAAAAAGTACATTAATGAAGGTAAATTGCAGGAGCACGGCTTACCCAATGTAGCCCAGCTTGCCGATCAGCTTTCCCTTTCCCCAAGGTATTTAAGCGATTTATTAAAACAGGAAACCGGAAAGACAGCGTTGGAATTAATTCATGCATTTTTAATATCTGAAGCCAAAAATCTCCTGCGCATCGGTGAAAAAGGCGTTTCTGAAATTGCCTACGAACTCGGGTTTGAAAATACTTCCTATTTTTCAAGACTGTTTAAAAAGCAGACAGGAATGAAACCGCTGGAATTTAGGAAAATGAGAATGAATTAACATAATTAAACCTTAAATTCATTAATAATTTAAATTAATATTTCCGCTATCAACAAAAATATAAAGCTATTTAATTAAACTATAAAACTTGGGCATCATTTATATTTATATATTTTATCAAAGGCAGGTCCTAAAATACCAAAATATAACACCCTGAATATGAAAAGACTAAAACCTCGTATTACAAAATGCAGTTAGTCTACCCACAAAAAAGACTAAAAAAATGTTTTATCGTAAAGAATTTTATATATTTGCACCATCTAACAATTAAAAAAAATAATTTACTATGTCAGACATTGCATCAAGAGTAAAAGCTATCATCGCTGATAAGCTTGACGTTGAAGAAACAGAAGTAACTCCGGAAGCTAGCTTCACGAACGATTTAGGAGCAGATTCTTTGGATACAGTCGAACTAATCATGGAATTTGAAAAAGAATTCAACATTCAAATCCCTGACGATCAGGCTGAAAAAATTACTACTGTAGGACACGCTATCGCTTATATCGAAGAAGTAGTAAATAAATAATATTCTTCAACAAAAAAGAAATTAAAAAAAGTTTATGGAATTAAAAAGAGTAGTTGTAACCGGTTTTGGCGCAATAACACCAATTGGAAATAATGCAAAAGAATACTGGGAAAATCTTCTAAAAGGTGAGAGCGGTGCTGCTCCGATTACTCTTTTTGATGCCACAAACTTTAAAACTAAATTCGCTTGCGAGGTGAAAAATTTCGATCCGCTGCAACATTTCGATAAGAAAGAAGCAAAAAAAATGGACCGGAATACACAACTTGGGTTGGTAGCTGCCCGAGAGGCAGTATCACACTCAAGAATTATCGAAGACAATGTAGATAAAAACAGAGTCGGAGTAATTTGGGGATCAGGAATCGGAGGTTTGGAAACATTTGAAACAGAAGTTTTAGGATGGGCAAATACCGAAATTCCCAGATTCAACCCATTTTTTATTCCGAAAATGATTGCGGACATCACCCCGGGACACATCTCTATCGAGTATGGTTTCCATGGTCCGAATTACACAACTGTTTCTGCATGTGCGTCTTCTGCAAATGCTTTAATTGATTCCAAAATGCTGATCCAGTTGGGAAAAGCAGACGTGATTGTATGTGGAGGCTCTGAAGCAGCCGTTACAGCAAGTGGTGTCGGTGGATTCAATGCAATGATGGCACTTTCTACAAGAAACGACGATCCGAAAACAGCTTCAAGACCTTTCGACAAAGACAGAGATGGCTTTGTACTAGGCGAAGGAGCAGGATCCATCATTCTTGAAGAATATGAGCACGCCGTAAAACGTGGTGCTACAATTTATGCAGAATTAAAAGGTGGCGGTCTGAGTGCAGATGCACATCACATGACAGCCCCTCATCCTGAAGGCTTAGGAGCTTATTTAGTAATGAAAAATTGCTTGGAAGATGCAGGGTTAACTGCTGATGAAGTAGATCACATCAATATGCATGGGACGTCTACTCCATTAGGAGACATTGCAGAATCTAATGCCATTTCAAAATTACTAGGCGAGCACGCTTTTGACATTCAGATTAATTCTACAAAATCAATGACAGGTCACCTTTTGGGTGCCGCCGGAGTTATTGAAGCTATTGCTGCGTTGGGAACGATTATTCATGGTATTGTTCCTCCTACCATTAACCATTTTACTGATGATGAAAATATTGACAGCAGACTGAATTTTACATTCAATGACGCTGTGAAGAAAGATGTGAAAGTAGCCATGAGCAATACTTTTGGGTTTGGTGGGCATAACGCTTGCGTTCTATTTACGAAAATCTAAATTCAATGAATGGAGTTACAGAAATACTTTTCTAAATTCCTTCTCAAAAACAGAAAAAGAAAATTAACGGAGAGAGATTTCTTCCTCAGCACGAAACTCAATAAAATGTTAGGCGCTGAGGTGCAAAATATTGCTCTTTACCGTGAGGCTTTTTCATTAAAAACCTCTTCTAAAAATCAGGACAGTAATTACGAAAGACTTGAATTTTTGGGAGACTCTGTTTTGGGTACAGTCATTTCTTGTCATTTGTTTCAGGCATATCCCCAGGCCAATGAAGGATATCTGACGCAGATGAAATCTAAGATTGTTAACAGGAAAAATCTTAATAAATTAGGAGAAGACCTAAAGCTTACTGACCTTTTACAAAAACAAGGTTCTGTAGCGTTGGGTGAAAATATTTCCGGAAATTTATTAGAAGCTTTGATCGGTGCTGTTTATCTTGATTTCCATTATGATACCTGCAAAAGGATTATTTTGGAAAGATTGCTTACGCCTTCCGAAATTAACAAGCTTGAAAATAAAATTGTAAGCTATAAAGGTCTTCTGCTGGAATGGAGCCAGAAGAAAAAAGTAAATATAAAGTACGAAACTTGCGAAGAAGTACAGGTAAATAAAGCAATCGTTTTTCGTTGCCACGTTTGGCTTTCTGACGAAAAAATCGCGAATGCGACGGAAACTTCCAAGAAAAAAGCAGAAGAAAAGGCAGCGCAGAGGGCATTTTATATTTTAAACAAAAAAGAAAATATACTTGGAAATTCAAAAACTTTATGACCTAGACGATATAGAATTTGAAGATATTGCCATAGGATTGGTAAGATTAGCAAAAAATATACCCGATCATGAGTTTTTCTATCATGTAAATCAAAATAACAGCGACCTTAAATTTTCAAGAAAGAAAGATCTGATCTTCAATGGGGCTTATTTTGACTATTATTTTCCAAGATTTGAAGCTTACCATAAGTTTACAAAAACCTGTTTTACTTTCATTTCAAACAAATCTTCTGAAAGTAAACAAAAAAAACCACAGACTGAACTCTTCTCAGAAGAAGAAAACATTAAATTTTTATTAAATAATCAGGTAGAAGTACAATATATTTTGCATAGTTCGGAACAGTTTCATGATTTTTCCGTAATTTTGCTCCCTGAAAATCTTGTCTTTCCAATTCAAGATTACACACTAAGTTCTGATGAAGAGCTTTATCAAATTATCCAGTATTATGAATAAGTATTTAAAGAAGACAAAAATTATCGCAACACTTGGACCGGCTTCATCGTCGAAGGAAGTAATGTTAGGGTTAATGAGAGCAGGTGTTGATGTTTTTAGAATAAATTTTTCACACGCAGACTACGACTTGGTTCGCTCAAATATGGAAATTATCAGAGAACTTAATAAAGAATATGGGTTTTCTGTAGGTATTTTGGGAGATTTACAAGGTCCAAAACTGAGAGTAGGTGTAGTGAAAGAAGGTTCTTATCTAAATCCTGGAGACATCCTTACCTTCACGAATGAAAAAATTGAGGGAGATTCTACGAAAGTCTATATGACGTACCAGCAATTTCCTCAGGACGTAAAAGTTGGGGAAAGAATCCTTATTGATGACGGTAAATTAGTTTTAGAAGTAATAGAAACTAACGAAAAAGATATTGTAAAAGCGAAGACGATTCAAGGGGGACCGTTAAGTTCTAAAAAAGGGGTAAACCTTCCGAATACAAACGTTTCTCTTCCTGCTTTAACGGAAAAAGATATTCAGGACGCCAACTTCATGCTTGACATGGAAGTAGACTGGATCGCGCTTTCTTTCGTACGTCACGCACAGGACATTATTGACTTAAAAGAACTTATTAAAACACATCCGAACGGTAAATTCAAGATTCCGATTATTGCGAAAATTGAAAAACCTGAAGGGGTAAAAAATATCGATGAAATCCTATTAGAATGCGACGGATTAATGGTTGCCCGTGGAGATCTCGGTGTTGAAGTTCCAATGGAAGAAGTTCCTGCAATCCAGAAAACATTGGTTGAAAAAGCAAGATTCTATTCTAAGCCGGTAATTATTGCCACTCAGATGATGGAAACAATGATCAACAGCTTAACGCCAACAAGAGCGGAAGTAAATGACGTTGCCAACTCTGTATTAGATGGTGCTGATGCCGTGATGCTTTCAGGAGAAACCTCAGTAGGCAGATATCCTGTACAGGTAGTCGAAAATATGGCTAAAATTGTACAAAATATCGAAAAAACAAGTTTTTATCAACATAAAAATGAACCGATTGAGAAAGATTACAACTGTATTGATGACAGATTTATCACAAACAGAGTATGCCTTGCTGCGGTAAGAATTGCAAAAACAACGAACGTTGCTGCGATTGTTACGTTAACGCATTCAGGATATACAGCTTTCCAGCTTGCGGCTCACAGACCGAATTCTCACATTATTGTTTACAGTGGCAATAAGAGAGTTATTACGATGTTGAATCTTCTTTGGGGCGTTCATGCGTATTATTATGACATGAAAAAACCTACTGATGAAACAATTATTCAGGTAAATATGTTGACGCACAATCATGGTTATATTGAAACCGGAGATTTCGTCATCAATATCAACGCTACACCATCATACGAAGGTGGCAAAACAAATACATTAAGATTAACAACAGTTTAATCTCAATTATAAAATAAAAACTCCCGAGAATATCGGGAGTTTTTTTATGTTTAAACGTAAGAAAATTAATTTCCTACAATAGTTTTTGGAGTTACAAATTCTTTTAATGCAATTAATGAAAGTTCGGTACCGTATCCTGAGCTTTTCGTTCCTCCAAACGGAAAACGTGGGTCAGAGCTTGTCATTCTATTGATATTTACCGTTCCTGATTCCAGGTTTTCAATGAAAAATAGTTGGCGGTCCTTATCTTTAGTCCAGACAGAATTTGAAAGTCCGAAAGGAATATCATTGGCAAATCTTAAAGCTTCTGCATCGTCTTTTGCAATCATCACCATTCCCAAAGGTCCGAATAATTCTTCCTGCAAAATAGGATTCCCTTCCTTCACTCTTATTAAACCCGGAGTAAATTCTGTATCAGAAATTCTCTCTAACGGAATGATAATTTCAGCACCGTTTTCTAGGGCTTTTTTAAATTGATTTTCAAGATCGTCTGCTAAATCCGGTCTTGCCATTCCACTGATTTGCGTTTCTTTATTCATCGGATCAGCTGGAATGAATTTTTTATATTCTTCTATGAATTTCGGTAAAAATTCATCTTCAATTTGTTCTTCAATGATAAATCTTTTCGCGGCAACACAGGTTTGACCACAATTCTGAAGTCTCGCTTTTGCCCCGACTTTCGCAGCTTCATCTAAATCAGCATCATTTAAAACGATAAAAGCATCACTTCCACCCAATTCAAGCAGAGATTTTTTGATGTTTTTTCCAGCGATGGAAGCCACTTCAGCACCTGCTTTTTCACTTCCGGTTAAGCTTACTCCTTTTATTGCTTTATGCTCTAAAACTTCTTTTACATCTTTATGACCAATTTCCAGATTCTGGAAAACACCGACTGGAAAACCTGCTTCCAATAATACTTCTTCAATGGCATTTCCACTTCCGAAACAGATTGAAGCGTGCTTTAAAACAACGGTATTTCCCGATAAAATCGCAGGAACTGCAAATCTCAGTACTTGCCAGAAAGGAAAATTCCAGGGCATAACTCCTAAAATTACCCCTTTCGGGATAAAATGGATTTCAGAATAATTATATTCAGAATCTACAGTTTCTGGCTTTAAAACATTTTCCGCATCAGCGTAATAATTCAGCATTAAAGCACATTTTTCGACCTCAGCGATCGATTGTGAAATGGGTTTATTCATTTCTGTGGTAATTATTTTACCAAATTTCTCAGAATTTGCCTTTAAAATTTCCGCCGCTTTTCTCAGTAATATTTGTCTTTCTTCAAATGGTACTTTTTTCCATTCAGAAAAAGCCTGATCAGCTTTAATGAGTTTATTCTCAATTGATTGTTCCATATTGTAAAATTAGTTTAAATTCAAACAGGTTGAATTTATAAATGCTTTTCTCTTAAAAGCATGATGAAAGCAACAAATTTTATTCCTTTAGGTTAAATAAAATAGTGATTTTCTCTATCGGAAAAATATAATTTTCTATTTAAATCATAAACCACTCATTCACAAGACATGCGGCCAATCTAGCTGTTCTCTCCTGAATATCAAACGAAGGATTTACCTCTGCCACATCGAGTGCGATGAGTTTTTCGTTCTTTAAAATATGTCTGTAAAAATGCATAAAAGTCGAATCTGCAAAAATTCCGTTGTAGGCTGCTGCTGAAACTCCCGGCGCAATAGAGGCGTTGAAAACATCCATGCAAATTGTCAGATATACATAATCTACACTATTAAATAATTCATCGATTCTTTCATAAATTGAGGGAAGATTTTCAAAGAATAATTCGTCTGCAAGAATATATTTCATTCCGAATTGATGAGCGGTATCAAATAATTTCAATGTGTTTGAATTTCTTTGAATTCCGATATGTAACGAATTAATTTCACCTTCCTGAGCAATTTGCCAAAAACCGGTTCCTGAGCTTGACTCTACTCCATTTTCGGGTTGTCTGTTATCGAAATGGGCATCAATATTAATAATTCCGATTTTCTGTTCTGGAAAAGCAGTTTTTACTCCTAAATAATGGGCATACGTAACTTCATGTCCGCCTCCTAAGACAAGAGATTTCCCGTTTTTCAAAAGAACTTTGGAAACATTTTTTGCAAGCTCGTTCTGGGTATTTTCAAGATTTTGGTCTTCACAGGTAAGATTTCCGAAATCAAGTAACGAGAAATCAGGAAATATTACCGGAAAATTTGACATATTTTTCCTGATAACATCCGGAGCATCTTTTGCCCCTTGCCTTCCCTTATTTCTTCTTACGCCCTCATCTACCGCAAATCCGTGTAAAACGAAATCTTTAGTTGAAATAATATCGTAATTTTTTTCTTCTTTAACTCTCTGGAATATTCTATGATAAAGAAGTTCTTCACCATCTAATCTTCCTTGCCAGATATTGTTTTTCATTATTAATATACTTTATATGAAAATTTCTTTTAGAGGATGCCTTTCAACTATTTAGATCCTTTCAGGATAATAAAAAGTGTAAATTTATTAAATAATCACAGCAAAAACCACACACTTTGTCATCCTGAAAGGATCTAAACAACTTTATTAAACAATTAATTGTATTCATCTAATCCGCAACAACTAGATAATTTATTGGAATAGATAATTTAAAAATTCTAAGTTTGGATTAAAGTTCCTTATTAATTTAAATTTGTTGTCCCGTTTCAAAAGCTTTATTTCTTTTTCTCGTTCAATAGCCTTTTGTATCCAACCAAAACTTTCGTAATAAATTAGAAAACAAGTATTATATTTTGCTGTAAAACTATTGGGATTAATCTTATTTTTATGTTGTGCTAATCTAAGATGTAGATTATTTGTAACTCCCGTATATAAAACTCTTCTGCTTTTATTAGTTAAAATGTAGACATAAAATTTATAAATCCCGTCATTTAATTCAATCATTATCTTTATCATTTGTGTTTAGATGCTTTCAGCATGACAAAGATGTAACAATATCAACGATTGTCAAACTGAAACTACAATTAAATTTTATTCCCGTCAATATAAACATTCTCAGCCTTTAAGCTTCCCTGATTATATAAAACATTCTGAAAATTATTTGTTTTAAAGGTCACAAAGTCTGCTTTCAAGCCATTTTCCAGTTTTCCTCTATCTTGCAAACCAAGCGCAAAAGCCGAACGGAAAGTCATTCCTGCCAAAACTTCTGCTGTCGTTAATTTTTCAAATGTTGCTAAAATTGAAGCCTGCGTAATTAAATTTCCCATCGGCGCAGACCCCGGATTCCAGTCGCTCGCAATCGCTAAAATCGCTCCTGCATCTAATAGTTTCCGAGCCGGAGTAAATTTTTCTCCTAACCCCAGACTTGCTCCCGGTAAAGCTGTCGCAACGGTATTTGACTCAGCTAAAAACTCAATATCTTCATCAATTGTAGCTTCTAAATGATCTGCAGATTTTGCACCGACTTCAACAGCGATTCTTGAGCTTCCTGGCGTGAATTGGTCTGCATGAACGGTAATTTCAAAACCTAAATCTTTAGTTTTAAGCAAAAACTCTTTACTTTCTTCAGGCTGGAAAGCTGATTTTTCAATGAAAATATCAACGCGTTTTGCTAAGTTTTCTTCTTTTACTTTTGGTAAAATTTCGGTGATGATGTAGTTTAAATATTCCTGATTGTTTCCTTCAAAATCTCTTGGTTTCAAGTGCGCAGAAAGACAGGTCGGAACCAAAGTAGCTTTTGTCTGTTCCTGTGCTTTTTTAATCATTCTAAGCATTTTCAGCTCATTTTCTACATCTAGACCATAACCGCTTTTCACTTCAATCGTTGTGATTCCCAAAGAAATCAGGAAATCGATTCTTTTCAGTAAAGTTTTTAATAATTCTTCTTCTGAAGCATTTCTTGTATGTTGAACGGAACTCCAGATTCCACCGCCATTTTCTGCAATTTCAAGATATGTTTTACCTGCATTTCTCATTGCAAAATCATTCGCACGGTTTCCACCGAAACAAATATGCGTGTGAGAATCTACAAAAGCGGGAAGAACGATCTGCTCGCCTTCGACCGTTTCAATTTCAATATTTTGATATTCAGATTTTAATATCTCGAAATTACCAACTTTTTGAATTTTTTCGTTATCAATTAAAATTCCTGCATCTGCGATGATCTCAAGTTGCTCGTCTGATAATTTTCCTCTTAACGGAAGGTTGGCAAGTGTCACGACTTGCTTGAAAGGACCAATTAATTTCATTAGTTTTAAGGTTTAGGCTAAGGTTTAGATTAAGGTTGACCGCTATTAAGACGATTTGTTATTTTGTTTAAATCATGTACTACTTCTCCAATCAATTTTTGTATTTCTAAACACTCTTGTTCTGAAAAATATTTTACTCTGTTTCCATATATCAGATGGCTTTTTGTTTCAAAAGCTGAACCTCTGGAAATATCATAGAATCTACTTTTATCCTTTGCCGTTCTTCTCCCAAAACCTTCAGCAATATTTGCGGAAATACTTTGCGCAGACCTTCTTAATTGAGAAGTAAGTGCGTAATCTTCTTTTTTTGGTAAATTATCAGATATGTGGAAACATCGTTCAGCAATATCCATTGCCTTTTGCCACACAGGCATTTCAGTAAAATCTTTTATCAATTTATTAATTACTTTTTCTCTTTCAAAAATACTTAAAATATCCCAATCATTTAAGTCATACAGAGTCTCGTTTTCAATCTTTGCACTCACTTAAATTTCAACCTCAAAGAATCTCAATCTCAACCTTAATCTTAACCTCAATTTTCCTTATCTTTGAAGTAAATGAAATAGAATTAATGCCAGATTTTTTACATCCAGACAGAGAAAACTATTCCCATGAAGAGCTCATGCAGGAAGACCAGATCCGTCCTCAGAGCTTTAAAGATTTTGCTGGACAAAGAAAAACCCTTGAAAATCTTGAGGTTTTTGTGACCGCTGCAAAGAAACGCGGAGGTGCTCTTGACCATGTTTTGCTGCACGGTCCGCCAGGTTTGGGTAAAACAACTTTAGCAAACATTATTGCCAATGAGCTTGGAGTTAATTGTAAAATTACTTCAGGGCCTGTATTGGACAAACCCGGAAGCTTAGCCGGATTATTGACCAATCTGGAAGAAAACGATGTGCTATTTATTGATGAAATTCACCGTTTATCGCCTATTGTAGAAGAATATTTATATTCTGCGATGGAAGACTATAAAATCGATATCATGCTGGAAAGCGGTCCGAATGCGAGAAGTGTTCAGATCGCATTAAATCCTTTTACACTGGTCGGCGCGACAACCCGAAGCGGAATGCTGACAAAACCGATGCTGGCAAGATTCGGGATTCAAAGCAGGCTGGAATATTATACCATTGAGCTTTTATCAATGATTATTCAAAGAAGCGCAAGGGTTTTGGGTGTGAAAATTTATGAAGATGCAGCCATTGAAATTGCAAGAAGAAGCCGTGGAACGCCCAGAATTGCAAATGCTCTTTTGAGAAGAGTCCGTGATTTTGCTGAAATAAAAGGAAACGGTGAAATTGAGATCAACATTACAAAATATGCCTTAAATTCATTAAATGTCGATGAATTCGGTTTGGATGAAATGGATAATAAAATCATGCGCGTCATGATTGAAAATTTTAAAGGAAAACCGGTAGGAATTTCGGCGTTGGCAACATCAATTGCGGAAAATCCGGAAACTCTGGAAGAAGTTTATGAGCCGTTTTTAATTCAGGAAGGATTTATTATCAGAACTCCGAGAGGCCGGGAAGTTACTGAAAAAGCGTATAAACATTTAAATATTGCGATACCTAGAAAGCCGGGAGAATTGTTTTAATCAAATGAAAAAATATTTAATCTTACTATTTATAATAATATTCAATAGCATAATCTGCAATGCTCAAAGTAATACTTTTTTAGAAAAAGGTAAAAATGAAATGAGAATTGGAAACTTACAAAAAGCTATAGATATCTTCACAGAATCAATCAATAAAAATGAGAATATCACTGAATCATATTTTGCCAGAGGATTATGCTATAATTTGTTGAAAGATTATGACAATTCCATAAAAGATTTCATAAATTCTGAAAACCTTGGAAATAAGGATGATAAATTATATACATTAAGAGGTTTTGCATATAGCCAAAAAGGTAAAAATGATCTGGCTTTAAATGATTTGGATAAAGCAATTTTACTCAATGAAAATTTTAATAAGAATTATTTTAATAGAGGAATGTTAAAAGTAAGATTAAATAAAAATAATGATGCATTAGATGATTTAAATTATTATTTGAGTAAAGTTGATGATCCCAATGCTTATTTTGAAAGAGGAAAAATTTATTTATCCATAAGTAAAAAGAATGAAGCTTGTAAAGATTTTGAAAAATCTATTTCCTTAGGAAATAATGATGAAAAATTGATGAGTACACAGAAAAACAACTGTAATTAATGTTCATACCTAAATTATATAAAAGCGAAGACTATAATTTGATGAAAGAAATCATCAGAGAAAATGCTTTTGCTTTATTAATTTCTTCGGTCGATAAAATAAGGGCAACCCATTCAATGATGATCCTGAATGAAGATGATCCCGAAAATATTTATATTGAAACTCATATTTCCAAAGCCAATCCGCAATCGAAAATATTGAAAAACGGAGATGAAGTTCTTTGTGATTTCCTTGGAGCGCATACTTATATTTCGAGCAGCTGGTATGACCATATCAATGTTTCAACCTGGAATTATGAAGCCGTTCAGATCTACGGAAAAGTAGAGTTAATGAATCACGATGAGCTTTACAATCATCTGGAAAAATTAACTTCAAAATATGAGAAATCCCAAAAATGTCCAGTAATGGTAGAAAATATGGGAAAAGAATTTGTTGAAAAGGAAATGAAAGGTGCTTTTGGCTTAAAAATAACCCCGACTGAGATTTTTATCAAACAAAAGCTTTCACAAAACAGAAAAGAGGCAGATTTCCGGAATATCATTTCAAATCTTGAAAATTCGGATGATAACGGAAGAAAAATCGCTGAAAAAATGAAATCAATTAAAAAATAATCAAAATATATATGAAATTATATCCTATACAATGTGGAAAATTTAAGCTGGACGGCGGCGCAATGTTTGGAGTCGTCCCAAAGAGTCTGTGGGAAAAAACAAACCCGGCAGACGAAAGAAATTTAATTGAACTGGGAACCCGCTCTTTATTGATTGAAGACGGAAAAAAATTAATCCTGATCGATTGCGGCCTTGGAAACAAGCAGGATGATAAATTCTTCGGCCACTACTCGCTTTGGGGAGATGATAATTTAGATAAAAACTTAAAAAAATACGGTTTTGTGAAAGAAGATATCACTGATGTTTTCTTAACTCACCTTCATTTCGATCATTGCGGCGGTGCTATTGAATGGAACGACGACAAAACAGGCTACAGACCGGCCTTCAAAAATGCCCAGTTCTGGACGAATGAAAATCACTGGAAATGGGCGACAGAACCAAATCCGAGAGAAAAAGCAAGCTTTTTAAAAGAAAATATCCTTCCGATGCAGGAAAGTGGCCAATTGAGCTTTTTACCGCTTCCGAAAACGGGAAATTACGGTTTTGTACCTGATTTAAAAATGGATGTCATTTTTGTTGACGGGCATACCGAAAAACAAATGTTGCCGGTTATTCAATACCAGGAAAAAACAATTGTTTTTGCAGCAGATTTGATTCCTACCTCAGGACATATCAATCCGGTTTATGTGATGGGATATGATACAAGACCTCTTTTAACGGTTGAGGAAAAAGCAAAATTTCTGAAGCAATGTATTGATAATGACTATTTATTGTTTTTCGAACATGATGCTCATCACGAATTGGCCAGTCTGAAAATGACCGAAAAAGGAGTGAGACTTGATGAGACTTTTAGTTTTAATGATGTTTTTGGATATTAATTTTAATTATGGAAGAACTACATTCAGAAACACTGAAAGCTGAGCCGGAGCCATCATATGCTTCAAAAATCATCGGTTTAACAGGAGGCATCGGTTCAGGGAAAACTACGGTTGCAAAATTTATTGAAGAATTCGGATTTCCGGTTTATTATTCGGATGACAGAGCAAAAACGATCGTTAATGATAATGAAGATGTAAAGCTAAAAATCAAAGAACTTCTGGGTGAAGAATCTTATGATGAAAAAGGTCTTTATAATAGAAAATTTGTGGCTGAAAAGGTTTTTAACGATAAAGATTTACTTCATAGCTTAAATGAAATCATCCATCCTGCTGTACGGATAGATTTTGAAAATTGGGTAAAGCAGCAGACCAAATATCTGATTTTTAAAGAAACAGCCTTATTGTTTGAATTAAAGCTCAATAAGGATTGTTATAAATCTGTTCTGGTAACTGCCGAAGATAATATCAGAACTAAAAGAGTCATGGACCGGGACGGGAAAACCTACCGCGAAGTGGAAGCCGTCATGGAAAAGCAGATGCCTGAAAAAGATAAGATCAAACTTGCGGACTGCATTATTTATAACAATACAAATCTGGAAGATTTAAAGGAACAAACCGAACGAATCATCTTCGATATAGAATAAAAATAAAACTCGTCAGAACTTTCCGGCGAGTTTTTTTGTGCTTGATGTAAGATTAAAATAAAAAATAAGCTCTCATTTCTGAGAGCTTATTCTATTTAAAAGTTAATGATTACGTATTATTCTTTGATGAATTTCTTCTGAATAGATACTGCCTCACCATCTTGGATGTCTATTACATAAACTCCATTTATCAGTGCGCTTACATCAATCTTGTTGTTTAAGATAATCCCGCTAGACACAAGCTGTCCTGCAGCATTGTAGATCTTATGATTAGCTCTTTTGCTAATGTTTTTCACGTACAATACTGATTTTACAGGGTTAGGATAAATCAAGATATCTGTTTGATTAATTGGGTTCTGAACTGCCTGTTTAGAAATTCTCACCGTATAATCTTCTACTTCACCATCTTGGAAACTTGTACAGTTTACAGGAATATTGTCTTTCGATAAAGCTACTCTCATTACAACATATTTGTAATCAGTCATGCTTACAAAAGCATCTGCCGGTACGCTGAACGTTCCTGAAACAGGGGTTGTGCTGTTTGGCGGTGAAGAGTATACTCTTTCGTTGATATCAAAGTATCCGTTTCTGTTGAAATCGATCCATACCGCGATACCTGCATTGGCAGCAGTACCGGACAATTGTTTTTCAATAGAAATTTCGTTTCCTGTAGAACCTTGAACTAATTCAATAAATGTTGCAGGATTACCCGTAAAATCCGTATAAGTTGACGGTCCTGAAGCATTTTCCATAACTGGTTTACCTGTTGGTTTTACAGTTACTTTAGAAATTGAAGCATTTGCTGAGCTCGCAGATGACTGCTGACAGTAAATAACTGTTGGCGTAGTGAAGAAATAAGGCTGAGTGTAAGTACCCGGAGTACCGTTACAAACATTTACAACCTGCATTTCATACTTAGTCATTTCGGTTAAACCTGTTAACGTTAAAGTATTTGTCGCTACCGGAATTGTTGTCCAGCTCGGAATACCCACTTTTCTATATCTCAGGATATAAGTTGCTCCCGGGAACGGATCCCAAACCACTACTGCTGTTGTAGGCGTAAGGTTAGTAATCGTTAATCCCGGAGGAGGTAATTCGCACGTTCTTTCCGTAGTAAATACTTTAGGGTTAGACCAAGGGTTAATTGTAGTCTCACCGTTACAGATATTCGCAACCTGTACTTCATAAGTAGTATAAGGATTTAAACCTGGAAGAGTATAAGTATTAGCCGGAGGCGCAGGTAAATTAACCTGAATCCAGGTTGCAGTTCCCACTTCTCTGTATCTCATTACATACGTTGCACTAGGTACAAGAGGTGTCCAGGTAACTACCGCCGAGTTTGTTGTAATATTGCTGATTGCAACACTTGGAGGAGTAGGATCACATCTCGTAGTGAATGTCTTAATTGCTGTAAATGTACCTGGCGTATTACTACAAACGGCAGCAATCTGAACTTCGTAAGTTGTAGCAGGAATTAAGCCTGTTAAGTTAAGCGGAACGTTTCCTAGAAGCGTTGATGCGTATACATCCGTCCATGTTGTTGTTCCAAGAACTCTGTACTGTACCAAATAACTTAAGTTACCGGTTCCTGCCGTCCAGTTAACCGTAGCTGAGTTATGCGTAACAGCAGTAAATGTAGGAGCATTTGGTGTTGTGGTAGCACAAGGTCTTAATCTTACTGCATAATCTTCCACCTCACCGTTTACCGCATTCTGGCACATTACCGGAGCCGATGAACGTTTTAATACAACTCTCATTGTCGTTGTCAACGGCCCGTTATAAGCAGTTGAAGGTACGTTGAATAATGCATTTACAGGCGTTGTTGTACTTGATGCAGAAGCAAGAATCTGTTCTGTAGATTCAAATACACCGTTTCTGTTAAAGTCAATCCATGCAGATACGGCATCACTTTGAGTGGCAGCACTCCATCCTTTAGCTACAGTGATTTTATTACCTGTTGACCCAATGTCTAAATTAACAAGGGTTGCAGGTGTTGTATAGCTGATATAGTTGGTCTGTACTGATGTATTGCTCATCACAGGAAGACCTAAGTTTACAGGATTAATGGTAACATTAGAAATAAAATCTGTAGTCCCCGTACCTGTCATATTACAATAGGTAATAGGTGTTGTTGTGAATAGTGTAGAAGCAGACCATGCGCCTGTAACGCCACCACAAATCGTTGCTACCTGTACTTCATAAGCAGTTTGCTCAGTAAGTCCGGTAATGTTGTAGCTGTTTCCTGTTACCGTTGGAGAGGTATTCCAAACACCTACCGGCGAAGTGGTTCTCCATCTTACTAAATAAGTAGCTCCTGTAGAAGAAAGCCAAGAAACTGTAGCGGTAGTTGCAGCAATATTTCCTACCACAATATTCGTTGGAGGAGCTGTAGTACAAGGCTGAACGTCTACAAATTTCACTAAATAATCCTCAACCTCACCATTGCTTGTCAATACTGAGCAGGCATCAGCAGGAGTTAAGAAATATACGATAACACGCATTTTAACTTTATTGGTTCCGTTATATGCGTTTGCTGGAACGTTAAAGTTTGCAGTAACCGGAGTTGTTGAAGAATAACCTAAATTCATTATTCTTTCGCCCCCGGCAACTGTAGATGGGTTATTATTAAAGATACCATCACCGTTGAAATCTATCCACGCATATGTAGAATATGTTCCTGACAAGATTGTTCTTCCTACAGAAAGCACATTGTTCGTAGAGCTACGAGCCAATGTCACAGTCTTAGTTAAATCAGTAGAATAATCTGTATAAGTACTAGGACCTGAGTTATTCGACATCATAGGTGTGTTGGCACCCGTTACTGTAATGTTATTGATGAAAGCATCAGTTACAGTTGCAGTACCAGAGTTACAATAAGTGATCGCAGGTGTCGTAAAAGTAATAGAACTTGACCACGGACCTGTAGTACCACCACAAATTGTAGCAACCTGCACCTCATACTGAGTTGTTGCATTTAAACTTGTAATAGTATAAGGATTTGTTGCAGGGTTTACAACAATCCAGGTTGGTGAAGCTACTGCTTTATATCTTAAAGTATAAGTGGCACCTGTAGCATTTAACCAAGAAACTAACGCTGTAGAAGCCGTAACGTTTGAAACCACGATCGGCGTAGGCGCAGCAGTAGTACATCCCTGAAGATCAACAATTTTCACTGCATAATCTTCAATTTCACCATTAGCAACAGTAGCACAAGGGTCTGTAATCGTAGAAGTAGAGAAAATCACTCTCATTCTAAGCGTTAAAGGACCATTGTAAGACGTAGCAGGAACAGTGAATGTAGCTGTAATAGGAGTTGTAGTACTTGCAGTAGTACTGATTACTCTTTCTGCTGTTTCGAAGATACCGTTTCTGTTAAAATCAATCCATGCTCCGACAGCTAATGAATTTTGCGTGCTTGTCGGCCAAGATTTGCTTACAGAAATAGAGTTACCTGTAGAGGTACGAACTAATGTAATTAGCTTCGCAGGATCTGCAGAATAATTTGTATAAGTATTTGCTCCTGAATCATTACTCATTACATATGAGTTGGTAGGTGCAATGGTAACATTAGAAATATATCCGTTGGTATTTGTTGTAGGAGTATTATTACAATATGTTACCGCAGGAGTTGTAAATTGGAAAGGTGCAGTAAATGTACCCGTAGTTCCTGAACAAATATAAGCTACCTGAACTTCATACTGAGTAGATTCTGTTAAACCTGTAATAGTATACGCATTCGATGTTAAAGGAACAGGTATCCAGGTTGTGCTTCCTACTTCTCTATATTGTAAAATATAAGTAGCCCCTACTGCAGGATCCCACATTACATAAGCAGAAGTTGCTGTAATGTTGGTTACACTAAGATTTAATGGCGCGTTACTTGTACATGGGATCGGCTGAATTAATTTAACAGCATAATCCTCTACCTCACCATCCCCAAAGCTTTGACACATCACTGGTGAAGTGCTGTATCTCATTGCAACCCTCATTCTTGTCGTTGAAGGCCCGTTGTAAGCCGTTGCAGGAACGTTGAATGTAGCCGTAACAGGAGTAGTCGTGTTACTTGGAGTATTCATTACCTGTTCTGAAGCTTCAAATACACCGTTTCTGTTAAAGTCAATCCAAACTCCTACTGCCTCGCTCCAAATAGTGCCAGGGAAGAATTTAGTAACAGAAATTGTATTGTTTGCAGAACCGATCACCAAATTAACTAAAGCACTTGGTGTAGTACTATAATCCGTATAAGTAGATCCTACAGAGTTATTGCTCATTACAGCAGCACCGGTAGGAGTTACCGTAACGTTAGAAATATATTCTGAAGCAAAGTTACTGGACGTCATTGTACAGTAAGTAAGCCCCGGAGTTGTAAAGTTCGTAGAAGCAGAGAATGTACCCTGAGTACCGGAACATACATTAGCTACCTGTACTTCATACTGAATACCATCTGTTAAACCTGTAAGGTTGATTGTATTTGTAGCTGAAGTCACCGTAATCCACGTTGTACTTCCTACAGGACGATATTGTATAACATAAGTAGCACCTGCAGAAGCTGCCCAAGAAACAGTAGCTCCCGTCTGAGTAATTGCAGAAACAACAACACCTGTTGGCGGTGCACTTGTACAAGACGCTAAGCTTGCAACCGTTGCATTACCGATAGCATAAAATACGTTACCGACAGCAGCCACTCTGATTTTAACCGTAGAACCAATTGCACCTAAAGCTGCAAATGTTAAAGATTCACTACCGTCATTAGCTGTAGAAGGGGAAAGAACTGTCCACGTTACCCCGTTATCTGTTGTATAATCGATTTTTACATTGGCAACACTGTAAGGTGCAGCTGTTGTATTTACCACATCCCAGGTAATAGTCGTCGGACCATTATTATAAGCTGTAGCTGTCGTTACTTTAAACGGACCATCATTTCCGACAATAATTGTCTGCTCGGCAAACTGAGTTTGCTGCTGATTGGCTGCCGGATTGTTGTCTCTTACTGTTACTGCGAACTTGGTCGTTCTTGCAACTGTTGAAACAGATTCCCAGCCGTTATTTGAATTATTTAAAACTCCAGCCAGAACTGAAGCTAATTTTGGAAAATATCTTGTTGGGTTTGTTGTAGGATTAAAAGATCTGAATGAAGCTCCAGTTGCAGTTGTTCCTAAGTTATTTTTATTAATCGTAACACTTGCATTATCTACTTCTTCCCAGGTATACGTCATCGGATCGTTTTCAGGATCTGTTGCAGAAGCCGTTAAAACGAATGCCGTTCCTTTAGGAATATTATAAGTAGGTAAAGCCGTAATTACAGGTGGGTTATTTGTGATTGGCGTTTCAATATCACAAGTCTTGCTAATTAAATTAGCCTGAACCTGCTTGATGCTGGCAATATGAAAATAAGGATCAGAGTGAGGCTGAACATCAGTGTTCGGGCCTGTAATCCCTGCATACCCCATAATAGTAGAACCTGAACCCGGTTCCTGGTTGACACCAGCTCCTTCAAGAGCGTGTGAGAACGTGTGATTACCTCCTAACTGGTGACCCATCTCGTGAGCAACATAGTCGATATCAAAATTATCTCCCTGAGGAATACCATCTGCAGGAGAAGTAAATCCTGAACCTTTACCGTTTGGTACACCTGTTGTAGGGTTTACGCAAACGCAACCGATACATCCGGCGTTACCTCCACCTCCTGAAGCACCGAATAAATGCCCAATATCATAATTGGCATTTCCGACATTTGCAGTAAGCGTTTGCTGAAGCTCTGAATTCCAGTTATTCATCTGTGCTGCAGGTGAGTAAGGATCCGTAGCCGCATTGGTATAAATTACACTCGGAAAGTTTTGTAAATCTAAGTGTAATGCGAAATCTTTTTCAAATACACCGTTTACTCTTGTAAGAGTTGCATTAATAGCCGTTAAAGCTCCCGCAACAGTTCCCCCAAAATATTGGGTATATTCTCCTGTTACAGACATCGCCAATCTCATTGTTCTGTACTTTTTGTCAGAATTCTTTGAGAAATTAAATGTTTGATTATTAAATGCTTTTCCTGTCGTGTAAAGATTTTCTATCTCTTGTTTGGATAGTCTGTCTTCGTTCATAGAGCATAAGAAACCTTCACTACTCTTATCCGTTTTCGGGTGCACGCCGTAAACCGTTTTCATTTTGTCTGCCGGTTCTATGAACTCGGATTTGCCGTCTTTGATAATCATTGACTGAAAATCATCAGGCGCTAAACTAAATCTCAGGTATTTGCCCGGATCATCGATCCCGACCCCTACATAAGATCCTAATTGGTATTGGTTCGCGAGCTCTTTTACTACAACCGGAAAGCTGTAAACGGCAAACCTTTCAATTTTCCCTTCCAAAGTTGGCAATGAAATGGTAACGGGCTTTGCGTTTTTGCCCGTCTCCTGTGCTTTTGCCAATTGAGACTTTAGTAAAGAAATGTCTAGAGAGTAATAGTTCTTAATTTCAGAACTTCCTCTGATTTTTTCTCCCCTGAATGTCGTAGGACTCCACTGTGCACTGGTAATCGCAAACAATAAGAGGAAAAAGAAAGAAGTAAATTTTTTCTTCATAACTTTCTCAATATATTATATTAATTACACAAATCTAATCATTTTTTGTTATTAATTTGTAACTCGAAACAAAATTTTTGTGAAAATTTGATAATTAATCATTTTAAGATTTCAGAATAAAAAAAAATTCTATGAAAGACCTTATCATCACATATAAATTAAACCAAACGATTATTTCGTGCTAAATTTTATCTTTTAAAGCTATTCACTGTTATTACTCTAGCTATTTAAAAATTAAAACAATAAAAAAATCCCCGGAAAATTAATTCCGGGGATCTTTGAATATTTTAAAGTATTTTATTACTTCTTGATGAATTTAGAATTGAATGTTTGTTTTCCTTTATCATCGATTGTAATCATATATACTCCTTTAATTAAAGAAGAAACATTGATTTTACCTCCAGAAACAGTTCCGTTTCCTACTAGCTGACCAGCTGCGCTATAAATCTTATAAGAAGCTTTGTCAGAAACTTTAGTAATATTCAACACGTCTGTTGCAGGGTTTGGATACAATTGGATACCATCCTTAGTATTAGCAAGATCACTTGTACCTAAGTTAGTTACCACCACTACGTTATAGTCTTCAACTTCACCATTCGGGAAAGATCCACATGCGAAAGAATCCGGAATAGAAAGACCTACGTTTGTCGGGTTAATTAAAACAGTAACTACTCTCATTCTTAACGGCGTATTTGTTAACGCTGTTGAAGGCACTGTAAATGTTCCCGTTTTAGGTGTAGTTCCAACCGGCAAAGCAGTTACAGGCATATTTAAAACTCTTTCAGAAGCTTCAAATGTTCCGTTTTTGTTATAATCTATCCATACGGCCATTCCGTTAACTGAAGCACCAGAAACAGTTGTAGTAAGAGAAACACTTATTGAATTGTTTGCACTATTGGCCAGCAATAGAGGTTGCAACGCCGGATTAGCAGTAAAGTCTGAATATGTAGTTCCTACTGTTGTATTATTGACAGTAGCCAATGTTACATTAGAAATATAATTAAACTGGCCACTTGTACTTGCAGCTGTACAGTAAGCTACCGCCGTAGTTGAGAAGTTTGTTGAAGCTGAATAAGTTCCAGGAGTTCCTGAACAAACAGCCGCTACCTGTACCTCGTAAGCAGTACCGTCAGTTAAACCTGTTATATTTACAGTAGGTGAAGTAGATGTAGTTTGTTGCCAAGTAGTATCTGTTAATTTTTTATAACGGATAATATAAGTAGCTCCAGAGATAGGCGCCCAGTTTATAGTGGCCCCACCCGCAGTAATGTTACTTACTGTTACGTTTGTAGGTGCAGATCCGTCACAAACTGCAAGAGTACTTACGCTAATAGATTTTACTGCATAAAATACGTTTCCGATTGCAGAAATTCTTAATTTAATCGTCTGATTGTTTAATGATGAAGGAAGTGTAATACTTTCTGATCCGTCATTTGCTGTTGAAGCAGAAGCAACCGTCCAAGTTGTACCGTTATCTGTTGTATAATCAATTTTTACGTTAGCAACATTATATGGTGCAGCCGTTGTTCCCGCAGCATCCCACTCAATGGTAGTAGGTACTGTATGAGAAGCATATTGTGTATTAACTTTAAATGGTCCTTCATTTCCTACAACAATAGTCTGATCAGCGTACTGAGTCTGCTGTTGATTGGCTGCCGGATTGTTATCTCTTGCTGTGATCGTAAATTTAGTTGTTCTCGGAACCATAGAAACAGATTCCCAACCGTTGTTTGAGTTATTTAGAACTCCTGCCAAAACTGAAGATAATTTAGGAAAATATCTTGTAGGGCTGGTTGTAGGAACAACTGATCTGAACGAAGCACCTGTAGAAGTTGTACCAAGATTTGAGCTATTGATAAGAACACTTGCATCATCCATTTCTTCCCAAGTGTACGTCATCGGATCGTTTTCAGGATCAGTAACTGAAGCTGTTAAAACGAACGCTGTTCCTTTAGGAATATTATAAGTAGGTAAAGCTGTAATTACAGGCGGGTTATTTGTAATATTAGTTTCTACGTCACAAGTTTTGCTAATTAGGTTAGCCTGAATTTGCTTAATACTTGCAATATGGAAATAAGCATCAGAGTGTGGCTGAACATCAGTTGTAGGACCAGTAATACCAGCATATCCCATAATTGTTGTACCTGAACCAGGCTCTACATTTACTCCTGAACCTTCCAGTGCGTGAGAGAATGTATGGTTACCACCTAACTGGTGCCCCATTTCGTGAGCTACATAGTCAATATCAAAATTATCTCCCTGAGGAATACCGTCAGCAGGAGAAGTATATCCGGAACCTTTACCTTTAGGCACCGCAGTCGTCGGGTTGATACAAACACAACCGATACATCCTGCATTACCACCACCACCTGAAGCACCGAATAAGTGACCGATGTCATAATTTTCGTTACCTACGTTTGCAGTTAATGTAGTTTGTAACTGTTGATTCCAAGCACCTGCCGCACCTGTTGCCGCTGGTGAATATGGGTCAGTAGCTGCATCTAGATAAATAACAGCTGGATAGTTTTGTAAATTTAAATGTAAAGCAAAATCTTTCTCAAATACACCATTTACTCTTGTAAGCGTTGCATTGATCGCAGCTAGTGCTCCTGCAAGTGTTCCTCCGTGAAAAGCAGTATATTCACCCGTAACAGACATTACCAATCTCATTGTTCTGTACTTTTTGTCAGAATTTTTTGAGAAGTTATTTGTCTGGTTAGAGAATGTACTTCCTTGCTTGTAAAGATCATTAATATCATTTACGGCAGCAGGACTTTCTGTCGTGCTACAAAGGAAGCTCTTACCTTCTGTACGCTTGGACTTAGCATGAACTTTATAAACGGTCTTAGTATTATCTGTTGGCTCAATAAATTCATAGCTTCCGTTTTTGATAATCATTGACTGGAAATCGTTAGGAGCCACTGAGAATCTTAAAGTTTTTGAAGGATCATCAATTCCAACACCCACATACGATCCCAATTGATATTGGTCCGCCAATTCTTTCACAACTACCGGAAAGCTATAAACTGCAAATCTTTCTATTTTACCATCTAAAGTTGGTAAAGAAATTTCTACTGATTTAGCATTTGGTCCAGTTTCCTGAGCATTTCTAAGTTGTTCCTTAATTTTATTAAGATCCAACTTGAAATAACTATAACTATCTGCAATAGATGGCAAATCTGTCATCCCTTTTTTAACTGTAGTCGGGGTCCACTGCGCAAAGGCAGTACCACCTATCAAACTACAAAATAAAACAGTAATAAGTTTTTTCATGTAATATAACTATTTTTAACTTGCCAAAAATAGCCATACATTTTCTAACCCCCAAAAAATATTCGCTATATTTTAAATAATTATTAACAATGTTAAAACATATGTATAAATTTAAGATCAGAAACAACATTTTTCAATAGAAAAGGTTTTGAAAATCATACATCTATTTTCATTTTATTATAAAGATTGAAGAAAATAATTCTCATTATCATTGAATTTCAGGGTTTTTAGTTAAAATAAAAAAATCCCCGGAATTAATTTTCCGGGGATTTTTCGAATATTTTAAAGTATTTTATTACTTCTTAATGAATTTAGAATTAAACGTTGCTTTTCCTTTATCATCGATTGTAATCATATACACCCCTTTAATTAAAGATGAAACATTGATTTTACCTCCGGAAACAGTTCCGTTTCCTACTAACTGACCAGCTGCGCTATAAATCTTATAAGAAGCTTTGTCAGAAACTTTAGTAATATTTAAAACATCTGATGCAGGGTTTGGATACAATTGGATACCGTCTTGAGCACTACTAAGATCATTCGTACCCAAAACATCTGAAACAACTACATTATAATCTTCAAACTCACCATAGGTATTATAAGTACCACAAGGATTTGTAATACCAACCCCAGTTTGAGTTGCATATAACATACCTACACGCATTCTAAGACCTAAATCTGTAACGGCAGTTGCAGGAACCGTAAAGTTTGCGGTAGCAGGAGTTGATGATGCGGTAGTAACTGGTGATGTAAGAATTATTTCAGCATCTTCAAATGTTCCGTTTCTATTAAAGTCTATCCAGGCTGATATTGCTTCAGGATAAGGTCCTGTTCCGCTTAGCCATCCTTTTGTAACTGTTAATGTATAACCTGAACCTTTAATCAAATTGATTTGTAATGCTGAGTTTGCTACATAACTGGTGTAAGTACTCGCAGATGATGAATTATTTATGTTCGCTAGTGTAACATTAGCGATATAGTCATCAGTTGCATTAGCAGAAGCAACAGCACAATAAGTAAGACCTAATGTTGTAAAATTCGTTGAAGCCGAGTAAGTGCCAGGAGTTCCTGAACAAACAGCTGCTACCTGTACCTCGTAAGCAGTAGCGGCAGTTAACCCTGACAATGTTACAGTAGGTGATGTAGATGTTGTTTGTTGCCAAGTAGTATCTGTTAATTTTTTATAACGAATAATATAAGTAGCTCCAGAAATTGGTGCCCAGTTTACAGTAGCATCAGTTGCAGTAATACCTGTTACAGCTACTCCTGTTGGAGCAGTACCGTCACAAACCGCAAAAGTACTTATGCTAATAGATTTTACCGCATAAAATACGTTTCCGATTGCAGAAATTCTTAATTTGATTGTCTGATTGTTTAACGATGCAGGAAGCGTAATATTTTCTGATCCGTCATTTGCAGTTGAAGCAGAAACAACGGTCCAAGTTGTACCGTTATCTGTTGTATAATCAATTTTTACGTTAGCAACACTATAAGGTGCAGCCGTTGTTCCCGCAGCATCCCAATCAATGATAGTGGGTACTGTGTGAGTTGCATACTGCGTGTTAATTTTAAAAGGTCCGTTGTTTCCCACAACAATTGTTTGCTCAGCATACTGAGTCTGCTGTTGATTGGCTGTAGGGTTGTTATCTCTTACTGTTACCGCAAATTTAGTTGTTCTTGGAACCATTGAAACAGATTCCCATGTATTTCCGCTATTATTCAGCACACCATTCATCACAGATGAAAGCATTGGAAAATATCTTGTCGGGTTGGTAGTAGGAGTAAAAGATCTGAATGAAGCTCCGGTTGCAGTCGTTCCTAAATTATTTTTATTAATAATAACACTTGTATTATCTACTTCTTCCCAGGTATATGTCATCGGGTCATTTTCAGGATCTGTTGCAGAAGCCGTTAAAACAAATGCCGTTCCTTTAGGAATATTATAAGTAGGTAAAGCCGTAATTACAGGTGGGTTATTTGTGATTGGCGTTTCTACATCACAAGTTGTACTTGTCAAATTAGCCTGCACCTGTACAATATTAGCTGTATGGAAATAAGCATCAGAATGTGGCTGAACATCAGTATTCGGGCCCGTAATACCTGCATAACCCATAATTGTAGATCCAGAACCTGGCTCCATTTGTATGGTACCTCCTTCCAATCTAAATGAATGAGTATGTTCTGCTCCTATCTGATGTCCCATTTCATGCGACACAAAATCAATATCAAAATAATCACCCTGTGGAGCTCCCGTTTGAGTAAATCCGGAACCTTTACCTTCAGGCTCTGCTGTAGTCGGATTGGTACATATACAGCCAATACATCCGGCATTTCCGTCGTTTCCGGCAGCATTAAATAAGTGCCCGATATCATAATTGGCATCACCAACATTTGTTGTAAGGTTCTGTTGTAATTCTAGATTTAAATTTCCGGAATACGGATCAGTCGCCGCATTGGTATAAATGATTCCCGGAAAATTTTGAATATTTAAATGTAATGCAAAATCTTTTTCATAAACACCATTCACCCTGGTCATTGTAGCATTCATTGCGGCTAAAGCTCCGGCAACTGTTCCTCCGTGAAAAGCAGTATACTCGCCTGTTACAGACAACGCGAGCCGCATGGTTCTGTATTTTTTGTCAGAGGACTTTGCAAAATTTGTCGGTTGATTCACAAATGATTTTCCATTCTCATAAAGCTTTTTAATTTCTGCTTTAGATAATGCGTTTTCTTTTGTTGAGCACACAAATCCTTCTTTGCGGTTATTTGTTCTTGGGTGAACTCCATAAACAGTTTTATCTGCATTCTGAGGTTCTATAAATTCATAGCTTCCATCTTTAATAATCATTGACTGAAAATCATTCGGAGCAACAGAAAATCTAAGGTATTTCGTAGGGTCGTCAATCCCGACTCCTACATACGAGCCCAATTGATACTGATCCGCCAGTTCTTTCACAACAACCGGAAAGCTATAAACTGCGAATTTTTCTATTTTACCATTTAATGTAGGTAAAGAAATTTCTACAGATTTAGAATTAGGCCCGGTTTCCTGAGCATTTTTAAGCTGTTCCCTGATTTTATTAAGATCCAGCTTATAATATCCTCGAACCTGCGTAAATTCCTCGGTCGATTTTCTCTGAAATGTAGCCGGTGTCCATTGTGCAAAAGCCGAGACCCCAAAACTACATAAAAAGACAGTAATAATTTTTTTCATAAATATCATCTTTTTTAATTTCATAAAAGTAGATACTACGAAACAGCAAAGCAACAGCGCACTAAGGATAGGCTAATAAAATCCGCCACAAAAATGATAAACATTAATAAAATATAGACTCTTTGAACCGTAAAAAAATCCCATAAAAGAGAGTAATTTAAAATATATTTCTTCTTTATCGATTTAGCATTAAAAAATTAAACTTCATCAAACTCTTTAAGTATAAAAAAAACTCCTTACAATAAGGAGCTATATATTTAAAAAATTAACATTCGGAATGTTTAAATCGTTTAACTTTGAATAAAACAACAACAAAAACTAAAATTTATATGCAATATTCCAGGCAAAGCCCATTGCAAATTTTGAAGAGCTTCTTCCAAAACCCGGAACAATCATAGGCTGGATATTTTCCTGTTTTGTTGTGTAAATAAGATATTTAGGCTGAAGATTTACATCAATGTAAAAATTTGACTCAAATAACTGAACCCTTCCCCCAATTGCTCCTTCCAGCCAAAAACTAGACTGCGAGGACGACGGATAAGCAACAGAAGCATTGCTGCCTCCGAATCCACGAACCGGAATTGCCATATATTCCTGGGTGTAAAATGACCCCGCAACTTTTCCTCCGGCATAAAAACCGTTGAAATCGTTTTCACGGTCTTTAGCAAGCATATAAATAGCTCCCAGCTTCAGAAAAGGGCCACTGGCTTTGGCGTCATAGCTGTTTTTCTGATAAATATTTTTCTCAACTCCTGCTTCTATTATTCCGTGAATATCACCTTTAATCCTGGAAGAAATAAATCCCTGATACAGTTTGCGGTCTCCAAAAAACGAAGCTCCTGCATTTAGAACGTCAACACCGACCATGAAATTAGGCTCGTACTTCCATTTTTCTTTTTTTACTTCCTTTTCTGCAGTTTTTTTCTCCTGAGCAAAGCTCAACATACTTAAAACACTAAAAAAGAAGATAAAGATTAGTCTTGTCTTCATTCTCTATTTGATTTTGACCTGCTTCCAGCTGTAAAACAGGGTTATTTGTTACCAATACTGAATTTAAATTTTGATACGTCTTTTTAATTCCGCATCCGGGAGAAACGTAAGTTGCTGTTGTGCTATAATTTACTCTTACCTGCGAAAGATTTCCGTTAATTCTGGTTTTAAAATACAGATCCGTATAGGGAGAATCGTCCACACGCAAGGGCACAATAACAGAATCTACCTGTATTTTTTTGCCGAGATCTACCTTTCCGGAACCATAATCTGCGTAGACATATAAAGTATCGACCTTTTTAAGCTTCTGAGTATCAAAGGTTTTAAATCTGATCTTCATTCTGGGTGTCCCTTCGCCGCTTTCACAGATATCATCATCGCTTCCACAAGAGCAAAGCATTCCTAAAAAGCCGATGAATAAGAGAAATTTAAAATATTTCATCTGCATATTTTTGTTTTTTATTTTGGTCAGATGGATTTAGATTTATGATTCAAATTTAAATAAATTATTTTTTAACCAGTAACGCGATATTTTCCACGTGATGTGTCTGCGGGAACATATCTACCGGTAAAATTTTCACATATCATCATCGCTTCCACAAGAGCAAAGCATTCCTAAAAAGCCGATGAATAAGAGAAATTTAAAATATTTCATCTGCATATTTTTGTTTTTTATTTTGGTCAGATGGATTTAGATTTATGATTCAAATTTAAATAAATTATTTTTTAACCAGTAACGCGATATTTTCCACGTGATGTGTCTGCGGGAACATATCTACCGGTAAAATTTTCACTAATGTATAATGATCCTTCATTAACGCCAGATCTCTTGCCTGGGTTGCAGAATTACAGCTTACATACACCACTTTTTCGGGAGCAAGCTTCAGAATCTGCTCTACAACCTTCTGGTGCATTCCATCTCTTGGCGGATCGGTAATTAAAACGTCTGCTTTCGGATGATTTTCTAAAAATTCATCATTAAAGACATTTTTCATATCCCCGCAATAGAATGTCGTATTGGTAAGTCCGTTTAACTCAGCATGTTCTATAGCTGCATTGATGGCTTCCTGTACAGATTCTATCCCGATAACGTGTTTTGCATTTCTGGCAACATATTGGGCAATCGTGCCGGTTCCTGTATATAAATCGTAAACTATTTCATCCCCTTTTAAATCAGCAAATTCAAGCGTTTTTCTGTACAATTCCAACGCTTGCTTATAATTGGTCTGGAAAAATGATTTGGGACCGATTTTAAATTTCAAACCATCCATTTCTTCCATTAAAAAGCCTTCTCCGAAATAAACAGTAACGTCTAAATCATAGATGGAATCATTGGGTTTGGGATTAATCGCATAAACCAGTGTTTTAATTTGCGGGAAATTCTCCAGCAAATAATTGAAAAGCTTTTCTCTGTTTTCTTTTTCCTCCCTGTATAATTGGAAAAGAACCATCCATTCCCCTTTGGAATTCTGTCTCATCATTAAAGTTCTCAAAAAACCTTCCTGATTTCTGACATCGAAAAAGTCTAAGCCATTTTCTACTCCGAAGTTCTTCACAGCCAAACGAATAGCATTCGACGGATCTTCTTGCAAGAAGCATTCTTTAAGATCTAAAATCTTGCTCCACATTCCCGGAATATGGAAACCAAGCGCATCTTTGCTGCCGAAATTTTCTTCAGAGCTGATCTCATATTGCGTCAGCCAACGAGCATTGGAAAAAGAGAATTCCATTTTATTTCTGTAGAAATACTGCTCTTCTGAACCCAAAATCGGAACGGTCTCAAAATCATCAATTCCACCGATTCTTTTAATATTATTATACACTTCTTCCTGCTTAAAATCAAGCTGCTTTTCATAGCTCATATTCTGCCATTTGCAACCACCGCAAACCCCAAAATGAATGCATCTGGGCTCTACTCTGAAAGGTGATTTTACCAACACTTCTGCAGCCTCTCCTTCATAATATTTAGACTTTGCTTTCTTCACTCTGACATTCACAACATCTCCGGGAATTGCTCCTGAAACGAGCACCGTTTTTCCTTCTTCAGTTTTGCCGATTGCCACGCCCTTTGCTCCTGCATTTACAAGCCTGATATTTTCAAGAATGAGATTCTTCTTCTTTTTCATTCGTAACTTTCTATTTTCTATATGATACAATGGAATCTTCCTGATTGTATCTGTAATTTTCTATTTCTAATGTTTGAAACCTTACGATTTCATTTTGCAAAAATACAATAAAAAAAACCTTATCCGAAGACAAGGTTTTTTATCCTGTGTAAATTATTATTTTGTCTGAGCCGGTTGAGGATTTGCCGCAGCTGGCGGTGGTGCCTGTTGCATAGACGGATCCATTTGCAGACCAGCTTGTGGCTGTAACTGTGCATTAGGATTTACTTTTGGAGCAGAAAGCCCTGTAAGTTTGTCTAAGATTGTTACCAATTCAGGCTCACCAAGATTCACGAAAGATCGGCTTGCGATTTTTCCATCTTTGTCGATGATTACGAAACATGGTAATTTAAATCCGTACACTCCGTATTTTTTAGCAATATCAGAGCTTAAGCCTCCTTCACCGTAAACATTTGTTGCCTGGATTCCTTTTAATAAAGAATTGCTGGTTTTGATAAACTGTTCTTTAGTATCGTCAACATTCACGAAAACAAAGTTCATTTTTGATTTATAAAAATTAGCAACTTCTTTTAATACAGGAACAGAAGCTTCAGAGATGTAAGGATTCCATGATGCGTAGAAAAACAACATATAGGGTTTGCCTTTATTTTCAGAAAGCTTGTAAGCTTTACCGTCTTGTTTGATTAAAGATGCATCAGGAGCGGCTTCACCGATTTTAATTCCGTTTACAGCAATCTGAATTTTCTCAAGATCACTTTTAATGGTTGCATCTTTGATATCTTCGTCAATGATTTTTTTGATTTTATCAGAAACTTTTGCATCCATTCCCGGATGAATATCAGATTGAGCCATCACAAAAGCTAAAAGATAATCTTTGGTTGTCTGAGACAGATCTTTTTTATTATCCTTTAAATATTGGGTAAATAATTCAGAAGTTGTTACATCAGTTTTTCCTTTGCTTTTTCCTTCTGCATATTTTTGGAAATCAGGAGACATTTTTGATAAAATATAGCTTCTGTATGCAGGGTTTTCTTTTACCATTTCGTCTTTATTTTCCTGCAGCTTGTTTTCAAAATCAGTGAAAACTTTAGAAGTTTTGAAAGACGGGTTACCGGACATTTGCCCCTTCATCATTTCATATTGGCTCATTACAGAAAGAATTGTACTTGCGATATCGTTTTTCTTCCATTTTACAACTTCATTATCCGGGCTGAATTTTTTCACATTTTCTTCAATGTTTTTCTCAACATCCTTTTGCACTTTCTCCATTCCCTGAACGAAAGTTTTTTCATCCTTCGTCATCAGCTCTCTCATGTTTACGGTCTGAGCATAATTTGTAAGATATTTTTGAGTTGCCAGGAAGAAATCATTATTCTTTTTCGCATCACCGGTAATCACGTATTCGTTCGGGAACGTCATTGAATTACCTGAAATATTAAGAGTCTGACCTCCTTTTAAATACACTAAATTTTGTTTTCCTCCATAAGAAATCACGTACATCCCGTTTTTAGGTGCCTCGAAACTTCCTGAAAAACTTCCGTCGTTGTTTACCCCAATGTTTGTCAGTGGTAATGTAGCAACACCTGAAGCTTCGATGAATTCTATTCTTTCTAGCGGAGATCCTCCTGTAACTTTTCCTTTTACTTCAACTTTTTTAGAGCAAGACATCGCAAAAACCGCGATGATAAACAATAAAAGATATTTTTTCATTTTGAATTTTATAATTACGCAAAAATAAGTTTTTCAATATACTAAATGCAACTAAATCGCACTTTTATGAAAGATTTAACTAAAAAAAATCGCCATCTATAAAGAAGACGATTTTTTGTGGTATCTGTATTAATTTTATCCTCTGTCAGCAAGAGCTGCCATGTATTCTCTGTTCATTCTGGCGATGTTTTCAAGAGAAATTCCTTTTGGGCATTCTACTTCACAAGCGCCTGTGTTTGAACAGTTTCCGAATCCTTCTTCGTCCATTGCCTTTACCATATTAAGAACTCTACGTTTTGCCTCTACTCTACCTTGAGGAAGTAATGCAAACTGAGAAACTTTAGCTCCGACAAATAACATTGCAGATCCGTTTTTACAAGTAGCCACACAAGCTCCACATCCGATACAGGCCGCAGCATCCATCGCTTTGTCTGCATCTTCTTTAGGAACTGGTATTGCATTGGCATCCAAGGTATTACCTGAAGTGTTCACCGAAATGAAACCACCTGCAGCCATCACTCTGTCGAATGCGCTTCTGTCTACCATTAAATCTTTAATAACAGGGAAAGCAGCACTTCTCCACGGTTCTATAACGATGGTTTCACCGTCTTTGAACATTCTCATGTGAAGCTGGCAAGTCGTGATACCCGTATCAGGACCGTGCGCTCTACCATTGATGTATAGAGAACACATCCCGCAGATTCCTTCACGACAGTCATGATCGAAAGCGATAGGCTCTTTTCCGTCATTGATTAAGTTTTCATTCAGAATGTCTAACATTTCTAAGAATGAAGAATCTGTAGAAACATCTGATATTTTATAGGTCTCAAACTGACCTTTAGTTTTGCTATTTTTTTGTCTCCAAATTTTCAGGGTAAGATGAAGGCCTTTTTTTGCACTCATAATTATTTATTTATAGGTTGGAGATTATTTGTAACTTCTTGCTTTAACTTCAATGTTTTCGTAGATCAGATCTTCTTTATGCAGAACTTCCGTTGTGATATCATCTGTCTGATATTCCCAGGCGCCTACATATTTGAAGTTAACATCATCTCTTTCTGCTTCCCCTTCAGGAGTAGCATGATCTTCTCTGAAATGTCCTCCACAAGATTCATTTCTGTGTAGTGCATCGATTGCCATTAATTGTCCTAATTCAATGAAATCCGCAACTCTGAAAGCTTTTTCAAGCTCAGTATTCATTCCATCGGCATCGCCAGGAACCTTTACATCGCTCCAGAATTCTTTTTTCACCTGTGCAATTTCAGCAATAGCTTCTTTCAAGCCTTCAGGAGTTCTTCCCATTCCTACTTTATTCCACATGATGTGTCCTAATTTTTTGTGGAAATGATCTACTGAATGCGTTCCTTTATTATTTAAGAAGAAATTGATCTTATCTTTAATTTCTTTTTCAGCCTGATCAAATTCACCAGAAGTTGTAGGAATTGTTCCTGTTCTGATATCTGCTGAAAGATAATCTGCAATCGTGTAAGGAAGAACGAAATATCCGTCTGCCAAACCTTGCATCAACGCAGAAGCTCCCAATCTGTTGGCTCCGTGATCTGAGAAGTTAGCCTCACCGATTACGAAACATCCGGGAATGGTAGACTGTAGGTTATAATCAACCCAAACACCACCCATTGTATAGTGAACGGCAGGATAAATCTTCATTGGCGTTTTGTAAGGATCATCAGCAGTAATCTTTTCGTACATTACGAATAAGTTACCGTATTTTTCCTCAATCCAAGCTTTTCCTAAATCATAGATCTGCTGATCTGTAGGATTATGAATATGTTTTTCGATAGCGGCTTCTTTACCTTTTTTAATGATCTCTGTAGAGAAATCTAAGTAAACACCTTCTTTAGTATCATTATTCTCGATCCCGAAACCAGCATCACATCTTTCTTTACCGGCTCTGGAGGCAACGTCTCTAGGAACCAGGTTTCCGAATGCAGGATATCTTCTTTCCAAATAATAATCTCTATCTTCTTCTTTAATATTTTCAGGTCTTAATTTACCTTCTCTGATGGCTACAGAATCTTCAATTTTCTTAGGGACCCAGATTCTTCCTGAGTTTCTTAATGATTCAGACATCAACGTCAGTTTAGACTGCTGTGTTCCGTGAACAGGAATACATGTCGGGTGAATCTGCACATAACAAGGGTTTGCAAAATACGCCCCTTTTTTGTGGATTTTCCAAGCGGCAGAAACGTTTGAACCCATTGCATTGGTAGAAAGGAAATATACGTTTCCGTAACCTCCGGAAGCAATGACCACAGCGTGAGCAGAATGTCTTTCAACCTCACCTGTTACCAGATTTCTTGCGATGATTCCTCTTGCTTTTCCGTCTACAATCACAAGATCCATCATTTCATGACGGTTATACATTTTGATTCTACCTTTACCGATCTGGCGGCTCATTGCAGAATAGGCACCCAATAATAACTGCTGACCTGTCTGCCCTTTTGCATAGAAAGTTCTTTTTACCTGAACTCCACCAAAAGAACGGTTATCCAGCTGACCCCCGTACTCACGCCCGAAAGGAACACCCTGAGCAACGCACTGGTCAATAATATTTGCAGAAACTTCTGCTAATCTGTAGACGTTTGCCTCTCTTGCTCTATAGTCACCACCTTTGATGGTATCATAGAATAATCTGTAGGTAGAGTCACCGTCTCCCTGATAATTTTTAGCAGCATTAATTCCCCCTTGAGCTGCAATAGAGTGTGCTCTTCTGGGAGAATCCTGATAGCAGAATGCCTTTACATTATATCCCTGCTCAGCTAAAGTAGCTGCCGCAGAACCACCTGCCAAACCTGTACCTACAACAATAATATCAATCTTATCTCTGTTGTTTGGTGCAACAAGGTTCATATGGTCTTTATGATTTTTCCATTTATCCTTTAAAGGACCAGCTGGAATTTTTGAATCTAATTTACTCATAAGTATACTGATATTATGATTGAGTTACAAAGTGAAAAATTGCGATAAAAATAAACCCTACAGGAATAAGTATAGAATACCATTTCCCAAAAGCCATAATTACCGGAGTATATTTTGGATGTCTTGCCCCAATTGACTGGAAAGATGACTGAAAGCCATGCCCTAAGTGAAGTCCTAATAAAACAAACGAAATAACATAAAGAACCACTCTCCAGATATCCGCAAATTTTGCATGAAGATCTCCCCAGAAACGTGTCTCTTCAATTGGCAGACCGTCTACATATTTGTAATTCATCTCATGAAGCCAGAAATCATACAAATGAAGAAAGATAAATGCCAAAATCACCGCTCCTGAAATAATCATATTTCTGGACATCCATGTAGAATTGTTCGAAGGATTGTTTGACTCGTATTTTATCGGACGTGCTTTTTGGTTTTTAATTTCCAGAACAAAGCCCATTACAAAATGAAAAACAACAGCAAACATCAGAATCGGCTGCATTACAAATTGAATAAGAGGATTATACCCCATAAACTGCGAAGCATTGTTGTAAGCATCTTCACCGAAAACCGATAAGAGGTTTACAGAAAGGTGCATCACCAGAAATATCAGCAAAAAAATTGCCGACAATGCCATAGCATATTTTCTACCTATCGTAGAACTCGTTAAACCTGCCATATTAAGTTTAAATTTGAATTTGCACAAAATTAAGAAATGTTAACAAGAATGAAAAGTGAGAAATCTCACAATTAGCCAGTTTGTAATCTTTCTAAATAAGATGCTAAAACACTATCAATAAAGGGAAAAACAAAAATCTTAACAATTAATTTATATTGTAGATTTTACCATTGCAGAGAACTTGTCGGGCAGATCCGGGAAAAGTCTTGATTTTAATTTGTTTTAATCGTCTTGAAGAATTATACGGATTAACAATATATTGGATAATTTTATTTTTATCTGAATTTTCCTCAATCCAAAAACAGGCTTTATCGCCTTTTTTTACTGAGAACACTTTATGCTTGTAAAAATCGTGAACCAGAATTTCTTGTTTCTGGTATTCAATTAAATTAAAGCTGAATCTTAAAATAAAAAAAACCAAAATACCAATAATTAACCTCATCGAATTTTTGAAATTAAATCTTGAAATCACAAATCTTAATAAATAAATTACTATAAAAAGAGAAAAAACCTCAATAAGATTCATCGGAATATTTTCAAAAAATAATACCTCAAAGTCAGCAAACCAATGAATTATTTTCAAAAGTACCTGAATAATAAAATCATAAATGAAAACGATAAAACCAAAATCAATTCTAAAACCAATTAAAAATGTCATTACAAACGAAAAGACAATAATAATTTCTGAAAACGGAACGATGAAAAAATTAGCGATAATCGAAATAAATGAAAACTGATGAAAATAATATAAAACCAAAGGCAACGTTGCCAATTGTGCCGAAACAGAAATTGAAATGGTATTGAAAATTATTTTTTTAAACCCATTATCCTGTTTGGGAAGATATTTTAAAATCGGCTGATTCAGCCAGAAAATCCCAAGAACCGCAAGAAAACTCAATTGAAATCCCACATCAAAAATCTGCTGGGTATCAATCATTAAAATGAGAAATGCCGATAACGCCATAGAATGCAGCAAATCCGGCTTCCTTTGAAGCAATACATATATAAAATATACGCTTAACATGATGCAGGATCGCACAACAGAATTTCCAAATCCAATGAATATGGCAAACAGCCAGATAAAAATCAAACTTAAAATAATTGCGAATTTTCTCAGTTTTAACGGAAGAATTTTAATTAGCAAGAAGTAAAATAATCCAAAAATAACAACAATATGTGTCCCGGAAATTGCCAAAAAATGCACCAATCCTGATCTGTTAAAATCCTGTGCGGTTTTGGAATCTATTTCCGTGCGGTCTGCCAAAATAATTCCTTTTAAAAACTCTTTTGTTTGCGAAGACATTTGAGACCGATCAATATTCTGAAGAACTTCGAGTCTTTTCTGGGAAATATTTTCTAAAAATTGTACATCATTTCTTCTTGCCGAAAAAATCCCTTCATTAATATAACATTGATATTCAATGCTTTTTCTTTTTAAATATTTTGAATAGTCAAACTGAAAATCATATTGTGGAGATTTGGTTTTTATAACATAAGCTTTTGCTTTATAATAATGCTCAAAATCAAGCTCTTTATTGTTTTTTGGAATATATAGAACGGTATTAAAATGATTTTCTCCAATTTGAGCGACTGCTTCATATTTTTTATTTTTTTCGTTTGAATTTAATTTTTTAGAAATTTTAAATACAATTATTTCATTTGAAGAAAAAGAAAATTTTTCAGACAAAAATGTATTGAAAAAATGCAGAATAATTCCAATTCCGAAAAACATCAGAATCAGAAAATAGGGTCTTAATTTATAGAAAAAATATGTTTTTGAAAATGTGGAAGCTAAAATAATTAGGCAGATACTAATAAGAAAACCCACTGCATTTTCATGCAAAGAAAATTTATCCTGAAAAAAAATCCCGAGGATAAAACTGATAGCGAGAATTAAAAGTGGCTGTTTATTCAATCAAAATTTGTGTTCCCAAAAATATTTATTTGAAATAAAAATAACACGTCAACCTTTCAGAATTTCAAAAACAAGGCAGCATTCGTCTTATAAAAGAAAAATCGTAGAAGAATTTCCTACGATTGATATAAATAATTAAATATTTTAAACCTTAAAAATAATCTCAGCCGCATTATTGCTTGCGCCGCTACCGCCGAGCTTTTCCTTTAAGAGCTCGTATTCCCGCAACAGCTGAGTTCTTTTTTCACCATTCAGAATATTTTTCAATTCTTCAACTAGGTTTTTAGTATTGAGATCATTTTGAATTAATTCTTTAACAACTTCACGATCCATGATTAAATTTACCAAAGAAATATACTTAATATTTTTAACTAGTCTTTTTGCAATGGCGTAAGAAATTTTACTTCCTCTATAACAGACCACTTCGGGAATATTCAATAAAGCAGTCTCTAATGTTGCTGTTCCGGAAGTTACCAAAGCAGCCTTTGAACACCTCAACAAATCATATGTTTTATTGGATACAAAATGCACATTATCATCCACATATTGCTGATAAAAATCTTTTGAAAGACTTGGCGCACCGGCAATAACGAATTGATATTCTTTAAAGTAAGGCCTTACCGAAAGCATCATCTCCAACATTTTTTCTACTTCCTGCTTTCTGGAACCCGGCAAAAGTGCAATGATTTCTTTTTCGTTTAAACCGTTTTCTGATTTAAAATTTTCAATATTAATTTCCTGCAGCCCTGAAATAGCATCTAACAACGGATGCCCCACAAAATGTGAATGAACGCCATGTTTTTTATAGAAATCTTCCTCAAATGGAAGAATTACCATCATTTCATCAACATATTTTTTGATAATCTCCACTCTCCCTTCTTTCCAGGCCCAAAGTTGTGGCGAAATATAATATACCACCTTGATTCCTAAGTCTTTGGCAAATTTTGCTATTCTTAAATTAAATCCCGGATAATCAACTAAAATTAAAATATCGGGCTGATGATTTTTAATATCTTCTTTGCAGATTTTAATATTATTTAAAATGGTTCTTAAATTCATCGCAACTTCCAAAAAGCCCATGAAGGCCAAGTCTTTGTAATGTTTTACCAAAGTTCCGCCCTGTGCCGTCATGAGATCACCGCCCCAAAAACGAAATTCTGCGTTGGGATCTTTTTGCTTTAAAGCTTTCATTAAATTACTCCCGTGCAAATCTCCGGAAGCTTCACCTGCGATGATGTAATACTTCATTTTTATGAAATCTCTTATTATTTATGTCATCAAGAACTTTCTTTTCACTTTCATTCCATAAGAACAATTTTGAATTATGGGAGGTTTCTATGAAAGGAATAGAGAACAAATTAAACCATTTACGATCTTAATTCGTAAATTTGTTCAAAGATAATGATAAAAATGTCAGAAGAATTTGAAATAAGAAATAAAGTTACAGAAAGCGGTTTGATCAATTTTGACCTTACCGATCTTGTTCCAAAAGGAGCCAGAAAAGGGATTGATCTTAAAGATTTTCTTTTTATGGAAATGATTTTAAAAGAGAAAGATTTCCGTGAAAAAGTAGCAGCTATTGATATTGAAGAATACCGGAACACCTATGTATATATTTACAATTCTGCGGATGCCATTGTCCCGCTTTGGGCCTATTTTCTGATTACGGCAAAACTTACACCGGTAACTAAAAAGATAGTTTTCGGAAATCAGGACGATCTGGAAGTTATTTTGATGCACAATGCCATTCAGACGTATGACTTCGAAGAAATGAGAGGAAAAAGAGTGTTGGTAAAAGGGTGTTCAGACAAAGAGATCCCGGAAAACGCTTATATTGAGCTGGTTGAGCAATTACAGCCCATCGTAAAGTCCTTAATGTTCGGGGAAGCGTGCTCAAATGTTCCAATTTTAAAAAATTGATGAAATTCAACAGATATCAGATTTCAATACTATTATTATAAACTTCCCGTTAATTTTATTTAACGGGAAGTTTTTATTTAAAGCTAAAGTGTAACTGATTCATTCTGCTTTTAATTGTAAGATTAACATTAATTAAAGAAACAGCAAACTTTAACAGTATTTTTTGATTAAAAGAGATCGTAAGGGAATATTTTTTGATAACTTTGATTCACTTAACAATTAAAAAACAAACACAAACATGAGTCTAATCGACCTACTTACAGGGAACACGGGAAACGAAGTTGCCCAACAGGCAGAGAACAAATTCGGGATCAGTAAAAACCAGATTATTGCTTTGCTGGCTGTAGCAGCGCCATTAGTTATTTCGTATCTTAGAAACAAATCCCAGGATTCAAAAGAAGCTGAAGCGTTGAATAATGCTTTAGATAAAGATCACGACGGAAGCATATTAAATGATTCTTCCCAACTGGAAGCGAGACAGGCGGAAGGCGGATCAATTCTCAGCCACATTTTCGGAGGCGACAAGCAAAATGTAGAAAATCAGCTGTCGCAAAATACAGGGATTTCTATTGATAAAATCGGACCTGTTTTAGCTATGCTGGCGCCTGTAATTATGGGCTATATCGGAAAAGAAAAACAACAGAATAATGTTGGCGCAGGCGGTTTGGGAGATTTATTGGGCGGAATTTTAGGAAATGCTTCAAACCAGGCTCAAAACCAACAGTCGAGCCCGCTGAATGATATTCTTGGAAGCGTTCTTGGCGGCGGACAATCACAATCTTCAGGAAATCCTCTGAATGATATTTTAGGAAGTGTTTTAGGCGGTGGAAATCAACAGAAACAACAAAGCGGAGGCGGATTAGGCGATATTCTTGGAGGTCTTTTCGGTGGAAAATAAAAAAATAATTTAATTTGTATATCAACAAAAAGACCAGGGAGTAATTCTCTGGTCTTTTTATTTTGCTATTTCTTAGCTTTTTCTTCTGAAGCTACAACTGTTTTAGAATCTTTTCTAGGTCTTCTTTTACCATAGCTTCCATTATTAATCTTTCCTCTTTTTGATTTTTTATCTCCTTTTCCCATAGTAATAATTATTTGTTGATAGCTACGAATTTAGCGAATAAGCAGTGAATTTCAATAGAATAAGCTGTTAAAATTATTATAAATTAAACCTTAATTGTTTTCCATTTTCCTTTTTTAAACAAAATGAAGGATACGATTGTTATTAAAACCTCGGCCCCCGGAATAGAAATAAAAACACCTTTTGGCCCTAACCCGAAATGTTTTGAAAGAACATACGCCAACGGAATCTGAAACAGCCAGAATCCGAAAAGATTGATCCAGGTCGGTGTCCAGGTATCTCCTGCCCCATTGAAGGCGTTGATCATTACCATCCCGATCCCGTAGAAAATAAAGCCTATACTCATAATATGCAGTGCATTTTTAGCAAAATCTTTAATTTCAATTTCTTTTGTGAAAAAACTGACCAGAAAATCTCCCAAAAAGAAAAAAATCAAACTTACGGCAAGCATAAAAATCACATTATATTTCACAGTTTTCATAACAGATTGCTCGGCCCGGAGCATTTCATTTGCGCCCATGTTCTGCCCGACCAATGTTGATGCCGCATTACTCAATCCCCAAGCCGGAAGCATAAAGAACATCATTAACCGAAGTGCCGTCTGATATCCAGCCGAAGCATTTTCCCCACCTGTTGTTGCCACCAATTGAGCCAAAAAGATCCAGCTGCACGAAGCAATTACAAACTGAAAAATTCCCGGTGTGGCAATTTTCACAATTGATTTTATCATTCTGAAATCCGGCTTGAAAAAACTTGACTTAATCCGAATCTGAGAATCTGCAATCAACAAATGATACAATTGGTATAAAACTCCGATACTTCTGCCGATTGTTGTCGCCAAAGCTGCACCCGTTAAACCCATCGCCGGGATCGGCCCGAACCCTTTAATCAAAATCGGACAAAGAATAATGTTGGCAATATTCGCGATCCAAAGACTTTTCATGGCAATTGCAGCATTTCCTGCCCCTCTGAAAATCCCGTTAATTAAGAATAAAAGCATAATAATAACGCTGCTTCCCATCATAATCCGGGTAAAATCTTTTCCGTAGGCTGCTGCTTCAGGCTTAGAACCCATTAAAATCAGGATTTCTTGGGCATAAATCACTCCAAACAAGCTCAGAATAAAAGTCACGGCAAAGGAAACGAGCAATACCTGGGCTGCACTTTTTGAGGCCTGCTCCTGGTTCTTTTCCCCAATTCTTCTGGCTACCAAAGCCGTCGCCGCCATGCTCATCCCAATCGCAATGGAATACATGATTGAAAGTACAGATTCCGTAAGCCCGACCGTTTGTATAGCATAACCACTTTCCTTAAGATGGCCGACAAAATACAGATCAACAAGCGCAAAAACAGATTCCATTGCCATTTCCAGCATCATAGGAATTGCCAGAAGAAGTACAGCATTTCTGATGCTGATTTTGGTATAATCAACTTCTTCACCACTTAAAGCTTTCTTTAAAAAGTTTATATATTTTGTCATAATCAAATTATCTTTCCCAAAAGTATAGATTCAAAAATGATTAATAATTGGCATATGAAAAGTTTTTCAAAAAATTTAAATTAAGATGAAAAAAACGAAAATATTGATTTAATCATAAAAGATGAAACTGATCAAAAATATACATTTTCAAAAAAATCTTTATCGATTTAGAGTCAGCAATGCAAATCTTATTGAAAGTTTGTAAAATGTATCAAAAAAATAATTTAGATTTGTATATTCTTATAAAAATAAAATTTTCATGAAAAAAATAATCTCTACTACCTTGGTTTTCGGAATGTTTGCATTTACAAGTATGTTATTTGCTCAACAAATGACAAAAGACCAGAGAAAAGCTTTTCAGACAGATAATATTGAAACTTTTAAAAAGTTTTTCCCGAAAGAAGATTACAATAAATGTTTTGACATTAAAGAAACTTCATTCAGCTTACTTACATTCAGCGTGATACACGACAGAAAAAATATCTTTAATTATTTGCTCAGCAATAACGCAGATGTAAATAAAGCATGTTCCAATCAGACGCCATTAATGGCTGCCGACACGTATAAAAAACCTGAGCTGGCAAAAATTTTAGTGAAAAAAGGAGCTAAAAAGAATTAATCAGCCTGAAAAATTAAATATATCAAAACTTCCTTATTGGAAGTTTTTTTGTTTTTAAAACCCTCAAAAATCTTATCTTTGCAAACGGAAATTCAAGGGGCAAGATATTGAACCTTAAACATTGAACTTTAAACAAATAATTATGTTTCGATCGCACACAAACGGAGAATTATCTCTCAAAAATCTTAATGAAGAAGTTACACTTTCAGGATGGGTACAGACCATTCGTGATAAAGGATTTATGATTTGGATAGATCTTCGGGATCGTTACGGAATTACTCAGCTGGTTTTCGATCAGGACCGTTCTACAGCGGAATTGATGGAAAATGCAAAAAAACTGGGCCGTGAATTTGTCATTCAGGTTACAGGAAAAGTTATTGAAAGAGTAAGCAAAAACCCCAATATTCCAACAGGAGAAATTGAAATTTTAGTTGAAAAATTACACGTTCTTAATGAATCTCAGCTTCCGCCTTTCACGATTGAGGACGAAACGGATGGTGGTGAAGAATTAAGAATGAAATACCGTTACCTGGACATCAGAAGAGCTCCGGTAAGAGATAAACTGATTTTCCGTCACAAAATGGCACAGAAAGTCAGAAATTATCTTTCAGACGAAGGATTTATCGAGGTTGAAACTCCGGTTTTAATTAAATCTACTCCGGAAGGAGCGAGAGACTTCGTTGTTCCGAGCAGAATGAATCCGGGACAGTTTTACGCATTGCCACAGTCTCCACAGACTTTCAAACAATTATTAATGGTCGGTGGAATGGATAAATATTTCCAGATTGTTAAATGTTTCCGTGACGAGGATTTGAGAGCCGACAGACAGCCGGAATTTACCCAAATCGACTGCGAAATGGCTTTTGTAGAGCAGGAAGACGTGATGAATGTTTTTGAAGGAATGACGAAAACTTTGATCAAAGACATTACAGGTCAGGAATTTGGAGCGTTCCCAAGAATGACGTTCGCCGATGCGATGCAGAAATACGGAAACGACAAACCGGATATCCGTTTCGGAATGGAATTCGTGGAATTGAATGAATTAGTAAAAGGAAAAGATTTCAAAATATTTGATGACGCCGAATTGGTTGTCGGAATCAATGTTGAAGGTTGTGCAGATTATACAAGAAAGCAAATCGACGAGCTTGTGGATTGGGTGAAAAGACCTCAAATTGGAGCTTCAGGAATGGTTTGGGCTAAATTCCAGAATGACGGGGTGAAAACTTCTTCTGTGAATAAATTCTACAACGAAGAAGATTTAGCGAAAATTATTGATAAATTCGGAGCAAAAGAAGGAGATTTAATGTTAATTCTTTCAGGCAACGAGCACAAAGTAAGAACTCAGCTTTCAGCATTAAGAATGGAGCTTGGAAACCGTTTAGGATTAAGAAAAGGAGACGTTTTCGCACCCCTTTGGGTGGTTGATTTTCCATTATTGGAATTTGACGAGGAAAGCGGACGTTACCACGCCATGCATCACCCTTTCACCTCTCCAAAGCCAGAAGATATTCATCTATTAGAAACTGATCCAGGAAAAGCAAGAGCCAACGCTTACGATATGGTATTGAACGGAAATGAAATCGGTGGTGGTTCGATCAGAATTTTTGATAAAGATCTACAGTCAAGAATGTTTGACTTATTAGGATTCTCTAAAGAAGAAGCAGAAGCTCAGTTCGGATTCTTAATGAACGCCTTCAAATATGGTGCTCCGCCTCACGGTGGTTTAGCCTTTGGGTTTGACCGTTTGGTGGCAATTCTTGACGGAAATGAAGTGATCAGAGATTATATTGCTTTCCCTAAGAATAACTCAGGACGTGATGTGATGATCGACGCGCCGGCTGCAATCGCTGATGAACAACTCGATGAATTGGAATTGAAATTAAATTTAAAAGCATAAATTAGAAGCGGAGATTTTTTCTCCGCTTTTTTGTTTCTCAACATCACAACTCATATCATCCTATAGAGGTCCAAATCGAGATGTTTTCATTATAATGAAGTTTTTTTTAGTCCTCAATTGAATTAAAAATAAAATTTTACCTTAAATACCACATTCAATAAAATATTTTTCACTCGGCACAATCATTGTAGTTTCTTTTAAAACGTAAGACAATGAAAGCAATTTGGAACGGTGCCATTGGCTTTGGATTAGTCAATATTCCTGTAAAGATTTATTCGGCGGTAGAAACCAGCAAGCTTGATTTGGATATGCTTGACAAATCTGATTTTTCGAATATTAAATTCAAAAGAGTCAACGAAAATACAGGCAAAGAAGTAAAATGGGAAAACATTGTGAAAGGTTATCTCATGGATGATAAATACATCATTCTCGAAGATGAAGATTACGAAGCCGCAAGCCCCGAAAAAAGCAAAATACTTTCTATCGATCAGTTTGTAAAAGAAATTGAGGTCGATTCCGTTTATTTTGAAAACCCTTATTTTCTTGAACCACAGAAAAACGGGGAAAACGCTTATAGGCTTTTATTAAAAGCTTTAGCTGAAACAGAAATGGTAGGCGTTGGAACTTTCGTTCTCCGTGAAAGTGAAGCCATCGGAATGATTCGACCTTATAATGATGAGGTTCTGGTTCTGAACCGATTAAGATTTGCGCAGGAGATCAGAGATTACAAAGACTTAAAAATCCCTGCCAAAAAAGCTCCGAAACCTGCCGAGCTTAAAATGGCGGTAAGCCTTATCGAACAACTTTCGCAGAAATTTGATCCTGAAATGTATAAAGACACTTATTCTGAATCTTTAATGAAAATTATCAAGCAAAAAGCGAAAGGTAAGAATGTAAAAGCTAAAAAAGCTGAGCCTGCAAAAGAAGGTAAAGTGATTGATTTGATGGCACAGCTAAAAGCCAGTTTACAAAGTCCAAAATCTAAAAACGCATCGTAATGGCTCTCAAAGATTATAACGAAAAACGGAAGTTCGACGAGACAACCGAACCCAAAGGAAAAGCAAAAAAAAGTAAAGACAAGCTGATTTTTGTGATTCAAAGGCATGCCGCGTCACGTCTTCATTATGATTTCAGGTTGGAAATGGAAGGCGTTCTGAAAAGCTGGGCCGTTCCGAAAGGTCCGTCATTGGATCCGAAAGACAAACGTCTTGCCATGATGGTGGAAGATCATCCTTATGATTACAAAGATTTTGAAGGAAATATTCCTGAAGGAAATTACGGAGCCGGACAAGTAGAAGTTTGGGACAGCGGAACGTATGAGCCTTTGGATCAAACCAGCAAACTTTCGAATGAAAAAGAATTGTTGAAAGAATTAAAAGCGGGTTCATTAAAATTCATTTTACATGGCAAAAAACTGAAAGGCGAATTTGCTTTAGTTAAAATGAAAAATGCCGAAAATAATTCCTGGCTTTTGATTAAACATAAAGACGAATTTGCTGAAGAACATTATGATGCTGAAGAAAATACCGCGAAAAATTCTCAGGTTACCCAATTTTTAGAGGAAAAAAAAAGCCTAAAAAGCAGCAAAAAAAAGTCATAACTTCTGAAACGAAGCCTAGATTTCAACGATTTAATTCTTTAGTTGATGAAAAAAAACTAGAGAATTTTATTAAACCGATGCTTGCCAAATCTTTTGAAAAAGCATTTGATGATGAAGATTGGATTTTCGAAATAAAATGGGATGGTTATCGTGCTGTTGCCGATCTTAGCAAGGAAAAACCTCTTTTCTATTCCAGAAACGGCATTTCTTTTTTATCAAAATTTGATAAAGTTTCACAGGATTTCGAAAATCAAAAACATAAAATGATCCTCGATGGTGAAATTGTAGCTTATGACGAAAATGGAAAACCCAACTTCCAATTATTACAGCAAATCGGAGATAATCCTAATCTGGCTTTAACATATCAGGTTTTTGACATTCTTTGGCTTAATGGCCATTCTACGGAGGAAATTCCTTTAATTCAACGGAAAGAGCTTTTAAAAGAAGCATTAATTGAAACAGACGTTATCAAATATTGTGACCATATTCCGGAAAAAGGCATCGATTTTTTTAATCAAATGAAAAAAATGCAGTTGGAAGGAATGATTGCCAAAAAAGCAGGCAGCCTATATATTGAAAATAGCAGAAGCAGCGATTGGCTCAAAATAAAATTCACCAATACAGAAGAAGTCATTATTTGTGGATTTACGGAGCCAAGAGGTTCCAGAAAAGGTTTCGGAGCATTAATTTTAGGAAAATATATTGACGGAAAACTGGTTTATTCCGGGCATACGGGCACCGGCTTTAACCAGGAATCGCTAAACATAATGCATGAGCGGCTAAAAAAATTAATTATAAAAACGTCTCCGTTTGAAAAGATTCCTAAAACGAATATGCCTGTAACATGGACGAAGCCTGAGCTTGTCTGCGAGATAAAATTCTCTGAAATTACAGAAGACGGAATTTTCCGGCATCCTGTTTTTGTAGCAATACGTGAAGATAAAAATCCCGAAGATATTAATGAAAAACCTAAAGAAATGAAAGCCAAAACACCATCAAAAAAAACCGCAGCTTCTGAAAAAGAAAAGGAAATTAGCCTGAATAAGCATAAAGTAAAACTGACCAATCAGGATAAAATCTATTTTCCGAAAGATGATATTACAAAAGGTGATGTGATTGAATATTATCAGTCTGTTGCGGAATACATTCTGCCCCATTTGAAAAACCGCCCGTTATCTTTAAACCGATTCCCCAATGGAATTGAAGAGCAAAGCTTTTATCAGAAAGATGCGAGTGACAATATTCCCGACTGGATAAAAACGACGCAGGTTTATTCGGAATCAAATGACAAATACATCGATTATATTTACTGTAATGACAAGGCTACATTGGCTTATCTGAATAATTTAGGCTGTATTGATCTTAATCCCTGGAACTCTTCATTACCGGATTTGGAACACCCTGATTTTCTGGTTTTAGACCTTGATCCTTCAAAGAAAAATACTTATGATGATGTGATTGAGACAGCTTTACAGGTGAATGAAGTTTTAAATTCAGTTAAAGTTAAAGGATATTGTAAAACTTCGGGAAGCACGGGAATTCATGTTTATATTCCGATGGGCGGAAAATATGATTTTGACCAGGTGAAAGATTTTGCTCATATTTTAATGAAACAGGTTAATGAAAAATTGCCCAAAATCACTACTTTAGAAAGAAGCTTGCAGAAAAGAGATGACAAGAAAATATATCTCGATTATTTACAAAACAGAACCGGACAAACATTAGCAAGTGCCTACAGCTTAAGACCAAAAGAAGGCGCTTCCGTTTCGATGCCTTTGGAGTGGGAAGAATTGAAACCAGGTTTGAAACCAACCGATTTTAACATTCATAATGCATTGGAAAGAATTAAAGCAAAAGGAGATCTGTTTAAGCCTGTTCTGGGAAAGGGAATTGATATGATGAAGGCGCTGGAATTGTTGGAGGAATAAATTGATATTCTTAAATTATATCATTTGTTTTTACGCTATGTTTGTCATTCTGAAAGAATCTAAGCACGAATTATTACATATTAATTCTCTAATGCTATGCTTAGACCCTTATGGGGATGACAAAACTGGCTATCGATTAACTAAAAATATATAATTAAGGAAGTTTCGCCACCAAGCTCTCCGGCAACACTTTCAAAATCAAATAAATAATCTTCCATTTTAAATTTGGAACAATAATGAAGGAATTTCCGGCATTAACGATATATCTTGCGACATAATTCGGCTCCATAATTAAAGATTCATTTAATTGTAAACCTTCATTAATTTTTGTTCTGATATAACCAATTACTAAAGCATTGACTTTAATATTTTTTGAAGCTAATTCCTGTCTCAAGCCAGCTAAATACGTTGTAAAAGCGGCTTTTGTACTTCCGTAAACGAAATTGCTTTTTCTTCCCCGAACGCCCGAAAGTGAAGATAAACCAATGATTCTTTCTAAATTTTTATTGCTTTCATCCATTGCAATAATATTCAGTATGGAAACTGCTCCCATGTAATTCACCATCATCATTTGTTTGGTTCCTTTGAAATCTCTCAGAGCCTTTTCATTATCCACTAAAAAACCTGCTGCATATACTACAATATGAGGTTTTAGAGATAGTTCATTGTAAAATTTTTTGTGAGAATCAAAATCTGCCGAATCAAAACTTAAAATCGTGACTTCCGAACTGAATTTATTTTGCTGAACAAATTCTTCCAACGATTTTATATTTCTGGAAGCAGCAATTACAGAAAATCCTTTCTGAATGTATTGTTTAATGCATTGCTTGGCAACATCAGAATTCGCGCCTAGAATGAGAACGGTTTTGTTTGTGTTTTGATTCATGGGGCAAAGATATTTTATTTTAAAATTTAAACACAAATTTCACAACTGTTTTCACGAATAACACAATTAATTATTATAAAAAGTTTCGGCGCGGTGAGCAAAGCTCACCGCGCCGAAACGAAATTTTTAAAACTAAAAATTAATTCTTTTCAGTTTCGATTTCTTTTTTGTCTGCTTTTTCCACAGTTTTTTCAGCAGTTTTGGCTTTATCTCCAAAACGGTTTTCTGTAAATTCTCTGGAAATAGCTGCTTTTTCGAACTTCAATTTTCCTGATAAGGTTTCAATAACAAATCCATCATCCTGAACCTGGGCAATTCTTCCGTGAAGACCTGAAGTAAGCACTACTCTAGTTCCTACTTTTAGATTTTCCTGAAAATTTTTCTCTTGTTTTGCCTTTTTTTGCTGAGGTCTTATCATTAAAAAATAAAAACCTACAAACATCACCCCCATCATGATAAGCATCATTGGAGAATTTCCTCCTGATGCGGGTGCCTGTAAAAATATTGATAATAAATTCATTATATTATGGTTGAATATTCGCAGTGAATGTTAATTTAATTGGCGCTTTTTCTACATTAGCAAAAACATCCGCATATTTATTCACATTTCCGTCAAAGTTTGAAGAATCGAAATGTAAGGTAATTTTTCCTTTTTTACCCGGCATGATAGGCTCTTTTGTGAAATCAGGCACTGTACATCCGCATCCTGGCTTAACCTCTGAAATCACTAAAGGATTTTTTCCTGTGTTGGTAACCTCATAAATGTGCTGTACTTTATCCCCTTTTTTAACGTTTCCGAAATCGAAATTACTTTCAGACAAAGCGACTGTCGTTGACGGCTGATTTGACGGAGCCGGTGTTCCAGCTTCTGCAGTTGTAACAGGCGTTGCAGTAGCAGAGGCAGAATCAGTTGATGCTGTAGGTGTTGCTGTTGCAGAAGAATCTGCAGCTACAGTTGCTGTACTCTGGGCTTCTTTATTTTCTTTTTTACAAGAAACCAAACCAAAGCCTATAATAGACAAAGCGATAATTGATAACGTCTTTTTCATATTAAAATATTTTATATTCTATTTAAATCTTTACAATATTTATCTAAAATTCCATTAATAAAAATATTTGAACGGTCTGTTGCAAACACTTTTGCGATCTCAATATATTCATTAATAATTACTCTTGAAGGCGTGAAAGGAAAATTATCCAATTCAGAAACAGCAGTTGTTAAAATCACCTTATCCATTAATCCCACTCTTTCCATGTCCCAGTTGTCGAGCCTTTCTCCGATCTTTTTTTCGTTGGTTTCCCAATTATTAAGGGTATCTCTCAAGAGTTTCCCCGCAAAAGCCTCATCATCTTCATCTTTAATCATTTTAATTAAAGTTCTGCTTTCTTCATTTTCTCTCAGGAAACCGATTGTTTTCTGAACCATCGAATTGGCAATATGAATATCATCGTACCAAGTCAGTTCCTTATCACCAAGATAATCATGGAAATCTTCGTTTTCAGCAATATATCTCAAGAATAATTTACCGATAAATTTCTGATCTTCCTCAAAAGAATATCCATCTTCTTTCATGAAATCTTGATAACGTTTTCCTGCGGTAATCCTTTGAAAAGTTTTAACCAATAAATCATCATGCAGATCCCATTTCAGCTGTTTATGCTGACCGGTAAAAAACAGCCTTTCGGGATTTTCTTCCAGCTTAATAAGAACTTGATTGTTGATAAATTTCTGGTTAGGATTGGTATTAGCATCAGTTTTAATGTATTTATTCTTACCAATTTCGATCTGATGCTCTGCAAGATCTTTTAATGCAACCAAAAAATTCAGTTCATAGATATACAGATGATAGATTTTTTCTATTCCAGAGAACATATTTTTCTCTAAAACATCAAATTTTATTGGATTTTGGTAGTAAGAATACACACTTTCTACTACTTTTTCACGGATTTGTCGTCTTCCTAACATTCAAAGAGCTTTTTATGGGTGCAAAGATACAAAATTTAAAATTTATGAAATTCGTAGTCTGATGGTATTTTTTGTAATTTTGTAAAACTTTATGAAAGCTTTAAAAACTCTGAACCCTTACTTCTGGAAGCACAAAATATTATTATTTTGGGGGTTATTATTTATCATTGCCAGTAATTTTTTCAATACATATAAAGTACAGTTTGTAGGAAAATCAGTAGATGAGCTCACCAAAGGCGGTCATTTGGGCTTTAATCAGCAGGTTCTTTTTTATGTCGGAATTATTGTAGGCTGCTCGTTACTGACTGGTTTTTTCACTTTTATGATGCGACAGACCATTATTGTTGCCTCAAGAAGAATCGAATACGAGCTGAAAAATAAAATTTACAGACATTATCAGGAATTATCTCTTACAGATTATAAACAAACCACCATCGGAGATTTAATGAACCGATTGAGTGAAGATGTCGTTGCCGTAAGAATGTATTTGGGCCCGGGCGTCATGTATGTTGCCAATTTATTGGTTCTTGTCATTATCACGGCTATTTATATGGTGAAAACCGATGCTTCGATGACACTTTGGACATTGCTGCCTCTTCCTGTTTTATCCTATTTAATATATAAGGTAAGTTCTGTTATTAATAAAAAGTCGAAGATCATGCAGAAAAGCCAGTCTGCGATCTCAACTTTTGTTCAAGACAGCTTTTCAGGGATCAGAGTGGTAAAATTTTTCGCAAGAGAAAGTTATATTAAAAAAAACTATGGCGTAAAAGTTACCGATTATCAAAACAAAGCGCTCGATTTAGCTAAAACTGAAGCATATTTCTTTACCATTATTTTATTCGTAATCGGTTTGCTGAATGTGGCGATTATTTTAATTGGTGGCCAAAAATATATCGACGGACAATTAAGCATCGGTAAAATCGCCGACTTTTTCATGTATATCAACACCTTAATTTTTCCTTTCTCAATGGTTGGCTGGGTAACTTCCGTGAATCAGAGAGCAGAAGCTTCTATGCAGAGAATCAATGAGTTTATGGATAAAAAATCTGAAGTTATCAACAAAAACTTTGACATTTATCCTATTAAAGGTGATATTGAATTCAAAAATGTTTCTTATGTCTATCCAAATACAGGAATTAAGGCATTAGATAATTTAAGCTTCAAAATAAATGCGGGAGAATCTTTAGCGATCATGGGAAAAACCGGAAGCGGAAAATCTACCATTGCTCTTCTTCTTTGTCGCCTGATCGATCCTACAGAAGGTGAAATCTTAATTGACGGTAAAAATCTCAAAGATCACAATCTTGATAATTATAGAAATTACATCGGCTATATTCCCCAGGAAAGTTATCTTTTTTCGGATTCTATTGAGCGTAATATCGGTTTTGCAATCGACAGCCCGTCTCACGAAAAAGTCGTTGAATATGCAAAAATTGCCGATGTCGACAAAAATATCATTGAGTTTAAAGATCAGTATAAAACAATGGTGGGTGAACGCGGCGTGATGCTTTCGGGAGGTCAGAAACAAAGGATTTGTATTGCCAGAGCCTTAATTAAAGACCCTAATATCATTATTTTTGATGATTCTTTATCGGCTTTAGACACCGAAACTGAGCAAAATATCCTCGAAAATATTGATGCTAAAATTCATAACGCAACATCCATAATCATCACTCACAGAGAGTCTAGCGCGCAAAGAGCTGATAAAATAATTAATCTTACCGAAATTACCAATTCTGTAACCGCATAGCGCATTTGTTCACAAATGTTAAATAAATCATAAAAAAAATTTTGTGATTAAAAGAAAACTTTTATATTTGTTCTTAACAAGATTAAAAAATATCTAACAATGAGTGAATACAAGGAACGCCATGAAAATGAAATTTTCACGAAGGTGTTAAAAGCAGGGAGAAGAACTTATTTCTTTGATGTGCGCGAGACGAAAGCAGGAGATTATTATCTTACGATTACCGAAAGCAAAAAGAACTTCGGAGAGAATGGAGAGGCTACATTCGAAAAGCACAAAATTTATCTTTACAAAGAAGATTTTAAAAGTTTTCAGGAGATGTTTAATGAATCCACAGATTTCATCATTAACGAAAAAGGTGAGGATGTAATATCAGAAAAACATGACAAAGACTTCAAAAGCAGATCTTTCACGATCGATTCTGACGACGAAGTTTAAGCCAAAAATATCTAAAAACACAAGCATCTGAAAAAGGATGCTTTTTTTATGCTTATATTTTTAATGAATTTTTAAAATTAAAAGCATATTAAATAATAATAAAAAACACATTCTCAATATGAAAATGTGTTTATCTGTGGGTGAATGAGGGGTCTCGAACCCCCGACCTCCGGAACCACAATCCGGCGCTCTAACCAACTGAGCTACAATCACCGTTTTGGTGGTGCAAATATAAGAAAGATTTTTTAATTACAAAATAATTCCGTCAAAATTTTTCAACGCTAATAACTTCTCAGACGTAAATCCCTCAGCATAAGTAACTCCCGATAATCTTCCCAAATCCTGGGCCCGGTACGTCAGACTTTCATAAAAATCTTTTGATGTAATTGGAGTTTCCGGTTCTTTTGAAGTCGGATCATAAAACTGCGTTTTAAATGCCATACAGGCTTCGATTTTTTTTTCAAGATGTTCCGAAATATCAATTACAAATTCCGGCTCAATATTTTTCCATTGAATATAATGGAAAATTTGCTTCGGTCTCCATACTTCCTGATTTTCACCATCTAAAACTGTTTCAATTTTTCTTAAGCCGGCTAAAAAGCACGCATCCGATACTAATTTCGCCCCTTTTGCATGGTCTGGATGTCTATCATCAATTGCATTCGCTAAAACGATTTCCGGGCGGTATTTACGGACCATTTTTACGATCCTCATTTGATATTCTTCGGAATTCTTAAGAAAGCCATCTTTCATTCCTAAATTTTCCCTGGCAGAAACTCCCAGGATTTTCATGGAGTTTCCGGCTTCAACTTTTCTCGTTTCATCTGTTCCGCGGGTTCCCAATTCACCTTTTGTAAGATCAACAATTACACAGGTTTTTCCCTCAGAAATTAATTTAGCGATTGTTCCCCCACATCCTAATTCCACATCGTCGGGATGAGCTCCAAAAGCAAGTATGTCTGTTTTCATTTATTCTTTATTCTTTAATCAAAGCCGTTTTCATAATTTCCAAATATAGCATTAAAAATAAAAACTCCCCAAACATTACGAATGGGAAGTTTTATATATGTATAATTTAAATTTTAAATTACTTATTAATCTGCTTATTCAAATTAATAGCATCTTCATACGTTGGATCCAACTGCAATGATTTTGCTACATAATCTTTAGCTTTAGCCAAGTCATTATCTTTAGCCATATATGCTACCGCAAAGTAAGCATAAGCTAAGGTCTGCTTGTTAGCTTCCTGATCAGCAGGTTTTACCGTACTGATGAATTTTTCGTAAGCGATTTTAGCCGCTTCATTATTTCCAGCCTGTTGATAAGAATATCCCTGGCTGTAATAGGCAGGCGCCCAATCCGGAAGCAATGCAGTCATTTTCTGCCAAGTAAGAATTGCTCCGTTCCAGTTTTTAGCATCCTGATAAGCTGTTGCTAATTTGAATAAAGAATCAGAATCCTGAGGGTTTGCAGCTACTTTTTGCTTTAATCCTTCAATAGTCGGGTTAGTAGGTCCTGAATCAGCAGCAGACTGAGAAGCACCACCACCTCCGGCAATATTAGCTAACTCTAAATCCCACTTCATCGTTTCATCTTTTGCTGCTTTTGCAATAGCAATTTTTTGCTGAGCTTCAGACATTAATGCAGATTTTTTAGCAGCATCAGTTTCTGTTTTTGCTAAACCTGCAGCAATTAGACCTTGTAAACCTTGGTCAGCAGGTTGTACTCTTGTTTTATCTGCCTGAGAAACAAAAGAATCCATGTTTTGCTTAGCTTCGGCATATTTTCCGTCTGCATATAGCTGATAAGCTCTTAATTTGAACTTAATAGGATCATTAATTTTGTCAAAGATCTTGTCTAAAACCTGCTTAGAGTTTGCATAATCTTCATTGGTAAAATAAAGTTTAGCAATTTCTAATTGAGTATATGGATCTTCGTCAGCATATTTTGTATAGTTGATCAAATCCTGAGTTGCCTTAGCATTTTGCTGATATCTGATATCATAGGCCGCCAATGCCTTGTAAGCAGGTGCATATGAAGGATCTGTAGCAATTGCCTTATCAATACTTGTTTTTGCCTGTTGCCATTGTTGTGCAGCCATCCATAAAGTACCGATTCTTGTATACACGGAAGCTTTATTTTTAGCAAGAGGAAGCGCTTTATCGTATGCTGTCATCGCATCACCAGGCACTTTCTTTAATCTGTAAGCATCTCCCAGTGTATAATAGTAATGAGCAGGAACCTCTTTTCTCTGAGCCCTTTCAATAGCTTTATTCAGGTACTGGATCGCTAAGTCAGGTGAGTTATTTTTCTCAAATAATGTTAAAGCTTCAGCAGCTCTGAACAATACTTCAGCGTCTTTTTCTCTCGAATCTGTTACAATTTTCTGAATTTCGGCAACTGCATTTTTATCTCCTTTTCCTAATTTTACAGCAGCAAGACCAATTTTGTTAAGGTAACTTTTACTGTCAGCAGCAAGACCTTTATTGAAACTATCTGTAGCAGCTGCAAAATCCGGCTCACCTTGCTTTAAATATGTATTTCCTAAGTAGAAATAATTTTCAGCTGTAGGTGCCGTAGCAATCATGTTAGTAAAATTAGTTTTTGCTTGGGCAAATTTATCGCTATCCATACTGTTGATACCATCCTGTACCGTTTGTGCGAAGGCAAATTGGGTGAAAAACACCACTGCAGCTCCAAAAGCAATCTTCTTTACATTCATATTCATTATATCTTTCATTTTATATTTTTCTATATTGATTTAAGTATTACACAATTTTTGGACCAAAATAGTGTATTTATTTTGGGTAAAAGCTTAATTTAATATTTTTTAACGCATTTGTACTTCTCTTCTATACAAATTGTATGGTTGTAAACCTTCCTTCTGAACAATCATTTGTCCTAATTGGGTACAAGAAAACCTTATAAATCCGTTGGCAATGCTGAAATTTCCTTCGCTTGTTAAAAAATACAACACTCTTGTAAACGGATAATTCATTTCTCTCAAGCCTTCAGAATCAGGAAAATAAGCTTTCCCTTTATTTTCAACAGGAAGAATTTTAACAATTTCTCTTAATTTTTCTGAAGTTTTATCATAAGGTCGGCTTAATGTATTTAATCCGATAACTCCAATTTTATCAGGATATTTATTTAATTGTTCAATGATATTCTGATTTCCGGAAATAATTGAAAATTTAAGATCCCGGGGTTGTTTCTTTAATTTTTCAGCTACAAAATTTAAATTACTTGAGTTTGTACCGTCAAATATAAAGTTTTTATCATCAGAATTTAATCCGTTGGTAATTTCCTCCATCGTTATTTTAGTTTTGGCAGAACTTTTAGGAACTACAAAAACTACAGCATCTGCCGCAAATCTTGCCGGTAAATATTTTAAATTTACTTTCTCTTCATAAGCTTTTATTTCACCTTTAGAAAGAGATCTTGACATTACAACGATTCTCGCTTTATTGTTTAATAAGTCTAAGAAGCCCAAGTCTTCCTTTTTGGTTTGAACTTTAAAATGGGTCTCGGGATAATTAATCATATACCCTTCAGAAAGAGCTTCTGTAACGCTTTTAAAAGATTCATCGGTAAGAATTGTAAGATTTCCTTTATTATAGGTAGGAACATTTTTATCCTCTTTATGACATCCTAAGATGATAAAAATAAACGAAAGGAGTAAGAATTTAATTTTCATCGTCTGTTTTTTTGAGTCTGGAAATTGCCCTGAAAATCCTGAAAGCGCCATAAATAATCATTACAATACCTAAAGGATAGGCAATTGTAGGCTCGAGGATAACAAAAAAGAATTTATAGGTAATGATTACAATTCCTAAAACAATGTAAAACAAACCTGTGACTAGTGATAACCAATTGAACATCATATAACAAAAATACCAAAAAAAATAAAAAGAGAAGCATAAGCTTCTCTTTTTTAATTATTATTTAAAGATAAATTATCCTTCAAAATTCATTGTTAATGGAAGTCTGAATCTGTAACGTACAGATTGTCCATTAATTTTAGCAGGAGTCCATTTATTTTTAATTGACTTGATCGTTCTCACAGCTTCAGAGTTGAAATCTGCGTTTCCACCACTAGCCTTAACGTCAGTAATACTTCCATCTCTTTCTACTACGAAAGTAACTTCAGCTTTTACCGTACCTTCATCACCGTTCATCGCAGAACCGTCAAAGTTACTAGAAACTTTATTTCTGAAAGCATTAATACCTCCAGGGAATTCTGCCGTTTGCTCTACTTCCGTATATACCTGAGTATCACTTACCTGAGGCTTAACCTCAGCAGTTGAAGTTCTGGTACCTGTAGAAGGTGGCGGCGGCGGTGGCGTATAAGCCGGAGCTTTTACTCCTTCCTGATTCTGAAGACCCGTTTGCGTATCTAATTGCTTAGAAATTGGCGGCGGCGGAGTTTCAATTTTCGGGGCTTTTTTAGGCTCCGGTACCACGTTTTGAATTACTTCAATTTTCTCCTCTTCTTTTGGTGGAGGTGGTGGTGGAGGCGGTGCATCTTCCGGTTGCTCAATAATTTTATCTTCCTGCAATACGTCAACAAGGTTGGCCTCAACCTTAACTTCCTCTTTTGCATTCATCTGTTTGATTTTCATCACGATGAATGGCGTAGCAACTGCAAGAACAAAAAATGCTGTTCCGATAAGAAATGATCTTGTCAGTAATCTTGGATAGTTACTTCTTAAATCATATGCTCCGTACTCCTTATTTCTATTCTGAAATACAATTTCATCTAAAGTTAGATTATCATTGTATGAATTTTCATCTGCCATATCTTTATAAATTTATGGTTAATTACTTTGTAGCAGGTTTGGCAGGAGCCGGACCAACTTTCTTTTCATAAATAGCTTTTTCCCAAGGCTTTACATCGGTAACACCGTACTGCTCACTTTTGGTAATTGCCATCTCGTCAAGAATATCAACAAAGTTTTTATATACAGCATCGTCAGTAGGCTTGATGATCACAGTAAACTTAGATCTGTCAGCTGCTCTGGCTTTTGCCTGCTCAATTACTTTTCTTATTCCTTCTCTGTCGAAAGTAGTTTCGTTAAGATTCTGATCCGTCAGAGATGTATTATCTTGTTGGTGCCAAAAAATCTTATTGTCTCTACCTAATAATAAAGAAATAGAATTAGAAAGTTTAATTTCTGTATCTGGTGGTTTCTGGTTTTCCTTTGGTTTTGCAGGAAGACCCAAATCCATAACGTTTGGTTTACTAAACGTAGTTGTGAACATAAAGAAGGTAATCAAAAGAAACCCTAAGTCCACCATCGGAGTCATATCTACTCGGGTGCTCTGTTTCTTGGAGCGGACCTTACCGCCCTTGGCACCCTTTTCCTGTACTTGTACTTCTGCCATTTCTTCTAATTATTTATTAGGGTTACCTTCTTGTGATGTAATCAACCAAAATTTAAGAAAATCAATATCTCTTAAACCTTCAAATAAACTTTTAACTTTAGGATATTCAGTATTAACATCGCCTTTGATGGCTAATTTATACTGAGGGTTTATTGCTAAACTCTGTTGAATCCAGTCAACTAATTGTCTATTTGTACTGTCCATAGGAATTCCAGGAGCTCCTTTAAACGCTTTCTGCTCATCTTCAGGTAGATCTAAATAACTCTTTAACTGAGTCATCGGAACACCAATTGCCTGAACTTTTGTGAATGCCACTTTTTCTGCATTTGTAAAACTTACCCCATATTTTTGTCCCATATTATCCAGTAGCTGAATTCTTTCAGTACCGTTTTCAACAGGCTGGAAATAAAATTTTCCTCCAGGAGTTACATTTACAGACATTAAGCTTGCATCAGGAAGCAATTTTTCTGATATTGAAGATGGCGGTTTTATTTGTTCCACGTCAGGTTTTTTAAACTGAGTGGTCAAGATAAAGAATGTAAGCAGTAGGAATGCAACGTCACACATTGCCGTCATATCCGTAACTACTCCATGTCTTTTAGGTTTGACTCTCGCCATATTATTATTTACTTTTAATTAAACTTCGTTTTTACTACTGCAAATTTCTTGCTAAAAATAATTCTTAGTTGAATTCTGCGAAAGATTGCTGGATACTCATTGCGATCTCGTCGATCTTGTAAGTTAATCCGTCAATTTTAGAAGTAAAGAAGTTGTAAAGGATGATCGCGATTGCTGAAGTACCAATACCTAAAGCTGTATTAATCAATGCTTCAGAGATACCTGTAGAAAGTGCAGCAGCATCCGGAGTACCACCACCTGAACCTAATGCGAAGAATGCCTTGATCATCCCGATTACTGTACCTAAAAGTGCTACTAACGTTGCAACAGTACCTAAAGTAGAAAGGATCATCATGTTTTTCTCCAACATTGGCATTTCAAGAGTCGTAGCCTCTTCAATTGCTTTGTTAAGAGCTACCATTTTCTGCTCTTTATTTAAAGTAGTGTCATTGGCTAATGCTTTGTAAGTTGTAAGACCTTCTTTCACTACATTACCTACAGAACCTTGCTGTCTGTCGCACTCCTCTAAAGCTTCATCAACTCTGTTTTGGTTTAGAAGGCTTCTAACTTTCACTACGAAGTTATCAAGATTTCCTGAACCAGCTGCTCTTTTAAGAACGAAATAACGCTCGAAAGAGAAAACGATTACAGTAATCATGAAAGTAATCAAAATTGGCACGATAGGACCTCCCATGTAAACGATTCCCATGAAAGATTCCGGGTGAAGTTCCTTAGCCTCGATGTCAGCTAATGCAACTGAAGCACCTGAAACTCTTGGATCTGGTTTAAAGTTTCCTGGGTTACCAAGAACAAATAAATAGATCGCAACACCAATTACGAATAAAATAGGGATGATAACTCCCGGGTTTAACCCTCCTTTCTTTCTAGCAACTACTTGCTCATCATTTTTTGAAACATTCATTTCCATATTTAACTAAATTATATTGTTTTAAAAATTTTACAGGGTGTAAATTAAAGGCAAAATTAATTAAAATGCAATAGTCTCAAATAAACATTTCAGTTTTTTTCGACAACGAAATTTTAATACGATTTCGATATTACAATTATTTTCTCTTTTTTTGGCAATAATCCTCAATTTTTAAAAATACGTTAAAAAATTAAAAAAATTAAGCCTTCATTTTTTTTAATTTGCCAATGTTAACTTTTTTTTAAATTACTATATTCACAATTCTGTGATGCACAACAATGATTTTTTTCGGGGTTTTACCTTCCAAAATTTGCTGCATTCTATCGTCCTTTATCACTAAATCTTCAACTTCTTTGGCAGAAAGCTGTGCAGAAAGTGAAATTTTGAACTTCATTTTACCGTTTACACTTACCGGATATTCAATCTCGTCTTCTATTAAGTAATCCTCGTTCAGCACAGGGAATTTCTCAAACTCGATAGAAGTATCGTGACCAAGCAGGCTCCAAAGCTCTTCACAGATGTGCGGGGCATACGGAGAGATGATAACGGCTAAAGGTTCTAAAATATTGCGTTTGTTGCATTTTATTTTCTGTAATTCGTTTACTGCGATCATAAATGATGATACAGATGTATTAAAAGAGAAGTTCTCAATATCGTAAACGACCTTCTTTATTAATGTATGCAATACTTTATATTCTGCTTTTGTAGGTTCTTCGTCAGAAACTTCAAATTGATCTTCGTTAAAATATAAATTCCAGAATTTTTTCAGGAAGCCATATACTCCACTTAGACCTTGTGTGTTCCAAGGCTTGGATTGTTCTAACGGTCCTAAGAACATTTCATACAATCTCAACCCATCCGCTCCGTATTCTTCGCAGATGTCATCAGGATTTACAACATTGTATTTTGACTTGGACATTTTTTCTACTTCACGACCTGTGATGTATCTTCCGTCTTCCAAAATAAATTCTGCATCAGCGTAGTCTGGTCTCCAGGCTTTGAAAGCTTCCGTATCCAATTCGTCAGATGTTCCTTTTAATAAAGATACATCAATATGAATTTGCTGATAACCAATTTCTAAATTTAAAGTTCCTAAGTCTAATTGTTGAGATTGAGGATTTAATTCTTTAAGTTTTTTTAAATATTCTCGCTCTAAAAATTCTACTTCTGTTGGTTTAATAATATTTAAAGTAGATTTATTCTTTAATTTACATTCGTAAATATCTGATAAATAGCTTTGTAACATTCTTTTATACTGTAAGGAAATAAAAATATTTTGCGGATAAACAATACTTTCAAAATCAGGTTTATTGTTAATTTGCTCTTGATTATAGTTTCCAAATAACCTATATACAAACGCACTCATCCCCAAAATCATCCCTTGATTGATCAATTTTTGGAAAGGCTCATCATGAGTAATATATTCTCTGTCTTTTAAGAACATATTCCAAAAACGGGAATATAATAAGTGACCGGTTGCGTGCTCGCTACCTCCAATGTATAAATCTACCTGCCCCCAATAATCCGACAATTCTTTATTAGCAAAAACCTCACCATTATTTGGATCCATATATCTAAGGAAGTACCACGAACTTCCCGCCCAACCCGGCATTGTAGATAATTCTAACGGAAATACCGTTTTATCATCAATTAAATCTGTTGCAACCACTTTTTGGTTCGCTTCATCCCAGGCAAAAGTTTTTGAATTTCCTAATGGCGGATCTCCGTCTTCTGTCGGTAAATATTTCTCAACTTCAGGAAGTTCCAAAGGCAAAGCAGAAGTCGGCAACGTGTAAGGCATTCCTTCCTTATAATAGATAGGAACCGGCTCGCCCCAATATCGCTGTCTTGAGAAAATCGCATCACGCTGTCTGTAGTTCGTCGTTCCGTGGCCGATTCCTTTCTTTTCAATAGCATCAATTATTAATGCTTTTGCTTCGTCGTAATTTAATCCGTTTAAGAAATCTGAGTTGACACAAACGCTGGTCTTAGAATCAAAAGATTTTTCCTGAACATCTTCGTCAGTTTCAACAACTTTTTTAATTTCTAAATTAAATTTCTTTGCAAATCTGTGATCACGCTCGTCATGTGCAGGAACAGCCATGACAGCTCCCGTTCCGTACCCCATCAATACGTAATCTGAAATATAGATTGGCATCTTTTCATTGCTGAAAGGATTGATCGCATAACTTCCCGTAAAAGCACCTGAAACGTTTTTCACATCAGCCATTCTGTCTCTCTCGGTTTTCTTGGAAGTTTCTTCAATATAAGTATCTACCTCAATTTTCTGTTCCGGAGTAGTAATTGTTTCCACTAAAGGATTTTCCGGAGCCAGCACCATGAAGGTTGCTCCAAAAATTGTATCTGGCCTTGTGGTGAATACTTCAACGATCTCATCATGACCTTCAACATTGAATCTCACCTGCGCTCCCTGAGATTTCCCGATCCAGTATTCCTGAGAATCTTTCAAAGGCTGAGGCCAGTCAAGAGTTTTTAATCCTTGTAATAATCTTTCAGAATAAGCAGAGATTCTCATGCTCCACTGTATCATTTTTTTCTGATAAACAGGGAAACCTCCTCTTTCGGATTTTCCGTCTTTTACCTCATCGTTTGCCAGAACCGTTCCTAAAGCAGGACACCAGTTTACTGTCGTTTCCGCTCTGTAGGCTAAACGATAATTTAATAAAATATCTTCTTTATCGATTTCAGAAGCGTTTTTCCATTCTTCTGCGGTGAAATTTAATTCATCGTTTTGATTGGCATTTAAATCTTCTGTTCCTTTTTCTTCAAAATGTTTAATTAAAGTAGAGATCGATTCCGCCTTATCTGTATTTTTATTATACCATGAGTGGAACAATTCAATGAAAATCCATTGTGTCCATTTATAATAAGAAGGGTCGGAAGTTCTCACTTCTCGGCTCCAGTCAAATGAAAAACCGATTTTTCTTAACTGCTCTTCGTATCTGGTAATATTTTGTTCTGTTGTAATGGCAGGATGCTGCCCTGTCTGAATTGCATATTGCTCAGCAGGAAGTCCGAAACTGTCGTAGCCAACCGGGTGGAGAACGTTAAAACCCTGATGTCTTTTATATCTCGCATAAATATCTGATGCGATATATCCCAGCGGATGACCTACGTGAAGCCCCGCTCCCGACGGATACGGAAACATATCGAGAACATAAAATTTTGGTTTGTCTGTGTTATTGGAAGTTTTATACGTTTGGTTTTCTTCCCAGTATTTCTGCCACTTTTTTTCTATCTGCTGATGATCGTAAAACACTTTATTTAGATATTAGATGTTAAATTTTAGATATTAGATTTTTAATTCTAAAATCAAGATTCACAAAAATAATGATTTTAAAAGAAATGGAAATTTAATTTTGAATTAATTCTCGCAAAGCTGTCAACAAAAAAATCCCATCCGAAGATGAGATCTTTTATAATTTTTAATCCAAACTTATTGCTGAGGAATTCTCTTGAATGTATAAGTTGTAGACTGATATTCGTTAGGATCCGTCGTATCTTCTATTTTCAGGTTCATCGTCGTATCGTTGAGCAAAGTTACTTTTCCTTTATCAGTAACGACAACACCCTGATATTTGATCTGAATGGTCTTTTCAGTTTTATCATAAGTATATACGATATTTTTTTCAGAAATTGTGCTGCAAACCGCAGGAGTCCCTGTTTCGCCTCTTTCTGTAATCTTCCCGGACAGATTTTCGTTAAACACCCATCTTCCCTCCTGTTGGCAGGCCGAGTAAGTAATTTCGTCAGAAATTCCCGCACCCGAAGCAGGAATCGTTGTAACAACTTCTTTCAGCGGTTGCCATGTTCCCACAAGTGGATATTCCATTACCGTTTCGTCATCGTCGTTACATCCCGTAGCCACTAATAATGATAAACCTGCAAATAATAATGCTAATTTCTTCATGTATCAAATTTTTCAAGGCCTAAAATTATAATTTTTTTGATTTATTTAATCATTTTTTATCAAAAATTATTTTAAAAACCCATATTTCTGTCTATTTAAAAATCTTAAAGCTCAAAATTACCTTTATTTAACAAATATTCATGAAAACAAAACGCTTGTATTTTATTAAAAAAACTATTTTTGCACAAAACATTGCAAATGCAGATGCAAGACATTACGAAAAATAATTTTGACTTTATCCGTGTTCTCCTCGCTTTTATCGTTTTTGTAGGACATTTGGGAACGCTCAGTGCCTCAAAAGACCTCAAAATTTTTGAACATAGCCCGATAGAAATTGCCGTTTTCGGTTTTTTTGTGGTCAGCGGATTTCTTATCGCAAGAAGCTATGAAAGATCTTCAAGTTTAAAAAGTTATCTGAAAAAGAGGATTTTGAGAATTGTTCCCGCTTATTTACTGGTTGTATTTTTATGCGCCATATTATTAAGTTTGGTAAGTAAACTTTCTTTCTACGAATATTTTACCAATACACAGGTTTATAAATATCTTTTCTGGAATTCCCTGTTCCTGAATTTCAAAGCACCGTGGCTTCCCGGAGTTTTCGGCAATCAGGCTGTTAACGGAGCCCTTTGGACGCTCAAGGTAGAAATGTGCTATTATTTTTGTGTGCCTTTGTTATTTTTACTATTCGGAAAAAACAATAAATACAGAAATATAAGTTTGATTATTATTTACTTCTTATCATTGATTTATCTTAATTATTTTGAATCATTGAATAAAATCTCACTTGCAAAACAGATTCCCGGAGTATTGTGCTATTTCATCCCCGGAATGCTGATTTATTTTAATTTTGATAAATTTATTAAGTATAAAAATCCACTTTTTATTGTTGCAGTTATTACCGTTTGGATCGATTTAATTTTTGATATTAAATTAATTTCTCCCATAATGATTGGTGTTATTGTACTTTATATTGCCTATTCATTTAAATTCTTAAATAATTTCGGGAAATACGGAGATTTCACGTACGGGATTTATATTTTCCACTTCCCTATTATCAGAACATTTACGACACTGGGATTATTTGAAGACTATAATCCTTTCGTAATGGCTTTGGTATGCATGTTGGTGGTAATTGGTGTCGGCGTCAGCTCATGGCATTTTTATGAGAAAAAATTTTTATAATTAATTTTAAAACACGAATGAAAGACCTTGTTTCCATCATTACCCCTTGCTACAATTCAGCAGAATTTATCGAAGAAACGATACAATCTGTTCTGAATCAAACCCATGAAAATTGGGAATGGCTCATCACAGACGATCTTTCTAAAGATAATACGATCGAAATTATTAAAAAATACAACGATCCGAGAATAAAGCTGCACGTCTTAGCACAAAACGGAGGCGCCGGAAATGCCCGAAACAAAAGCCTTGAGAGAGCTCAGGGAAGATATATTGCCTTTTTGGATTCCGACGACCTTTGGTATCCCGCTTATCTGGAAACCATGACCGGTTTTATGCAGCAAAACAATGCAGAGCTGGTGTATTGCAATTATTCAAGATGTGATGAGCATACGATGGAGCCTATTTTGAAGGATTTTATCGCTGATAAAATTGTAACATTTTCAAATTTATTAAAAACCTGCAGACTCGCGCCCGTTTCTACGATGTACGACACAAAAAGAGTCGGAAAATTTTTCTTCCCGATCAAAAGTAAACGTGAAGATCACGTGATGTGGCTGAATTTATTGAAAGAAATCCCGAAAGGATATCCTTTGAAAAAAACGCTGGCAAAATACAGAATGCGAGAAAACAGCGTTTCAAGAAAGAAGAAAAATATCATTGTTGATCAATATTTGGTGTATAAAGATTTTATGGGATTTTCTACCTTAAAATCTTTGTATTACACAACAAACTGGGCTGTAAACGGATTTTTAAAATATTCTAAATTTTTTAATTAATGGAATATTCAAAAGAGTTTAAAGCAGCATTGAGTGCTTTTTCCAGTGTAGAAAAAGACCGTCTGATTTTCAGGTTACTGAAAAAAGATAAGCTTTTATCGAAAAAACTGTATTTCGAATTAATTGATCAGGAAACCACTGATAATAAACGAGATGCAATGGAAGAAATCATTGACGAAAAAATTCTTTTAGCATCAAAATACATCGGAAATCAAAAATATTTTCTGAGTATCGTCCGAAAAATAAGTGCCGAAATTACAGAACACGTAAAAATCACAACGGATAAATTCGGGGAAGTTTCTCTTAATTTATTACTGATTAATAAAATCTTAGATCACAACCAGGATCTTAGCCGACAAAGGTTTGATAATGTGTACAAATTGTATATTTATCTGATCAATAAAATCGTTAAATCTTTATTGTTAACTAAAAAATTAGATGAAGATTACTGGATTGAAATTGACGAACATTTAAGCGAACTTCACAAGAAAATAAAAGACAATAATTACCTTCAAAAGCTTTGCATCAACAACAGCATTGATCTTAATTGGTTGAAATGTGAAAATATTCCCGAAAATTTAGATTCGATTATTAAAGAAATAAAGGCTCAGGGATTTTTAAGATAAAATTTTCTTCAAGATAAGTTCTGTCGAATTGGGTTTATCAGCAACGAATTTTCCAGCGTTCTCAGACATTAACTGCAGCGTTTCATTATCATCGAGAAGGAAAAGAACATATTCGGCTGCAGTTCCTTCATTCTCAAAAGATTTTCCGCCATTGGCCTCGATCAGATCATCTGCTTCAGGATTTTTCCTATATTGATTTCCAAAAATCACAGGAACTCCAAAAGCTGCAGCTTCTAAAATATTATGCAATCCCGCATCGTGAAAACCTCCGCCAACAACCGCAATATCAGCGTAAGAATATAATTTTGAAAGCAAACCGATGCTGTCAATAATTAGCACCTGAATATCAGTAAAATTTTGATTATCAGATATTTTACTATATAAAAGCGCATCCGGAAGCATTTGCTTTAAATTCTGGACTCTTTTCAGATCATGAGGCGCAATAATAATTTTTGAATCGTCATTCTTTTGCGAAATTTTTTCTGCAATTTTCTCTTCTGCCTGCCACGAGCTCCCGAAAACAACCGTTTTTTTATTATCAATAAATTCCTTGATAAAATCTACGTGATTATCTCTTTGTTTCAGCTGTTTCACTCTGTCAAATCGGGTATCACCGGTCACAGAAGATTTTGTAAGACCTATACTTTTTGCCAGTGCCAATGAAAACTCTGTCTGATGAAAAAACCAGTCGATATTTTTCTGCAGCTGCTTGACAAACCATTTTCCGTAAGAGGTAAAAAATGCCTGTCTTTCATAAAAAAGCGCGGAAATAACATGCGTTTTTGTCCCTTTATTTTTCAATTCTTCCAATAGGTTATACCAGTAATCATACTTCACCGTAAAAAATAGTTCAGGACTAAACTGCGAGATAAATTGTTGCACATTTTTCTTTTTATCAAAGGGTAAATAACAAATTATATCTGCAATATTTTTCTTCTTAATTACATTCTCATAACCCGATGGAGAGAAGAAAGTCACTAAAATTTTATGGTCGGGAAACTGTTGCTTTAACTGTTCTAAAACAGGAAGTCCCTGTTCATATTCACCAAGGCTTGCGGCGTGCATCCAAATGACTTTATCTGTCGTTGAAAATTCAGATTTTACTTTTTCTAAAGATTCCTTTCTTCCTTCAACGCCTTTTTTAGTTTTATCATTAAACAACGAAAAAACTTTCATTCCGAAAATGAGAAGATTGACAAATATGTTGTAAAAGAAAGACATATAATTTATTTTTTAACTTCTGTTCGGTCGTTATTGGTTGACGGGCTTGAGATCACTAAAAATTCTAATTCTTGTGGAGATTCATTAGAAATATAATGTTTTGACTTTGGAATAATAGTAATACTTTCTCCGGTTTTTACAGAAAATTTTTCATCATTGATATAAAACATAGCTTCTCCTTTTAAAATATAGAAAAACTGTTCAGCTTTTTCATGAAAATGGAGCTTTTCAGAAGTATTAGGTGGCATTTTTTCCTGCTTGACCGAAAGGTTTTCGGAATTATTTAAAACCCAGCTATCACAGTTGCTTCCCCAAATATAATGGTGTGAATTATTTTTAGATTTTATCATTTGAAAAGACCTACAAAAATGAATAGGATAATCAAGCTTCCGATAACAGAAAATATCGATGCTGCCATCGGCACTCTCGGTTTTGCGTTTTCATCAAAAGAATATCTGAACATATAGTCCTGACTATTCAAAAATATTAATGAAATAACTAAAAATAACCATCTTAGAAAAAACTTCATGATAAAAAACTGCGCATCCTGATTTTCTGCTGTAATTTTTACGGGATAATTTGAACTCTCAGGGTTTCTAACAATAAAAGCAAACAAAAAATAGATTGCCGTTATTAGAATAGGCATTAGAAAAGAATATTTTTTACTTCCGAAATTATCAGCTTTTCCGTCAAAATCGAAATGAATAGGAATTGTCTGTGGCAAAGCTTTATAATTTTTCAAGGTAAACCACCACAGAAAAACCACCAATCCGAAATTAAGAACATCAAAAATTCCTAAAATTACATTTCCCATTTCAGATCAATTTAAGTTAAAGTATGCTTTTAATAACTCTCAATTTATGCGTATGCTTATTCAGTTCTTTATTGAAAATCCCTGTAGAATCCAGCGTATCGATCCTCACTTTTCCGGAAGCGTGGATGATTTTCTGATTTTCCAGCATGATTCCCACATGAATAATTTTCCCATCTTCATTTTCAAAAAACGCCAAATCCCCCGGTTGACTTTCTTCAACAAAAGTTAATGATTCACCCACTTCCACTTGCTGAGAAGTATCTCTCGGAAGCTTAATATGATGAACTTTATACACCAATTGTGTAAAACCGGAACAATCTACCGCAAAAAAGCTTTTTCCGCCCCACAAATAAGGCACATTAAGGAATTCTCTTGCCGTTAAAGCCACACTTTCACGTACATCATGACTTCTTCTTGATGCTACAGCAGGAAATTCAACTTCCGAACCCATTGAAAGTAAAGTTTTTCCGTCATTCATTATTACTGACGAAAAATCTTCCGTGACTACAGTTACTTTTCTTTTTGCCAAATCTTCCTCCGTTACAGGTCTGAGCTGTTTGGTGTCCATCCAGCCTTCATAGCCGTCGTAGTGCATTTTTATCTTGGTCCAGTTTTTATTGACTTCCAAAATATCTGCGCTTTCGCCAAACAATATTTCCGTAACAATTTCCGCTTTGTCAGAATTTTCCGCACGCACCGGCGCTACTGTAACTATACAAATTCCTTTATTCATCTTTTAAATTTAGAGATTAAGAAATTTAGGAATTAAGAAAATTACAGGCTTTCTAATTTCTAAATCTCTGAATTCTTTAATCTTTTAATTATTTCCTTCTCAGGAAATTTACTCCGTCCCGCAAAGGTAAAATAAGATTTTCAAAATCATTGTCTTTTGCGATCAAATCGTTTAATTCCTTAATAATTTGAGTAGATTTCTGCTTCGGGTTTTCTTCTAAAACTTTGCCGTACCAAAGAACATTGTCAAATAGTACCACCGAACCGGATTTTGTTCTGGGCTTAATCAATCTGAAATATTCGGCATAATTTTCTTTATCCGCATCAATGAAAACAAGATCAAAAACCTCATCGGTTTGTCTTAAAAATTCTTTTGCATCCTGAAGCTTAAAATCAATCTGATCTGCATATTCACTTTCACCAAAATATTTTTTCGGAAGGTATGCCAGATCCTCATTAACATCTAAAGTTGTGATTTTTCCATCTTTTGCCAACCCTGCTGTTAAACAAAGTGTAGCATATCCCGTAAAAGTGCCGATTTCAAGAATATTTTTCGGCTGCATCATCTGGGAAATTATCGTTAATAATCTTCCCTGCTGATATCCGGAGATCATATGAGGCTGTGTTGTTTTCTGATATGTTTCCCTTCTTAATTTTTTCAGAATTTCAGGCTCGGAAGACGCGTGATTTTCCAGATACCTGTCCATTTCAGGATTTGTTTCTTCAAAAAAGCTCATTCTACAAGTTTTTGTTGCTCAAATTTACTTAAATATAAAGAAAAAGATAAAACTATTGGCGATCTTATTTTCAAAAAACCGGGAAAAGCACAATAAAATACCGTAAAAATACGGATGGTTTTGCCTTATAAAAAAAATACCTTTGCTTTAGAATTTAAACATTAAGGGGTAAAAGCACAGCCATGAATAAGAGAATCACTACAAAGGAATCTGAAGAGCCTGCCGAAAAGAGGGTTCCGGCGTCGAAAAAAACTAATACCGAAATATCCAATTCATTTTTGCAAAGAATTATTTCATTATTGAAAAAAGAAGAATTAATTTAATGAAAAACAAAATCCCGAATTTCTTCGGGATTTATTTATACGTATATATTGTAAATTATTTTTTAGGCGCAATATCCATTAGCTTCATAAACTCGTCAAGCTTAGGCATAATGATAATTTCCGTTCTTCTGTTTTCAGCTCTTCCCGAAACGCTCATGTTTGTCGCTTTAGGATTGTATTCGGAACGTCCGCCAGCCGTAATTCTTGCAGGATCAACCCCGAATTGAGTCTGTAAAACTTTTGCAACTGCCGTACCTCTCAAAGCAGAAAGATCCCAGTTGTCTTTCGGTAAATTTGGAGAACTTAAAGGTGAATTATCAGTGTTCCCTTCAATTAATACAGAATATTTGTCATAATCGTTTATTACTTTCGCTACTTTTCCCAACACTTCCTGAGCAGCAGGCAATACATTATAATCTCCAACTTTATACAGCATTTTATCTGAAAGTGAGATCATTACAACTCCTTTTAATACTTTCACCTGCACATCTTCGTCGGTTACATTATCCAAAGATCTTTTTAATTTGTTTGACAATGCTAAATTTAAACTGTCGTTTTTAGCATTATTAGAAATCAATTGCTTAATATAAGAATTTGAAGAATTGATCTCGCTTACCAATTTATCAATATTTGCAGAGCTTTTTCCTGTATTTGACAAACAAGCATCAAGTGATGATTTTAAAGCATCATGCTGACTTTTCAGTAAATTATTCTCTCCAGTCAACGCAGAATTTTGCGATTTCAAATCCTGGATTTCTCTTTGTCTTTCACCGATGTTTTCAATACATTGCTTGTAGTTTGAACTCAAGGCATCATACTGTTTTTTACTGATACAAGACGTTAATCCCAACACCATTGCAGAAACTGCTAAAATTTTAAAAATCTTCATAAATAATCTTTTTTAGACGAATCAAATTTAGGAAAATTCATTTTAATTATATGGGTTATCTTTGCATAAAAGAAATTCTCAACGTAGATGTTGGATAAAATAAGTTTTAAAAATCAATTACAAAATCTCGTTAACTTACCTGAAAACCACACCTATTTACTGGCAGTGAGCGGCGGCGCTGATTCTATGGTTTTGGCAACGTTATTCTGTGATTTGGAGGTTGAATTTCAGGTTGCTCACATCAACTATAAGCTTCGTGGTGAAGATTCTGAACTTGATCAGAAAGTTGTACAAAATTTTTGTGAGAAAAATCATATTAAATTTCATGCATACGAAGTTTCGGAGAAAGACAACAAGCCTGAAAATTCTATTCAACTTTGGGCGAGGGAGCTTCGGTATGATTTTTTTAAACAAATTCAGGAACAGGAAAACCTGGAATTTCTGGTAACCGCACATCATTTGAATGACCAACTGGAAACTTTCGTCATTCATCTTTCAAAAGCATCAGGAATTAATGGTTTAAGCGGAATTCCCGCGAATGACAACAATATTCTCCGACCTCTTTTAAACTTTACAAAAAAAGAAATTTATGAATTCGCAAAAGAAAATGCGATTAATTTTCGTGAAGATCTTTCCAATAAAAAAAGTGATTATTTAAGAAATAAAATCAGAAATGAAATTGTCCCAAAACTTCTGGAAACCAACGATCATTTTTTAGAAAACTTCAAAAAAAGTATTTCATATTTAAATCAGACTAAAGATTTTGTTCAACAACAAATTCAGGCAATTGAAGACAGCATTTCAATATTTAACAAAGATCATAAAATCTTATCCAAGGAAAAGCTGAATAAGGAAACTGATTTTGTCAAGTTTGAAATCTTAAAAAAATATGGTTTTAACCAGGAAGAGGAAATTTCAAAAATTTTTAAAGCCGAAAACGGGAGTTCTTTTTTTTCAAAAAATCATCAATTGATTATTAATTATAATGAATTGATTATAAGCGGGAAAATAGAAAATGAAAGCCCAGAGATGGAAAAGGACATTCTTTTGATTGAAAAATTTGACTATTCTGAAAACCAAATCAAGATTAATCTCGAAGATGCTATTGAAAGCATTGACGGAATCAATAAGACTTTTGAGTGGGATTTTGATGCAGATAAACTCCAGTTTCCATTGCGGTTAAGGAAATATGAAGAGGGTGATGAATTCTATCCGTCGGGCTTTTCAGGGAAAAAGAAGGTTTCTAAGTTTTTTAGGGACGAAAAAATATCTATTTTAGCGAGGCAAAAAATATGGATCTTGGCTGACGGCAAAAACTCCGTTCTGGGAATTATTCCTTTCAGGCAAGACAGACGATATGCAAGGGATGAGAAAACGAAAAATATTCTCAAAATTTTTAATTAAAGTAAAATGAAGTTTAAAAACTGGTTTTTATTAATTCTGCTGTTTTTAGCAACGGGAATTAATGCACAAATCAAAAATCCTGTAAAGTTTAAATTTACAATCAACGAATTAGGAGATAACCAATACGAAGCCGTTTTGAATGCAACAATGGAAAGCGGCTGGCATATTTATTCAAGGGATATTCCGGAAGATACGGGAATCCCGACGGAATATAAAGTTTCCGGGAAAAATATTGAGCTGATCGGTAAATTTGTTGAAGTCGGTAAAAAGCATGAAGAATTTTCTGAAGCTTTCGGGGGAAAGATTGTTTTTTATTCTAATTCTGCCGGTTTTAAGCAAAAATTTAAATTAAAAGACAGTGCAAAACCTGCCGATGTAGTCGCTGAAATTACGTATCAGACGTGCGACGACAGAGTTTGCCTGGCTCCTAATACATTAGAATTTAATCAAAAAGTTACCCCAAAGGGCACAACAGAAACAGCGACAACAGAAACAACTGCAAAAACGGTAAAAGATTCTGCAAAAACTGCTGAAGTCACGGTTGTAGCTCCTGCCAACTCGAAAGTTACGGTTACAGAAAAGCCTGAGCTTGATCCTAAACAATTAAAAATACCATCTATCGATTTCCAAAAGCCTTTGACAGATTGCGGAACAGCTGCCGTTAAAGACAGCGAAAATTACTGGACATATTTATTCCTCGGTTTTATCGGCGGATTGATCGCATTATTGACGCCGTGCGTGTTCCCAATGATTCCTTTGACGGTTTCGTTCTTTACAAAAGGTAATAAAAACAAAGCAAAAGGCAAAAGAGACGCATTGATCTACGGATTTTTCATTCTTCTGATTTTTGTTTTATTAAGTGTTCCTTTCCATTTAATTGACGGGATTGCAGGAAATGTTTTCAATGAAATTTCAACAAGCATTTGGCTGAATATCGTGTTCTTTGTTGTATTTATTTTCTTTGCGGGAAGCTTCTTCGGATATTATGACATTTCATTACCAAGCTCAATTGCAAACAAATCATCAAAAGCGGAGGAAGCAGGCGGAATCATCGGTATTTTCTTCATGGCTTTGACTTTGGTGATCGTATCTTTCTCTTGTACAGGTCCTATTTTAGGAAGTTTGTTGGGAGGATCATTGTCTGGTTCATCTCATATTCCGACCCTCTTAACTTTGGCTTTAACAGGTTTTGGGTTGGCTTGGGCAATTATTTTCGGATTGCTGGCATTATTCCCGCAGGCATTGCAAAGTCTTCCAAAATCAGGAGGCTGGATGAACACAGTGAAAGTTGTATTAGGATTTATCGAATTGGCTTTAGCACTGAAATTCTTGTCAAAAGCGGATTTAGTTTCTAAAACCTTCCTGTTAAAAAGAGAACTTTTCATCGCGATCTGGATTATTATCGGAATCGGTTTAGCTTTATATTTATTTGGATTAATCAAATTTCCGCATGACGATAAAAAACCTAAAATTTCCATTACGAGAAAAATTTTAGGAGTCTTGGGAATAGGTTTTGTCATTTATATGATTCAGGGATTAATGCCTGCCGAACGTCCGAAACTGCAATTATTAAGCGGAATTTTACCTCCCTTAAATGTAAGTTATTTCCATGATGAAAAAGACGGAATTTTGGGAATGCATCCTGAACATGATTTCTTTAAAGCTGTTGAATTAGCTAAAAAAGAGGAGAAACCCATCTTAATTGACTTCACAGGTTACGGTTGTGAAAACTGTAGAAAAATGGAAGAATTTGTTTGGAGCGAGCCGGATATTTTACCGATCCTTCAAAATGATGTTGTGTTGGCTTCACTTTATGTTGACGACAAAGAAGAACTTCCTGAAGATCAAAAAACGAAAATCGATCTTGGTGACGGACAAGTGAAAAAAGTCAAAACGATCGGTGACAGATGGAGCTTGTTCCAACAGGTGAATTTTAATAATAATTCCCAACCGCACTACGTTTTGGTAACTCCCGACGGAAAAGTGATTAATGCACCCGTTTCAGGATATATGCCGAAAGAAGATTTCAAAAAATTCCTTGAATGCGGAGTAAATTATTACAAGAAGAATAAATAATTTCACACAAAAATATAGTAAGCCTTATCAATTTTAACTGGTAAGGCTTTTTTAATGTCTTGATTTTAACAATATTTAAGGATAATTTTTTAATCAAATTGTAAAATTAATATCATTTTTGAATTTTAGGTACAAACTTTGTATTGATTCAATAAAATAACATGTGAATTTTCACATTTCATTAAGTACCGTTTAACATTTAAAAATCATTAATTATGGCTGAAGTAGTAGCACAAGAAAAATCAGGAGGAAAACAAAAAAAGAAACTCATCAGAGTTGACATGACTCCTATGGTAGACTTAGGATTTTTATTAATTACCTTCTTTATGTTTACCACAAATTTCACAAAACCGAACGTGATGGATCTGGGATTGCCGGCGAAAGATCATTCTCCAAATCCAATTCCACCAATTTATGACATTGATACAAAAAATCAAATTACATTTATCATTGGTAAAGACAACAGAGTATTTTATCATCAAGAAGCTGCGGAAGATTTAAATAAATCTAATTTAAAAGAAACTGATTTCAGCGGAATTAATATCTCAAAATTAATTTCTGAAGCTTATAAAAAAGCTCCAAAACCCGAAAACTTTACAATCATTGTAAAACCTACGGATGACGCAAATTATAAAAACTTCGTTGATATGTTAGACAACATCGCCATTTCTAAAAAAGAGCGCTACGGAATTACCGACATCAAACCTTGGGAAAAGAAAGTCTACGAAGAATTAACAAAATAAAACAAAAGGGCATGTAAAAATGCTCTTTTTTTATTTAATTTTGACGCCGATATTATTACACGTCAATGAAAAAATTTTTAACCGCAATTGCTATTACAGCTTTAGTTGTTTCATGTTCTAAAAAAGAAACACAATCTACTCCAAATCAGGTTGACAGCACAAAAATCATCGATTCTATTAACGCTGCGAGAACAAAAATCAACGACAGCATCAAAGTCAAAAACAGTGAAAATCGTTTCAAAGATTTTAGCGGAGATCACAAGTTTACCTATCAAAGTCAGAATTTGTCAACAAAAACGGGCTCTGTAAATTTCAAAAAAATGGGCAGAGATGATTATGATGTTTCGGGAAGTATAAAATCCGGAGAAAACTCTGTAACCATTAAAGGTTCATCTGTTGTTGTTTCTCCTAAACACATGAATTTCACCGGAGAAATCACACAAAAAATCTCATCAGACAACAACGGAAAACCATACACCAGAAAAGGCACCAAAACTTTTATGTCTAAAGACGGCGGAAAAACCTGGAGGCTTCAGGATATGGTAAATGGTTCAGGATTTGTAGATTATATTGATATTCACTTTTAATATCTGAAATCATGCTAAACTTTGAGAGAAAAGGAAATGGAAAAGAAACGCTTGTATTGCTTCACGGTTTTATGGAAAACCTTTCCATCTGGAGCGATATGGAACCTCATCTTTCCGAAAATTTTTCATTATTAAAAATCGATCTTCCCGGACATGGGCAATCTGATATTTTGGCAGAAGTTCAAACCATGGAATTAATGGCTGATGAAGTTAAAAAGGTTTTAGATGATCAAAATTTAACAAAAATTCATTTATTGGGCCATTCGATGGGCGGATATATTTCTTTAGGCTTTGCCGAAAAATACCCTGAATATTTGAAGAGTTTAACCTTATTTTTTTCCTCGTTTCTTCCGGATGATGCAGAAAAAAAAGAACAGCGTATAAAAAGCTACAGAATTATAAAAGATGCTTTTTCGCATTATGTGAGAGCCGGAATTCCGAATTTATTCAATCCTAATGAAAGAGATATTTTAGAAGGGAAAATAGAAACCGCACTGGAAGTTGCCCTTGCCACCAACAATCTCGGTGCTTTGGCCAGCGTAAAAGGAATGGTTGAAAGAACGGATAAAAAGCACGTTCTGGAAAATCTTAATGCCAAAATTTTAGTGATTGCCGGAAAACACGACAACGCCGTAAAAACGGAAATGATGATCAAAAATCTTCCGGACAGAACCAATATCAAATCCTATATTCTCGATTGCGGGCATAACGGACACTGGGAAAAACCGGCCATCTGCGCAGAAATCATCAATACAGAGCTTCTTCACAATATGCCGAAAAATTTAGTTTTCTAAAATTATTTCAGAATTGAATTCAATCGTATTTTGATTAACTTCATCTAATAGATATTGAAAATTCTCGTATCTTAGTAGAAATCAAATGGGCATTTTTTCACTCAAAAAAAAGAAACCAATTATCGGCTTAACTCTTTCCGGCGGCGGAATGCGTGGAATTGCCCATATTGCCGTGTTAAAAGCCCTCGAGAAATATAATCTGAAACCGGACATTATTTCTGGAACCAGCGCAGGATCTATCGTTGGGGCTTTTTATTCTTTAGGAAAAACGCCTGACGAAATGATGGAAATCGTGAGACAGACCACCTTTTTTTCAAGATCATATTTAAGGCTTTCTAAAAACGGAATTTTCAGTTCAAATTTTATTTTAAAACTATTGAAAGATTATTTTCCAGAAGATGATTTTAAGGTTTTAAAAATCCCCGTCTATGTAACGGCCACAGAAATGACTCATGGCATCGTTGATTTTTTTTCAGAAGGAGAACTTTTTATGCCTCTTTTGGCTTCATCCAGTGTTCCGTTTGTACTTCCACCCGTCAAAATGGGCGAAAAAATATATGTTGACGGCGGAGTTTTAGACAATCTTCCCATCGAACCTATTATTGATAAATGTGATTTTTTAATCGCTTCCCACGTCAATTCTATCAGCTATGACAGTCTTGAAAATATGAGCCTGATGAAGGAATTTGACAGAATTTTACATTTAGCCATCGCAAAATCGGTCTATTCTAAAGTAAAATCCTGTGATATTTTTTTAGATCCACCAAAAATGACGAAATTCAGCTTATTCAACAAAAAATCGCTGGATATTATGTTCCAGGAAGTGTATGAATATACCTGTCAACAATTGGAAGAAAAAGGTCATACCCGAGGTTTGGGAGTTTTAGAGTTTTAGAGTTTGTAATTCTTAATTCTTAATTCTTAATTCTTAATTCTTAATTCTTAATTCTTAATTCTTAATTCTTAATTCTTACAAATTTTCTTCTGCAGCTCTTGCTTTGAAAGTTTCAATTGTATCGGGTAAAGATTCGTAAGATTTTCCGCCTGCTGCGTTAATGTGGCCTCCTCCACTGAAAAATTTTCTCGAAAATTGATTAACATCGACATCGTCTTTGCTCCTGAAAGATATTTTGATAAAATCTTCATATAAATCTTCCATAAAAAAGGCAGACATTCTTACACCGACAATACTTAATCCGTAATTAACAAAACCTTCGGTATCGCCTTTCTGGAAGCCATATTCCTTCAATTCATTCCTTGTTAAATATAAAACGGCAACTTTTCCGTCATTTACCACTTCGATTCGTCCTAAAATCAAAGCCAATAGCTGAAGACGCGAAACGGTGTTCGTATCCCAGGTATTTGAAGTGATTATGGAAGGATCAGCACCTTTTTCGATCAAATTAGCAATAATTCTGTGCGTCGTTGCACTTGTAGAACGGAAACGGAAACCTCCGGTATCAGTCATGATTCCTGTATAAAGGCATTCTGCGATCTCTTTATTCACCAATTCTTCATCATTCATCGCTTCGATAAAATGATAGATCATCTGGCAGGTCGCAGGAATAACCGTATCAGAATACACAAAATCAAACTGCTCAGGCTGCTGATGATGGTCAATAAGAATCTTTTTCGCCCTGGCTTTTGTCAGCCATTCACCCAAAATACCGATTCTTGAAGGAGAATTAAAATCAAGACAGAAAATCACATCTGCTTCATTAATTAAATCAAATGCAATCTTTCTTTTATATTCACCGATGACATTCTTTTTTGCTTCGGGCATCCATTTCAGAAACTTTGGAAAATCGTTGGGCACAACTACTTCAGCATTGAGACCTTTCGCTGCCAGATAATGCTTCAGACCAAGGCTGGAACCAATCGCATCGCCATCCGGATTATAATGAGTAAGAATTACAATTTTATTTTCCGGGACAAGAAGCGTGTTGATTTCTAAAAGTTCTGCTGGTGTAAACATTCTTATGTTTCTTTAAATTTGAGTCTCCAAAGATAGAGCTTTTAAATAAATCATTCCTCATTATTTTAAAAACATAAGACAACCCTTTTCACAACTTAAGTTCATTAAAGGCGGATGAAAAACATTTCAAATTATTTAAAAAAAAGACAGTGAAAATTTGTAACTTATAAAAAAATCTATATCTTTGCAACCTGAAAAATTAATAGATAATTACGATTTAAACATATAGTAATGAGTAAAAGAACATTCCAGCCATCAGAAAGAAAGAGAAGAAACAAACACGGTTTCAGAGAAAGAATGTCTACGCCAAACGGTAGAAGAGTTTTGGCTGCGAGAAGAGCTAAAGGCAGAAAGAGTTTAACTGTAAGTGCTGCACGCGCTAAGAGATAATTCTTGAATTATCATATACAAATCATGCTTGAAAAGAAGTTTTTCAGGCATTTTTTGTTGTTAAAATTTACTAAAATTTAGGTTCGTTAAGCTTCTTTTTTCTATTTTTAAATTCTGAAAAAATATTTTAGAAATTAGCCTCTTAAAATTGAATTATGCCACATACAAATATCGCCGGAGACAATATCATAAGTTTACAAAGCGCCAAAATCGCTCAAAAAAGCTTTACTGTTCTCTCTGATGTTAATTTAAACATTAAAAAAGGTAGATTTTGCTACCTTATCGGGAAAACAGGTTCCGGAAAAAGCTCGCTTTTAAAGACGCTTTACGGGCATATTCCTTTAGCATCAGGACATGGAGCGGTTGTAGGTTTTGATTTAGCAAAACTGAAAACTTCTGATATTCCCAATCTGAGAAGAAAGTTGGGAATTGTTTTCCAGGACTTCCAGTTGTTATCCGACAGAACGGTTGAGAAAAATTTAAGATTCGTTCTTGAAGCGACAGGCTGGAGCGATAAAATAAAGATGGAAGACCGTATCAATGAGGTTTTAGGAAGTGTGAATATGAAAAGCAAGAAGCACAAAATGCCTCACGAGCTTTCCGGTGGCGAGCAACAACGTGTGGCGATTGCAAGAGCTCTATTGAATCATCCGGACCTGATTTTAGCGGATGAGCCGACAGGAAATCTGGACCCTGAAACTTCTAATGAAATTATGACCTTATTAAAGCAGGTCGCGTTAGAAAACGGAGCAGCTGTAGTAATGGCAACACACGATTATCACATGATCCAGAATTTCCCGGGAGAGGCAATCAGATGTGAGGACGGCAAGGTTTCTGTACTGGATACGGCGGAATTATTTGAATAAATTAGAAGATTAAGAAATTTAGAGATTATGATACTACTAACTTCTAAAATCTAATTTCTAACTTCTATACTTTAAAAATATGAAACTCTTTCGTGAGTTCAAGATATTGGTCCGAGTATTGTCTCGGACTTTTTTCTATGGTAAATTCTGATTCGTCAAGCGTTTTTTCAGCTAAAGAAAATTCTAAGATCAGTCTTTTTACTTTTGAATTTTCAATGCCTTTAATATTGATTTTCCGAATCAAAAACAATTGATTTTCGTTTGCAATTTCAATTAAATCATCTCCGGCTTCGACAGGAATAATGACTGAAAAAATTCCGTTTTCAGAAAGGAATTTTGAGGATTTTGAAATTAATTGAGCGAAATTTAATTCCACAGTTTGTCGGGCAATTTTATCTTTTTCTGAACCAGATTCTTCAAAATAAGGCGGATTTGAAACAATTAAGTCAAATTTTTCTTCCATTTCAAAAGTTTTAAAATCCTGAAAAATATTTTTTAACCTTAAATGAAAAACAGAATTTTCAAAATTTAATCGAGTGAGATTTGCAGCTTCTTCATTAATATCAATTCCTAAAAATTGAGCTTTAGGATTTCTTTGAGCCAGCATTAATGAAATCAAACCCGTTCCTGTGCCGATTTCTAAAACTTTTATAGCATTATTTATATTGGCTAAAGCACCAAGCAAAACGCCGTCTGTTCCCACACGGAAAACGTCCTTTGACTGTTGGATTTCAAATTGTTTAAACGTAAAAGGCTTCACTATAAATTGGTCGGTAACGTAATTGTGAATGTAGAACCCTTCCCAACCTCAGATTTTACGGAAATTTCTCCTTTATAATCTTCAACCATTTTTCTTACCATTGATAAGCCAAGTCCCATTCCACTGTTTTTGGAGGTGAAATTAGGTTCAAAAATTCTTTCGTAAATATTTTCTGCAATTCCGATACCATTGTCTTGCACAGAAATCATCACTCTTCGCTGATGTTGTTCAACATCTACATTGATAATTAATTTTCTTTCATCGCTTTGCGCCTGTTTGGCGTTGGTCACAAGATTGGTAATGATCCTGGAAAGGTAAATTCTATCCATATTGATCATGATATTACTTTTATTGGAATGAATAAAAATACTGTCATCATTGAAAACTCTCAGGATATCTTCGACTTCGTTATTTAAATTAATTACTTCATTATTTTTTTCGGGAAGCTTGGCAAATTCCGAGAAAGCGGAGGCCACCGTCGCAATCAGATCGATCTGATCGACCATTGTTTTGCTCATTTGCTTCACTTTTTCATTGATATTCGGGTCGGTGGGATCAAATTTCCTTTCAAAATTCTGGATTGTCAGCTTCATTGGCGTTAAAGGATTTTTTACTTCATGCGCAACCTGTTTTGCCATTTCTCTCCAGGCTTCTTCCGATGCCTTGAAACGCAACCTTTCCTTCTGGTCCTGAATCTGCAAAATCATCCTGTTGTAAGCTCTTGCCAATGCATTCAGCTCATCATTTTTATAATATCTGATGGGCCGCATTTCGTTTTCAAATAAGGTAATTCTTGTGATCATATCAGAAAACTTGGTAATTGTTTTCGACAGGCCATTAGAAGTAATCCAGCTTATCCAGATACTGAATAAAATAAGAAAAATATCAACCAAAAGGATGTATTTAACATATTTATGAAGAACATCAAGGTACGCAGATTCATTATGATACAAAGGGATATATACAATGGCAATAGGTTCCAGGACATTATTTTTTAAAACCAGATAAGATGAAGTGAAAACCGCATCTTTAGCCTGATCATAACCTCTGATATCCATCCGGGAATCTTTGGAAAGGATTTTATTGACAACATTTATCGGTACTTTTTTTTGCTCCACCAGACTTTTATCTTTATTGGAAAGCAAATAATTTCCTTTTAAATCATAAATAACAATATCATGTTGATTAATATCTGCAATTTCAAGTATTTTATTACTTAAAACCTCAGGAAGATCTTTAGTTTCTACATAAGATCTGCTCACAGCATAATCCAAATATCCCATTACAGCGTTGGTTTTATCCTGCATATCGATCTCGCTCTGCTCCAAAGAATTATTCCTTAAAACAAAATACGGAACCAGTGACGATGCTGCAACGCTCAAAAGACAAACAAGCAAGAAACCGAAAAACACCCGGTTTCTTAAGCTGTACCCTTTATATTTATTCAACGATGACATTTTGTTTATTAATTAACCTAGCAATATACTTACCAATTATATCAAATTCAAGATTTACCTTGTCTCCTGTTTTCAAATATTGCATATTGGTAAATTCCCAAGTGTAAGGAATAATCGCCACCGAGAACTGAGAATCCTCGCTTTTTGCGACGGTAAGGCTAATTCCGTTGACTGTAATTGAGCCTTGAGGAACGGTTACAAAATTTCCGCCGGCTTCATATTTAATCGTAATAAAATAACTTCCGTCTTTATTTTCAATGCTTACCACTTCACCGGTTTTATCAACATGTCCCTGAACGATGTGCCCGTCTAATCTTCCATCCATTTTCATGCAGCGTTCAAGATTTACGACAGTTCCTACATCCCATTTTCCGAGGTTGGTTTTTTCTAAAGTTTCATTAATTGCAGTGACTACATAATGATCGCCTTTGATCTCTACAACCGTTAAACAACAGCCGTTATGCGCCAGGCTTTGATCTATCTTTAATTCATTGGTAAAAGGGCATGTTAAAGTAAAATCAATGTTACTTCCTTTTTCTTCAATCTTCTCAATAACCCCAACTGCTTCAATAATTCCTGTGAACATATTATTTTTTGCTAAATTTGTAAATTATAATCTTCAAAGATAATCAAAATGAGCCCAAAAAACCATAAAGTACGAGTAGGAATTTCAATCGGAGATTTCAATGGCATCGGTCCGGAAATCATCATGAAATCCCTGAATGACAAACTTATTACAGATTTTTTCACGCCTGTAATTTTTGGTTCGGGAAAACTTTTCACCTATCAGAAAAATATTTTTAAGCTTAATTTAAACTTCAATTACATCAATGAGGCGTCACAAGCACAGGGTGGAAAGATCAATATGGTGAATCTCGTGAAGGAAAATGTGAATGTAGATCTGGGAAATCCCACTGAAGAATCTACAAAAATGGCGATTGATTCCCTGGAAGCAGCAACAGAAGCTTTAATGAAAGGAGAAATCGATGTTCTTGTAACCGCACCCATCAATAAAGATGAAATGATGAAAATGGGCTTCAAACATGCGGGCCATACCGGTTATTTTGAAGAAAAATTCAGTAAAAAAGGATTGATGTTTCTGGTAACAGACGGTTTGAAGGTAGCCGTTCTGACTCATCATATTCCCCTTGCACAAGTTGCTGAAAACATTTCTAAGGAAAAAATTAAAAAGCAGATCAGAATTTTAAACCAGACTTTAATTGAAGACTTTTGTATTCAGAAGCCGAAAATTGCAGTTTTAGGATTAAACCCGCATTCAGGAGACGGCGGTGTGATCGGAAATGAAGAAATTGAAATCATTTCTCCGGCGATCAGAGAACTTTCAGATAATGGGATTCTTGCCTTTGGACCTTTCCCTGCCGACAGTTTTTTCCAACCGAATAAATACCGAAATTTCGATGCCGTTTTAGCGATGTATCACGATCAGGGCCTGGCTCCGTTTAAGACTTTAGCGTATGAAGAAGGCGTTAATTACACAGCCGGACTTCCTTACATAAGAACCTCTCCCGATCACGGAGTAGCGTACGATATCGCAGGAAAAAACCTTGCCGATGAACAGAGTTTTACGGAAGCTATTTTCACGGCCATTAAGATTTTTAAAAACAGAGCGGAATATAATGATCTGATGAGCAACAGACTACAACCTAGAAAAATGGCTATTGACAACGGAGTAGACGAAGATTTGCCGGATGAAGCCGAAGCATAAATCATTAAAACAAATTTTATATTAATTTGTTGAACAATTTATTTGTAATTATAAAAAAAATGCATATTTTTGCACACTCATTTTATGGACAAGTTAAGAAACTATGACGTGAGCTTTTCCGGACTTAAAACCGGGAAGCATCAGTTCAAATTTGAGATAGATAAAACGTTCTTTCAATTATTTGACACTGAGCAAGAATTTACAAATCCTAAGATTTCAGTAGATGTTTTTCTTGAAAAGCACACTACTTTTTTAGAATTTGTAATAAAGATCAACGGAACGGTACAACTGGTTTGTGATATTACAAACGAAGATTTTGACCATCCTGTAGAAAACGAGATCAAGGTTTTGGTAAAGTTTGGAGAAGAATATGATGACAGCGAAGAAGATGTAATCACCATCCCGGCCAATGACCATGCTTTCAATGTAGCACAACTGATTTACGAGATTGTAGCCCTTTCAATACCTATGAAAAAGGTTTCACCTAACGTAAGCGATGAAGATCTTGAAATTCTTGAAAAATTCAGTCCGAAAGAAGTTGAAGAGGAAGAAAAGAGTGACCCGAGATGGGATGCACTCAAAAAATTAAAAGATAAAAATTAAAATAATTTAAATATGATGAGATGATGAAAAGAATCTCATCGCTCATCAAATTAAAAAAGTTATTACAAGATGGCACATCCAAAGAGAAGACAATCGTCCACAAGAAGAGATAAGAGAAGAACTCACTACAAAGCTGTAGTTCCTCAATTAGCTAAAGATGCAACAACAGGAGAAATGCACCTTTACCACAGAGCTCACTGGCATGAAGGGAAACTTTACTACAGAGGTAAAGTAGTATTGGAAAAAGAAGTAGCAACTACTGAAGAAAACTAAGAGTCGTTTTTCATCGAAAAACACTCGTTTTAATACAAAAACCGCCCGATTTTGATAAAATTGAGCGGTTTTTTGTTGTTTTTTATGTTTTTTTGGTATCTTTGAACCAAAATCAAATATCAAATTTATGGACATTAAAGACATACAAAATCTTATCAAGTTTGTATCTAAGGCTGAAGTTTCTGAAGTGAAGTATAAAACTAAAGATTTCGAAATCACTATTAAAACTCCATTAGCTGGAAGCGAAGTAGCATACGCTCAACCTGCAGTGTACCACACTGCTCCACAACAAATGACTGCTCCCGCACAAGCTCCGGCTGCTGTATCTGCACCTGCTGAAAAAGCTGAGGCTGCATCTGATGACAGCAAATATATCACCATAAAATCTCCAATGATCGGAACTTTCTACAGAAAGCCATCTCCAGATAAAGACGTATTTGTAAACGTAGGTGACGAAGTTTCTAACGGAAAAATCGTTTGCGTAATCGAAGCAATGAAGCTATTCAACCAGATTGAATCTGAAGTAAGCGGAAAAATCGTTAAAATTTTAGTTGACGATGCTACGCCTGTAGAATATGACCAACCTTTATTCTTGGTAGATCCATCTTAAGGAATTTTAGATTAAAGATTATAAATTTTAGATGAAAACTTTTTCATTTAAAATAATTTAAAATTCAAAAATTTATAATTTAAAATTTCGGAGAGATGTTCAAAAAAATATTAATTGCCAATCGTGGCGAAATTGCAATGCGTATCTTACGTACTTGTAAAGAAATGGGAATCAAAACTGTTGCAGTATATTCTACTGCCGACAAAGACAGCCTTCATGTAAGATTTGCTGACGAGGCTGTTTGTATTGGTCCTGCGATGAGTAAAGACTCATACCTAAAAATCCCTAACATTATTGCGGCTGCAGAAATTACAAATGCAGACGCCATCCATCCGGGTTATGGATTCTTATCTGAAAATGCTAACTTCTCAAGAATTTGTCAGAAAAACGGCATCAAATTTATCGGTGCTTCTCCTGAGCAGATCGAGAAAATGGGAGATAAAGCTAATGCTAAAGCGACCATGAAAGCTGCTGGTGTACCTTGTGTACCGGGTTCCGACGGTTTGATTGAATCTTACGAGCATGCTGTAAAGGTTGCTGAAGAAACAGGATATCCCGTAATGATCAAAGCAACTGCCGGTGGTGGTGGAAAAGGAATGAGAGCCGTTTGGAAAGCTGAAGATCTTAAAGATCACTGGGAATCTGCCATTCAGGAAGCTGTGGCTGCGTTCGGAAACGGAGGCATGTACATGGAAAAACTGATTGAAGAGCCTAGACACATCGAAATTCAGGTTGCGGGTGATCAATATGGTAAAGCTTGCCACCTTTCTGAAAGAGATTGTTCGGTTCAGAGAAGAAATCAAAAATTAACAGAAGAAACGCCTTCTCCGTTCATGACCGATGAGCTTCGTGAGAAAATGGGTGATGCAGCCGTAAAAGCAGCAGAATTTATTGGATATGAAGGGGTTGGAACAATCGAATTCTTGGTTGACAAGCACAGAAATTTCTATTTCATGGAAATGAATACCAGAATTCAGGTGGAGCATCCAATTACTGAGCAGGTTATTGATTATGATTTGATCAGAGAACAAATCCTTTTAGCTGCAGGAACTCCGATTTCAGGAATTAATTATTACCCAAAATTACATTCAATCGAATGTAGAATCAATGCGGAAGATCCTTACGCAGATTTCAGGCCATCTCCGGGAAAAATCACGGGATTAAATATTCCTGGCGGACACGGAATCCGAGTGGATACTCACGTGTATTCAGGATATACAATTCCTTCTAATTATGACTCCATGATCGCAAAATTGATCACAACGGCTCAAACCCGTGAAGAAGCGATTGCAAAAATGAGACGTGCATTGGAAGAATTCTATATTGAAGGGGTAAAAACTACAATTCCTTTCCACAGACAATTGATGGATGATGAAGATTATCTTTCAGGAAACTACACTACAAAATTCATGGAGAGCTTTGTAATGGATAGAAAATATGATAATCACTAAGATTATTTAAATAAAATTGATGAAACTGTCTCAAAAATGAGGCAGTTTTTTTTATTGCTAATATGAATATAATTCATATTAAGGATCAGCATTAATAATTTCAGAATAAAATTAATAAAAGACCTGAAAAACATGTATCCGGTTATTATTGTTCATTCAAGTCACTTTTTTAACTTTAAAATAAATCACTAACTTTGTGGAAAACCTAGAAACATATGTCAACAGTAGAAACAGCAAAAAACTCACAGTATTTCATTGACCTTGAGGACAAACACGGAGCGCACAACTACCACCCTCTTCCAGTGGTTTTAGACCGCGGGGAAGGCGTTTTTGTCTGGGATGTGGAAGGCAAGAAATATTATGATTTTCTTTCCGCTTATTCTGCTGTCAATCAAGGACATTCACACCCAAAAATTGTTGAAGCCCTGGTAAATCAGGCCAAGAAATTAGCCTTAACCTCAAGAGCTTTTTACAACTCAAATTTAGGCGAATATGAAAAGAAAATAACTTCTCTTTTCGGATTTGATAAGGTTTTACCCATGAATTCCGGGGCTGAAGCGGTAGAAACTGCCGTAAAATTAGCCAGAAAATGGAGCTATGAAGTAAAAGGAATTTCAGAAAATTCAGCAAAAATCATTGTTTGCGAAAATAATTTTCACGGAAGGACGACAACCATCGTTTCTTTTTCAAATGATCCTGATGCCAACCAAAATTACGGCCCTTTTACGCCGGGCTTTATTAAAATTCCTTACAACGATATTGCAGCGCTGGAAGAAGTTTTGAATAATGAAGCGGAAAATATTGCAGCATTCCTGGTTGAGCCCATTCAGGGTGAAGCCGGAGTATATGTTCCTGATGAAGGTTTCCTGAAAAACGCTTCGGAGCTTTGTAAAAAACACAATGTGCTTTTCATTGCCGATGAAGTACAAACCGGTATTGCACGAACAGGAAAATTGATCGCCTGTCATCACGAAGATGTACAACCTGATATTTTAATTCTTGGGAAAGCACTTTCGGGCGGAATGTACCCTGTTTCGGCTGTTTTGGCTGATAATGAAATTATGAACGTCATTAAACCGGGACAGCACGGGTCAACATTTGGAGGAAATCCTATCGCTTGCGCGGTTGCTGTAGCTGCTTTGGATGTTGTGGCGGAAGAAAATTTATCTGAAAGAGCCGAAGAATTGGGTCAGCTATTCAGAAATGAAATTGAAAAACTGATTGAAAAATCCGACCTTATTACAAAAGTAAGAGGAAAAGGTCTGCTAAATGCTATTTTAATTAATGATACTCCGGACAGCTCAACAGCCTGGAATCTTTGTTTACAGTTAAAAGAAAACGGACTTCTTGCCAAGCCAACGCACGGGAACATCATCAGACTGGCGCCACCGTTGGTTATTACAGAAGAGCAATTGCTTGATTGTATAAGAATTATTGAAAAAACTATTTTAGATTTCAAAAAATAAATATGCCTGAACTCACTGAGAAAGTTAGTGGCCTAATCATAACATTTAACGAAGAAAAAAATATCCGGGAAGTACTCGAATGTTTTGATTTCTGTGATGAAATTATCATCATTGATTCTTTCAGCACTGATAAAACACTGGAAATAGCGCAGAGCTTTCCCAATGTAAAAATTATTCAGAATAAATTTGAAGATTTTACAAAACAAAGAAATTTTGCGCTGGATCATGCAAAAAACGACTGGGTTCTGTTTCTCGACGGCGACGAAAGAATTACGCCCCAACTGAGAAGTGAAATCATCGAAAAGCTAAACAGGCCTTATAAAAAAGATGCTTATTACTTTTACAGAAAGTTCTTTTTTGCCGGAAAACCCATCAATTATTCAGGGACGCAGACTGATAAAAATTTCAGGCTTTTCAGAAGATCAAAAGCAAGATATATTTCAGAGAAAAAAGTGCATGAAACATTGGAAGTACATGGTACAATCGGTGAATTAAGAAATAAACTGCTGCATTTTTCCGTTAGTGATTATGAATCTTACAAGCAAAAAATGATTCATTACGGAGTTTTAAAAGGGCAGGAACTGGCTTCAAAAGGAAAAAAATTCAGTTCTTTGACGCAATACTCCAAAACCGCGTTCAAATTCTTTAAGGCATACATTTTGCGTTTAGGTATTCTAGACGGAAAAGAAGGCTATCAGCTTTCGTATCTGCAGTCATTAAGTGTTTTTGAAACATATGAATCATTAAAAAAGGAGCAAAATTGATTGAATGAAGATTTGTGTAATTAGTTTCGATTTTTGGGGGTATGACGAGCATATTGTAGAAGCTTTATGTGCAAAAGGTATCAACGCTCATCACATTAAAATAGGCGATGTAACGCATTCTAATTTTAGTGAAAGGGCGACGAATGCCGTAAGCAAAATTTTTCTCAATAAAAACCTGAAAACGGAGAAAAGACAGAAATTCGTTTTAGATTCTCTCGAAAATTTAGGACATCAGGATCAGATTTTGGTGTTAAATCCCGACACTTTTGATCTGGCAACATTAGAAAAAATAAGAAAATATACCGACCGGTTGATTACCTATCTGTACGACAGCCTTGACAGGCTTGCTGTAGAAGAGCAAAAATTAATTCTTTTTGATAAAATTTTTTCCTTTGACATTGCAGACAGCAAAAGAAATGATTTTGAAAAATTAACCAATTATATTTATCTTCCCCATCAGAAAAGTGAAGACCAAAACCCTCAAATGGATCTTTTTTATATTACTTCTTACGATAATAAAAGGGTTTCACTTATCAAATTACTGGCAAAAAGATTAATTGACCTGAAGCTTAAATTCCAGATTATGGTCATTGGAAAAAAAGGCTGGAAACATCAACTGAAAAACATCTTTATTACCGTTCCCGAACAGCTTAATATTATCTTCAGCATTAAAAAGATCTGCCACGAAAAGCTTCCTGAATATTATAAAAATTCAAAAGCTTTACTGGATCTTACCAGGGAAAACCAGCATGGGCTGAGCTTTAGGGTATTTGAAGCCATGGCGCTGGAAAAAAAGATCATTACTGATAATGAATACATTAAAAATTACGACTTTTACAATCCAAACAATATTTTGGTTTTAAACGAGACCTGCAGTAATCTTGACAAATCTTTTTTTGAGCTGCCTTATCAAAAAATTCCTGATGATGTTTACTACAAATACACGCTTGACAACTGGGTAAATGTAGTTTTTAAATTACGCTGAATGCCTCGTAATATATTTTAGAATTTAGCCTCATGATTACATATTCCGACCAATCAAAAATCATTATTTTCTGTCCCCCAAACAGTGTTACGGGAGGGCCCGAAGCTTTACATCAATTAGCCGATAAATTATATCATCTTGAGGTTAAAAATGTGTTTATGCATTACATTCCTCAGAGAAAAAATGCAAAACCTATCAATTATAATGTTTATCAAACCAATGAGATAGATAGTGTTGAAGACACAGCAGAAAATATTCTGATCATCCCGGAATCCATGACTTTTTTAGTAAAAAAACACCCCAAAAGCCAAAAAGTAATCTGGTGGCTGAGCGTAGATTTTTATAAAATTTTAATGGATCACAGAATAAAAAGACAAAGCATTTTCACAAAATTATTCTACCAGCAAAAAGACCGGGAATATTATTTTGAGCATTTGCCTAATGTTTTTCAGTGGGCGCAGTCTTACCGATCTTCCGTTTACCTCAAAGATCACGGCATTCCTGCCAACCAGATAGATTTTGTTTGTGATTATATTAATCCAAGCTTTTTAGCCAATAAAGAAGCGATACAAAAAGATCTTACCAATAAGACAATTTTGTACAATCCCAGAAAAGGAAAAAAAGAAATCTCTCAGTTAATTAAAGCTTCACCGGAACTCACTTGGGTTCCTATTCAGAATATGAATGCCGGCCAGATACAGGATTTGATGGCAAAATCTTTACTGTATGTAGATTTCGGTGAAAACCCGGGAAGAGATAAAATGCTGCGCGAGTCTGTATCACAGGATTGCTGCATCATTTCCGGAAAAAACGGATCTTCTGCTTTTTATGAAGATTTAATGATTCCTGAGGATTATAAATTCAGTTTCAGTGAAAGTAAAATTCCTGAAATTATTGCAAAAATTAAAGATGTTTTAGAAAATTATTCAGACCATATTCCTCAATTTACAACCTATAAAAAAATGGTTTTGAACGAGGAAATTGCATTTGAAGAAAAACTGAAAGAAATATTTAAAAAATGACGTTAAAGAAAATTACATTAATTTATCCTTTTGCGTACGGTTATATTGATTTTGTCGTTCAGGAGCTTCAATCCAATGAAAATATTCAGGTAACAGACATAAAAACTGATACTATAAAATATACTTATCCCAATATTTTTGTGAAAATCCGGAACGGAATCACTAAATTATTCGGAAGCAATATCAAAAAAAAATATTTTGCCCAACAGGTTTTACAGCAGATCAAGGAAAAACAGGATATTATTTTTGTGATCAGGCCAGACATGTTGGAAGTTTCTTTATTAAAGGAATTAAAACAAAACACAGAAACTTTTATCGCTTATTTTTATGACAGCTGTAAAAAATATCCAAAACAACTCGAAATAGCTCATTTTTTTGACGAAATCTATTCGTACGAAAAAGAAGATATAGAAAAATATCATTTTATTGAAACATCTAATTTTATTTACGATCAGCAAATAGAACCTGAAGAAATAAAATATGATATTTTCAACGTTTCATCTTATGATTCCAGAATTGATGAAATCAACACGGTTTCAACGCAATTATTTGAAGCGGGTTTCAAGATTTATTTTGTCCTGTTTTGGTTTGAAAAATTGTCGTATCCGCATTTAATTTCAACCACAGAATATCTTTCACTTAAGGAAACAAAAAAACTGATTTCACAGTCGAAAGCCATGATCGATATTCAGAGACAGGATCAGAAAGGATTGTCTTTCAGGACTTTTGAAAGTTTGGGATATCGAAAAAAATTAATAACAACTAATATTTCGGTAAAAAATTACGATTTTTACCATCCAAATAATATGTTGGTCATAGACAGCAATAATTTGCATCCTGATGAAATTAAAAATTTCCTGGAGTTAGATGATGTAGAAATTTCTCCCGACATTATAAAAAAATATACGGTAGAGACTTTTACAAAGAAAATATTCAAATTATAAGAACATGGGTATCAAGAGAAAAATAAAAAATTATATTTATTTAAAAAATCATTATCCTTTATCGGAGAAGGCCATTATTCCTGATGAAAATAAAAAAAATATACTTATTGTAGACAGCCAGATTCCTACATTTGACAAAGATTCTGCATCAAACAGAATTACGGAAATCGCGAAATTCTTAGCAAAATATTACAATGTTTATCTTATGGATTGGCGAAAAGCAATTCCAAAAGTAGAATCAAAAAAATATATTAAAAACTTAAATGACCACAATGTCATCGTTTATACACCATTCATAGGTAAATATGGCATTATGAAAGGTAAAAAGCATTTCATTAACACGCTTCTTCCGAAGCTTGATTTTGTGTGGTGCCACAGACCTGAACTTTTTGAGCATTATTTAAATTTTTTCAGAGAAAAAGCTCCAAAAGCGAAAATTATTTATGATATGGTTGACATTCATTACCTGAGAATGGAAAGAGGTCTTGAAATTAAATACGACAAAGTAAGAGCAAAGGAACTCATTCATTATAAACATATTGAAACCGAACTTTGTAAGCAAGCCGACAAAATTGCGGTAATCAGTGATAAAGAAAAAGAATTTATGACGGCTTTTGTAGATCAGTCAAAATTATTTACAGTGAGCAATGTTCATAATTTAAAAGTAAAGCCGGAAGATATGCCGCCTTTCGAAAAACGAGACGGAATTTTCTTTATTGGTACATTTTTACACGATCCTAACGTAGATGCCGTTGAAGTTTTATACAACAATATCATGCCTTTGGTTTGGAAAGTTTTGCCTGATTTAAAAATCACAATCATCGGTTCGGAAGCTCCTGAGCATATTGAAAAAATGAATTCTGAAAGGTTTGAAATCGCAGGTTTTGTAGAAAATATTATTCCTTATTACGAAAAATGTTTTGCCTCCGTTTCGCCTTTAAGATTTGGCGCGGGCGTGAAAGGTAAGATCGGACAGGCCCTGGAATACACACTTCCTGTACTGACAACCGAGATCGGCGCAGAAGGAATGTTCCTGGAAAATGGAGTGACCGCATTGATTTCAGGAAACGAAGATTATCAGAAATTCGCAGATAATATCATTGAAATCTGCACCAGCGAATCAACCTGGAATACCCTTCACTACAATTCAGAAAAAGCGATTTATCCTTTTTCTATCGAAGCTCAGAAAGAAGAAATTTTTGAAATGCTGCAATGAAAGATTTAGCAATAATTATTTTGAATTACAACTCTTTTGAAGATACATCAAGAGAAGTAAACGCTTTGTTGAGTCAAAATTGTCCCGTAAAATCGATCTACATTGTAGATAATAATTCCGGAGATAAAGATAAAATTGCAGAATTCGGATTACAAAAAAACATTAATTTTATTGTAAGTGATACAAATGGAGGTTATGCATACGGTAATAATCTGGCCATAAAAGAGGCTATAAAAGATGGGAAAAAGTATTTTTTACTGCTTAATCCTGATATTGACATAGATATTGCAACTATAGAAACATTATATAAAGATTTACAGAAAAAATCCGATATTGGTGTTGTTGGTCCCAGAATATGTTATAGAAATGACAAAAATAAAATCTATTCAGATGGTGGATTATTGCATCCTGAAAAAGGTTTTATGGGAGAACATGTACATTTTAACATAAATAAATCTGACGCGCAAAGCCAACCGTATAATTATCAAATAGATTATGTTGACGGCAGTGTTTTTATGTTCAGAAAAGAGCTTTTGGATGAAGTAGGATTCATGAACGAAAAATTTTTCATGTATTATGAAGAATCTGAGTGGTGTTTAAGAGTTTTAAAAAAAACAAAATGGAAATTAGCGGTCAATACAACTGTATCCGCTTTTAATATTTACAGCGAAAAGGGAAGTTTTTACGAATATTATATGACCAGAAATAGATTTTGGCTTTGCCGCCTATACAACGGAAATATAAAATATGTAAAAAAAGAACGATGGAAACTGGCAAGAAAAGCCTTTAAAAGAAGAGATTTTTCTTTAGCAAAAGCATATACCAAAGGTATTATAGACGGGATTTATTCAAAGTTATAATGATTTAAGTTTATTACGCATTATGGGCAAAAACAAAAATATGATCAAAGCGGGTTATCTTTTATCCTATGATTATTCTTATATTTTTACATCTGTCAATCAGATTTATCATGAGGTTGACAGTATCGTGATAAGCTATGATGCCGATCATAAAACCTGGGCAGGGAATGATGTTTTTATTCCGGAGAGCTTTTTTACAGATATTAAAAAAATTGATTCTGATAATAAGATTACATTTTACAAAGATAAGTTCTACGTTCCCGGAATGCAGCCTATGGAACTTGAAACCAGACAAAGAAACATGATGGCGGAAAAGCTGGGTCTGGATGGATGGCATATACAAATAGACGGCGATGAATATGCGTACGACTTCAAAAAAATAACTCAATTTTTAAGAAATAACAGTTTTCTCTTAAAAAAGCCGGAAAAGAATCCTATTAATTTTCAGGTAAATTTTGTCACTCTTTTTAAACAAAACGAAGAAGGTTTTTTTGTGATTACTCCTTTTGACGAAAAGTGTATGCTTATCACCAATTATCCAAAATATGAATACGCAAGGCTTACGAATAAAGGCCGTACTCTTCCGTTAGATTATTATTTAATCCATCAATCCTGGGCAAGAGACGAAGAGGAAATTGTAGAAAAAATTAATAACTGGGGACATAAAAATGACTTCGATACTTCAAAATTCCTCGATCTATGGAAGGAACTGAATGCATCTAATTATTCAGAATTTAAAGATTTTCATCCGATATACAAATCATTATGGAAAGAACTATCTTTTTTCCCATCTAAAAATATCGATGAGTTTATTTCCTTATTTTCAAAAAAATACCCCCAAAAAGAATTACATCTGAACCTGTCTTTTACAAAAAAAATAAAAATGCGGATCAAAGGCTTTTTTTAAATTCATTAATTACATTACTATATAATAGAAAAGGTAGCATAATACTACCTTTGCTTTTTGCTGTATTTATCTTTTAGCTTCTGTCATACTCATCATCAATCCTCACAATATCGTCTTCTCCGAAATAAGTTCCTGTCTGTACTTCAATGAAAACCACAGGCTTATCAGAAAGATTCATCATTCTGTGCTTTGCGCCAAGCGGAATAAAAATACTTTCTCCGTAAGCTAATTTTATTTCTTTATCATCCAGAACAATTGTGGCATCGCCTTCAACGATCGTCCACTGTTCCTGTCTTTTGTGATGATACTGGTAAGAAAGCTTTTGACCCGGATCAACTTCAATTCTCTTTAATTTATAATTCGGCTCATCGGCCAGTACAAAATATTTCCCCCAAGGTCTTTCTCCGATTTCTAACATAATTTACTTTTTATTAATTATACAAATGTAGATATTCAAATCAAAAAAGCCAATAACCAAGACATTAAACCTCCTTAAAACACATAATTTTAAGTAAATTTGCATCAAAATTTTAATTGAAATGGAGAAAGTAAGAGTACGTTTTGCTCCAAGTCCTACCGGACCTTTGCATTTGGGAGGCGTAAGAACCGCATTATATGATTATCTTTTTGCTAAAAACCAAGGAGGTGAGTTTGTATTGAGAATCGAAGATACAGACACGGCAAGATACGTGGAAGGAGCAGAAGAATACATCGAAGAAGCCCTTGAATGGTGCGGGATCATCGCTGATGAAAGTCCTAAAAAAGGAGGAAAATTCGCTCCATACAGACAATCGGAAAGAAGAGATATTTACGACAGATATACAGAGCAGATCTTAAAAACAGATTACGCTTACATCGCTTTTGATACCGCAGAAGAATTAGACGCCATCCGTGCTGAATTTGAAGCAAAAGGAGACGTTTTTTCTTATGATAACAAAACAAGAAACCGTTTGAGAAACAGCATTGCACTTTCTGAAGAGGAAGTTGAAAAATTATTGCTTGAAAAAACACCGTATGTCGTAAGATTTAAAATGCCGATTGACAGAGTATTAAATCTTGAAGACATCATCCGCGGGAAATTCTCTGTGAATACCAATACATTAGACGATAAAGTTTTGGTAAAAAACGACGGAATGCCAACCTACCATTTTGCCAACATCATCGATGATCACGAAATGGAAATTTCTCACGTCATTCGTGGCGAAGAATGGCTGCCGTCTTTAGGCTTACACAAATTACTGTATGAAGCAATGGGTTGGGAATCACCACAATTTGCGCACCTTTCATTGATTTTAAAGCCTGAAGGAAAAGGAAAATTAAGCAAAAGAGACGGTGATAAATTCGGGTTTCCCGTGTTTCCGCTGGACTTCAAAGATCCTGTGACAGGCGTTGTTTCTAAAGGTTACAGAGAAAACGGCTATCTTCCTGATGCATTCATTAATATGGTGGCATTATTAGGTTGGTCGCCTGCCGATGATAAAGAAATTTTGCCTTTGGAAGATATGATTAAAGAATTTGATCTTCATAAAGTGCATAAAGCAGGAGCAAGATTCAGTAAAGAAAAATCAGAATGGTTCAACCATCAATATATTCAGCTAAAATCTGATGAAGAATTACTTCAGATTTTGAAAAATTCAGATTTAAATTTAAATATTGAAGACGGAAAATTGCTGAAAATCATTCATTTGATGAAAGAAAGAGCCACTTTCCCGAAAGATATTTACGAAAACGGAAAATTTTTCTTCAAAGCACCCACTTCTTATGATGAAAAAGCATCAAAAAAAGCCTGGAATGATGAAACTTCTGCCATTTTAGGTGAATTAGCTTCAAATTTAGAAAATGCTGAATTTAATGCTGAAAACGTAAAGCAGGTTGTGCATGATTTTGCGGAAAATAAAGGCTTGGGAATGGGTAAAGTGATGATGCCTTTACGTCTGGCACTGGTTGGAGAATTGAAAGGTCCGGACGTTCCCGATATTCTGGAACTTATTGGAAAAGAAGAAAGTATCTCCAGAATACACAATGCTATAAATAATTTTAAATAGAATTCCCATAATTTTTCATAAATTTGAAAGATTTAATTTACTTCAAGAAATGGAATATTTAAGTTTCGAACTTCCTATACAAGAATTAATGGAGCAATACCAGACATGCTCTTTAGTAGGAGAAGAAAGTGGTGTTGATGTAAAATTAGCATGCAGCCAGATTGAGGACAAGATCATAGAGAAGAAAAAAGAAATCTATGGAAACCTTACGCCTTGGCAGAGAGTACAACTATCGCGTCATCCGGATCGCCCTTATACACTAGACTATATCAACGGAATGGTAGACAAAGGAAGTTTCCTGGAACTTCACGGTGACAGAAATTTCGCTGATGATCCCGCTTTAATTGGTGGTTTAGCGACATTAGACGGTCAAAAAGTAATGATTATAGGTACTCAGAAAGGAAGAACAACCAAAGAAAGACAACACAGAAGGTTCGGAATGCCGAATCCTGAAGGATACAGAAAAGCTTTACGACTAATGAAGCTTGCTGAGAAATTCAGAATTCCTGTAATAACTTTGGTTGATACACCGGGAGCATATCCTGGGCTGGAGGCTGAAGAAAGAGGTCAGGGAGAAGCCATTGCAAGAAATATTTTTGAAATGACAATGCTTAAAACGCCGATCTTCACTTATATTATCGGTGAAGGAGCAAGTGGCGGCGCATTAGGAATCGGTGTCGGAAACAAAGTATACATGTTGGAAAATACGTGGTACACCGTAATCGCACCGGAAAGCTGCTCATCAATCCTTTGGAGAAACTGGGATCACAAAGAAGATGCTGCCAACGCATTAAACCTTACTCCAAAAGACGCTTTAAGAGAAAAATTCATTGACGGAATCATCGAAGAACCACTTGGTGGCGCACATTATGATCCGGAAACGACTTACTTAAATTTGAAAGCTTCAATTTTACAAAACATTAAAGCTTTTTCAAAATTCACAGGCAAAGAACTTGAAACCCAAAGACAAGATAAATTTATTGCGATGGGCCAGTTTAAAGGATAAAAATAAAACGGTTAAGAAATTTCTTAACCGTTTTTTATTTCGTTTCGTTAATATCCAAGTTTATCAATCATCTCTCAGATTCAGCTCAATCTCAATATCTTTATTAATCTTTTTCAACGAAGAATATTTGGCATCACAAACCATTGTTGTTAAAACATATTCGCCTTTATCTACCATCAGATAATTTTCTCCGTTTGCGGGAACATCCAGATTATAATATTTTTTACCACTTATTTTTACAATTAAATTACATTTTGATCTGTTTTTAATATTAATGTAAGCATCTTTATCCGACGGATCATTGTTTAGCATATGAGTCAATAAAGCAGCAGTGCGCTTACTTTTTTCATTGGGCTCAGATTTTTTGCTTGAAGTTCCTACACTTCCTACGCTAGCATAATTTACCGTTCTTGCCGGCGTTGTCGCTGTATTTTTTGTATTTGAAGCGAAAGTTTTAGAATTATTAAGCTCAGAATTGTTGGTAATCTTTGCCACTTCGTTTTTACTTAATGGGGTAATGGTAGGTTTTGCTTCAGGGGAATTATCTGCCATAATGATTTCTATGAGCCTTTTCTTGAAAAAATCGGTTCTGGCGTGCCCCGGATTTTGTTTTAGAAAACCGGCAATCACTCTTGCTTCTTTAGAAATTTCGGCATCTTGCTCGGTGTATATGATCATGGTTTCTTTCTCCACGATGGCTTTTGACTTGGCTTTTTTCTTTTTTTGAGAAAAACCAAGGGTAAATATGCATAAAAATAGGATCAGGAATATTTTTTTCATCTATTAAACATTTAAAAATCGTTAAATAAGTACATAACGTGAAAAGTCATTTTTTAGTTTATCATTAAAATCATTATCTTTGCACAGCTTTAAAATTAAGCTAAAAATTAATACTAATCTTACAATATAAAAAATAATAGATATTATGTCTTATACACCAGCTGCTGCAGACGTAGCAAAATTGAGAAACCAAACAGGTGCAGGTATGATGGACTGCAAAAAAGCGCTAGTTGAAGCTGAAGGAGACTTCGAAAAAGCGGTAGACATCCTTAGAAAAAAAGGACAAAAAGTTGCTGCCAACAGAGCTGACAGAGAATCTGCTGAAGGTGCTGTAATTGCCAGAGTAAACGAAGACAACACGTTGGGTACGATCATCTCTTTAAATTGTGAGACTGATTTCGTTGCTAAAAACGAAGCGTTCATCGAGCTAGCTTACGAATTGGCTGAAATGGCTATTTTCGCGGCAACTAAAGAAGAGCTTTTAGCTACAGATTTCCACGGGCTTACTGTTGCTGAAAAATTAATCGAGCAAACAGGGGTTATCGGTGAAAAAATCGAGATCGGTGCATTCGAAAGAATCCAGGGGCCTTTCTTAGGTGCTTACATCCACGCAGGAAACAAAATCGCTGCCATCACTTCTCTTTCTGCTAAAGTAGACGGAGCCGACGAAGCTGCCAAGTCTGTTTCTATGCAGGTTGCTGCAATGAACCCAATTGCTCTTGATGAAAATGCTGTTTCTCAGGAGACTATCGATAAAGAATTAGAAATCGAAAGACATAAACTTACTGAAGAAGGTAAGCCTGCAAATATTATCGATAATATCTTGAAAGGTAAAATGCAGAGATTCTACAAAGACAATACATTGGTGCACCAGGATTTCATTAAAGACAACAGCATGTCTGTTGCTGATTATGTAAAATCTGTAAACGCAGACCTAAAAGTAACAGGATTTGTAAGAGTAAGCCTAGCTTAATTAATCTTTCAAACAAAAATATCAATCCCGGTGAAATTTTTTCATCGGGATTTTTATTTTATTTCACCAAATTATGAATTTATTCTTAATATTAAAAAATTATTAAATTTTCAACAAATTAACAAATAAAACAATTCTATAGTAAAAAACCGTGTAATATTTTGATTATTAATACTTACATTTGCACCCCTTATTAATAAACATGAAAAAAATTTTACTAGCTGTTTGCACCTTTCTTTGTTTATTCGCTAATGCACAATTGGATACCGACCACTGGTTTGCTCCCATGTCAGCGAAAGCCGGAGTCGTTAATCTTGAAGGATATTTATATCTATCGACGAACGAAACCACTCCGTTTCCGGTGCAGATTTTTAATAATAATACTCTTTATACTACAGTTCAGGTAAGCAAGGGCAATCCTTTACAGGTCCCGATTCCTAATGGTTTTTTAATAACTCCGGATCAGAATCAGCTATTCACGCCGAATTCAATGGGATTATATGTGAAAGGTTCTAAAAAATTCTTCGCAAATTATCGTTTTTCACTTCAAAACCATGCTGAAATCATTACTTCTAAAGGTCTGGCAGGCTTAGGAACGACTTTTTATGCAGGGGTAGTTCCCAATACAGGATCAAATTATTTCATCGGTTCAATGATTGGCGTAACAGCAACTGAAGACAACACAACGGTTGTGTTTTCAGGATACAATCCGAATGTTATTTTCTCTGACGGATCTTCGACTCCTACAAAAACAGTCACTCTTAACAAAGGGCAATCCTATATTATGGATGTTGTAAGCAGTGATGCTTTCCAAAATTTAGATGGTTTAGTCGGCGCAAAAATCGTTGCCACAAAACCAATTTCTGTTACCAACGGAAATTTCAACGGCGTTTACACCAATATGAATTTTACGAATAATGACGTATTGATGGATCAGGCAGTTCCGGTTGACAGATTAGGAAAAGATTTTGTGGTCGTAAAAGGAAACGGCACCGTTGCTTCCCAAATGGAAACAGCATTGGTTATTGCTACAGAAAACAATACACAACTTACCATCAACGGAAACATTACACCCGTTATTCTTAATGCGGGGCAATATTATATGGTTCCGAGCACCAGCTATATCAATCACGGAAACAATAATTACAACATGAGCATTTCGGCAACGAAAAATATTTATGTATATCAATTATTGGCCGGTGTTTCTACAGGAAATGAATATCCTACCGGCGGAATGAATTTTATCCCGCCTTTAAGCTGTTTTATGCCTAATAAAATTGATGAAATCGGATTTATTAATAAAATCGGTTCGCAAACTTTTGGCACAAGACTTAATATTATCACGCAAACCGGCGCAACGGTAACGTTAAACGGGAATTCGATTGCAGCTGCCAACGGACCTTATCCTGTAACGGGAAATCCGAATTGGGTAACGTATTCAATTCCGAGTGTAACGGGAACTATTACTGTAAATTCAACAAAATCTGTAACCGCAGGAATTGCTGCAGGAAGTGGCGCTGTTGGTTATGGCGGATATTTCGCAGGATTCTCTTCGGTTCCGGCAATTACAAAAACAGGCGATTGCTACGCCGGAATTCTGCTTCAGGTTGACAATACGTATGATGCTTATCAATGGTATTTAAATGGAAATCCGATTCCGGGGGCTACATCCTATTCCATCAATCCTGAATTATACGGAGCCGGAGCCTACACTTGTTTAATTACTAAAAATAATTGCGAATCAAGATTAACAGCAGCTTATAATTATACTTTATGTCCGCCTATTTCGACGACGACTTACAATATTGGCTCTTGTAACACAAAAGTGATTACTCCGGCTTTTACAGCATCAACACAAACGATAACGCCTTCACAGACGAGTATTATTTCTGCACCAACTTCAGGAACGGCAACGGTAAATCCGGCAACAGGACAAATCATTTATACTCCGAATCCGGGATTGACAAACGATACGACGGATACATTTATTTATTATATTCAGGGAAACGGCAATCCTTTTGATTTTGAATATTTTAAAATTATCATTAATATTGATGTTTTACAGGTAAATAACGCTTCCCTTACATCCTGCGCAGGAGCAAACGGAAACGGAACTTTTGATTTAACCTCAACAAACCTTTCTCCGGACCCGGGAACTACGGTTACTTATTTTACCAATGCCAATCTGACGGGGCAAATTACAGCTCCTGCAACGTACAGCGGACCGGCAGGAACAATTTATGCCAATGTAACTTCACAATACGGATGCCCGAAACCGGCTCAGATAAATTTAACAACGACTCCCGCTCCGAATATCAATACAACCAATTATAATGCAACCCTTTGTGATGATAATTTTGACGGAACTGTCAATGTAAGCTTCTCCACTATTTCTCCACAGATTGTAACGAATGCAGCAAATTTTAACGTAAGATATTATTTAAATCAAACTGATGCTAACGCCGGAAATAGCAATACGTTACCCGCAAACTGGACGTACACCGCCAATACCACTGTGTATATAAGAGTAGATGCACTCACAGGAAACTGTCCCGCCGCCTTTGGACAAATTAATTTTAAGATAGGAAACAGGATCACTCTGCTTTCCGGTACGGTAACGACTGATATTTGTGATAACGACATCAATGGTTCTGAAAATGTGAATCTTAATGATTATAAAAATTTATTTACAACCGATCCCAGTGTCATTTTATCATTCTATACTTCATTGGCAAATGCTCAGGCAGGAACCAATGCAATTTCTCCGAATCAGCTCATCAACGCTAACGGAACATTTTATGTAAGATTTACAAGCAATACAGAATGCCCGAATACAGGTGTTTTAAATATTAATCTTAAAACTCCAAAAAAATCAGACAAGCTTCATGATCAGGTCGTTTGTTCGGATGAAAAAGTGACCTTAGATGCAGGTGCAGGCTTCACGTCCTATCTTTGGAATACAGGAGCTACCACTCAGACGATTCTTGCGGGTGCAGGAAATTATTATGTAGATTTAGGATTTAATGGATGCATATATCGTCAGAACGTAACGGTAACGACCGCTCAGGCTCCTACGATTAATAAAATTGAAGTTACAGGATTCAACGCAACTGTTTTTGTTTCAGGAGGAACGCCGCCTTACCAATATTCTTTAAACGGGATTGATTATCAGACTTCGAATGTTTTTACGGGTTTAACAAGAGGAATTCACAATGTGTATGTGTTGGGAGCAGACGGTTGCCAGCCGGTCATCAAAGAATTTTTAGTATTAAATCTTGTTAATGCCATCACCCCGAACGGAGACGGAATTAATGATATTTTAAATTATTCTGATTTAAGAATAAAACAAGATGTTTCTATTGAAATTGTTGACCGGTACGGAGCACCTGTTTACAAATCTGCAGATAAAATTTATACATGGGACGGGAAGGTGATGGGAAGGCCTTTATCAACCGGAACTTATTGGTATATACTTAAATGGATCGAGCCTGATACCAAATTACCAGTTTCGTATTCGGGATGGATTTTAATTAAGAATCGTGACTAAATTTTAAACTTTCTTTATAATTTATTAACAATATCTCAAATATTATTTTAAATTTGTAGAAATCCTAATTCCATAACATATGAAAAGATTTCTACTCAGCTTTGTATTAGTTCTCTTATCGATCAATACACTCTTTGCTCAGAGAGACACAGACCATTGGATTGCACCTTATTATGACAGTTCTTTTACTACATATGCGCATGCATTGTATTTTTCAACGGATTCCACGACACCGTTTGAAGTAAAAATCTATAATAATAATGCAGTTATCGGTACTGTTACCATCAGTAAAGGAAGCTCCCAAACATTTACTGTACCGACAGCGCTTATTCGTGCAAACATTGTCGCAGATGCAGCTGCAATCAAGAATCTGGGACTTTATACAAAAGGAGATAAACCGTATTATGTATCATTAAGGGTATATAGCTCGGCTCACGGAGAAATTATTACTTCAAAAGGTAAAGCTGGTATCGGAACACAGTTCTTTTCTGCCGCTACACCTATGACGGTAAGCTCAAGCTCCAATAATTTTACAACAGGTATTTTAGCAACAGAAGACAATACTGTTGTAACGATCTCAGGTTATAATCCTGCGGTTTCATTTATCAATCACCCCACTCCGCCTGCCTCTATCAGCATAACGCTGAATAAAGGGCAGTCATACATTCTGGCAGGAGAAGGTAACATTACCGCTAACCAGACAGGCTTTATCGGAGCTAAAATTGTCTCTGATAAACCGATTTCTGTGACGAATGGTAACTCCAACGGGTTTTATGCAACAACAGGATCAGCGGACGGATCAGACCTTATTATGGACCAGTCTGTACCGGTAGACCGTCTTGGAAAAGAATTTGCCATGGTAAAAAGTATTTCCACGAGTTCTGATAATATGGAAGGGGGAATCATCATCGCATCTGAAAACAATACAGAAATCTACATTAATAACTCAACGACACCTGTTGCAACCATTAATGAAGGTCAGTTTTACAGAATTTTAGCAAATGCTTATGTTGAACAGGGAACTCCGGGTAGCGGGCACTTTAACATTTATGTAAGAACAACTAAAAATGTTTATTTATATCAGCTTGTCGGTGCCGGATCAGCAAATAACACCGGTGGATACAATTATATCCCGCCATTGAACTGTTTCTTACCTAGAAAAATTGATGAGATCGGCAAGATCAATCAAATGCCAACATATACAGGAGCTATCAACCTGAAGCTTAATATCCTTACAGAAGCTGGCGCTGCCGTAACTGTAAACGGAGTTGCTCCCACTGCCGCACAAGGGCCTTATCCTCTTACAGGTAATACCCAATGGGTAACATACGCTCTTACAGGAGTAACCGGAGATCTCACCATTACTTCGACCAAAGCAGTAACAGCAGGTGTAAACGGAGGATATAGCACAGCGGGCTATGGCGGTTATTTTGCAGGATTCTCCTCAGTTCCTGTAATTGCAAAAAAAACCGGAGAATGCGTTCCGGGAATCGTACTTGAAGTAGACGACAGTTTTGAAACTTATCAATGGTCTCTGAATGGTGTTATCATTCCTGGAGCTACAGCAAATACATATACACCAACACAGGCAGGAAATTATACGGTAAAAGTTACAATGGGAACGTGCCCGCCTGCAATTACCCCTATCTACAAAGTATTTACCTGTATAAAACAAACCACTACAGCATTAAATGCATGTGCTACGAAAGTAATCGTACCTGCATTCACATCATCTACACAAACTCCTGTCGCGAGCACCGTAACAATTATCACGGCTCCAAGCCACGGAACAGCAACGGTAAACCCTACAACAGGACAAATTACTTATATTCCAACACCTGGATATTTAGGACCGGACACAATTGTTTATCAGTTCTGCGGAAACGCCGCTGAATTTATCGACTGTGAGCAGGTAACTTTAAATTTAACGGTAGTTCCATTTACTCTGACAGACAGAACGATTTATGCCTGCCAGTACAACGGAAAAGGATTTTTTGATCTTACAACCGCTAATGTTACAAATTATAACCCTACAACAAAGAAATTCTATCCTACTTTAGCAGATCTTAATGCCGGAACGAATGAAATCTTTAATCCGACCAATTATTTATCCGCTGCAGGATTTGTCTATGTAAAAGTAACAACTTCTGAAGGCTGTACGGGGAATGCTAAAATTACTTTAGATTTCTATCCTACTCCGATTGTAAATGAAGCGACTCTTAGTGAGTGTTTCCTTGAAGACAATGAAACTAAAGCTGAATTTGATTTAACGATTGCAAACGTAACTTCTCAAACTCCGGTTACGAAGAAATATTTCCCTACTTTCACGGACGCAAGTAACGGAACAAACGAAATCATAACACCTCTTACCAACTATATTTCCGGAAACGGAGCTGTTTATGTAAGAGTATTCAATTCTAATGGCTGTTATGCGATTGCTAAGATCAATTTAGTGGTAATTCCGCCTAAAAGATCACCATTATTGGTTGACAAATATATCTGTATCGATTCAAGAACAAATCTTGATGCAGGACCTGGTTACCAGTCTTATAAATGGAGCACAGGAGCAACGACTCAGTCTATCCAGGGAGTTCCTGTTGGAGATTATTGGGTAATTCTTGAAGACAACAGCTGCTTTGTTAAACAGTTTGTAAGCGTTAAAAAAGCTATGGACCCTGTAATTACTGAAATTCAAATTTCAAATAATACAGCAACAGTGATCGTAAACGGAGGAACACCGCCTTACAAATATGCTGTAGACGGTACTGTAAACTGGCAGGATTCAAATGTATTCACAGGGCTTTCAAGAGGCCAGCATACATTTTATGTAAAAGATTCTTATAATTGTACACCGATTGATGTAGAAGTAACTGTTCCTAATCTGATTAATGCAATCACGCCAAATGGTGACAACAAAAATGATTACATCGATTACAGCGAATTATCTTACAAAGACAATCTTATATTTGTAATCTACGACAGATACGGTAACAAAATATTTACCGGAGATAAATTCAACAACTACAGATGGGACGGAAAACATTATGACAAAAAAATAGTAACCGGAACCTACTGGTATCATATTAATTGGAACGAACCAAACAAAGAAAAAACTCCAATTAAATATACAGGATGGATTTTAGTGAAAAACATAGACTAACATTCTTTAGATAAAATTTTAAACCACGATTATAAAATCGTGGTTTTTTTGCTATATAAACAAGGCTATTTTAGGAATTACTTTCTCAAATATAAAATATTCTCTTATTTTTGTAATAATCCTAATTCCTATTCTATGAAAAAAATTCTATTATCTTTCGTATTGATGCTTTTTGCAGTCAATACACTTTTGGCACAACGGGATACAGATCACTGGTTTGCGCCGTATTTTGACAGCTCATCAACTTCTGCTACCAATTATGCACACGCTTTATATTTTTCCACAGATGCAATTACACCGTTTGAGGTAAAAATTTATAGCAATAATGTTGTGATCGGAACCGTAACAATCAGCAAAACCAATCCACAGGTTTTCACTTTGGGGGCTCAGTATATTAGAACCTCGGCAGCTTCAAGCGCGGCCGTTGCTACTAATTTAGGAGTTTATACAAAAGGGGAAAGACCTTATTTTGCATCTCTTAGAATGTACAATATTTCTCACGGTGAGATCGTAACATCCAAAGGAAAGGCCGGAATCGGTATGCATTTTTATGCTGCGGCAACCCCTATGACGGTAAGCTCAAGTTCCAACAACTTTACTACCGGGATCATGGCAACTGAAGACAACACGCATGTTACCGTTTCAGGGTATGATCCGAATATTTCGTTTATTAACAACACCACTCCGCCGTTGACAATGACTGTTACCTTAAATAAAGGACAGTCTTACATTCTTGCGGGCCTTGGAAACATTGTTGCCAACCAGACAGGTTTTATCGGAGCTAAAATTGATGCAGACAAGCCCATATCCGTTACGAATGGTAATGCCAACGGGTTTTATGCAACCACAACATCAGCTGACGGGTCTGATCTGATTATGGACCAGTCTGTTCCGTTGGAACGTCTTGGAAATGAATTTGCCATGGTAAAAAGTATTTCCACCAGCACCAGCAATATGGAGGGCGGAATTATCATTGCTACAGAAAATAATACTGATATTTATATCAACAATTCTACAACTCCGGTTGCCCAAATTGATGAAGGTGAATATTACAGAATCTTAGCAAACGCTTACGCAACACAGGCAGGAGGCCATTCTAATATTTATGTCCGTACAACTAAAAATGTTTATTTATATCAATTAGTTGGTTCAGGATCAGCAAATAACACCGGGGGTTACAATTATATTCCGCCATTGAACTGTTTTTTACCCAGAAAAATCGATGAGATCGGAAGAATCAACGAAATGCCAACCTTTACAGGTGCTGTAGATTTAAAATTAAATATCCTTACAGAAGCAGGTGCCGCAGTAACAATAAACGGCGTAACTCCAACTCCCGCGCAAGGCCCTTTTCCGCTTACAGGAAATACACAGTGGGTAACTTACGCCATTCAGGGGATTACAGGAAACGTAACAATTACCTCTACCAAAGCAGTAACCGCCGGAGTAAATGGCGGTTATAACACAGCAGGTTATGGCGGCTATTTTGCAGGATTCTCTTCAATTCCGGTTATTGCAAAACAAACCGGAGAATGTATTCCGGGAATTATTCTGGAGGTGGATGACAGTTTTGAGACTTATCAATGGTATTTAAACGGAAATCCGATTGCAGGAGCTACAACCAATACTTATACGCCGACTCAGGCCGGCAATTATACGGTGAGAATTACAGTAGGATCTTGCCCGCCAGCAGTTACCCCTGTTTATAAAGTATTTACATGTCTGCAACAATCTGTAAAAACGCTGACGGTCTGTGAAGGATATCAGACAATTATTCCGGAATTTACCAATTCAAATCAGGCTTATGTGCCGAGCACAGTGACTATTGTAACACCTCCAACAAATGGTACAGCTACAATTGACCCGGTAACAGGTGTTATTAATTATACTCCGAATACGGGATATTTCGGGCCCGATACTTTAGTGTACAAATTCTGCGGAAATGCTCCCGAATTCATTGATTGTGAGCAGGTAACAGTTAATTTAACCGTTTCATCAAGTCCGGTTGTGAATAAGGCTACTTTAAGATCTTGTTTTCTTGAAGACAATCCTGTAACTGCCTTATTTAATCTTACCGCTGCAGGAGTAACAGTAGAACCTGGTATTACCAAAAAATATTATCCATCTCCGACAGATGCGGTTAACGGAACCAACGAAATTACAAATCCTACCGCATATATTGCACCCAACGGAGTCGTTTACGTTAAAGTATCGAATGCAAACGGATGTTACAGAGTGGCAGAAGTGACCCTTGTCGTTCTTCCGCCTGTAAAATCTTCTGTGTTAACTGATAAAATCATTTGTATTGAAGATAAAACAACGCTGGATGCAGGGCCTGGATTTAACGCATACGAATGGAGCACCGGAGCAATAACTCAATCAATTACAAATGTAGGAGTTGGGACTTATTGGGTAAATCTTAAAACCGGGGAATGTACAACAAAGCAAACGGTACATGTTTATGCTTCTGAGCAGCCTGTCATCACCAATGTTGATATTACAAACAATACAGTTACCGTAACAGCAGCCGGCGGAACACCGTCTTATCAATATTCAATGGATAATATTCACTGGCAGGATTCTAATGTCTTTAATGAAGTACCAAGAGGTGACGGAATCGTTTATGTAAAAGATGCCTATGACTGTGAGCCTATAAATGTTGAAATCACCATTCCTAATCTGATCAACGTCATCACGCCAAATGGAGATGGAGTAAATGATGTGATCGATTATTCTGCATTAGCGCATAAGCCTAACCTTGTTTTCAATATTTATGACCGATACGGAAGTAAAATCCATCAGGGAAATAAATTAAACAACTACCAATGGGACGGCATGATGAATGGGAGAAAAATTTCTACAGGAAGCTATTGGTACGATGTGAGCTGGAACGAGCCAACCAACAAGAAGACCGCCATTAAATTTACAGGCTGGATTTTAGTTAAAAACAGAGAATAATCTTAATAAAATGGATACACAGAAAACCACGATCTCAAAATCGTGGTTTTTTTATTATTTTTTCAAGGCATTACTACTTTTTATTATTAAATTTGTGATATAAGCTAGTCCTGAATGAAGAAAATTCTATCTTTTCTGTTTATACTTTCAATATTCGCCTCTACTTTTGCTCAATTGGATAGGGAGCATTGGTTTGCACCTATGGTTGACAGAACCGGAAATCCCAATCCCTACCAGAAGTTATATCTGTCTACCAATAGAACGACCCCTTTTCCGGTAAGCATCTATAATAATAACGTATTAATCGCTACAGTAAATATAAGTAAAAACAATCCCCAAAAAGTTGATATTTTAAGACAATATATCATCACCACTCAACAGGCGGATTTATTTACACCTACTTCAAAAGGTTTATATATAAAAGCAGATTTTCCTTTTTATGCCAATTTAAGGTTTTCGGTGTTTAATCATGCTGAAATTATTACCTCAAAAGGGATACCTTCAACCGGTAAAACCTTTTATGCAGCATCTGCCCCGATCAGTGTTACCAATTCGATTCTGAATTTTATGTTGGGAATCCTGGCGACCGAAGATAATACGACAGTTACGATTACAGGATACAAGCCGACCGTTCAGTTTTCCAACGGAACGACGGGCGTTACCAATCCTACCCTTACTTTTACTTTAAATAAAGGCCAATCTTATATCATTGACGGGATCGGGAATATTGCTGGAAATTTTGACGGATTTATCGGTGCTAAAATTACAGCCAACAAGCCTATCAACGTTACCAACGGAAATTTTAACGGCCAGTATGCAGGAAATTTCCCGGGCAGCTCTGATATTTTAATGGATCAGTCTGTTCCGGTTGAAAGACTGGGAAGTGAATTTGCTCTTGTAAAAGGAAATGGCCGCATCGGATCCCATATGGAAGGTGCCATCGTCATTGCTACCGAAGACAATACGCAGATTTTTGTTAACAATGAAATTCCGCCTGTTGCAACAATCAATACCGGGCAGTATTTTGTAGTTCCTGATTCAAAATATGCAATTCAAAGCACAACCCATGCGAATTTATATCTGAGAACCTCAAAGAACGCTTACGTTTATCAGATATTGGCCGGAGATTCTAATACAACCAATGAAATTGCGACCGGAGGTTTTAATTTTATTCCGGCTTTAAACTGTTACTTACCCAAACAGATCAATGAATTAGGGTTTATTAATGAAAATTTTGTTCATTCAAATAATAATCCTACGGGAATTCTTACCATTCCTACAAAGCTTAATCTTATTACGGAAAGAGGCGCGAATGTTACCGTAAATGGTGTTACTCCGCCTGCAGCAACGGGACCTTTCAGCATGACCGGAACCAATAATTGGGTTACTTACGGAATTCCCAATGTAACAGGAACTCTTACTATTGTTTCCGATAAAGCAATTACCGCCGGAATTAATGCAGGAAGTGACGCTGTAGGATATGGTGGCTTTTTTGCGGGATTCCCGACTCAGCCTGTTATTTTAAAATCGGGAGGAGATTGTGTTCCCGGAATTATATTGACGGTAGACCCTATTATTTATGATACCTATCAATGGTACGTCAACGGAAATTTGATTCCGGGAGCTACCGGATCAAGCCACACACCAACTCAACCCGGATATTATACGTGTTCGGTTACGATGGGAAGCTGTGCGCCTTTGGTTTCAGAACAATATAAAGTTTTAAACTGTACAAGGCTTACCCATGAAATATATGATGTCTGTACAGATAAAATTATTACACCGACATTCAGCAGCTCTACACAGACTCCAGTTGTTTCAACTGTAGCCATTGTAACGCCGCCAACGTTGGGAACGGCAACCATTAACCCAACAACAGGAGTAATAACATACACCGTAACCAATCCGGGAACCACAGGAACTGACACATTTACGTACACTTTCTGCGGAAATGATCCGGATTTTCCTGATTGTGAAACAGTAACGGTTACCATTAATATTCAGGCTTTAATTGTTACAAATGTCACTTTAAATGCCTGTAACATAAACGGACAGGGCACTTTTAATTTAACAACGGCAAACGTTACGAATAACAATCCTGTAACGATTACCTATTATCCTACTTTATTAGATGCCCAAAACGAAAATGCTGCTGCCCTTATTTCTACACCGACAACTTATCAGGCTCCGGCAGGAACCATTGTTTATGCTGTCGTAAAAAATAATGTTGGTGGGTGTAAAGCCATTGCGGAAATTACCCTTAATTTATATAATCTTGCGATCGTCGTTGATAATTACAATGGGGTATTTTGTGATGATAATGTAGACGGAACCGTAAATATCACTTTATCCGATATTACTCAAATTGTTCTCAATAACCCGGCTTATTTTGTAAATGTAAGATATTATGCCTCTTTAGCAGACGCTACGGCAGGAAATACCAATACACTTCCGAATAACTGGTCGTATACCGCCGCAACCACGATTTACATCAGAGTAGATTCTCCGGATGGTTGTCAGCCGGTTATTAAAGCCTTAAACTTCAGTGTCGGCGCAAAAATCCAGCTGATTAAAACATCTGTCATTACAAGTGTGTGTGATGATGATCTGGATGGCATCAAACAGGTCGATCTGGCACAGTTTATCAGTCAGTTTACAATAGATCCGCTTGTAACTTATACGTTCCACGGAAGTTTGGCTGATGCCCAGAATGATGTTTCACCTTTAAATAATCCTATTAACCTTACAGGAACCCAGACTATTTATATAAGATTTGAAAAAAATGGAGTTTGTCCTGAAATCGGCTCAATCAATATCACCATTAAAGCTCCGAAAAGCTCAAGTATTCTTGTCGATAAAGAGATTTGTCCGGGAGCAAAAACAACACTGGATGCTGGACCGAATTTTGAGAGTTATTTATGGAGCACAGGTGCTACAACATCTTCGATTACCAATGTTCCCGCTGGAAATTATTGGGTAGATCTTACCTATGGAGGCTGTGTGTACAGACAATATGTAAATGTTATTGCCTCTCCGCTTCCATCGATTGTTTCTATAGAAATTAACGGAAGTACAGTGACCATAGGCGCTGCAGGAGGTACACCACCTTATGAATATTCTTTGGACGGCATAAACTGGCAGACGTCCGGTGTTTTCTACAATGTACCGCGCGGAAATCATATTGCGTACGTAAGAGACACCAAAAACTGTAAGGTTGTGGAAAGACCTTTTGTGATTATCAATTTAATTAATACGATTACTCCAAATGGCGACGGTTACAATGACAACATTGATTATTCCGCGTTAATGGACAATGAAAATATTGTGTTCAGAATTTTTGACCGATACGGAGCAGAAATTTTCAGAGGAACGCCTACCAACAGATTTACCTGGGACGGAACTTTAGGCGGAAGACCTGTAAGCACAGCAACTTACTGGTATTTTATCACCTGGTCTGAATTCGGTGGTACTACCAGCGTAAAATATACAAGCTGGCTGTTGGTAAAACATCGATAAGTGAATATTTTTAATCATATTAAGAATTATATAAAACCTTATAACATTCATTAACACTTTTCTCATAAAGTTTAATATAACTTTAACCACTTTTCAGAACATCTGTCATTATAAATTGCTGTATTTCTCCGTAATTTTGCCAATTATATGAAGAAACTTATTACTTTATTGCTATTAGTTTTTCTGGCAAAAATTAATGCACAAATATATTCCGGACAAGTATTTTTAAGGGATAATTCGGTGTTGTATCTTAATCAGGTATATGTTACCAATTTAAATGCACAAAAAACAGTACTTACCGATTACAACGGTGATTTCAGCATTCAGGCAAATCCGGGAGATGTAATTCGTTTTACTTCTATTATTACTGAAAGAAAAGATATCAGCCTTACCCCTCAAATGATGGGTCCGAAAAATTTAATTGAATTAAAAATCGCTTACCATGATATCCAGGAAGTGGTCATCAACAGATTCAGGCCAACCGGAAATCTAAGGTATGATGTAAATGCTTTAAGAAAAGAAGATAAAGGATTAGCCATTAAAAAAGTCATCGGCTTACCCGAACCAAAAGGAGACGGAACTTCTCCGCAACTTCCTGTAGCCGGTTTGCGAGATGGCGGACTTACCTTCAGCTTAGAAAGTATTTATGATATTTTATCAGGTGAAAGAAAAAAGAAGCAACGGTATGTCGCCTATGAGAGAATGAACAGCTCTGTCACTCAGATTAAAAATTATCTGGGAAAAGATTATTTTACAAAATTCAAAATTCCTGAGAATTTGATTGATAATTTCCTTCAATTCGTTTATACTTCAGAAAATATTGATCCTTATATCATGTCGGGTAATTTTGAAGCGGTAAAAATCCCCATTGAAAAATATCTGCCTATTTATCAAAGAAGATTAAGAAACTCTCATCTTCAGGAAGTTATAAAATAATGATGCTTATTATCAGCTTAAAAGAGATGTATTCATGAATTTTACAGTACCCATCTTTTTGATTTTATAGAAATATGTTTAATTTTATCTCACAAATGAGTGTCTTAAAATAAAATTGTTTTTCTATCGTTATACAATTTTAGAATTAATAGCCGGGGCACAAATTAAGAAAAAAAGTATATCTTTAACTTAATATTAGTGAATGAAAAAGTTACTTTTACTCTTTAGTACAATGTTGTTGATCGGTACTCTTTCTGCTCAGAAGCAGGGGAAAGATTACAGTAATATTTTAAAAAGCAAAAGCATTTACGAGATTAATGCTTTCCTTCGCGATGCACATCCGGATGATCCCAGAAGATCTGTTCTTAAGCCCCGTGTGATGGAAATGATGAGAGAATATATAAAAAATGCTCATCCCGCAGATCAAAAGGTAAAGCAAATGCAGGAATGGCTTGCGATGCTCAAAAGAAGGCCTTCTACAAAAATCTCTTTCGATGAGATGAATGCCATTATCAAGCAAAAACAAATCGCAAAATATAAAGCTGAGCTGGCTGCAGGAAAATCTCTTGCCGTTTATACACCAAGTACTCCGCAGAATGCAATTGTTGTAAATACTCCCGCAACAACTACTGCTGCTGCAATTCCCGATTCGGAAGCACAGGAATTTAATATGCTGATGGCAGATAATCCTGTGGAACACAAAAATAAAACCGTAAAAATATTAAACTCCCTGTTCGACAATGACCCGACGACCAAGGAATGTATCGTGATGATCGAAAATAAATCCGACTGCAATATTATCGTAAGAATGGAAAGCACGGGAACCATAAAATACAGACTTCCCGTTCCTGCGCACGGAGATAATTCTGTTGTGGTACAAAAAGGGGACTATCTTTTTACAAGCGTTGTCTGCGGCGCTCAATATGCTTCTCAAAAAACAATTCAAAAGCCGATTATGGTAGCTTTAGGAAATCCAGGCAAATAAAATTCAGTTAAATATCAAGATTTTAAGGTCTTTTTGAGGTTAAAAACCTGTTTTTAGCTGTAATTTTGTTACTTTTGCAGGATTTCATATTTGACTCATGGGTAAAAACAAATTAGCAAGATTTACAGAAAATAAAATACTTCCAAATGTTATTCAGCCAACAAGAGAAGAAGCCTTAAATGGTTTCGAACTTAAAGGAAATTGGAGAAAAAATTTCTTCAAGAATGACAATCCGATTGTTCTTGAACTAGGCTGCGGAAAAGGAGAATATTCTGTAGGGCTTGCTAAAACATTTACAGAAAAAAACTTTATCGGCATCGATATCAAAGGAGCCAGATTTTGGTTTGGCGCCAAAGAAGCGGTTGAAAATAACATGACCAATGTTGCTTTTTTACGCTCCCAAATAGAATTGGTAGACAATTTTTTTGGCGAAAATGAAGTCGATGAAATCTGGATCACATTCCCTGATCCCCAAATCAAATACAGACGTACAAAACACAGGCTTACCCACCCTGATTTCTTAGAAAGATATAAAAAATTCTTAAAGCCAGGCGGAATCGTTCATTTAAAAACTGACTCTGAGTTTTTACACGGCTATACCTTGGGTTATTTACAAGGTGCTGGTTATGAAATAATTGCAGCGCACCATGATATTTATGGAGCTCCGGAATTTGATCCCGGAACTGAACATTTAAGAGATATAAAAACATATTATGAAGAATTGTTTTCCGCGAAAGGAAAAACAATCACTTACATTAAATTCAGAATTAATTAACACACAATAAAAACAGATGAAAAATAAATTTAACAATTCCGTTTACTTTACAATTTAAACCAAAACATACATTTTAAATGAAAATTTTCATTTAAAAATCGTTAGGCTGTAAATTTTACAGTCTTGTATGAGCATGTTTTAAATGTCCCTAAACACAAACAAAGAATTAATTCACACAAAAAACACCCAATGAAAAAAAAATCCCTCATTATTTCGTTACTTATAACGCTCATATCATGCGGCACAGCTGATGTTTCAAAAAACATTTTAGAAACTAAAAATATTAGAGAAATTGAATCATTCCTAGCAACAGCGCATAAGGAAGATCCCAGAAGAAGCGTTTTAAAACCCAAATTAATCGCTCTGAAAAATGAAGAATGGACAAAAGGTAAGAAAAATGCAAAGCCTATGCAGGCAAGGCCTATCCTATCCGAAATCCCCAACAGCGTCATGAAAAACTCGAATGAAGCAGAAGAGTTTAAACGTCTGATCGCTTCAACCTCCGGGCAGCATAAAGATAAAACCACGAAGCTTTTGAATACAATGTTTAACGAAGATATTAGCAGTAAAGAAGTAATTATTTTATTCAAAAACCAATCGGATTGCAATCTTGTGATGAAAATTCAAGGAAAAGAATTCTACAATATGGCAATTCCTTCTCACGGAGAAAATTTTATTGTGATCAATAAAGGCAGCTATACGTTAACAAGCAATGTTTGTGACGTTTTATATTCTTCGCGGAAAGACATTAATAAGAGTATATTTTTAACCATAAATAACCCAGAAAAAGTTGAGAATAAAACGATTTCTATGAAAAATTAATTTTACCTACATTTATACTCAAATATTATCTAATGAAGAAATTCCTGTTCTGCAGTTTTTTATTGCTTCTATTAGCAAATTGCAGTGTAAATCACCATACGAAGGTACCTCCAAAAGCCCCAATTTCAAAGCCAAAGCCAAAACCGGCCGTTTCCAATACCAGCAAAATATCGCAGGCAGAGCTGGAATACAGTAATTTAATAAAAACATACAAACCTGAAACCGCCGAAGTGCTTACAGATATTTTAAACGGCTCAGATGGTCCTACAACTTCAATAAGAATAGAAAATCTTTCCAGATGCAATATGGTTTTAACAATCAGCGGAAATAATTATTTTAAAAAAATACCAATTGCCAGCGGTAAAATTGGCTCAGCAATGGTTCCCAAAAACCAGAATTACAATTTATCCGGAACAATATGTAATTCTGTTTATCAGAAAACTAAGTTTATATCAAGCTCTTCCAGTATCAAAATTTCAAATTAAACGAAATTTTAAAGCTTAAAATTTTATTTTTCCTTTCTATGTGAGATATTCAATATTTTATTATATTTGAATATATTACTGCGGAATCCGAAAAGCATACAGAGTAGGAAAATTACAAACTAAAACCATGAAAAATTTAAAAAAAGTTTCAAGAAACGAATTAAAAACAATTAAAGGAGGTTACAGAAGCTGCCTTGACGGGTGTAACCTGGAAGCAGGTGAAATATGCTGCGGCGGTGTTTGCAGAATCGGCATCGTTTATCAAGACCCCAATAATCCGGATATTACATTTGTGAAATGTCCTTAAAATATTGAAAAATAAAAAACCGCTAAACTTATTTAGCGGTTTTAATATTTTAAAGAAAATCTTTAATTATTCAGCATCAAAATCAGCATCTTTATCAGCAGATACTACTTCTCCTTCTTCTTTAGATTTTTCTTTGTCAGCTTTTCTTTGAGACTGACCATCTTTGATAGATTCTGAAACAATGCTCAGGATCATATCGATAGATTTAGAAGCATCATCGTTTCCTGGGATAACGAAGTCTACTTTTCTAGGGTCAGAGTTTGTATCAACAATACCGAAAACCGGGATACCTAATTTCTTAGCTTCAGTTACCGCGATGTGTTCTCTCATGATATCTACAACGAAGATCGCAGAAGGAAGACGCACCATGTCAGAGATAGAACCTAAGTTTTTCTCTAGGTTAGCTCTTTGTCTGTCAACCTGTAATCTTTCTTTTTTAGATAAAGTTTCGAACGTACCGTCTTTTTTCATTTTGTCGATAGAGTTCATTTTCTTTACAGCCTTTCTGATCGTAACGAAGTTCGTTAACATACCACCTGGCCATCTTTCTGTAATATAAGGCATATTAAGTTCAGAAGCGTGTTTTGCAACGACTTCTTTCGCCTGCTTCTTAGTAGCTACGAAAAGAACTTTTTTACCTGCAGAAGTTAATTTTTCTAAAGCGCTGCACGCTTCGTCCAATTTAACTGCTGTTTTATGTAAGTCTACAATGTGAATACCATTTTTCTCCATAAAAATGTACGGAGCCATATTTGGATTCCACTTTCTAGTCATGTGACCGAAGTGTACACCAGCCTCTAGAAGGTCTTTTACATTTGCTTTTGCCATGTTTTCTGTTTTTGTTAGTTTACTTTCCGTTTCTTAAACAATCAACAACTTCTTTAGATGGGAGAAGTGTTTGGATGCTAAACGTAACGGGCAAAGTTGCTGTTGGCTTATTGCTTTTGGCAACTGGCTTCCCAGCTTAGGGTTAAAAAATAATTTTTTAAAAATTTTTCTAAAGCTATTCGCCATAAGCCAATAGCCATACGCTTTTTTAACGTTTTGAGAATTGGAATCTCTTTCTTGCTTTTTTCTGACCTGGTTTCTTTCTTTCCACCATTCTTGCGTCTCTTGTAAGTAAACCAGCTGGCTTCAAAGCTAATCTGAATTCAGCATTGATTTCGCATAAAGCTCTTGAAATACCTAATCTGATAGCTTCTGCCTGACCTGTATTACCACCACCGAAAACATTTACGGTAACGTCATACTGACCAACAGTTTCAGAAAGGATAAACGGCTGGTTTAATTTATAAACCATCACGTCTGTAGAGAAATAAGTTGCAGCATCTTTACCGTTTACTGTAATCACACCAGAACCTGGCTTTACATAAACTCTAGCTACAGAAGTTTTTCTTCTTCCGATTTTGTGAACTATAGACATAATTAATTATTTAAATTCGTTAACATTAATTGTTGTAGGCTGTTGCGCTTCATGCTTGTGCTCAGTTCCTTCATACAAATAAAGGTTTTTAAGCAATGCAGATCCTAATCTGTTTTTTGGAAGCATTCCTTTTACAGATTTTTCCAATACTTTTAAAGAATCTTTTTTCTGAAGCTCAGCAGCAGTCATAGACTTTTGACCTCCAGGATAACCTGTATGCCAGATATAAGTCTTATCGTTCCACTTGTTTCCGGAAAGGGTAACTTTCCCAGCGTTCAAAACGATTACGTTATCACCACAATCTACGTGAGGTGTAAAGTTCGTCTTGTGCTTACCTCTCAAAATCTTTGCAACCGTAGAAGCTAGTCTTCCTAACGGCTGTCCTTCAGCGTCTACCACAACCCATTCTTTATTTGCAGTAGCTTTGTTCGCTGAAACAGTTTTGTAACTTAATGTATTCACACGTTTTAGTTAAAGATTAAACATAATTTTCCCCTAAAAGGGTGTGCAAAGGTACAAATATTTTTCAGACTGCAAAAACTTATTTCATTTTAATCCTAGAAAGTAAAGTCCGGTTAAACGATTCGACAAAACTCATCTATTATAATTATCTATGGCATAAATATTGTAAATAGTACTTCGATGAAAAAAATTTTTAGAAGATTCTAAAAACACAAATGATAAAGCAAAGAGTTTATCCGTTAAACTCTTTCTTTATCAATTTATCTGTAATGATCCTTAAAAAACCTTGATAATATAATTTTCTTGATTATTAAATAAATAAAAAAATCCAAACTTTATATTTAATTTAAATTCAAAAATATTTTTTCTTTTCTGAAATAATTATATTTGCTCCAAATCCTTACAGACCATGAGCCACGGAAAAATCAGAGAAGAAAAAAACTGCCTAAACTGCGGGCATCTTGTTGAAGAAAATTTCTGCCCACATTGCGGACAGGAAAATACTGAGCCAAGACAGCCTTTTCATTATCTTTTTACACACTTTATTGAGGATTTTACGCACTACGACGGCCAATTCTGGAAAACCTTAAAATATCTTATGATCCGCCCGGGACAGCTTACCAAAGAGTATATTGCCGGAAAGAGACAAATTTATGTGGCGCCCGTAAAGCTGTATATTTTTATAAGCTTTATCACTTTTTTACTTCCCGCTTTTTTACCTTCAGGAGAAAATCATAAAGAAAAAGAAAGAAAAGTAACAACAGTTGAGCAAAAACAGATCGAGCAGAAAAAAACAAAAGAAGCTTTAGAAAAATTAAAACAAAATGGCTTGCTTTCTGATGAAAACACTAAAAAAGCACAGCAGATAATCGATAAACAGGCTGCCGATTCTGTACAAATTAATGAAGATGATTTATTTGACAGCACTTTTGATAAGGAAAACAATAAAGTTCTTGGAGCAAGCAATTTAAAAGAATATGACTCACTGCATAAATCAAACGGCAGTACGCTTTACGCAATTTCGAGGCCTTTTGCGAAAAAAACTTTCGAGTTAAAAGAGGAAGGATTAAATAAAGAAGAAATTAAAGAACGTTTCGTTGAAACTTTTATCCATACTTTACCCAAAGCATTATTTGTCTATTTACCGATTTTTGCCTTCTTTTTATGGATTTTTCACAACAAGAAAAAATGGTGGTATTTTGACCACGGAATTTTTACTTTACACTATTTTTCGTTCTTATTATTATGTATATTGATTTTTATGGTAAAAGACAGCCTTATATCATTAATTCCGCAGTATGGCATTATCAGCCTGCTAAATACATTAGCATCCGTCTTTCTTTTCTTTTATTTATGCATTTATTTTTTTATTGCACATCATAAAGTCTACGAAACGAAAAAAAGAATAAGCATCTTAAAAGGTATCCTTTTATTTATAATAAACTCTTTCGGATTATTTATTATGCTATTGGTATTGGTCTCTATAAGCTTTCTTATGATCCATTAATTACGTAAGGATTTGCTTGTCTTAAAGCTTGCAATTAAATAATACGCAACAAAAACCATCGAAAATTTAAGAATGGAAGGAATCGCCAGTTCAAGGTTGAACAATAATGTTCCGACTAAAACCAAAACGCCCATTGCCACAAAAGACAATCCCAATTTTTGCGGCAGTGTAATATTGGGAGTGTCTAAATAATAGGCAATTCCCCACGCAATTCCAAAAGCAAGGGCATAATATATATCAAGCCCCAAATTGTTCGAACTATAAAAAAAATAATTGATCAGGAAGCTCAGAACCGTTCCTATAGCAAAATACATCAAAGCCTTTTTCATACTCTATAATAATGATGCAAAAATAGATAATTTAATTTGAGAATTTGAAAATACACCCATTTGAAAATGAAATCCAACTTTAATTTTCAGCTCTCTTACCCTCAAACACTAAAACACTCAAACTCAAAACCGGGAAAATCTATTTTATAAAAAACAAATAATGAATTAATATTCAACATTTTAAATATAAAATCCAGGTTCTTATTTTATTGTTATATTTGGAAATTCAGAAATTTTCTAGATTTTTTATGGAAACCCAAAAATATACTCCAACAAACAAAGTAAGAATTGTAACAGCAGCGTCGTTATTCGACGGACATGATGCTGCGATTAATATCATGCGTCGTGTGATTCAGGGAACAGGATGTGAAGTTATCCACCTTGGCCACGATAAATCGGCTGAAGAAGTAGTGAACACAGCCATCCAGGAAGATGCCAACGCAATTGCTTTAACATCTTATCAAGGCGGTCACAACGAATATTTTAAATATATCTACGACCTTTTAAGAGAAAAAAACTCTCCGCAAATTAAAATTTTCGGCGGTGGCGGCGGTGTAATTCTGCCAGAAGAAATCGAAGATATCATGGCTTACGGAATCGACAGAATTTATTCTCCGGACGACGGTCGAGAGCTTGGTCTTCAGGGAATGATCGATGATCTGGTTAAAAGATCAGATTTCGCGACAGGAAAGGATGTGACGGCAGATGATTTAGATTCAATTAGTTTTGAAAATTCTACAAGCATTGCTAAAATCATTTCTGCGGTTGAAAACTTCTCAGAAGAAAAACCGGAATTGGTAAAAGCAATCGACGAAAAATCAAAAGATTTAAACATCCCAATTATCGGTATCACAGGAACTGGCGGAGCCGGAAAATCTTCTTTGACAGACGAATTGGTAAGACGTTTCATCCGTTCAAATCCAGATAAAAAAATTGCCATTATCTCTATTGACCCTTCGAAAAAGAAAACCGGAGGTGCGCTTTTGGGTGACAGAATTCGTATGAACGCGATCAATGATCCGAGAGTTTATATGCGTTCAATGGCAACAAGAGAAAACAACGTTTCTGTTTCTCCGTTCATTCATTCAGCATTGAATGTGTTAAAATTAGCTCATCCTGATGTTATCATTCTGGAAACTTCGGGTATCGGACAATCAGGTTCGGAAGTATCTGATTTTGCGGATGTTTCCATGTACGTCATGACTCCTGAATATGGAGCTTCAACGCAGTTGGAAAAAATCGACATGTTGGATTATGCAGATTTAGTTGCTTTAAATAAATCTGATAAACGTGGTGCTTTAGATGCGCTTCAAGCCGTAAGAAAACAGTTCCAAAGAAACCATTTATTGTGGGAAAGTCCGTTGGATGATATGCCGGTTTATGCGACAAAAGCATCTCAGTTCAACGATCACGGAACCACTGATTTATATAATAGATTAATTGAAAAAGTTAACGAAACCCTTCGACAAGCTCAGGGTGACAATGCTCCAAAGTTTCAAGGTTTTGTTGAACAAGAAGTTTCTGAAGACATCACGATTATTCCTCCAAAAAGAGTTCGTTATTTATCTGAAATCGTTGAAAACAACAGACAATACGATGCGAATGTTGAAAAGCAGGCTGAATTGGCAAGAAAAATGTATCATATTGAAGGGGTTAAAAATTTCCTTTCTAATGAAACTTTAGATGCAGAATATCAAAAAGCTGAGAAAGATCTTCAGCAGGAAAATATCGACTTCTTAAAAAATTGGGATGATACGAAACAGGCTTTCAAAGCCGAGTTTTACTCTTATTTCGTTCGTGGAAAAGAAATTAAGGTTGAAACTTCAACAGAATCTTTATCCCATTTAAAAATTCCAAAAATTTCTTTACCAAAATACAATGACTGGGGCGACTTGATCCAATGGAAAGGTCAGGAAAATCTTCCTGGGGCATTTCCTTATACGGCAGGAATTTATCCTTTCAAAAGAACAGGTGAAGACCCGACAAGAATGTTCGCCGGAGAAGGAGGACCTGAAAGAACCAACAGAAGATTCCATTACGTTTCTGCGGAAATGGATGCAAAACGTTTATCAACAGCGTTTGACTCTGTAACTTTATATGGTCAGGATCCAGCTTTACCACCGGATATTTATGGTAAAATCGGAAATGCAGGAGTTTCTATCGCAACTTTAGATGATGCGAAAAAGCTGTATTCAGGATTTGACTTGGTGAATGCAATGACTTCGGTTTCAATGACAATCAACGGACCGGCGCCGATGTTGCTGGCTTTCTTCATGAACGCAGCGATCGATCAGAATGTTGAAAAATATATTGCTGAACATAAACTTGAGGCTAAAGTTGAAGCTGTTTTAAAAGCAAAATTCGACGACAAAGGTTTAGAAAGACCAAAATATAACGGTGAACTACCTCCTTCCAATAACGGTTTAGGTTTAAAATTATTAGGAATCACGGGAGATGAAGTAATTCCCGCTGAAGCATATGCCGAAATCAAAGCTAAGACGATCGCGACCGTTCGTGGTACCGTCCAGGCTGATATTTTAAAAGAAGATCAGGCTCAGAATACGTGTATTTTCTCTACTGAATTTGCCCTGAGATTGATGGGTGACGTTCAGGAATATTTTATCACCGAAAAAGTAAGAAATTTCTACTCGGTTTCTATTTCAGGCTATCATATTGCAGAAGCGGGTGCGAATCCGGTTTCTCAGTTGGCATTTACACTGGCAAACGGTTTCACTTATGTTGAATATTATTTGTCAAGAGGAATGGATATTAACGATTTTGCACCGAATTTATCGTTCTTCTTCTCCAACGGTATCGATCCTGAATATTCAGTGATCGGACGTGTAGCAAGAAGAATCTGGGCAAAAGCCATGAAACTGAAATACGGAGCAGACGAAAGAAGCCAGATGTTGAAATACCACATTCAAACTTCAGGACGTTCGCTTCACGCTCAGGAAATTGATTTTAACGACATCAGAACAACTTTACAGGCACTTTACGCAATTTATGACAACTGTAATTCACTGCACACCAATGCTTATGACGAAGCGATCACCACTCCGACTGAGCAATCTGTAAGAAGAGCGATGGCGATTCAGTTGATTATCAATAAAGAATTAGGTTTAGCGAAAAACGAAAATCCGCTTCAGGGTTCATTTATTATTGAAGAATTAACGGATTTGGTTGAAGAAGCTGTTTACGCAGAGTTCGACAGAATTACAGAAAGAGGTGGTGTTTTGGGTGCAATGGAAACCATGTATCAACGTTCGAAAATCCAGGAGGAATCAATGCATTACGAATGGCTGAAGCACACGGGAGAATATCCGATCATCGGGGTAAATACTTTCCTTGGAAAAGACGGTTCGCCAACGGTTCGTCCGGGAGAAGTTATCCGTTCGACTGAGGAAGAAAAGCAGGTTCAGATTGAAACGCTCCATAATTTCCAGCAAGCCAATAAGGATAAATCTGAAGCCGCTTTGAAAACCTTGCAACACGCTGCCATCAATCAGCAGAATTTATTTAATGTCATGATGGATGCCGTTAAATATTGTTCGCTTGGGCAGATTACCAATGCTTTGTTTGAAGTGGGTGGAAAATACAGAAGAAACATGTAGGTCCGTGTCGGACAAACAATTTTTAAATAATGGTGAATAATATTAGCTTTATAAACAAAAAAACCTCAAGGAATTTTCTTTGAGGTTTTTTATTTTAAATATTTATGTTTGCGAAATGAAACCAAAAGCCTTATTCAACTGGAGCAGCGGAAAAGATTCTGCGCTTGCCTTATATAAAACCTTACAAGAAAACCGTTTTGACATCACCTCCCTTCTTACGAGTGTGAATGAAGAATTCCAGCGAATTTCAATGCATGGGGTTCATGTTTCTCTTTTAGAAAAACAAGCCGAAAGTTTAGGTTTTCCATTAATTAAAATGGAACTTCCAAAAGAGCCATCCATGGAAGAATATCGGGATATGATGAATACAACAATGGAGAAAATAAGATCTCAGGGAACTACTCATTCTATTTTCGGGGATATTTTTCTGGAAGATTTAAGGAAATATCGTGAAGATCAGTTAAAAGAAATCAATATAAAAGCCGTTTTTCCGCTTTGGAAAATGAATACCGAAAACCTTATTCATGAATTTTTAAATCTTGGCTTTAAAACGATTGTCACTTGCGTTAATGAAACCTACCTCGATAAAAGTTTCGCAGGAAGAATTATTGACAAAGATTTTATTAAAGATTTACCTGAAAATGTTGATCCTTGCGGAGAAAACGGAGAATTCCATACATTTACCTTTGACGGACCGATTTTTAAAAATCCGATTCAATTTGAAATTGGAGAAATTGTAAAGAAAACCTATCCGAAACCAAAATCAAATCCGGAAGATCAGGATGAAGAATATGTTTTCTGGTTTTGTGATCTGATTTCAAAATAATTATCTAAAATCTTCGTTTTTGATGTAAATTAAAAACTACATGAGACCATTTTTGAGAATTGAAAAGCCTTGTGAAGAACCGTTTGAAAAAATGCACGATCTTCCCGATGGGAAATTCTGTGATCTGTGTTCTAAAAAAGTTTTGGATCTTTCAAATCTCAAAGACTCAGAAATTTTAAGTCTTATTCAGGAAAATAAAGGTGAAAAATTTTGCGGAATGGTTTTTAGAAATCAATTAAACAGACCGTTAATTGAACAAAGACATCAAGCTCAGGAAAATTACTCCAGAAAAACAAGTTTCACAAAAATCGCGGCCGGAGTTGCTTTAACGGCAAGTCTTGTTCATTCTTTTCCGGCTCAGACAAAAACAGTTACTAAAACAGAATTTGTTTCTCCCCAATCTAAAAAGGCTAAAGAAAATCAGAAAAAAGAAGATAAAACCGGCGATGGAAATGTTGTTATTTCAGGAAAAGTTTTGTTTAAAGGAACCAATACATCAAGCACGGAAACCACTGTACATTTTATTACTCCTCAAAAAGTGTATTCCTCAAAAACAGATTTTCAAGGATTGTACACTTTGGAAATTCCGAAGGAAGCTGTAAAAGAAGAAAATTTATTAGAATTTGATCCCGGAAATTATGATTATGAAGGGAAATTAATGATCTTCAAAAAAGAAGAATTACAGAAAAATAATATTATTTATCTTACAGAAAACGATGCAAGAAAAGAATATGGATATATTTCTGAAGGTATATACGCCAATGAAAAATCTCTCGTTTTCTTGGCCGGAAACAAATTAGACTACAAAACATTTAATAAAAGCTTTAGTATTTTCAGCGATAAATACGAAGTATATTACATCCCAAAATCTTTTAAAAAAGTATTCACTTCAGACGAAAATATCGACGATATTTATATAGCTTTTGTAAAACATTAGAATGCCTTACGCTTATATATTACAACCTCTTAACCGATATTAAGAGGTTTTTTTATACTTTTGATAAACCATTTCTTCAAAATATTTAAAACACACAACAAATGATCAAAAACAATTACTATTTTTATTTATTATTACTTATTTCGGTGAATTTTATTTCATGCAAAAATGAAGCGCCGATAAAAATTGTTGACAAAAAAGCAATTGCAGATTCTGCGGTTGCAGTTTTCGAGCAAAAATTATTGTCAAACCAGATCGATTCTGTATTTAAAAAATATAATTTTAATGCAAGTGTCGCGGTTTTTAAAGATACCGTTGAGATTTACAGAAAAAATAACGGCTTTATTGATATTAAAGCTCAAAAGAAAATCGACAATAACACCATTTTTTCTATTGCATCAATCAGCAAGCAATTCACCTCCGTTTTGATTTTACTTGAAATGGAAAAAGGAAAATTAAATGTTGATGATAAAGTTTCAAAATACATAAAGGATTTTCGCACCAAAGATTATCAAAACATTACTATCCATCAGCTTTTGAACCACACTTCGGGTTTGAATATTCTGGGCGACAAATTAATGTTTAAAAGCGGAAGCGGATTTTATTATTCCAACGACGGGTTCAATACGTTGGGGAAAATTATAGAAACCGTTTCCGGAAAATCTTATGATGAAAATATCCAGGAACTTTTTAATAAAACCGGAATGAAAAGCTCATCAACAGGAAATATATTTAAAGGAGAAAATTTCGCCGGAGCGTATCTCGGAACTGAAAATAACCCTGAAAAAATCGAAAATATGCCCAAAAGATTGGGGAGCAAGGAAATCGGAATTGCTGCAGGTGGTATTTTATCTACAATTGATGATCTTCATCGCTGGAATTCTATGCTTTACAGCGGAAAAATTCTACATCCGGAAACCTTTAAAAAATTCACCTCAAAAAGTTCGGAAAGACAACACCCGATTTTCGGAAAAATGGGGTACGGTTACGGAATTATGATGAATATCGGCAAACCGCTCTCCTATTTTCATAGCGGTTACGTAAAAGGTGCGCCATCATTGAATATTTATTATCCTGAAACTAAAACTTCAGTTATTATTTTATCAAATATCGCAGACGAGGAAAAAGGGAAAAGCACAGCCTTTAAACCCCATATTGAAATCAAGAAAATTACTGATATTTTTGAAAGCACTTTTGAGAGTTTAAAGAAAGACACACTGAAAGCCAAGTTACTTTGATGAAAAAATTATATTTCATAGCCATTTATCCACCTCAGCAGATTATTGATGAAATAAGGGTTTTTAAGGAAGACTTTGCCTTACACTTCAACAATTCAAAAGCACTGAAAAACGATGCCCATATTACTTTATTTCCTCCCTTTTCAAGAGAAACAGCGTTAGAAAATGATATTTTTGAAGCTTTCCGGAAAATCAACACTTATGTTCCGTCATTTGAAATTCTTTTAAACGGTTTTGGAAGCTTTCCCAATCCTAAAAATCCTGTTATTTTTGTTAAGCCTGAAGAAAATAATGACCTTAAAAATTTATATTTGAAAGTAAAAGAAAGGTTTAATTTTATTAATCGTTCCTTTACCCCGCATGTAACCGTGGGTTACAGAGATCTTAGCTACGAAAATTATCTTAAAGCCTGGGAAATTTATAAAGACAAAGAATATAAAACTAAATTTTTAGTTGATAAGATATTATTACTCCGTCATGATGGAAAATGGATTCCTATTGATGAGAAAAAATTAAATAATATTTAGATTAAAAACAAAAAAATCGACCATTACAGCCGATTTCATATTATAAATTTTATAATTATTCTTTGATAATCTTTTGAGAAATAATTAATTCCTTATCCTGAATGACGCTTAAAGTATAAGTTCCGGTCGGTAAATTATTAATATCCACATATAATGTAGACGAATCTTTTAGTTGAGATTTTACAGGAATTAATTTTCCTGAAGCATCATATAAATTTACATTGATATTTTTCGAGAAATCCTGTTTTCCTTTAATGTAAAATTCACTTGCAGCAGGATTCGGATAAATTGCAAATCTTCTTTCAACAGCCTGTATTTCTGATGTCTTCAGCGTTGTTTTATTCAACGTCCATGTTACATTTGTAAAGTGTAATGTACTGTGGTTGGTTACTTTTAACAATGTCGTATTATCATTAACAGAAAACAGAAGCGTATTATTTCCGTTGTTAAGCTGGCTTGGCGTGATGGTAACTGTATTGCCTGTTGCGGCAAGAGGAGTTCCGTTTAATGTCCAGGTATTCACCAGTGTATTAGGAATCGGCAAAATCTCATTAACGGTAAAGGTAACATTTGCATTCGCATTTACCATACTGCTGTTTGCAGGAGTGTAAGAATCGACCGGAGAAACCAGAGAATGGATTTTTTCAATAATTGCTTCCTTGCAGACAGAGCAAAACTGCTGGTTAAGATACCTCATCTCACAGCTTTGATGCGGGCGAAACCAACTTGGGCTTTCTGAATAAGGATAAACGCCGATACTATTAGTGCCTACCCAATTTTTCCATTTTATGGTGGCCGGATTAGAATTCTGAGTCTTATTCGGAGATTCTCCTGAGCCCGCAAACCAGTATTCATCGGCTAACTGACCGAAGGAATGCCCTAATTCGTGCACAACAATTTCGTTGGAAGAGCTGTTTAAAGAAGCAAAAGCATACGTTCCGCCGCAACCTCCATATTCTGTAGAATTCCCTAAAACATAAGTAATATCATAATCCGGAAGATTGGCAGCCAAAACCTGGGCCACTTTATTGGTAGAATTACTGTAAATACATCGGTGAACCCCAAAATCAAAGGAAGATCCCAAATAATTATTAGGATTTGAAACAGGAATTACAGGCTCTGTAACATCAGTCGCCGTTCCCGGATGCTTTACTCCTGTTTCGGGAGAAATTACTTTAATCGCATAAGCATTAAAATAATTTTTATATTCTGTGTAAGGGCTTTTTGTGAAAAGATAATTGACCGTAGACTGTGCCGAAGAAACAAAATTCGTCTGCTGGGCTGCTGTAAAACCGTCACCCATCACTGCAATATTGATGCGTTTGTCATTCGTACCGTTTTGCACAAGCGGAACGGTCTCAAAAACCTGAGAAAAGCAAAGCGTACTTATCAATAAGGAAAATAAAGTTTTTTTCATAATTATAGTTTTTGGGTGAATATTAATTGACTGCCTTTGGAAGTTACTTTCTCAATTTTAACCGCACTGATATTTTCAGAATGAGAATATCTTACACTGAATTCTGCATTTTGAAGAGAAACTTTCGTTCTGCTGATTCCATCTTCGTAGGTTTCCATAGAAGGATTTAATGGATCTTCAACTTTTTGCTTAATTATTTCCTTTCCGTTTGTATCGGTTAAAGAAATAATAAAATCGCCCGTTCTGGTAGATTTTTCATCAAAAATAGAATTTGACTTTAATTTTCCTTCCGTAATTTTCTTCTCCTGTAAAGTGATTTTTTCTACCCCTGAAGCATCTTTTTCCACCTTAAAGAAAAGATAGCCAATTTTATTTGAAGATTGATTTTTAGTTTCAGCCTTATCTATATTATTTCTATTCAAATCTTTCATTCCCTGAAAGTTGCAGAATAAAAAAACAGGAAGAATGAAACAGCTAAGTAAATTTTTCATAATCATTATTTTTGATGAAGTTAAGAATATTTCATAAAATATTGATTTCTTTTAAAAATATTTTTTACTCAGAAAACACTTCAGAAAGTCATATCTTTGACTCGATGATTTCAGAGAAGATAATTTTGGGCATAGACCCGGGAACGACAATTATGGGGTTTGGTATAATTTCCGTGATAAAAGGTAACATGGAAATGGTATCAATTCATGAGCTTTTATTAAAAAAATATCCCAATCACGAGACGAAGCTTAAACATATTTTTGATAAAACGTTGGCTTTAATTGATGAATTCCATCCTGACGAAGTGGCTTTGGAAGCTCCGTTTTTTGGAAAAAATGTACAAAGTATGTTGAAATTGGGCCGCGCTCAAGGGGTTGCAATGGCCGCAAGCTTGCACAGAAATATCCCGATCACAGAATATTCCCCGAAAAAGATAAAAATGGCCATTACCGGAAACGGAAATGCGAGTAAAGAACAGGTTGCGGGAATGCTTCAGAGCCTTTTAAAACTAAAAGAATTTCCGACAAAATATCTCGATGCTTCCGATGGTTTGGCTGTGGCGGTTTGCCATCATTTTAATTCCGGAACAATCAGCAGCGATAAATCTTATACCGGCTGGGACAGCTTTTTAAAGCAAAATCCGGATCGTTTAAAATAACAGACCGAATAGTATTTATTGATAATTATTTACTCTTATATTCCGAAGGAGTTACTGTAAAATCGGCGGTAGATTTCCCGTTTTTATCATAATAAGAATATTTAAGTGTTACATCATTATCACGAAAATCTTTCATATCAGCAGAAGTTTTTATAGCATTAATTGCTCCTTCTTTTGCTTCTTTTTTAAAATTATTGATTTCTTCTTCGGTTACGTTTTCCTTCACATCTTCGGTTAAGGTATAATTATATTTCAGCATTTTAGTTCCTGCAGAAACACTGTCTAAACGGATTCCGTCGTTGAGAATCTGGGGTGTCATTTTATTCAAACCTGCTGCCGCTTCTTTTAATTCATCATCAGTTGTTTTTTCTTTTTTACATGAAGTCACTGCTAATAAAAACAGAGCCAGTGTAAATTTTATTACATTTTTCATAACTGAATATTTTTCTGATTGGATACTTAAAGATAATATTTATTTAATAAATATGTAAATCACTTAATATCAACCATTTTACACTCAATTATTTTCTTTCATAGATATCATTAATTTCTCTTATTTTTCCGTTTAAAATATCATTGTATCGTATTGAAAATCTATTCTTCGTCAATTTTGTGTAGTATTCAACTTTTTTTATATCAAGATCTAGATAATAAAAATTACTTTCGGTTATAGTAATCGGAATTTTCCCTGAAGAGCTTTTTATTGAGCAATCTTTTCCTGTGACGTAATTTTTCGTTAAAAACAAATTATTGTTTTCTTTTTCAAACAACAATGTATAATTTTTAATACATTTTTGAAGAGGATATATTTTTGTTACAGAATCTTCTTTATAATTTTTTTCAATGAAAACCCAAGTTCCAAGGAAATATTTTGTATCGGCATTGGCTGTTGATTTGTTATTTATTTTAACCTGTGAAAAGCATATTTCAAACAATATTAATAATAAAAGACTTAAGTATTTTGTCATTTTAATGTTTTTAATAAAAAAAGAAGCCCTTTAAAAGGGCTTCTGACAATCTAATTATTTAAGAACTTTTTTGAATCTTTTTTATCATTATAATTAATGATGTAAGTTCCTTTTACCAGCTCCTGATTGATTTGAACCTCATCCGTTTTGGAAATTCCTTTTTGAATTAATTTTCCACTAAGATCATAGATCTGATAATTCCCAAATACATTATTTCTGCTTCCTACAAGCTTAAGCCTATTTTCTGCTTTTATATATACAATTTTAGTATCCGAATTATCTTTAACTTCTGATGTTCCCAATACATCTAAAATTTTCACGGCATAATCTTCCATTTGGCCATACTGAAGTTGTGAGCAAGCCGTAAAGTCCGGGATTGCAGCAGAATTAAATGTTGCCGCGTCTACTGCAACTCTCATTCTTAAATATGTATTTTTTACAGCAGTGGCCGGTGGGATAATATTACCTGTAACAGTTTTAGTGCCTCCGGAAGCCATATTATTGGCAGAAATATCATTAATAACTAATTCAGCAGCTTCAAAAGCGCCATTATTATTATAATCTATCCATACTTTTGTTCTGAATTTATCTGCCTGATTAAATCCATTCAGATAAGTTACATCTATTGGTGTAGCCGAGTTCGAAGGAATATCTGTATAATATGCAGGTCTTATACACGTTGCAGCAGAATAATCTGAATAATATATTGGAGCAGCCTCATCTGAATCATATCCGTTGCTCGTACTGCTTATAGTCCCAAAATCAACTTTGTTTGGTCCTATTGCAAAATTATTATTGGTCGGATGCGCTGTACCGGGAGGATTGCACTGCGCTGCAATAACAGAAACCGGCGACGGGATAACAACGGAAGGATCTTTCCCTGCGTTAGAATTCAACAGATTTTTTCTGTATTCCATCATAAACATAATCGCTCTGCTTCTCTGGCCGTCCGTAAATTTACGATTCGCATTCGTGTAATTCATTACATTATACTGTGTACCGTCATAATTCTGATTGGTACAAGGATCTGTAGCCGTATTATTCGGTATAGGATTTACACCATACATACTTCTTGATGGTGAGGTATCACAAACCCCGTCACCGTCTATATCGCAATTGTTGTTGACAGGACAAGTTGTCTGACTTGTATAATTTACCCCCTGAAAAGTATGATACAAGCCAAAAGCATGTCCCAACTCGTGCGTCAAAGTTGTATCACCCTGATTTTTTATAGTAGCCACTTTCATAAAGCTTTCATAGCTGTAATCATATGTATTCGGGAATGCGGCATATCCCATTAACCCATAGCTAAGCTGCTGCTGCCCATCAAAACCTATTACTACATAAATATTAAAATAAGATGTTTCCGGCCAGTGTGGCGCCACCTGATTTTTAATCATATAATCCGGAGTTCCATTATTACTGCTCATTTTTACTCCATATGAATCATAACCGGCAAGTGTGCTTCCGTTATATCTTACAATTCCGGTTGTTGCTTCACAGCTTGGCGCTCTTTTAGCCAACACAAGCTTAAAAGGCATAACTGCACCTCCTGTTGGCCCTGATCCTTCAGGATAAAAACCATTTCCATAAGTAGTAGCATACATTTTATTGGCTCTGTCGATCCAATCGATAATTTCCTGGTCTGATACGGTGAGATTAGCATTTGCCGGCGCCTGTGATTCAATCACGTGTACCACAACAGGAATTTCGTAAATCTGCCCTGTATATAATGCATTCCATGAGGTAGTTGCACCTACTTTATTGAAATAAGACTGTTTATTAGTTGCTGCAAAACGGGCTTCTGCTGCTGTTCTTTTTTCCTTTAATCCAGGATATTGCTTATCCATTTTCTCCATTACCGCATCAAAACCGCAATATTTTTCTAAATTTTGAGAAAATACATTAATAAATAAAATTAACGTCGAAATAATAGTAATTTTCTTCATTTATACAATTTTTGTTGTTTTATTTTAGGCAAAACTATTATTTTTTTATGAAATTACAAATTTTACAATAAAAATATAACAATATTATTTGAGCTGTCTTAATACTTAAAATATAACAAATTGATTTACAATAAATTAATAATAAAATCACAATTACTTGGTAAAACATATTACTATTTTTAACAATGGTACGGTTTTTAGTATTAATTTTGTATAAATTTTCATCATGAAAAACAACCAACAAACTATAAATCAGGTGAATCATAAAATAAATTGGTTCCAGAAATTTCTGATGGTATGTTCCGGAGGAAATATTCATATCTTAAGAAAAACACCGAGCGAATGGAATAAGTTTTCAGGAATTGGAGGCATTGTTCTTTTCACGGCCGTTTTTGCTACACTTTCTGCAGGATATGCGATGTACACGGTATTTGATAACATCTGGGCATCCGTAGGATTCGGAGTTTTATGGGGATTAATGATCTTTAATCTAGACCGTTATATTGTTTCATCCATAAAAAAAACAGGAACATGGTGGAACCAGATTTTAATGGCAATTCCACGTTTGATCCTGGCAACTTTCTTAGGAATTATCATCTCAAAGCCTTTAGAGCTGAAAATATTTGAAAAAGAAGTTAATAAACAACTGAATACCATTATTCAGCGAAATAAAAAACAGCTTCAGGGCGAGATGAACGGAAGAATTCTTCAGCAAAGCGGGCCTTTTGAGACCGAGAAGAAACAGATTTCCGATAAAACCGCTCAATACCAAAAATCTTACGATTCGGCATCCGTAGAGCTTGAAAAAGAAATTTTAGGTAAAAAATCAGGGTTAACAAGCGGAAAAGAAGGTTTTGGTCCTAATGCAAAACGTAAGCAGGAGCTCAAAGAACAAAGAAGGCTCGATCTGGAAAACTACCGGAAACAGTCAGCTTCAAGACTGGAATATTTAGACAAAGAAATCTCAAAAGTTTACACTCATCTTGAAACAGAAAGAAAATCTACAGAAACGGTTGAGGATAAATTCAATGGTTTTGCAGCGAGATTACAGGCTTTGGACGAATTAGGAAAAAATTCCGCGATCATTGCCTTGGCGGCATCTTTTATTATGGGGCTTTTTATCTGTCTGGAGATTTCCCCGGTTTTAGTTAAGCTTATTTCTTCGGTCGGGCCTTATGATTATCTGTTAGAAAAAACCGAAAATGATTTCCGCTTATATTCTAAAGAAAAAATCGAGAAAGGAAATGCATTAACAGATTTTAGGATTGATGATTTTAAGGATAACTTGAATAAGTAAAACGATTACAGTACAATAACTTAGCCTTTCAGTAAACACTGGAAGGTTTTTTATTTTCATAACTAAAATATATAAAATATTGTTTAACTTAGACTCACCTAACTATTAAAACTAAACCATTATGAAAAAGCTCTCTCTAGCATTTACTTTGCTATTAAGCATTATCTCTACATCTGCTTTAAAAGCACAAGCATCAGAACCTTTCCTAGGACAAATCGCATTCGTACCTTACAATTTTGTTCCTAAAAACTGGGCGGCCTGTAACGGCCAACTAATGTCAATTGCTCAAAACCAGGCACTGTTTTCCCTTCTTGGGACCATGTACGGAGGAAACGGAACCACAACTTTTGCATTACCCGATATGAGAGGAAGGGTACTTGTACACGAAGGGCAGGCTCCCGGAGGCCCTACAAACTATACCATGGGAGAAACCGGCGGCGCAGAATCTGTAACGTTATTGGTAACGCAAATGCCCGCGCATAGCCACACTGTAAACGCTGTAACAGCTGAAGGAAACCAAAATACACCAACTAATACACTTCCTGCAGATACAAAAACTTTAGACAAAGAATATTCTGACGCTACAGCCAACACGACTATGAAAGCTACAATGGTGAATCCTGCGGGAGGAAACCAGCCACACGAAAACAGACCTCCGTTTGTTACTCTAAAATGTATTATTTCTCTGCAAGGAATTTATCCATCGCAATTTTAATACCTTATGAAAGCACTTTACTTATTGTGTCTGGCTCTCGGAAGCTCAGCTTTTGCCCAGACCATTACATTTAAAGGATGTTATAATCTGTTTGACAACCAACCTTATATACTAACTAAAACCGGCGTAGATGCCTACAATAAAAACATCTACATTACAACACCTGTTACAGGAGATCAGGACTGTGGCGGTTTAGGAACTTGTGAGTTTAAAATACAGTGGAATAACGCTTTAACAAGATGGGAATTTCTTGCAGACAGCGGAAACGGAACTTTTGTAAACCCCTACTTGATTTATTATAATTCCACAGGAAATAATGCCGCTTTGAACCCTCCAAGCAATACCGTGGGAACCTGGATTGAAAATACGACGGTAACTAATGGTGATTGTGGAGGAAACCTTACAGGAGCCAACTCTACAATGACAGGTGATGTACATACCACTGTTTTGGGAACTACTGACTTGATGACAAAATCTAAAATCCAGATTTTCCCGAATCCTGTGGCTGAAATTATTTCTGTTTCAGGGATTGATGATGCTCAGTCTGTTCAAATTTACAATATGACCGGCCAATTGGTAGCCTCTGAAATTTTTAATAAAAAGATCAATGTTTCAAAACTAACTTCAGGAGTTTATTTACTAAGGATAAAAACGAAAGACTCTCAGATTCATGAATTTAAGTTCGTGAAAAAATAAACACATCTTTATATAATTTTACAAAATTACTTTAAGCTTTCGGGATTTCCGGAAGCTTTTTTAACGTTAAAAATTTTCACGGAATATTTTTTGATAATGAATAATTATGCCTTCATCAGTTGTAAACAATTATATTTATTTCCCTGAAACTGAAATATTGCGAATAATATATCAGTCGGGAGCCGTTTACGATTATCTTAAAGTACCAATGGAAGTCTTCGACAGATTCAAAACGGTGCAATCGAAAGGCCGCTTTTTAAATTATGTCATTAAACCTAATTTTAAATATAAAAAGATTGAATAATCCTGGTTTTTAAGAATAATTAATCCATCCTATTGTCTTTAATTAAATTCTTATCTCTAATTTTATTCTGCTGTTAATTTTTTTTAACTAAACCACAAATAATATGATATTAGAACAAGGAACCTCAGCCCCGGAATTTGAGCTTAACGCAACACCCGATCAAAAATTGAAACGTTCTGATTTTTTAGGAAAAAATTTAATTCTGGTTTTCTATCCTGCCGACTGGAGCCCTGTCTGTGGGGATCAGGTGACTTTATACAATGAAATGCTAAGTATCTTCCATAAATATAATGCGGACATACTCGGGATTTCTGTGGACAGCTCCTGGTGCCACGATGCTTTTATGGCAGACCGGAAACTGCATTTCCCATTACTGGCAGATTTTCATCCTAAAGGTGACGTTTCAAAGGCTTACGGAGTTTATAATGAAGAAAACGGAACCTCAAAAAGAGCGCTATTCGTGATCGATAAAGAAGGAATCATCCAATGGAGCTATCTGTCGCCGGACGGCATAAATCCCGGAGCCGACGGAATCATTGATGCATTAGAAAATTTAAATCAAAAATAATAACTATGTCGACTTTAAGAGTACCAATCGGCCCGAATGATCAGGTTCAGGGCGACCCAAATACGGCAAAAATCGTTTTGGTGGAATATGGAGATTATCAATGTCCTTATTGCGGGCACGCTTTCCCGCTTGTGAAAAAATTTGTTGAAGAATATGGTGATGAGGTCGCTTTTGTCTTCAGAAATTTCCCTTTAACAGATTCTCATCAATATGCAATGGCAGCCGCAACAATCGCTGAAGCCGCAGGAAAACAAGGAAAATTCTGGGAAATGCATGATCTTATTTATAATAATCAGAATATGTTAAGCGAAAATATGCTGAAAGAATGTGTTGCTGCTTTAAATTTAGATATCAATAAAATCGAAAATGATATTACCACATCAAACCTTCAGGATAAAATTGAAGCTGATTTTGAAGGCGGGGTAAGAAGTGGCGTAAACGGAACTCCGTCATTTTTCGTTAATGGTGAGAAATGGGAAGATTATGACGGGACGTATGATTCATTTGTTGGACTGGTTTCTTAATTGAATTTTATCCTATTTATGATTTAAGTTTTGGCTAAAGCCATTTTTTTAATTTATGACGAAAGCGGGCTAAAGCCCGCTCCTATTGAATAGTTTGTCATTCTGACGAAGGAAGAATCTCAACAAATAAATATTATAGATTCTTCACTCCACTTTGTTTCGTTCAGAATGACAGTATTGAAAACATACATTACTTATAAAACAAAAAACAAGGCTACCTCAACATTGAGATAGCCTTATTCATTATATTTAATTTATTATTTACAAAGAATAATTCGGAGCTTCCTGAGTGATAATAACATCGTGAGGGTGAGATTCTTTTAATCCGCTTCCTGTGATCATTACCATTTTGGTGTCTTTTTGTAAAGCTTCGATATCTTTAGCTCCACAATATCCCATTCCAGCTCTTAAACCTCCTGTCAATTGGAAAATTACATCTTCCAGTTTTCCTTTGTGAGGAACTCTGCCTTCAATTCCTTCCGGAACGAATTTTTTAGCTTCACTTTGGAAATATCTTTCTTTTCCGCCTCTTTTCATGGCAGAAAGACTTCCCATTCCCTGGTAAGACTTAAATTTTCTACCCTGGAAAATGATTTCTTCACCCGGAGCTTCATCCGTTCCTGCTAAAAGTGAACCCAGCATTACTGCTCCCGCTCCACTTGCAATAGCTTTAACGATATCTCCTGAAAGCTTGATTCCACCGTCTGCGATTACTGCTACATTTTTGGATTTAGCGTATTCATAAACGTTGTAAATCGCAGATAATTGAGGAACTCCAACTCCCGCAACAACTCTCGTTGTACAGATAGAACCAGGACCAACACCTACTTTAAGAACGTTTGCACCCGCTTTAATTAAGTCTTTTGCAGCTTCAGCCGTTACGATATTTCCTCCAACGATATCCAAATCAGGATAGGCTTTTCTGATCTCGGCAATTTTATCTAAAACTCCTTTAGAATGACCGTGAGCAGAATCAATTCCTACAATATCAACACCTGCTTTTACCAAAGCGGCAATTCTATCCATTGTATCTTCGCCAACGCCAACTCCGGCACCTACCATAAGGCGGCCGTTCTGGTCTTTGTTTGCGTTTGGATATTCCAATTGATTGTCGATATCTTTAATCGTAATTAATCCTACTAATTTATTGTCTTTATCAACGATAGGAAGTTTTTCAACTCTGTTTTTAAGAAGGATTTCCTTGGCTGTTTCAAGGTTTGTGGTTTTATCAGAAGTGATCAGATTATCTTTTGTCATGATATCTTCAACCTTCATATCGAGATTTTCCTGATATTTTACATCTCTGTTTGTGATAATTCCGATTAACACATTATCAGGATTTACAACGGGAAGACCAGATATTTTATATTTGGCCATTGTTTCTTTAGCCTGAGCAAGGGTATGATCTTTTGTAAGGGTTACGGGATCAGAGATCATTCCGTTTTCCGAACGTTTTACACGGTTAACCTGTGCAGCTTGTTCCGCGATCGTCATATTTTTATGAATAAAGCCTAAACCTCCGACTCTTGCCAGAGCAATCGCCAAATCTCCTTCAGTAACTGTGTCCATTGCAGCAGATACTATCGGAACATTCAAAGTGATTTTGTCGGTAAGTCTTGATTTTAATGAAACCTGGTTAGGTAAAACTTCTGAATAAGAAGGGACTAGAAGAACGTCATCGAAAGTGATGGCTGTCTCTACAATTTTGTTATGAATAGACATCTTTACTTTCTTTGCAAAATTAGGCTATTTAAACGAGATATGAAAATCCTTTTCAATAGTTTAAATAAAAATTAATAATCAATAACTTAAATCGAAAAAACCGCTTCCAATCGGAAACGGTCATTGTACAAAATAAATATTAGTTATATGAACTGAATATTCTCTTTATTTATCTGTTGCAGAATTGATCATTTTTGAAATATCGTCGGGAGTAAAACTTCCTCGTACATCTACAAAAACCAAGTCTTTATCAGAGTTTACGGTGATAAGCATATTCTTAATGGCATCACCTTTTTGTTTTACTCGAATATTGACGTTGTCACCGTCATGCTTTATCGTTGCCCAATCTTCGTAATTATTATCATTCAGATAATTGGCAAAATCTTTTAGCATTGCTCTGTCGCCGTTTTCTATGGTCAGCACTTTTATTTTTGAAACTTTTTTAACCAGATTGATCAATTCTTTATCTTCACCATCTTCTCTCAAAGCTCTTTTAATGAAAGGTTTCGCTAAAAACATCGGTACATTCACACTTTCGAATCTTGCTCCTTTAAAATCATGTCCTGAATCTGAAAAGTAAGCCATATTGGGTCTTTCTGAAACAATACAGGACTGTAATAAAAACGCGGCACAGATAATCAGAAAAAAGGTTTTTAAAATTTTCATGATAATTAGTTTTTAGTTAATCGGTTTTAAGCTTCCGCCGGACATTTTACTGATATCAGAATCAATTTCAGGATTTCCTTTATATTTTACCAAGCCTCCGGAAGATGCTTTTACCTTTAATTTATCAACAACATTGATGGAAAGACTTGCTCCTGAAGAAGATTCTGCCTCAACATTATTTACTCTGAAATTTTCTGCCTTGCAAAGTGCACCGCTGCTGATCTCAAAATTAGCCTGCCCGGATTGCCCTTCAAAGCTTGTATCTGAGCCGCTTGATCCTTTAAATCCAAAAGTTTTAGAAGTAATAGTAGCTTTAATATCTGATCCTGAAGTGGCTTCAACTCTTGCATTATTCGATATCGCAAATTTACCTTTCACCACAGAACCCGAAGATGCATCGATTGTTAAATTATCTTCCCGAACCGAATTAATTGTCGTAAAAGTAGCGCCCGATGAAGCTTTTATATTATCCATTCTCGGGGAAGAAACATTTACGCTGATATTTTTGAACTTTAAATTTTTCTGCCCTTTGTTATCAACATATACTTTCAGCACTCCGTTTTCAACTTTAGTAATGATGTATTGAAGCTTGTCGGCATCAGCAATCACCTTTACGTTCGTCGGACTTTCCTGTTTAAAAACCAGATTAACGCCCGTACTTACATTAATTCCCGAAAAATCGCCTACATTTCTGGATTCACCATTTAGGTAAGAAGCCGGATTTTCTGATATCAAATTACTTCTCGTATTGGTAATCGGATTAACTTTCGTGTCACTTGAGTTGATAATTTTATTAATATCATCCATAGAAAGCTTCCCATCCAGCATGACAAGAATATTTTCACCTTCACCGCTGTCAATGCTCAACAGGATGTCATCCAAAATACCTTCTTTCGCTTCGGATGAAAGAAATTTTATTTTTGCACCGTCGCTGTTCATTGTCATTATTTCACTATAATTCAACGCTTTAAGATATGATGAGATATCTTTGTTGATCTGAAGCAATTTTTGTCCTTTCCCGCTATTTTCATTTTCCGGTCTTTCTGCGATCAATACTTTTAAGCCATTAATTTTTGCCAATAAAGGTTTAATCTGGTCTAATTGTGAGTCTTCAATGTTCAAACTGCCGAGCATTCCGAACATGGGTTTTGCAATTTTAATGGAAGTCACTCCTTCCACTTCCTGATACTTCTCAAAAAGCTGGTCTAGTTTATCCTTTTGCCCGTACACATTGAAAAAATGTGAAAAAGCAAATGCGAATAGTATGAATATTTTTTTCATGAGTCAATTTTTTTCTTTTTTTTGATTATTAGCCTGATCAGTTGCTAACCGTTTATATATTAATAATCTACATTATCCATTACCTTCGGCTGCGACAGTTTTTCGCTGACATTGGCAAATACCTGGAAAGAGTATTTTGTGATATTAATGGCTTCTTCCACATTCTCAATTCTTTTGCCATTTACGATTACATATGAGTCTTTGTAACCTGTAGAATCACTTTTTGCCTTATATTTTGGAGAATTATTTACAAATCTTGGTTTTGATTCTTTTTTTAGCCTTCCTCGTTTTGGTAAAATTTCATCTAAAACATCTTTTTCAGCCATTTGGCTTTCCTGAAAAATAGAATCTTTTTTTATTTCCGAAATTGTGTCATTCACATGATTGACAGCAACCTGCTCCTGATGATCATTATTTTCTTCAATAAAATCTTTTTTCTGGCTTTTAATTTGATTTTCAACCAATTGCGACTGATCTTCAACATCTGATTTTTGATTGTAATTAAAAATCAAACCAATTCCGAAAAGCAAAACCACACTAGCAGCCATCCAAAACCATTTAGGAAAAGAAGGTTTCGTTTTTGTTTCCAGCGGAATGATCGGAGCTTCGTTATTCTCAGATTCCTTGTTTTCTGCTTTTTTCAGGAAATCTTCAAAATCCCAATCCATTTTGTCTTCCTTTAAATTCTGGAAGATCTCGTCGTATTTATCTTGAAATTTGTCTTTGTTCATAATCCATCAGTTGTGAAATTTGTTCTTTTACTTTTTGTCTTGCCCGCATAAGATTTACTCTTACCGCATTTTCTTCCATTTCCAGCATTTCAGAAATTTCAGACACTTCATACTCTTCAACATCTTTTAAATGGATGACCATTTTTTGTTTTTCCGGAAGCTGATTAATAAAACCAATAATGTGTTCTTTTAAATTATTCACTTCCATACTGTAAAGCTCCGACCGGTGAAGTTGCATATCCGCGAATCCTAACTTGACGTCGTGATGCTTCAGCCTGTTCAGACATTCATTCCGGACGGCTTTGAGCGCATAGGATTTTAAATTTCCGAACTGCTCCAGCTCCTCCTTTTTCTGCCAAAACCTGATCATCAGATCCTGAACTACATCTTCTGCCTCATCACTGCTCATAACAAATCTTTTCGCAAAGCGATACATCTCGTTTTTGAGAATAAATACCGTATTCTTGAAAGTTTCTTGGGTCATGAGCTTTGTTTCTATTAGTAAGACAATTAAAAAATTAATTCTATTACATCATAAATGAAAAAAACTTCAAAAAAATTTGAAGTTTTGATTATTAGCATCTAATAAGTATCAAAAATATGCTTTAAAATAGCCTTATCATCGTCTGTTAAAGGTACTTTTCGTCTTGCCATTGCTTTTTCTGCAACTTCGTAAGCTTTATCTAATTTAAACCTTTCATCATCTTTAAATCCGCCCCACGAAAAATTTTCTATCAGATTCGGAGGAAAGCCTTCTTTAAAAATATTGGAAGCGACTCCTACAATAGTTCCTGTATTTAACTGAGTATTGATCGCGGTTTTAGAATGATCACCCATAATTAAACCTGCAAATTGCAATCCTGTATCTTCAAAAGTTTTGGTTCTGTAATTCCAAAGTTTTACGTGTCCGTAATTATTTTTAAGATTTGACGAATTGGTATCTGCCCCGAAATTACACCATTCTCCCACAACGGAATTTCCTAAAAACCCGTCATGCCCCTTACTTGAATATCCAAAAATAATGATGTTACTGACTTCTCCACCCACTTTACAATGAGGCCCGATTGTAGTTGCCCCGTAAATTTTTGCCCCAAGATTAAACTTAGATTCTTCGCCCAAAGAAATGGGACCACGAAGATTGCAGCCTTCCATCACTTCAGCATTTTTGCCGATGTAGATTTTTCCGGTTTTTGTATTTAATGTTGAAAACTCAATTTGTGCGCCTTCTTCTATGAAAAGATCTTTTTTATCTCCCAAAAACCCATTAGTAGAAGATAATTCTTGTGATTTTCTTCCTTTTGTTACTAATTCAAAGTCAAAATTAATGGCTTTATCATTATACGTAAAAAGATCGGTCGGCTTTTTAAAGAAAATAAGTTCTTCCTTAATATCAGTCATTTTTTCGATCTGATGTAAAGAAAAATCTTTCATATTGATTTTTGCAGCAACTAATTCATCTTCATATACCAAAGCTTCCCCTTGCTTCAAATCTTTTATTTGCTGAATGACATTTTCGGTCGGTAAAAAATTCGTAACTAAAAAAAGGCTTTCCTTTTCTTCAGGATTTTTAAATTTTTGCTGTAAATAATTTTCCGTGAAGTAAGAAATTTCGGTGTTTTCTAAAATTTTCTGCCATCTTTCGGAGAACGTAAGGATTCCGCATCGCATCTCTGCAACCGGACGGGTAAAAGTAAGCGGAAGAAAATCTTCCCAATATTGCGCATCTGAAAATACTAATTGCATTTTAATAAGAAGTTAGATGTTAGAGACTAGAAATTAGAGGATGGAAGATATAAGTTTCAGTGATTAAATCAATCATACTTCTCTACCATCAAATTTCTGCTTAACGCAAAAATACAAATCCTACAACTAACTTTTCATATCTTATTTCTAAATTCTATATTAAATCAAATAAAAAAGTCTTCCAAAATTTGGAAGACTTTAAATATTTTTAATTCAAAAAATTACTTAGCGAATTTTTTGTATTTATTCATGAACTTATCAACTCTACCTGCAGTGTCAACTAATTTCACTTTACCAGTGTAAAAAGGGTGAGAAGTTGAAGAGATTTCCATTTTGATCAATGGGTACTCTTGTCCTTCGTACTCGATAGTATCTTTTGTTTCTGCAGTAGATTTGCAAAGAAACACCTCGTCGTTACTCATATCTTTGAAAACAACAAGTCTATAATTTTCTGGGTGGATTCCGTTTTTCATAATACAATTTTAAAAAATTAAAGTTTTGCTTTCGAAATAGTAATGGTATTTCTTCTGCTAAATTTTAGGTTGCAAAAATACAATTTTTTTTTAAATTTCCAAATATGCATTCAATATTTTTTTCTTAATAAGAAATTCAAAGTATTTTCGTTAAATTTGAAATCTATTTAAACTTTAATTTCGATGAAATTCAAATTATTACTGGCTTTTTCATTTTGGATACTTTTGGTAGCTGTATCATGTAATAAGGACGACATTACGTTTGATGCGCCCTCACAAGAGCTAAGCTTTTCAAAAGACACGGTTTTTTGTGACACGGTTTATCATCAGGTACGTTCTGAAACCTATGTTGTAAAAGTATACAATAATGAAGATAAGGATATTATGATCCCAAGAGTTAATCTCGAAAAAGGGGCTGCATCTTTATATAAGATCAATGTTGACGGAAAAGCCGGATACGATTTCAAGGATGTTCCTTTGAGAAAAAAAGACAGCTTATATATTTTCGTTGAAATTGCACCGGAAGCTACCGGCCCGGAAGCGATTGCAGAAGACCGCATTGTTTTCACCAGCCCGGCAGGACAGCAGCATGTAACATTGTTTTCGGTGGTTCAGGATGCTGAATTTTTCATTCAAAGCCCTTCAAACCCGAATGTTATATCCAATCATACAACATGGACGAATACTAAGGCGAAAATTATTTACGGGAATTTAACGATTGATCCTAATATTACTTTAGATATTGAGGCAGGAACAAAAGTATATTTCCATAAAAACAGCGGAATGAAGGTTTCGTCGGGCGCTACTTTAAATATTAACGGAGCTTTAGATAATGAAGTTGTCCTTCGTGGTGACAGAAATGACCCTTATTACGATACGATTCCCAAAAACTGGAACTCAATCAGAATGGAAGCCAATTCCAATCTTAATATGAATCATGCAAGACTTTTTGGTGGCACAAAAGGCTTAGATATGAGACAGGTTACGGCAAATATCAGCAATTCATTCATCCATACTTTCCAGGAATACGGAATTTATGCCGTGGCTTCCACTGTTACTGCAAAAAATTTAGTCATGAATAACTGCGGAGAATCCTGCATCGGGATTTTCAAAGGTGGAAGTCATAATTATACGCATTCAACAATTGCCAATTACTCTCAGGTTTTAGGCTCTTTTAACAGAAACGGAATTTTTGCCACCAACGAATGGAAAAACGATGCCGGACAAACCGAGCAGGGAGCGCTTCAACAGCTTAATATAAGGAATAGTATTGTGTATTCTGACAGAGATAATTCTGTGAATTTTGAGCAAACGCCGGGGCAACAGTTTAATTTTTTAATCCAAAACTGTCTTTTAAAATATTCTGGCACATCAGAAGCCGGATTCCCTTTCGATAATAACCCTACTTTTGTGGTTCAGAGCATTAAAAATCAAGATCCGTTGTTTGTCAATTATTTTACAGCACATTTAAATTTAAGAGTAAAACAAAATTCTCCCGCCATCAACAAAGGAAATACAGCGGTAGCAGCGACAGTACCTACAGATATTGTTAACGTATCACGAACTGCCACTCCAACTTTGGGAGCTTATCAGTATCAATAATGGAAATTACCAATCTGCAGCAGCAAGTCGACGAATGGATCAAAACCATTGGTGTCCGTTATTTTAATGAACTGACAAATATGGCAATGCTGACAGAAGAAGTCGGCGAAGTTGCCCGAATTATCGCCAGACGATACGGCGAACAGAGCGAAAAAGAAAGCGATAAAAACAAAGATTTAGGGGAAGAACTGGCAGATGTGCTGTTTGTAACTTTATGTTTAGCCAACCAAACCGGAGTCAATCTGCAGGAAGCTTTCGATAAAAAAATGAAGATAAAAACCGATCGCGATAAAGACCGTCATCAGAATAATGAGAAGTTAAAATAAGATATTAGATGTCGGATTTCAGACACTGGATTATTAAAAGTCTGAATCTGATATCTTGAATCTAAAATCTGAAGAAATAATGAAGAAGCTGGAAAAATCAAAATTAATCGGAGATAAAACAGTTCAAATCAGCGGTTCGAAAAGCATTTCGAATCGTTTGTTGATTTTAGAAAGTCTGTTTTCAACTCTAAAAATCGGAAACCTGTCCAATTCCCAGGACACACAATTATTAAAAAAAGCACTCTCCGAAGACACGGAAATTGTAGACATACATCATGCAGGAACAGCAATGCGTTTTCTTACATCATACTATTCGATTTTTGAAGGAAAAACTACAATTCTTACAGGCTCAAAAAGAATGAAAGAAAGACCGGTGAAAAATTTGGTAACCGCTCTTCAGGACTTAGGTGTTGAAATTGAATATCTTGAAAATGAAGGTTTTCCACCTTTAAAAATTACAGGAAAAAAAATCACTCAAACTCAGGTTAATGTTCCGGCTAATATTTCAAGCCAGTTTATTACTTCACTTTTGCTGATCGCAGGAAAATTAAAAAACGGACTGAAAATCAATCTTGTGGGCGAAGTCACTTCAAGATCTTACATTGAAATGACGTTGGATATTTTAACCAAATTAGGAATTAAAAACAGCTTTGTTGACAATACGATAAAAGTAGGATCATTTATTTTGAATAGTGAATCGTCAATTGTGAATTATGAAGTCGAAAGCGACTGGAGCTCAGCATCTTACTTCTATTCAATTTGTGCATTAGGAAGAGAAACCATTCACTTAAAAAGTTTTTATAAAGAATCAACTCAGGGAGATTCTGCGATTGCAAAAATTTATGAAGAGTTTTTTGGAATTAAAACAACTTTCTCAGAAGACGAACATAAAATAACACTACAACCCGATCCGAACTTCTCATTTCCTGAAAAAATCATTTTGGACATGAATAATTGTCCGGATATCGCACAAACGCTTTGTGTAACAGCAGCAGCATTGAAAATTCCATTTGAGATTTCCGGTCTGGGAACTTTAAAAGTGAAAGAAACCGACAGACTTTTAGCCTTACATAATGAATTGAAAAAACTCGGAACAGAGACTGAAATTACAGATTTTACAATCAATTCTGTCAATTTTAATCAACCTGAAGAAAATATTTCAATCAAAACATATCAGGATCACAGAATGGCAATGAGTTTTGCACCATTCTGCCTGATCAAAGAATTAATTATTGAAGACGAAGACGTCGTAGAAAAGTCTTATCCGATGTTTTGGGAGGATCTTTCAGAGATTTTAAACACCATTTAAATGAAAAATTTCTTTTCTTTTTTTGTCATCATCTTTTTTCCAGTTTTTCACGCCCAGGAATTGAAAAATTTTGTGGTTCCGAAAGGGTACACAAAAATTGCGGAAACAAAAGGAGATCTCGATAAAGACGGAAAAGACGAAATAGTATTGGTTTTTAATACTGATAAAAAAGTTAAGTCTGATTTTAATAACGGTTATCAGAGAGAATTTTTCATCCTTAAAAATAATAATGGAAAACTGCAAATCTGGCGAAAAAACTCAACCGTAATTTTCGCCTCCGAAACTGGCTTTTATCCTGAATACAATCCCATTCCTGATGTTAAAATAAAGAATGGCTGTATTATTATTTCGCAGAAATTTAACACCAACTCAAGACACACACAGGCTTACATACATACTTTTCGGTTTCAGAATGGTGATTTCTATCTGATCGGTTCTGTCAGCACATTTGATGATACTTGCGAATTTAATATGCTGAATGAAATCAATTTTTCAACCGGAAAAGCTATTGTTAACGAAAATTATTCATCATGCGACGAAGAAGAAAAAAATATTCCAAAAGATTATCACAAAGAATTCATCCATAAACTCAGTTCTCTTGTAAAAATGAATAATTTTACACCCGGAGAAAATTCATTTAAAATTCCTAATTCAGATAAATATTTTAATTACTAATGTCAAAAACTATAATCATCACAGGAACTTCATCGGGAATAGGCTTCGTTTTAGCGGAATATTTCGGAAAGAAAGGCCATAAAGTCTACGGTTTAAGCAGAAAGCACACTGAAAGCGCATATTTTAAATCAATTCCGACAGATGTTACGGATAATAATGCCGTACAAAATGCCATCGCCGAGGTTTTAAAAACTGAAACAAAAATCGATGTCCTGATCAACAATGCCGGAATGGGAATGGTAGGCGCTGTAGAAGATTCTACGAAAGAAGATATTTTAAAATTATTCAACCTGAATTTGGTGGGAGCCGTTCAAATGATGAGCGCTGTTTTGCCTAAAATGCGTGAACATAAATTCGGGCAAATCATCAATGTTTCCAGTATTGGAAGTGAGATGGGATTACCTTTCCGTGGGTTTTATTCTGCGTCAAAATCTGCTTTAGACAAAGTAACTGAGGCGATGAGATATGAAGTTTATCCCTGGAACATCAATGTTTGTTCGCTTCATTTGGGTGATATCAAAACGAATATTGCAGAAAACAGGGTAAGAACAAAAGTTTCCGAGCCTTACGCAACTGTTTTCGATAAAGTTTATGCTTTGATGAATTCTCATGTAGGCGAAGGAACTGAACCTTTGGAAGTTGCAGAATATGTTGATGCACTTTTAAACAAAAATAAATGGAAAGCCCATTATTATTTTGGTAAATTCGGGCAGAAAATCGGAGTTCCGTTGAAATGGATTCTTCCGCAGGGAACTTATGAAAATTTAATGAAAAAGTATAATAAACTGGCTTAGTTTCAGTTATTAAAACAAATTTTAATTATATAAATATTTAAATGTAAAAATTCAAAGATGCTTCGACTCCGCTCAGCATGACAACGTTACAAAATGACACTTAGTATTAGAAATGTCATGCTGAGCGAAGTCGAAGCATCTTTAATCCGGATAATATCTTAAATGGTTTAACTTAAATCGAATTGAAGTTAATTTTAAAAATATTTTTTGTACTGTTTTGCGTTTTTACACAAGCGCAAAAGAAGCAGTATTGGCTTATTGATACCGAAACAAAAGTCAGGAAAAAAGTAAAAGATTCAACTTCTGCCGTGAAATTTCTGGATTCTCTGGCTCAAAGCAATTATTTTTTCACTCAATTAAAAGAAGTAAAAGTAAAGGGAGACAGCACGGAAATTTTCTACGATAAAGGAAAAAATTATAACGAAACTTATGTTGACCTTTCCGATTCTTTAACTTTAAAATTAAAATCGAAGAAAGATTTTTTTACTAAAAATTTAGATTCCACAAAAAAAAGCATCAACAAAAAATATATTGATGACGGCTTTGCCTTCAGCAGAATAAAATCCAAATATAAAGGTCAGAAAAACGGTTATCCGATTGTAGAGCTTGACATCAATAAGAATGATAAAAGAACGATCGACGGTTTTGTTGTAAAAGGGTATTCAAGAGTTCCGAAGAGGTTTATGAAAAATCTTGAAAAGGAATTTAAAGGAAAAACTTACGACGAAAAGAATCTTATTGCCATCAACAAAAATTTTCAAAGCCATCAGTTTGTAACGTTGGAACGGCCTCCGCAAACCTTATTTACGAAAGATTCCACGAGTATTTATCTTTTCATGGAAAAGAAAAAGACGAATACTTTCGACGGAGTGATCGGTTTTGGAAATGATAAAACAGATAAATTTACTTTAAACGGAACCCTGAATGTTAATTTCAGGAATATGTTCAACGGCTTTGAAACGGTGAATTTATATTGGCAGAGAAACCCCGATAAAGGTCAGAATTTTGATCTGCAAACCGATATTCCCTATCTTTTTAAATCAAATGTAGGTTTGAATATGAAAGTCAATATATTCAGACAGGATTCTACTTTTGCGAATGTAAAAGCCCTTCCTGCCTTATATTATCACATGAACAGCCGGAATAAAATCGGTCTTCGAGGGACTTTCGAAAGCTCAAGTATTATTGATACATTATACGTCCAGGGGAAAGATTACAACAAAAAAGGAATTGGAGTCTGGTTTGAGATGATAGAACCTACCGATGTTGATCTTTTCCTTTACAAAACAAAAATCACTGCCGGATACGATTATCTGACAACAACGTACACCAAAGACAATATTAAAGCCCCTCAAAACCAGTTTTACTTTTTTGGGGAACATAATTATCATATTAATGGAAATCATTTTCTGAACTTAAAAGCGGAAGGTGCCATGATGGATTCTAAGATTGAATTTTCTGCCAACGAATTATACCGTTTCGGAGGCTGGAATTCTATGCGGGGTTTCAATGAAAATTCCCTCGCCGCCGATTTTTATTACTATGGAAGTTTGGAATATCGGTATTTAATTGGAAATCAAGCCTTTTTTGATGTCTTCGGACAGTACGGACAGCTCAATAATAAATCGTTGAATGTAAAACCTAAGCTCTACAGTGTTGGGCTCGGCTTCAACTTTTTTATTCCGATCGGGCTGATGAGTTTCCAGCTTTCGAATGGTAATGAATTTGGAAATCCTTTTAAGTTTAATGACATCAAAATCCATTGGGGAATTTTGAGCAGGTTTTAAAATTAATACAAACAATATTTAATTAAAAGTCTTATGCAAACTGCGTAAGGCTTTTATTTTACACTTGATTTTAGTCATAAATTTTTAAAATAAACTTTAATAATTTGCACCGAATTTAAATTTTATATCAATATTAAAATGTTGGTAATGAATTAACAAGCATATAAATAAATCATAAAAATATTTCATACATTGATGAATTTTATTAACTTCACCTAACCAAATTATAAAATACCATGAAAAATTTGAAATTAACATTAGCTTTATCTTTAGTTACTTTCGGAATTGCCGCAAATGCTCAAGATACAAACACAGACAACCACACAATCGGGATTACCATCCCCGAAGTAGCACTGGTAGATATTGAGCCTGCTGCCAGTAAAAACATCACTTTAGGCTTTACAGCTCCTACAGAAGCAGGATTACCGATCACCCCAACAGGAACGAACAATACGCTTTGGCTGAATTATTCATCCATAAAATCAGTTACTGACGCTACAAGAAATGTTTCTGTAAGATTAAATGCCTTAATTCCCGGGATTGACATCAGAGTAACTGCCGCAACTGCAACAGGTGCCGGTGGAGGAACTTTGGGTACACCTTCAGCTCAGCTGACGTTAAGTGCTGCAGATCAAACAATTATTTCAGGAATCGGAAGCGCTTATACAGGAGACGGTGCCAACAACGGTCATAATCTTACCTATGCATTAGCTCCCGGAAGTGGCGCAGGTACAATTGCAGCGTATGCAGATCTTCAAGCTACAACTGCAGCTGTCGCGACTGTAACCTATACGATTTCAGATAATTAATCACTGAAATTTCAACTTTTATAAGAAGAAACCGCCTGTCTGTTTCTTCTTGGATCTTTATTGCCGTTATTTTTAACACCGAAACTTTACATTAAAATGATAAAGCGCTTTTTCTATTGTTTAATCCTGATTTTGTTTTTTGGATTTTTAAGGGCTAATATTGTTGTGCTTAATGGGCTTACCCACAATTATAAAGTAGAAAACGGACAAGTTTATAAAGGAAAAATTGCCGTGGAAAACACAGATAACAAGCCCCAAAACGTGAAAATATTTTTGCAGGATTTTACCTATCTGGCAGATGGCTCTATTAGTTATACAGCTCCTAACAGCAACGATAAAACCAATGCCGGCTGGATAAAATTAAATACCAATCTCGTTACTCTGAAGGCGAAGGAAAAAACTGAGATTTATTATGAAATCAAGGTTCCTGATAAAGTTTCTCAGGCGGGAAGCTATTGGAGCGTTATTATTGTAGAGCCGGTAGAAGATATAAAACCAAACGACAGTAAAGATGGAATTAATATTACATCTGTGATCAGATACGCCATTCAGGTGATTACTGATTATGATTCGGAGAAGGCAAAACCGGAATTAAAATTTGAAGGAGTAAAAATCGATAAAGAAGACGGAAGACAAATCCTGAAAATTGCAATAGCCAATAACGGAAATCTTTATTGCAAAACGATTGCTGCCATTGAGATTTACAACCGTAAGAACGAACAGAAAATCGGAAATTTTACAAGCCAGGCCATGGGATTGCTTCCTAAAACTTCCAAGTCTTTTTATATCGACATCAGTAAAATGCCACCCGACACTTACAATGCCGTCATCATCGCAACAGATGAAAACGAAAATGCTTTTGCCATCAATGTGGAACTAGAAATAAAAAATGATTAAAAATTGGGCTTTATATCTTACCATACTATTCCCAGTACTTTTTTTTTCTCAAAACCAACCAAAAGAGTTTGTCAGCAAAAAAGATAGTCTACTGCCGGGAACGTCTACTTCTATTTCCTTTACGATAGAAAATAAGACCTCGGAAAGTAAAATTTATAACATCTCCGTCGAAAGTTCAAGCCCGCATATTACTCCTATTCTTGCCAATGGTGAGCTTAGAATTTCTGCTAATGAGAAGAAAATTTATATTGTCCCGTTAAAAATTGCTAGAGAAACCTCACAAGGAATTCACACGATCACCCTGCATGGAATTAATAAAAATAATGGTGAAAAATTTATAAAAAATGCTCAAATAGAAATTTCAGGGAGCAGAAAATTATCCGTCACTTTATTGGATTCTCCGGAATTTATAAAGGCAGGAGAAACCATTAAAGCTTCATTTTTATTAAAAAATAATGGGAATAGTATTGAAAATCTAATCTTAGAAAGTAAAAATGCTGTTGTAGACCATGATGCGACATTAATTTTACCTCCAGGTGAAACAAAAATAATTACCATTAATAAAAAAACAAATCCTGATCTCGGCAAAAATGAATATCAAAATTTGAATTTGTCAGTGTATTCCTCTGATAATCCTAAAGACAATCAAACCGTTTACACAAGTGTGAAAATTATTTCTGTTAAACCTCTTGAAGACGATATTTACCACCGGTTTCCGGTTGCGGCATCAATTTCTTTTGTAGGAATGCAAAACCGAGGAATTTACAATGATGGTTTTCAGGGTGAGCTTTACGGAAAAGGAAGTTTAGATAAAGAAAATAAAGGCTTACTAGAATTTCATGCGGTGACAAAAAATCCGGTCGAGTTTAATTCTTTCACACAATATGAGGAGTATTTTGTTAATTATAAAAGAGATCATTTTTTAATTCATTTAGGTGATAAAATGTATTCTTCTTCATTTTTGACGGAATTTGCAAGATATGGTCGCGGTGCAGAATTGCGGATTGATGCGAAAAAATTAAGTTTCGGAGGTTTTTATAACCATCCAAGATTTTTCCGTGATATTAAAGATGAATTTAATTTTTATACCAAATTTAAACTCAATAAAGAATCAGAAATTACCGCAGGATATTTATACAAAATTCCGCGAACGGAGGAAATTAATTCTAATTTTAACAATATGAGATTAGATTCAGATGCTCATTTGCCATATCTCACAGGAAAATTTAAACTGACAAAAAACCTTGATGTTTCGGGAGAAGTTTCCTACAGCAAAACAGAGAAAATGGACGGAGCTGCTTACATGATCCAAACACAGGCAAGTTTTGAAAAAATAAACGGAAATTTGATGTACATGAGAGCAAGTCCGGAATTTGCAGGATATTTTTCCAATACAAGTACATTTAACGGAAATATTCAATACAGGATTATAAAAAAAGTAAGTTTAATCGCTAATTATGTTCAGGATGCGAGAAATTTTCAAAGAGACACTTTATTTCTGGCGGCACCGTACAGAAAGTTTCTGCAATATGGAATTCAGTACAGATATTTGGAGAATGGCTCGGTGATGCTTTATAATGGTTTTCAAAAATATCAGGATCGCCTGGAACCCAGACAATTTGATTATTTTGAACGATTTTTTAAAATAAGTGTTGATCAGCAATTAGGAATTTTTCAATTGAATTTAGAAGGTCAATTTGGAAAAACAGAAAATTATCTTACAGATTTCAAAGGAAATTCGAGCTTTTATACAGTCAATGTAAGCTTTGAAAAGTTTAAAACATCTTTTAATTTATATGGAAGCTATGCCTTAACTTCCCGCTATCAGCAGCAAAATCAGCGACAAATTTATTACGGTGCAAGAATTATGAGCCGTTTTTCCGATAAAACTTATTTCAGCCTTTTTTATCAGAATAATTATATGCCTGAAGATTATTTTAAAGACCGGAATCTTTTCGAGCTGGTTTTTCATCAGCAAATTTTCCCAAATCATGAAGTTGACATTTCAGGACGTTACACTTTACAGCGTGGTGAATTGGGAAATAAGGATTTTATATTTTCTTTACGCTATACTTTACGATTGAATATTCCAGTACAGAAAATTGCGGAATACACAACTTTATCAGGAAATATCAAAAATATCGGCGTGAAAAAAGTTGACGGAATTCGTTTGATGCTGGGAAATCATTTGTCTGTGACAGACAAATACGGAAATTTTATATTTAAAAATATCATTCCCGGTGAATATTATTTAGAAATCGATCGGTCAACCACTGATATTAATGATATTTCGACTATTACATTACCTGCTTCGGTTAATCTGACGAATAAAGAGAATATTTTCAACTTCGGATTGACAAGTGCAGCCAGTATTCAGGGAGAAATACAATTTACGGAAGTTGAAAATCAGATCAGCTTTGCACAATTTCAGCCTAAAAAAGATAAAAAGAAAAAAGAAAGCATCGTTGTTGAAGCCACGAATGGTGAACAAACCTATCGCAAAATAGCAATTGTTGATGAAAAATTTGATTTTACTTATTTACGTCCGGGAGACTGGACGGTTAAAATTTATCGAAACGGACTGGATAAACGTTATAAAATTTCAATGGATACTTATCAATTGACTTTAAATCCTTCCGAAATAAAAAAAATAACGATCAATATTGTGAAGCAACAATCAGAAATTAAATATCAACAGGAAACCATAAAAGTAGGATATAATCAAATAAAAAAACGAAAATGAGACCGGCTAAAAACATATTGTATTTACTTTTCTTTTTACTCTCCTGCAGGATGTTTTCACAAACAACGGGAAACAGAACAGTTGCCGTAACCTTACCAATCGTCACATTAATGGATATAGAACCTGCCGGAAACATCACTTTAAGCTTTACAGCTCCGACAGAAGCCGGAAGATCAGTCGTAAATCCATCCGCCAACACTACAAAATGGATTAATTATACTTCTGCGATTGCATCAGGAGGTGTTACGAGAAGAATTACCGCATCAATCAATCAGATTATTCCAGGCGTTGATATAAAAATACAGGCAGCAGCAGCGGCCGGATCAGGAGGAGGAACTTTGGGAACGCCTTCTTCACAAATTACTCTGACCACAGCTCCTACAACCATTATCAGCGGAATTGGAGGGGCATTTACCGGAACCGGGACCAATAACGGTCATCGTTTAACGATTACTTTAACACCTAATAATTATGCCAACTTATTTGCCCGAACCAATACTCCTGTTGTCATTACTTACACAATCACTGAATAAAATTAAAGGTATGAAATCGAAAAATTATTTTCTTACTAAAGAATTCTTGATAAAAAGTATATTTTTTGTTATTTTAATGATATTCAATACTATTTTACAGGCACAAAGAACATTAACAGTAAGTGGAACCAATTGGACCGTTCCTATTCCTGCAATTACAGAAGCTGGAAGTAATTATGCAGGAACCTATGAAAGTGCAACCAATCAGATTCTTTTGGCAGCAGGAGTTCCTTTGCTGTTGGGAAGCGGTAAAATATCTGTTCACTACGAAGCCAATCCAACATGGCACAGCTCACTTATTTTGCAAGCAAGAAGAACAGGAAACGGAACTACAACTTGTGGAACATGCTCAATTACCGGCGGCACAACATATATTACTGTTCCTCAGACTGATGTTGAACTTTTTAGAATCCAGGCAATTGTGGCTCTTGCCACATATACCAATATTCCCATACAAATAGAGCTTACAGGTGTATCTGTAACAATTCCCGCAGCCACTTATAACAGTAGAATTGTTTTTACAATCAGTGCTCTTTGACATAAAACAGAAGCCAATTATCATATTTAAAAGAAGCTTTTGATTTATCCCTTTTAATCTTTAAATGATATCACTAATTATTTTTAGGAGCTATTTCCTGCTATCCGCTCATACTCCTCACGCCAACGCATTCCAGCACCTAAACCCTCAAACCCTTCCACTCCCAGCTGCGGGGTAACCGCTTTTATCAGGGCTAGGAAGTCGGCAGTTTAACTTATTTGAGTTATCAGTTACCTTGTAGGGACACGATCATTATTTTGCCATCGGCATCTGACAGTATATCTTTAAAATATTTCTATACTTCGACAACTTCGGTTTACTCCTCGCAATGACACAACACAGTTTGCAATAGGCAATAGGCAATAGGCAATAGGCAATAGGCAATAGGCAAAAATACTCCTTCCTTATTGATGACTAATTGATCTTTTTATTAATGATTAATGCTTGATGCTTGATGCTTGATTATTGATCATTGATCAATGATGTATTTCTTTAAAGTAAGGACATAAAAAAACTCCTTCATCAAAAGATGAAGGAGTTTTAAATAAAAACTGGCGGCGACCTACTCTCCCGCTTTCGCAGTACCATCGGCGCTGGTGGGCTTAACTTCTGTGTTCGGAATGGGAACAGGTGAGCCCCACCGCTAAAACCACCCTAAATAAGGTATATA